>CAWCKO010000076.1:0-150573 GCA_963796145.1 uncultured Acidobacteriaceae bacterium | reverse complement strand
GCGCCGGCATGGCGGCGAAGAATTTCTTGATGCGGGGATCAAGACGGGGATAGTTTCAGTTTCGAAGGCGTGGTGCCTTTTGCCCGTGCGATTGTCTTTGCGGCGCTCTCTCCGGAAAGCTGCGGCGCATTCAGCGGTGATTGGGTCGGCATCTCGGTTCCCTTCTGGTTAAGAGTGAAGTTAAGAGCGAAGGCAAGTGACTTGCGGTGTTGTGATCCGCTTGCTTCGTGGTGGATAGGTCTGCCTTCGCAGCAGACCTATCCCGCGTATAGCCCTGACTCAGTGAGACCGTCTCTTCGTTCCGGCCTACGGTTTGACCGCGAGACCAAACGTGTCATCGAGCCAGTCAAAAATGCGGGCGTTCGCAAGACGATCAGCGCCGCACTGGCAGTGCGCACCGGCACCCTCCGCGGTTGTGAAACGTATCATGGTCTTCGGGCAAGTGAGGTGCTCAAAAAGCACGTCTGGCTGGCCCTTCAGGTACATATCTTCTTCGGCATCGAGGACCAGCGTAGGACAAGAGATTTGCTCCGCGATGCCGCCGCGAAGGGTGAACTGAAGAATTTTCGCAACGGTAGCGTGAGGCGTGGGCTCACCCATCACGAACCCTGCCTGGTCTACAGCCCATTTTGCGGCGGGAGACTTATTTCTAGCCTCCACAATCTTGCGGTCGAGTTCGGGAGCGTCTTTCTGTTGGACGGCAGCGATGTAACTTTCCCGCTGATCCGGCGGAACGGCCGCCAGCTGAGTGACGCCGAAATCGTAGATTCCGTCGTTGGCGACAAGGGCCGAGATTCGCTTCTCAAAAGCTGCGGCACGGGGCGCGAGATAGCCCCCAAAGCTGACGCCCATAAGGGCAATCTTTTCCGGATCAACGCCAGGCAGAGTGAGCGCGAAGTCAACAACCGGCGTGACGACCTTCTCCCAGTCCGGACGAAAAGGCAGGCGCTCGCGATGAATCGGCCCGTACTGGCCTGGGCCGTCGAAGGCCAGGACATTCCAGCCACGCTCGACACCAGCCCGTGCGCCTTCACCGTGCATCTCTTCTGCTGACCCATCGAAGCCCGTGTGGAGAATAAGCAGCGGACGCTTGGTGTCCGATTCGTCGACACGATGGAAGTAGCCGGGTAGAGTCGTGTTCTCATAAGGAATCTCCACCGGAAGAATAGGCGGGTCAAAGAGTCTGGCGCTGAGTTTATATGCGCGGATCGACTTCTTGTAAGCGCTATAAATTCGCGGGTCTTCGTGGTTGCCGTGCAGGAAGAATTCGGAGGTGCGGAAGTAATTTGCTGCGCGCAGGTAGCCGTCGCGTGCGCTTACGCGATGACCGGCAGCGAGTTGCGCATCAGCTTCAGCGGAAATCCGTTCGGCTGTGGCATTCCACTCGTTATACCAGCCTTCGTAGTCGCCGGATGTTATGCGATTGAGGCTGGCCATGACTTCGCCGAACTCGCTGGAGCCGTAGCTGGCGGCGCCGAAGGCACGTTTGGCCTCGAACCAGAACTCAATGTTGTCGGGGAAGAAAGGATATTTCTCTGGTGCGGAGGCAGTTGCTGTAGCTTTGCCCCCTGCTGACGATGCGGTTAAGGTTTGTGCCATTGGACTGTTTCCTCTCGTTGAATTTTTTGAAGTGAATGGCCGTTCTTGAAGCGAAGAATGGGCCCTCAACTAAAGCGCGGGATCGACAAGCGCACCGTAGGTGATGGCGCGCGATATTCCGCACACATTCGGCACCGGATAAGGACGCCCAGTCATCGGATTCCCCCCGTCTTGCTGCTGGAGCATTCCAACGACGACGATGTCATAGGTGGGATCGACCCAGAACCAGGTTCCGTGCACGCCGCCCCAGTAGAAAGTGCCCACGCCGTTCGCGCCGCCGTTGAAATTTGCGTGCGACGGATCGAGCACGATGCCGACGTTCATGCCATAGCCGATACCCGCGAACGGCTGAAGAAAGTGCATCGGCACGCCTTCCGGCAGCAGGTTAGTCGTCATCAGCTTGACCGATGTCGGCGACAAGATCCGGATGCCGTCGAGTGTGCCGCGATTCGCGAGCATCTGCGCGAATCGCATGTAGTCCTGCGTCGTGGAGTAAAGCCCGGCGATCGACAGCAGGTATTTCGGCTTCACCCCTGGGGGAGTTCCGGCCACGGCTGGAAACGGCGACTGGTCTGGCGCGAGGACGAGCTTGAGGTTCTGGTCCAGGGCGTAGCGCGGCGCGATGCGGTCGCGCTGATCAGGCGCTACGTCAAAGCCGGTATCCTTCATGCCCAGTGGTGCGAAGATGCGCCGTTCGAGGAAGGTATCGAGTTGCTCACCGGAGATGCGCCGGAGAATTGCGCCCTGCACCTCCTGCTGAAGACCGTAACGGAACTCGGTACCGGGCTGCGATTCCAGAGGTAGCTTGGCCAGTTTGGGAATGATGTCGTCGTTCGTGCCGCTCCAAAGATCGGCCTTGGCGTACATCTCGTCCACCTTCAGATTGGTGCTGCCGAACGCGGGACCGAAGGCGAAGCCTGCCGAAGACGCCATGAGATGGCGCATGGTCATGGGGCGATCGAGCGGCACGAGCTTGCCATCCTGCAAGACCTGCAAATCCGCGAATTCGGGGATGAACTTCGTGACCGGATCGTCGAGTTCCCACTTGCCCTCTTCATAAAGAAGCAGCATGGCGACGGCGATGATCGGTTTGGTCATCGAGGCGATGCGGTAGATGGCGTCTTCGCGCAGTGGTTGACGGCCTTCAAGTGCTTGATAGCCATAGAAGCCGGACTTTACGAGCTTGCCGTGGCGGGCCACCATCACACTGATCCCGGCATAATGACCGGCATCAATCTCGGCCTGCATAGCGGAGTCCATGCGGTTGAGGCGCTCGGCGGAGAAACCCACAGAGGACGGTGAAGCGATCGGCAGCGGAGTTGCCAGCTTGGCATCGACATCTACCGGATATTCGTTTGACATGAGATTCACTCCTTTTTCCGTCTGGTTTGAGCGGACCCTAAAAAATCGATTACCCGCTTTTATAAACCATAAAGAAAGCGAGTACTCACTCTTTTTGCTAAGATTCTTAAAGGTGAGGTTGGATGCCAAAAATTTCTGAGGAAAAGCGACAAGCCCGTCGCGACCAGATTCTCGCCGCTAGCTGGAGGTGCTTCTCCCGGCGAGGAATTCATTCCACGTCGATGGAAGACATCATTCGCGAGGCAAATCTTTCTTTTGGAGCGGTTTACCTCTACTACAAAAGCAAAGATGAGCTCATTCTTGCTGCTTTTTCCTCCGCGTTTCAGGAAATGCGAGCGCTTCTCGTCCCCATACTGACAAGAGAAGAGGCGTATCCGCTTCCTGTTCTTGTCCGTAAGATCACAAAGGTTATCACCTTGCACGCGCAGCGAGACGAGCTAAATTTTGGCGTAGCCTTCCTTATGGGCTGGAGCGAAGCCCAATCCAATCCCAAGGTGAAGGAGCTTATCGGCGGTGGTCAGGAACTCTATCGCGAAGCGCTCACCGCAGTCGTGCGTAAATGGCAGGAACGTGGCGACATTCCGGCGGAAGCTAAACCAGGAAACGTCGCCAGGGTGATGCTCTCATTCTTCCTTGGTTTCATCGTTCAGTCAGCAATTATCGGTGGAATCGATCCGGAAACGGCTGCAAAGGGCTTCGAGGCCATAATCGCTAGCCACCTCGCCCTCATCGCTGATGCCTAACGACCGCTCAGTCTCAACTCAGTTTCGAAACGGCGTCGTCTCCTCCGTGCAAAGGCTGTCTATGTATGCGCAGTAACTAGGTGCCGCTACAGCCAATATTTCTCTCTGTTTCATCCAATAGGCCCGCAGTCCTGGCTCTTTAAGCCTGTTGCGGAAAGTCTCGCTGCCTCTGGAGAAGTGTTCGGCGCTTAGAAGCCCCAGTTCATGCTGGCTGAAGTAATCCTCCATCGCAATCATCGCGATGCCGCACTGGTAGTGGAACTGACGCTCTCGTACTAACTCGGGCGTGGGTGTGCCACCATTGCCCTCGATCCATATCGCCACAGCTTCGGCGTTCATAAATCCGAACAGGATGTTTGTGGTTCGAGCAGCGGTTCCTTGCTGGATCGAAGCCCTTGTGTGGCGCACACTCAGCCGAATCTGAATTCCTACATAAATCAGCGATACTGTCGCGGCTAACCCGCTAACAGTACTGGCAATGGATGCAATCTCTGAAGGCAACACCATACCCCCTCTCATGGCTCATAAGTTGGCAGCTTGGCACCGTCGATTGCCGAGTTGCGTACAGTCATCGACTATCAGTTCGTTCGTCGCGGTGGTCAGTTGATGTATCGTCAAGCGCTCATCGCAGTCGTGATCAAATGGCACAGACGCGGCGGCATTCCTGCACATGGCAAACCGGCAAACGTCGCCACAAGCGATTCTCTCGTTTTTTAGGCTTTATCGTCCAGTAAGCAATCATCGGCGAAATCGATCCAGACACAGCTGCGAAAGCTATTGAGAGCTTGATATTCCGCCAGCTCCTTCCACGCCGTTGATGCCGAGCGGCATTAGGACCGACAGGTCGGCTTTCTCGTCAGCAACCCTTGCTTTCAGTACCGTAAACCGAGTTTCGTAACAGACTCTTCGGCCCCCCAAGCGGATGAAAAGCGGCTTTTGTTCCCTTCTTCAGAAACTGCTCTCAATGGAAGTGCGACCCTCCCCTTTGTCATCCCGAGGCTTTGATTTTATTGATTGCACCACAAGAGCGGACGGTCGCCCCAAGTTCAAAAGAAGATCCGGGGAGCGCAGTGGAGGGACCTGCTGTTTCCGTCGTTTGTCCAATAGAATCAACCTGTGCCTGAGAAATGAGGATAGAGCAAGGATGAAAATCTTCATCATCGCCGCCATCATCGCCACCATCCTGGCGGCATCAAGCGCGGGTTTCGTGTTGCAAGCTCAGCCGGAGGAGCACCCGATCCCGCGCCTGGTGCAGAAAGATGGCCGCTATGCTCTGCTTGTGGACGGCGAGCCGTATCTCATCCTGGGTGCACAGGCGAATAACTCCAGCGACTGGCCGGCCATGCTCCCGAAGGTGTGGCCCGCCTTCGAATATTTGCATGCCAACACGCTCGAGATACCTATCTATTGGGAACAATTCGAGCCGCAGCAGGGAAAGTTCGACTACACGGCGATGGACACGGTTCTCTCGCAGGCCCGCGAGCATCATGCGCATCTTGTGCTGCTCTGGTTCGGCACCTGGAAGAACGGCAGCCAGCACTATATGCCCGAGTGGATGAAGCTGCAGCCCGAGCGCTACTTCCACGTGATCAATAAGAATGGCGAGGCGGTTGACTCCCCCTCCCCGTTTGCTACCGCATCACTCGATGCGGACACCCGCGCATTCACCGAATTCATGCGCCATCTCAAAGCCTCCGACCCGAACCGGACCGTATTGATGGTGCAGGTGGAGAACGAAACCGGTACATGGGGAGCCCTGCGCGATTATTCTCCGACGGCGCAAAAACTCTTCGCCGGCCCGGTGCCTGCCAACGTCCTCGCCGCAATGAATAAGGTGCCCGGACCCTCCGCGGCGAACTGGCAGGACGTCTTCGGCCCGGAGGCTGATGTATGCTTCCATGCCTGGGCTGTGGCTACCTATGTCAACAAGGTTGCCGCTGCGGGCAAAGCGGTTTACGCGTTGCCTCTTTATGTCAACGCCGCGTTGCGCGATCCATTCAAAGGCGCACCCGGCAGCTATGAGAGCGGCGGTCCCACTGACAATGTGCTTTCTATCTGGAAGGTTGCGGCGCCTGCCATCGATATCCTCGCGCCTGATATCTACTTGACCGATACCGCAAGCTATCTGAAGGTGCTGCAGCTCTATCACCGGCCAGACAACGCCTTGTTCGTCCCCGAGACCAACGGCTCGGCAAGTGCTGCCCGCTTCTTCTTCTCTGCACTTGGACTTCAGGCCATTGGCTACTCGCCGTTTGGCCTGGACTACACACGAGCCCACCCACAGCATGCGGAGGAAACCGGGGATAGCTTTCTCGAACCGACGGCGCAGAACTACCGGCTGATCGGTCCCATGATGCGTGACATTGCCCGCCTTAATTTCCAGGGCAAGCTCCAGGCAGTCGCGGAAGAAGAAGGCAACGTCACGCAAACACTACATTTCGGAACCTGGGACGCCGTGGTCTCCTACGGAGCTGTCCGGAACGGAGCCGCCAAGGGCAATCCCGAGCCCATCGGCCGTGCTCTGGTTGCCCAACTGAAGGACAATCAGTTTCTCGTGACGGGATTGTCCTCCCGTGTGGACTTCCAGCCTACCGAGGCAAACAAGCACCGGCAGTTTCTGCGTGTCGAAGAAGGCACCTACGAGAACGGCAGATTTACCTTCATGCGCATCCTGAATGGAGACCAAACAGACTGGGGACTCAATTTCTCTTCAGAACCCGAGGTGCTCCGGGTTTCGGTCGCTACCTACTAGAGCAGTTTCGCAATCTTCGACGGGGCCACCTTCGCCTTCTCACGTTCAGCGACTTCTTTTGCGCGGAACTTCGCGATGCGTCCAATTAACTTCAGCGGGACGGGCTGCGCAAGTGGGAAGCGGAGCGTAGCCTTTTTAACCAGGTAAGGCGCGATCTCGTCCTTGAATGCAGCAACAACGTTGGCGGTGACCGGGTAAAGCGAAAAGTGCTGTTTCCATCCGGCAAAATAAAGCACCGGACCACCTTGCAGTTTGTATGCCGGAATTTTATACGAGATCACTTCCTCCGCTTGCGGCACCGCCTTGCGTATCGTGCTCCGCACGCGCTCGAGTACGCCCTGAACGGCCTCGGGTTGCGAGGCGATGTACTCGTCAACGGACTTGAAGTCGGTCTTGGCCATTCCAGTCTCTGGCAGGGGATGGAAGCTATCTCGCGGGCCGGAGTCCCTTCACAGATCAGTTCGCCGCAGGCCGTTCAGCCGTATCGACGACAAGCGCGTCAACCGGTCCCTTCGTTGCCTCAAGTCTCAGACCAAGCTCTTGCTGGATAGCCTCAAAAAGAGGCGGGCTGGTGGCTGCTGCAGAAGCCGGCGCCACGCCGCCGCCGAACTGGGTCTCGTCCGGCTCCCACTCCAGGTCAAAGTCGTACCTTCCGGAAAGACCGGTCTTGTCGACAACCGGTCGATCGAGTATGGCCCGCTGTAATAAGGAAACGAAGTCGCCCATGGTCGCGTTGCGGCCCGGCAGCACCACACGCTCCGGATAAACCACACCCGGGCCCACGATCGCAGGCTCATCGGGACGCGCCGCGCTCCCTTTAAGCTTGGGCCCGTTCTTCGCTACCTCCAGCTCGTAGATCGAGAACACCTTCTGTTCGCGATGAAACGTGAGCTTGAACCTCTCCGCCAGCAGGCTCCGTAGCATCGACATCTGCTCATCATGGTTTGGCCGTACCTCACCGGGCGTCACGGCAAGAATGTCGTAATGGTCGGAGCTGATCCAAGACGGCCCACCGGAGACAGTTCGGGGATTGAGGTCGTAAGCAGCCGCGATCAGCAACTTCAGCGTATAGGCCTTTTCGACAAACCGATTCGTACCTTCCATTTTGATGAACCGGCCGCTCTTCGCGTCGGGCTCTACCGGCTTGACGGTCGCCACTTCAAATGCGTCGAATGTCGGGCGCGAAGCCGGGGACTGCGCCAACATTCCAGAAGCCGAAATAGCAAGCACCGCAAAAATGATTCGCCGGACCATGAAAGTTCACCTTTTGCAGGGCAAGATGCAGATCGGTGCCATTTTCTCACAATCCAACTATGTACCTTCACGAGCTTTAATCTCCACCAACTCCCGGTGCCCTATCTTTCAACACACGCTACTCGTATCGCAGCGCGACCAGGGGATCGACCCGCATGGCCCGCCTCGCAGGGATGTAGCAGGCCGCCAGCGCTACCACTGTGAGCACAAGGGTGACCCCAACGAAGGTGAGTGGATCAGTGGGCCGCACGCCGTAGAGCAGCCCTGCCATCAGCCGGGCCACGATCAGCGCACCGACGAGTCCCACCGCGGCGCCACAAAGTGCGAGCCCCAATCCCTGACAGAGAACCATCTCCAGGATCTTCGCTCGTTTCGCCCCCAGTGCCAGGCGAATGCCGATCTCGTGGGCGCGCTCGCTGACCATGTACGAAATCGTTCCATAAATTCCGAGCCCGGCGAGCAGCAAGGCGGTCACGGCGAACAACCCAACCATCTCCATCGAGAATCGCCTTTCGGAAAGAGAGGCAGACAGCGCGTCATCGAGCGTCTGCGCTCCAAACACAGGGAGCTCCGGATTAATGGACTGCACCTGCTCGTGCACTTGTGCGGGAAGCGCAGCCGGGTTCAGTTGTCCGCGTAAGAAGATGGCCAGTTCCTTTTCCCGGGTTTGATATGCGCTCAGATACAGTTGCGGAACGCTCGCTCCCGCCAGGGATTCCGTGCGAGCATCCGCGATGACGCCGGCCACCGTGATCCACTCAGCTTTTTCCGGGTTCACCTTGAGACGCTTGCCCAGAGCATCTGCATTGGGCCAGTACATCCGCGCCATCGCCTCATTGATCACCGCGACCTGAGGCGCCTTCTCGTCGTCCAGGTCGCTGAACAGACGGCCGCGCAGCAGCGGCATTTCCAGCAAATGAAAATAGCCTGGAGTAACATCCCGCACCTCGATCAAAGGAGGCTGCTTGTTCTGAATCTCGCGTCCTTCCAGGATCAACGGGAATGAGTTGCGATCATGATTCAATGGAATGGCCGCACTGCTTCCCAGCGCTGCTTCTTCGACTCCCGGCAACGACCTGCCGCGGCGCAGTAATTCGCGTAGAAATGGCGCCTCCTGCGCAGGGGTTCCATAGATGTCCGTCTTGGGATCATTCGGCACCGGCAGCCACAGCCGAACCGCCATGACGTGCTGCGGATTAAAGCCCAGCCGCACCTTGAATAAGTCCCAGAAACTGCGCAGCAGAAGGCCCGCGGCAATCATCAGTACCAAAGACAGCGCAAACTCCGTGATCACCAGCAGGCGGCGCGTTTGCGTCTGTTCCGTGGAGCCTTTCGAACCGCGCCCTTGCTGCCTGAGCAGGTGGGTCAAGCTCGGCCGGGTTGTCTGCCACGCGGGAGCCAGGCCGAAGATCACGCCGGCCGCGACTGAGGCGCCGAGGGCAAACAGCATCACGCTCCAACGAATGGATATGTCATTGAGCCGTGGCAGGCTGTCCGGGATCATTTGCAGCAGAAATCCCCTGGTACCGAACAGAATCGCCAAACCGGCTATCCCACCGAGCAAGGACAGAAGCAGGCTCTCGGTCAATAACTGCCGCACCAGCCGCTCTCGTGCGGCGCCGAGGGCCTGGCGAACAGCCATCTCGTGTCCTCGCGCGCTGGCGCGCGCCAGCATCAGATTCGCTACATTGACGCAGCCGATCAACAAGACCAGGCCCACTGCGCCCAGCAGCAGAATGAGCGATTGGCGAACATTACCGACCACGCTCTCCTTCAGAGGCACCAGTCGCACTTTCCAGGCACTTTGCAGCGGATAATCGCCCGGAAATTGTTTCTGCAAAGAGGCAACCAGCGCGTCCAGCCGGCTCTGCGCCGCTGCAATGGACAGCCCAGGACTGAGGCGCCCGATTGTTTCCACGGTGAGCCGCGAATTGCGCAGCGGCGGCGGGGCAGGCGGAGCGGCAAGACCGGCCGCCGCCCAAAGCTCAGTGTTCCTTTGTTCCGTCGTTCGCCCCGGATCGTGAAAACCAGCGGGCATGACGCCGATGATGCGATAGAGGTCATTATCCAGCCGCAAACTTCTGCCCAGAATATGCGGGTCGCCTCCGAAGGCCCGCTTCCACAACCCATCGCTGATCAGAACGTCCAGCGTAAACCCGGGCGTTGGGTCGTCGGGATCAAACCAGTGGCCCAACTCCGGCTTCACCCCCAGCGTCGCTAAGTAATTCGGCGTGACGGCGTTGAAGGCGATCCGCGCCGGCTGAGAGGAGCCGGTGAGGTTCACTGACCCTCCCCCCACTAGCGAGACACGTTCGAAGATGCCGGAGCGCTGAAGATCCTTCCACTCCGGTATGGAAATCCCTACCTCCCGCGCCCCAGCGCCGGGGAGATCGTCCTCAATCCGCACCAGTTGCTCCGGATGCGGAAACGACAAGGGGTGCAATAGCGTAGCATCGACCACGCTGAAGATCGCCGTGGTCGCTCCTATTCCCAACGCCATGGTCAGAACGGCGACGGCGGTGAAACCCGGCGACTTGGCCAAGAGCCGCAACGCGTATCGCGCGTCCTGCAGCAAAGTTTCAATGAATGGCAGCCCCTGCTCAGCGTGATAATCCTCCTTGATCGTCGCCACCGCTCCAAACTTGAGTACCGACTGTCGCCGCGCTTCGGCCGGTGTCATGCCACGGCGCAGATTCTCCGCTGTCTGAAACGCGAGATGCTCCTCCATCTCTTCCCGCAACCGTTGATCACTCCGCCTGGTCGCGAAGTTGGCCAGACGCACTAGAAACCGCCGTAGGAATCTCATAACAAGTCCTCCGCTTTCACCTCGAAGAATCGTGCAATGATCGCCGCTGTTTGCTCCCAGCCCCGTGTCTCGGCCTCCAGCAGCTTACGCCCAGCCCGTGTCAGCCGATAAAAGCGAGCCCTGCGATTGTTCTCCGAGGCGCCCCACTCCGACGCCACCGCTCCTTCCTGCTCCAGCTTCAACAGCACTGGATACAGCGTGCCCTGATTCACGGCCAGCAGATCGCCGCTGATCTGCTCGATGCGCCGGGCGATCCCATAGCCGTGCAGCGGTCCCAGCACATCCAGAGTTCGGAGCACCATCAACGCCAATGTTCCCTGCAGGACGTCCGTTTTTTGTCTCATAGCTCCCCGACATCTTGGTTTCCAACAGAAATCATGCTACAGTTCCTTTGGGAAAGCAACAGGTAGTTTAAGCAGTTTCGCAATTACCGTGGTCTGATAAAGATCGCGAGGAGTGGTTTTCCTTGAGAGAAAACCACGAAAAGGCCTATCGCTTCGGTCTACACCAATTGCGAAACTGCTTTAACCGGCTGCTCACAACCGTGAACGGGTGGGATTTGACGATGATGGTGTCTGTCTTTATTGGGACCAGCGTCGACGGCTTCATTGCGCGACCGAATGGCGACCTCGATTTTCTGCCCCACGGCGGCGGCGAGCCCCACGGCTACGACGAGTTCATGGCAAACATCGATGCGCTGGTGATAGGCCGCAAGACCTTCGAGACGGTTCTGGCCTTTCCGGCTTGGCCGTATGGTGACAAGCGCGTCGTGGTTCTCAGCAGTCAGCCACTCGACTTGAGTCCAGCGCGCGGGGGAGTGGTCGAGCAAATGGCTGGACCTCCGGCTGAAATCGTTGCCAAACTCGCTGCCCGCGGCGTTCGCCACATCTACGTCGACGGAGGAATCACGATTCAAGGATTCCTGCGCGCAGGCATGGTTCAACGCCTCATCATCACCAGGGTGCCGGTGCTTATCGGAGACGGGATTCCTCTCTTCGGTACGCTGCCTCATGACATCCTTCTGCGTCACGTGGCGACCCAGGGCTACGCCAGCGGCTTGGTTAAAACCGAATACGAGGTTATAGCCCAACCATAAGTGAGTGTGACGAGTACAAAAGGAGGATGCGGTCATGAAAACGAACCACAAACTGGCGCTGGCCGTGCTGGCCGGTGCCTCGATCGGGGTTGCAAGCGTCGGAGTGATTCATGCGTATCAACCCGCGACGCCACCTGCCTATCTCATTGCGGAAGTCGAGGTGACGAACCCTGCAGGCGTGCAAAACTATGCAGCGAAGGTCCGGGAAACCCTGGCGCCTTTCGATGGCCACTACCACTATCTCGTCCGAGGCGGCACGACCCAGGCCCTGGAGGGCGAACCGCCAAAGCACATCGTGGTGATCGCTTTCGACAGCGCCGAGAGAGCGCGCGGCTGGTATGATTCCCCTGCCTATGCGGCGATCAAGCCCATCAGGCAAAACGCCGCGAAAAGCCGCATTTATATCGTCGAAGGCATCGCGCCCCAATGATGGCACGCTGTCGCCGTGTGGGCGAAGGTCGATGAATAAAGATGATCCCTGGCCGATAGTCTGATCAGCGGGAACTCGAGTCCAGGCATTCTGTGAGATGTGGCCGAAGGCCCGAGCTAAAGAAGGGCCGTGATCTCGATTCCGTCGTGTTCGTGGTGACACACATAGTAGAGGCACTCTCCCACGGAGCAATCCTCAGCCGCCCTGCGACGCTGTCGCTCCCGGCTGCGAAGGAAGAGGCCGTCCGCGCAGTTCTGGCTTATCTGGACGCGAGGTAGAGGACACCCAACATGAGCCCGGATATGCGTCAGAGTCTGGGCAATTGCGACGTATCCCACCCACCGCCGATAGCTTTGACCAGGAGCACGCTGGCATCCATGCGTCGCCGCTTAATGTCGATATCATTGCGTTGATTGGTCAGCAGCACCGTTTGTGCGGTGATGACCTGGAGATAGTTGTCGACCCCGCCTTGGTATCGATTGGTAAAAAGCTGCAGTGATTCCTGGGCAGAGACCGTAGCCTCTTGTTGCTGTTGCGCTTCCCTTTCGAGAATGCGCAATGCGGCAAGATTGTCTTCCACCTCCTGGAAGGCGGTAAGCGTGGTTTGCCGATAAGAAGCCACCGTACCGTCATAATTTGCGATTGCACCCTCAGAGACAGCACGGCGGCGCCCGCCATCAAAGATCGTCTCCGACAGCTGAGGTCCGACTGCCCACAGACGGCTAGGCCAGTTGAGCCAATTCGTAATTGAAGTTCCCGCAAATCCGCCCGTAGCTCCAAGTAGCAGGGTGGGAAAGTACGCGGCGCGCGCTATGCCGATCTGATCGTTGGCCTCGGCGACGCGGCGTTCCCCGGCAGCGATATCCGGCCTGCGCTCCAGAAGAGTAGCCGGCAACCCGACCGGTATGACCGGAAGCTGCAGGGCGGTTCGCGGTGCGGGCGCTATGCTGAACTCCGCCGGAGGCTTTCCGATCAATGTGGCAATGGCGTGCTCAAACTGCGCACGTATCACCGTAATATCGGTATCCGCCACGCGAGCTCCATCGAGCTGGGTTTGCGCCTGGGCCACATCTGACTTGGGAGCGGCCCCGCCTGCAAAGCGGTTCTGGGTTAGCTGCAGCGCGTTGGTATAAGCCATCACGGTGTCATCGAGCAATTGCTTCTGGGTATCCGCACTGCGGAGCTCGAAGTAGTCAACTGCCAGTTCAGCATGCAGGCTCAGATTCGCGGTTTCGAGATCAGCAGCACTGGCCTGGGCCTCTTCTCGCGACGCGCTTACCGTACGGCGGACCCGCCCCCATAAGTCGACTTCGTAAGAGAGATCGAAGGGCAGGGTGAAGGCGCCGGTGCCGTTGTTCGCCAGGGAGGACGGGAAGTAGGGCTGATTGGCGGAGTCCCGTTCGCTGACAATGCTGGGCGAAGTGGTGATGGTCGGAAACTCCTGCGAACGATTGAAGCGAATCATCGCGCGCGCCTGGCGAAAACGCGCCTCGGACACTTTCAGATCCTGGTTGGAACTTGTCACTTCTTCTTCCAATGCGTTGAGCTGTGGATCTCCGAAAATCTCCCACCAGTTGCCACGCATTGCCTGGTCGCCGGGCTGAGCCGGTTTCCACCCGTCAGACTGCTTGTAAGAGTCCGGCACCTGCTCTTTGAACGCCGGCGCCATGGGCACCGTCGGCTTGGCGTATTTCGGCCCAACCATACATCCGCTGAGAAGCAGACTCACGCAACCTATGGTCGCGTAGGCAAGATGCCGGTTCACTTCGCGCCTCCCACCTGGGGCGCACTCACACGGACCGGGCTACCACTGGTTAGGGAGTCAGATGGATTCACAATGATCTGATCTGTCGGCTGAAGGCCCGTCACTACTTCAACGGTCGCCCCATAATCGCGGCCGATCGAGATTGGGACGAGCTCGGCACGGCCATTGCGAACCACCCCCACCCGCAAACCTTCTGAGCGAAACAGCAGGGTGTTGGCTGGGATGGTGAGCGATGGTGTGGCAGCGTGACTGGACTGAGGCATTTTGAGATGCACAAAGACATAGGCGCCGGTCCGGATGCGCCCTTGTGCGTTGTCGACATCGACTTCGACATTCAGCGTACGAGAAGCCAAATCAATGGCATCGGAGTTGCGGACGATCGTACCCTGGAACGTCTCGCCGGGAAACTCGTCGAGAGTCAGCGCCGCCCTGGCTCCGTTTTGCGCGGCCTGGGAATCGACCTCCGGCACAGCGACATAGATACGCAGACGATTCACCGCCGCCATGTGAAACAGTTCCTGTGGCACACCGCCCGCTCCGGCATTGATCAATGCGCCGATGTCCGTATTCCTGGCGGTAATTACACCGGCGAAGGGAGCGTAGACCTTTTCAAAGGATTGCAACTGCTCCAGCCGATGAACGTTTGCGCCCATGGAGTCAACGGTCGCTTGCCGCGCGCTAAGATCGCTGACAGCCTGATCGGTCTCCTGCTTTGACACTGAATTCGTTTTGAGCAGGTTCTGCCAGCGCGCGGCAGTGATCTGCGCCAGTTGCTCATTCGCCTGGGCATTCTTCAGGTCCGCCCGAGCCTGCTCCAGCTGCTGATCAATCTCAGGAGTCTCGATCTCCGCCAGCAATTGACCTTGCGCCACGCGTGCGCCGATGTCTACGTACCAACGTTTGAGATACCCGTTGGTACGGGCATAGATCGGGGTATCGTTGAACGGCTGAGTGTTGCCGGGCAACAGGATCTCCTGGGAGGCAGCGCCCGAGCCTGGCTGAATGACACTTACGGTGGGAACTGCTGCTTGCTCCGTGGTCGCGCCCAGTGTTTTCTCGGCAAGGGCACGCTGGTGAATGCCTGAATAGATGACAATCCCGAGGACCAATACCACAACCGCCAGACCAACAAACCACCACCGGTACGAAGGATCTGCCGATACCGGCGCAAGCTGCTCCGCATCGGTTTGGGTAGCTTCAGATGGCTCGTTCTCCAGAGTTTCGTTGTCCAGGGCTTCCATGTTCTGTCTCCATTCGCATACGTCGCGACTACGCGTGAATCGGTTCGTTTTCCGGATCGGTAACCGCTTGTGCATCCGGCGAAATTGTCCGTCCGTGCAACAGGGCAAACACTGAGGGGACGAAGACCAGCGTCGCTACCGTGGCGCAGAGCAAGCCTCCAATCACGGCGCGGCCCAAAGGCGCATTTTGCTCACCTCCGTCGCCCACCCCGAGCGCCATTGGTATCATGCCGATGATCATCGCCAAGGCGGTCATGATGACCGGGCGGAAGCGAGTAGTTCCGGCTTCGATTGCGGCGATGATTGAGTCTCCATGATGGAGCAGCCTCTCCTTGGCAAAGGCGACGACGAGAATGCTGTTAGCCGTGGCGACACCCATGCACATGATGGCGCCCATGAGAGCCGGAACGCTGAGCGTGGTGTGGGTGATAAAGAGAAACAAAACAATTCCGGCCAGGGCCGCGGGAAGTGCGGTGATGATGATGAAAGGATCCAGCCAGGACTGAAAATTGACCACAATCAGCAGGTACACCAGAACGATGGCAAACCCCAGACCACCGATGAGGCCGATGTAGGAAGTACGCATGGTACCGTACTGGCCGCGGAGGTTCACGAAACTTCCCCGTGGCAGCAACTTTCCGTTCGCTTCCACGATACGGTTTACGTCGCGGCCGACGGCGCCGAGATCCCGATCCTGTACAGAAGCGTAGATATCGACGACGCGGCGAATATTGTAGTGATTGATGGAGGCAAGCTCACTGGTGCGCTGAATCGACGCAATATCCGTGAGAATCGCCGGCTGCTTCTGGTTCGGACCGCTAATAGGTATATTGTCGAGATCCCGGCCAGACTGGATATCGTATTGCGGCGTCTGCGTAACCAGGTTGTAGGAGACGCCGTTCTTTGGATTGAGGTAAAACATGGGCGACACCTGGAAACTGCCACTGAGGGAAATCAGGACGCTGTTGGCGATGTCGCGTTCGGTCAAGCCTCCCTGGGCAGCCTTGGTGCGATCGGCCACGATGTGGAACTTGGGATAGTCACTCTGCTGCTGGATACGAAGATCGGTAATGCCGCGGACATGACGCAGTTGAGTCAGCATCTTGTCTGCGACCTGGAGATTACCGTTGACGTCCGGACCGTCGATTTGAATGTCTATAGGGGCAGGCAGGCCAAAGTTGAGGATCTGGGTGACAATGTCAGCCGGAAGAAAATAGAAGGTCGCTCCAGGAAATTCGCGCGGCAGTTGCTCGCGCAGCGTGCGCACATAGCCGGCGGTTCGATGGTGCTTTTCTTTCAGAGAGACCAGCACGTCTGCATCGGCCGCGCCGGTGAGCCCGGTGTTGTTGTACATGTAGTTGATGTTGCTGATTGGCAGGCCAATGTTGTCGAGGATATTGTCGACTTCGGCCGGCGGGATCGCCTTGCGGATGCTGCCCTCTACCAGATCGGTTAAGACGGGCAGTCTCTTCGATACGTGTTCCCGTTTTGGCGCGCACATGCAGGATGAATTGCCCGCTATCCGTGTCTGGAAAAAAGTCCTGACCGAGGAAGGGAATAAGGACAAAAGCGCAGAGGCAGGCGAGCAGGAAGACGGGAACAAAGACTTTCCTGAGCGAAACAAGCCGTGCAAGTAATGACGAGTAGGCCAGACGAACACTTTCAAACCGCCTTTCGAACGCCCGCTGGAAGCGGGCAAACAGGTTACGCGAAGGTTGCCCGCCGTGCGCGTTGGCCTTCAACAGGTACATGGCCAGTGTCGGCACCAGTGTGCGGGACAGGATGTACGACGCAATCATGGCAAAGATGACTGCCTCGGCGAGCGGGACGAAGAGAAATTTGGCCACCCCACTCAGGAAAAACATGGGGAGAAACACGATGCAGATACACAATGTCGAGACCAGCGCAGGGACCGCAATCTGCGCGGCTCCATCGAGGATGCCGTCGTGCGAGCGCAGCCCCTTCTTCCAGATGGCGCTCGATATTTTCGATGGTCACCGTAGCGTCGTCGACCAGAATACCCACGGCGAGAGCAAGGCCGCCCAGCGTCATGATGTTGATGGTCTGGTGCAGAAAACTGAGGACCATCACCGAGCTCAGGATGGAGAGCGGAATCGAGATGGCGATAATGAGTGTGCTGCGCCAGCTTCCCAGAAAGATGAGGATCATCAGGCCCGTGAGTGCCGCGGCAATGATGGCTTCACGCACCACTCCGTTGATGGATCCACGAACGAAAATCGATTGATCCGAGAGCGGTTGAATCCTAAGATCGGGTGGCAGGGTCTGGGCTACGTGGGGCAAGAGATGGCGTATACCTTCCACCACGTCGATGGTAGAGGCATCGCCGGCTTTGAGTACGGTGACGAGTACACCCCGATTGCCATCCTGACGCACAATGTTCGTCTGCGGGGCAAATCCGTCGCTGACGGTGGCAACATCGCGCAGATAGATGACAGAATTTCCCACTGTTTTGATCGGCAGGTTGTTAAATTCCTGGACAGTTTTCAGATCTGCGTTGAGATCGACGTCGTATTCCGAGCTGCCAATCTTGGCAGTGCCGCCGGGCAAAATCAGGTTCTGGTTGCCGAGCGCAGTGAGCACATCGTTCGGGGAAAGACCCTTGGCCTGCAGCAAGCCCTGGTTCAGGTAGACCATGATTTGCCGCTGTTTCCCACCAAACGGAAATGGGACCGAGGCTCCTGGGACGGTGACCAACTGAGTGCGTAAAAAGTTTAACGCTATGTCGTTGAGCTGCGGTTCGGTGAGGTTCTTGCCCGATAGCCCTAGTTGAAGAATGGGAACTGTCGATGCGTTGTAATCAATAATCAGCGGAGGCAGTGAGCCTGGAGGCAGTTGGCGCAGAATGGTCTGGGAAACGGCCGTGACCTGGGCATTGGCCCGATCGATGCTGGCAGTCGGCTGGAGATAGATTTTGACGATCGCGGTTCCGTTGACCGTGGTTGACTCAATGTGCTCAATGTTGTCGACGGTGGTGGTGAGAACCCGCTCGTAGACCGTCGTGATGCGCCCCTCCGTCTCCTCCGGGCTCAGGCCGGTATAGGTCCAGGCCACCGCGATGACGGGAATATTGATGTTGGGGAAGATATCGGTCGGCGTCCGCAAAATCACAATCGGGCTCAGGATGAGAACCAGCAGCGCCAGTACGAGGAAGGTATACGGCCGGTTTAACGCGATTTTTACAATCCACATTTCAGTTCCCTCGTTCTCCCGGCGACTTCGCTCCACGGTTGCGCATGGAGGGGCACCTAAAACTAGATCTTTCAGCATGCTGAGACGATTCGTAATATGTTTCAATCAAACTGATAGGAAAAGGCGATCAGCATGGAGCTCAGACATCTTCGATATTTCACCGCTGTGGTGCGATGGAAAGGTTTTCGCGAGGCCTCGCGGCGTCTTAACATTGCGCAGCCGGCCATCAGCCAGACCGTTGCAGACCTGGAGCAGGAACTCGGACTCAAACTCTTCTCGCGCGCGGGCCGGGTGACGCAACTCACAGTTGAAGGCGAGGTCTTTTATGCCGAGGCCATGCAGACGCTTATGCAGGCAGAATCGGCCGTTAACACTGCCAAGCGAGCTGCGCAAGGTGAGATTGGAAAGCTCTCGATTGGTTTTCTTGGTTCACCCACTTTCCTGTTTCTTCCCGAACTCGTACGCAGCTATAAAGCGCAATACCCGGGGGTGAAGCTTACATTGCGGGAAATCAATCCATTCGACCAGGAAGTCGCCCTCGATCAGGGATCGATCGACATCGGTTTCACCAGAACTCTCCCGGTGGAAAGAAAGAAGACACTTTCATCGCGATCTCTCTATCGCGAGCCGTTGCTTGCAGTCCTGCCTGTATCGAAAACGGTAAGAGCCAAGCGAGTGCGGGTTGCGGATCTCGCCAATGAGCGCTTTCGTGCTGTTTCATCGCGAAGGTGCGCCTGGACTTTACGACACAATCGTGGGAATGTGCAACCATGCCGGCTTCTCTCCCAGGGTTGAATATGAGCCCGACCGGGCACAGACCGTACTCTCGCTGGTAGAAGCGGAAGAAGGCGTGTCCATCGTGCCCGCGTGTGTCAGCAATCTTTGGTCGAACGGGGTGCGGTTCTATCGTTTGCAGCCCGACGATGTGCGTGTTGAACTGGTCGTGGCATGGAAGAAGGAAACACCATCGGTCGTCGTTCGCTCCTTCCTGGATCTGGTGAATGCGAAAGCATCGCTCATCCGGAAGAAGACGGAACTCCGCCAAGGCTACCAGCATCGTGGGAGTTCATTTGGAACAAGTGCGAATTAAGCGAATTAAGGGTCCTCTCCTGCCTTGATTTCTCATGTTCCCTGGCCGAAGGAAGCGGTTGGTGAGCGCCTTGTCCTCGCGTAAGAGGCCCAGCAGCAGGTGTTCTGTCTCGATATGGGGCTGCCCGAACTGGCTGGCCTCATATCTCGCGAAGAAAATCACGCGGCGTGCTTTCTCGGTGTACTTTTCAAACATGCTGGGAGCACTCCTGTTTTGGATTCGATATTGCGCTGGACACGCTCAGTCGATTCTAGTTCCAGGTAGCTCCCCGGCCCGATCGAGAACCCGAATGCAAAGGGTGGCAGGTTGACCCATTGTCCCGCTCAGTTTTCGGAGGGCGCCTCGAGGTGGTCAATCTCAATCGTCTCAACTTCGTCCTTCTGGGGCCTAAGCTTGAGACCGAGTTGTTCCTCAAGCGCAGTGAACAGCGCGGGACCGCTAGCGTCAGTATCAACCGCTGGCTGTGTGGCACTCCCGCCCGGCGTGAAGGCGGCATCATTGTTTTCCCGCGCCCAGTGCAAGCTCCAATCATACTTGCCGCTCAGCCCCGTTTTATTGACTACGGTCCTGTCCCCCACTTCCGGTTGAGCAGCGAGCAATCTCGTCAACCCGTCGAGTGCCCTATCTTCGTATGCGGTCGCCTCAGCTTTCCTGGAGTCTGAATGGCTACTAAGGCCCTGGCGGCTTGGCGACACAGTGACGGATGGGTGGAACTTAGGGCCACCTTTGGCAAGAACCAAGGCGTATACCGGCAGTTCTTTCGTTTGAAAATTCACCCCAAGATGAAATCGGTCGGCCAGCAAAGCCTGAAGCATGAGGCTCATCTGCCGGCGGCGGTCCTCTGAAGGCATTTTTTTGATCTGAGCGAGCTGCTCCTCGTCTATTTTTGCTTCGATGTCGTACCGGTTTTTGAGGATCGCCGCTGGTCCCCCCGTGATCTGAGCATCCGACCTGGCGCCATAGGCGTTCTTGATAATTTCTCTCAATGGAAGATTTTCCACACTGTATATAGCATCTTTGGACAGTACGTGCGTGGCACCGCTACCAGAATTGTTCTGTTTCACCGATGCCACGTCAAAAGCAGGCAGTGGCACGCCATCCTTTGCCCGAATAAGTTGCGCGTCCAACTTCGCCACGCACAGGGCGCTGAGAAGAACTGGGACTCCGACGGCGGCGACGCCGAGCGCTGGTAGCAATCGTTTTGTGACCCTGGCGCAGATTGTTCGCCGCTCTTCGTGCTTAGATTTCGTGCCCATCACGGAGTGTCCGCGAATTCTTTCATGCGTAACAGACGCATGTTGGCCAGGCGGCGCTCAAAATGATCCAATCGGAGTTCTCACGCAGACTCGATAAGGCCATGAGTTATCCGAGTGAGGCTGGTAATCGTACAATCCTGAAGGGGAACTGCAGATGCACCGTCCACTTAGTCAGCTGGCTGTGAGCAACCTTCTTGGGGCGACTCTTCTGTTTGCTCAAACCAGCGTCCCCTTCGCGCACTCGATCCCAGGGACCGAAGACCGCACAGCCTCCTACCGCATCTACTCCAGCCTGATACGACTCGGGGAAACGGCCTATAAAACGTGGCCGCACGATCTATGGCTGGTGGAGGATAAGACCGTCGCCGTGGTGCCGCAGGATCAACCCTGCGTGCCGCGACCCGCATCCACAACAGATCGCCACTTCGACCTGGGTATGAATCCGCACACAGCAGTTCACCCGCCGGACCAATGGCGTCGGGATTTCGAGGAAATCCTCGAAGACTTCGATGAACATTGCCATGAGCGTCTTGATCTCGATCCCAATCCTAAGCTCTGGAACCTGTCCGCTCCGCTTCGCCTGCTGACACCCGAACAACAGAAGGAATTTCAATCGACAAGGTTTGGAAAGACCCCCGATGCTCAAGAAAAGTACAAGGGTGCGCCCGCCCTTTATGCTTTCAGCGAAGTCTATTTCAATACTCGGCATACGGTCGCACTCGTGTACGCAAGGCACTGGTGTGGTGGGCTCTGCGGACAAGGATTGTGGATAGCTTTGGCGCTGGAAAACGGGCACTGGAAGCGGCTTCCCTGGAACGCCACCTCCTGGATTTCCTAGCATCTGCGGGGCGAACAGTTTGCGCTGTTGGTGGCGGCACTGACAGAGTAAACTTCACCGCATGTCCCTGAGAACGTTGCTCTCCCCGCTGAGAGCGCTTGCACTGATTGCCATTCCGGCGATCCTTACCCCTCCCTTGGCGATCTATGGCGCCGTCCTCCCCGCTGCCGGCGGGCCCTCGGCGGCGCTGACCATCGAAGGCCTGGGCAAAGGCGTCGCACCGCTCGATGGGCGTTGGCAATTTCATCTTGGCGATAACCCGGCATGGGCTGCTCCAGTGTCAACGATGCGACCGGCCACGACGGCTGGGAACAGCTCTCCGCGGACGCGCCGTGGGGAACGCAGGGCCACGCCAGCTACACCGGCTACGCCTGGTATCGACGCCAAATCAACATCACCCCCGCCCCTGGCGCATCGCCGGAGGTGGTGCTGCTGATCCCCGCCATCGACGACGTTTATGAGCTCTATTGGAATGGAGTCCCAGTCGGGCATTTGGGTAGCTTTCCGCCCCGTCTAGACTGGCAGAGCCCGATACCGGCACAAATGTACAGCCTGGGCTCGATCCGCAGCGGCGTCCTCGCTGTGCGTGTATTCAAAGCTCCACTGATGTCGACCGATGACGGAACTGCGGGCGGCTTCGAAGGATTGCCGCTCGTCGGCAGTCCGCAGGCAGTCGCTACCCAAAAAGACTCCTTCGATTTCCATTGGCTGCGCAGCCGGCAGTTCCTCTTCGGCCTCACCTCGCTGTACGGATTGGCATCGGTACTCAGCTTCATCGCCTGGATGCGAGACCGCAAACAACGGCTGCTCTTCTGGATGGCCGCCTATACGTTCATGCCGGTTTTGGTAGTGTTATTGAATGGTATCCGCCTGCCGGTGTCCACCATCTGGCTGACCTGGATAATCCAGACTGCGATCGGCATCCGAGAGATCTGCCAGTGGTTCCTCCTGATCTACCTTCTTCAGCTCGATGAATACCCAAAACTTGTGCGCCTGGCGCGGATCGGCGCCACCTCGGTGTGCTGGTCGGATTTTTGGACGGTGCTCTGGCTTTGGCCATCCACTTCAATCTGACGGAAGTCCCGATTCAGATCACGGATGCTATTCTTACCTCCCTCATCCTGCCGCTGGAATTGGTCCCGATTCTGCTCGTGATCTACGCCATTCTACGGCGCCAACGGCTGGATTCCGCGCGCTGGCTGGTAGCCATTTTTGCTTTGTTGAGCGGTAGCTGGTACTCCATTGGCAACATCGTCGATCAGGGTACTCGCTTCACCCACTGGACCGTTGGGTCCAAAATGAGGCTGCCACTATTCACTTTGTTCGGCAATAGTTTCAATGTTCAGATTCTGCTCAGAACGCTGCTCTTTCT
Organism: uncultured Acidobacteriaceae bacterium; assembly: GCA_963796145.1. Classification (GTDB taxonomy): domain Bacteria; phylum Acidobacteriota; class Terriglobia; order Terriglobales; family Acidobacteriaceae; genus PALSA-350. The sequence continues at coordinate 127,759 of CAWCKO010000076.1, read as the reverse complement.
CTCGATTGTTTACGCCGTCATCCGCTATTCGATTGCCAATCAGCGACGGCAGACAAACCTCGAGCGGGAGTTCCAGAACGCTCGCGAACTGCAGCAGATTCTGGTTCCGGAGACTCTGCCCGCCATCCCCGGCTTTACGCTCACCAGCGCCTATCGGCCGGCGCAGGAGGTGGGCGGCGACTTCTTCCAGATCATCCCCCTGGATGGCGCAGAGCGAGGCTCAACCCTGATCGTGCTGGGCGACGTTAGCGGCAAAGGACTGCAAGCCGCAATGACCGTTTCCCTCATCGTCGGGGCCATCCGCACCCTGGCCAAATTCGCGCCCCAACCCGCTCAGATGCTGGCCGAAATCAATCAACGCCTGCACGGACGCCCGCAGGGTGGTTTCGCTACCTGCATCGTCGTGATGCTCAATTCTGATGGGACCTGCACCCTCTCCAGCGCCGGCCATCCTGCCCCATTTCTCAACGATCGCGAGCTGGACCTTCCCGGAGCACTTCCGCTCGGCCTCGACTTAACTGCCCGCTATCAACAGGTAGAAGTGCAGTTGCAGGAGGGCGATCATTTTTCCCTGTACACCGATGGTCTGCTGGAAGCGCGCAGTCCCTCGGGCGAGCTATACGGGTTCGAGCGCCTGGAGGTCTTGTTCGGCGCACGGCCCAGCGCCTCCCAGGCCTCACAAGAAGCTGTGGCCTTCGGGCAAGAGGACGACATCACGGTGCTGACGCTGACCCGGTTGGCGGCCGGCGAGGAATCCGTCACGCTGCTGAGCGCGCCCATACTTGCTGGTTCCTAGGCCGGAGGATTGGTAATGAACGGTCCCCGCCACCACGGCTAAAGCCCTGAATTTATACAGCGGAGCGTTCTCCCGGGTTTGAAAACCCGCCCCCCGGATAAAGTCCGGGGCTACACAGCTTAAGCTGTTCGTTTGATCAAATACGGCAAAAGGTCTTCCGCCGGCCAATTCGCATCTCCGAGAATGTAGAAACTCTCTCCCCGGCATGAATGCGGGGGCTCCACCGTCCCACTATCAGGTGACGTCTCCTTTTGCCATCAGGAAATAGAGGGACACGGCCACGAGCAAGGATCCGGCACCCGCTAAGGCCGTGGAAACTCCGAAGATGGGGATGAGCTTTCCCAGGCTCAGGCTACCGAGGGGAATCCCCGCACGAAAAGCCAGGTTGTACACACTCATCACTCGCCCTCGCATGGCATCGGTGGTAATGATCTGGACCAGCGACAGCATCAGCGAGGCGGAGGCCATGATCGCCACACCTTGCAGGAAGATAAGCAGGCAGGAGAGTGGAAGCCATTTGGAAAGAGCAAAGGCCGCTATGACGAATCCGAGGAAGGTCAGAATCAGAACCGTGAGGCGGGTCCGTCCCTTGAACTTTTCCATGGCTGCCACGATGAGTGCGCCACATATCGATCCCGCTCCCGAAAAGACCAGCAGCAGGGTGTAGGTTTCGGGGCCCTTGTGAAAGATGGTCTGTACGAAGACGGGCAGGAATGCGGTGAGCGAAAATCCAAATAACGTTGTGCAGAACGCCAACACCACCAACGCACTCATCCCCTCGCGACATCGTATGAAGCGAATGCCCTCTGCCATGCTGGTCAGGACGGGCTCGTGTGACTTAGCCGGCACGAACTTGACCCGAATCATAAAAAGCGTAGCGATCACCGCCAGGTAGGACACACCGTTCACCGTGAAACACCAGGTTGGGCCGAGCAGGGTGTACGTAAAGCCCCCAATGGTCGGGCCCAGGATGCGCGCCAAGTTGAACTGGATCGAGTTCATGGCGATCGCATTGGCGAGGTCTTCAGGACCAACCAGCGTCGGAAGCAGCGCGGAATATGCCGGACCACCAAAGGACTGCCCAAGTCCCACGATGAAAGACAGAGTCAGGATGTGCCAGACTTGGACGACATGGGTGAAGAATAAAATCGCCAGCAGGAAGGCGCAGGCCATCTGGATGTACTGGGAGGTGAGCAACATCTTTCGCCTGTCCAGGCGATCCGCGAAGACCCCGCCAAACAGAGAAAACATAATAATGGGCAGCTGTCCCAGGAAGAGATCCAAACCCAGGTAGAAGGGGTCTTTGGTGAGATCGTAGACCAGCCAGCTTTGTGCGAATTGTTGTACGAATGTGCCAATGGTGGAGGCGCATGCCCCCATCCACATAAGGCGGAAATCACGATAGCGAAAGGCCCTGAAGATGCGCGCGAGGAATGGAAGGGTTGCGCCCACTAGAAGAGTGGCCCCATCCGCTGGACAGAAAGCGATCCCGACGCGTTCGCTCGTAAGAGGTTAATCACACACAAACTCAGATGTGACCAAGTTTACTTGGTCGCACTTTCTTCTGCAGGGTCAATGCTTTCCAAGGGCAGATCGGCTCCCGCCCCGCCCCCTTGCCCCCATCAAATTCTGTTTTAATCTGGCATTGACAACGGGTTGAAACCTGCACGCCTATCTTCTCTAAATGAGAAGATGTTGCAACACGGTCGGCTGGAAAAATTGTTACCAGGAATCCGAGGCCTTATGGGTATCAATCGCAGACAGTTTCTACGTAGAGCAGCAGGAGCGGTTTCGACCGCAACTTTGATGGGCTCTGCTGGATCTCAGCTGTCGGCTGCTCAACAAACATTGCCTACGTGGGATGCATCCGGGATCGACCACATCGTTGTTGTGATGATGGAAAACCGCAGTTTCGATCATCTCCTTGGCTGGCTGCCAGGCGCGAACGGAACGCAGGCCGGACTCAGCTACCTGGACAAACATGGCGAGGCACACCCGACCTACCGGCTCACCACATTCGTAGGTTGTTCGCACCCAGACCCCGACCACTCGTATTCAGGGGGAAGAAGCGAATACGATGGTGGAAAAATGGACGGATGGCTGCGTACCTCCAGCAATGACGTCTTCAGCATCGGTTATTACGAGGAAGCCGACCTGCCCTTTTTCAGCGCGCTGGCGCGTAACTTCACCACCCTCGACAACTACTTTGCGTCCATCCTTTCATCTACTTTTCCCAATCGTGTTTTCCAGCACGCCGCACAGACCGATCGTTTGTCGAATACGATTGATCTTGCCACGCTTCCGACCATCTGGGATACCCTCGCGGTAGCCGGGGTTAGCCACAAGTACTACTACTCCAACGTTCCTTTTCTTGCTCTTTGGGGAACGAAGTATTTGGGCATGTCGGCGTTGTTCGCGGACTTCCTGGCAGATGCTGCATCGGGGAATCTACCCTCAGTGTCGTTTCTTGATCCGAGGTTCACCATCCTGGATGATGGCCTCGGTAACGACGATCACCCCCATGCTGATTTGCGGGCCGGCGAAGCGTTTCTAGGACAGGTATACCGGGCGGTTACTTCCGGCCCCGGATGGCATAAAACGCTACTGATCGTGAACCGGGACGAGTGGGGCGGTTTTTACGACACCGTGGTGCCGCCGCGCGTGATCGCGCCCAACGATGTCGACACCGACCTGATGGGCGGCGACGCGCTGCTGGGATGCCGGGTGCCGGTGGTATTGGTCTCGCCGTTTACCCGGGGCAACACGGCAACCCCGAACATCAATTCTCTGCTTTACGACCACACTTCTGTTCTGAAATTGATTGAGTGGCGATTCAACCTGCCGCCACTAACCAGCCGCGATGCCTCGGAGGACGTGGCTAATCTCGCCATGGCGCTCAACTTTGCTAACCCTGATTTCACCGTCCCTGTGTTGCCGGTGATATCTCCTCCCATCCCAAATCCATGTGGGCTGTTTGAGTTGGGGAGCCTCATAGACAACGAAAGTTACGATTTCTACAAGCTGCTTATCTCCGATCTGGCGTCGGAATGGAAGAAGATTGTTTAGTATCCCGCCGAACTATTCCGCCGGATCGTAGTTCAGGTTTTGCCCGAGCCATCGCTCCACTTCGGCCACGGTCATCCCCTTGCGTGCGGCGTAGTCGGCGACCTGATCGCGGTCGATCTTGCCCAGGCTGAAATAGCGCGATTCCGGATGGGCGAAGTAGAGCCCACTCACGCTCGAGCCCGGCCACATGGCAAACGACTCGGTAATCAGCATTCCCGTATTCGACTGCACATCGAGCACACGCCAGAGGGTGCCCTTCTCGGTGTGATCCGGGCACGCCGGATAACCCGCGGCAGGCCGGATCCCGCGATACTTCTCTTCGATGAGATCGGCGTTGCTCAACCCTTCCTTACAACCGTAACCCCACTCCTCCCGCACCCGCTTGTGCAGGCATTCGGCGAAGGCTTCCGCCAGGCGATCGGCCAGGGCCTCCGCCATGATCGCGTTGTAGTCGTCGTTCTCCGCCCGGAAGCGGTCGCACAGTTCCTTAAGACCGATCCCGCTGGTTACGGCGAAAGCACCGATGTGATCGCACAGCCCTGTTTCCCTGGGCGCGATGAAGTCGGCCAGCGATCGGCACGGCTCGCTGCCTTCCCTGTTTGCCTGCTGGCGAAGAAAGTGAAATCGCTCCAGCACCTTTCCCCGCGCACCGTCGGTGTACAGCTCGACATCGTCGGCCACCGCGCTGGCTGGAAACAAACCGTATACTCCCCGCGCCGTGATGAGATTCTTCTCAATGATCCGATCAAGAAGAGCATTCCCTTCGGCGAAAATCTGGCGCGCCTGCGGGCCTTGTTCGGTGTGGTCGAGAATGCGGGGGTAAATGCCTTTCAGCCCCCAGGTGTGGAAGAACGGCGACCAGTCAATGAACTCGCGCAGCGTCGCCAGCGGAAAATTATCCAGAACCCTTACGCCAGTAAACGCAGGCACCGGCAGGTCCTCGGCACGCCACTCGATTGGAGTGCGACGGGCGCGGGCGGTTGCAAGCGGAACGGCCTTCTGCCGCGGCTGGGCATGAGCCTTGCGCAGCGCCTCGTAGTCGGCGCGATGCTGGATTACGAATGCCGGCTTGCCGTCGTCACTCAGAAGGCTGGTGGTCACCGGTACCGCCCGGCTGGCATCGAGCACGTGGACTACCGGCTCGCTGTAGTTGGGCGCAATTTTGACGGCCGTATGCGCCCGGCTGGTGGTGGCCCCGCCGATGAGCAGCGGCAACTTGAAACCCTGACGCTCCATCTCCCGGGCCACATGCACCATCTCGTCCAGAGACGGTGTGATCAGGCCGCTCAGGCCTATCAGGTCCGCCTTCTCCGCCTTGGCGCGCTCGAGAATCTTTTCCGAGGAGACCATCACCCCCAGGTCGATGACCTCGTAGTTGTTGCAGGCGAGCACCACACCGACGATGTTCTTGCCGATGTCGTGAACATCACCCTTGACCGTTGCCAGCACGATTTTTCCTTGCGCCTTGACCGTTTCACCGGCCGCGGCCATCGCCACCTTCTCCGCCTCCATGAACGGCGTCAGGTGCGCCACTGCCTTCTTCATCACCCGGGCAGACTTGACCACCTGGGGCAGGAACATTTTGCCCGCTCCGAACAGATCGCCCACCACGCTCATGCCGGCCATCAATGGGCCTTCGATCACCAGCAGCGGCCGGCCCAGCTTGACCCGGGCTTCCTCGGCGTCGATCTCGATGTAGGTGTCAATCCCCTTGACCAGTGCGTGCGAAAGACGCTCTTCGACCGTGCCGTTGCGCCATTCTTCGGCCTTCTTTTCACTCGCTACGGCGCCTGCGCCCTTGAGCGTTTCGCCATAGTCGACCAGCCGCTCGGTCGCGTCCGCACGGCGGTTGAGCAGCACGTCCTCGACCAGTTCCTTCAGCTCCGGCTCAATCTCCTCGTATACCTCGAGCATGCCGGCATTCACAATGCCCATGTCCATGCCCGCCTCGATCGCGTGATAGAGAAACGCGGAGTGCATGGCCTCGCGAACTTTGTTGTTGCCGCGAAAGCTGAAGGAGATGTTAGAGACGCCGCCGCTGACCTTCGCGTGGGGCAGGTTGGCCTTGATCCAGCGGGTGGCGTTGATAAAGTCAACCGCGTAGTTGTTGTGCTCCTCCATGCCGGTGGCCACGGTGAGGATGTTGGGATCGAAGATGATGTCTTCGGGCGGAAAACCTACCTCGTCAACCAGAATCCTGTAAGCGCGCTCGCAGATGCGGATCTTATCCTCAAGGGTCGCGGCCTGGCCCTTCTCGTCAAAGGCCATCACCACCGTCGCCGCGCCATATTTCAGCACCGTCGCCGCGTTCTGGCGAAATTTCTCTTCGCCTTCTTTGAGCGAGATCGAATTCACAATGCCCTTGCCTTGCAGGCACTTGAGCCCGGCCTCAATAACCTCCCATTTCGAGGAGTCGACCATGAAGGGCAGCTTGGCCACCTCGGGCTCGCTGGCCAGCAACTGCAGGTAGCGAGTCATGGCCGCCACGCCATCGATCATGCCCTCGTCCATGCAGATGTCGAGGACGTTCGCTCCATTCTCCACTTGCTGCCGGGCCACGCTGACCGCTTCTTCGAATTTGCCTTCCTTCACCAGCTTGGCGAACCTGGGCGAACCGGCCACATTGGTCCGCTCACCGATCATGATGTAGACGCCGGGCTGCTGGGTGAAGGGCTGTGATCCGGATAGACGGAGCGGCTTGGTTTCGGTGGGCTCGGCCACGATTAGGGGTTCGGCCACACTCACGCTTTGCTCCCGTTCTGGTGGGCGTACGATCCTTCACTCGGCTGCGGGCGCCACTTACGCGGGGGCTTACCTTCGAGCGCTTTGGCGATCGCCGCGATGTGCTCCGGGGTGTTGCCGCAGCAGCCGCCGGCAATATTGATCAATCCTCCCTGGGCAAATTCACCCAGATAACGAGCCATGTCCTGCGGCCCCAGATCGAACCCGGTTTCCGACAGCGGATTCGGCAAACCGGCATTGGGGTAGCAGGAGATCGCTACGTTCGCCTTGTCTGAGAGCTCTTCCAGGAAGGGATACATCAGATCGGGACCGAGAGAGCAGTTGAGCCCTACCGATAACGGTTTCACATGCTTCACCGCGTTCCAGAACGCCTCGGTGGTCTGCGCGGAGATCAGCGTCTCGCCGCCACGCCCCACCGCCGCCGAGATCATCACCGGCAGTTGCTTGCCATCTTCATCGAAAACCTCACGGATGGCGACCAGCGCCGCCTTGGCGTTGAGCGAATCGAAGATGGTCTCTACCAGAAGCAGGTCCGAGCCGCCGGCGATGAGAGCGCGCACCTGGTGCTTGTAGGCGGCTTTCACCTGATCGAAGGTGACCACCCTGAAGCCTGCATCATCGGCATCGGGCGAGTTGGAGAGAGATACCGTCAGCGGCCCGATCGCCCCCGCCACGAAACGCTGTCGCGAGGTTGCGTTGCCCAGACGATCGGCCCATTCACGGCACTGCTGCGCCGACTTCTCGTTGATCTCCCAGGCCAGGCTGTTGAGGAACGAATCGTCGATGACCTTCTGGTAGAACTCGGGATCCTTGCGGCCGCCGTGCTCCCGCGGATCCTCCACGAAGAATTCGCTCTGGGTGATGCTGGTCGCACCGAAGGTGTTGGTCTCGATGATGTCCGCCCCGGCTTCCAAGAACCGGCGATGGATATCACAGATCATATCCGGCTGCGTCAGAGAGAAGAGGTCGCCATTGTTCAGCAGGTCCTTGGTCGAATCCTTGAAGCGCTCCCCGCGGATGTCAGCTTCCTTCATCCCGTAGGTGCGGATGGTCGTACCCATCGCTCCATCGATGATGGCGATTCGACTTTCGAGGACCTTTTGCAGAGGATGTTGCTGGGCTGTCGTCATTTCTTCCCTGGTGGTCTTGAGCATGGTTACCGGGCGATTGCTCAGCCGTTTCCGGCCACAGTACGCCATTTCTATTATAGCGAGAGCGCTCCAGACGCCGGCTTACCGGATCCAGCGGAACTCTGAGCCGGAGTTCTCTGGCAAAACAGGACCTCCCGATCCGCTGTAGCCCCCCATTGAGTTGCAGGAGTCTAATGTACGGACTGAAGAGGCTCAAGAAAGATCCTGGCGGCGATTTCTTGTCCAAAATAGTGCGCACTAAGCGCACTAAGCGCACTAAGTGTCTCCTCCGGCCTTGATTTTCATGTTCCATGGCCGATCGGACGGCGGCGCGGCGATAGCGGCGCACTCGTAACGGCGTCCGGTCAATGAAGGTGTAGCCGGCCATTTCCCAATAAGATCTCGATTGACTATGCTTTGATGATCGTGAGCGCTTGTTTTCGTACCCGCAGTACCCTATCAGGCGGGTGTTTAGTCACCTGGGGTGGGTGACTATCCATCACTGAACTTTTTGTGGACGAAGTTGCGCGAAAAACGTACCTCAGGGGCTAAAGCCCTCAACGTTTCCACGATTTACGGCCCGACTAAAGTCGTGCCCTGATACAAAGCGAGTTTTCCGCAACCTGTACAGCCCGTCTGTGGGAATTTAACCCACAGAACATGATGTGGACCTGGCAGAGCGGAAGCAACTCGGTTGGCCCCGAACAGGGCGGGAGCGGTGGACCGGCAGGGGTTTATGGTACGCAGGGTGCCGCGGCTGCGAGCAATATACCGGGTGGACGTTCGGGCGGTGTCTCCTGGACAAGCCCGAACGGCAGCATTTGGCTTTTCGGGGGCCTGGGCCGAGATTCAACGGACGAGAGCGGGCTGCTGAATGACGTGTGGAGTTACCAACCCTGATCGTCCGCAGTCCTTAGCAATACTTCTGCTTCGCCAAACTACCGAGTATTCTGGGGTAACGGGGAAAGTAGATGAAAAGTCGTAAGGTTTTTGTGCTGTTCCTCCTTACTGCCTTACTCCCACTCCAGTTTGGCTGCCGGTCGAAAACTGAAACAGCCCCGCAAAGCGGGCCTGCGCAACAAAGTTCAAACGATCAGATTCAGCTGCTCTTCTCCTACGGGTCCGAAAAGCAGAAGTGGATTGACGACGTAACCACTTCCTTCAATCAAAGCGGAACGCGCACGGCTGGTGGCAAACGAATCCTGGTGAAAGCCATCCCAAAGGGGTCTGGTGAATGCATCGATGATGTACTGAGCGGCGCAGAACAGGACGATCTCACCAGCCCCGCTTCGAATGTGTTCATCAAGCTGGGGAACGCAAAGGCTCGCGCCAGCACCGGCCAGGATTTGATTGGCACCACCCAAAACCTGCTGCTTTCGCCGGTGGTGATTGCTATGTGGAAGCCGATGGCCGAGGCGATCGGTTGGGGAAAGAAGCCCATCGGCTGGGCGGACATCCTGGCCTTGGCACGCGACAAAAAAGGGTGGAGCACCTACGGATTTCCCCAGTGGGGCAGCTTTAAGTTCGGCCACACCCACCCGGCCTACAGCAACAGCGGCATCATTTCCCTCATCGCCGAGAACTACGCCGCCACCGGGAAAGTACGTGGGCTCACGCTCGCCGATGTGCAAAGTCCCAAGACTCGCGCCTTCGTCAGTGGTATCGAGAATTCAGTCGTGCACTATGGCAGTTCTACCGGCTTCTTTGGTCGAAAACTGTTCGACAGCGGCCCGGAATATTTATCAGCTGCAGTCTTGTACGAGAGCATGGTGGTCGAGTCGTATGCCAAAGTCAGCTCCATGCCGTTCCCGGTGGTCGCGATTTATCCTCGCGAAGGCACGTTCTGGAGCGATCATCCGGTCGGCATTGTGAATCGCCCCTGGGTGACCCCGGAAAGGCAGGAAGCGGCGCAGATTTACATTCGCTACCTGCTGGGCCGTCCCCAGCAGGAAAAGGCAATGACCTACGGCTTTCGTCCCGGCTCTCCCGATGTTGCCGTCGGCCCGCCGATCGATGCCGCGCATGGAGTCGATCCCAAGCAACCGACCACCACCCTCGAGGTGCCGTCTTCCGACGTGATCGCGGCCCTGCAGCAGCAATGGGACAACGACGAGAAGAAGGCGGCAGACATTGTGCTGGTGCTCGACACCTCCGGCAGCATGCGGGAAGAAGACAAGATGTCTGGAGCCAAGGCTGGGGCGAAACAGCTGGTTTCGCTGCTCAGCGACAAGGATGATTTCTCCCTGCTGCCGTTCAACACCACCGCCAGCTGGGCCAGCCAGGATCAGCCTGCGGCCCAGGGACGCCAGGTCTCCGATAGCGCGATCGACTCCGTCTTCCCCGCCGGCCAGACTGCCCTTTACGACGCCGTAGACCAGGGCTATGCGCACTTGCTGGAGCAGCCTGGCAATCATATCCGCGCCCTGGTGGTGCTCACGGACGGGGAAGATAACAAGAGTTCGGAAACGCTTGATCAGCTGCTGGCCAAGATTCATCCTGATGCCGAGACCCATACCATCCGCATCTTTACCATCGCGTACGGGCATGATGCGCGGCGTGATGTACTGCAGCAGATAGCCGACTCCACCCAGGGCAAAGCGTACGATGGAACGCCGACCAATATCGTAGAAGTGTTTCGCGACATCTCCACTTTCTTCTAATCCATGGCTAACGACACCGATCGCCCTTCGCTCACGTGGTTAGGCAAAACAGTCATTGCACTGTTCGTCGCCGGTTGCATCGCCGGCGCTTACTGGTTGGCGCAACGGCGCCATGTTCTTCCACCCGCGCTGAGTGCCGGCAACGTCCTGAGCGGCGATAACAAGAGCGTCGAAATCGGCATCGCCTACGGAACGGAGAAGCAAAGGTGGCTGGAAACGGCCGTCGAAGAGTTTAAATCGACCCCTGAGGGAAAGCACATTCAGGTGAACCTCATTCCCATGGGTTCGCTGGAAGGGGCGCATGCTGCGCTTTCCGGGGATAAGCGCATCGATGTGTGGTCACCTGCGAGCGCGGTATACAAGAACACGTTCGTGGAGGACTGGCAGGCCAAGTATGGCTCCAACCCCATCCTCAAGGAAGAACCGCTTGCGCTCACACCGATGGTTTTCGTGATGTGGGAGGAGCGCTACCAGGCATTCAAGCAGCATTACGGCACAGTCGACTTTGACACCATCAATCGTGCGCTGCATGAACCGGGGGGATGGCAGACGATTGGCAAGCAGCCAGATTGGGGACTGTTCAAGTTTGGCCACACCAATCCGGGAGACTCGAACTCCGGCATCCTTGCGCTGCTGCTGGCAGGCCACAACTACTTCAAGAAGACCGACGACCTTACCGTCGGCGAGGTCACTGACATCAAGTTTCAAGCCTGGTTATCGCAGCTGGAATCAGCCACCAGCAGCGACTCCAACAGCACCGGCAACCTGATGCGTGAGATGGTGCTGAAGGGTCCCTCCAGCTACGACGCCCTGCTGGTCTACGAGAGCGTGGCGGTCGACTACCTCAAGAACGCAGAAGGCCGGTGGGGCTCGATCCATGTAATTTATCCCGAGTACAACATCTGGAATGAAAACCCGTATTACATCCTGAACGCGCCCTGGAGCTCGGACGATCAGCGCAAGGCAGCACAAGCGTTTCTCGACTTTCTGCTGAGCGAACCGGTACAACGCGAATCGATGAGCCACGGCTTTCGGCCGGCAAACCCGAACGTGCCGACCCGGACGCCTGACTCTCCCTGGACCCGCTATCAAACCAATGGCATTAAGATAGACCTTGGCAGGATTTGCGTCGCGCCGAAGGCCGAAGTCGTCACTAACCTGCTCGCGAGCTGGCAGCGCCGCGAAGCCCACTAGGAGAGCCCCATATGTTCCGTCGAATTTCGAACTTGTTCTACGGTTTTTTCGGCTTGTTCATCTCGGGCCTCGAACGGGAAAATCCTGAGGCGCTTCTGGAAGTCGAACAGGAAAACCTGCGCAAGCAGATTGGCAAGTTCAACAGCGGCCTGGCTGCGCATGCGGGTCTGGTCGAAAGGCTGATCGCCCAGGTGCGCAAGCTGGAAGCCGATGAGAACGATCTTCGCGCCAGGACCGCTGCGAATCTGAAGATGGGCGATCGCGCGGCGGCCGGCCGCTATGCCCTCCGCTTGCAGACTATCGAACGGGAACTGGACGAGAACCGCAAGCAGATGGAGCAAGCCGAGACCACTTATAAGGAGCTGGTGCGGGCCCGCGATGTAGCGATTTCGATTGCGCGGCAGAAGATCGAGTCCCTCAAGTCGGGCATCAGCGATCTGAAGATGAAGCGCGCTATGGCGGAGATCACGCAAATGGCTTCAGGCATGGTCACCGAGCTTGGCGGCAGCGGCGAGACTCTTAACCGGCTGGAAGAGATGGTGAACGAAGAGCGTTACAAGGCGGCGGGCCGGGTGCGCGTCGCGGTCGACAGCCTTGACCTGCACGACGTCCACATCAGGGAAGCGGAACAGGGTGCTCTGGCCGAACAGGCGCTAGCCCAATTTGAAGCCAAGCAACAACCGCAGCAGATCGGCAGCGGCGCCATTGAAACCATCCCGTCGGTGAGCAGACCCGATGGCGAGAGGACGCGCTCCTAGCGGTCTATGTGGCGCTACCTCAAGGCGGCGTTTCTGGTCGGCGTGCCCGTGCCTGGCCTCGGCCGCGTGCCGGTCAACGCCATGGGTGTGTTCGGCCTGGGAGTGCTGGGCTTCGTTGAGCCCAGCGTCTGGCTTGTCGGCCTGGGACTGGAGACAGCAGTCGTTTCCGCTTTGGCGTTCAATCCGCGATTTCAAAGGGTGGTTGATTCTCGATCCGCCGCTCCCGCGCTGGAAGATGCGGCCTCCCGGCGAGCAGCCCTGATTGCCGCTCTGCCTGCCGACCTGCAAGCAAGATTGACCGGCCTGCAGGCGAGCTCGGCACGCGTGCTCTCCATCTATCAAAAGCTCGGAGTTGATAACGAGCTCATGACCGGCACCAAGGCAAGCCTGGAGAAGCTGCAATGGATATTCCTCAAGCTTCTGGTCGCGCGTGATCACCTGACCAACGAGCTTGGTCTTGAGTCCGGGGAAGGTCTGGAGCGCTCCATCGCTGAGCTGAAACAGGGTAGTGCAGCTCCAAACCAATCGGCTGCGCTGGTCCGCTCCCAACAAGCAACGGTCGCAATCCTGGAGCGGCGGCTGGAGAATCTGCGCAATCGCGACCGGCTCCTGCGGGAGAATGAGAGCGACCTCAAGCGTATTCAGGCACAGGTAGAACTGATGCGCGAGAACGCCGCCATCGAAGGAAAGCCGACAGCAGTTGATACCGAGATAGAACTGGCAAGTGATCTGGCTTCGCCGGATCTATTTGGAATCCACAGCGGCGTGGTCAACGATCTGGATTCAGCCCACCACCTTATGCCGAAGGCATAGACGAGGAGAGGCCCGGGAAACTCACCCCACCCCATGATTCTACGGCATCTTGAATTCCTGACTGCGCTGGCACGTGAGCGTCACTTCGCCCGTGCCGCAGCTGCTTGCAAAGTCACACAATCGACGCTTTCCGCGGGAATCAAGCAGATGGAGGAGAGCCTTGGAGCCCTGCTGGTGGAACGGGGTCAGCGATTTCTGGGCCTGACTCCCGAAGGTGAGAAGGTCCTGGAATGGGCACAGCACGTCATCACGGATTATGAAGGTCTTCAGCAGAGTCTGACTGCGATGCGGCGAGGTTTGATAGGCCATTTGAAGATCGGCGCGATTCCGGTCACGCTGCCTATCGTTTCGTTGCTCACTACTCCCTTTAACAAACGTCACCCTCATACCACGGTAATCATTCGCTCCCTCACATCGATCGAAATCCAGAGGGGTCTCGACGACTTCAGCCTTGATATCGGAATAACCTATCTCGACAATGAGCCCCTTGCCCGTGTCCGAAGGCTGCAACTCTACACAGAACGGTACGTGCTACTTACCCAGAAGAATGACCAGTCGCAGGACCGGAAGACGATCACCTGGGCCGAAGCTGCTGCGCATCCACTCTGCCTGCTTACCTCGGATATGCAGAACCGCCGCATTATCGATATGCACTTTCACGAGGCCGGTGCCGAAGTCCACGCCGCCATTGAAACCAATTCGCTGATCACACTCTGGTCCCATCTTCGTTTTGGGCAATGGTCGACCGTGGTGCCCCAATCGTTCCTGTCGCTTATCGGCGAGACGGAAGGTATGGTCGCTCTCTCACTCATCGAACCGGAAAGATCACACGCCGTCGGACTGGTGGCTTCCGACCGTGACCCCTTGCCCCCTGTGGCTAGAGCATTTCTGGATGTGGTGAAACAGCTCGATCTGGACCGCGAGATCGAACGTCAGTTCCCCCAAGTAGCCTCATTTGCAAAGTGATCTAAAGATGATCGAGATTTTCGATTGCCCCATTGAAACCCTTTGTTGGACAACCATGATTCCCGTTTGAGACCGTTGGTTCCGTAACTGGAGGAAACAATGGCAAAGATACTTTGTGTCCTGTACGACGATCCAATCACAGGCTATCCCAAAACCTATGCCCGCAACGGCATTCCCAAGATCGATCACTATCCCGGCGGACAGACCGGTCCTACTCCCGAACACATCGACTTCACGCCAGGCGAGCTGCTGGGCAGCGTCTCCGGAGAACTCGGCCTGCGCAAATACCTTGAAGGTCTGGGACACACCTATCTCGTGACCTCAGATAAGGAAGGCGAAGACTCCCTCTTCGAACGCGAGTTGCCGGATGCGGACATCGTGATCTCGCAGCCTTTCTGGCCGGCCTATCTGACGCAGGAAAGGATCGCGAAGGCGAAGAAACTGAAGCTTGCCATCACCGCAGGCATCGGCTCCGACCACGTTGATCTTGAATCCGCGATCAAGCATGGCGTCACCGTCACTGAGGTTACCTACTCCAACAGCATCAGCGTGTCGGAGCATGTGGTCATGATGATTCTTTCGCTGGTGCGCAATTACCTCCCCTCGTACGAGTGGGTCCTCAAGGGCGGCTGGAACATCGCGGATTGCGTCGAGCGCTCCTACGATCTCGAGGGTATGCATGTCGGCACTGTGGCGGCCGGCCGCATCGGGCTCGCAGTACTCAAGCGCCTCAAACCGTTCGATGTGAAGCTTCATTACTTCGACAAGTACCGCCTATCCGAGAGTGTCGAGAAAGAACTGGGGCTTACCTACCATCCTAGCGTGGAGGACATGGTGAAGGTTTGCGACGTCGTTACCATCAACGCTCCGCTGCATCCGGGCACGCTCGACCTTTTCAACGACGAACTGATTGCGAAGATGAAGCGCGGCGCCTATCTCGTCAACACTGCGCGCGGCAAAATCTGCAACCGCGACGCTGTCGTTCGCGCGCTGGAAAGCGGGCAGCTTGCGGGATACGCCGGCGACGTCTGGTTCCCACAACCCGCGCCTAAGGATCATCCGTGGCGGACGATGCCGCATCACGGCATGACTCCCCACATCTCCGGCACCTCGCTCTCTGCCCAGACCCGGTATGCCGCGGGCACTCGCGAGATTCTGGAGTGCTGGTTCGAGAAACGTCCGATCCGCAACGAATACCTGATCGTCGACGGCGGGAAGCTGGCTGGTGCCGGCGCCCACTCTTATACTGTCAGCAAATAAGGTCGCCAGAGACTTATGATGGGCGGGGTGAATGCTCCGCCCATCATAAGTCGCCAGAAGTCAGTTAAAGGAAACCGGTCATGCCTAGCAGAGAAGAACTCACATCTAAGATTCAGGACGAGAGGCGTAGTCGTGGTTTGAGTTGGAGGGAAATTGCGAAAGCTATTGGTCCTGGCTCTCCGATTCTCTACACGGCCGCACTGCTCGGACAGATGACCCTGACAAAGCCCGAAGCGGAGAATGCGGCGAGACTTCTGGGTCTGAACGAGTCAGAAACTACCATGCTGACTGAGCCGCCAAATCGAGGATCTCTGACAACATTGCCCCCGACGGACCCTCTTATCTATCGCTTCTATGAGCTTGTTCAGACTCATGGAACAACATTGAAGGCGCTTATCGAGGAGGAGTTTGGCGATGGCATCATGAGTGCCATTGACTTCGAGATGCAGATCGAGCGCGAGCCCCATCCTAAGGGAGACAGAGTGAGGATCAGCATGTCCGGGAAATTTCTTCCCTACAAGCGTTATTAGAGCAGTTCGCAATTACCGTGGACTGAAAAAGATCGCGAGGTGTGGTTTTCCTTGGGAGAAAACCACGAAAAGGCCTGTCGCTTCGGTCTACACCAATTGCGAAACTGCTCTAGGCACGGTTCGCGCTGGCGCAGGGTGCCGGTGCCTACGTTTGTGCAGCAATCCATGGGACTATACCTCCTCAGCCGCACGTATGGAGGTAAGGGCACCAGGTCCTAGTGGATGTGCCCTACTGGAAGAGCTTGAGTGCGTTCAGCAGGGTGTAGTAAACGCCCCATGCGGCGGGTATCGAAACCAGCAACCACGCAGCCAAGATTAGGATCGGCGATGTCTTGTTTTCATTTGTGACCATAGATGGAAGCTCCTCCGCTTCCGGCTCTGCTCAACGTGCTGCTTGAACTTGGCTGCTCGCGCTCTCGAGCCAATACTTCTGTGCCACTGGACGCACCAGGAGATTGGCGATAAAACCCACCACCATAAGGGCAGCCATGATGTGCAGGATCACCGGGTAAGCCTGCTGTTTCGGCAAGTGGTTGGCGACGTAATGGTCGAGGATGCCGTTCACGATGAGCGGCCCCACGATGCCCGCGGTGGACCAAGCCGTCAGCAGCCGTCCATGGATGGCGCTCACATGGTAGCCGCCGAAGAGATCCTTGAGATAAGCCGGAATGGTTGCGAATCCTCCGCCGTACATGCTGATCAGCACGCCCGCAATCAGCACAAAGAGCGGGACGGAATTCAGGTGCGTAATTTCCGTAAAAGGAAGCGCCAGATAAAGCAGCACGCCCACCACAAAAAAGACGAAGTAGGTGGTCTTACGTCCGATGAAGTCCGACATCGACGCCCAGACAAAACGCCCTCCCATGTTGAAGAGGCTCAGCAAGCCCACAAAGCCAGCCGCCGCGACCGCCGAGACACGTCCGCGGAAGAGATCCTGGATCATCGGCGACGCCTGCTCCAGGATGCCGATGCCCGCCGTCACGTTCATACACAGGATGACCCACAGCAGCCAGAACTGCGGCGTGCGGAAGGCAGTGTTGACGTCCACCTTGTGGGTAGAGATCAGGGCCGATTGCCTTGCCCTGGGAACCCATCCCTCTGGCTTCCATCCCTCTCGTGGCACACGAATCGTAAAGACGCCAAACATCATAAAGACAAAGTAGAGAAGGCCCATCGTCACCCAGGTGGCCGCGATGGGATGGGCGGACGCTCTGTAAAACACCATCAGCCTGGTCCCCAGCGGCGAACCGATCATCGCGCCTCCGCCGAAGCCCATGATCGCAAGGCCGGTAGCCAAGCCCGGCCGGTCGGGAAACCACTTGATCAGGGTCGAGACCGGTGAGATATAACCCAGGCCCAGCCCGACGCCTCCGATGACTCCATAGCCGAGATAGATGAGCGCCAGAGAATGTGTCGCTGCGCCTGCAGCCGCCACCAGAAATCCGGACCCGAAGCAAGTAGCCGCGACAAACATAGCCTTGCGAGGTCCCGCCGTCTCCAGCCATCGGCCAAACAGAGCCGCGGAAAGCCCGAGCACCGCGATGGCGATGGAAAAGATATAGCCCACCTCTTTGAGATTCCACGCTGCACCGTCAGCGCCCTTCAGCGCCAGGAGCGGATTCTTGAAGATACTGAATGAGTAGACTTGGCCGATGGCCAGATGAATGGAGAGTGCAGCGGGCGGCACTAGCCACCGGCTGAAACCGGGACGGGCAACAGAGACTTCACGGTCAAGAAATGACAGCATGCGGGCGCACCTCTAACAGGGAGCTCATCCGACAAATCAATTAACAGGGGGCTGACCAGAAGTTTCACGCCTTAGTCTGTTATCAACGGGATGACACAACTTTCTATCACATATGATGTTGCAACCGACGACTCAGGCTCAAACTCTCTCCCAACTGCTGAGCCAGGAAGAGAAATCTCGGTACGCCATTGCACAAATCGGTTCCTGTATTTAGGTTTCATATGCGAGAATTCCCAGGTCAACACTTAAGCCCAACGTTCGTTATCTTCCCGGGAGCAACCCATATGCCTGAACAATCCGAAAAAGTTCTGACTTTTGAAATCGAACGTGACGGGGACACCGCGGTTGTTAAATGTCACGGCCGATTGGTAGCAGGCACCACCGAAGAACTCTACCAGGAGGTGAAACATCTACTACCTCAGACAAAAGTGGTAGTTGTTGACTTAGCAGAACTTACCTACGTGGACAGCACGGGACTTGGAGTGTTGGTGCGACTGCATGCATCTGCCCGGAAAGGGGGATGCGAGTTCAAGTTGCTTCACCTTGGTAAGCAGCTTCGCAATGTGCTGAAGCTGACGAACCTTCTTTCGGTTTTCAGCCAGGTGGAGGACCACGGCATTAATATTGCTTGATTGTCCGCCATCGGCGTGCCAGCCCTTTGCCGAAGGCGTCTTTATCAGTAATGGCCGGCAGACAGATCGCTGGACATTGGCATCGACAGTCATACGATCAACGCTTTCGGACCGGCCGACCGCAGCTTTCTGGAAGAATGTGCGGCTGTGTTCGGTCAGGCTAGTTCCCCTTCAGGATCTCGTACACTGGCTTGTTGTCTGCGAACACCTGCCATTCCATCACCTTGCCCTCGCGAATCACGGCCTTCCAGGCTGCGGGCGTCTGCCACGCCACGCCGTTGATCGATCCGCCGGCCTCGCCCACCGCTAACACTACGCTGTCTTCCGCCATCACGTTGCCGGTGCGGATCCAGTAGTCCGGACACATGGCAAAATACCCACGCCATCCAGCCTGCATCGATGCCGCGCCCTCCACACGGCGGCCGAGCGAGTCTACGAAGACATGCTCGGCCGCCATCAGAGTTGCCAGCGCTTGCACGTCGTGACGGTTGATGGCCGCCACAAACTGGGTGAAGATCTCTTCAGGGTGCATCGTGTCTTCCTTATTTGGCTAGCTCCGCTTCGACGGCCCTCACGAGCGCCGGATCGTCAGGCGTGGTGTTGGGAGCAAAGCGGGCGGTTACCTGGCCGCGCCGGTCGACGAGAAACTTTTCGAAATTCCAGAGAATTTCCGGCTCGGGGTTCGGCTGGATCCCGTAGCGTTTCAAGTCCTCACTGAATGGTACCTCTGACGTGCTGGTGGCCTTCGGCTGGCCTGCGATCAGCTCCTTGTAGAGCGGGTGCTTCCCTTCCCCGACCACGGCGATCTTTTCAAACAAAGGAAAGTCGACGCCAAAGTTGCTACTGCAAAAGCTCTCGATTTCGGCGTTGCTGCCGGGTCCCTGGCCCTTGAAATCGTTGGCCGGAAAACCGGCGACCACGAGGCCGCGATCGCGGTAGTCACGATAGAGCTTTTCCAGAGATTCGTACTGCTTGGTAAGTCCGCATTTGGAAGCAACGTTGACGACCAGGAGAACCTTTCCGCTGTACTGGCCGAGGTTAGTCTCTTCGCCGGTGATGCGGCGCACGGGAATTTGCTGAATGGGTGTGCTCATGGTTCCAATTGTAGTGATTGTCAATAGGCTTCATTGGTTTGAAACAGATTCTCCAATGAACTAGAATTCCCACACCCAATGACCCAACTGCTCTCGGCTCGTAATACGCTTCTGCTTGCGTCGTGCCTTCTGGGGACTCTGCTGGATGTAACATCGACGCGCCCGCTCAAGGCGCAGACCGAGATTGCCGGGCTTAAGCAAAAATTCGAAAATCCACCGGACGACTCCAGGCCGATGATGCGGTGGTGGTGGTTCGGCGTGGCCACGGAAAAGCCCGAGATTCGCCGCGAACTTGAACAAATGAAGGCTGACGGCATCGGGGGAGCGGAGCTGGCCTTCGTTTATCCCCAGGTTGTCGACGACCCGGCGAAACACCTCGTCAACGAGCCGTTCCTGAGTTCACCGATGTTGGATAACGTAGGCTACGCCGCGAGCGAAGCCCGCAGACTCGGCCTTCGCATGGACGTGACTCTGGGCAGCGGCTGGCCCTACGGAGGCCCGGCAACCACGTTGCCACAGTCAGCAGGATGCCTTCGCGTTCTAGAGCTTCCAATTGCGCCAGGGGCAACGAGCCTGCCGGCATTCCAATTGGCGGAAGGTGAATCGGTACTTTCCATTTCGCTGGTCAGCGGAGAGCCAAAGCATTGGAACGCGGCGTCCGCTCAGCTCCTCGCGCCTGGGCAAACGAAAGATCTCGCTCAGAGCACCGCCCCTCGCACCGCGCTCGTCTTCATCTCCGGCCACACCGGCCAGAGGGTGAAACGGGCCGCCGTGGGCGCTGAAGGGTGGGTCCTCGATCCCTTCAGCCACCAGGCCGTAGCGACACATCTGAATGCGGTCGGCGAGCCGCTGCTTAAAGCCTTCGGTGCGGAGCCGCCCCACGCGGTCTTCTCCGATTCGCTCGAAGCCTATGGCGCCGATTGGACGCCGGACCTCCCCGCCGAATTTAGCGCCCGTCGCGGTTACGATTTGCTGCCCCACCTGCCTGAGCTGGTTGCAGGCGGTACCCCTGGAGCAGAATCCGTTCGCCACGACTGGGGGAAAACTCTGACCGAGCTGGTCGACGAAAATTACCTTTCTCAGATCAACGCCTGGGCTATCGCGCATCACACCAAATTCCGCTCTCAAACTTATGGTGACCCGGCTGTGAGTTTATCCAGCCAGCGATTGGTTGCGCTCCCCGAGGGTGAGGGCCCACACTGGCGAGCTTTCTCCACTCTGCGCTGGGCTACATCGGCCAACCACCTCTTCGGCAACAACGTGACTTCTGCCGAGACGTTCACCTGGCTTCACTCGCCGGCCTTTCGCGCGACGCCGCTGGATATGAAGGCAGAGGTGGATCTTCATTTTCTGATCGGCGTCAACCAGGTCATCGGTCACGGCTGGCCGTACTCCCCTCCGCAGGTTGGCGAGCCCGGCTGGTCGCTCTATGCTGCTGCCGTCTTCAACGACCATAATCCCTGGCACCCGGTGATGCCCGATGTTACGCGCTACATCCAGCGCATCAGCTTCCTTCTCCGCCAGGGTCAACCCGCCAACCAGGTAGCCCTGCTGTTGCCGACGGATGATGCCTGGGCAAGCTTTTCGCCGGGCAAGGTCAGCGTCACCGCAGAGATGAATCGCCTGGTCACTCCCGCGCTCATGTCCGCGATTCTCTCCGCCGGTTATAACGTCGATTACATCGATGCCAATGCCATCGACAAACTTGGTATCCACTACCCGGTGCTCGTCATACCTCCAACCGACCGCATCCCAGTCGCAACTCTGCGTGAGATTCAGAAGCACGTAGCTGCTGGAAAAGTCATCTCCGTGGGACGTGCCCCTACGCTCGACGCCAATGGACAGAGCGTGCCAGAGATTGTGTCGCTCTCTCGCCAGCTCTTTGCGAGCTCTAAATCGACCTTCGTTGCCGATGAATCGGCTCTCGAAGAAGTCTTGCACAAAGCCGTTCCCCCCGATTTCCAACTCGAGAGCGAAAACGATGACGTCGGCTTCATTCGCCGCAAGCTGCCCGCTGCGGACATCTACTTCGTCGCCAATACGTCGAACCATCCGGTCAACGTGCGGGCGACCTTCGCGACCGCTCACAAGTTCGGCCAGCGCTGGGATGCTGATACCGGGGCCGCTTCAGGCAGCCCGGCCGGTCCGTCAGCAATGCCTCTGAGCCTGGCTGCTTATGAATCGGCGATCTTCGTCTTCAGCGACACGCCTTCGCGCGCGTCCGCTCTGCCCGGACCTGGTGCTGAGATCGCCGATCTGAGCACGGACTGGAAGGTCACCTTCACGTCGACAAACAAATCCGTTTCTGAACATGATCTGGCCGATTGGACGAGTGATTCCGCCACTAAGTTCTACTCCGGAGATGCCGTGTATGAGCGGGATCTGACGCTCAGAAAGGTCTCGTCCGGCGCCATTTTTCTTCAAGTCGGCGGCGGCACACCCGTGACCACGCCGGCGCGTCATACAGGCCCCGGCATGAGAGCCTGGTACGATCCGCCGGTACGGGAAGCAGCCATTGTTTTTGTCAACGGTCATCGCGTGGGGTCGCTGTGGCATCCGCCGTATCAGCTGGCCGTGGCCGGTTTTCTAAAGCAGGGACAGAATCGTATTGTCATCAAGGTCTACAACACCGCGATCAATACGTGGGCAGCATTGCCACCTCACGGTTACAAGCCGCTGATCGCACAGTATGGAGACCGCTTTCAGATGCAGGATCTGGATCAGGTTCAGCCCGTCTCTTCGGGTCTGTTGGGAACCATACGCCTGGTCACTGGTGAAGGGCCCTAATGAGGCCTTCTGGTGCTCTCATCTTTGTTTGTGCTCTTGCCTTCGGTGCGTGTGCGGGACATGCAGCGGCAAAGACATTTCTAGCCAATGACTACGGAGTTGGTGCGACACTCGATCGCAGAAGAGGCAGCGGAAAAGGCCTCTAAACGAAGGGCACGGCTTTCAGCCGTGCCGCAAATGTCCTTTGCGCTGCGTGAGGACTAGAAAAAGAAACTGCAGATCCCTCCGCTGCGCTCCTCCGGAGCTCCGGTCGGGATGACAAAGGGTAGGTCGGTGACGCTAATGGGAAGCTGTTATGGGGATGGAAGGCTGTTCCACTTGCTCAACCCCCCAGTTTTCAGTCTCAATGGGCAATGCGAGGTTGCGATTCGTCCCACATCCTCTCCGTTGGTACATGAAGATCGCCCCTGGTGCCCTGATACAAAGCAAAAAAAGAACCCAAAGCGGTTTTCTTCTTCAAACATTCTTAGGCTCCGACTCAGCAATTTCCCTGGCCGGGTTCCATCACCGTCGGGGGAGATCCAGCATCACCACATCGGAACGCTCCTGCACTCGTTCGAGGACGACTTCCTGGCCGTCCGGGGAGATATCGAAGTCGCGAATGTCGAAGTCCGAAGGGAGGTTGGTCAACTGCCGCTCGGCACCCGTCTCCAGGTCGATGAGTTCGAGATTTTTGTGTTGAATTTCTCCGCGTAAGACCACCAGTGACCGTCCCCCCGGCAGGAAAGCCAAGTACCGCGCCCCCCGTGTCAGTTTCAAAGGCGGCAAGGGGTGCGGTGACCCTTCGGACGTGACCGCTTTCACCGAAAGCGTAGTGCCAATATCGGGGCCCGAGTAGACAACAAATTGCCCGTCGGGTGACCACGCGGGATCGACCGAATACTCTCGGACAAAAACCGTGGGGGAACGACCGTCGATTGGGACGCGAAAGAGGTGCGGCACACTGTGATCGTCCGCCGCCGTGATGATCGATTGGCCGTCGGGCGACCATGCAAGAGTGCCCTGCAGGTTGAGCGAATCGGCCACGATCCGGGGGTTGGTGCCGTCCGCCTGCACCACGTACAAGAGCGTTTGCCCGTGTTGGCTGACCGAGAATGCGAAATAGCGTCCATCGGGGGAGATGGCCGGCCCCCCAAGGACCCGCGCACCCTCGCCACTCCACAACTCGGTGCTGGCTCCGTTGGCAAACTTCCAGATACTCTCGCCCTTGCCGGTCTCAGAAACATACAGAAGGAAATTGGGGCCCAGTCGCGGGGAGAACCCGGTGCCGGTCGTCAGAGGAATTGGGACCGCTGCCGACATCGTGGTTGGCGAATCAGCGATCTGCATTCGCCAGAGTGTTGTCTTTGGGCTTGCGAGCGTGACCACAAGACGGCGGCCGTCGGCGCTTGCCGCGAGCGACGTGTATCGGTCAAGGCCCGTGGTCAACCGGTGGGCAATGTGGCGCTCCACATCTATGCTATAAAGCCACGGCCCCGAGCCATCGGAGTCGGTTGCGAGATACAGCAGCGTGCGCCGATCCACCAGGACCGGGTAGCTTACACGTGCGTTGTGGGACGTGATCCGTTGGGGAGTTCCGCCGGCTGAAGGAATACGCCAGATGTCCAATTTGTCCGGGAGCCCACCCTGGACGAAGTAGATGAAGGCCGCGTCGGGAGACCACAAGGGAAAGTGAGAGTGGAGCCCGGCAGGCGCCGTGAAGATGGGCCGGCCTCCCGGTCGCGGGGTACCTTCGGAGACGAACAGAGGGTCTCCGGGTCCGGGCGTGTGATACGCGAGCCGGGAGCCGTCGGGAGACCAGTCGAACTCGGCCACGCCTTCGAGGTATGGCCTCGGCTGTCCGCCCAGGGTTGGCACCGCCCAGACACTGATGTCGCCGCCGCTCGAGGCGCGTTGCTTGCGAACCCAAAACGTGACGAGAGAGTCGTCGGGGGAAAACCCTAGTGTGCGGACCGATGGATTGGCGAGTTCCGCGACGCTGCCGCGGGTTAAGTTGTGGAATTGTCCCGAACCGGCCTGGGTAAGCCAAACATCCGTCTGCCCATCCCGGTCCGAAAGAAACGCTACCAAATGACCGTCGCGTGATACGGCAGCGGCCTGCTCCACCCCACCGAAATCCGTGACGGCCTGAAATCGCGCATTCGCGATGGGGTTTCGCCAGAAGTACTCCGTCCTTTGCAACCAGAGGCTTGCGCCGATCGCCAGCACGGCTGCCGCCGCTGCCAGCGGCAGGACAAATTTGCCTCTGGTTCGGGAGGTCGATATCGGCGGTTGCGGCAGCGATACAGGGGGATCTGCCGCGGTGGTGTTGTTCCCGTTATCCTGCGCTGGTCGAGGATTCCGGCCCCGCGTCCACGCGTCCAACTCCGCCCGGGAAGCGTAGACCGAGCCCATCCTGTCGTGCAGGTGCCGGTGTACCGGCATCCCCTCCCGCTTCTCCCAGCGCTGGACGGTGGTGACATCGCGGTTGAGGTAGGCCGCGATTTCTTTCCACGAATCCAGGCGGTCATCGGAGGCTCTCGCCGATGGCAGGGATTGTTCGCCCATCGTAGCCCTTTCGCCCATCGTAGCTCTCCTGATTCAGTCCCTCTTCGGACGAGCGCGCCTTGAACCCGAATTGTAGCGTGCTCTGCCGACGAAGGCACGGCAAAGCACAGCATTTGACGGCAAGTAGCGGAACGGCCGCAATTCCGAGCACCATCTGAGCGGCGTCGTTCGCAAAGTGGACGAACGCTAAGGATCGCAGCCGGCTAACGCCTCCGGCTCGTCACCCGAAAACCACAACCCAGGTAGAGAGACGGAAACCCCAGGGACCGGACGAGTGTTTCCGATCGGAAACACCGCCCATCCACTGGTTGTTTTGTTTTGCTTCAGGGTCGAATGTTTCCAAAATGGAGTCGATACGAGTCAACAGAGGAAACAGCCCATGCTCATTTGCCGCCATCCCACCGAACATGTTGAGAAGCTGCGCAATGCAATTTGCCTGCGAGGCCATTCCCTTCAAGTCTGCGTAGAGCCTGCATGCCTCGACGCCGCAACGGCCTGCCCTATACCGGATTGCAAGTCACCCGTAGCACTCGTCCCCAAACCAATCGATCAACCCTTGTCGCTCAGCATGTCGCTCTAGTCCATCGTACGGAGCAACGGACCGCGGCAGCACTCACTCAGATTTTCAACAGCACCAAGCCGGCCAGCAATGCAATGTTTAGCCAAGCAAACCAGTCACCCCATCTCGAATAAAGAGTCACGTCGTGATGCACGGGAACCGATGTCACGACGGTTGCGAAGGGAAGAAACATGGTGTTCTGCTCAGCAAGTACCCGGCCGCGATCGTCCGTGGCATAGAGAATGCTCCGCTTCGCCGACCGGGCGATGCTGAATCCGCCTTCCACACCGCGCATGATGGCGATGCGGCCGTGTGACCATCCATCCAGCGTGAAGTCCCAGGCCGGAACGATCATCAGACCGACTCCGTCTTTCGCGTACTGCCTGCTCAACAGTGGGAAATCCATGTCCTTGCAGATCTGAAGTCCCCATGTGCCGGAAGGCTCTTTCAGCGTGGTGCGTGTGCTTGCCGGCGTGAACTGGTTCTCAAAGGGCGGCAGCAGGTGATGCTTGTCATAGGTCGCCACCAGCGTGCCATCGGGGGAATAAAGCCTCTCCTCGTTGCGTGAGACTGTCGGCCTGATACGGGCGACTCCGATGGCGAGGAAAGCGTGCGCCTCTTTCGCCACCGCCCCCAGCTTCTCATCCGCTGCGGCGACCGACGCGTCGGTCACCGAACCGCTGTTCTCGGGCAGCACGAACATCTGGATTCCCCGCCCTTGCAGGGTCCGTATCTCCTTACCGAACCGGTCATACATCCCCAGCGCCTGCTCCGGGGTAGGCGCCAGCATCATCTCTGAATCGTCCGAAGCGACCAGCCCGACCTTGACCATGGGCGCATTCTTCGGCGATCTCGCCAGGCGCAAGAATCCATAACCGAAGACGCAGAGGAAGAAGGCCGCCGCCGTCACCGAAAGGATCCACTTTTCCCTGGCCGGAGCCGGACTCAGAAGCCCCGCAACCGCAGCCGCGAAGAACAAGATGGAGAAGCTGATGCCCCAGATCCCGGTCACGGCCGCAAGCTGCAGAATGGGCAGGAAGTTCATCTGGCTGTAGCTGATATTTCCAATCGTCCCATGAATCGACACCAACGAGGTCACGTACTCATAGGACACCCAGAACGCCGGAACGATCAGCGCCGCTTGCCACAACCGACCGCGCAGCATGCGATTACGAAAGAGTACCACTGCTGTGGCAAATAAACACGCCGGGGCAAACACAAACAGCAGCGTGACCCAGACCGGCGTCACGATGGTCAAATAAAACCAGATATTTAATGCGCCCAGCACATAGGCTGCAGCGGCGAAGAAAAAGGCCTGCCCGGCAGAGACGCGCGGTGCGAGCCACAAGACGGGAATCGGCGCCAGCCATAACAGTATCCACACGGGAGTAAGCCCGGTCCCGAAGAAGAACAGGGCCGCCGATGCGGTAAGGCACAATCCAACGAGGACAGTCATACTAGGCTTTAAGGCCATGGATCAATCTCCTGAGCGAACGACGTACTAAAGCGCGAAACTCCTTCTCCGGCAGGTCGAAGCGGCCGCCGCGGTAGAGCGAAACATAACCATGCGTATGGGCCCACACCTCCATCGCAACCTCCCACACATCGTCCTGTTTTAAAAAGCCGGCTTCCATCGCGTTCTGCAACAGATCAGCCACTGGATTCAGGGTCGGCGAACGCCGCGCGCGAAAATCCTCCGGATACCGCCGCGCGCCCGGCCGGGGCTTGGCGAAGACGTAATCAAAGATGCGCGGACGGGCGAACGCATAGTCGATATAAGCGTCCATGCAGGTCAAAAGCCGGGACTCATAGGAGCCCCGCTGGGGGAGGGTCTGAAACGATTCCAGGTACTTGGCGAACTCGCGGTCGACGACGAAGTTCAGCAGCGCTCTCCGGTCGGCGAAGTGGTGATAGATCGCCATCGGCGTTATGCCCACAGCGTTGGCAACCCGCCGCATGCTTACGCCGCCCTCTCCATCTGTCTCAAAAAGCCTGAGAGCCGCTTCCGAAATGCGTTCCTGTGTTGCCTGGTCCATTTACCTATACACCGTATAGCAACTAGGTATACAGCGTATAGTGATTTTGGTCAAGTGATGTGCTTCGCATCAGGGCTTTAGAGTGTACGTGAGAGTTCTGCACTGAGTCCCGAAGGGACGGTTGAAAGTAGCCCAGGACGGTAGTCCTGGGTAAACATGAGCCATTCGATCAGTCCCGCAAGGGACGGCTGAACATGGGGGCTAAAATTTCAGCCGTCCCTGGCGGGACTAGTCCAGATTCGTGGCGGTTACCCAGGACTATCGTCCTGGGCTACTTTCAACCGTCCCTTCGGGACTCAGTGCAGAACTCTCACGCAGGCTCTTTTAGCCGCTTAGGGATCGGTCTGATAAAAAAGCAAACCCCGGGGATCAAAAATACTTTGCAATGCCGGATAAAGTGCGAGCTTTAGAGCACGCTCAAAGCCCGCACCCTTAATTATGGTTTTACGCGGACGAGGGGAAAGCCCGAGCCTTCCGGGGCATTGTCGCTGGTGCGGAATAATTTCGCGTGGTTGGCGTCGGCCAGTTCAACCCGGAAGCTGACCACCGAACCGTCCGGGCGGTGCATATCGAAGCTCAGCTTTTCCGGTTCGTATTTCACGTTTTCCATTGGGCCGCCGGCCTGGCCGTCGACGTGCGGATTGCTACCGTCAGTGTTACGTTTTATGACGTAGAAGATAGCGCTTCCAGTGGCGTGGCTGGCGTTCTGTTCGATGGTCAGATCCATCAAAGGAAGGTTGTTCTCCGTGCCGCGCCATTTGCCGCTTAGGGAACTCTGTCCGTAGGCGGCAATTGAGCCGGCCAGCAGGAATGGTACGACGATGCATTGGTTGAGGCTTCGCATACTGATTCTCTCCTTTTCTGTTATATGTTCCCGCTGCTCTATCGCTCGCGGCCAATGGCCGCAGTAGCGAGAGTTCCGCCCAAACCCATGGTTTCGACAGCGGTCGAGGGAACGATGACCATCGCTCCCTTCTCTTTCATGGCTTCGTAGAGCATGTTCATCGCGCGTAAGTGGAGCGCTCCCGGGTTGTCACCGTAGGTCCTTGCAGCTTCGGCGAACTTGATGGCGACCTGGGTTTCGGCATCGCCGAGGATCAGCCGAGCCTGGCGCTCCCGTTCGGCCTGGGCCTGCTGCGACATCGCGTTCTCGAGCGCCTGGGGAATGCGGACGTCGCGAATTTCAACCGATTGGATGGTGATGCCCCAGGGGTTGGTCTTGGCATCGAGGATCAACTGTAATTGCTGGCCCATGCTTTCGCGCTCGGTGATCATCTGCGCCAGTTCGTGGCGGCCGATGGATTCACGCAAGGCAGTCTGAGCGCTCATGTTCACCGCATCCGTGAAGTTCTCCACTTCGAGAATGGATTTCTCGGCGTTCCACACTAGCCAGAAGACAATCGCGTCCACGTTGACCGGGACCGTGTCGCGGGTGAGGGTGGATTCGGCGGTAACGGTCGCGACGCGAACCCGCTGATCGACAAAGCGGCTGAGCGTGTCCATAACCGGCACGATGAGGAACATACCGGGGCCACGCAGGCCACGGTATCGCCCAAAACGGAGGATCGCGACCCGTTGCCACTGCTGCACCACCTTGATCGAGAACATGAGGTAGATGCCAACGGCGATGCCGGCAATAAGAGCAACCGGCGAGTGAACCAAACGAGCGGCTCCAAAGCCGGCGGCCGCACACGCAATTAAGGCCAGGATTCCCGGCCCGCTTATATCCACTTCTAAGGTTCTGCCCATGCTCGTCATCGTTTTTCTCCTTTTGGTCTCGGGGGGCTTGCCTGTTTGCCTTCTGCCAGGCGGTCGCGGAGGGCCATCATCAGTTCTTCAAGGTTGAAACCGCCCGCTCCGGCCCGGGCGGCAAACTCTTCGACCAACTGCTCCAGGCCGCGGGAGTGCTCGACGGCATCGCGCTCGACGGTCTGCTGAGCAACAAAGGTGCCCGTACCCTGTTGCGTGTCGAGGATGCCGCGAATTTCCATTTCCCGATAAGCACGCATCACGGTGTTGGGATTGATTTCGAGGTCGACGGCAACCTGACGGACCGTGGGTAGCTGGTCACCAGGAACCAGCAATGCGGTAGCAATGGCGGCCTGGACCTGGTCGATGAGTTGGCGGTAGAGGGGGACACCGCTGCGCATGTCGATGCGGAAGGTAAATGGGTACCGGACTGGGACCGTAAGCTTCATGCAGATAAATGTTGTACTAGTGTACTAGTACATGTCAAGAGAAAAAAATTGGCCTTTGATAACCCGATACCTGCGCCGGGACGCGGGAGCTCCCTGGTAGCTCGATTCACGTCGCGCGGCTCACTTGCCGATACACCCCAAAGAAGGCTGCCATGTCATCGGTTCCCCTGTACAGCACACGACCAGGCTTGTTGCCCGGTTATCCCTGCAAACGACAATCAGGATTGTTAGTCGTGTTGTTTCTGGCGCTGTGGAGTCTTCAGGCCCAGAGCCAGGTTTCGATCGTGGGTCCAACGGAGGTGAGGCTCGGCGGTGATGCGCAATACAGCGCCCTGCTCAACGGCTCCACTGACTCCGTCGTCGTTTGGTCGGTCAATGGCTTTATCGACGGCAATACCACCACCGGCCCGATATCCGCTTCAGGTCTGTATTCACCCGCAGCCACAATTTGGGCCGGGCATTCGGTGAAAATCAGCGTTACAACAGAGTCCACACCTGCCGCTTCAGCTACGCTAAGCGTCAAGGTCCTCAACCCGCTCCCCATGTTTGTCTCTGGCTCCATCACGCAGGCGGCGCCGGGCAGCAGTTTCTTGCTGGATGTACGCGGCTCCGACTTTGTCTCCGGTTCACAGTTGCTGACCTCAGGCGTCGACGTCGCAACCGTCCTGGTCTCTTCCACTGAGCTGCAGAGCACCATCAGTCTTCCCGCAGGAACCAGCACGGTCACAGTAGGAATTCTGAATCCCAACGCCGCGCAGAAGTCTCCCGTTAACCGGATTTTGCTGGTTCGAGCGCTCCCTCCGCCAGCGTTGAGCGCATTCTCCTGCACCAGTTCTTCCTTTACAGGATCGGGTAACGATGTTTGCAGCGTGCTGACCACGGTTGCGGCACAGCGGCGCTGTCAGTGTGAACCTGGGGAGCAGCAATGCGGCGGTTACTGTGCCCGCCACGGTGACGGTTCCGGCGAATGCCATTGGGGCAACATTCACTGCGTCTGTCTCATCCGTCACCTCCGCGCAAGCGGTCACACTGACGGCCAGCGCGGGCGGCATTTCCCAGACCTTTGCCCTGCAACTCAATGCCGCGCTGCCAACACTGACCGTCAGCCCGGCTAATATCGCGTTCGGCAATGTAACGGTCAACACCCCAGCCACGCAGCCGTTGACGCTGACCTCTACGGGAACTGCGCCCGTGACCGTCAGCTCGGGAGCAGTGAGCGGAACGGGGTTCACGATGGAGGCTGCCACGTTCCCGGTCACCTTGAATCCGGGCTTGGTGGTCACGTTGGATGTGCAGTTCGATCCGACTGTCGCGGGATCCTCGACCGGGCAACTCACGGTTCAGAGCAACTCGTCGACCAACAGCACAGCAATGACGAGCCTGAGCGGCACCGGAGAGCCCCACCAGGTCACCCTGAGTTGGCAGGCGCCTGCCAATTCCAGTGTCCCGGTAGCAGGCTATAACAGCTATCGGGCGCCCAGTGGCAGCACGGCTTTTCAACTGCTGAACTCATCGATTGACACGCAAACAACGTATGTGGATAGCACCGTCCAGGGTGGGTTGAGCTATACCTACTACGTAACCAGTGTCAGCTCTGCCGGGGTCGAAAGCACTCCGTCCAACCAGGTCTCCGCGACCGTGCCCTAAGCAGTCCTGTGGGACGACTACCCCATGGTCAGCTGGCGCTAAGCGGCGCTGTCGTAGTGGCCATGGGACTCGGCAATCAATCCATCCTCTCCGATTCTCCACACCTCGTGGCCGCTGATCAACCGGGCGCCCAGTCCCACCCGGACCAGTGTTGGTGCCGATCAGAGTCCAGCTGTATACAGCACCATCGCGCTCGAGTGAGACGTCGTCGAAACTTGTAAATCTGGAAACGCTTCATGAATCCTTGCGCCAGCTCGGCAATGGCTTCCCGGCCTACGGCGGGACTGCCTCCATTCACGCTAAGCCCGCCTTTGGGCGAGTAAAAGGCAGCCACGCTCAGGGCGTTCTGGCTGCACCACGCGGAGGTGTAGCGGGTGCGAAATCGCGTAGTTTGGCCGGCTCAGGATTCATCTGCTACTCTTCTCTCCGCTGGCCCGGGATTGTCCCTCCCGGGCAGCGATATCGTATAACTGTTGTCGCACGTTGGCAATTTTGCGGAGATTCTCATGCGGGTCAAACAACGCCTGTTGATCATAGTCTGCGGGATTACCCTGGGGGTGGGGGCAGCCAACGCCCAGGTCGTTGTTCATGGTCCCCCGCCGGCCGTCATCGTGGAACGTCCGGCTGTGGTCCCAACCCCTGAGGGAGATTTGTATGAAACTCCTACCGTCGTTAGTCATTCCCTGCCTGGCCCTGCTGCTGACCGCGCAGGCTGCGGAGACGAAGCCCGTGGCCGCGGCTGATCAAACGGCGGCGGTCGCCGGCAACAGTGATTTCGCGGTTGCCCTCTACGGCCAGTTGCGCAATCAGAACGGCAATCTCTTCTTCTCGCCCGAGAGCATTTCTACCGCTCTGGCCATGGCCTATGCCGGGGCGCGCGGCGACACCGCCTCCCAGATGGCGAAGGCGCTGCATTTCACCCTGCCGCCGGAGCAGCTGCACCCGGCGATGGGCGCGCTGCTGAGCGACCTCAACGCCACCCATGACGGGTACCAGCTTAGCCTGGCCAATGCACTCTGGGCGCAACAGGGCTACACCTTTCTCGATACCTTCCTGGCCTTGCTCAAAACCGATTATGGCGCGGGACTGAACCAGGTAAATTTCAAAGGCGCGACCGAGGCGGCGCGGTTGACTATCAACCGCTGGGTGGAACAGAAAACACAAGATAAGATCAAGGACTTGCTCCAACCGGGCTCACTCCGGGCTGACACACGGTTAGTGCTGACCAACGCGATCTATTTCAAGGGTGACTGGCAGGTCCAATTCGATAAGGCGCAGACCAAAGATGAGGATTTCTATCTGTCCCAGGCGCAAACGGCAACCGTGCCCCTGATGCACCGCGAAGGCGGTTTCAACTACCTCGACGGCGGGACCTTTCAGGCACTGGAAATTCCATATAAGAGCAAGGAGCTGTCTATGATCATCTTTCTGCCCAAGGATCGAAGCGGTCTGCCTGCCCTGGAGCAATCGCTGACTGCTGCCAACACGCAACAATGGCTGCGGCAGTTAACGCCGGTTTCCAAAGTCGTCGTGACTATGCCTAAGTTCAAGATGACACAACAATTCGAACTGGGCACCACGCTTGCCGCGATGGGAATGCCGCAGGCGTTTGCATCAAGCGCGGATTTTTCAGGCATGACCGGCCATCGCGATTTCGCCATCTCAGAGGTTATTCATAAGGCTTATGTCGACGTCAATGAAGAAGGAACCGAAGCAGCGGCGGCGACAGCGGTGACCATGCGTGCCCTGGCGATGCGGGCCCCGGAACAGGCGCCGCCCGTTTTCCGCGCAGACCATCCTTTCGTCTTCCTGATTCGCGAGAACCGCTCCAACAGTATCCTGTTTATGGGCCGCATGGCCGATCCCAGAAGCTAGTGTCTGCAGATTCCGTTTAAATCCATCTCTGAAGACGGTCGTAATGATGACCACCGCCCTGATTTCCCCGGTAGGGATTACCGGGGTAATACCGACCCCATACAGGTAAATAAGCATCCTATAGAGAAAGGTCCCGTCGGTAGTTATACTCCAACTTTTTGAGGCATCCGGGGTCATATGGATTATGGGAATTAGGACCAGAGCCAGAAGTCTGTTCCTCTGCCTGCTGACAGCGGCAGCAGCCTACGCCCACGCATCGGTCGCGCTCCTGATGGAGGAGCCGTACGGCGAATTTGGTGCGATGAACCCAACCGGGCACGCTGCCGTCTATTTCAATCACATCTGCGCCGATACGCCCACGCAGCTTCGCCTTTGCCACGACGGTGAATATGGCGTTGTCATCAGCCGCTACCACAAGATCGACGGCTACGACTGGCTTGCCATCCCTCTGGTCGGCTATCTCTACGCGGTTGATTCGCCGAGCGACATTCCCTCGACAGTGGACAAGGAACAGGTCGCAGCCCTACGCGATGCCTACCGCAAAGCGCACCTGCTCGCTCTCGCCCCAGACAACCGCCAGGGCGGGCCGCCGAAAGGCGAGTGGACCGAGCTGGTCGGCGCCTCCTACGACCGGACCATCCATGGCTTCCAGGTGGACAGCACGCTGGCCCAGGATCAGCGATTCATCACCACCTTCAACGACCGCCGCAACGTGGGTCACTTCAACATCCTCTTCCATAACTGCGCTGACTTTTCCCGCGTCGTTCTGGACATCTACATGCCGCACGCGATCCACCGCAACTTCATAGCCGACGTCGGCTTGATGACCCCTAAACAGGTCGCGCGCTCGCTGGTCAGTTACGGCAAGAAGAACCCCGAGCTCAACATGAACGCCTTCGTCATCCAGCAGGTACCCGGCAGCATTGCTCGCAGCCACCCAGTCGACGGGGTCGCGGAGTCGCTGATCAAGAGCAAGAAGTATCTGCTCCCCATGGCCTTTCTGGCGCCCGAAGTCACAGGTGGAGTGGTCGTCGCCTATCTGGCGGACGGCCGACTGAAGCTGCCCAAGGACGCACAGACGTTCGAAATCGGCGATGAGGAAATGACCACGCCGGCATCTTCGCGAAAGGTTCTTCCGGCCGCAACTCCCTAGAGCAGTTTCGCAATTACTGTGGTCTGATAAAGACCGCGAGGAGTAGTTTTCCTTGAGAGAAAACCACGAAAAGGCCTGTCACTCCCCGGATTTCCTGCGGCGCGGCACTGGCCGAGAACAATTATGTACGACTTTCTTCACGGAAAGTCGCATAGAGTTCCGCGGTTCCACCAACCTCTACAGGAAATCCGGGTTCGGTCTACACCAATTGCGAAACTGCTCTAGCGGTATTCAATTGCCTCGGAGGGGCCACCCCTGTTCCACGCGGGGACGCTCGCCGCGCAGGCAAATAGCCGGCGGCAAACGCCACCGCGATGAGTGACACAATCATGGCTACAAACGTCACCGGATCCCCGGGCTGGGTATCAAATAAGACAGAGCTGATTGCCCGCGCCGCCCATAGAGGCGATCGTGCCCACAACAACGCCAATCAAGGCCATCCGGAGTGTCTCCCAAATCACATCCATCTGGACCCGCTCACGGGTTGCACCCAGCGCCATGCGGATGCCGATCTCATGCGTACGCTCCGCCACCGAGTACGCGATCAATCCATAGATTCCCAGTGAAGCCAGCACCAGGCCCAGCCCCGCGAACAGTCCGACGAGGACCGCGAAGAATCGGCGGGGTGAAGTTGCATGGTCCACAATCGACTGGATCGGTCGCAGCTCTGCCGCTGCCTGTTCCGGGTTCAACGTCCGCAGCGTTCGCATCACCGCAGGCCGTGCACCTCGACTGGCAGTTTGGATCGCATCACCATCTCTGCCTTGCCCGGTTCGCCTTGCGTGATCGGTACACTAGACTTCCGGGCTCGAACCCGCCTCCACACTGCTCTCGCGACGTCGTCGATCAGCCCACCACGCGCGTGTCTCCATCGCCGATGCCTTGCGCCAACTTGCCGATCGGATCCTGGTTCGGCCCTCACGCCGGGCCCCGGCTTGGTTGATGATGATGACCCGCTCGCTCTCGGCGATCGGCCCAGGTGAATCGCGCCCCTCCCGCAGATGATCCCCATCGTCTGTAGATAGCCCGAGTCACGATGTAACGAACGCGTCCTTGTTATCCCCCTCTTTTCGGGCACGCCCTTCGCACGCAGCTCCCAGCTGCGGCCATCTCCAACGGCAACTGTCTGAGATGCCCGCAGAATCAACCCCGGATCGCGCTGACTGCCGCAGGACCTCCTGGACGTGGCCGCGCGCTTGGCCCCGCTGCCACCGTTATCGTAATCCACGCCATAATCCATCTTGATGGCCGAGGTTTGCTGTGGCTCGAAGCCAAGGTTAACGCTCGTCTGGCAGGAAACTCCGCAGCAGCAGACCCGCTCCCACCAGCAGCACACACGCAGGGAACTTCAGACATCACCAACATCCCGCGTAGCCGCTCGTGCTTTCTGCCCCGGCTGGCGCCGTGGCTCGATCCTTGAGTGATTCCAGCGTGCCTGTCGACAACTTCCATGCCCGCCAGCCCAAAGCAGCCCTACGCTAACGCAGCACCACGTCCATACCAGCGCGAGCTATCTACCCGCAGCTGCTCAGCGCAACGAATCGAGCCCTGGTGCGCCAGATAAAGTCGCCGCGTATGCCAACGCCCCCGAGATCGCACCCGTGCCTGAAGCACCACGCTCTCCGTTAACAACTGTCGCATCAATCGCGCGCGCCCGGCACCTAGTGCCACGCGCAAACTAAATTCCTCGCTTCGGAGCTGCGCGCGCCAGCAGCAGGTTGGAAGATTCACACGACAATCAGCAGGATCAGTCCCACCGCTCCCCTCATCACTTCGAGCGAGCGCCGCATCTTTCCGCTATCTCATCCTTGAGTCCTTTTATTTTGTCTGTAATCGGTATCCCCATCCAGCTGAGCGATGTTCTCAGTTGCGGAATAGAGTTGCCTCCGTCTGCGCCTGGCCACGTCACTCCCGCTTCAGCCGTCCTACCAGCGAAAACGTACCCCAATTCCTCATATCGTCCGGCACGCTCGAATCAGTCCATTTTTGTGCCCGTAGCGAAGCCCCAATCAAACTCGCAGCACACCCACTACCTCCGCGTCCTACCGAGCGAGATTTTGCCCGATCATCGCCGATCTGCGTTGACTGTCTCTGCCAAAGTATAGCTCAACATCACAGCGGCGCCCTCCCCTCACTGCCTCCTCGGCCTGAACGCCGCCCATCAAGTGACTCCATTGAGAAAAGTCCTGCACCCATACGCCGCCACCGCTTAGCTCACCGTGTTCATCAGCTTGTTTCACCACCGTTAATAAGCACAAACCGTACGTTTTCTAACACTGTTGTATCGCTTAACCTCCCACCATCCACGCGATAAGCCTTGTCGAGAGCCGCCCAACCATTATTCCCCGCATCCACCCGCGCGCTCACATGGCAGCGCCGCAGCAAATCGTATTCACCACGCTGAACACCACGATGTTCGCGCCATGCCAGGCCAGATCAGCACGCACCACCGTGAAACTCGGGTCAGAGCGAGCGTGCGCAGAGCATAGCGCAGATCCAGCATATGCTCCACGAGCCAGCCCCAGCGTTCCCGGTGACATCCGCATCATGACTTGCCGACTCGCGCATCGCCTCACTGCGCGCGCGTTCGGGAGACTCTCCCTGGGCCACGCGGTCGGCGGCGGCCATCCTGAGATGGCTCTGGAGCTCCTCGTTCAAATCGTTCTTGCGCCTTAGCGCGTTGATCAGGGATTGAAGAGGATTCATGCTTTGCTCCTGTTTGCGCTCATAATCTCCTCAATGGTGGCCACCATCCTTCCCCAGCGCTCGTAGTCGGCGGCGAGTTGCTTCTTGCCGAGCGCGGTAATCCGATAGAACTTGGCGCGCTGGTTGCTCTCGCTCTTTTTCCACTCAGCAGAGACCCAACCCTGCCGCTCCAGGCGGTGCAGAGCCGGTACAGCGATCCCGTTTCCACCTGCAACACTTCACCCGAACTCGCTCGTATGGCTTGGCTGATGCCATAGCCGTGCTGCTCGCCCCACTGCAGCGTCTTCAGGATCAGCATGTCCAGTGTCCCCTGCAGAAGTTCAATCCGATTTTGGTAGCCTGCCTTGCTTTGTGCCATAGGGTGTAGATAATCTACATGCTTAAGCACGGTTCTGCAAGATTAGGGGAAGCACGGTGTCCGGGGGCTGGTTGAAGACACGTCAACCATGCGTTAGCGGTTCCGCGGCAAGTTCGATCTTTTCGAAAGGGTGCAAAACTGGAGTGAAGGGTACGGGCTCTAGAATCTGGGAAAAAACTCGGTTTTGAAAATATCCCACGTGCTTGAGAGCCCGAGTGAAAGTCCGTTTGTGCCTGCTGCAGTTACAGCCGCCACTTGGTGCGTGTGTACGCGATGTGAAAGCCCTGGCGTTCGGCATTGCGTTGAGACTGGCTGCCCGCCTCCGTCACCATCATGGCTAAAGAGCAGCCATGTTCGAAGGCGTAGCGCATCCGGGCTTCGAGCAGGGCTGCCTGAAGTCCGCGCCGGCGCATCTCCGGGATGGTCGACGCTCCGCCGAAGAGGGCCACCCCGTCATGGAGACTCAGCGTCCCTGCTGCTGCGGGTTGACCATCCAGCTCGGCAATGAATTCCACACTGTGCTCACGTGCAAACGCAACAGCACCAAATTGTTGCAAAAAATCCAGCAACTCCGGATGCTCGTGCGCCCATCCCCGCGCGCTGACGTCCGCCCACAGTGCGGCTTCTTCCCCAGCAGCCACGCGCACCGTTACCGCGCTCTGGCCTTTCATCGAGGGTTGGTCGACGGGCCGGTGCAGCACGCTGCTGAGTTCAATCGGCCGGTATCCTCGAGCGCACAGTAAGTCGAGGGTCGCGATGCCCGCCAGAGGACTCACCTCATGCACCACGACCGCTCCGCGATCGCGAAAAAAGCTCTCGATCCTGTCCAACGCGGCCGGGCTCAACGGCTCAAAGATGCCAAGCCCGAAGGTTTGCGTAACCGGGGAGTCAACTCCGTCAAAGACGGCGTATGCGCCTGCGCACTCGATCCAGGAAGCACCGCTGTCCGGATGGAGGCGAGAGCGGGCTTGAGCAAACTCCAGGCAGGCCTGCCCTTCGGCGCGCTCGAGTCGTCGCGAGAGATCGAGATCGGAAAATACCATGGCACTGTAACGGTACACAGCAGGAACTCGCTCCGCAATGTCAACCGCCGAAATAGCTCCGGTGTCCACGGACGAACACCAATTTACGAATTCGAACATCTGTCTCTTTCCGCCCTATCGTCGTTCCCGGATAAGTCACTGAAAGCAACGTTCTTTGAAGTGGACGCCTGCCTGCGAGGCGTGGTCCGTCGATTGCTGACTAGCGGAAGCGAGTTATCGTCCTGTCATCCGGAGAGGATTACGCATGGCGCACTTTGAACGGATAAGAGATGTAGTTTCCGGCCCATTCAGCCCATCGTTGATACAGCAGCGCACAGCTGCCGGGTGGCAATTAGTGTCGATCGAGTGGCGGCGCGAGCTGCCTGGGGATGAAGCGCCCACTGAGGGCGCTTTTAGCGAAGACATCCCCTACGGTCTACGCATCTCTGACGATTGCCAGCGGCTGGAGTTCCATCCTCGCGAGCGCATGGTGCTTACTCAGATGATGGATATGATCGTTCAGGACTTCCCTTTCTCAAACATAGCCAGCGATCTGAACGAGAAGGGATTTCGAACCCGTGAAGGCAAAGTGTGGAGCCAGGTCTCGGTCTTCAATATGATTCCCCGCTTGATCGAAATAGGACCGGGCCTTTTCTCCACCGCAGAGTGGACAGCACGGCGTGAGAAGTTGTTTCCCTCCCGGTCCAAAACTCGGTAGGCTCGAGCGCAGAATGGCCTAAAGTGTCGGAATAATGTCTTTTAGGACATCGTTCGCCATGGCTACACTGGTTGCATGAGCGACAAGCGTCAACCACAGCCAAAGCGGATCGGCCTGTTGCTCTTCCATGGGATCACTGCGCTGGATGTAGCCGGGTCCTATGGAAGCATTTGCCAGCGCCCGCGTCCCGGGCGAGCGCAACACAACACCTTGCTACGAACGCTTCACCATTGGCCTAACCAGAAAAGACGTTGTGGCTGAATCTGGTTTGGTTCTCAAGCCTTCTACCACGCTAGCCGAATGCCCTTCCCTCGACACTCTCATCATTCCCGGGGGCCAGGGTCTGCGAGAAGGGCGGACCAACAGAATCGTCTCTACCTGGATCAAGAGCCGGGCAGCGACGACGCAGCGGATCGCGTCCGTGTGCACCGGGATTTACGGTGTCGCTCCAACCGGCTTGCTCGACGGCGGCACAGTGACCACCCACTGGCGACATGCAGACGATCTCTCAGCTAAGTTCCCTGCACTGAAGGTCGATAAGAATGCACTCTTCGGTAGGATTTGGCAGCGATGATGCCTTTCGCAGAGCGTTCGAAAAGCGATTTGGCGTGTCTCCCAGCAACTACCGCACCCGGTTCGGCACACAACAATCGTCAGCATGATAGTTTCCTTTTCTCACGATAGTCGGAGACAGTATGGTCGCATTCGAGATAACTTTCTTAGCCTTGCAAGCCGTCGTTGTGCTGTTTCTCTTGTTTCACGATTGGGTGCGGCTTGGGCGTCTGAACAACCTGGCGGCGATCCGAAACCAGGACACGCTTCAGCATCGCGTATTTGTGACCCTCCTGCCGGGTGTGCCCGCGGCCATCGGTTTATTCTTCAGCGCGAAGTACTTCGGACAATCCTATCCCCACTGGCTGGAGATGTTGCTGTGGGTTACCTATGGCGTGCTCCTCCTCCGTATGCTCCGTGCCTGGTGGATACCCTACCTTGTTCTGCCTGACAAGGAACGGGCGGCGCGGTACCAGATTATCTTCGCCAACACGCACACCTTTCTGCCTCGGCGCAATGGGATGGCCCCGGACACGTTACATACTCTGTTTCATCTCGTCACCATGGCTACAGTGCTCGCCCTCTTCATGAGACATCGAGTCATGAATTTATGAAACTGTTCCGGCGATCGCTAATCTCTTTTGCCGTCCTTTCCGGGTGTGCGCTGCTTGGTCTTGCAGCGCTCCACAAAGACGGCTCCATACACACGGAAAATGGATCGACAGCCCTCCACAGCAGGTTTGGCAGGTTCTACTGCCACCCATAATACCCTTCCTGAATCCGATGATTCAACCTCACTACCTCCCAAATATATCACAAACACTCAACACATACCTTCACCCCACTCTCTCCCACCCACACTCTAACTCTACCCCTCTTCATCGAACATCTTTCCTGAGAAGCGGGGGAATGGGACACAGCTTATCCAAAGCGAGGAGTTTACAGGCCTGCTAGCGGGGAAGCTGACGCAAGGCGTACTGCGAGCGACCTCCGATCAAATGAAAACCATGAATATAGCTCTGAAAGAGAGAGCGGAGTCCCTGCCGGCGACGCAAAGCCCCTGACGGCGCAGTGCCACCTCGATCGATCCAATGCAAACTTTCCACGTGGAGTGAGACACGATTAAGCAAGCCGCCTGCCGCATCAACCCTGCCAAGACCAAATTAGCTGAGATTTAACACAGAAGTCACGCCTTAGTATCCTTCGCCGGCTAGTACTCGCGTGGAGGTGTTACATGAAGGTGAAAAGGTTGGTATGGGCAGGCACTGCGCTGGCGATTGCGCTGTCGTCTTTAACGTATGGCGTCGCGGCAGGCACAAGCACGGTCGGCTCGGAAAAGGTCAAGCACGTGCTGCTATTGAGCATTGACGGTATGCACGCTGTGGATTTTTATAACTGCGCGCATGGTGTTTCGGGGTTGAACGGCGGGAATCCCTATTGCCCGAACCTGGCCGCGTTGGCCGGGACAGGGATCAATTACGTCGCCGCCTCGTCGTCAAAGCCCTCGGACTCCGCCCCCGGACTCATGGCCCTGGTTACCGGCGGCACGCCGAGAACGACCGGCATTTACTACGATGTGGCGTTTGACCGGACCCTCGATGGACCGCAAATAACGACAGGCACCGGGCTGGCTGCGGCGCCGTGCACGCCCAATGCGGCACCGACGGGAACGACGACCGACAACGATCAGGGCATCGACCTGGACGATACCAAGCTGAACGGCGGCGCGGATGCCACCGCGGCGGCGATCGACCCCAAGAAGCTCTCACGTAACCCCGCGGCGGGTTGCGCGCCGGTGTACCCGTGGAACTTCCTCCGGACGAACACCATCTTTGGCGTAATCCATGCAGCGGGCGGATATACGGCCTGGATCGACAAGCACCCATCGTATGCGATGGTGGCTGGGCCCGGTGGTACTGGTCTAAACGACTATTACGCACCCGAGGTCAGCTCAAATGTGCAGGCGCTGCCGGGCATAAAAACTTCGCTCGGTGCATCCTGCTCCCCTGTCCCCGATGCGACCGCTTCCGCGTGGAACTCGAGTTTTGCAGACATCCAATGCTATGACGCGCTGCGTGTGGATGCATTGCTCAATGAGATTGCGGGCAAGACTCACAACGGCTCCCCGGCTGTGACGCCCGCGATCATGGGCATGAACTTCCAGTCGGTGTATACCGGAGAATCGGTGGTTGAGCCCGGCGTCGGCACCGGTGGTTATCAGAACGCGGCTGGGCTGCCGAGCGCATTGCTGTTGCAGGGGATCGAGTCGGTGGACGCCTCCATCGGCGACATCGTCAACGCTCTTAAGAACAGGGGCATTTTTGAAGACACGTTGATCATTATCACCGCCAAGCATGGGGGATCACCGATCGATACAAGCCGGTACGTAGCCGACGGCGCCAATACGCCGGCAACCCTGATGGGTACGCGCATTCCCTACTCAGAGTCGCCGCTGAACCCAACCGGGATTGGCGCAACCGAAGACGATGTTTCTCTGCTTTGGCTGAACAAAGGCGAGAGCGTACCCTCGGCGGTGGAGCTGCTTGAACAGAACGCGGCCGCCATTGGTTTGGGGCAAATATATTTTGGACCGACACTATCGCTGAATTACAACGTGGGCGGTTGGGAGCCGGGACAGGATCCGCGGACACCGGACATCATTGTGACCCCGAATGTAGGCGTAACCTACTCCGGGAGCACCACGATGATCGCGGATCACGGCGGCTTCGCGCATGACGACACCAATGTCATGCTGCTGGTGTCTCATCCATCCTTCAAGCCACAGACAGTCTTCGACGGCAGCTCGACCACGCAGGTAGCGCCAACGATTCTAAAAGCGTTGGGTCTGAATCCGCAAGCCCTGGACGCGGTGAAAGCAGAAGGAACTTCGGTGCTGCAAGAAGTTTGGTGGCAGCTTGTAAAGTAGACCTTTACAGAGAAAGAGGAGCCGCTGTGGCGGCTCCTTCTCCTCTTTGTTTTCATCCAGAGCAGATAACCGCGATCCGAATTCATCAGTAGCGGAAGCCCGGTAACAGACGCTCGAGCGCATCAAATGTCTTACCACTTTAAGATTCATTCACGGAATTTTTACGCCCCCGCAATGCAAAACCTCCTCCGGTCTATTAACCATTGTTCCCGGAGGTAGAAATGAAAAAAGCAATTGCAGTACTTTCCCTCGTGGCCGCGTGTTCGGCGGCTTCCGCGGTCGCGCAAGACAGTAGTTGGGGCCAGGGTCCCATTAAGCGCGTTCTTCTGATCAGCATCGACGGCATGCATGCTGCCGACTTCGCGAATTGCGCCAACGGGATCAGCACCGTCAACGATGGCGATCCCTACTGCCCGGCGCTCGCCGCCCTGGGCAAGACCGGCGTCAACTACGTCGCCGCCAGCACCTCAAAACCCTCTGACTCCTTCCCCGGCCTGACAGCAATCATCACTGGTGGAAGCCCCGCCCTCACCGGCGTCTATTACGATGTCGCCTACTCCAGAAACTATGACGCCCCGGCAAAAACCACGGGCAATGGCCTCGCGGCAGGCCCCTGCACCCCGTTTGCCACTCCGACCGGCACCACCAGCGAGTATGAAGAAGGCATCGACATCGACCAGACCAAAGTGAACGGCGGCGCGCCTGGCGCAGCGCTGACCGACGGAGGCATCAACTCCATCGATCCACAGAAACTTATCCGCGATCCCAACAATGGCTGCAGTCCTGTTTACCCGTGGAATTTTGTCCGCACCAACAGCATCTTCAGCGTGATCCACGGCGCGGGCGGATACGCGGCATGGTCTGACAAGCATCCGGCTTACTCCTCCGTCGCCAGCGGCCTTGGCCCAATCGCCCTTGACGACTTCTACGCACCCGAAATCAACTCCAGCGTAATCGCCCTCCCCGGTGTCAAGACACCGACTGGCCTCTCCTGCTCCACCGTCCCCGATCCGGGCTCCGACACATCCGCCTGGACCAACAGCTTCCAGAACATTGAGTGCTACGACCAGTTGAAGGTCAACGCCATCCTGAACGAGATCGACGGCAAAGACCACCTCGGCCTCAAGACCACCAAGGTTCCCAACATCTTCGGCATGAACTTCCAGGCAGTCAGCGTGGGCCAGAAGTTGATTGAGAAGAGCAACAACACCACCGGCGGATATCTGGATGCAGCCGGCACGCCCACGGAGGCGCTGCTGGGCGAAATCAAGTTTGTTGACGCCACGATTGGAGCTTTCGTCAGCGAACTGAAGGCACAGGGTCTTTACAGTTCAACCATGATCGTGATCACCGCCAAGCACGGTCAGTCACCCATCGATTCCAGCCGCTACGTCTCGCAACTCATCAATGGCACTTCGCCCGTTACCCTGCTCTCCAACGCGGGCTATATTCCATACTCTGAATCCACCAACAACCCGACCGGCATTGGACCGACGGAAGATGACGTTTCACTCGTCTGGCTGAAGAGCTCTGCCGATACTGATGCCAGCGTCAAAATTCTCGAAGACAATGCCTCTGCCACTGGAATCGCGCTGGGGCAGATCTACTACGGCACCACGCTTGCCATCAACTTCAACG
The DNA here is from genome assembly GCA_963796145.1 of uncultured Acidobacteriaceae bacterium. Taxonomy (GTDB): domain Bacteria; phylum Acidobacteriota; class Terriglobia; order Terriglobales; family Acidobacteriaceae; genus PALSA-350. The sequence goes on along the minus strand of CAWCKO010000076.1, from coordinate 83,649 downwards.
ACCCAACCGTTGACCCGCGCACGCCGGACATCATCGTAACCCCGAACGTAGGCGTCACTTATTCCGGTAGCAAGGCAAAGCTGGCGGAGCATGGTGGTTTCGCTGATGACGACACGAACGTCATGCTGCTGGTTTCCAATCCTTCTTTCCAGGCCAAGACGGTCCGCAGCCGAAGTTGGGACCGCCCAGGTGGCGCCAACCATCCTAAAAGCACTCGACATCAATCCCACGGCGCTGTATGCAGTTCGTGTCGAAGGAACACCCGTTCTTCCCGGCGTGCGCCCTGAAGTAAGCTGCCCAGAATGGACGCTCCTTCGGGGGCGTCCTTTTTTTTGGCCTAAGAACACCCCCGCGTGCCTTGAGGTAAATTCGCAATAGCACAAATTTTGAGGGTGTTCGCACGTGAAGTTATTCAACTGGCTGCTGGTCTGCATTGCACTTGCTCTTATGGGGGACGCGGCTCTCGCGCAAAATCCCGACTGGAATGCGCTGGGCAAACTCTGGTGGTCCCACGTTCAGTTTCTCGCCGACGACAGCCTCGAAGGCCGCGGCACCGGTAGCCGCGGCTTTGAGCAAGCCGCCACTTACATGGCCGAGCAATTTCGTGCCGCGGGTTTAGAACCCGCCGGCGTCGATGGGTATCGGCAGTCGATGGACTTCCATGTGGTGCAGATTGACGAAACTCGCTGCTCTCTCGATTTGCTTGACGACGGAAAAGTGCAACCAGTCAAACTCGGCGACGATGCGGTGCTCGGCGTTGGTTCGGGTGCGGCGGAGAATGTCGAAGCGGGCGCCGTGTTTGTCGGCTATGGGCTCACGGTCCCCGAGTCCCACTACGACGATTTAGCGGGCCAGGACGTGAAGGGGAAAATTGTGGTCCTGGTGACGGGCGGCCCGGCGAACATGCCCGGTCCAGTGAAGGCGCACTACCAGTCAGGGGAAGAGCGCCGTAAGGCGCTGGCAAAGGCCGGGGTCATCGGCGCAATTTTCATATCGAATCCCAGAAGCGCCGAGGTGCCCTGGTCGCGCATTGCTGCAGCGCGGTTCCAGCCCCGCATGGAACTGAGTGACCCCGGTCAAGGCGTTCCGCCTCCACTCCCCGTATCCATTCAATTCAACCCCGCGCGGGCTGAAATGCTCTTCGCTGGGAGCGGTCACACTTTTCAGGAGATTCTTGCGGCTGTCAATGCAGATAAGCCAATACCCCACTTTCTGCTCGCGGTGAAGATCCACGCAAAAGTTGGAATGACTCGTTCGGAGGCGAAATCCGAGAACGTGGTGGGCGTTCTCCCTGGCAGTGATCCGCGGCTCAAGAAAGAATATGTCGTGGTCAGTGCTCATCTCGACCATCTCGGAATCGGTGAACCGGTCAATGGCGACCGCATCTACAACGGCGCGATGGATGATGCCTCCGGCGACGCATCGCTCATCGAAATTGCTCGGGCCATGAAAGATGCAAAACCGAAGCGCTCGATTCTGTTCCTCTCCGTCACCGGCGAGGAGAAGGGCGAGCTCGGTTCTCAATATTTTGCAGCCCATCCTACTGTGGCGGGGCCCATCGTCGCCGACATAAACATGGATATGTACCTTCCACTGTTTCCCTTGAAATACCTCGAAGTCCAGGGTCTGGGTGAGTCCACCCTGGGCGACGACGTCCGCGCCGTCGCCGGCGATGCGGGTGTGCAGGTACAAGCCGATAAGGAGCCGGAGCACAATCGCTTCATCCGCAGCGACCAATACAGCTTTATCAAGAAGGGCGTACCGGCATTGGCCTTCAAGTTCGGTTGGGTTCCAGGCACGCCCGAAGAGAAGACCTTTAGAGCCTGGTATGCCGAGCGCTACCACGCGCCGTCGGATGACCTGAGCCAACCTGTCGACCTCGCGGCTGCAGCACAATTCGACGCCATCCTCGAAAAGCTGGCGCTGCGTGTCGCCGACGCCGATCAGCGCCCAGCGTGGAAACCAGATAGCTTCTTCCGCCGCTTCGCCCAGTAACCAGGATCGGCCTTGAGAAAATCGCCCCTCAGGGGCTTTAGGAGTCTGCGTGAGAACCCGAGAAAACAAAACAGAGTTTTCCGCAGACTAGTTCAGGCCGTTAACCGCGCACCAGGGCCACCGCGGTCAGATCCTCATTGCTGCGCTGTCTGCGTGGATGCAAAAAGTCGTACATACGCGACCAGGGATGATTGCCGAAGTCATAAGCCTCGCGCAGCACGGTGTCACAAATCTCAGACGCAGAATCTCCGTTGGAATGTACCAGCAGCCGCTCGATGCGCTTGGCTCCAAATTCGGCGGCTCCCCGCCGGCTCTCGGTGACCCCCTTGGTAACCAGGAGCAGCTTGTCCTGCGGTTCGAAAGCCAGGACCGCCGGTTCATACGTAACGTGCGTGAAAAGGCCCAGGGGAACTCCACCGCGCTCGAGAACCTGCACGCTCTTCGCATCACGAAACACAGCCAGCACGCGGCCTGCGTTGCAATACGTCAGGATGCCCAGCGTCACGTTGAAACAACCTAAAAAGGTGGGAGCAAACCGCACCCCGTTTGCCGCCTCCATTAGCGATCGATTGACGTCATGCGCCAATGTGGCGATGGCGTCCGATTCGTTTGCACCGGGTGGACTAAACAGATCCCAGGCTCTCTGCCGGAAGGCGTATTGTGCTTCGGCTGCAATGGTGTGGGCCTCCGCTCGCGGTCCGGCAATATCCGTCAACAGAAACACCAGGCGGAAGCCAATTGCCAGCCCATCGAAGAAGTCGCCGCCGCAACGGTCGGAGTGGTAACGCGCGCTTAGATCCACTCCCTCCAGCTTGGTCAGGTTCACCGGACATGGGGTGGTGCCCGTGGCGCCCAGGGGGCGGGTACCTAACTCCGTCAGAGAAGAAGCCATCCTGTCCTTCCGTACACCGGGAACAACAAACAGCCTCACCCAGAAGCCGCGCCTGACATATCCCGATGTGCTTGAGTTCGCCAGTGACCAGCAAGGTACTACAGTAATTAGGCAGGCCAAATCCGCCTGGAACAATACACCAACTGTGTGATTGCTTCAGGTTGAGATCAGGCCACCGGAGATACCGATGAAAGCCGAGATCCAGATTCCGCCCATTCTCAAGCTCGGGGGAGGTTCGTTTGCGGAAGCGTCCATGCTGCTTCTACGCCTCCAGTGCAGACGGCCCTTGATTGTGACAGATCCTTTTCTGATGAAGAATCAGCTGGCCGAGAGCTTGCGCACGCAGATACAAGATGCGGGCCTGAGCTGTGAGATCTTCCATGAGACTGTGGCAGATCCCACCACGGTAGTGGTGGATGCGGGTGTTCGCGTGTTTGTGGAGGGCGGGCACGACAGCCTGGTCAGCCTGGGAGGCGGTAGCCCAATCGATACCGCGAAGGCCATCGGCATGCTGGCAGCCAATGGGGGAAAGGTGCGGGACTACAGGGTTCCGCACCCAATTCCGGCCGCCGGTCCGGTGCATCTGGCGATTCCGACCACCGCCGGTACAGGATCGGAAGTCTCACGCTTCATCGCGATCACAGATGCGGAGAGCGGCGAGAAGATGCTGCTCGCCGGGAATACCCTGTTGCCGGCGGCCGCGGTGGTGGACTACGAACTGACGCTGACCATGCCGCCCCGGCTAACCGCGGACACCGGTACCGACTCCCTGACCCACGCGATTGAGGCCTTTGTGAGCCGGAAGGCGAATCCGTTTACCGACGCGCTCGCGTTGGCTGCGATGAAGACTATCTGGAGAGAGCTTCCAATCAGCTTCCGTGAGCCTGGCAACCACAAAGCACGCGAGGCAATGATGTTGGCAGCAACGCAAGCAGGCATCGCATTCTCCAATGCAAGCGTAGCCCTGGTGCACGGGATGAGCCGGCCGCTGGGCGCGCATTTTCATATTCCGCACGGACTCTCGAATGCCATGCTGTTGCCGGTGGTGACGGCCTTCTCGGCAGAAGCTGCCCTGGACCGCTATGCAGAATGTGCGCGTACCATGGGCGTGGCCCAGGCGCATGATACCGATCAGTTGGCGGTCGATCAGCTGATTCGCAGTTTGTACAGTCGCAACGCCGAATTGCAGGTGCCCTCACCCAAGCAGTTCGGCATCCCGGAGGAGCGATACATCGCGCTGATCCCCACCATGGCGGCGCAGGCGCTGGCCTCAGGTTCGCCGCAGAACAACCCGCGCATCCCGGCAGTGGAAGAGATCGAAACCATCTATCATTTGGCGTGGAACCAGGCGTGATCGGGATACACCGCTTGGAGCAGTTTCGCAATTACTGTGGTTTGACAAAGATCGCGAGGAGTGGTTTTCCTTGAGAGAAAACCACGACACGGCCTATCACTTTCGGTCTACACTCATTGCGAAACCGCTTGGCCGATTATTGCCCGAGGCGCACCAGCACCAGAGCCGTCAAATCTTCCTGGCCGCACCGCTTCCTTCCCTGCAGCAATCCGAGCAACCGCCACCATGGATGATTTGCGAATTCGTAGGCCTCCCGCAGTACGGTCTCACAGATTTCGGATGCCGATTCCGCGGTCGAATCTCTCAGCAACCGCGCCACTCGCTCCACCCCAAACTCGGATGTCCCCCGCCTGCTTTCAGTGACCCCCTTCGTGGCTACAAGCAGAGTGTCCCCATCCTGAAAGGCAAGAGTCGTCGCTTCAAAGGTGGTGTGCGTGAAGAGTCCCAACGGCATTCCGCTCGATTCCAGAACCCGTACATTTCCCCCTTCGAGAAACAAAGCCAGCAGACTGCCTGCATTGCAATAGGTGAGGATGCCGAGCGTCCGGTTGAAGCAACCCAGAAACGTCGGAGCAAAACGCACCTCGTCCGCAGCCTCGATCAGCGAGAGATTGACTGCATGTGCCAATTCGGCAATGGCATCCGATTCATTTACGTGTGAACCCTCGAAGAGCTGTTGCGCCCTTTGCCGGAAGACCTTTTGTACCTCCAGCGCCACCTGATAGGCTTGCACCCGCGTTCCGGCGATGTCGGTCAACAGGAACAGCACCCGCTCGCCTACCGGCAATCCGTCAAAAAAATCGCCACCGCGACATTCCGAGTGGTACCGGGCGTGCAGATCCACACCGTCCAGCCGGGGCCAGTTGACCGGAAGCAGTCCAGGCCCGGTCATAGACGCTTCCTTCTGCATAGTGGTGGCCATACTATATACGCTGCTTTGCCCAGCGGCCCTGACGGAAGAGTACGAGGGTGATCAGCACAATAACAGACTGGGCAACGACGACTGAGACGAAAACCCCGTTGACATGCATGAAGGTGTGCATGGCCAGCCACCAGGCCAGCGGAATCTCCAGGATCCAGAAGCCAAATAAATTGACGTAGGTGGGGGTGAGCGTGTCGCCTGCTCCATTGAAAGCCTGTAGCAGCACCATGCCGTAAGCGTAAGCCACATTGCCGCAGCTGAAGATGCGAAGACAATTGATGGCCAACGGAATGACCACGGGATCCTGCGTGAAGAGCCGGATGATACCGGGTGCGAACGCGATAAAGACAATCCCGATCGAGCCCAGGAAGACCATGTTCCATAGGCCGGTGCGCCATACGGCATTGCGGGCGCGGTCGGGATGGCCCGCGCCGAGGTTCTGGCCCACCAGGGTTGCGGCTGCATTGCTCAATCCCCAGGAAGGCAATATGGCGAAGATAACAATGCGAATAGCGATGGTGTAGGCGGCCAGGGCGGGCGCACCGAAAAGGCTGACAATGCGGACCAGGCCGATCCAACTCGCCTGGCCGATCAGGAACTGCAGAATTCCGATGAAGGATACGCGAATAAGGCGCCACAGAACCGTGCCCTGGACGCGCATATGGCGGCGGAGAATGCGGATGCGCTCAGTCCCCTTGCCTAGACGGTAAAACTGGTAGAGGACACCGATGCCGCGCCCGGAAAAAGTGGCCAGCGCGGCGCCCGTGACTCCGAGTTTCGGGAATGGACCCAACCCGAAAATCAGACAGGGATCGAAGATCAGGTTGAGGATGTTCGAGACCCAGAGCAGCCGCATGGCGATGGCGGCGTCGCCGGCGCCGCGGAAGATGGCATTGTTCAGAAACAGCAGCAGAACCACACCCGAGCCGCCAAGAGCGATGCGGGTGTAATTCGCGCCGGTGGCAACGATGGCGGGCGAAGCGCCCATCAGCCCCAGCAGCCGGGGAGCCAGGAAGAAGAACGGAAGGCCGAGCACCAACGAGGCAATGACCCCGAGGAACACCGCCTGGACAGCGGCAATGGCCGCCCCGTCCGGGTCTTTCTCTCCTACACGGCGCGCAACCATAGCCGTTGTGGACATACCAAGCCCTATGCCCACAGCGAAGACCAGGGTGAGGACGGACTCGGTCAGGCCCACGGTGGCGATGGCGTTCGCACCGAGGCGGCTGACCCAAAAGACGTCGACCACGGCGAACAACGATTCGAGCACCATCTCCAACACCATGGGAATGGCGAGCAGCAGGATCGACCGGTTCAGGCTGCCGGCGGTGTAGTCCTGGTGGCTGCCGCGCATGGCTTCTCGAATCGATTGCCAAAGAGTCGGCGTGCCCGTAGATCTTGTCCCTGTTTGCATCAGATAGCTTTGCCCTCGTCATTCTGAGCCCCGGTGAAAACAAGTTTAGACTGAGGGCGTGACTACACTGCCCTGTGTTCTGGATGTTTCGGTAGTTGAGACTGAGCGGCTCAGGCTGCGCGGCCACATCATGAGCGATTTTGCGTACACAAAGGCGCTCTGGAGTGATGCCGCCGTGATGGAACACATGGGAGGCAAGCCGCTCACCATAGAGGAGTGCTGGACACGCTTTCTGCGTTACGTCGGTCATTGGTCTGTTCTCGGATTCGGGTACTGGGTGGTCGAGGAAAGAGAAACAGCAGAGTTTGTCGGTGAGGTTGGTTTTGCGAATTTCAAGCGAGATATGGAACCGGCTGTCGGAGATATTCCTGAACTCGGCTGGGTACTCGCTCCTGCGAAACACGGAAAAGGATATGCAACCGAAGCCGCCAAAGCAGCGTTGGGCTGGGGACGAAAGCATTTCCATTCGAACGAGTTCGTATGCCTCATCCACCCGGGTCATGAGGCCTCGATCAGAGTTGCCAGGAAGTGCGGGTTCGAGGAACGGCAACTCGGAACGTACAAGGGAAGGCCGGTCCTCATTTTCAAACTGGCGGTCTGATAGTCTGCCTTAACGCATTTTTCCTATTACTGTGTCCTTTTTAGAGCGGCTATGTGCGGCTTTTCTTGACAAAAAACCGCATTTAACACCGTCTCTTCGGTTTGTACCAATAGGAAAAATGCTCTAACGCGGCCGAATACGATTGAATGACAAACCACCTCATCTGGGCCGCTGGGCTCCTCGGACATTTGCTGCTTCTCGCCGTGCTTTTCATGCGCAAGCGTGTCGCCCGGTTCCCCTGGTTCACGCTGCTCATCATCTTTTACCTGCTGCGCTCCGTGGGCCTGGCCGCGGCCGTGCGCTTTTCCGGCCATCCTGCGCACCTGTTCGCCACCGTCATCCTCGACCTTATGGACATCCTGCTGCAGTGCGCCGTGCTGGCAGAACTCATCTGGATTAGCCTACGGCCGCTCGGCGGCGTTCGACGCTTTACCCTACCCTTGCTGTTGGTTGCCAGCGGCGTCCTCATCGTACTGCGCCTGGCCCCATCCGGCCACTCCGCACCAGGCATGACGTTGGTGCGCACGATTCTGGTTGTCGTTCACTTCCTGCTGTCCGTGCTGATGGTGGAGTGGGCCATCATGCTCGCTTTTCTACTGCGCCCCCTGAGGCGTTCATGGCGCAGCCATGCCGCTGCCATCGGCTTCGGGTTCGGTATCTATTCCGCGGCCCTGCTGGCGGGCGGCGGGTATTTCACCACCGGCCGGGAAATGAGCGATTATGTCTTCTTTTCGTTTTTCCGGATTTCTGTCTATCTGCTGATCTTGCTTTGGTGGTCGGTTACCCTATGGCTTCCGGAGCCGATACCGCACGACTAAAGTCGTGCCCTGATACAAAGCCAAACGTTGTGTCGAAACCAACAGACGAATAGGATTCAGCCATCCCTCCGCCTTCAAACTCTCACATGGGGGAGCCGGCCAGCATGCGCAGCAGTGCCTCGCGAGCCTCGGCCAACGCGGGCAGGGAACGAACAACCTTGAGGGAAAAGCCACAAATCTCAGCCAGCGGCTCAAGGCAGTCCTTGAACCTGCGGTTCGAAACCCGAACCTCCCTGGGCAAAGCACGACTGCTTTCAGCGGCGCGTATGATTGCCATTCCCAGCGCATCGGCAACCGAGAGCTCCGGGGGCGCCAATTCCGGCGGAAAGAGGAATCCGCTCTCGGCATCGACGGCCACCGCAACCCGGACGCACGCTTTCCGTTCGTTTTTCTCTCCAATCTTCGCCCCGCTGGAAAAGTGGTCCAACTCCAACGTGCCCCGGACTGGATAGTCTCGATTGCGCAATCGACGCAGTTGCTCTGGCTCAAGTTGCACCGGTGCGAGCGGCGGCTGCTGAGGCAAAGTTGCTTCTACAAATTCGACGCTGTATCGAGGCTCGCCTTCTTTTTCACCCGCTCGAGAAACCAACGGATAGGTGTAGTTTCGTTCCCAGTATTTCAGACCGGGCTGCGCCGAGACGCCGGAGCAGATCACGATTACGGCGCGCAAGCACTCCTCCAGCAATCGCGCCTCCTGCTCGGTCACATACCACGAGAAAAAACCCGGGCGCGAAGCACGAAATATAGGAGAGGCTCCTGCCGCACGAATGTTATGGCGCAATGCGGTCAGCAATTTTCGGTCCTGCGCGTCCAGCTCTCTCGCCGGCACGAATTCCAGATACACGCTATGTTGCACCTCGAAGAACTCGCCGGCACCGGAAACCTCTTCCGCTAACACCCTTCGGAACAGACGATAGCTTTCGACCCCGATATAAGCATGCATCGCGAGCACTTCGCCCAAAGTACCCATGACCGAGCAGTAACAGGTCTCACCGGTTGCAGAATCCCGAGTAAGAATGAGCTGGCTTTCGCCTACCAGGTTCCACGGACGCAACTCGTACAACCGGGCGGACAGTAGGTAGAGCCTTTCCAGGGTGGAGAAGGAAGGCGGTGTTTCGCCTATAAGCTGATTGGTGAAGAAGCGATCGTCTTGGTTGCTGGTGGGGTTTGCAGGCCGTGGCGACATAGTCCCTTTCAGAGTTAGAACATCTTCAGTAGGTTATCAATCCACGCCCGCCAGGGCACGGCCCGCAGCCGCGCCCGAAGCCCAGGCCCACTGGAAATTGAAGCCGCCGAGGTGCCCGGTGACATCGACCACCTCGCCAATAAAGTAGAGCCCCGGAACCTTGCGGCTTTCCATCGTTCGCGCGCTCAGCTCTTCTGTATCCACTCCACCTGCCGTGACTTCCGCCTTTTCGTAACCTTCGGTTCCGGCAGGAAAAAGGGTCCAGCCGTGGAGCGCGCTTTCGGCGTCGTCGAGACCCCGGTTGGTCCAAGCGGAAGGCGGCTGCAGCGCCAGCCAGCGATCCGCAAGGCGGTGAGGAAGAACCCCGCGGAGCGCGGTCCGCGCACTCAAGAGGTCGCGCTGCGAAGTCTGGGCACGAAGTTCACTGGTCCAGAACTGCTCCGGCGCAAGATCGATCAGGACGGCTTGACCGGGCTGCCAGTAAGAAGAGATCTGCAGCACCGCCGGCCCGCTGAGGCCGCGGTGAGTAAACAGCAGCTTTTCTCGAAAGCGTCCGGGCCCCGCAGACGCGACCACTTCAGTCGAAACTCCAGCCAGATCGGCGTAGCGGTTGAGGTCTTCAGTAGAAAAAGTAAGCGGCACCAGTGCCGGCCGGCATGGTTGCAGCCTCAAACCAAACTGCTGCGCGATCTGGTAGCCAAACGGGGTGGCGCCCATCTTCGGAATAGACAGGCCTCCGGTAGCGATGACCAACGATGGCCCGGAGAAGACTCCACCTTCCGTGCTTAAATGGAAACCGTCGCAGTGACGAACTTCTCGAACCGGATTTGCAACCTGGATGGTTACACCTGCCGCCGCGCACTCGTGCTCCAGCATGGAAACAATGTCAATGGCTGCGCGGTCGCAAAACAGCTGTCCCAGCTTCTTCTCGTGCCAGGGGATGTGGTGCCGCTCGACCAGCTCCAGAAAATCAGCCGGGGTGTAGCGAGCCAGCGCAGATTTGGGAAAGTGAGGATTCGCCGAAAGGAAGTTCTCAGCAGTGGTATCCAGGTTGGTGAAGTTACAGCGGCCTCCACCGGAGATCAGGATCTTCTTGCCGATGCGGTTGGCGTGATCCAGCAGCAGGACGCGACGGCCACCGCGGCCTGCCTCGATGGCGCAGAGCAGGCCGGCGGCGCCGGCTCCCACGATGAGCACGTCATAAGACGAACCGCCACGAGACGAACCGCCCCGGTGGGAGCCGGCACTGCGATCAGATATGGCAGGAGACCGCGCCGCGCTTCTCCAGGTACTTCTGGTGATATTCCTCCGCGCGCCAGAAACTCTGCGCCGGCACTACCTGGGTGACGATCGGCTTCTTGAAGGCCTTCTGTTCTGTCAGCCGCGCGATGGTCGCCTTGGCCGCGGCCTCCTGCTCGGGGGAATTAAAAAATACTACGCTGCGATATTGTGCTCCCCAGTCCGGACCCTGACGGTTGAGCTGGGTGGGATCGTGCAGCTCAAAAAACAAATCCAGCAAGCTTTGATAGCTTACCTTCGCAGGATCGAATTTCACTTGCACCACCTCCGCATGTCCGGTGCGGTCGGTGCAGACGTCCTTATAAGTCGGGTTGTCGAGCTTGCCGCCCTCGTACCCTACAGCGGTCTCGATCACTCCCGGAACCTGCTGAAATCGAGCCTCGACCCCCCAGAAGCATCCTGCGCCAAATGTTGCTGTCTCCATAAATCCTCCGTTTAGCTATTAGATGGGGAGTCGCGGCATTGGATCCGCCCCCTTATGGGCGCCCTGCCGGCCCTCGACTCGAAATTCGCTTGCGGGCGGGCCTGGGTAGCGTGGCCGGTCCCGATCTGGGGCGCCGCACCGCTTTCAGAGGCTGGTCCGGGGATGCAGCCTTCCTGCGCGCCGCCCGCCTCAACTGGGTCACTTCCTCCTCATTGAGCTCGCGCGTCTTCCCCGGCGGCACATCGAGGACCAGGGGCCCGAAGCCAACCCGCCGAACCTTCTCCACAAAATGCCCGACCTCTTCGAACATCTTGCGAATCTCCCGGTTCTTGCCCTCGGTCAACACCACCTCGTACCAGGGATTCTCAGTATCGCGGATGAGGGTGATCCTGGCCGGTTGGGTCATGACGCGGCCCTCCCGCTCGCCGCGCCGCCCCCGTTCGATCATCACCCCGTGGCGCAGCTGCTCCAACTCCTGCTCAGTCGGTTTGCCGCTCACCTTCACCAGGTAGGTCTTTTCCACCTGCGACGCCGCACTGGTCAGGACGTTAGCCAGCTCGCCGTCGTTGGTCATCAGCAGCAATCCTTCGCTTTGGTAATCCAGCCGGCCGACGGGGAAAACGCGAGCGTTGGCACGGGCAAAAAACTTCATTACCGTCGGCCGCCCCTCCGGGTCAGAAACAGTAGTGACCACACCCTTCGGCTTGTTCAGCATGAAATAGCGGAATTGCTGGGGTTTCTTGAGCAGCTTGCCGTCGACCCGGATGTGGTCCCGCTCCGGGTCCGCCTTGGAGCCCAGCTCGGTCACCTTTTGGCCGTTCACCTGGACCCGGCCGGAGGTAATCAACTCTTCCGCTTTGCGGCGCGATGCGATCCCGGCGGCAGCCACAATCTTCTGCAGGCGCTGCTCGTTTCGCTCGTCATTGCGCTCGTCGCCGGGTTCCGCCGTCATACCTGCTGCTCGGTTTGCGTCTCGGTTGGCGCCTCTTCAGCAGATTCCGCTTCGGCCTGGAGCGTCCGCTCGGCGCCAGGCATGACCGCGTCGTCCTGAGCTTCGTCCCGAGCTTCACCCTCGGCTTCGGAGTCAGCCAGCTCGCCCGCCATCTTCTCAAACTCCTCCATGCTGGGCAGGTCATTCACATCTTTCAGCCCAAAGCGGAGCAGAAATTCCTTGGTGGTCTTGTAGAGGATGGGCCGTCCGATCACCGGCTTTCTTCCCGCGGTGGTGATCAGCTTGCGGCTGACCAGGCCGCCAAGCACCCCGCCAGAGTCGACTCCGCGGATCTCGCTCACCTCAGGCGCCGTCACCGGCTGCTTGTAGGCAATCACCGCCAGAGTTTCCAGTGCTTGCAGAGACAGCTTCATGGGCGGCTTCAGACTCTTTACAAAGCCGCGCACCGCGTCGTGATATTCCGGCTTGGTCGCCATGCGGTAGCCACCCGCGATCTCCCGGATCTCCATGCCTCGCTCACTGCTGGCGTAGTCGGCCATCAGTTCGTTGAGCACCTGCTGCAAATGTTGCCGCACCCGCCGGTCGCGCTGGCGTGCCAGCTTCTTTTCCCCGCCCTCATTGGCCTCCGCTGGGGCCGATGCGGTCTCTTCCGTCGCTTGGGCACCAGCCTCGGCCTCGGTGGTCGCGGCCTCGGTTGTTACGGCCTCAGTCGTTGCGGCCTCGGTCTCGGCTTCTGGAGAGAGGCCGGCCAGCGCGATCTGCTCCGCCTCCGGTTCAGCTACCTCGCCCGTTTCCGGTAAGACTTCTTCAGCGAAAATGGCGGCGAGCTGCGCCAGGGTCACTGGTTCCTCTGCTGCATAGACCACGGCTTCTAATTTGGCTTTAAGACTCATCGGAGAATCAACCGCACCCTCAAAAAAGAACAGGCGCCTCGATTCATAGTATCGAAGCGCCTGTGTTTTCGCCTGTGCAGATTGTGCCGAAGACGTTCGAGCAGTTCGCAATGGGTGCAGATCGAAGCAACAGGCCTTTTCGTGGTTTTCTCCCAAGGAAAACCACACCTCGCGATCTTTTTCAGTCCACAGTATTGCGAAACTGCTCTAGCCCTTAGGGGCAAACTGCACAAAGACCCAGAAAAGGCCGGCAGACATCAGGCCAGCCACCGGCAAGGTGAAGACCCACGCCGCCGCGATGTTGCGGATAGTGGACCATTGCAGCCCGCTCTTGTTGGCCATCATGGTTCCGGCCACACCGGAGGAAAGGACGTGGGTGGTACTGACCGGCAAGCCGTAATTGTCCGCTGCAAGAATGGTGCACATCGCAATCAGTTCGGCCGAGGCGCCCTGGGCGTAGGTGAGGTGGGTCTTCCCGATCTTCTCCCCTACCGTGACCACAATGCGCTTCCAGCCGATCATCGTGCCCAGCCCCAGGGCAATCGCAACCGCGACCTTAACCCAGGTGGGGATGAACTTGGTGGCGAGATCGAGCTTCTTCTTATAGTTCGCCATCACCGCGGCTTCCTCCGCGGTAAACGCCGGCTTCTTGGACTTGGCGAAAAGCCGTAGGGTCTCGCTTGAAATGTACATGTCGTTGCGCACGTTCGATTGTTGCGTTCGGCGGCACACCCTTCAGTGTCTTGTAATAGGCAACCTCATGTTCAATCTCGAGCATCATCTGCCGTTCCGCCAGAACTGTGGTCGGGGTCTCCTTCTTGGTCTGGAGATATTCGGTCAGATCGGCACGCGGATCATCCATAACCGCGTTCGTATCCACATGCGCGCTGAGCACTTTGGCCGCTTGTTCCGATACGGCGACGAAGTCCTGCACCTGGCTGTAGCCGACGGCGTGGTTCAGAGCATACGCAGTAGGCACGGTGCCGATCAGGATCAGCATGATGAGTCCCATGCCTTTTTGCCCATCGTTGGAGCCGTGGGCAAAGCTCACTCCGGTACAGGTCAGGACCAGTAGGCCGCGAATCCAAAACGGCGGCGGCGCGTCCCCTTTCGGCGCCTCGAAAAGCCGTGGGTCTTTGATCAGAGCCTTGAATAGCAGCAGCAAAAGAGCAGAAAAGACGAAGCCAACGACGGGTGAAACCATGAGCGCCCGGAAAACATTGCCCACCTGCGACCAATCCACGCCCGAGGTGCCCGTGGTACCAGACATTAACTGGTTAGCCACCCCTACGCCGATAATCGAACCGATCAGGGTGTGCGAGCTCGAAGCCGGCAGGCCGTACCACCACGTACTCAGGTTCCAGAGGATAGCCGACACCAGCAATGCGAACACCATGGCAAATCCGGCGCCCGATCCGACCTTGAGGATCAACTCGACCGGTAACAGGGAGACCACTGCGAACGCCACAGCCCCCGAAGACAGCAATACCCCGATCAGGTTCCACATGCCGGACCACATCACGGCGATGTGAGGCTCGAGCGAGTGGGTATAGATGACCGTCGCCACCGCGTTCGCGGTATCGTGAAAGCCGTTGACGAACTCAAATCCCAGCGCGATCAGCAACGCCACAGCCAGCAGAAAATAAGCCATCGCCGACGCCGAGTGCTGAACCGCAAACAGGTCGCCGAGGAGTTGGGAAGCAGCCCAGCCGATGCCGCCAACTAGAACAAGCCCGAAGATAATCATCGGGATCTTGCCCTGTTTTCTGTTCATTTTCTGTTCGAGAAGAGAGCTCTTCCCAGGGGGGGCGGGCAAAACCGCAGACGATCCTTCGTTCACTCGCGCACACTCCACACTGCAGGTTGCACGGTACCAAAGTACATCGGCGGATATTATGAATTACGGCACACCGAAATGTTAAAGTTCTGTGAATGCGAGGCCAGTGGAGGGTTTCAGCCCTGGATTGCCAGCGCTAAAGCGCCTGATCAAAGTCAAACTCTTTCACGCAACGCTGAAGCGTTGCGCTCGAGTTTCTACGTGATCAGGGCGAAGTTGATATTTCAACCAGAGAAGCTCCTTTGGATGCTGTGTTTTGGCTTTGTATCAGGGCGGTGACCACCAGAAGACTCGCGCATTTCGCAAATTTGGATCTATCCACCCTCTCTGAAAAGTAGAAACTTCATCGCAACGCTAAAGCGGGCCGAAGGACCATGGGCGCTCCGGGGAAAGAGTTCGATATTGACCATGCGCTTTAGCGCCGGCAATCCCCGGGCTGAATAGCCCCCTACCGCCAGTCGTCCGTGGCTTGTATCAGGCCCTGGTTTACCACTGACTCGAACGATGGGTGCTTCTTGATATAGACCTCACTGAAGTTGTTGTCCTGCCTGAGCAGCACCGCCTGCAAACGCACCAGCTCAAGAAGGGCCAGAAACATGCAGATGAGCGCCCGTTCGGAGCGCGTATTTCGCAGCAGACTGCTCAAAGATACCGGCCGGTCCTCCATGGTCAGGCGCCGGCGCACATAATCCAGCATCTGGGAGACGGTCACCGACTCCTCATTCACGTCCAGCACTGGCCTTTGCCGCGCCCGGTCGAGAATTTCCCGGAAAACCCGCACCAGGTCTACCGTATCCGCCGCAATCTCAGGCTCAGTTCCCTCTTCGTTGCGAAACTGCCGGATCGCCGGGTTGGTCCAGGTGGCGGCTTCGATCTGTTGCTTCTGCATGAGCATCTGGGCCGCATTCTTGAAGCGCTCGTGCTCCAGCAACCGCTCCACCAGCTCCCGTCGCGGATCCTCCTGCTCGCCTTCCACCCCCTCCGCCGAAGTCCGAGGGAGAAGCATGCGGCTTTTGATGTGGATCAGCAGCGAAGCTACATAAATGAAGTCTGCCGCCGCATCGACCTCGGTCTGCTTTAGACCCTCCACGTAGGCCAGAAACTGGGCCGTAATCCTGCCGATGGGGATGTCGTAGATATCGATGTCCTGCTTGCGGATCAGGTCGAGCAGCAGGTCGAGCGGGCCGTCGTACACCGCCCCCACGCTGATGCTGTAAGGCGACGCGCTCTCGGCAGCCTCCCGCCTCTTGGCCTGTTTCTCCGTTTCCGGGGGCGTTTGATCGCTCATTGCGCGCGCTCTCCATACTCCGGTGGAATCAGGTGCATGGCTTCCCGCACCTGCTCCATCGTTTCTTCCGCCCGGGCCCGAGCCAGCTCGGAGCCGCTGTGCAGAATGTCATGCACCAAGCCGGGCTGCTCCTCAAATTGCCTGCGCCGCTCCTGCATGGGCTGCAGTTCGGCCACAATCGCGTCCGCGGCCCAACCCTTGCACTCGATACAACCAATGCCTGCTGACCGGCACCCGTCATAAACCCTGGCCAGCGTGGCCGAGGTCGAAAAGACCTTGTGCAGATCGCCTACTGGGCATACATCGGGGTCGCCCGGGTCGGTCCGCCGCACCCGCGCCGGATCGGTCACCATGGTCTTCAGCTTCTGCCGCACTACCGGCTCAGGGTCCGTGAGCAAAATGGTGTTGCCATAGCTTTTTGACATCTTTCGCCCATCGGTGCCGGGCAACTTGGGCGAAGGAGTCAACAACACCTGGGGCTCAGGCAAAATCTCCGCTGCCCCGCCGGGATAAAAATGGTTGAATCGCCGGGCCACTTCGCGGGTAACTTCCACGTGCGCCACCTGGTCCTGCCCTACAGGCACAAAGTCTGCCTGATAGATCAGGATATCGGTTGCCATGAGCAGCGGATATCCCAGGAACCCATAGGTAGTCAGATCCTTCTCTGCCATCTGCAATTGTTGCTCTTTATAAGTCGGTACCCGTTCCAGCCAACCCAGAGGCATGATCATAGAGAGCAGCAGGTGCAACTCCGCGTGCTGCGGCACCAGCGACTGCACAAAGAGCACGCAGCGCTCCGGGTCCAGCCCCGCCCCCAGCCAATCGAGCGCAACGTCCACGGTGTTTTGCCTTAGGTTCGAGGTATCGGCGTAGTCGGTGGTCAGGGCATGCCAGTCGGCGACAAAAAAGTAGCAATTGTAGTCGTGCTGCAGGCGCACCCAGTTGTAGAGGGCCCCCATGTAATTGCCGAGATGGAGTTTGCCGGTAGGCCGCATGCCGCTCAGCACGCGCTTGAGCTGGTGACGATTCGGGTCGTGATTCACTGCCTCGATTGTACGGAAAACCTTCAGATGGAGAGCAGCAAAACGCGGAAGAAGCTGAGCACAGGATTCACCATTGCCATGGTGACGCCGCCGCCAAAGAACAACATGAGGAAGAGGCTCAGGATCCCCAGACGGTCATAGACCGGTAGCCAGCGGTAAGGCAGCATGTGGCGGAAGATGTGGCTTCCGTCGAGGGGCGGCAGCGGAAGAAGATTGAATGCCGCCAGAAACAGATTCAGCAGCATGCCAATATAAAAAATCAAAGACAGCGGGTAGGCCACCGGACTCACCGCCAGCAGCTGCGGATCGAGACCGCTTATGCCGCGCATGGCGACCGACCGCACCGAGAGCAGTCCGACGGGAGACGTCTTGGCGATCATGATCAACACCAGCAACGAAACCACGGATCCAATCACATTGCTGACCGGACCAGCAAGTGTGGTGAGGATATCGTCGCGCACGAAGTTCTTGAAGTTACGGGTGTTCACGGGTGTCGGCTTGGCCCAGCCAATCACCGGGATGCGGGTCACCATCGCCACCAGGGGCAGCATGATCGTGCCTATCGGATCGATATGCTTGATTGGGTTGAGTGTAATCCGCCCCAGCATGCGGGCCGTCTGATCGCCCAGCCGCGAAGCCATCCATCCATGTGCCGACTCGTGAAGACTCAGCGCGAACAGCAACACCACAAATTGACAGATGTTCAGAGCGATTTCAGGAGTTCGCATTCGAAGCCTGATGGTAGCATGCCGGTCCGGGCTAAGTACGTTTGCTATCTTCGCCCTGAGTGACTTCCTGCCCTGGTTTCCTGGCTTTGATCTCGCGCGCCGGAACCCCTCCCCAGATGGAGTGCGGCGGTATGTCATGGGTGGCAACACCCATTGCGCCCAGCATGGCGTCTTCGCCCACTTTGACCCCTGCCATCACCGACGAGTGATAGGTGAGCCGCGTACCGGGGCCGACCTCGGTGGTGCGGTTTTCGATATCGTAATAATCATTGGCCTTGTGCCAGTGCGAGTACACCGCCCCGTAGTC
This sequence comes from uncultured Acidobacteriaceae bacterium, assembly GCA_963796145.1. GTDB lineage: Bacteria > Acidobacteriota > Terriglobia > Terriglobales > Acidobacteriaceae > PALSA-350. The sequence continues at coordinate 65,696 of CAWCKO010000076.1, read as the reverse complement.
GGAAATGGACGTCCCTTTGCGGATGATGAGCTCGCCGCGGTCATCCAGCATCACGAATTTGTGAATGGTGCAGTCGTCCTCCACCGTCAGGTTGTAACCGAAACTGAACTCAACCCCATGGAAGATCTTCACGTTCTTGCCTATGTGTTTGAAGATGTGTTTGGCCAGCATCTTGCGGAAGCGAAAGCCGAGCCAATGATTCAATCCGAGTGCCGACTTGTCGAACATCTGCCAGAAATAGATCAAAGGCTTGCGCTCGCAATATCTTTCAACGTCCACATCGCCGTAATACTCCGGTTCCAGAGTCACATTGGCCGGATCTAAAGAAAGCTGGAGGACGTTGCCTGGCAACTCCGAGATCAGCGAGGTGTTGAGCTTGCCGCCGTGGGGGCGGCCCAGGTAAATCTGGTGCAGCGCATCGCGGACGATTTCTCCCCGCAGCCGGGATTCCTTATGCCGGGTGAATTCCTCGTCCAGATGGCACAGCCAGCGCCGATAGAGTTCCTCGGCTTCGGCCGTCGGCTTCAAATCACGATACTGGTATCTCGCCATAGGTTCGCGTCCTTACGTCCAGCATACGACGCAACCCTATTGAATGCTGAACACTGCATAGACCGTAGCAGAAGCAGTAACCTTGGGCGCACTCACGCTCAGCGGCTCGACCTCTTTTGGCGCAGGCGCGGGCGCCATCATAGCCGCGGCCCTCATCAGCGGCTGAGGCCCCCGCGCCGGAGCTTCATTGCTGGCGTACACCAACGGGCCCAGGGTGGCGTTCAGACCCGCGGCCATCTGCTGCGCAATCTGCCGAGCGCGGTCGAGCGCCAGCTTGGCGGCCTTGGCCTGCAGGCCATCCTGGTCGGCCACGCTCCAGGACATCTGTCCGCTCTGGTTGGCGCCTGCCTTGACCGCAACGTCCAGCACCTTGGCGCCGTTGGCGGCCGCGGTCTTCACGCTCCAACTCTGCTGTACCTGGAACTTGCGCTCAGCCTTCTCTGCCGGGGTCCAGTCCTGGTTGGTGTACTGCTGAACCGGGGTGATGCTTTGCGACTCACTCTGGATGGCGTCCTGCGGAATCCCAGCCGCCTTCAACGCCGCGGCGATGGCATTCGAGGTCTTGGAGCCTAGGGCATAGGCCGACTCCTGGTCTGCGCCGTAGGTAACGAACCCAACCTGGACGGTCACCGTATCCGCATCGGCGCTGGCGTCGGCGCTGGTGGTCACGGCGATGGTCCGGTTGTCTTTGCTGACCACGATCTGCTGAGCATGGAAGGGGATCGCGACCGCAGACAGAAAAAGCGCGGCGACAATGCGAGGTAGTTGACTTGGCATGGCACAAACTCCTTAGAGCAGTTTCGCAATTACTGTGGCCTGATAAAGATCGCGAGGAGTGGTTTTCCTTGAGAGAAAACCACGAAAGGGCCTATCGCTTCGGTCTACACCAATTGCGAAACCGCTCTACTGGCTGCCGAATTCGCGCAACTGCGCCAGCAGCCGCACACCAGCACCTGAGTCTATCGCGTCGGCGGCGCGGAGAACACCGCCGGCAAAATCGACCGCACGGCCGGCGATGATCAGGGCCGCCGCCGCATTCAGCAAGACCACGTCTCGCCTCGGCCCGGGCTCACGCTCAAGAATTTTCTCTATCAACGATGCATTGCCCTGCGCGTCACAACCGGCCAACGCGCTGAGCGGCGCCTGCTTGAGACCTGCATCACCCGCTTCCAGGGTGAAGTTGCGGACTGAATGCTCCCGCACCTCGGCCACATCGCTTACGCCATTCAGTGTGAGTTCGTCCAGACCATCTCGTCCGTGGACTACGAATGCATGCCGCACACCCAGCCGGGCCAGGCTCTGGGCCACCAGATCCACGCCGGCGAAAACCCCCACGACCTGCGCCCTGGCTCCGGCAGGATTGGCCAGCGGGCCGGCAAGATTGAAGATGGTGCGGAAACCGAGAGCCCGGCGGACCGGTTGCACCCGTTTCATGGCCGGATGCAGTGCCGGAGCATAGAGAAACATGAAGCCGGTCTGGCGCAGGCACTCCACGGCCCTCTCCGGCTCCAGCGCGACCGGGATTCCAAGCGCCTCCAGCACATCTGCCGAACCGCATTTGGATGTAAGGCCGCGGTTGCCATGCTTGGCGACCTTGACGCCTGCGGCCGCTGCGACCAACGCGGCGGCGGTGGAGATATTGAATGTGCCCTGGCCATCGCTGCCGGTGCCGCAGGTGTCTACCAATTGGTCCCGTTCGGCCTCGCTCAAAGGAACCGGTACGCTCATGGCCCGCATTGCCTGGACGAAACCGGATAGCTCTTCGACGGTGGGTCCGCGGGTCGCAATCGCGGTCAAAAGCGAGGCGATCTGGATATCGGTTGCATCGCCCTCGAGAATTTCCCGCACTGCCGAGCATCCCTGCTGTTGCGTAAGGGTGCCATGATCTTCGACCACATGTTTGAGCAGCGCAGCCAGTTGAGACATCCGTTTTTCCATCCTAGAGCATTTGCGTTTGAGCGAAAGTCCCCCGCTCACAGGGCATCTGCGGGCAAAACATCTTTTCCCACTTCTCGCAAAAAACGCGAGATATAGGGCACCCTCCGAGTTTTTCCGCAGCATGTAATTACCGGTTTAGTCCCGGAGGGACGGCTGAAAGTAGCCCAGGACGCAGTCCTGGGAACCATGCACATAACGAGGAAAAGTCCCGCAAGGGACGGCTGAGAGTTACAAGGTTGTACCTAGGACTGCATCCTGGGTAATTTTCAGCCGTCCCTACGGGACTGGTCCGTCTCTCGAATCTCTTCCCAGGACTGCGTCCTGGGCTACTCTCAGCCGTCCCTACGGGACTAAATCGATGAATGGGGGTTCTCACACACGCTCTAAAGCCGTTGCGGGAATGCCGCCTTTTGCCCTCAACAGCAATCCCCTTTAGTATGGAAGTTCTGTCCAAAGACCAAACGAATGAAAATTCACGAGTATCAGGCAAAAGACATCCTGGAACGGTACGGCGTCCCCGTTCCCAAGGGTGAAGTGGCCAATACGCTGGAAGAAGCGTTGGACGTGGCCAAACGGCTCTTTAGCGGAGGCGCCAAGGGCGTGGTGGTCAAGGCGCAGATCCATGCCGGCGGCCGGGGAAAGGGCGGCGGCGTCAAGGTGGCCAAAACCCTGGCGCAGGCGGAGGAATATTCCACCCAGATTCTCGGCATGCAGCTGGTGACCCACCAGACAGGACCCCAGGGCCAGAAAGTACTGCGTCTTCTGATCGAAGAGATGTCGCCCATCGCCCGCGAGCTGTACCTGGGTATCGTGCTTGACCGCGCCGCCGCCAAGCTGGTCTTTATGGCCTCCCAGGCCGGCGGCATGGAAATCGAAGAAGTGGCGGCGAAAGATCCCGACGCGATTTTCAAGGCTTACATTGACCCCGCCGTCGGCTTCCAGCCTTACCAAGCCCGTAAACTCGCCTTCGCGCTGGGCCTCAAGCCGGCCCAGATTAACGAGGCGGTCAGGTTCATGACCGGCCTCTACAAGGTATTTCTCGAGACGGATGCTTCTCTGCTCGAGATCAATCCCTTCATCACCACCACCGACGATCGCCTGCTGGCGCTCGACTGCAAGATCAATTTCGACGACAACGCCATGTTCCGCCATAAGGAACTGAAGGAACTTCGCGACACCGCCGAAGAAGATCCGTTGGAAGTGGAAGCCTCGAAGTATGCGCTGAATTACATCAAGCTCGACGGAAACATCGCCTGCATGGTCAATGGCGCCGGCTTGGCGATGGCCACCATGGACATCATTCAGTACGCCGGTGGCTCGCCGGCAAACTTTCTCGACGTGGGCGGCGGCGCCAACCAGCAGCAGATCGAGCACGCCTTCGAGATCCTGCTATCCGACCAGAACGTGCAGGCCGTTTTCATCAACATTTTCGGCGGCATTCTGCGCGTCGACACCCTGGCCCATGGAGTCGTGGAAGCGGCCAAAAAGACCAACGTGCAGGTTCCCGTCGTCCTTCGCCTGGAGGGCACCAACGTGGAGCAGGGGCGAGAGATTCTGAAGAACTCCGGCCTCAACTTCATTATTGGAGAGACCATGCAGGACGCGGCGGCCAAGGTGGTCGCGGCGGCTAAACAAAAAGCCTCAACCAAGTGAGCTGGAGCAATCTATGTCGGTGTTAGTAGACGAAAATACGCGGCTCATCGTGCAGGGTATTACGGGCAAGGAAGGCACCTTCCATGCCAAGGGCTGCGCTGAATATGGAACCAAGGTAGTGGGCGGAGTCACCCCGGGTAAGGGAGGCACGGTACACGAAGGCTGGCCGGTCTTCGACACCGTGGCTCAGGCGGTGGAGAAGACAGGGGCTAATGCCACCGTCATTTTCGTGCCCCCGCCGTTTGCCGCCGATGCCATCCTGGAAGCCGAAGATGCGGGCCTACCGCTCATTATCTGCATCACCGAGGGAATCCCCACCAACGACATGGTCAAGGTGTGGAGCGTGCTGAGCAAGTCCAAATCGAGGCTCATCGGACCCAACTGCCCGGGTGTCATCTCTCCAGGCAAAGCCAAGATCGGCATCATGCCCGGCCGCATCCACAAGCAGGGCAGTGTGGGCATCGTCTCCCGCTCCGGCACCCTCACCTATGAAGCCGTCTATCAGCTCAGCCAGCGAGGGATCGGCCAGTCGACCGCGATCGGCATCGGCGGCGATCCCATTATCGGCACCAACCACGTCGATGCCCTCAAACTGCTCAATGAGGACCCCCAGACGGAGTCCATCATCCTGATTGGCGAAATCGGAGGCACAGCGGAGGAAACTGCTGCCGCCTATGTCAAGGCACATGTCAAGAAGCCCGTCGTCGGATTCATCGCCGGACAGACCGCGCCTCCGGGGCGGCGCATGGGCCACGCCGGCGCGATTATCTCCGGAGGCCAGGGCACTGCGGCCGACAAGATGAAGGCGCTCACCGCCGCCGGTATCCACGTGGTGCAGTCCCCAGCCGCGATCGGCGAAACATTGGCCAAGGTCATCGGGAAATAAGGAAGTCAAATAAGGAAATCATGCAACGCACGTTCAGTATCATCAAGCCGGATGCAGTCCGCAGAAGCTACTCTGCCGCGATTCTTGCCGAGATCGACAAGGCGGGCTTCAAACTCGTCGCCATCAAGAAGATGTTTCTCTCCAAGTCGCAGGCCCAGGGCTTCTACGCGGTGCACGCGAAACGGCCTTTTTTCGACTCCCTGACCACCTTCATGTCTTCTGGCTCCATCATCGCCATGGTGCTGGAGAAGGAAAACGCCATTGCCGACTTGCGCAAGCTGATGGGCGCCACCAATCCTGCCGACGCAGCTGAGGGCACCATCCGCAAGCAGTTCGCTTCCTCTATTGAAGAGAATGCGATCCACGGATCGGACGCCGAGGATACCGCGGCCTTCGAAATCGGCTACTTTTTTGCCGGCTACGAGATGATTTAGGACCAGGCGTTGGGCTGCTAAGCTCTGAATGTGCCTTGACATGAGGCCGCTGGGCAAGCAAACTTGCCTCACACGAGGTCAGGCAATTGGGCGGATCACAACCGAGCACGGTTACCTACACACTTGAGTCCTCGCTTGACAGCGTCAATCGCGTAGAGCAGACCGCGGAAGAAATGGCCAGGAAGGCCGGACTGGAAGAAGAAGAGATCTACCGCGTCGCCATGGCAGTCCGCGAAGCCGCGGTCAATGCGGTGCTCCATGGCAACTCGTACGACCCTGAGAAGCGCATGACCGCTTCCTTCGAGCAGACGGCGGATTCCCTGGTGATCCGCATCGCCGATCAGGGAAAAGGCTTGAACCCGGACACGCTGCCCGACCCCCTGGCGCCGGAGAACTTGCTACGGGGCTCAGGACGGGGTATCTTTCTGATTCGGTCGTTCATGGATGAGGTACACTTTCGACAATTGCAGCCCGGCACTGAACTTACCCTCATCAAACATCTAGGAACCGCTCGTTCCGCTATCTAAGGAGGAGTATTCGTGAGCATGAAACTCAAGACCCGTCAGGTGGACGGGATCACAATTATGGATTGCAGCGGTCGCATCACCCTTGGAGAAGGCAGTGTGCAGCTGCGCGACGCCGTTCGGGATCTCCTCAGCAAAGGTTCCAAGCAGATCCTGCTTAATCTGGGCGACGTGACTTACATCGACAGCTCGGGAATCGGCGAGTTGGTCAGTGCATTCACCACCGTTCGCAATCAGGGCGGAGACCTCAAGCTCCTCAATCTCACCAAGAAGGTCCACGACCTGCTGCAAATTACCAAGCTCTACACCGTGTTCGACGTCAAGGACGACGAAGCGAGTGCCGTAGCTTCCTTTGCTCGCGCCTAGAACGGCCTTCCTGCAACAAATCCCCGGGTGCCCCACATCTCGCTCGTGTTTCGCGAGATGTGGGATGCCCGAAATTGGTTTAGAAATTCCCTGCTTCTAGAAGCTGACCTTAGGCACGTTCTGAGCGCCGGGGCTCGCCTTGAAGTAGTCGTTGTTCACCTGGAAACCAGCCATCCCCGCCCAAATGCTGTTGGGAAACTGCTGGATGAAGGTGTTGTAGTCCTGAATATTCTGGTTGTAGCGCATTCTTGCAACGCTAATGCGGTTTTCCGTGCCAGCCAGCTCATCGGAAAGGCGCTGAAAGTTCGCATTTGACTTCAGGTCAGGGTAATTCTCCGTCAATGCCAGCAGCCGTCCAAGAGCGCCATCGAGCGCACCGTTCGCCTGAATGGTGGCTTTCGGATCGCCATGTGCGTTCAATAAACCGGCTCGGGCATTGGCGATATCGCCGAATACCGTGGTCTCCTGCTTGGCATAGCCCTTCACCGTCTCCACCAGGTTGGGGATCAGATCCGCACGCCGCTGCAGTTGATTATTGACTTCAGCCCAGGAGGAAGTAACCGTCTCCCTCTTTTGCACCATCTGATTTTTTGCGCTTACATAGCTGCCGAAAACCAGCAGCACCGCCAGAAAGATAACCACAAGTGCCGCGATTGCTACCCAAAGCCCGCGTCTCATTCTAAAGTTCTCCTTCTATCGCTTTTGAGCAGTTTCGCAATTGGTGTAGACCGAAGCGACCGGCCTTTTCGTGGTTTTCTCCCAAGGAAAACCACTCCTCGCGATCTTTTTCAGTCCACAGTAATTGCGAAACTGCTCTAGTTAGCCTACCAACTACCCGAAGCACCACCGCCTCCGGAACTTCCCCCGCCAAATCCCCCGAAGCCGCCGCCATCCCCTCCGCCACCGCCCCAGCCGCCCCCTCCTCCGCGTCCGCCCCAGCCGCCGCCTCCGCCGCCGCCCATGAACATACCAATCAGGAAGCCGAGCAGGCCGGAACCACCAAAGCGCGCCAGGAAAAAGATCACCGCCAAAAGGACGAGGCCCAGCACCACCACTTCGCCCAGGGTGAGCGGCCGCGCCTGCGGGGCAGGGGCATAGGTAGGCCGGGGCCCGGTGTTGAGGGTCACTCCAGCATCCGCCGCGATCACCCCGGCGATCTGGCGGACCGCCAAAGTAATGGCCCCGTCGTAGTCGTTCTGTTGGAGATACGGCACCATCTGCCTGCCGATATCCCCCACCCGGCCATCGGGCAGGATACCCTCGAGACCATATCCCACTTCGACGCGGTACTTGCGGTCGTTGATCGCAAATATCAGTAGCAAACCGCGGTCCGTGCCCTTCTTCCCCACCTTCCATTTGTCTTCGAGCGCGGTGGCGAAGTTCTCAATCGGTTCGCCGTCGAGAGATTTAACCGTGACTACGGCAATCTGCGCGTGGGCCTGGCGGTCCACCTGCGCGCACAACGCATTCAGAGAAGCCTGGGTTTGCGGGGACAACACTCCCGCAAAATCATTGACGTAATTCGTAGGCGCAGGCAGATCCTGCACTCGCTCCGCCCATAGCGCACCGGTACAGGCGAGGAGGAGCACAGAGAGCGCAAGCAGGCATTTACGCATTGCCCCATTGTACTCAGACGAAGTTGGGCCCGCTGCCGGGTAGGAGACGCGCGAGCGGGCACAAGGTTAAACGGAAAACAATTTACTTGCTGGCCCTGTTATTTGCTGGCCATGGTTACGTTCTGGTCCTTGGCCATCTGTTGGGCCATCTGCAGGTGTTGGGCAATGAGCTTGCTGCCCTGCGCGGCCGCATCTTTCACCGTCTGGTCTTGTCCGGAAGAGGCTTCCGTCTGGAACTCGCTCAGGTCCTGCTTGTGGTCTTTGACCATGTCCCTGATATACGCCTGATCGTATGCGGGTCCGGAGAGCGCCTGAAGCTTGGCCATGGTGTTTCGGTCTTTCTTCGAGACTTGTTCCGGCACAGCCACACCCAGCTGCTGTGCGACCGGCTTCATTTGATCGTTCAGCTTGGTATGGTCGTCGATCATGCGCTGAGCAAATTGCTTCACCTGATCGTTGTTGCTTTTCTGCAGCGTCAGTTGGCCTAACTGAACCTCTGCGATGCTGCCCTGCATCGCTTTGGTGACAAACATCCTGTCCAGGGGCGAGGGCTGTCCCGCTTGCTGCATCCCATTCATCTGGGGATTCATGTTGGGGTCCGTCTGACCCGGGGTTTGACCTGCTGGACCTTCGGAGGGTCGGTTCACTTGCGCCAAGCCCATACTTCCGCACAGCAGAAGCGCGCCGGCCGCAGCTAACGCTTTCTTGCCGTAAATTGGGGGATAATTCATGTGTTTGCTCCTCCAGAACTAAGATGCGAGCAGGGGTCCCCCCGCAGACCTGGGTTTTGACCTGTCCACAACTACTTCCTATATCCTTGATTCATATATGACTTCGCCCATTGTTGTTCCGCCACCGATTGCCCACCGGCAGGAAACCATAACCACCATCCATGGACACCGTCTGGCCGACGACTACGCCTGGCTTCGCGAAAAGACCAACCCGGAAGTGATCGCATTTCTGGAGCAGGAGAATGCCTACACCCGGGCTGTCATGAAGCCCACCGAAGAGCTGCAGGCCAAACTTTACGCCGAGATGATCAGCCACATCAAAGAAACCGATATCTCGGTGCCGTTTCGCGACGGGGACTACTTCTACTACTCCCGCACCGAGCAGGGCGCGCAATACCCCATCTACTGCCGCAAGCACGGCTCACTCGACGCCGAGGAGCAGATCATGCTCGACATGAACCAGCTGGCGGCCGGCGAGTCGTTCATGGCGCTGGGCGCCCTCACCGTCTCCGATGATGGCAACCTGCTGGCCTATTCGACCGACATCACGGGATTCCGGCAATACACGCTGCATATCAAAGACCTCAGGACGGGTGAAGTGCTGGCCGACCAGGCGCAGCGGGTTGGCTCCGTCGTCTGGACAGCCGACAACCGCACGCTTTTCTACACCGTCGAGGACGAGGAAACAAAACGGCAGTACCAGCTCTTCCGCCACGTAGTAGGCAGACCGCAGGCCGAGGATGCCCTGGTCTACGAAGAAGCCGATGAACGCTTCAATGTCGGCGCCGGCCGCACCCGGGACGACAAGTACATTGTGCTCGAAAGCGCCAGCCACACCGCCAGCGAAGAACAGTTTCTGCCCGCCGGGGATCCGGAAGGACGCTGGACGCTGATCGAACCGCGCAGCGAGAACATCGAGTACTACGCCGACCACCGGGATGGTCTCTGGTACATTCGCGTCAACGACACGGCAAGAACCTTTCGTATGGTCACCGCCCCGGTTGACAGCCCTGGCCGCGCTCACTGGCGCGAGTTGATCCCCCACCGCGAAGACGTGATGCTGGAAGAGCTGGAGCTCTTTCAATCCTTCGCCGTAATGGTCGAACGCTCGAATGGCCTGCCGCATATGCGGGTGATGTACTTCGACGGGCAGGGTGCGTTTGCCGGACCTTCGCCCCAGATTGCCTTCCCTGAGCCTACCTACAGCGCCCATCCCCACGTCAACCGTGAATTCGTAACCGACACTTTTCGCTATGGCTACCAGTCCCTGGTTTCGCCCACTTCGGTCTATGAATACAACGTAAAGACGAACCAATCGACGCTGTTAAAGGAGCTGGAAATACCAGGCGGATTCGATCGCTCGCTTTACCGCTCTGAGCGCCTGTTCGCCACTGCCCCGGACGGGACGGGCATTCCGGTTTCGCTTGTCTACCGCAAAGACATGAAGGGTGAGGGCACCAACCCTCTCTACATCTATGGCTATGGCTCCTACGGGTATTCGCTTCCCGTAGGCTTCAATTCCAATCGCCTCAGCTTGCTCGACCGGGGGTTTGTACTCGCCTACGCGCACATTCGCGGAGGCGGCGATATGGGCAAGCCGTGGCACGACGCCGGGCGGTTGATGCAGAAGATGAACACATTCACCGATTTCATCGCGGTAACGGAATACCTGATCGCCCACGGCTATGGAGACCCGCGCCGGGTGGCCATGGAAGGCGGCAGCGCCGGCGGCCTGCTGATGGGCGCGGTGGCCAACATGCGACCCGATCTCTACCGCGCCGTTCTCTCCCACGTGCCCTTCGTGGACGTGATGAATACCATGCTCGATGCCACCCTTCCCCTGACCATCGCCGAGTACGAAGAGTGGGGAGATCCTAACCAGGCAGAAGCTTTCGCGTACATGCTGCAGTACTCGCCCTACGACAACCTGGAGCGTAAGGCGTATCCGGCAATGCTGGTGAAAACCTCGCTGCATGACAGCCAGGTGATGTACTGGGAGCCGGCCAAGTATGTAGCCAAGCTGCGAACGCTGAAGTCCGATGACAAGCTGCTGCTGCTCGAGACCAACATGAGCGCGGGACACGGCGGCGCCTCCGGCCGCTATGACTACTTGAAGGAGATTGCCCTCGACTACGCATTCCTGCTGCAGGAGCTGGGCTAGAAGCAGGGCAGATTCTGTCCGCGTCTATCCAAGACGTGCAGGGATTTGCAGGGACTTGCAGGACCTGAAGAAACAACGGCCCGCAGCAAAAGCTGCGGGCCTGATTCAGGACGTCCGTCTAGGCTAGCGGTGTTCGTGCTCCCCGCCACCGCCGCTCGGATGGGATTCATTGTGCGGTTGGCCGCCGCCGCTCTGGTGAGCCGGCGGTTCGTTGACATGAGGCGCAGCTGCGTAATTGTTGGCAGGCGCCTTGTAGGCGTTTACGTTGTTGTTCGCCGGGTGGTTATTCGCGTTCGCGTTATAGGCCGGCCGGCTGTTGTTGTTATAAGCCGTGTGACTCACGTTGGGGGACGTCATGGGGCGGCTGACGGCCGCCGTGGCGGGCCTTCCGCCATTGACAGACGCGAAGTTGGCCCGATTCGTGCTGGCAAAGTTTTGGTGGGAGATTTGCTCTGACGTCGGCTGAACATGCTGTTCACGCATCGCCGCCGTCTCCTGGCCGTTGGGTCTGGCATTGATCCCGTTGGGGCCATTGAAGCTGGTACGGTTGATCACGGTCGTATTGTGAATCACCGTGTTATCGATGTACGTATTGTGGACGATCGTCGTGTTTACGTGCAGCACTGCGGTGTTATAGGCGAAGTGTCCGCCCTCCCAGCGCCCGCCAAAGAAGCCCACGCCGCCATAGCCGAAGCCGTAGTTCACTCCGCCGTAGAATCCAACGTGGGGGCCCCAGTAACCGCCATGCCACAGATATACCCCGCCGCCAAAACCCCAGTAGCCGGGAGTCCAAAGAAACCCGGGCCGGGGAGCAAGCACCCAGGTTCCCGGAACCCAGAAGTAGCCCGCGTCGCCATAGGCCCAGTACCCAGGGGTCCACAGGTAGCCGTCCCCGGGACAGACAGGCTGCGCATACACCGGCAGTATGGGTGGAGCAATATTGACGGAGACGAAGACGCCGGCAAACGACGAGGCCGGCACGATAGACACCAGGAATGCGAGAAATAGAGTTCTGATAGCTCGGATAGCGCGCATTGCATTGCTCCTTTGCTTCTCCGCGGTGCGACAGCCCCTGCGAGGAAAGCGTTGCCGGTGGAGTGCCGGCACGATCTGTATTAACGCGGCGCCCAGGATTATGTTGCTGGCAGGTTACCGGGCGGGTAACAACCCAACCGTGCTGAGGTTATCGACGATATATGTAGGTGGCCATACCACGTTCGCAGCAAGGAGCACGGGAAGCTAAGCCGGCAGGGCGGGCCGGACCGGTGCGCAGCCCTCGGGGGCTAAAAGGCTGCGTGAGAGCTCTGCACTGAGTCCCGAAGGGACGGCTGAAATAGCCCAGGACGATAGTCCTGGGTAAACTTAAGCCATTCGATCAGTCCCGCAAGGGACGGCTTACCATGGGGGCCCAAATTTCAGCCGTCCCTGGCGGGACTAGTCCAGATTCGTGGCGGTTACCCAGGACTATCGTCCTGGGCTACTTTCAACCGTCCCTTCGGGACTCAGTGCAGAACTCTCACGCGGGAGCTAAAGCCCTTCGATATGGGAGGGTTGACGTACGGGCTGAAGCCCGTACCCTTCACTAGCGGCGGCTGCTACCGCCCAGCAGCGATCCGAGCACGCCGCGCACAATCTGCCTCCCCACCGTGCTGCCGAGGGTGCGGGCAGCGCTCTTGGCTACCGTCTCCACCAGGCTGTCTCCACGCCGTCCGCCCGAGGATCCTGAACCCATGAGGTCCCCATACCACGGGGTGGATTTTGGCGCAGGTTGTTGAGGAGACACAGGTTGCGCGGCGCGGCCTTTTAGGCGCTCGTAGGCCGATTCGCGGTCCACCATATTCTCGTATACGCCGGCCACCACCGAGTCGCGAATGATCTGCCGCCGTTGCTCAGGGGTAATCGGCCCGATCTGGCTGCGGGGCGGGCAAATCAGGGCGCGTTCTACCATCGCCGGCGCTCCCTTTTCATCCAGAAAAGAGACCAGCCCCTCGCCTACCCCCAGTTCCAGAATCACCTGCTCGACATTGATCTCCGGGTTGGCGCGAAAGGTCTGGGCCGCCGCCTTGACCGCTTTCTGGTCTTTCGGAGTAAAAGCCCGCACCGCGTGCTGAACCCGGTTGCCGAGCTGGCCCAGGATGCCATCCGGGACGTCAATCGGATTCTGGGTGACAAAAAAGACGCCCACGCCCTTCGATCGCACCAAGCGGACCACCTGGTGGACTTTGTCTTCGATCACCTTTGGCAGGTCGGAAAAAAGAAGGTGCGCTTCGTCAAAGAAAAAGACCAGCTTGGGCTTGTCCGCATCGCCTACCTCAGGCAGTTTCTCGAACAGCTCACTGAGCAGCCACAACAGAAAAGTGGCATACAGCTTAGGTGAGTTGATGAGTTTGTCCGCCGCCAGGATGTTGACCACCCCGTGGCCCTGGGCGTCTGTTTGTATCAGGTCGTCAAGGTTGAGCGCCGGCTCACCTAGAAACCTGGCCGCACCCTGCTGCTCCAGGGCGAGCAAGCCGCGCTGCATCGCTCCCACGCTGGCGGCTGAGATGTTGCCGTATTGGGTCTGAAACTGTTTGGCATTTTCCGCTGCGTACTGCAGCATCGCCTGTAGATCTTTGAGATCGAGCAACAGCAGACCCTGGTCATCGGCGATCTTGAAAACAGCGGTCAAGACGCCGGCCTGGGTTTCATTGAGGTTCAGCAAGCGGCTGAAGAGCAGGGGGCCCATCTCCGAGACCGTGGCTCGAACCGGATGCCCTTCCTCGCCGAAAACGTCCCAGAAGGTTACCGGGCACCCGGCAAAGGAGAAGCCGGTCAAGTTGAGCTTTTTGACGCGATCCGCGATCTTGGGATTCTCAACACCAGGCTGGCTGATCCCCGAGAGGTCGCCCTTGACGTCGGCGGCAAAGACCGGGACGCCAATGCGGCTGAAGGCCTCTGCCATTACCTGCAGTGTTACCGTCTTGCCAGTCCCGGTCGCGCCGGCAATCAAACCGTGACGGTTCGACATTGCCGGCAGCAGGTAGAGCGGGCTTTCGCTCTGAGCGATCAGCATCGGTTCGGGCATATTCGAGAATTCTATATGGATAGAGCGCAGCCACGGCGCAAATAGCAAGCGCCCGTGAGCTTTGGCTCACGGGCGCGCTGAAGAGCAGCCCTCCCCCAGAACTGATCCTCGAACATCACAATAACGGCGACCCAGTGGGTTGGCTACGTCACCCTGGTTACACTCAACGGTGACCACACGGTTGATTACCCTGCAGGGCGCCCGCCTGCCTGGAGATTTCTGTGATACATCCTTGTGGTACCCAGAATGGCCCTCCTCCGCTCCCTATACGCGCTCACGATTTTTCTCAGCGCCTTTCTTCTCTTCGTCGTGGAACCGATGGCAGCAAAACAGCTGCTGCCCACGCTGGGCGGGTCGTCTGCGGTGTGGACCACCTGCCTGGTCTTTTTCTCCCTGGTGCTCTTGCTCGGCTACCTATATGCGCACTGGGTCCCGTCGAGATTCCACCCGACGAAACAGGCTGTGCTCCACGTCCTGTTGTTGACTGCGGCGCTGCTAACGTTGGGCATCCACATCAGGCCCAGCCCCAGGGCGGTGAGCTATCATCCTGCTCTGACCGTTTTCCGGGTGCTGGCGACGGTGATCGGTTTACCCTATCTTGCACTCTCCGCCACCACTCCCCTGCTTACTGCCTGGTATGCCAGCAGCTTCGAGGGCAGTTCGCCCTATCGGCTGTTTGCCCTCTCAAACTTTGCTTCTCTGCTCGCCCTGGTCAGCTATCCGGTGTGGATTGAGCCGCGCCTGACTATGAACCAGCAGACCGCGTGGTGGAGCGGGGGCTTTCTGCTCTTCGCCGTGCTCTGCGGAGCCATCGCCTGGCAGGGCCGCAGGCGAGTTATTTCCTCCGCGCCCCAGCAAGCCGTCTTGCCTGGGCATCCGGAGGCTTTCTGGTTTTTGCTGGCCATGGGTGGCGGCATGATGCTGACCGCGGTCACCAGCCATATGAGCCAGAACATCGCCGCCATTCCCTTGTTGTGGCTGCCACCTCTGGCGTTGTACCTGCTGACGTTCATCCTGGCTTTTCAGGGAGCATGGCGTCCGCTGCGCCAATCGATGCTTCGGCTGGTGCTGGTGGCGGTGGCATCCATGGCTTACGTGCTGCGGGATATTCGAACCCAGCTGCCCATTGCCGTAAGCGTGCCGCTGTTTCTGATCGCGCTGTTTGTGATCTGCTTTTTTCTCCACGGCGAGCTCTATGCGCGGCGTCCCGTCACGTCGGGTATGACCCGGTTTTACCTGGTCGCCGCGGCCGGAGGCGCCGCGGGAACCCTGCTGGTCGGGGTGGTTGCGCCCCTGGTCCTGCGGGCGAACTACGATCTGGCCTGCACCCTGGTGGTGGTCTCCCTGATCGCCCTGGCGGCGACATGGCATGACGGTTGGAGCTTGCGTATGCTCTGGGTGGCTGGAGCGACCGGCGCGATCGTGGTGTTGAGCACCCAGGTGCGGCAATACGATGACGACGCTGTAGCCCTGGTGCGCAGCTTCTATGGAACCCTGCGGGTCAGGGAATCGCACCTGCCGCCGCAGTCCGATACCGACCGCCAGCTCCTGAACGGGACTATCGAGCACGGCGCGGAGTGGTTTGCTCCCCAGTTTCGAGGGCAGCCCTTGACGTACTACGCCCCTGACTCCGGCCTCGGCATCGCCATGCGGCTGTGCTGTGGGGCAGGCCCAAAACGGGTGGGAGTGATCGGGCTGGGCACAGGCACGGTCGCCGCCTATGGCAATGCCGGCGACGTAATCCGCTTTTACGAGATCAATCCGCTGGTGGAGCGGCTGGCGAGGCATTGGTTCACCTTCCTGCACGATAGCGGCGCGCAGACCGACGTGGTGACAGGGGACGCACGGTTGTCGCTAGCCTCCCAGGCCCCGCAGCGCTTTAATGTAATCGTAGTGGATGCTTTTTCCGGCGACGCGATCCCGGTACATCTGTTGACCCGTGAGGCCCTGGCGCTCTATCGCCGCCATCTGCAGCCGGACGGAGTGATTGTCTTTCACGTGTCCAACCAGTACATCGACCTGGAACCCGTGGTCGCGGCGATCGCCGCCGATGCCGGACTGCGGGCCGTCTCAGTGCACTCCCATGGTGACGAGCAGAACGGCTTTTATTACGCGGACTGGATTCTGGTGACTGCAAACCAAACCTTCTTGAGTCAGCCGGACATTATCAACAATGCCTTCCCCACCCCCCTGCAAACGGGCGTACGCCTATGGACCGACAATTACAGCAGCGTCTTTCCGCTCCTCAAGTGGCACAGCAGATAGCGCAGGACGGCACAAGGGCATCACCGATCTCTCCGGAGTTCAGTCCCGAAGGGACGACTAAATCTGGGTTAGAGCGTTTTTCACTTCTACTCTGCACAGTCAAGCGCCGCGAAGTGCGGCTTTTCTTGAGGAAAAGCCACGTCGGGAGTGGTTGCTCTGTATACACCAGAAGTGAAAATGCCTAGTCGCCGAAGTTGATCCTCAACCCAAACCGGGCCACCCGTGGAGAGGCCAGGGTAAGCGTGGGCGTTTTGCCGGCTTCGATCGTGCGATCCAACAGATTGTCTCCGGCCGCAAAGACTGACAGGTGGTGGCCAAAGTCGTGGGAAGCATAGGCGCCCAGGCGAAAATAGCAGTGCAGCAGATACTGGTTGGCATCGTCATCATACTGGCGTCCGCTGTAGCGTCCCTGCACGCTCAGCAGGCCCAGGCGACGGTGGGTAAGGTTCACCTGGGCAGTCGCCATATTCTGCGCCACCTGCGGAATCCAGTTGCCGACCAGGTTCGGCTGTCGCGCGTTGCTGGTAACGGTGGCATCCGCAAATTGGTAGCCGCCTTCGAGGCTGACCCAACTCGCCGGCCGCGAAGCAAAGTCGACCGATACGCCGCGGCTCTCGATCTGGCCCAGGTTCTCGCGCATCAGCAGCGAGCTGGTCGGGGTGGTGGTCAAGGTGAGGGCCGTGATCGGACGGTTGATCTGCGTCCAGAAGTAGCTCACCCGCACCGTGGAGCCAATCGACGACAGATCGCTTTGAATACCCGCCTCCCATCCAGTTGCGCGCTCGGAAAGCAGGTTGGGATTCGGCAGCGTAGTTTGCGAACCGACCTGCCCGGTCCGGTAGAGCTCATTTTCGGTCGGCGCGCGGTAGGCGCGAAAAGCCGAAGCATTGACGGCCAACGCCGTAGTGAGACGACGGGTGATGCCAATCCGGGGATCGAACACAGTCTGGTTGATTTGCGGCAGCGTGAGCGGGGCGGCATTGGTCTTGTACTGCATGGCATCGAAGTTGGAGAAATGATCCACTCTGCCCGAAGCGCTGAGAGTCCACGCCGTGGGCGTAAACAGAATTTCACCGTACACGCCGCTCTGACGCTGATGGGCGCTGGTGTCGAGATAGCCCTTCCCAGCGGGAAACAAGGTTTCGTAGTCGGCAGCACGCACGTCATGAATATCGGCCCCGGCCAGCAGCAGCAGGTGGGTGCCAATGGGCTGGGCCCAATGTCCCAGGGCGCCTAGCTCGTCTGCCGGGTCTTTTCCGATGCGGGTGAGCGTCTCTGCGGTGCGAGCAGCATTAATGGTGGAGAAGGTCTGCGAGTAGTGCTCGGTGTCCCCATAGAGGCGCACCACCAGGTTGCTCCAGTCCGCGCCCCCGGCGTAGCGATAAAGACGGGTACTGTTGATCTGGACCGGGGTGCCGTTGTGGCGATTCTCGTTGAGAACGCTACCGCGCGAGAAAAATCCGTCCCTCATGGCTCAAGCCGTGATCGAACTCGGTCAACCCGTTCTGCGCGTGCACGTTGTACGGCTGATCGATAGGTCCCCGGACACTGGGAGCGACCAGGACGTACCCGTCTGTGGCAATAAGCTGCGAGCTCACCAGGCCCGACCATTTGCCGAATTTCAAGGCTCCCAGCAGAGAGTTATCCGTAGTGGCTTCGGAGCCGTAACTGGTAGAGAGCTGAAATCGATTTGCGTCGGGGCGGACCGGAACGATGCTGATGACACCGCCGATGGCGCTCGATCCATAAAGATCGGATGCCCCACCGCGCACCAATTCGACGGAATGGATGACCGGCGGGGGAAACTCTTCCCAGTGAACCCATCCACCAAAAGCATCGAGGATAGGAATCTCATCGAACACCACCAGTGACCGGCTGGCCGCGGTCGATCCCAAACCGCGCAGGGAAACGCCCTCCGTCGTTGGATTTGCGACCAGGGAACTGGTCCGGCGGAAAAGCTCGAAGCCGGGAACCTGGCGCAGCTTGTCGTCCAGAGAAATCCCCGCAGCCTGGCGCAGTTGCTGGGCGTTGAGGATGCGCGTGCTGGCAGGACTGTCTCCCGATGCGAGCGGAGACCGGTACGCCGTAACCGTGATACTTTCCAGCGGATGTTCCAGCAGCACCTGGACCGGAGATGGACCCTCCAGGTTGACCGAAGTTGGCTCAAAGTGGGGAGCGAGGATCTGTACCCGGCCGGACCCCGCGGGCACCGTGAAGCTGCCGTCGGCAGCCGTGGTGCCCAGCGACTGGCCCCCACTCCCGATAATCTGCGCTCCAGCCACCGGTTGATTCCGGGCATCGACAATGGTGCCGGAGATGGTGGCGGCCTGCTGCGCCCGCCCCGGCTGCGACGGCAAAAATACCAGCAACGCCGCAAGAATCAGGACGCAGGGACGCGAACGGAGATACGCAGCCAAGTTTAGAGGCTTCAATACCGAATCATACGATATTTGCCGTTGTCAAGGCTTGGCTGCGGCTACACCTGCCTCGGCTACGCTATGGTCATCCTTGCCTGAGCCGCCGCTAACGCCGATGGCGCCAACTACCTCTCCTCCACGCTTGATCGGAATGCCCCCAGCAAAGATCATGATCTTGCCGTTGTTCGAAGCGTGGATGCCAAAGAACTGCTGGCCGGACTGCGAGTTCTCACCGAGCGACTTGGTGTCGAGATCGAAGGCGCGCGCGGTAAAGGCCTTTTTCTGGGCGATGTCGATACTACCGATCCAGCCGCCATCCATGCGCTCGAACGCCACCAGGTTGCCGCCCTGGTCCACCACGGCAATGTTCATCATGACCTTGATCTCGTTGGCCTTTTTAATCGCTGCGGCGATAATTTGGCGCGCTTCTTCCAGTGTGATGCCAAGTGCTTTTCCCATGAAAATTCCCTTCCTCAGAGCATTTCTGCTGTTGCTTATATCCTTACCACGAGCGGCCGAGCGGAGTGTTTCGTCCCCGTGAAGCGACTATTCGTTCTGATGCTGCTGGCTGCATTGGAGGCATTCGCGCAGGGCAATAGCGTTGAACTGCGCATCAAGGTCACCGACCTGGTGGGTCTGGGCATTGCCTGCAATGTGGACGTGGCGAGCGAACCTAACCACTATCACCACAGCTTCACCACCGGCGATGACGGCAAACTCACCATAACGGACCTGCAGCAGGGCGACTATCTTTTGCAGTTACGATTCGGCGGTGGCTATGGCCGGCTGCAGATAACTGGCAGGTCGCTTCACTGCGCTACGCACTCTGATGTGGGATATACGGCACTAAGCCTTACAATTCTGCTGGGTGAGATTTGTTATGGTTCGCAAACCCCGCCAACAGGACCGCCTGGATGCGCTGACCAGGATCTGTCTTGCACTACCAGAGACGAGGCGTGAAGACAAGGGGTCTCACTCTGCCTTTCTGGTTGGCAAGCGGACGTTCGCTTATTACCTCAATAATCATCACGGTGACAACCTTATCAGCGTTTGTTGTAAGGTCTTGCCCGGTGAGAACCGTTTCCTTGTCGAATCCGGCCCAGGCCGGTTTTATTTGCCGGCATACATTGGATCAAGAGGGTGGATCGCTCTCCGCATGGATCTTGGGACGTTGGATTGGAACGAGGTCAAAGAACTAATTCATGCCAGCTATATGCAGATTGCACCGAAGAAACTCGGTTCGCTGGTCAGGCATTGAACTTACTTCAGCTCTTCAAAGAGCTTTTCCCCTTCACCCGGCGCAAGAAAGCGATTGGCCTCGACGCCATGCTGGCGGGTATACAAGTCGTAGTAACGCCCTCCGAGGGCGTAGAGACTGGAATGCGTACCACGCTCCAGAATGAGGCCACCCTCCACCACCAGGATCTGATCGGCTCTGCGAATGGTAGACAGGCGGTGGGCAATCACGAAGGTGGTGCGTCCCTGCATCAGGTAACTAAGCCCGTTCTGAATCATCGCCTCCGATTCGGAGTCGAGCGAAGACGTCGCCTCATCGAGAATAAGAATGCGCGGGTCGGCCAGGATTGCGCGCGCAATCGAAAGCCGCTGCCGCTGCCCGCCCGACAGCTTGACCCCCCGCTCGCCCACAATGGTGTCGTAGCCTTCCGGAAATCGCAGCGCGAATTCGTCCACCCGGGCAATGGCACAGGCGTTGAGAAATTGCTCCTCGGTCGCATTGGGCCGGGAAAACACTACATTCTCGCGGATGGTGCCATCGAACAGGAAAGATTCCTGCAGAACCACACCCAGTTGGCTGCGATAGCTGTTGAGGCGCACGGTAGAAAGGTCGATATCATCGACCATCACCTGCCCTGACGTTGGCTTATGAAAGGCGCAGATCAGGCTGATGATGGTGGATTTGCCGGATCCCGAAGAGCCCACCAGCGCAGTGACCGTACCCGGGCGGGCATGAAACGAAATGCCATGCAGGACAGGCTTGTCGGCCTCGTAGGCGAAATGCACGTCCTCGAATCGGACATCGCCGTTAATGGGTCCCATGCTGACCGTGCGGCTGGGCTCGTCGTCTTCTTCCTTTTCTGCCAGGATCTCGCTGGTACGGTCAAGGCCGGCGATGGCCTCGGTCAGTTGGGTGCCAACGTTCACCACCTGGAAAACCGGCGCAACCATGAAGGCCAGAAACATGGTGTAGGTGAAGTAGTCGCCCAGGGTGATCTTGTGGGCCATCTCCTGCCGCGCGCCGAGCCACATGACGGTAGCGCCGACGATGCCCAGAATGGCGGTCGCGGCCAAAGAAAGCAACGAGGTCGCGGTCAGGGAGCGGACCACGTTCTGATAAAGCCGCTCTACCCCGGCGGCAAAGACTCCGGCTTCGCGTTCTTCCGCGTGGTAGCCCTTGACCACACGCACGCCCCCCAGCGATTCAGTCAGCCGCCCGGTAACCTCAGCATTGATTTTGCCGCGCTCGCGGAAGATAGGGCGGATCACCCCGAATGCCTTACGCAAAACCAGGACGAAGGTCATCACGAAAGCGAAGCAGATCAGAGTGATGCTGGGGCTGATCCGCATCAGGATGAAGAAGGCGAGGACGGCGGTAAGCAGACCTCCGACAAAGTCGACCAGGCCGGTGCCGATCAGGTTGCGCACCCCTTCCACGTCGGTCATGATGCGCGACACCAGGACCCCCGTGCGGGTGGCGTCGTAGAAGCTGACGGAGAGACGGCCGATATGCTGCTGCACCTGCATACGCAGATCCGCGATAAGGCGCTGGGCAGCCTTCGAAAGCAATTGGGTCAGAGAAAACGAGGTGACCGCCTGAATGCTGGTTGCCACCAGAACCGCACCCACGATGTAAGGCAGTTTCTGGGCTTGATGTTTGACCAGGACACCGTCGACCAGAAACTTGGTCGACGCGGGCAGAACCAGGCCGCAGACGCGGTTGATGACCATCAGCACAAACCCAAATGCCAGCAGCCATCTGCGCGGCTTGATGAGTGTCCAGATTTCGGGCAGCACCTTGCGCAGGGGCGGTCTTTTTTTCTTAACCTCGTCCCCGGTTGCACCTGAGCGGGCCCGGTTTGTCCGCTCGGCACGCAGAGACATCCCAGCCCCGGCGCTGGATCGCATACTCACGGTTGTAAAGGCCCCCTAGACTCGCGTGCGGCGCGCGCTCATGAACGAACGCACACAGAGTAGTACATAGATGAGCATGAGGGCCGACATCGCTGCTTTTTCTTCAATGGCAGCCGGATAGGGGAAAAGCTTGCCCTTGAAGAGTTGCACCACCTGGACCAGGGCTGGAGCGGTGGCGAGGAAGCCGAGCAGGCCAATCGTGACCGCAATGTGCATGAACAACATGCGGCGCTTCGTCACCGGCGTTTCGGCCATGCTGCCGAAGGTAACCAGCAGAATTCCAAAAGCGACTGGAATGAGCGAGGTAGGAAACTTGCTGCCGGTGAGAACATAGCTTGCCCCACCGAGAATAATAAGCAGAACACCGAAAAGAACCGTGACTTTCGCCATTAGGGGCGGACGCCTCCGCATCCAGAATAGCGAACGTCAAATCTCATAGCAGCGCCAGAGCTCTTCGAGGTCAAGAATGAAGCCTTCCACCGGGCCGACCCCGTGGACGGTCTTTCCCGAAACGACACGGACTTCGCAGCCAGGTTCATAGACGTAGACCCTCTGCTTGTAAGGATCAATCAGCCAGGCCAGTGTGGCGCCGTTCTCAATCCAACGCTCCATTTTTCTCTGGACCTTTGGCAAGCTGTCCGATATCGAAAGCAACTCGATGACGAAGTCGGGGCAGAGGCGCGGGAAGCCGGTCAGGTCATCTTTGGTCAATCCCTTCAGCTGTTCTGGCAGCAACGTAAGCGGCATCCGGACTCAGCATCGAACCATCGGGAAGGAAGAATCCTGCGCAGGAATCGAACACCCTTCCCTGCCGATGGGTCTTCCACCAGGAGCGGAGCTGAGCAACAATCTCTGCATTTCCACGCCGGTAAATCCTCCCGCCGGTGAGTGCATCAGAATTTCCCCTTCTCTGGTGCGCTCGAAACGTGAACGACGTCACTGGCGGCGCAGAGGGCTTCGAACTCGAGCATCGGTCAGGGGAGGATCAAGGACCAAGCTGCGCGGCGTTTTCTGCGTCGACGGGAAGAAGAGCGGTCACAGCCTCGATTTTACCAGCTCTAGACCTCGGTCTTGCCCTCCACCGTCAGAAGCTCATCCAGGATCTCCTGGACAATCTTCTCCGGCGGGCCTTCAGCACAAACACGCATGATATCGGGTGTAACTTCGAGGGTGTCGAGCTGGCTCTGCAGGAGTGCCGGGTTCATGTAATGGTTCCTGCGCCCCTTGAGACGCTCTTCGAGTACCGGGCGCGAAGCATCGAGCAGGATGAAACGAATGTTAACTGGCGGAATCTGTGGGGTGAGTTCCTCCCGGTAACACCGCTTTAATGCAGAGCAGCCCAGGATGCCGCTGATTCCCGCTTCATACCAACCCAGCAGCAACTGGTGCAGAGTGGCCAGCCAGGGCTGACGATCCTCATCGGTCAGCGGGATGCCGGCATGCATCTTTGCCTTGTTGGCTTCAGAGTGGAAGTCGTCGGCATCGGCAAACCGCCAGCCCGTTTCCGCAGCCAGTAGTTTGCCGATCGTGGTCTTGCCAGACCCGGTTACCCCCATGAGCACGAGAATCATAGCTTCCTTTTAAACCAGCCAGTGAGCCGGCGCAAGGCTATTGGGCAACGGCCTGCTGAATGTCGTCGACGGCGGAGGAGGGGGTCCAGTCGTTGCTGGGATACCAGCGAAAGATCTTACCGCTGGGCGCGATGATGGCGGTGGAGAGAGTGTGGGTGAGGGTGTTGTTGCTGCCTGGGCTCACGCCCACGTCAAAAAACTGATCCACCGCGTCCACCTCCGATGCGGCCGGCGCAGCGAAGTCCCAGTGGGAAAACGCCGCGCCGCCATGCTCACCGGTATACATGTTGCCGTAGCTGCGCAGCACCTTCGGCGTATCATGCGCCGGATCGAAGCTGACGCTCAGCAGGTGAGTCTTGTTGTAGAGCAGAGGGTTGGCGGCCAGCAGGTGCTGGACTGTGGCGAAGTTTTGGCTCATGCGAATGCAGTAATCCGGCAGCGGGCAGCGGGTATAGATGAAGGTGACCAGCAATACTTTGCCGCGAAACTGGTCAATATCGATGGTTTTCCCGTCTTGATTGAGCAACTTGAAATTAGGCACTGCCTCCCCGGCTGCGGGCACGTTATAGAGCTTATCCGGCTTGTAGTCCGGCTTGGCCTGCTCGGTCACGTCGATCTGATCCAGCACGCTGGCAGAGGTCGAAATCCGCAGCCTGGCGGTAATGTGGTCTCCCGGATGGAGCTCGCTGGCAATGCCAGGCTGGGCGAGCTTATAGGGCATGGTCATGGCGCCCATGAGGCCGGGGATCGCTTCTGTGTCGATCATGACTTCCCCTCTCGCCGCATCGGAAGAAACCACAATTCCCCTCAGTTGATACGTTGCCCCTTCGGCAGGGATTGCTCCCGGCCGTTCATCCCCCGCCGTGTCTCCGCTCCTACACCCTTGTAGAGCACTTAGTCCGCAAAGAAACAAAACCATGGAATAGCGAACAAATTGCTGCATGTTCCCCTCTCTCGCTTCTATCCTAGAACCTCTCGCAGGCAGAGAGTGCGGGCACAGCAGGTCCCTCAAAAATGAAACCGATACCGCACCTCCCCGTAAATCTGGCGTGGATCGTTATAGTGAAATCCTCCGAAGGTGAGGCTGGTGTCCAGTATTGTGCGCGAATTGGCGATATTCGTCGTTTGCACCGAAACCGAAAGATTCTCGCCGATCTCCTTACCCACAGCCAGGTCCGCCCATGTGTGTCCCGGCAGGTAGGCACCGGTATACGGGGACGGCGGATGCTGATACCCGTTGGAGAAACCCGAACCGTAATAGATGTTGAAGGAGGCGTAGACGCGATAAGGAAGATTGCCGTTCATACCCACGTTCAGGGTGTTGCGTTGATCGTGGTCCAGGGCCGAATATCCTGGCGCCACCGCGCAAGCCGGTGAATCGGGTGGATAGCAGATCAGCCCTCCTGTGACCGGCCCAATCTGCTGCGCAATCTGATTGGAATAGGACAGATGAAACTGCCCGTAGTGCCATAGGGAGGGTGAGCGGAGGGTAAGCTCCCAGGCTTGAATGAGCGCTCCCTGGACGGTTACGGGGACGAAGATGCTCGATTCGCCAATGTTGCTGTGATCGAGGAAGTTGTTGGCGCGGGTCTGAAAGGTGTCAGCATCCAGCAACCATCCGCGCCAGGGTATCTGCACCCCGAATTGATGCTCTTCATCCCGCTCTCCTTTCAAGGCAACGAAGCTGGTGTCGTTGCCAGTCGCGTATTGTAAGGCGGGCCCGGAAATAGTGGTCAACGGCGGTGGTTGATAGAAGTGTCCATAAAACCCGCGGAAGACCCATTTGAGCTTGGGGATAAGAACGGCGGCGCCCACTCGCGGATACATAGCACTTTCCGAGAAAGCACCCTGAAAGTTCGACTGCCGAAAGCCGCCGATCAGCGTAAGCCACGTCGTGGGTTTGTAAGTGTCCTCGGCATAGAACTCTTCCACTCCACCATTGACTTGTTCCGGCTGGGTAAAATCCGGATAACTTCCGTCGTTGAAGACCACTCCGAAAACATCATGTTCGTGCTGTCCGTAGGCATAAAACCCGGCGCTCAGCGCGTTCTTCGCGATTAACGTCGCGATGGATGCCTGCACCCCGCCATAGTTTCCCGTTTGGTCGGAGGTGGTAGCGGTGGGCAGATCCTCCGCGCTGGGGTCGTACTTGGCGTCGTTGTAGTGGTAGAAGGGCGACACCTGCAGCAAAGTGGAAGGGTTGAAGTTGTGTACCCAGGTAAACGCAGCATAGGCATCTGTCTCATGCTCTCCGTCGCGCAGGCCGCTGGAATCATAGAGCTGATTTTGCCAATCGTCGGGATCAGGGTCGTAGGGGATCTGGTAGTAATCCGCGCGTGCCTGCGTCACCAGGCGCATCTGGTTCGCGGGATCATGGTTGTAGATGAAGGAAGCAAACCCCCCGTAACCGTTGCTGGCATCATGAATGGGGGTCTCAATCGCCGGTTGCAGTCCATAATTGCTGCGATTGCCATTGAGGCTGGTGTACCAGGCAAATTTTTGCGAATGATCCCCCAGGCTAAGCTGGTCGTTGGTCTGGTAAAAGTTGCCTGCCGTAATCACCAGCTCACCCTGACGATTGCGCTCAAAGCCGGTACGCGGCGCTACGTCGAAAATGCCGTACGTGCGGTCTCCCAGGCTGGATTGATAGCTCCCCCGGTCAACCTCGAGATAGTCGATGTCCTTGGGATCAATCTGGGGTGCGACGTTGCTGGCGATGTTGGTGTTGGGTATGTTCACCCCATCGATCAGCCAGCTCAGCTCATGTCCGCCTCGCATGTGCAACATGTCGTGCGTCATATAAGCTCCCGGCACGTAGTCAGTAATCATCGCCATACTGTTGGTCCGAGACGCTCCCGGGGTGTGGGCGATGTCCTCGCGGCTGATCATGGTTGTCGGCGTGAAGCTATCCACATTGGTCTCGGTCGTGGTGGTGTTGACCGTGACTGACTGCTGTACCGCGGCAACCTCTAGCTCGAAGTGCAAAACCGGCGAAGTATTCGAAGCTATCGTAATGGTCTCTTTTTCCGTAGTGAAACCGGGCTGGGCCGCGGTAATGATGTAAACCCCGAGAGGAACCGCAGAGAAGCTGAACTCGCCGTTAGCATTGGTCTTTTCGTTTTCGACGAAATCGGAATTGGCTGCGTGCAGGGTAACGGTCGCGCCCGCAATGGGACGATGACTGCGGATCGTGAACTACCCCGCGCACGGCCATTAACACGGTTGCCTGCGCGAGCGGCAGGCACAGTACACCACTGAGGGCCAGGAGTACGCGGTACGCGTAACGGAAAGGCATCTCTTCCTCCAAAGTTGTTGCAAGCAAGATAAGGAGCGACAGGTCAAACGGGCTGGCATACAGGGGAAAATGCCTTGTTTCTCAAGCGGGGGTACGGGTTTTAGCTCCTGAGGGAGCGATTTTCTTCGCTCACAAGACCTTTTCCACAGCCCGTTGCTGTCCTGATTTTCTAGAGGGGAGAGGAAGAAGGCGGGGCCCGCGGAGCGGAGCGGCGGAGCACACTGTTGGCTACCGCATCCGCAACGAGCTGCCGGCCGGTGTCGATGGCGACCAGGCCAAAGCGAGTGCGGGCCGCAAAATCCGCAGTGATCGAACCGGTGGTGACGGCACGAAGACCCTGGCGGTAAGGACAACCAGGTGCGCGCAACTCGGGACCGGCATCAGCAGAGGAACTGGCCAAGCTGCCCATCACGCACGAATGAGCGCCGTGAGCCCGGCAGCAGATAGGTAACAACTGCTGCGGTGCGGCAAGCGCAATCGCTGTCGCCGAAGGCAACAATGCCCCAAAAACGCACAGCAACATGAGCGCTGCAATCCGCCGCATGCTGTGAGTGTACACGCGGCGACGCCCCCACGCAGCAACGCCGCTTTGCGGTATAAAACAGGGATGCAACTCCCCCCGGTAATCGCCGCAGTAATCGAGGATGGCGGCACGGTGATTGCCTCCAGCGCACGCGCCGCGCGCGCCTTGCGGCGGCTGCATGGCGAAGCTCAACGCAACCGGGGATTAGAAGCCTGGCAAGCCCCGGACATTCTGGACTGGGAGAGCTGGTTGAGCCGCTTATGGCAGAAGCGCCTGCGCTCGGGCAACGAGACGCGCCTCTTACTCTCCACGCTGCAGGAACAACAAGTCTGGGTCCGGCTGGTGAAGCCCACCATCGAGGGACGCCGGCTCATCTCTGTGCTGGGCGTGGCGGAGCTGGCGCAGGAAGCCTATGCCCTGCTCTGCGCCTATCGTGCACTCGAGTTCCTGCGCGGAGAAAGGGTGGGTGGCCCGGATGTCGAAAACTTTCGCGAATGGGCGCGCGCCTTCAGGAACACCTGCAGCAAAGAAGAGTGGCTGAGCCGAAGCGAGCTGCCGCTGGTGTTACACGAAGCCGTGCTGGCAGGCCAGGTCGAGGCAACCAATCAGCTGGTGCTGACCGGTTTTGATCGCCTCACGCCCGCACAACAACATTTGATCGACGCCTTTGCGGAACAAGGTCATTCTGTCGAGATCGCTGCGCCCTCCGAAATTTCATTGGCAGCTCCGCCTTTGCTCGTCGAAGCGTTAGGTAAGCGCGATGAGATCGCTACCTGTGCCCTATGGGTACGGCAGCAGCTTGCGGCGGCGGCAGCCGCGGACCGCGCCCCCCGCATCGCGGTCGTGGTACCCATCGTCTCCAGTGTGCGCTCAGAGATCGAGAGGATCTTTCGCCAGATACTCAATCCCGAGGCGGTGACGATTGGGACCCACGACTTGCCCCTGAAGTTCGAATTCTCTCTCGGCATCCCTCTTACCAACGTCCCCGTGGCGCGTGCCGCACTGTTGTTCTTGCGTTGGATGAATACCGCGCTGCTGCACGACCAGCTGAGCTGGCTGATGCTCTCCGGTTTCGTTTGCCGGCACCAGGACGAACTGTTGCCTATCGCCGAGTTCGATGCCCGGCTGCGGCGGCAGCCCATGAGACTCCCGGAACAGGATATGGATACCTTCCTGAGATTTCTAAGCGAAGGCTGGCAGGAAGCAAAGCCGCTGGATACGCTCCGGCACAGGCTGCGGGCAGCTCGGCACTTGCTTCCCCAGGGTGGCTTGTTGAGTTTTGCGGACTGGGTCGATCTGGCTGGACAAATTTTGGACGCGGCCGGCTGGCCCGGAACCCACCTGCTCCACAGCGAAGATTTTCAAGTACAAGCCAGATGGTCGCAATTGCTCGACGCCATCGCCGCTCTTGCCTTCGACGGACGCAAGGTCAGCTATGCCGAATTTATCGAGGTGCTCGAGCAGCAGGCCGGCAAGACCATCTTCGCGCCCGAGTCGCAAGACGCGCCGGTACAAATCCTCGGACCGCTGGAGGCAGCTGGACTGAGCTTCGACGCTTTATGGTTTCTTGGCGCCGACGACATCAGCTGGCCGGCGGCAGCAAACCCGCATCCTTTTCTTAGCCGATCGCTGCAGCGCAGGCATCGCATGCCGCACGCGGATAGCACCGTTGACTGGGAGCTCGCGCAGCAAGTGACCTACCGGCTGGAACAGAGCGCGGCCAGGTGCGTCTTCAGTTATCCGTTGCAGAATGCCGAGGGCGCGTGCCGGCCATCGCCAGTGGTGAACTCAGGACGTCAAAAAATCAGCGGCAACGATATACGCCTATCGATAGGCGCCGAGGAGGACCTCGATGCCGAGCACGATTTCCCTGCCTTACACAAAGACGATGAGCAAGCGAAGATCCTCCCCTGGCCGGTAGAGCAGGATGCCGGGGGCTCTGAGATACTCCGCCGGCAGGCCGCATGTCCTTTTCAATCCTTCGCCACCAGGCGGCTGGCCGCCAGGCCGATGGACGAAACAGACTGGGGACTGGAAGCTCGCGAACGAGGCTCCGTGGTGCACAGAATCCTGGAAACAATCTGGGTCGATCTCAAGAGTCGCGACGGCCTCAGGGACGCCCAGAACGATGCTCGCCTGCACCCGATCGTGGAGCAGCATGTAGTGGCCGCGCTGCAGAGATATAGAGTACGTGAACTCAAGCGAAGCTGGAGTCAGGCCTATCTCGATGCGGAACAGGAACGCATCGTCTCCCTCATCGAGGAGTGGCTGGCTTTCGAAGCAACACGGGCGGAATTTACGGTCGAGGCCGGTGAAAAAGATCTCAACGCCGCCGTGGGAGATCTAAAGCTGAAATTGCGCGTGGATCGTATCGACGTCATCGACGGTGGACGCGTCATTCTCGATTACAAAACGGGTATCTTGAACTCGACAGCCTGGGATGGTCCTCGGCCCGACGACCCGCAACTGCCCATCTATGCCGCTTACGGCCGGGTGGAAGATCTAAAAGGAATTTTGTTCGCCCAGGTCCGAGCCGACGAGGTCAAGTTATTTGGCCGGGTGGAGAATGGCGACGCCGTCATGCCTGGCGATACCAAGCTGACCAAACCACCCTATAGCGCGGAGATGCTGCAGCAGTGGCGCCAGGTTTTGCTTGAGCTCGGCAGCCAGTTCCTTGCTGGCGAAGCCCAGGTTGACCCCCGGCAATATCCCAAAACCTGCGAGTTTTGCGAGTTGCCCGGGCTGTGCCGGATCGCCGAAAGCGACCACGCCAACACCGGCGACGACGCGGATGAAAGTGACGGAGTCGATTGATTGAGCCCGTGACCCTGCCTGTGGACGAAATAGCTCGCGCGCAGACGCTTGATACCGGCCAATCCTTTCTCGTTCAGGCGCCGGCCGGTTCAGGCAAAACGGAGTTGCTCACTCGCCGTCTGCTGAAGCTATTAGCCGAAGTCGACGAGCCGGAAGAAATTCTGGCCATCACCTTCACCCTCGCAGCTACCGCGGAGATGCGGGCGCGTGTGCTCAAGGCACTGCAGGATGCCCAGGACTTGGCCAAAGACCCTGCCGCGACTGGTAAGAACTCCGAGGTGGCCAGACTGGCCCGAGATGCGCTCGACAACGACGCGAAGCGCGGATGGAATCTGTTGCAGCAGCCTCAACGGCTGAATATCCGGACCATCGATGCTGTATGCCTGACCATCGCGCACCAGACTCCATTGCTCTCACGTTTGGGTGGTTCCCTCAGCCCCACCGACAAACCGCAGCCTCTTTACGCGCTGGCGGCACGACGCACACTGGCCCGCCTCGGGGATGACCCGGACCTGTCGAGCGCCCTGCGCGCCTTGCTCCAGTTGCGCGCAACCAGCCTGTCCGATTGCCAGAAACTGATTGCCGACATGCTGGACAAGCGAGACCAATGGGCCCGCGCATTGCCTCTGGGCCAGGCGAAGGTCGATTGGCCGCTGGTTCGCGCCGCCCTCGAAGCGCCTCTGCGGCGTCAACAGGAACAGGCCCTGCAAAAAGCACAGTCATTGTTCGATCAGCATCCAGGGCTCACCCGGGAACTTGTGGCCCTGATAAGCCATGCCTGCGGCAATCTCGACCCCGATGCAGAACTACAGACGCTGAAGCATGTCACCCACATTCGCCATCTGACCGCTCGCGGGCATTGGATATGCTTATCCAATTTTCTGTTGAGGAAAGATGGCAAATGGCGCAAGAACGTCAACCGGGATATGGGATTTGTTTCCGGGAAAGACGGCAAAGCAGCCAAGGCGCGCTATACATCGCTCATTGATGAGCTTGAAGCGACGCCTCAGCTTCTTGAAGTGCTCCGCGAGTTGCGCGACCTTCCGCCCCTGGGCTACAGCGAAGAGGAGTCGGAGTTGCTGCAGCACCTGCTGGTCATCCTCCGCTACGCCATGGCCGAACTGCGGCTGGTCTTCGCCGAGCACAGTGTCGTGGACTTTGTCGAGCTGGGTCTGGCCGCGCGGCAGGTGTTGTCCGACGACGATGGCCAGCCCAGCGAAGCGGCGGCCGATATCGCCGCGCGATGGCGCCATTTGCTGGTGGACGAGTTTCAGGATACCTCGCGCAGCCAGTATGAGCTGCTCACCCTGCTGGTGGGGGGATGGGAATCGGCCGGCCAGGGTACCTGTTTTCTGGTCGGTGATCCGATGCAATCGATCTATATGTTTCGCCAGGCCGAGGTTGAGCTCTTTGAACGAACCCGGCGTCACGGCTTAGGCGAGGGCTCGGCTGCACTGCCATTGGCACCGTTACAGTTGCATACTAATTTTCGCTCCCATGCCGGGCTTGTCGACCGGCTGAACCAGATTTTCGAGCAAGTCTTCGCCCCCGGTCCGGGCGAAGACTTGCTCGACTACCATGTTGCGTTTGCCCGCTCCACCGCCAGCCGCCCGTCAAAAAGTGGTAGGGCGGGCGTGCATGTCTGGCCTTTGTTCCGAAGTTCCAAAGCCGGCCCGGAGGAAAAGCAAACAGTAGCGGATGCGGAAGCCAGGAGAGTTGTCACCATCATCCAGGAACACTGGCCCAGGGTGGAACAAAAGCAGAAACAGAATCAGGAGTTCCGCATCGCTGTGTTGGTTCGCGCCAGATCTCACCTGGCGCTGATCGCACGGAAACTCCGGGAGGAGGATATTCCCTTCCGCGCAGTGGAGATCGAGCAGCTAGGCGAACGCCAGGAAGTGCAGGATCTTACCGCGCTCACGCGTGCGTTGTTGCATCCCATGGATCGCATTGCATGGCTCACCGTTCTTCGTGCGCCATGGTGCGGGCTCACTCTCAGAGACCTGCACACTCTTTGCGGCGACGACGGCAAAGAGTATGCCGCGCGACCGGTCCTTACCTTGCTGCGCGACCGGGCTTCGTTGCTGAGTGAAGACGGAAAGCGAAGATCGGCGCGCGTGCTTGCGGTGCTGGAGGAGGCGCTGCGCGGCAAACACCGCCAGGTCTCGTTGCCCCGATGGGTCGAACGTACCTGGGCCACTCTGGGGGGCCATGCCTGTGTCGACCGCACCGGCTATGCCAATGTGCGCGCTTTTTTTGCCATGCTCGAGGAGTTGGGTCCGGACGCCGGCGGGCTAGCTGAGAGGATTGCCGAGCTTTGCGCCCAGCCGGATCCGCGTGCCGACGAACGCTGCGGAGTGCAGTTGATGACTATCCACAAAGCGAAAGGGCTGGGCTTTGACATCGTGATTGTGCCCGGCCTGGAGCGCGCGACCCAGATCGACGCCCAACCGCTTCTCCACTGGATCGAGCAAACCCGTCTGGTGGGTGCCTCGGAGCAAGGGGAGCGCGAGTTCGTCGTCGCTCCCATCGGCCGCAATGGCCAGCCTGGCGGTATCTATAAATGGATTGCTAAACAGCATGTGCAGCGGGAAGACGATGAGGCCAAGCGCCTGCTGTACGTAGCGGCGACCCGCGCCAGCAAGGAGCTGCACCTGTTGGGGACCGCCATGGTCAAGGCGCCGAAAAACGGCGTGCAGGATCTAAGCTCTGGAGACAAGCACAGCCTGCTGGGAATTGCCTGGGAGGCTCTCAAGAGCGACTTTCAGAGAGCCCATGAAGACCTCCAGTCTGCGCAGGCCGAGGCGCCGCAGCAGGCGGAGTTTGATTTTGCGTCCCCTGACAAAACCATCCGATTGCGCCGTCTGTCGGCGGACTGGAAGTCGCCGCAAAGCAGCAGCGTGTCCAACATCCAGGAAGAAAATCCGGAGATGATCGAGCGGCCCCGAGGCTCCCTGGCGACGCGCGCCTTTGGCACCGCGGTGCACGCATTGCTGGAAGATCTGGTACGCCTTCCCGGCATCGATGTGGAGGGAGTTCCGCAAGCCCTGCTGGCAGAGGTAGGCGGCTGGCGCACGCGCGCCCTGGCGATGCTGCGTTCGGCCGGCCTGCCGCGGGCAGACGCTGAGCCGCAATCGGCAGAGGTGGTACGGGCTTTGCAGGCTGTGTTGCGCGACCCAATCGGACGGTGGATTCTAGGCGTGCGAGCAGGCGCACAGACCGAGACTTCCTGGTCCGGATGGGCGGAGTCGGAAGGCGGCGAAGTGTTGCGGACTCTGCGCGGTGACCGCATCTTTCGAGCTGGAGCAACACCCTGTTCCAAAGAAGAAACTCATCTATGGATCGTGGACTATAAGACCGCGCGGCACGGGGCATCCGGCCTGGATGCTTTTCTCGCCGGCGAAAAGGAAAAGTATCTTCAGCAACTGGAAGCATATGCCGCAGTAATGCGCAAGGTCCATGGGGAGAACCTGCCGCTGCGCCTGGCGCTTTACTATCCCCTGCTCACCAAACTGGTGTGGTGGTAAAAAGGCCGGCCTAAGACACTTCAGAATTTAAGCCGCATGATGGGGTCTGCAATTGAGCGGGCCTCTCCGGCAAATGTTTTTCAAAGCGATTTGCGAACGTTCGCAAATAAGTCCTTTGTTTCGTCAAGATGCTCAAGATGCTCAAGCAATTTATTTGATCATCTTGCCCATCACTGCTTGTACCGCAACAGCCCAAGTCCGATGCACACGATCATGCAGATGCTTGACCGCCTACTTTGCAGCGATTTATTGCCTCCTGCTGTCACGCTATAGGCGACCAGGACTGGCGTCCAGAGGGCTATCAAATAATGATGTGGAAAAGCGGGAGGGGAACTCCTCCATGGTTCGAGGCTGAGGGTGACCGCTAGTGCTCGCCCCTCCTTTTCAGGCACAGTTTCGCGCAAGGTTTGCCGTAGCAGGGGCTAAAGAGCGTGTGTGAGAACTCCATTTCCAACTCAGTCCGGCAGGGACGGCTGAACTTAGCCCAGGACGCCAGTCCTGGGTTGGGATCTGTATGGACGACCCAGTCCCGGAGGGACGGCTGAAAATAGGCCGCGACGCAATCCTGGACAACCTTCAGCCGTCCCTCCGGGACTTAATCATGTTTATCGACGTACCCAGGACTAGCGTCCTGGGCTAAGTTCAGCCGTCCCTCCGGGACTGAGTTGGAAATCGAGTTCTCACACATTCAGTCATTCCCTGATACGAAGCAAAAACACAAAACCGAGAGGTTTTCTCTTATCAGTAGTAGAGATATTTCCGCCATTTGTGGTCGGAGTGGCCGATCATGCGCATGATGTGGCGGCTGGTGTGCAGCGAGAAGGGGCGAGGCTCGCGCAACAGCTTGATGTCGCTGATCTCGCTGAGCAAATGATTGCCCTTTCTGCGATTGCAGGAGTGGCAACAGGCAACCAGGTTTTCCCAGGTGGAAAGGCCGCCGCGTGAACGCGGAATGACGTGGTCGAGGGTAAGCTCGCCGGCGGGCAAAACAACGCCGCAGTATTGGCAGCTATTGCGGTCGCGGAGCAGGATGTTCTTGCGCGAAAGGGCGCGCGTCTGGTGTGGGATGCGGCGGTATTCGAGCAGGCGAATCACCGAAGGCATCGGAATGCGCAGCAGAGCGGCATGCAAAATCGCGCCCTGCTCCTCCTCGGTCTTGGCCACACCCTTGAGAACCAGGATCAGCGCCCGGCGAGCGCCGCATATGTTGATCGGTTCATAGGACGCATTCAACACCAACACCGGCTTTTGCATGGTGTAGGCAGAAGACACCCGTTGTCCCGGCCACCCTTCATGCGGCTCAGTGGGTTCGTGAGGCAGCGCACGGCCCTGCGCAGTAGCTTTCGGTTTCCGTGCATGGATCATGGCTTTTCCCAAAGACATCTTGATCCTCCGTTACCGTCTCAATTCACTGCACTTTGCAAAAAGCCGGTGTTCCACGAAGCGACGCCCTCGCGCTGCGCGCGGGCAACAGTCGCCACCCGGACCGACCGGGCGCCGGCATTCCTGAGCACCCGGCTGCAGGCGCGGGCCGTGGCCCCCGTGGTGTAAATGTCATCAATCAGCAACACGTCCCGCCCCGCCAGGCGGACGGGTTGAGGCGCAAAAAAAGCGCCACGCAGATTCTGCCGGCGCTGGTGGGTGGTCAGGCCCGCCTGACTCACCGTAACTCTCACACGTTTGAGCAAACTCGTTTCCAGGTGCAGCTCCCATTGGGGATGGCGGCGGCGCATCGCCACCATGGCTGCGCGGGCCAGCAGCTCGGCATGGTTGAAGCCACGCTGGCGCTGTTTGACAGGGTGCATAGGCACCGGGATCACCAGCATCCGGGTGGGCGCAAACGCTTCCAGGCTGTCCGCCAGAAGCACACCCAACCGGCCGGCGATTGGCTGCATACCCTCGTACTTGAGCAGATGAACCAGGGAGCGAAGCTCACCGTGGTAGCCGCCATAGGCAACAGCCTTGACGAAAGCAGGAGGGGCTACGCGGCAGGGCTGGCAGATGGGCTGGGAATCAGAGCCGTCACTGGGCAAGGGAGAGAGATTGGCTATGCCCAGATCTTCCCCACAACAAGCGCAGAGGGTACCTGATTGCGGAGGGAGTTGCGCACAGCAGAAATCGCAGATGGGAACGCGGGTAAAACGCAGGAGAGAGCCGCCACAGAGGGCGCAGGAGCAGGGAAACAGTGCACAGCTGAGGCTGTCCGCGGGACTTCGCAGCACACGAACCACAGCGCGCCAAACCGAAGTTTGCGACAGCGGGACGTCGGGAGTCAGGGATTCAGTCTGACCAGAAAAGACGCACCTCACAGCCGGCCGACGAGGCTACGCAACTGCCCGGCCGCCGATGTGGAGAGTATACGGGGAAGACAAGCCCGAACGCTAGTGCGGTTTCAGGCCACTTTCTCAGCAGGTTCACGCCGTGTAACACGCTTTCCGGCGATGGTGGAGGCAACCCCGGCCACGACCAGCGCGGCTCCGACATACTGCAACGGCGTGGGCCGCTCGTTGGCTAACAGCGAACCCAGGAGCAAAGCAATGAGTGGGTTGACATAGGCATAGCTGGCAACCCGGGTGGTCGGATCCCGCGCGATGAGCCAGACATAGGCGGTGAACGCGATAATGGAGGCGAACACGATGAGATAGGCCATGGCGAACCCAAGCTGCCAGTTCCATCGCTGAGAGAGCCCGGGTAACTTGCCTAACTCGCCAGTGGCGGCCGAGAGCAGGAGCAGAAAACCGCCTCCCCAGGTCATCTGCAGGCCGGAGCTCATGCTGAGCTGATGGGGCAGGTGTAGGTGGCGGCTGGCCACGGTTCCCGCCGACCAGAAGAAACAGCCGAGAAGCAGGACCAGCGCGGACACGCTGAAGCCAGTGTTATGAAGCCCCGTAGGAATCATGAGTAAGATCACTCCCGCAATCCCTAGAACGACACCGGCCAAGGCCTTGGCGGTCGGCCGCTGCGAACCGGCGAACAACCACTCGGCGAGCAAGACCCAGACCGGAATCGTTGCTGCAATCACCGCCGCCAGCCCCGAAGGCACTTCCTTCTCCGCCCAGAAAAGACAGCCGTAGTCGCCGGCAAACATGACCAGCCCAAGCAAGGCGGTGCTCATTAACTGCCGCCTGTCCGGTTGCGGCACCCCGCGCCAGCAGCTGTATCCATAGAGAATCGCCCCGGCGCACAGGAAGCGGAAGGCCGCGGCAAAGAAGGGCGGCGTCACCGCAACCACCTGGCGGATGGCCAGGAACGACGCGCCCCACAGGAAGTAAATTGCGGCGTAGGCGAGAAGCTTGCGCATGGCTCTTATTAGATTAGAGTGTTTGCATGCCGAGCCAACCCCCAGTGCAAGAAACTACGCCAGGTTTTCAGCCTTTCGTGTCCCCCACGGAGACCCGTCCTGAACTGACCACCCGCGCGCTCGTACTGGGCTGCATTTTTGGCTTGCTCTTTGGCGCCGTGACCGTCTATGTCGGGCTGCGCGCGGGCTTAACGGTAGGAGCGTCGATCCCCATCGCCGTGCTTTCGATCAGCCTGCTGCGAGCGTTTGGGCGAGCTTCGATTTTGGAAAACAACATTGTTCAGACCACCGGCAATTCGGGACAGTCCATTGCCTCCGGGGTGATCTTTACCTTGCCGGCCCTGATTTTTCTCGGCTTCGACCTGGAGTACTCGCGCATTTTCCTATTGGCGCTCCTGGGCGGCCTGCTGGGCGTGCTGTTCATGATTCCATTACGGCGACAATTGATCGTCGAGGAGCACGGCCGGCTCACTTACCCCGAAGGAACGGCCTGCGCCGATGTTCTGCTGGCGGGCGAGCGCGGCGGCTCCTTCGCCGGACGCGTCTTTCTCGGCCTGGGCTTAGGTGGCCTCTACACCTTATTCCAGAATGAAAATCTGTTCGGCGCGTGGCCCGGGACGCCGGACTACCAGCCACAGTGGTTTAAAGGGGCTGCCATCCGTGCCGACGTTACGCCTGAATATCTGGGCGTGGGCTACATCATCGGTCCCAGGGTTGCCGGGTTGCTCTTTGCCGGCGGCATCTTCTCCTGGCTGGTGCTCATGCCGGCCATCTATTTTTTCGGCTCCCACTTTCCTCAGGCAATTTATCCCGGCACCAAGCCGATAGCGCAAATGTCTCCCAGCGATCTCTGGGCTTCTTACGTCCGTCCCATGGGCGCCGGCGCGGTCGCAGCATCCGGGCTGATTACGCTGATCAAGACTCTGCCCACCATCATCGGCGCCTTGCGGGCCGCGATGGGAAACCTGCGCCAGGGCGGCGGGGTGAAGAGCGCCGTGCTGCGCACCGAAGACGATCTTCCCTTCAGCGTGGTGGTCGGTGGGTCGGTGGTCCTGGTGTTGATGATGTTTTTCTTTCTCACGTTCAAACCGGTGCCGGGCGCACAGGTGACCTGGATGGCGAATCTCGCGGCCTCGCTGCTGGTGGCTTTCTTCGGATTTCTATTCGTGACTGTCTCCTCCCGCATCGTGGGGCTGATCGGCAGCTCTTCGAATCCTGTCTCGGGTATGACCATCGCCACGCTGATGGCGACCTCGGCAATTTTCCTGGTGAAAGGGTGGACGGCGCCCGCGTTCGGCGCTCTGGCCATCACCATCGGCGGGGTGGTGTGCATCGCGGCCGCTAATGCCGGCGATACCTCGCAGGATCTCAAGACCGGGTACCTGATCGGCGCCACTCCGCGCAAGCAACAGATCGCGTTGGTGGTGGGCGCCTGCGTTTCGACGTTGGCGATTGGGGCCACGTTGCAGTTGATGAACCAGGGGCTGGCGGAGTTCCGGCAGACCGCGAGGCCCTGGGATATCGCGGCCGTTCACAGTGGTGTGCAGGTCGAGGAGCAGCACTTTCACCAGGCGCAAATCCGGGTAATGAACGCCGGCAAATTAGTCGACACCCGCCCTGGCAATGGGTATGTTTTGCTAAACGCGCTCAATTCCCCTGAACTGGCGGACGGCAAGTATCTCTACAATCCGCAGACGCAGCAGATTGAAGTGCAGTGGATCCAGGGGATTGGGAGCGAAAAGGCGGCCGCCCCGCAGGCCCGGCTGATGGCCACGGTGGTGAACGGCATTCTGGGCCGCAAACTGCCCTGGGGCCTGGTATTGCTGGGCGTTTTCCTGGTCATCGCGGTGGAGGTACTCGGGGTCCGTTCGTTGTCGTTCGCGGTCGGTGCGTATCTTTCGATCGCGACCACGCTGGCAATCTTTGCCGGTGGCGTGGTGCGATGGATGATTGATCGGGCGGTGGAGAAAACGGAGAGCGAGAGCGAGGTCAGCCCAGGCTCGCTGTATGCCAGCGGATTGATCGCGGCCGGCGGCATCGTGGGATTGATGGGCGTGGCGCTGAAGCTTTATGAAACCGCAACCGGCAAGCAGGATGTGCTGTTGTTCTCAGCGACTAATCCCCTGCACCACGACTGGGTTTCGGTGTTGATGTTTGTCCTGCTTGCAGCCTCACTTTATTACTTCGCCCGGAAGCCGCTTAAGAGCGGCGAGTGACGGGTCAGCAAAGAAACAGCAGGTCCCTCCACTACGCCGAAAACATCTCCACGAGAGGGCCGCTGAACTGCAGACCCCTGCGCGGTTTCGCTTTGTATCAGGGCACGACTTAGTTAGGCCGTTGAGGCCCAAAGCAGACTTGTACGGGTGCCCCACGTTCGCACCAGCGTACGTGGGCCGAAAAGATGGGCGACCCGAATTTCCTGTACGCGGCTCTCACCAACGACCACTTGTGCGGCTTTCTATGAGGAAAGCCGCATGAAGTTCGCAAAACGCAAACAACCTTGACAGGAAATTCGGGGAAGCCCCTCCATAGCTTCTGCTACTAAGGCCAACAGTTTTATTGAGGGATAAGGAAAGCATTCGAAACATGTCATTTTCGGCCCATGTACGCTGGTGCGAGGGGCACCCGTACATCTTTGCTCGGCCATGCAAGCCTTGACAATCCAGACAGTCGCTCCACTGCGGTCGCGATGGAACAAGCGCTCACCCCATGCGATAGGCGCGCTCTTTCCAGGTGACCTGCTGACCCGCGAGTTTGCGCAGCAGGGCATACCACTGAAGAGCGAGCAATACGGTGACGCCGAGCGGATGCAGCAAAGCGCTGACCAGGGATTGACGGTATTTCCAGACAGAGAGTAGACGAGGTATAAACGAAGCCGCAAGTGCTATCAGGATGAGCGTGCGCGCATGCTCGCTGTACGACGCCGGAGCCACCGCGATTGAAAGGGCCAGCAGAAACGGAAGCACCTGACCACAAAAAAGCAGAAAGGTGAAGGGCACGATACGGGCCGGCGCAGCCATTCCCTCGGTGGCGTTCTTTGACAAGCCGTGCCAGACCTCGGACGCATTTTGATACATGCGGCAATTGGCGAGATGGGTCAAGTCGGCAATATCAGTCCTCAGACCGTGACGGCGAAAGAGCTGCGGCAAAAGCAGCCCATCATGCATGGTAGTGCGGATCTCGGAGTGGCCGCCAGACTTGCGGTAGGCATCGCGGCGCAGCATAAGGAATTGACCGCAACCCACGGCGAAGCCAGGCGCCGGCAGAGCACGCATGGCGGCCAGGGGTAGATACGACAACAGCACAAATTGAATCAGGGGCAGCAATAAGCACTCCACGGGCGTCTTCGTCTCCTGACGCGGAAAGCCGCTCACCAGGTCGGAGCCGGTGCGTTCCAGAAAGGCGGACATGCAGGCCAGAGCCTCAGGTGCAAGACGCACATCGGCGTCGAGGAAGCAGAGAACATTGGAGCGGGCCGCCGCGGCGAGCGCATGGCAGGCATGCTGCTTTCCATTCCAGCCGCGCGGTAGAGGAGCAGAAGACCGCAGGCGCACGCGCGAATCCTGGGCCGCGAAGCCGCGCACAATTTCTGCCGTGCGATCGGTCGAGCCGTCATCGAGCACAACGATCTCAATCTTGACCCCACGCGAGGCGAGCAGGTTGCCAATCGACGCGCCGATGACGCGTTCCTCGTTGCGGGCGGGGATGAGCACCGAGACCGCATCCGGCAGAACGCAGTGGCCCATTTGTGCACAGCTGCCGGCTTGAGGCTCGCGATAAATCAGCATGTTCCAAACCCAGAGCACGGCGGGCACAATCGCGCAACAGACTGCAAGAACAATGAGGGTATTCATAGGCGGGAAATGCTCCCATGGCTGCCTTGATAAGCGCGCCCGGTCACCAGGGAAAAGAGCCGCTTCCAAGCCTCATAGATTCCGCTGATGCCCACGCGCCCGGAGAGGATGGTTTCGAAGCGCGCAGGATCGCGAAGCTTGGCCAGGGCAGCGAGCTCGTCCTGGGTGGCGGCCAATGCGGCGCCCAGGTGCTCGCTCCACTGCGCGGTACTGTGCAGGTGTCCATCGATCACCTCAATCGGTTGGCCGCAGCAGATCAGGACCTCCGGCAGGCGCTCATCCCAGAAGGTGTATTCGAAGGCTAGCGGTACCAGCGTACATGCTCCGAGCCGTGCAACCACTGCTGCCAGGCCGGGACGAAAGATGGCGGGACGGGTGCGCATGTCGGTGAAGCGCCCCTCAGGAGTGACCCAGAGAACAGAGTTTGGAGCGGAAAGGATCTCGTTCGCGGCGCGCAGGAACTGAGCCGCTCCGCGCCGGGTTCCAACTTCGACCGGAAAAATGCCCAGCTTGCGGAGGAACGCGTAGTGTTTCAGGGCAGCGGCCTCCATAGGTGCATAGTGGCAGGCGGTGGGGAGAAGGTAGCGCGAAATTACGATGAAAGCAAGCGGATCCCACCACGAAGCATGGTTGGCATAGACGATCAGCGGCCCGGCCGACGTGCGGGAAACGGCCGGAGTTTGCCAGGCGAATCGCATGAAAGTGCCGGCCGATATACCAATGCAGATACCTAGCGAAGAATGAAAGCAGGCGCCGCGACGGACACTTCCTCTTGCATCGCCATGTTCTTTACCAACCTTCCAACGGAGCACGGGTGCCCCACATCTCGCTCGTTTTTTGCGAGATGTGGGATGCCACTGCGCTCAACCCATCGGGCTCCTGGGCCCCCGTGGAGAAAACGTTTTGGTTTGTGGTCATTCCCACATCTCGCAAACAACGAGCGAGATATGGGGCACCCAAGTTCGCGGAAGGGACAAAGCGCCCCCTCAGGCAAGGGTTAACAGCTGCTCCGCCTGGCGGCGCGCAGAAACGGCGGCCGCCGGCCCGCGGTAGTGGTGGTCCAGGGCGTCGGCGGCAATCCAGCCGCTCATCATCACCATAGGCATTCCAGGCCCGGGATGCGCCGCCCCACCCGCCAGATACAAACCCTCCAGGTCGGGACTGGCATTGGCTGGCTTGAAGGCGCCGTTCCATCGGCCGTGGCTCGAGATACCGTAAATCGCTCCATGCAGCACCCGGTATCGCTCATGTATATCGACTGGCGTAAGCGCTCGCTCGAACACGATGCGCTCTTCGATATCAGTAAGACCGGCGGTGCGCTTCAGCTTATTGAGAATCACCTGGCGATAGACGGGGAACATCTTTATCCAATCATGCCTGGGCCGGAGAAACGGGGTGTGCACCAGCACGTAGAGCGCATCGCCTCCGGCAGGCGCAGTCGTCGCATCCGTAGCTGAAGTGGAGGCGAGATAACAGGTCGGATCGGGCGCAGGCTCGGCCAGATCGTAGATGTGATGAAACTCCTCATGCGGATCGCGGGAAAAAACAAAGTCGTGGTGCGCCAGATGCTCGTAGCGCCGGTTGAGGCCAAGGTAAAGCACCACACCGGAACAGGCGGGTTCGTATTCTCTCCGTTTCTCAAAGTTATCCGCAACCGCGCCGCCAACCAGCTCGCGATAGGTGCGCACCGCATCTTCGTTTGAAACCACGGCGTCAAAAGAATGCTTTTCGCCGCTGCTTGTTTCCAGGCCGGCAATGGCGCCGCCCTCAATCAGCAGGCGCTTAATCTCGATCGAGGTGTGATAGCGAACGCCGAGCTCGCCGCCCAGACGGACCAGCGCCAGGGGAACGGCACGGGTTCCTCCTTTTGGATACCAGATACCTTGTTCCGCCTGCATGTGAGCAATGGAGCAAAGAATTGCCGGCGAGTTGTCCGGCGACGAGCCCACGTACTGCAC
This sequence comes from uncultured Acidobacteriaceae bacterium, assembly GCA_963796145.1. GTDB lineage: Bacteria > Acidobacteriota > Terriglobia > Terriglobales > Acidobacteriaceae > PALSA-350. Next base: position 23,096 of record CAWCKO010000076.1, on the reverse strand, counting down.
GTAGTGATCGAGCATCTGCGCCACGCGCGGGTCCTTGATGAACTCGCGAATGGTTCCCGACACGCTTTGCCCCAGGCGCATGCTCAAAACATCCTTGAGCACCGAGAGCTGGAAGCTTCCGCCGATATCGAAAGTATCGCGCATGGAGCCCACGGACTTCCAGAAGAAGAACTTATCCGAGATCGCGTGCAGCCTTTCGGAAAGTTCCATGAACGCAGTAAAGCGTGTTCCAAGCCCCGGTTCCCTGCCCTCGAGCGATGCGGCCATTTCGCGGACGTCGTCTTTGAGGTCCAGAACCGTGCCGTCGTCGAAGAAGCAGCGCCATTGCGGATCCAGACGAACCATGTCCAGGTAGTCGCTCATCATGCGGCCGGCTTCGCAGAAGATACGCCGCAGCACTGAAGGCTGAATCAGAATGGTGGGACCCATATCGAAGCGGAAGCCCTGTTCTTCCAGCACAGCGGCCTTTCCGCCCAGCCATGGGTTCTTCTCGAAGACCTCGACCTCGTAGCCGCGCGCGGCCAGCGTGCAGGCCGCCGCAAGCCCTCCTAATCCCGAACCAATCACTGCAACACGCATAGGGTATCTCCAAAGGGTATCTTCTGGGTCTCAATTGAGCCGGGCAGCAGCACGTAAGAACCGGCGCAGGCCATTCCAGCGGGAGAGCCAGTTGCCGCCGTGAACAGTCTCAAGGTAAGCGGCAAAGAATGGGACGTGGGCGGGCGTTGTTGGGCGATAGGCGCGAAGGTCGCGGCTGCGCTGGGTGACGATTGTCTTAAGCACAGTCATCTCCAGCTAAACCCTCGGGGCCGCGGGTGAGCCCGAAGCCGCTCGATCTGCGGCCGCCAAAGCTTACACGCGGATCGGCGGTGGCGACGATCAGGTCGTTGATCAATACGGTGCCGACCGGGAGCCGTGATGCCAGCCTATGTGCTTCGGGCTCGGGTCCGAAGATAGCCGCGGTAAGCGCGTAAGGACAGGGCGCGTGAGCGGCAATCGCGGCGTCTGTGTCGGGCACCTCGAATATAGAGAGCACAGGCGCGAAAATATCGCTCTGCACAACCCGCATTTCAGGAGTGGCCTGGAGAATCACGGCGTAGCGCAGCCCGGCAACGGGCTCGGCAACAGACTCGGCAACAGACTGGGCAACAGGCGGGGCAACAGGCGGGGCAACAGGCTGTTCCAGGAGAACGGATCCGCCCAGGCGATGGGCGTCTTCAAGCAGATCAGCGAGTTGGGCCTGAGTGCTGAGAGGCAGCGCGATGGGAGGAAGGCTCTTGAGCTGATGGAGGAGTGCCGGCAAAAGGTGAGTATGGTCGCCTACCAGGAAGAGCCGTCGCGGCGCCATGCAGGTGGCCGAACCGTTGAGCCTCAGTCCGAAGACCACCGCAGCCACCGTATGCTCCAGGTCGGCTCCTGGCAGCACAAAGACAGCGTCGCAACCGGAAAGCTCCATCATTGCGGGCGTCAAATGCGGCGCGAGTTGATGCAGAACTGCCGTGCCGGTTGAGGCTGAGCCGGTGAGAAAAACCTTGTCCACCCCGGCAGCGATGGCATCGCTGGCTGCCTGGGCCGACTCGTCCAGCAGTTGCAACAATGCGGGATCGAGGCCGCAACCCACCAGGACGTCGCGCAGCGCCTCGGCGGCTGCCGTTCCACCGGCCGCAGGCTTCCACAAGACGGCATTCCCGGCTGCGAGCGCCTGCAACGCCTGCACTCCAGGGAGAAGCAACGGATAGTTCGCCGGAGCGATGATCAGCACCACACCCACCGGCTCGCGCCTGGTCTCCGCAGTGACCCGGCGAAGCCAGAAGGGGCGGGTGTGCGAACTGACCCGCCGGGGAGCAAGAATCCAGCCGGCTTCGCGCTCCAGAAAACGGCAGGCCTCCACCAGCGGCAAGACCTCGGAGACCAGCGTGTCGGCCACGCTGCGATGCAGTGAGCCAGGCTGGTTGCAGGGAACGCTGTGCGCGATTTCTTCTGCTGTTGCGGCCATGCGGTGCCTGGCCCGGTGCAAGAGTGCGAGACGCCGGCGCAAGCCCGCCCGCGCCCAGATCTGCTGCGCCACTCGCGCCTGCCCCAGCGATGCGACTTTGTGGGACTGTGCCTTCAACGGCATAGTGTTGATTGTGCACCCTGCGGGCATTTTATGAAGCAGCTTCGCACATGGCGGCTTCGGCCAGTGCCGGTGTGGTTTCCCACTGAGGCTCGACCTTCAGGTCTTCAAGCAGCAGGCGCGCAGTAATGCGAGCCGATTCGAAGATCACCGGCAAACCGCTGCCGGGATGGGTGCCGCCACCCACCAGGTAGACGCTGTCCAGATCTTCAAACCGGTTGTGCGGCCGAAGGTGCAACATCTGCCTCAAACTGTGAGCCATGCTGAAGGTCGAGCCTTTATGCAGCGCGTACTCCGTGCGCCAATCGGCCGGCGTGACCACCTTCTCAAACCGGATGCGGCCTTCCACGTCCTTGATGCCAATCTTCTCCAGTTGGCGCAGAGCCAGCGATCGAAAGCGCGCCCTTTCGACCGCCCAGTCGACATTGCGATGCTCGTGCGTAACCGGCAGCAGAACGTAGAGCGTACTCATCTTCTTCGGCGCCAGCGATGGGTCGGTGACGCAGGCATTCTGCACATAGAAGGATGGATCGGCGGAAAGCTGATGCAGCTGTTCAATATCGCGCAGGTTCTGCCGGTAATTCGCTGCCAGGTAAATGGTGTGGTGGGAGACCTCGTCATAACGTCCTTCGATGCCCAGATAGAGCATGAAGGTGGAGCAGGAGAAGCGCTTCTTCTCGATCCTGCTGTCGGTCCAGCGACGGCGAATGCTGTCCGGCACCATGCGCTGCATGGCCTGGGCGAAGTCCGCGTTGACCACTACGGCATCGGCAGCCAAGGTGCGGCTGGCGGTGCGGACTGCGGTACATTTGCGGCCGGCAAAAATCATCTCTTCGACGGGTTCATTGAGCAGCACTTTCGCGCCCAGGTCTTCCGCGATGCGCGCCATCGTCTTGGTAACCGCGCCACAACCACCTACGGGATGAAAGACGCCGTGCTCATACTCCAGGAAAGAGAGAATGCTGAACAAACTGGGGCAGGTGAACGGCGACATGCCTAAATACTTGGACTGGAAGCTGAAGCCGAGGCGAATGCGCTCGTCCTTGAAATGGCTGCGCAGATCCGAATCGAGCGAGCGCCACGGGCGCAGGAGCGGCAACAGCCTGAGCATGTCGAGCTTGGCCAGGTCTCTCCAGCTCTCGAAGGGCGACTCCAGAAAAGGCGTAAACTTCTCCAGCTTGTTGCGATTGTCACAGAAGAAGCGGTGGAAGCCGCGGGCATCGTCCGGGCTGAGCTGAGCGATCGCACGCTCCATGCGCTCCACGTCTGGTGTAGCCAGTAGCTCTCCGCCTGAGCCGAAGACCAGCCGGTAGTGGGGATCCAGCCGATACATGGGGACCTCTTCATCGAGGTCCCTGCCGGCGCTAGCAAAGATCTCGCGCAGTACCCTGGGATAAAGAAAGAAGGTTGGACCGGTATCGAACTTAAAACCGTTGCGCTCCATGGTGGAGGTGCGGCCGCCGACAACAGGTCTTTGTTCCACGACGGTTATATCCACGCCCGATCGTTGCAGCAAAATAGCAGCGGCCAGACCGCCCGGACCGGCCCCGACAATGACGACTTTCTGGGTTGGCTTGATCATTCGGCTTTCAATGGTGAGATGCTCGGTAAGGAATAGAATTAGCCCGTTAAGTATCCGCAGCTTAGAACCACTGTCTTAATTTTTCATAACTTATCCTGCCGCGCTACTGCGCGGACGCACCCATTCCAGCCGGTCTGGAATTGCCGGGTTTCTTTTTGCTCCTGCCAAACTTAAATTTTCGTCGGACGAAAGGGATGCCGCGAAACGTTGCTCACAGAACAGGAAGAATCACAGCCGAGGGGTGAGCAGCGTCATGCAAGATGCTGTTCTTTGCCGTAACGTAATCCGTCGCGCCGCCTGATGGTTCTCCGAGGTTCAGGTTGCGATCGAAGCGCGGAAAGTTGCTGCTGCTTATTTCGAGGCGTAGTTTGTGGCCCGCCAGGAACACGTTGCTGGTCGCCCAGAGGTCAATGTTGAATCGATAGACCTGGCCGGGAACCAGAGGCTCCGGATTCGACTGGGAGTCGCGGTATCGGGCGCGAACGATTCCCTCAGTAAGATTGCGAGCAAATCCGCCGGCGTCCACATCGACGAGTTTGGCGGTGAAGTCTGTATTCACGGCCGAGGAAGTTGCATAGAGTTCAACCGTTACAGGCCCGGTGACCTCTGTATCCGCAGGAAATGGCTTGGTGGAATAAACCATAACATCGTGAAGCTTCTCCACCGCCCGCTGGTCACGAGCGCCGGCCGGTTGGTGCGCATCGCAGCAGAGGGGGCCTCCGGCCGTTGGAATCGGATTTTCAGGATCGTATTGATAGTTGTCTGCCGCCTCTGCCTCAGGAGCGCTGGTCGATAGAAACCCGTCGCCATCCGCAGAATGTGCCCGGCCCGCGGAGTGCAGATAGAACTTCGTAGATCTGGCTTGCTTCGGAGGCCACTCCTGCTCGTCCCGCCACGTGTTCTTGCCCATGACGAATATCCGAACGGGGCTCCCGGTAGCGAAGTGGTTCTTTCTACCCTTGAATAGAAAGTCATACCATTCAAGAGTGACCTCAGCTTCGTCAAACTCAGCTGCGGCGGGACCGAAATCTACGTCCCCTATCTTGCGGCCGGAACCAGCATGACCGCCAATGGTGATGAGCAGATGCTGATTCTGACGCGCGGAGTCGCTTCCCCCATCCTGCTTCACTCCAAGATAATTTTTCAGGGAGCCTCCCAGGAAGATGTCGTACCAGGCAGCAACGGTCAAAGCCGGCACGCGGATCTCATGGTAGTGGTCCTCGATCGACCAGGGAAGCCAATATTCGTCGAAGTTCGGATGGGAAAGCCAGTCGAGAAAATAAGGAGCGAACTGTGAGGTGAGACGCGCAGGCTCGAGCGGGCCGCTCAGATTGAAGAGTTGATAGTTCGCCAAAGGAAGAGTACGAGCGCCCTCCATGGCATTGGTCGCACTCTTCAGGTAGCGGTCGATCGTGTCCCGCGCCAGAATCGATGTCCAGGTCTCACTGAACCATTGCTCGAACGCGCCTCCCTGGTAGACCCAGCCGTCGTGATAGTTGCTGGGGGTGAACATGGGGCAAATCCCAGCCAGGTGCGGCGGATGAGCAATCGCAGCCAACATTTGCGTAGCGCCCACATACGAGGAGCCGAACATACCAACCCTGCCGTCGGAGTAGGGCAACTTCGCAGCCCACTCAACGGTGTCGAATCCGTCCTGCGATTCGTGCCGAAATGGATACCATTCACCGCCCGAACTGTAACGTCCGCGTACGTCCTGCACGATGACGATGTATCCCTGTTCGGCCGCTGTGCGACCCAGATCGATCTCGTTATCTTTGTCCTTGTCGTAGGGTGTGCGCTCAAGCAATACGGGAAAGCGACCGGGGTTGGCTGGACGATAAATGTCCGCAAACAACACGACGCCGTCGCGCATCGGCACGGCTACCCCGCGCTCGACAAGTACCCCGGCCTCCTGCGCCCAGATGCCCAACGTACAGCAAGCGGAAAAGGTGAATATCAGGATGGCCCTTCTGATGGCGCCCATTAGAAGCGGATTTCACCGCCTAGCTGAATATTTCGATTTCCCGGGGCGGGCACGATCGCGCCGTTCGCGGCATAAGTAGCGGTCGCTCCGCCGTTGTAGTAGTCATTCAGAAAACCGGAAACCGGAGATTTGAGGACATCGTCCAGCAAGGCATCCGGCGTGGCGTAATAGGCGCGATTCAAGGCGTTCCAGGCGGTGATCTGCAGTTGGAGCGTGACCCGCTCGGTCAGCCGGACATCTTTATAGATACTCGCGTCCAGGGAACTCCAATTCTGACCACGAAGGGTGTTTCGTCCTACACCTGGGTAAGTGTTGTTGAGGGCCGCCGCCTCGTACTGGTTGTTATAGACCCAATGCACATCGCTGCGGGAGATCGTCTTGCCTGGGATCGCATAATCCATGTAACCGTTTCCGGTGTTGATACCCACAGAACCGATCGGGGCCTTCGGGTTCGCCAGGACTGGACGGCAGACATCGTAGCCGGAGTTGAAGTAGCTGTTGAAAGCCGAATCGCAATTGCTGAGATAGGTCTTGGGGTCAGCGGAGTTGATGTTGGGCGACTGCGAAAACGCACTTTGGAAGGGAGTGAATGGTTGACCGGTGTTGTAGGTATAGAACGCATTCACGCGATAACCGCCCAGCACCCTTCCCAGAATGCCTTTTTGCTCCTTGTAAAAGGGAAAGGTGTACGTGATCTTCGATCCTATGTCGTTGGTGTAGGACTGTCCGCTCACACCGCGCTCACCATAGGAAAGATCCAGGGGGTTTTGCGCATAGGCGATGGTAGTGCCTCCAGCGTAGGTCGGATCAATCTCGCTGGCATTATCAATCGTGCGACTGTAGGTATAGGCAAAGGTGCCACTCCAATTGTGCAGGGAGCGGGTGGTAAAGGAGGTTTGCAGTCCGTTGTATTGCGAAAAGCCGGTATTGGCGACCGTACTCCGAAGATAGTTACTGCAGTCGACGCGGAGATATCCGGGTTGAGTAGGGTCAACGCAGGTCGAACTGCTACCGATCAGCGGGTTGGAATTGATTCGTTGAAATTCATGAGAGACATGATTGCCGACATAGCGAACTTCCACCGCGCTCTCCCGGCCAACCTGATGCTGGACCCCAAGCGTCCAGGTTTCTATGAAAGCGGTGCGGAAGTTTGTCGGCACATCTTGTTCGGGGCTGGTCCGGGGATCGCCGCCTGCGGGGATCAGCGAATTGTTCAGTGCATGCACGTTCGCATAAGTGAATCCGCCATTGGGCAGACATGACACTGTTTGCCCATCACAGCTGAAGGTGCCTGAGTTCACGACTGGGCCGCCTGAGGCGGCGGTTTCGAAGATCTCGTTGAACCACGGATCGGCGTTGATGGAAAAACCTCCGCGCACCACGAGGCCTTTATCCGCAGCCGGGTTCCAGGAGAACCCGATACGCGGTTCGATATTTTTCCAGTAGGAGCTAATTTTGGGAAAAGTGGTTGCCGAGATAGGCAGGGCCGTGCTCCAGAAAGGATTACTACCCGTCTGTTGCGCTACGGTTTCGTTGTGCAGGGCGTTCGCCGGCTGACCAAAATACTCGTATCGCAGGCCGAGGTTGGCGGTGAAGTTCGGGGTCACTTTGAGGTCATCCTGGAAGTAGAAAAAGACATTGGGCGCGGTGAAGTGAGTGACAGGATTCCCCGCCGTGAGTGAAGTAAAAGATACTCCTTCTAAAAGAGCTGTGTAGCCGTTGTAGGTGCTGCTCGAACTCGAGGTATTGCGGAGCGGGAAAGAAGAGGCTCCTGGAGTGAAATTGAAGACGCCGGCTCCATTGGGAAGGCTGATATTTGGGTTGTTCTGGTAATCGAATTCTCCGCCGAAACTGATGTTGTTGCGGCCGGCAACCCAGTTCGCATTGTTCTGCACCTGCGTTACCTTCGCAATGCGGCCGACGGGAAAGCCTATCGGATAGCCTAACGTCAAAAAGGAGCTGCCGAAGCTTACGTTGGAGGGGCAGGGATTCAGGTCATTGATGGTGCAGGTCGGAACACCTCCGGCGTCAAACGCGAGCCGCGCCTGCTGGAAGGAATAACGCAATTGGTCCACCCATCGTGGGGAGAAGGTATGCGTCCAGTCGCCACCGATCGAATGGGTTGTGCTTTGTACGTTGACGCTCTCACCGGCAACCAGCATGAGGTCAAAATAGGCAATGAGCGGCGTGTCTTGATAGATATAGCGGAGATAGAAGTGATCCTGGCTGGTAGGCTGGTAGTCCAGGCGGCCCATCTGTTCCTGATCCAGGTCGATATTCGCCACACTGCGCCCTACCTGGGCAGTCTCGATAGGGACAGTGATATTCCCGTCGGTGACATTGACCAGAGAGGTCGGGCCGAACGATTGTGGATTCCCCGCCTTGTAGGCGAAAGGGCCCTGGTATACCAATTCCTGCATACCTGGGTTGTTGGGAAAGGCGCTTTGCAGTTCCGCGAGCCCATTGGCATCGGGGAATAAAGTCCCTTGGCTGGTGTAACGGGTGGCTCCCTGGAAGGTTCTCACCCACCAGGTGCTGCCGAAGAAGAAAAGTTTGTCTTTGAGGATGGGGCCGCCCAGGGTTCCGCCATAGGCATTTTCAGTAAATGCGGGAACGTCAGGGTGGGTGCAGCCGGTCGATGGGCTGACGCCTGGCGGGCAGTAGCCAAACTGAGGACCTTTTTGACCGGCGGTGAGCGAAGACAACCATGTGCCGGTATAAAACTCGAAGCCCGAACCGTGGAATTGGTTGGTGCCGGTCCTGGTGATGTAGTTGACAATGCTGCCGGCGTTGCGGCCGTACTGGGCGCTGAAGTTGTTGGAAATGACCTGAATTTCCTGAAGGGCGTCCGGATTCGAGAAGTAGATCTGCGGGCCTGTGATTAAGAGATCGTTGTTCGCCTGCCCATCAAGCTCTGCATTGTTGGAGCGGGAGCGCAGTCCGTTCGAGGAGTAATCGATGCCGTTCGATTGCGCAAATCCGTTCGCATGGGTGGACACGATCCCCGGAACAAGCAACGTGGTAGTGTCGAATCCTCCGTAAACCGGGAGCTCCTGAAGGGTCTTGGCTTCTATAGTGGCAGAGCCTTCGGAAGTTGTGGTATCGAGCAGAGAAGCGGAACTGGCCGCCACCTGCACTGTCTCCGTGGTCGAACCGGTCTGAAGCTTCTGATTACCGATCGATGTGGTAATGCCTGCAACCACGCGCACATCTCGCACCGTAGCCTTGCCGAACCCGGCAGGGCTCACAATGCTCACGGTATAGTCTCCGATCGGCAGGTCCCGGAGAGTGAAGGTCCCGTCCCCGCCGGTAGCAGTTTTGAAGGCCGCGCTTGTGCTGTTGTTCACCGCGACAATGGGGACGTTGGGAATGACCGCCCCGGAGGAATCCTGGATGAAACCAGTCAACGCGCCAGTGATAATGCCCTGACCGCTCACCGGTACCGGGTTGAAGAAGCCAAGACTGAGCGCGATGCAGCATAGAGCGCACGACCAACCGAAAGCAGAGATCTTCGCGAGACGTGACACTGGGGTTCCTCCTTGATCCGGTGCGCGTGATTCGAGCAGTTTCGCAATTACTGTGGACTGAAAAAGATCGCGAGGTGTGGTTTTCCTTGGGAGAAAACCACGAAAAGGCCTGTCGCTCCCCGGATTTCCTGCGGCGCAGCACTGGCCGAGAACAATTATGTGCGACTTTCTTCATGGAAAGTCGCATGTAGTTCCGCGGTTTCACCAACCTCTACAGGAAATCCGGGTTCGGTCTACACCAATTGCGAAACTGCTTTGGACTTTCTTGCACAGACACTTGTCCATAAAACGCAAAGGGGCCCATGGAAACAGTCGCCATTTGTCTGTTTGTCGATCTGGCTTTCGATCGGCTTTATTGATCTTCCCGGCAGTAGCGGCCAGAAATACGCGTGCCCTCACCGTTCTGGATAGGGTGAAAGGGTTCTGTCACAACGTTTGCGTTCGATACGAAGTACGGGTGAGTTGTCCTCAGTTAATCAAGGGAACGACGACGGCAAGCGGCTGCCGTTGTAGCCTCTCGTAGACAATCAATAAAAGCGCGCGCATCGAAAGCTCTTCTTCTCGATGACTGACTTTAATCTCGTATACTACAAAGGTTAAAGTCAACAGGAAAAAGGGTTCGCCAGTACAGGGTGGGGTTGTCCAGCAAGCAGTCGCCCGGTGGCTCGACCCTCGCGGATCAGATCGGGTAATCCCACTCCATGGTAGGCGCTGCCCACCAGGTGCAGACCGGGGATTGCGCTCAGCAACGATTGCAGTTCCGCCATGCGTTCCAGGTGGCCTACGGCGTATTGCGGCATGGACTGGGGCCAACGCCGCACCACCGTTTCCGTAGCTTGCGGCAACGGACCCAGAACCCGGCTCAACTGCAAGCGGGCACGCTCGATGATCTGATCGTCTGCTTCGCCCTGCAGTGCTTCGCCGGAGTGGCCGCCGAAGAAGGCCCGAACCAGCATCGCCCCTTGCGGAACGCGACCGGGAAACTTCTGATCCACGAACGTGCAGGCCAGCAGCTTGTGCTCTGCGGAGTGGTAGGGTAGCGGAGGAACCACAAAGCCAAAACCGCGTGGAATGCGCAGCCGGCTTGCTTGCTCGGGAGCGAAGGCCAGCGCCACCACGATGGCCGAAGTGGCCTGTTGTGGCAGCAAGCCAGCCATGCGAGCGCCCTGGTCATTGAGCTGCCGCAGCAGGGCGCCCGTAACATGCGGAGGAGTGGCCAGCACCACAGCGTGGAAGCTTTCTGGGCCGCCGGCAGTGGTGATTCGCCAGCCCTCGTGAACAGCGTCCATGCGCAACACCGGCTGGCGCAGGCGTACGGACCCAGCCGGCAACCGCGCACCCATGCGATCGATCAGGGTCTCCAGCCCATTGGCAAGGCTGGTGAAGATGGCTTGCGGAGACTTCTCTGCCCGCCGCTGCACGGCCTGTATCAGGCTGCCCTCTTCGGCTTCCATGCGGACGAAGGCGGGCATGACGGCGCGAACACTGAGCTGCCCGATGTCCCCGCCGAAGACTGCGGCCAGAAGCGGTCCGGCAATGGTGGAGGTGACTTCCGGTCCAAAGTGACGGCGGACAAAATCGGCCACCGATTCGTCATGACTGGGCGCGGAGGCCTTCAACTCCCCGGCGCGCTTCGGCTCCCGCAGGTAGGCCAGCCGGGCCTGCCAACTGAAAAGGGGCGATTCCAGCAGTGGCCCCCACTTGGCCGGAACCATCATGCGCATGCCGTCGGGGATGGGGACCAGCTGTGTTTGGCGTTCGCCGCCCTGCTGCACATAGGTGCGGCGCCATTGATCGTTGGAGGCAATGATCTGGTCTTCGAGGCCGAGTTCCACCGCCAGTTCGCGGGCCCAGGGCTTTTCCGTCACCCAGGAGTCAGGACCGCACTCGATCACGAAACCCTGGCGATGAACGGTCTCGACGATGCCGCCAAGCCGCCCGGAAGCTTCAAAGAGGGTAAACTCGACCCCCTCGCAGGCCAGTTGATAAGCCGTCGCCAGCCCGCTGATGCCTCCGCCGACTATAGCGATCATAGGGCGGCAACGGGCGCAGACCAAGACGCCTTCGCTGCCAGGCGAGCAAAGCCCTGCCGGGCCAGGTCTTCGAGCGTCGCGGTAAGCAGCGAAGAGTCGTTGAGCGATTGCGGGCGCACGACCTCCAGGCCGATTCCGGCGGCGAAGTCACGGAAGCCGATGTCGATGTCGTAAAGGATCTCGACATGGTCGCAGAGGAAGCCGATGGGCTGGATCACGACCGCGGTGTAGCCCTCCTGGCGCAGCGCGATGAGGGTGTCCTCGACCGTGGGACCGATCCACGTAGCGCCCGACATCCCCTGGCTTTGGAAGGCGAAAAACCAGTCGGCGGCGGTGAGCCCCAAGGGCGCAAGCAGCGCGGCCACGTTCGCCGCAGTGCGCTTTGCCTCCACGGGATAGGGGTCTGGCGCTGCTTGCCCTTCAGCACGCCTGGATGGTTCGGCAGGGCACGCTGTGCGCGGTAAAGAGCACCGGCGCCAGCCCACCGATCCGCTCCGAGAGACTTTGCCACACCGGCTGCAAGCGTTCCGCGAAGGCCCGGGCCAGCAGCGGATGGTCGGCCCAGCCATCGATGAAGTCCATCTCGATGGCTCCCGCGGACTCGGTCAAGGCGGCGTGGCGATAGAGTCCAACGCTGGTGCGGGAGTTCTGCGGCGCAAGGCAGATAGTGACGGCCGCAGTGATGCCATCCTCGCGCATCTGCCGCACGACGTCGGCGATGTACGGCTTCCAGTTGCGCATGCCCACATAGACCGGGAGGCCGAGCGCCTGGGAAAGCAGGCGCCCCTGTTCCAGGGTGAGCTCGGTCAGCGGGCTTGATCCAATAAGACTGTAACGGTGACGAATTTCTTCGACTACCGATTCGGGCATGGGTCGCCCGCTGGTTACGTTGCGCAGGTAGGCGGGAATCTGGTCCAGTGTTTCGGGCGTTCCGTGGGCGAGCAAGAGAACCGCCTGGCGCTGCGGGGCGATATCAGGCACGGGAATGGTCTCCAGGGTTGGCGCTGAACTCGCGCACGTACTGTACCACTCGCTGCACGTTTTCGACCGGTGTGCCGGGAACGATGCCGTGGCCGAGGTTGAAGATATGTCCGGGGCGGCCTCCAGCCTGCTCCAGGATCTGGCGCACTCTCTGGCGAAGCAGGTCTTGCTCTGCGAAGAGCAGGATGGGGTCGAGGTTGCCTTGCACTGCGACCGCATGGCCGAGGGCGGACCAACCCTGGTCCAAAGGGATCCGCCAGTCGAGGCCGATAACGTCGGCGCCGGTCTCGCGCATGGCAGGCAGCAGGGTCGCGGTGTCCACACCGAAGTAGATTACGGGCACGCCCAGCGCCTGCACCTTGCGGATTAAATTGGTAGTGACGGGCAGGACAAAGTCGCGATAGTCGGCCGGGCTGAGAGCGCCGGCCCAGCTATCGAAAATCTGGATGACGTCGGCGCCCGCCTCAATCTGCTGGGCGGCATACTCTTCCAGCACGGAAGCGAGTTTTTCCAGCAGCAGCCGCCAGACGGAGGGCTCGCGGTACATCAGCGATTTGGTGAAAATGTAATTGCGCGAACCGCCGCCTTCGATCATGTAGCTGGCCAGGGTGAAGGGCGCGCCGCAGAATCCGACAATGCCGATGCGATCGTTGAAATGGGCCACCACTTTGCGTATGGCCTCGGCCACGTAGCCCAGCTCGTGCGCGCGATCGATGCGCAGCTGGTCTACATCGGCCGCGGTGCGCACGGGGTGGTGGATCACCGGCCCCTCGCCGGCGAGGAACTCGAAATCGAGACCCATGCCCTCAAGCGGCAAGAGAAGGTCGGCGAAGATGATGGCGGCATCGACGTCAAGTTTCTCCGCCGCGGTAATCGTAACCTCGGCGGCGAGCTCAGGGTTCTTGCAAATCTGCAGCAGGGAATGGTGGCGGCGGACGGCCTGGTACTCCGGCATATAGCGGCCGGCCTGGCGCAGAAACCAAACCGGCGTCTGGTCTACCGGCTGACGCAGACAAGCGCGCACAAATCGGCAGCCTGCAGTGAGGCTGAGGTCAGAGGGGCTGCTCTCCACTAGGGTCTTTTCCGGCATCAATTTCAGGGTAGCATTCCAGTCATGCTCTGATGTTGGGGCCGGACGGTTGGCTTTTTTGGGGTGAAAAACTCGTTTTGTCGCGAATCCGAAAAAGAAACCGCAGATCGCTCCACTACAGTTTGCTTTGTATCACCTGGATCCGGCGTGAATAACGATGTTTCAGAGTATCAGAGGCCGGAGTTTGGTCAGGCAGGTCGATGAACTTCTGCAGCAGTCGATCATGAACACGATGAAGCCGATCCGGAACCGGAGTGGTGCTTGAAGCAGGAAGCAGCGCAAAGTTTGTGGGCGGGGAAGCTAGGCAAACCGGTCAGGTACGGGAAAGTGCCGTTGGAACGCAAGAATGACGCGGTCTCCAAGTGACCCAGGCCACGCACAATGGGCAGACCAGAGCGAGCATCATTCGGGGAACTTGTATCGGCAATTATGTCGGGATAAGCAAGATGGCGACCAAGAAAATCGCGGACTGCAGCAGTCGGAGAAATTCCTGAAAGAAATGGGCGCCCCCAAAGTGCGTCAGCCCCGCATGATTGCAGGCGATTTTGAGGTTTCTAGGCGATCTTCGCGCCCTGAGCCTTACCTAACCAAAAGTGAGGTAAGGCTCAGAGTAGCAAAAACCGAGGGGAACAATGATAAACAGAGCCTTCGGCGCATCCCGGAGGCACGAGAATGCGCCGGATCCAGGTATCAGGGCACGACTTTTAGTCGGGCCATAAAAGCCCCACAAAAATCTGGGCTTTACGGGCTGCGGAAAAAGTCTGCATGAGTCCCGAAGGGACGGGCCGAAAGTAGCCCAGGACGGTAGTCCTGGGTAAACATAATCCATCCGATCAGTCCCGCAAGGGACGGCTGAATATGGGGGCTGAAATTTCAGCCGTCCCTGGCGGGACTAGTCCAGATTCGTGCCGGTTACCCAGGACTGTCGTCCTGGGCTACTTTCAACCGTCCCTTCGGGACTAAGTGCGGAGTTCTCACGCGGACTCCGAAGGTACATGGGCACTCCTGTCCTGAAGTGCAAAGCGCTTCAGGGTGCGGTAGAGAAGCTGAACACCGTGACGTTATGGTAAGTCTGCCCTGGCTTGAGCTCGCTGGTAGGAAATTTGGGGTGATTCGGAGAATCGGGAAAGTGCTGGGTTTCCAGGCAAAACCCGGTCCGTTGTGCATAGACGTGACCGTGCTTGCCGTGCAGCGTTCCATCCAGAAAATTGCCGGAATAGAACTGCACCCCGGGTTGGGTCGTGGTCACGGTTAATACCCGTCCGCTGGTTGGTTCCTCCACCCGCGCCGCCTCCTGCATCACGCCAAGCTTCCCGTTGAGCACGTAGTTGTGGTCATATCCCCGGCCCAGACGCATTTGCTCGTTACTGTCGTTGATCCGCGCGCCGATGGCCGTTGCCTTATGGAAGTCCAGCGGCGTTCCCGCTACTGGCGCCAGCTCGCCGGTGGGAATGAGTCCCGAGTCGACGGGGGTGTAGCGATCCGCGGGAATGGTCACCAGGTGGTTGAGAATGTCGCCTTGCCCCTCGCCCGCAAGGTTGAAGTAGCTGTGATTGGTGAGATTGAGGACCGTGTCCTTATCGGTGGTGGCGAAGTACTCGATCCTGAGTGCATGCGCCTCGAGCGTATAGCGGACGCGAGCGGTCAAGGTGCCTGGAAAGCCCTGGTCGCCGTCTTTGCTGACCAGCGTCAGTTCGACCCCATGCGGAATTTCATGCCCCGACCACACCAGCTTGTCGAACCCTATGAGCCCCCCGTGCAGGGTGTTGACGCCATCGTTTGCCGGAAGCTGGTAGCGCTTGCCATCCAGGGTAAAAGTGGCATGGGCGATCCTGTTGCCGTAGCGCCCCACGATGGATCCAAAGTAGCTTTTGGCATCGGTCGTGTAGGGCTCCAGGGATTCATAACCGAGAACGATGTCGGCGATCTTACCGCTGCGGTCGGGCACCTCGAGGGACACCAGCCTCGCGCCGTAGGTCATAACCCGCGCCTTGAGCGCACCCTCTTCAAGGGTATAGATCTCTACCTTGGTTCCATCGGGCATGCTGCCGAACACGGACTTAGTCACCTTCGCCTCCAGAAGCGGTGCCAACGACACCAGCGTCAACAAACAAATACAGTTAATCACCTTGATTTGCATCGACCGCGTGGTCATGAACAGGCTCCTTCGACGCGAGTCGCGTCTTCAAACCGTAATGGATACTAAAGCATTTCGCCCCTCGCCGCCCCGGGGATGAGATACAGCAACCGCGGAAGTGCGCTAAATCATTGATTTGACAGGGACAAACGAGGTGAACACTAGAAGCGAAGGAGGTTCAGACATTACCAGTCGCGAGTACTTTTATCCCGCCCATTGTTACCCAATAGTTGTAGACCGCGGCGCGTAAGCCGCTATGCTACGAAACAAGCGGTGGTTATGGGACGACTGCTGTTGATTCTTCGGGGGAGGGATTCAATTGAAGCTGCCGGCCACAAACCACCGCGAGCACATTTCGACAAGTATAGAGGTAACGCTCGACGATGCCCGCGCGACGGCTCTCGAACGGATCGTCAGCCTGTCGATGGACTACCAGCGTGGCGTCGGCCTGGTTCAATTTCGCAACGGAGTGGATGCGGTGATCGCCTCCACCGGATACCGCCAACTGATCGAGAAACTGCTTGAAATCCTCTAGCTCAAATACCGGCTTACGCTCCACCGCGCGGCGCAGGTTGCCGATCGCCGGTTACCAGGACCAGCTCGTGTCTCTGCTGTGGACTAGGCCGGTCCAGCTGAGCCTCCACTTCGCCAAGGTTTCGCTCTAGAGCGCCACGGCTGTACGCTATGATAAAGCGGCCGCGGAGCGATCATGGTCAACTATCTAGAACTGCCGGTTGGAGAGAAGTGCCCCGAGGTCATTAACACGGTCATTGAGATTCCGGCCGAGGGCATCAACAAGTACGAGTACGACAAGACGCTTCACGTCTTCCGCCTGGATCGCAATCTCTATTCCCCGGTGCACTATCCCGGCGACTACGGCTTCATCCCCTCCACCCTGAGCGAGGATGGCGATCCACTGGACGTGCTAGTGCTGGTAGACGCGCCCAGCTTTGTGGGCTGCGTCATGCAGGTAAGGCCCATCGGCCTGCTGGAAATGCTCGATCAAGGGGTGCCTGACGAGAAGGTTCTGGCTGTGGGCAAGAACAACCCACGCTACGCCGACGTGTGGAACTATTCGGAAATTTACCCCCACATGCTGAAGGAAATAACGCACTTCTTCGCTATTTACAAGGACCTTGAGGGCAAGCGGGTGGAAGTGAAAGGCTGGCACGATGCGGCCTTTGCCCGCACCAAGGTAGTCGAGGCGGTCAATCGCTTCAAAGACAAGAGGGTCTCCTTGGAAGTGGGCGGCAACCGCTAAGGCAGTGCGCCCGTGCGGCTTCGGATATAATCCGACCAGTGAATCCCGGAGAGATGGCCGAGTGGCTGAAGGCGGCGGTTTGCTAAACCGTTGTAGGGGCTAACACCTCTACCGGGGGTTCGAATCCCCCTCTCTCCGCCAGCAACTCCAATTCAAATGACATAAGCATGTGGAACCACAGGGCCACCGGCATTCCGGCGATAGCTCTAGTCTCCCATCAGTGTCCCCGGACTGAACGCAAGTGGGCAAATTGTAGGGTCGAGGACTGGCGCCATGCCTCGTAGGTTCGGCCTAGCTGTTGCTCTCCGTTTCCTCTAAGAGTGCCTCAATAGCCGAACCGTAAACTGGTTTCCAATCCCCGCCACGTCAAACCCAGCGTGCGGATTTCCCGCACTGGGCTTTCTTGTTTGCTTCACCCCAAGGCTTATGTGACCTAATCGTGTCGGAGCGACTTTCAGAAAAAGATGCTGATCCCGACAGCTGCCGAGCAGCCGCAGGGTGCCCTACATCCCTTCCCTACTCCACCGCCTCCTGCCGAGACCCTGAAGTTTCCTGGTCGGAAACCGCAGAATATTTCGGCCTTCGCCTTGACGTATATTCTCCTTCGCAGGTCTTGCAAACGAATGGGTGCTTTTATCATTCACCCTTGCCTCCCTGTGTCTCAGAGAAAATGCAAACAGCAGGGCCACTTGTGGAGTCGAGATGTGGCGCGGTGGTTTAGGCCTGGCCTATCTGTTACCGGCTCTTTCGTTCGCCGGTGCCTCACTATCCGAGCCCTGCTCCGTTTCCACATCCCGCTCGTCGAACTGGACAGGCGCAGTTAACGCATCCAGCTCTCGGAGGAAACATCACGATTTCGCCCACGAAAAGCTGCGCGTCCGCTCGGTAAGCCGGACCAAACCAAACCTGTCGTGCAGGATGGCGTCCGAATACTTCCGGGTCGTCAGCCTTGCCTCTTTGTGTTTGGCGCACAACCACTGACGCAGCCGCTTACAGGCGTGTCGATCAACTGCCTGATAGGCTTTGCTGACCGGTCCAAGACAAAAGTAATTGGCCCAACCGTTCATCATCTGGTTGAGTTTCGTCACCACCGTCTTATGGTCCAGTTGGGTTCTATTGCGTCCAGTTTCGCTGCTGATCGCCTGACAGATGCGGATCACTCGCTTCTTGGCCGGTACCGTGCCTAGATAGGCGCGCCCCGTCTTCATCGAGTAGCAGCGACCAAACGAATAGCCCAGAAAGTCGAACTTCTCTTCCGGAAGCTTCGAGACCCGCGTTTTGGTTTCATTCACCGTCAGCTTCAGCTTCGTCATCATGACCCGCATCGTGACCAGAGCTTCTTCCGCTCTGCCTCGACAACAGATCACAAGGTCATCAGCATAGTTGACGATGTACGACCCTAGACGCTTTTCGTGCCCCAACTTCTTCCATCCAAGCACGAACCGGCGCATGTAAAGATTACTGAGCAGCGGGCTGATCGGAGAACCCTGAGGAGTTCCTCGACCTTCATCCCGATTACGCGTACTCCGATGCTTCTTTCCACGATCATCCGTTTCTTCCACCGGAGCTTTCAGCCACATCTTGATCAGATGAAGCATGGCGCCGTCAACCACCCGGCGAGCTACCGACTTTAGAAGTTCAGAATGCGGAAGAAGATCAAAATACGAGGCAAGATCTGCATCGACGATCTCTCCATGTCCGGAGTTAATCAGCTTATGGACATGTCTTACCGCGTCCAATGCGCTGCGGCCTCGCCGGTAGGCGTACTGTTCTGGTTGTAAATCGACCTCGAATATGGGGTCGAGTACCACAACCGCCGCCATCTCCACCGTTCTGTCGCGGATGGCGGGCACTCCCAACGGGCGCTGTTGTCCCCCGGGCTTCGGTATGTAAACCCGCCGCACCGGAAGTGGTCGATACGTTCGGCTTTTCAGCTCTTGCGTCAATTCGTCCAACCAGCACTCTGCTCCATACGCTTCAATGTCCTCGAACGTCTGATCGTCTACTCCCGCCGCTCCACCGTTGGCTTTGCAGCATTCGTAGGCGAACCGCAATACGTCCTTCCGGTACACCTTGTCGTACAGCGCATAGAAGCGAAAGTCGGGCGATTTCTTCGCTTTGTCGTGTAACGCTGCCTGTAACTTCTGAACACTTTCCGGGGTTGTTAGGCTCATCACCAATCCCTTCGTCTTTGTCACGTCTTGCGTTGATTTTCCAACTAAGGCCCCTTCCCTCCCCCGGCATTACCCGGCTTCATCGGTACTACGAGCCTCACCGCAGCCCCTAACAGCCCAGCCTGGCTCTCACGAGTTACCGGTTGGTCTTGAACTTCCAATACCACTGTTGGGGTTTCCCGTGTTCCTAGTGCTTTCCTACGCATGCATGTCGCCGTCAATACCCCGGCAGGTCCGATGGAAGCTGTTCGCTCATACCCCTCCACCAGCGGCGGCCTTCCCCGAGGAACGGGCGGGTCGGCTCCTGCGTTATGTGTTTCGAGGCCTGCTCGACGTTTACTCACATTGCAACCTACATGCTCACAGAGTCGCTAAAACGACCCTCTACACCGAAGGCTCCAGCGGCTTCGTTACCTCTGCCGCCGCTTCGGTTATTACCGGGTGGAACGAACCAGTTCCCGGGTGGGGTTATCTCCCACTGAAAAGCACCGGCTTTCCACGGCGCACCGCTCCACGGACATTACTCCGCTTCTTCGCTGTCGGGTCGGAGGTGGCGCATCGAGGTTCCCCGACGCTGGCCACCGTCCGCCGCTCAAACCGTGCATGCAGTTTTCCCGCACACGGCTTTCACGAAGACTCGCGCTTCCGGGATGCAATCGAAGGTATTAACTGAACCAGGTTGACCAGCCCATACTCACGGTACAGCGTGGTTTCAGGAAGTTGTCGCCAACCTCGGTTACGCCAACGCTTGCATCGGTGCGACCGGATTCGCTGTACGATCCAGCCGTTGAGTCGGTTGAAGAGCTTTCGGACGTGGGCACGTTTGTAGTAATTCCCCCATCCCCTTATTACAGGGTTGAGGTCCGCGATCAGTGCCGAGGTCGTCAGAGGAATGCGCCGCTTGGTACGCTCACGCACTTGATCCATAAAGCGACGGATCGATTTTCTCTTCGGGTACGCATATAAGTCCCCTTCCCGCACCCCGCTTTGGATCTGGTGAGGCATCAGCCGGAGTCGCCGCTGGCCCCGCTTGATCTTATAGCCAAGAAACTCGAACCCTTGTCGAACGTGCACCACCCGCGTCTTTTGCGGGTGTAGTTGCACGCCCAACTGCTCCAGTATCTGACGCGCTGCAACGATTGCCGCGCGCGCCTCTGCCGCGGACTGACAGGTGACAACCCAGTCATCCGCGTACCTCGTTAACTGATACCCCTTGCGGCGCATTTCCCGATCAAACGGCGTCAGGAGTACGTTACTGAGGACAGGTGAAACCACCCCGCCCTGCGGGGTCCCTCGCTCGGTGGGATAGAGTCGCCCTTTGCCATAACTTCCGGCCTTCAGCATCGCCTCTATCAGACGCAACACTCGACCATCGGCTATTCGTTGGGCAACCAGCGTTAACAGCTTCTCGTGTGCAACAGACCCGAAAAAATCCTTCAAGTCCGCATCTACGATCCACTCTCGTCCGCTCTGTATTTCTTTCCACACCTTGCGCATGGCGTCCTGTGTTGATCGCCCTCGCCGATATCCGAAGTTGGCTTCATCGAAAATCGACTCGAAGATAGGCTCCAACCGATTGAGCAGCGCCTGTTGGCACACACGGTCGTAGATCGTGGGTATTCCCAACTTGCGATACTCTCCCGGCTTGCCCACTTTCGGGATTTGCACCTGCCGCACCGGTCGGGGTTGATAGACATCTTCCTGAAGCTCCCTGTGCAACCGATCCAGTTGCTGATCCAGCTGCGCTGAGAACTCCTCCAGCGTCTGTCCATCGACTCCCCCACTGCCCCGGTTAGCCTGCACCTTTTCCCAGGCCATCTCCAGGTTCTTCCGCTTGTATACCTTGTCGATTAATGAATGGACCTTCTTTGCACCCGTCGGGTTGATCCAGTCAGACAGTCTCCTCGGTCGGAAATGTACGGGTATTTCACTCAAGGAACTGATCCACCTTTCCGTCCTTACTCACTGCCATCCTCTCTCTTCCCAACCGCCTTCGCCGGCTGCCTTCCCCGACCCACTTCCGTCGCCGGTTACCCGGTCACATGGCTTTCACCATGCTTCTGGTACTTTTCAGCCGTCCGACTACTGACAGCGCTTCGCTCGCCATTTCGCTCTCGCTTATAGGTCCGCTTACTCCGGTGCCACCCAGAGACGCTGCCAGTCCTCCTGAGGTCACGCATCGTTCTTCCGTATCGTGCCGTCCGCAAACACCTTGGTGCGGTGGGTGAATGAGAACGCCTTCGCCCCCATAGTGCGGGCTCGACCTTGCCCCACCTTTGGCCGACCGGTTCATCATCGGGGTGGCCCCCGTCGATTACGGCCCGATACTTCTCCGCATACCCTTCGGATTCCACCTCACGATGGACACCCTGTCCTCCGGAGCACTGCAAAGAGTGGCTTCAGGTTCACCTTGGCTGTATCAAGCTTTCGCCTTCGTGCCCGTTTAGGCTTCTCCATACCTTCTCTCTTCTCCGGCCAGCGAGACGTTAACCCCGCTTTTGGATACAGCGCCCCTCATCTGAGCGCCGGAGGGACTTCAACCCTCCTGAACAATGCGCTGCTCAGCGCACACTATGGGCCCATCCGCAACCCTCTCGTCTTCCACCGATTTCCTGGGTTCGCCAGTTATACGGTTTGCTGCTCCGCCGATTTCTCGGCGGGACGAGGAGGGCTTCTCCAGTTGCTTAGCGCATCCTTGTCATCGTGCTGCCGCTAACACCCCGCCAGAGTGTCTCACCGCTTCAGTCAGTTGCGGCGATCCATGTTGCCTTCGCCCTTTCGGTGCGGGCTCGGCCCCTGGAGTTTTCGGGTTTTCGAGGCCACCTATGCGTTCACTTTCGTTGCGGCCCGATGACTCGCTCACCATCCCAAAGATGGCTTTGTCGATCGGCTTCATTCGCTTCGTTTCCTCCACGAATGCGATCCTAGCTACAGGGTCCTGACTCTTTCCCTGGTAGGTCTACCTCCTACTGAATACGCCAGCCTTAAGCTGGACACACACCGAAAATCCCGTTTTTCTGGAGGTTCCTTAACTGCTAATTGGGCGAGGGCGGCTCAACGTGATCGATCACCAGAGTCTCCACCTGTCCTTTTGACGGCTCTAGCTTCAAGCCGAGTTGATCGGCAATTGAGGCTGCCGAGGGCCCCAGATCGGGCGCAGAAACACCCCCTTGCTGCGCACTCGGCTGCAAAGCCGGCCTCTGGATCGTGACGTCATATCTTCCCGTAAGACCGGTCTTGTCCTCAACCGGGCACCCCGTCCCCAATACAAATGCCGCTAGCTGCGCTATCGAGATGCCAAAATAATGCACTGTCATCTGGTCGTCTTCTTCTTCTCGGGACAGTGTCCCGCCTCCAGGCATCGGACGTGTGCCAGGATGAAGCTCGCCGGGATTGGTCTCTTTGAATTTTGGCCCTCTCTTCCCTACAACCAGCAGGTCCACAGGACCTTCCCTGGTGCTGCGGTGCACCACCAGCTTGAGACGGTCCTCGAGCATCGCCTGGAGCATGGACCGCAGCATAGCAGGCTGTTTGGCCGGGTTATGCCAATCCGCAAGGTCTGCCTCGTCGACCTTCGCGTCCACATCGTAACGATCGTCGTCGCTGGTCAGCCAAGCGGGCATTCCTATTAGCTGGTCAACGAAATAGAAGGCTTCTCCGCCGGTTTGCGGCACATAGGCAATGCGGATCAGATACCACAAAAACAAGTTTTTCATTTGATATCCGTCAGCCGTCGCAACTCCGCCATGCTGGGGACCGCCGGAGTTATTTTTCCGTATGGAAACCACAGCGAACTTCCATTGTTTGGTCCCGGATTCGCCGGGTATGACGGTGGCGGCATCGAACGCGGGGTTCGCGTTGGCGGGCATGTGCTTAGGCGGCGCGGGCGGGCTTGGAGCAGTCTGGGCGAAAGCCACGACGGCGGTAAAAATGAAGATAGGAAGCTTGAATCCGAATGACGGCATGTATCACATATGTAGTATACTAACTAGCATAGTAGACGATATAGCACGCGCATCGCAATTCAGGAATATCAGAGACCACTCGCAGTGTGGGCGGAAACGACCTACGTTTCCGAAGTTCCTGCAAAGCCGGGTTTTCGGTAAATTGCCGGTGCCCCGGGAACAGAGTCGAAGTTACCAAGAACCCCGTTTTCCGGGAATCGCGTTAACGCCCTCCGTCTAATCTGATATGGTTCGTGCCAATGGCAG
>CAWCKO010000075.1:0-171795 GCA_963796145.1 uncultured Acidobacteriaceae bacterium | reverse complement strand
GCAGTAATGCCGTGATCGGCGGCGAAGACGTAGACCGACTTGTTCACTGTGCCGGTGACGTTTCCTTGACGGATGGCGAACCATTGCGCCGCCAGATCTTCCAGACGGCCCAGACTTCCCAGCGGCTTGGTGAGCGCGTCGAGGCGGGTTCTGGCCAAGGCCAGGAAAGCATCCGGCGGAGCAGCGATGGAGTCGATCACCTCTTCGAGGTGGAGTATTTCGGTATTCATCGGACCTCTTTCCGGTATAGCTCGGCGCGTTCGATGAGTAACGGGTGACGGTCCGGCGGGCACTGAAAGGCTCGCTCCAGGATCGAAGGTTTCAGCATCTGCTCCGGGCTCCCGCTGGTTAAGGGCTGTCCCGGGCTAAGCAGAAGCACGGTGGAGAAATTCTTATCCACCAGGTGTAGATCGTGGATGGAAGCGAGAATGGTGATGCCCTCGTCGCGCAGAAAATGAAGTAGATCGATCAGCTCCACCTGCCTGCCGATATCGAGGTTTTGGGTTGGCTCATCCAGCAGCAGCAGGCGGGGTTGCTGAGCCAGTCCCAGCGCAATCTTGACCCGCTGGCGTTCGCCTCCGCTGAGCTCGTTGAAAATTCGATTACGAAGGTCGGAGACATCCGCCAGGTCGAGAGCTCGATCGACGGCTATCCGATCGCTCCGCCCCGGCCCCCGCAGCATACCGATGTAGGGGGTTCGGCCCTGCTCCACTACTTGTTGCACTGTGAAGTCAAACGGCAGCTCCAATTGCTGCGGCACCAGCGCGATGGTGCGCGCCACCTCTTTCAAAGGGATCGTCTCCATGTGCTGTCCGCGCAAGCGAACGCTCCCCGATGCGGGGCGCAATACCCCGGCAATAATACGCAACAGTGTCGTTTTGCCGGCACCATTGGTGCCGATTAGCGCGCTACAGCTACCTTCTTCGAGATCGAAGGTTGCCTGGCGGAGAACCTCTTGTCCCGGGTAGTCAAAATGCACGCCGTCGACGCGTAACAGGCAGCTCATACCGTGTAGCCCCGTTTCATTTTGCGCAGCAGGTAAAGGAAGAAGGGGCCGCCAACAAAGGCTATCAGAACGCCTACCGGAACCTCTGAGGGAGCAAAGATCGTCCGCGCCAGGGTATCGGCAAGCATCAGAAAGATGGCTCCGGCCAGCACGGTTATCGGCAGTAGGCGAACGTGATCGGGACCCAGCAGCAGCCGTGCGACGTGGGGCACGATCAGCCCGGCGAACATGATCATGCCTCCGAGTGAGACGGCTACGGCGGTCAACAGCGACCCTATTAGAATGATGAACACCCGCGCGGACTCGACCCGTATTCCGAGTTGCTGGGCGTACTCATCGCCCAGCGCCAGGGTATTGAGTGTCCTCATCAGGGGAAGCGCGGCCACGACTGCCAAGGCGATCAGAGCGGCGCTTACCTGTACTTCGGTCCAGGCAGGTATGCCGATGACGCCATGTAGCCAGGAGGCTAGAATGCGGTTGTCTGTGCCCGTCTTATCGAAGAGCTCAAAGAAGTAGCTTGAATTGGTAAAAATGGCGCTGATGCCAAAGCCGGCCAGCAGAAGGGTCACAACGTTGGTTTTGCCCGCCGAGCGAGCCAGCGAATACACCAGCGCCATGGTAGCCGCCGACCCGGCGAAGGCCAGCAGCGCGGTAGCACTGAAGCCGAAGATCGACCACTGAGAAAAGAAGACGATCCCGATGCAGGCGCCAAAGATCGCGCCTCCGGACGATCCGATGACGTAGGGGTCGGCGATGGGATTGCGAAACAGTCCTTGAAAGAGGAGACCGGCAAGCGCCAACGCCGAGCCCACCAAACCCGACGCCACCACGCGCGGCAGACGGACGTGGAACAGGATAATCCGCTGCATCGCGGTAAGCGGCCGATGCCCCACCATGGCGGCAAAGATGGCCCGTGGCGAGATCGGCACGGCCCCGGTCGCGAGCGAGACCAGCGTGACAACGCCCAGCGCCGCCGTCAACAGGATGATGAGAGAGCCCAGGCCAGGTTTAGGCCTTTCGTGTCTGCCGGCCCTGGGTGGGCTACCTTCGCGGAGGCTGGATACGGTGGCTATTTCAATCGCCAAGATTCCCCTCCAAAGCTGATTTTTACCCCGGCCCGAACGGTGAAGGGAAGCGCGGGGAAACCGAATGCTTCGCTGTAATGCTCGCTCAAGAGATTCTGCATATCAGTGTAGGCCGTAAGCGATCGAGTGAACTGATATCCGCCGCCAAGTTCAAGGCGTTGGTAAGCGCCATCCAGGTTGCGATTCGGCAGCAGCAGGCTATTGCCGAACTCTGCGTCGGTAAGAAAGTCGCTGTCGTCACGCCGGCCGACCAGCGTGCCGGTAAACGAGCCATACCATTTAGATCGGTTGTAGCTAAGTCCAAAGTAGCCGGAGTGTGGAGCGCGGCGGAACGGCCTCGCGCCTACCAACGGAGAAAAGGCGCCGATCGGGATGTTGGGAAAGCTCGGGTTGTAACTGGGCAGGGATTCACTGGAGAAAGAGCGCTGCACCACCGCGTCCAGATAAGTGTAGCCACCGCGGGCAAAAAGATAGCTGCCAATCTTATACTCGGTGGCGACCTCCGCACCCTGGGCGCGGAAGGCCTGGGAGTTGACCGCCGCTCCAAATTCAACCGCAGGATCGCTGGCCGCCGGCAGGCCAAGCTCGAGCAAAGCCGACTGCGGTACAAATTCCACGCCATTGGTAAATTCATTGTGAAAGTAAGTCAGGCCGATGCGGACACGGCCGTTCCAAAGCTGCTGATCGACGCCTCCGTCGTAAGTGCGGGAGGTCTCGGGACCAATGGGAGAGACGCCATACTGCTTGATCAACTCGCCGCCGTTGGGGGCCGCGGCCAAAATGTCATAAAGAGAGATGCTCTGATAGTAGATGCTGGGCTCTTTGATGCCTTTGCCAAAGCTGAAGTTTAGCTTGGTCCCACTCAGAAAGCCGGCGTTGCTGGGGCGAAAGAGATAGTAGGCGAGGGAAGCCCGCGGAGTGGCCGCAAAACCGAAGAGACCGTTATCTTCAAGCCCGCTGCCCACTGTGTAATAGAGGCGGTTCCATATGTCTCCCGCGAGCTGAACGGTGTAGCTGTAGTTCCCGCGCTCGATGGCGGTAGGGGTTCCTCCGGAGGTGAGTGTCGAGCCGCGCTCATCTTCATACTTGAAAGCCCCCAGGGCTACGATGTGCGGATTGATCCGGTAATCGGACTGGGCATAAACAAAGTCCCGCTTGCTAGGCGCCAAATAATCGTTGGGATAGGTAGAGCCGTAGCTCGCGCCGTATTGAAAGATGGCCTGTCCGCTTACGCGATAGCCATTGGCGCCTTGTATGTTGACCGGGGCACCCAGATAAACGTCCTCTTCCGGGTCGTAAATTCCTGTCGCCGCAAAGTCGGTGTAGTTGTAATTGAGGCGCAAACCGCCATAGCGAATCTGGTTGTGCCATTTTTCGGTTGTCTGGTTGTTCCAGGCGGCACTCAAGTAGCTGTCTTGCTCCCTCACGGTTGCGTCATCGGGAATGCCATAGAGCAGGATGGCGTTGGGCTGATCGGCTGCGACGGTAAGATGGCGCACGGTAAAGCGCAGATCGTTGGGGGTGTTCGGTGTCCAGCCAAAGTTCCCCGCATACGTCCCGTTGTGGAAGGCATCGTTCGGAAAATTGTTGCGGGTGTCGGTGCGGGCAAAGGCAGAGTAGTAGTCAAACTGGCGAAAAGTACCGCTCAGCGTACCTACCTGGCGGAAGGTATTGAAGTTTCCCCCATCGCCGGCGTAAGTCAGCAAGGGAAGCAGGGTGCTGCCGCGAGCTGTAGTGAGGCTCACCACACCTGCCAGGGCATCGGAACCATAGAGTGCGCTGTTCGGCTCCCGCAGGACCTCGACTTTATCGATGCCGACGGTATCGATATTGGCGAATTCCACCGCCCCACCTATGTCGTCGGCCGGGACACCGTCGATCAGCACCTTATTGGCATTGATGTTACCGCCTCGAATGGACAAGCCTGTGGTGCCACCCACCTGGCCGGTCTGGGTCACCTGGACCCCCGGAATCAGCCGCAGCGGATCCTGCACTTCGGTCGAGTAGCGGTATTGATCCGCGGTCAGCACACTTACCGGTGCGCCCACCTGGGCTTCGGGCGTAGGTGTGCCTGTGGCGGTTACCGTAATTCGCTGCGTTAATGTCTGCGTAGCGAGGGTGATGTCCACCTGGGCTTTCTCCGCGGCCGTCACAAAGACCGCGTTGCTGGTGGTGGACTGGAAGGTGGGTGCAACGGCGCGAACCTGGTAGCGGGCGGCCTTCTCGAGATGGAAGGTATAGTTGCCGGAAGCGTCGGTGGTAGTTTGTTGAGCCACGGATGTGCCTTCGAGCAGCTCCACGGTAGCCGAGACGATGACCGCGCCAAGCGGATCAGTCACGGTTCCGTGCAAGGTGCCGCCCTGGGCGCCAAGTGCTGTTAACGGCGCGAGCAGCAGCACAGCAAAGAGCAGCGGCCTGGGAAAAATCGAGAAGTCGAACATTTCTAACCCCCTCGGGTGGGTGAAGCAAGGCCGTTCTCCTGACTTACGCGTCAACAAACCTTGGCTGCCTTCCCAGGACTCGTCCCAGTGGCTTTGATCGTCCGTGCCGGGTTCTCTGCGCTTACAGTTACGGGGTAGTGGCGGACTTGCACCGCCTTCTCGCTACCTTGCCGTGGTTATTGGTTAACAACTATGGGAAATTCAGACACCAACTTTTGCGAGATCCCGCATCTCGCAAAAAGCGCGAGATATGGGCACCCATGTTCGCGGTGCAACCCGCAAACTAAGGATGAAATTCCCTGGCCAGTTCCTCCAAAGCGTCGATGGCGACTGGACTTGGTGTCTGGATGCCGCTGTCGACGTAATAGACTTTGCCTGCCTGGATCGCCGGCAGACTGCTCCAGCCTGGCCGGCTCCGCAGCATGTCGATGGAGATCTTGCCCCCGCGGATGAGCACCAGCGCTTCCGGCACCCGGGCGATCACTGTTTCCATGCTGATCTGTGGCCAGTCGGGGATCAGATCGTCGGTCACCGATTTTGCTCCTGCGGTCTCGACGATCTCCGTAATAAACGCGTGCTTGCCGATGGTAACAATCGGGTCATACCAGACCGGAACCAGTACTTTCGGCGCTGGCTTGCCTGCCGTTCGCGCTCTGACCGCCTCGATACGCCGGGCAATGTTGGCGTTGAGAGCCGTCGCCTGAGACACGCGATTGAGGGCTGCGCCCACGCTGTCGATCGAATGCAGGATTCCAGCGAGGCCGTGGGGATCGACGAAATAGACCGGTATACCAGCCGTCTCCAATTGAGCTGCGGTTTCCGTCGAACCCGGAATGCTGGTTCCCAGCACCAGGTCGGGATGGAAGGATAGGATGGTCTCGATCGAAGGCTTTACCAGGCTACCGATGCTCGGCTTCTTGAGCGCTGCGGAAGGATAGGTGGTGTAGTCGCTTATCGCAACCACATCGTCGCCCGATCCGAGCGCGAAAACCGTGTCGGTGACACTCGGCACCAGGCAAACCACCCGATGCGGGTGGTCGGGTATTGTGACCTTGCGTCCGGTTTCATCGGTCAGGACGCGGCTTGCCTGGGCCGTCGCCGTCAAGGCCGTCGCGAGGATCGCGAACACCGGCAAGGCCCTTCTCAGCCCGGTCATGGGTTGACCTCCGCCTGGCCCTTGAGGGGCAAAGGCAGACCGGCGACGAGCAGAAGCACATTGGACGCTACGCGGGCGACGCTCTGGTTCATCTCGCCCAACAGATCGCGGAAACGCCGGCCCGACGGATATTCCGGCACCACGCCACTGCCGACCTCATTCGAAACCAGCACCACGGAGCAGCCCGGCGCCTCGAGGGCGAAGCAGAGGGCGTCTATTGACCTTTGTGCATCACCCGGCGCGTCGAGCAGGTTGGCGGCAAAGAAAGTGAGGCAATCGATGATCATCAGGTCGCAAGTGGGGCCGTGATGGGCGATTGTCTCCGCCAAGGCCAGAGGTTCTTCGACGGTTTGCCAGTGCTGCGGGCGGCTGCCGCGGTGACGATCGATTTTGCGCCGCATTTCGTCATCGTCCGCCTGTGCTGTGGCCACGAAGACGACCCGTCCGGCGCGCTCCCCAAGTCGCTGTGCGTAGTGGCTTTTGCCGCTGCGCGCGCCCCCCAGCACCAGGGTTACGGTATTGCGTTGGTTTGACTGCATTCGTCGCCTCTGGCGCAGGGCACGGCCCTGGCGCGAAGCGGGATCCAATAAAAAGGCAGCGTCCGTACTGACCAGCAAACTACGTCAGCGAGGTTGCTTTCCAGCTCTCCCATCGAAGCTGAAAACGGCCCTGGAGGGCATCTGGCCGGTCTCCTGACTTACGCTTCCTCAACCTTGAACCAGCCTTCCCAGGACCAATCATCCCAGTGGCTTGAGCAATTTGGGTTCAAGCTCTCAGCGCTTACAGTTACGGGGTAGTGGCGGATTCGCACCGCCTTCCCGAACACCAGATGGGTCAACGATAACGCGCACATTACAGTGCGTCAATGATGATCCTATCAAAAACTCTTCCAGGCCCGTCGTTGCTACCGGATGGGTGGATCCCAAGGGCCTGGCTGCGACCGCAAAGCCATAACCGCAGGTAGAGGCAAGGTCACGCCTCGATGGCGATCGGTTCGACGGTTGCTTCGGTAAAGGCAGGCAGAGTGAGCGATGGCAGGATGCTGGCGATGGCGGCATAGACCAAGAGTCCGCCGTAGAGCTGGGGACTGATGGCAAAGTTTTCGCGCAACAACTCCGCTATGACGAGGGTGAAGATCAGCGTGGGGGTGAGCGCGATGGCAACCCGCAAGCTGCCCCGGTGTCCCCTATGCTGCATAAAGCGCGATTGCAGCCAAACCACACCCAGGCGAATGGGGATGATACAGGCGGCAAGCACAAATCCGTACAGCAAAGAGGCAGCAACCAGCGCCGCGCTGGGTACGCCTAGACCGTTGTGGAAGAAATAGAAGGGGATAAAGAAAGAAGCGAACAAGCGAATGGCTTCCAGGTTCTCTGTGGAGGCGAGAGTGGTCATTCGTTTGGCGAGAGACCCCGCCACCAGTCCGGCAACGAATGCACCCACCAGATAGTAGACGCCTAATGTCTCCGTGATGACCGCACAGATAAGCCCAACCATCAGCAACAGGGAGAATTCCGAACCGGGAGCGAAAGGGACGACCCAGCGTCCCAGGGCGAGAAAGAAAAAGGGCATGACCCCGATCAGCAGGACAATCGCACCGCCGGAGACGAGCAGGGTCTTCATGGATGCCGCCTGCGAGATTACGAAGAACAGAAAGATGGCGGTAACTTCGCCGGCGACTGCGTGGAGAGCCACTTCGGACTGCTCCGTATGGTCCAGGCCGGAGTGGGGCAGCATATCCAAAATAAAGCCCGTCGACGGAGTGAGCAGTGCAAGGGCAAGCAACCAATCGACCTGCCAGCCAAGGTGAAGGCATATGGCGGCGACGCGGGCGCAAGCCACCAGCACCAGCCCGCGTACCGCGAAGTTGCTGGCCAGCGAGGGAAGCTGCCGCCGAAGCTCGGCCAGATCGACCTCGAGACCAGCGAAAAGAAATAGTGCGGCAATGCCGAGAGTTGAAAGGTAGGAGATCACGCTGTCGTTAACCAGCGGTTTGAAAAAGCCGGCAACAATGATGCCGAAGGCGAAGCAGGTGAGCGGGGCGGGGAGACGGAAGCGCTGCAGCGCGCGCGGAACGACAAGCAGACCGAAGACCACGGCCAGGTAGATAAAGGTAGTGCGCGGTCCTTGCATAGCCCTTCTCCAGGAAATTCGTGGCCCGGTTAGAAAGGGGGAAGAGAACCTTAAATTTAGCGCGCTTAAACCATTGAGGGAACGGAATTCTGAATCTGATTTAGCAGCTGAGGGACTTCAAAGCTCCTTGAGCAGCCATCGTACGGATCTCTTCTGGATCTCGATGTATTGCGGATTCCACATGGCGTGGATCGTATGACCGACCGCCGTGAAGACGACCCGTCCCTTGCCGAAGTCGTAGGCCCAGCCAGAAACCGACTTGGTGCCCAGGTCCTCGAACTTGAGACCATCGATATTCTCCGCCTCCAGAATGATGTATTTCGGGTCCTTGTCGTAGGTGACGTAATGTTGCTCATCATTGACCATGAATGAACTCATGCCATCGGTGATGGGGTGCTTGTTCTCTGTGGCGTGAACCTGGAAGGGACGCAGCGGCGGGTGACTGATGTACGCTCCGCCCATCACCTCGCGGTAGTTTTTGGAGCTGAGCGAGATATGGCTGCAGTTGTGCAGAGCGTAAAAGCCATTGCCGGCCGTCACGAAATCTTTGATCGCCGCACCCTGCTCCTCGGTGATCCACATGACAGGCTTGGGATCGGGGAAGGTCTTGGGAGTTTCCAGATCAGCCTCGTAGGCTGTATAGGCATCCGGGCCCAGATAACCATTGGGCCAGATCATGCCGTCGCGCAAGATGAGCAGCAACTGATAGTCCTTCAGCAGACCGGCTGAGATCTGACTGTATTCGATGGTGTAATCGATGGGAATGCCGAGGTCTTTGAAGACCTTATCCAGGCTCACCCGGATGTAATCAGGGTTGTGGTAGCGGTCGCCGACCAGCGCCAGTGCGCGCGGCTTACTGTGGGTGCGCGCCGCTTGCAACTGCGCGGCCGTGCCGGTGCCCAGGCCCAGCAGACCCGCGCCGGCCACAATACCGGCATTCTGAACCAGGGTTCGTCTGGAAAAATTCGTACCAAAAAACTTCACAGCGCCTCCATCACAGGTTCAACCGTGCAAATTGAGTACGCCTCCATCGAAGGGAACGTCCGCTCCGCTGAGAAAGCTGGCAAGATCGGAGCACAGATAAACTGCCAGCCCCGCTACCTCATCCGGCTTCGCCATTCTACCGATAGGTTGGGTTTTTGCCAGTACAGCCAGCATCTCTTCCTCCCTGCCGGGATAGTTTTTCTTCAGGTATCCATCGACAAAAGGAGTGTGTACGCGCGCGGGAGAGATGCAGTTACAGCGGATGTTTTTGTCCAGGTAGTCCTTTGCCACCGAGAGGGTCATTGCGCGCACCGCGCCTTTGCTCATCGAGTAAGCGAAACGCTCAGGGATGCCTATGATCGCAACCAACGATGACAAATTGACAATGACACCGCCGCTTGACTGCCCAAGCATGGTGGCAATAGCAGCCTGCATGCAAAGAAAAGTGCCCTGAACATTGACCCTGAAGATGCGCTCGAAGTCTTGCAGGGTTGTGGTCGCAATCGTGCCTATGTGCGCGATACCTGCACAGTTCACAAGGATGTCGATGGACCCCTCGGAGGCTATCGACGCGAACACCCGGCTCACACTCTCCGGGTCGGCCACATCGCATGCGAGCGAGCGTGCCCGGCCACCAGCCTGCGTTATCTCTTCGGCGGTTGTGCCGGCTGCTACGCCGTCGATATCCAGTACCCACACCTGGGCCCGGTTTGCGGCCAGGCGCGCGGATATGGCTTTCCCGATTCCGCTTGCCCCGCCGGCGACGACCGCCACTCTGCCGTTGAAATCAAACCCGTCCAAAAGGAACCCCAAAACTTTGTCGACTAGCGGTAGGTTTTGTCATCGATTCGTCGGAAATCAACGTTATTCATCACCCCAATGGTTACAACCGCAAAGGTGAAGACCTCAGTGCCTGGTTCGAGATGGCCGGCGATCACCTTGTCCGAGGTAGCGAGGGTTATGTGCGGATGCAGCCTGCCGTCGATGACGTAGCCATTCATGCTCACCAGGTCCGCGGGCTCGGTAGGATTCCTTACATATGTGTCCTGGGAGGGAAGTGTCCGGTTGCTGACCTGATGAACCTGGTAGCCACGCACCGATCCAATGGCTGAGAGAATGACTCCGTTGC
Organism: uncultured Acidobacteriaceae bacterium; assembly: GCA_963796145.1. GTDB lineage: Bacteria > Acidobacteriota > Terriglobia > Terriglobales > Acidobacteriaceae > PALSA-350. The sequence goes on along the minus strand of CAWCKO010000075.1, from coordinate 161,861 downwards.
GAATGTTCTCCTGCTTCACCATCTTTTTGAGGCCGGCAAGCAGGTCGGTCTGGTACTTAAATCGGAGAACGACGATGCGGTCGAAGTGACCAGTGATGGCGTAGGCATCGGGAACCTGGTCACTGTTCGGCTTGGCATCGTCCGCTGGGTTGGGCGAAGGGTTGATGCTCGTCCGCCGGCTTTCTTGAGCGAAGGTTATGCTGGCTGTCAGCAGCAACGGAATGAGCGTTCGCATGACACTCTTCATTGCGGGCTCAGAATACTGATTTAACGAAATGAGCTGTCTTGACGCCGGCTTTCTCCGTGTAATAGACCGTAACTTTGGCCGACTTGTCCGCGCCGGTGGCAACGTCTTTGCCGGTATCTTTCGCAGCGCGATCGGTTAAGTGGAAAGTTTCTTCGGTGCCGTCCGCGGTTTTGACCGCAATGGTCTTTGCTCCCCGGTCTATATGGGAAACGGTTCCATCCGTTGTCTTCAGCCCGTCGTCGCCGATCTTGTCAATCTCATGCGCCGTTTCCTTGCCTCCCACGACTGTGTAGTGCACAGCGACCTTGCTGCCTTCGGTCACTCCGTGGGCTGCATCCACTGCTCCCTTTTCTGTATCTTTGGCCCCATCGACGGTGACGTCGCTGGTGTAGTGGAAAGTGTGTTCTGTGCCGTCCTTGGTTTCGACAACTACGGTTTTGGTTCCCGCGTCGACCTTTTTTACCGTTCCATCCACTGCATGAGCCACATCCTGTGCCGCCAGGCTCATCGATGTGGATAGAGCGAACGCACTCACCAGGGCTAGTGTTTTGATCATGACTATCCTCTCTTCTTTGATTGCTGCTAAGAAAACATCTTATATCACCAGCCGCCGCCCAGGGCCTGGTAGAGTTGCACGTAGTTCTGCAGCTCGGTATACCACGCCTGGGTGGTCTGGAGCTCGGAGCTGAAGTATTGCTGCTGGGTGGTCAGGACTTCGAGAAAGCTGGTGGCTCCTCCGGTGAAGCGGACATTTGCCAGGCGCGAAGTCTCCTTGTAAGTTGCTGTTTGTTCCTGCAATTTCACCCGGTACAACCGGGACTGACGATAGCCAACGAGACTGTTGGCGACATCGGCGAAAGCCTGCTGTACGGTTTGCTTATAGGTAAGCTCAGCTTCCTCGCGTTGCGCCAGTGCGAGGCGGTATTGGCTGGTGATTCTTCCTCCAGCGTAGAGCGGCTGTGACAGCTGCCCACCCAAGGCCCAGAAAGTTGCGGGGCCTTGCAGGAAGCTGGTCAACGCCGTGCTCTGCGCTCCAAAGCTGGCGGTTAAGGGGATCTGGGGGAAGAAGGCCGCTTTGGCCACTCCAACATTGGCATTAGCTGCAACCAAAGCCTCTTCCGCCTGGCGGACGTCCGGACGGCGTTCCAGTATTGCGGAGGGCAGACCCACCGGCACTTCGTCCAGATGCGGTTCATCGACGAGGTTCAGGCCCCGCGGGATGGAACCTGGATTCCTGCCCAGCAGGATACTGAGCTGGTTTTCAGTCTGCTCGATCGATTGTTGCAGGGTGATGACCTCCGCCTCCGCCTGTTCGACAAGCAGCTTTGACTGATACACGTCGGTGATCGCATACTCGCCGCCCTGGTAGTTAATGGTGTTGATGCGCAGGCTGTCCTGATCAGACACAACGGTCTGTTGCGAAAAATCAAGCTGCGAATCCAATTGCCGCAATTGGAAGTAAGCAGACGCTACCGAGGAGATGAGGGTTGTCTCAACCAGGTGCCGCGCGTATTCGGTTCCCAGAAGATCAGCGCGGGCGGCCTCTGTCGCCCTGCGGTACTGCCCCCAGAAATCGACGATGTAACTGAGCTGCAGGCCTGCGATGTCAAACGTGGGAGATCCAGGTGACGCCGCCGAGCGCTCGTTTTGCACTCCGAAGGAACCATTCAGGGCGGGGAGCTGATTGGAACGCGTCACTCCCAAAGATGCCTGCGCTTGCAGGATGCGGCTGGCTGCAATGCGAATGTCGTAATTGTTGCTGAGCGCTTCCTTGATCAGGCTTTGCAGGACTTCGTCGGGGAAGACGGACTGCCACTTCATCTCTCCAAAGTTCCCAGCCGCGCCTGGGCCCGGTGCGAGCCCGCGATACTGGCCGGGCACATCGAGCACAGGACGCTTGTAGTTGGGTCCCACCTTGCAACCGGACAAGGTGAGCAGTAAGACGGCGGCAGTGAGTGCTCTGGCTCTCATTTTACCGGCCCTGACTCCGCTGCGGCCTCAGGCGGCCGGGTCTCGCGGCTGAAAAAAAGGCCTGCTCGCTCAACAACATCAAAGGAAACTGGAATGAAGAAGATGGCGATGAGAGAGGCCGCGAGCATGCCGCCGATGACCGCAGTACCCAGCACACGCCTGGAGACCGCGCCTGCGCCGTCGGCGATCCACAACGGCACGCAGCCGAGAATGAAGGCAAAGGCGGTCATCAGGATCGGCCGCAGTCTTAGCCTTGCGCGCCGGCCAGAGAAGCATCCAGCAGCGACTTGCCGCTTTCGTATTCGTCTTTGGCGAATTCAACAATCAGAATCGCATTCTTCGCGGATAGCCCGATCAGCATCACCAGGCCGATCTGCGCATACACATCGTTGTCGAGTTGCCTGAAGTACAGCGCGGCAAAAGCTCCAAAGATCGCGATGGGCACTCCCAGCAGGACACTGAAGGGGAGGGTCCAACTGTTGTACTGGGCGGCCATGATCAGGAATACGATCAAAAACGACAGGCCAAAGATCACGGCCGGACTTACCCCTTGTGCAGCTTTGACCTCCTGGTACGACATCCCCGTCCAGTCGTATCCCATCTGCGGCGGCATGGTCTGCTTGAAGACATCTTCCACGGCGGCAATCGCCTGACCCGAGCTATATCCAGGCGCGGCAGAGCCGTTAATCTGAACCGCCTGAAACTGGTTAAATCGGGTCACAAACTCCGGTCCGCTGCGCTGCTCGATCGCGGTGAGTGTGCTCAGCGGGACCAGCTGCCCATTGGCATTGGTGACGTAGAACTTACCCAGGTTGCTGGGCGAGGTGCGGTAGCTTCCTTCGGCCTGGACATACACCTGCCACTGACGGCCGAAACGAGTGAAGTAATTCACCAGCGCCCCGCCCATAAAGGTCTGCAGCGTCTGGTACACATCGCCCAGGCCCACCTGCTGCGTCAGCACTTTTGCGTTATCCACGGTGACTCCGACCTGGGGAACGTTCAGCAGCGCGGTCGTCATCAGTCCGGTCAGCTCGGGCCGCTTCCTTGCCGCGGCGAGAAAGGCTTGCTCGTTCGCTGCGAGGAACTCGGTGGTTCCCCCGGATCGATCTTCGAGCATGAAAGCTGAATCCTCCTGATGTACCCACGCCCGGAATTGCAGGCGGAGGAAAGGAGAAGGCAATTCCCGAAGTGACCCGGGAGAGAGCAACGGCGGCGTGCCTCTTGATCGCGGCATAGCTCTCGTCGGGGGCTGTCCGTTCCGCCCAGTCCTTGAAGGAAACAAAAAAGAAGGAGCTATAGGTCGTGCTCACGCCACTCAACAGGCTGTAACCCACCACCGAGCTCACGTACTTCACCCCGGGCGTTTTCATCAGGATCTCTTCTACTTCTCTCGAGGCAGCCGAGGTGCGCTGCAGAGACGATGCCGATGGCAGTTGCAGCCCTACAAACATGAACCCCTGGTCTTCGTCCGGAAGAAAGCTGCCGGGAACATTCTTGCCGAATAACCAGGCGCCTGCAACCAGCACGAAAAGCAACAGAAAGGCTAACCAGGACTTGTGGATCAGGTGCCGGCAGGCGCCTACGTAGCCATCCGTGGCCCGGCCAAATACGCGATTGAACCAGCGGAAGAAGGCTCCTATAGGCCCGCGAGACTCCTTCTTGGGACGGAGGAGCATGGCTGCGAGAGCGGGGCTGAGGGTCAAAGCGTTGAAGGCCGACAAAGCTACGGACACCGCGATGGTGACCGCAAACTGCTGGTACAACCTGCCCGTGATGCCGGGCATGAAAGCCGTTGGTATGAAAACTGCGGCCAGGATGAGAGCAATGGCGATCACCGGGCCGGAGACTTCTTCCATCGCGCGCAACGCAGCGTCGTGCGGCGTCATGCCTCCCTCGATATGGTGCTCCACCGCTTCCACCACCACGATTGCATCGTCAACCACCAGACCGACTGCCAGCACCAGGCCAAAGAGCGAGAGCGTGTTGATAGAAAATCCGAGCAGGGGGAAGATGATAAAGGTCCCGATCAGCGAGACCGGGACCGCCAACAGAGGAATCAACGTGGCTCGCCAGCCCTGAAGAAAGATGAACACCACGAACGTGACCAGCACCAGAGCTTCGAGGATGGTGTGTTGGATATCCTTGATTCCCGAGGTGACGGCGAGCGTAGTGTCCAGCGCGACGACGTACTCCAGTCCCTGGGGGAACCTGGTCTTTGCTTCCTCCATCACTTTGCGGACCGCGGCAGCCGTCGTTACTGCATTGCTTCCCGGAGCCTGGTAGATCGCCAGCAGCGCTGCGGGCTTGCCGTTGTAGCGGCCAATTACGCTGTAATTTTGCGCCCCCAATTCGATGCGGGCAACATCCTTCAAACGAAGAATCCCGCCGTTGCTATCCGCGCGTACGATAATTTCGCCGAACTCTTCGGCGGAGGGAAGCCGTCCCGGCGCGCGAACGGTATACGTGAACTGCTGCCCTGGTGGAACAGGCTCGCCTCCGATCTGGCCGGCCGGGTTCACCGTATTTTGCGTGCGCATGGCATTGACGATTTCCGGGACGGTGACGCCCAGGTTGGCGAGTTTGTCGGGATTGACCCAGCAGCGCATCGCGTATTGACCAGCGCCGAAGATCGACACCGAGGCCACGCCCGGCACCCGGGTCAACTCGTCGTTCAAATTGATGAACGCGTAGTTGGCGAGAAATATGTTGTCGAAGCTATCGTTGCTTGACGAGAGATCAATCAACATCAACGGCGAGGCCGTCGACTTCTGCACCGTCACGCCATTGTTGAGTACCGCGCTTGGGAGTTGCGCATTCGCTTGTAAGACCCGCATCTGGGAAAGGATCTGGTCGGTATTGGTGTCGGTGTTGATGTCGAAGTCCACCGTAAGACTCATTTGACCGTTACTCGCATTCTGCGAGTACATGTAGTTCATCCCGTCCACGCCGGCCATTTGCTGTTCAATCGGCGTCGCCACTGACTGGGCCACGGTGGTGGCGTCGGCGCCGGTGTAATTGGCGACGATTTGAATCTGCGGATCGGCGATACTGGGAAACTGTGCAATAGGAAGGCGTAGCAAGGCGACCACGCCGGCAATCACCATCAGGACCGAGATAACAATGGCCACGATGGGCCGATTGATGAAGAACTTTGACATTAGTTGGGCTCCGCCGGAGCGACGAATGGCTTGGGACTGACCGGGGTGCCATCTCTGACCTTCATGAAGCCCTGAACGATAACCTTGTCGCCCAGCTTCAGTCCGTCGGTAATGATCCAGTCCGTGCCCGACGCGATCGCCGACTTTTACCATGCGGAAGGCGGCTTTATTGCCAGGTTCGACCACTGCAACCGAATACATCGACTGGACCTCGATCACGGCTGCCTGGGGCACCAGCAGCGCGCCCTCGTTCATCGCCACCTGGAACCGGACGCGACCGAACCCACCGGGGCGGAGCATGGCGTCAGCATTGGGAAATTCGGCGACCAGCTGTATGGTCCCTGTCTGGCTCGCAACCTCCCGGTTCACCAGGACGATCCGGCCCTTCCGCGGATAAGTCGCGCCGTTCGCCTGGATGAACTCCAGGATGGGACTGGCTACCCGCTTTCCACTGATCAACCGATAAAACGTCTGTGCTTCTGTTAAGATAGTCGCTCTCGCTGAGGTTGAAGTAGGCCCAAATGGGATTGACCTGGGAGACTGTAGTCATGATGGTGGTCGTTCCCACAAGATTGCCGATTTGGGCAGTAGAGAGGCCCGCGATGCCATCGATCGGCGAATAGACTTTGGTCCAGGCCAGGTTCAACTCGGCCTGGGCCAGTTGTGCTTTCGATGCGTCCAGTTGGGCCTTATTTGCGGCCTGGGTCGCGAGATCGGTATCCAGTTGCTTTTGCGGAATAGCGCTTTGTGCGGCGAGCGGTTTGTCCCGCGCGACATTGGTGTCAGCGTTTGACAGGTTTGCCACAGCGACGGCCACTTGTGCTTTGGCCTGCGCAATCGCCACCTCAAAGGCGTGAGGATCTACCTCGTAGAGCAGTTGTCCCTTTTTTACGAAAAAGCCGTCGCGGTAGTTCTGGGTGAGCAGATAGCCCTGAACTCTAGGCGTGATCTGCGCGTTATAGCGCCCGTTTAACTGGGCCACCCACTCTTTATAGATGGGAACATTCTGTTGGGTGACCTCAGTGACCTCAACTTCAGGAGGCCCTGGTTCGGGAGCTTGCTGTTTCTCTTTGCATCCAATCAGGAAAGTGGTCAGGAGTAACGAGACTAAACAGGTGCGGAATTTGGGCGTAGGTTCGGATCGCATTGCCACTCCCATTCAGGACGAACGTGCCAGGGCCCAGTTCGATTAAGCCGCTAACGCAGAGTGCTTGCGAATTACAAACTGCTGTGAATACCCAAGGACTTTAACACACTCGAGCTGCCAGCGAAATTCCGGAATCTCTTGGCGTATACGGGCGATTGCAGGTCATGTTTTGTGCGAAAGTCGACGAGCGAGGGGGCGAAGTATATCTTAGGACGGTATGGGGATCGGTAAAGGAAAATGGGTCGTGGTAGTGTGTCTGTTCCTTGCACCGAGGCCTTTCGCAGCAGCGCAGGACGACGCGCCGGTGGCCACGCCAAACAGTGCGACGCAGGAGCAGGAAGACTCCAGAGCGATTCGTACCCGGGAATTTCTTGGGTTGGGCAGGATGCCCGACGCCAAAATGGCTGCCGAAGGGGCCAAGATTTTCGGACCCACGTGTGGCTTTTGTCACGGGCCGGATGCTCGCGGTGGAAGCGCTCCTGATCTCTTGCGCTCTTCCGTTGTACTGGATGACAACCAGGGTGAACTCATCGGGCAGACGGTACACGATGGCAGGCCCACAAAAGGGATGCCGGCCTTCCCTTCGTTAACCAGTGAGCAACTGCGCGATATCGCAGAATATCTTCATCTGCAAGTGGAGCTGGCGGCAAACCGGGGAACGTACAAAACTCTCAACATAGTGACCGGAGATGCTAAAGCAGGCGAGGCGTATTTCAACGGCGCCGGAAAGTGCAGTACGTGCCACTCCGTAACCGGCGACCTGGCGCATATCGGCGCCAAAATGAGCCCGCCAGATCTGCAACAGACCTTCTTATACCCTGCGCCGTTCGGACGTCGATCCGCCCCCAAAGTAACAGTGACCTTGCAGGATGGTAAGACGATTAGCGGAACACTGAAGCATCTCGACGATTTTTACGTCTCACTCTACGACGCGCAGGGCAACTACCAGTCGGTCCCTTTGCAGAAGGGTATCCAGGTGCGGGTAGAAGACAAGCTCGTCTTCCATCGCCAGATGCTGGCTAAGTACACCAACCAGCAGATGCACGATCTTACCGCCTATTTGGTGACACTGAAGTGAAGTTGAGCCGCCGTTTTTTATCCGCCTGTTTCTCGTTTGCCTTGCTGCCGGGTGTGTCCATGGCGCAGGGACTCGATCCTCAAAAGCTATTGCAGCCGGAACCAACCGACACCTGGCCAACCTACAACGGTGACTACTCCGGACGCCGGTTCAGTCCGCTGAAGCAGCTTCATGCTTCCAATGTGCACGGGTTGTCGCTGGCCTGGATGTTTCGCGCGACGATTCCTGGGGGCACCATGCGCGGCGTCGCCGAGCCCGACATAAAGTCCACGCCCCTCATGGTGGACGGCATTCTTTACTTCACCATTCCCGATCACGTTTATGCGCTCGATGCGCGCAGCGGCCTGGAGTTATGGCATTACGACTGGGTGGACAAGGGCGGCCACCTGGTAGGGAATCGCGGAGTCGGGATGCACGGCAGCTGGCTGTATTTTCTCGCTCCGGATGGCTGGTTTATTTCTCTGGAGGCGAAGACGGGCAAGGAGCGCTGGAGAAAGAAGGTGGCCGACGAGAAGATGCAATACTTCACCACCGGTGCGCCCATGGTGGTTGGCAATCACGTGATTGTGGGGGTGGGCGGGGACGCCATCGATGTTCCCGGCTATCTGGAAGCGCGCGATCCCGAGACGGGAGAACTTCAGTGGCGCTGGAATAGCGAACCGCAAAAGGGAGAACCTGGATCGGAGACATGGCCCGACGACTACGCCATGGGCCACGGCGGCGGCATGACCTGGCTGCCGGGTACTTACGACAAGGATCTCAACCTGTTGTATTGGGGCACAGGCAATGCGAATCCTGTCATGGCAGGGCAGGGCAGGAAGGGTGCCGATCTTTGGACTTGTTCGATCGTTGCCCTCAACGCGGACACCGGCAAACTAGTTTGGTATTTCCAGGGTTCGCCCCACGATACACACGACTGGGACAATACAGAGACGCCAGTCCTGTTTGACGCCGAGGTTGACGGCAAGCCGCGCAAGCTGCTGGCGCAGGCAGCGCGCAATGGATACTTCTTCGTCCTTGATCGGACCAACGGAAAAAATATCCTATCCAAACCATTTGTTCCTCTTAACTGGTCTAAGGGCGTCGATGCCAAGGGGCAGCCCATACCCGACCCGGCAAAGGAACCGACTGTAGATGGTAACTTGCTCACCATCAATCCGGGTGGTGGAACCAATTGGATGCCTCCCAGCTACAGCCCGCAAACAGGTTTGTTTTACGTGAACGCCACCCTCGGCTACGGTGTGACCTACCTGACCGATACCAGCGAACACCCGGAGGGATACGGGGGGTCGATGCGCGGCACCTGGTCACAACATGTGCTTGAGGCGCTCGACTACAAAACCGGTGATGTGAAGTGGAGCCATGCGTATACAACGGCCGACGCGATGGGAGGAGCAGCTCTGGGCGGTCCGGGAATCCTGACCACGGCCGGCAACCTGCTGGTTAGCGGCGATTACAACGGAAACCTGATCGCCTTCAACGCAACCAATGGCGAGATCTTATGGCACTTCCCCATGCTGCGCTCGCTCGGCAATGGGCCTGAGACCTACATGCTGGACGGGCGTCAATATCTCATCGCCGGAGGAGGCGACACCTTATACGCCTTCGCGCTGAATTAGCGCGCCTGTCCTAGTAGGGAGTGGATACCTTTCGCACCGGGGGCTTATAGTTTACAAGCTCATCCACCGGCTTTTTTCCGGCCCATGCGATACCTCGAAGCAACATGGTTTGGATTTGTGGATTGGCAAAGTTGGCATAGGTATGCCCCTGCATCCAGACGAACGCGCGTGCCGGGCTGCCCGCCGTCAAGCGTATGTTCATAAGTCCAGATCTGGGGCGCCACTTCGCCCTTGTGCGTACCCGCGCTCGGAGTCCCCGGAATCACCGCCGTCGCCAGCAGGTGGATGGGTGGATCCTTGGCCCATGTCATGGTGAAGAACGCTTCATCGAAAATCGTAATGTCTGACATGCCCTGCATGATGGGGTTGGCTTTGTCCACGATGGTATAGGGAATGTCTGCACCCAGCGTGTAGTTCACTTCGCCGTGCTTTTTCGCGCCGCCGACCAGGGTCGCGAAATAAGCCGGGTCCGGACCGCACAGGGAATCGTGGAGACTAACGATACCGCCGCCGCGTTTGACGAAGGCTTCAAGTGCTTGCCTTGCGCTATCGCTCATGTAGCCGTCGTCTCCCTTATAGATCACCAGGACGTCGGTATTCTCAAGCTCGGCCGCGCTGGGCTGGTGCAAAGAACCGTCGACGATAGCTCCATGCTCAGTCAGTATCTTGCTCCAATCAGCAAGAAACTGTGGGTAGTCATGCTGGCCCACCTGATGGGTCTTAAGCCCCGCCTGGAGGTAAACATGCATGCCATTCGGGTTCTGGTTCCACGGCCGGGGCGCAGGAGGGGATTGCTGCGCGGACAAGTAGACCGTGGCCGCGACGACCAAGGAAAGGAAGAGCGACAGACGAGTCTTGCGCGCGTTAACTAATGTCATATGTGGCTGCTCCAATATGTTCCTCAACAGACGCCTTAAGTTTACAGATAGTCTCAACCTCAGTCCCGGAGGGACGCCTGAGAATAGCCCAGGACGTTAGTCCTAGGTACAATTTGAAACCTGATCCAGTCCCGCAGGGACGGCTGAAAATAACCTTCAGTCGTCCCTGCGGGACTTTCGACCCCACGTCAAATAAACCCAGGACTAACGTCCTGGGCTACTCTCAGGCGTCCCTCCGGGACTCAATTTAAATCCCGGTTCTACACGCGCACACTTCAGCCCGTACATAAACTCAGCAAAGTCGTCCGTTCTTTACTTCGCTGCTTCGGAAATCTCCTTTTTTTCTGCAACCTGTCTAACTCCTCTTCGCGATCGCAAAGTAAGGTTGATTCGAAAGGCTGGAGTTGAACGCCGGAAAGAACCACGCGGCCTCGGTTCCGCGCTGAAGCACGAAGTAGTACTGCAAGGGGTAGACGGAATTCGTGTAATCCCCGGGAATGGTAACAGCGTATCCATCGTGGCTGCGTTGCATTTCCACGGATCGCCAACGCTCTGCCTGATTGACGTGACGATAGTAGAGATGGACAGCATTGAGGCATCATGTGCCGCGGAGACCGACGCAACGATAATGAGAGCGGCTGGCCAGGATGAAAGCTGGTGGGCGGGGTGTGAGCGCAATTTACCGAGGGGCGCGTTGGTCTGCCGGTCGCGGCTTGAATCGAGCGCTCGATATTGACCGTGGGACCAACGGCCGCGAGAACCACCGCATCCATCTCTAGCTTATGACGCATCCAGCCAAGATCCCCATCGATACCAGGGAGCCTGACAACCCAACTACCGCGCCGCATCGGAACGTTGCCGTAAGTAATGTCCGGATGGTAAACGTTATTCGCTCGGTCAGCCACGCTAGCCCACTCGCCGCGTGCTTCCTGGTATTTCGCCAGCGCCAGTTTGCCGGCCTCCACATTCCCGGTTTTGGAATAGATTTCAAACAAAACCCCGCTCCGCAGCTTGGCCGCGAAGAAACGTCCCAAACCAATCTGGATTAATACGTCCTCTTCCATCCGCCGGAACTCAGGAGAAGTGTGTGACGTTGCCTGCAGGCGCGCGCTGGTCAGCGCCTGAGCGGACGCTGCCGTGGCGTCCTCCAGCCACTGGGCAACTTCGATCGGTGAATATTTTGGATTCGAGCGGCCAGCGAGCAGGTCCCCGGCGTGCTCGTCGATCGTAGAAAAAAGCTGCGGATCGAGCGGGCTTACGGTTCCGAAACACTTCGGAGCAGGCGTGTCGCTGTAGGGCGAACGCTTCGCTCCCCAGAACGATTGGCATGTTGGTGTATATCTCGGGCCAATAGGCGTGATTGGAAGCAGAAGCCAGGTGAGCCGAGGTCACCAGGGGCAGAACGCGGCTGGCGTTTGCCAGAGCGGTTTCGACCGAGTTCGCGCCAGGTCCAAAATTACTCTTCAGGTATCTGCGCCAGCCCTCCGGATCAGCGTCCGGGTTGTAGAGGCACCGTCCCCAGACACGATAGAAGTATTCAAACTTCTCCCAATCGCCAGATTTCGGGATTGAGGGATGCGTCGGCGTAAGCGCAACGGCCGCCCGGCAGCCCAGACCCTTCGCGTCCTTTGAAGCTGAGAGGTTCCATGATGTCGAGCCCGGCCGCGCCGCAGAAGCTGGAGGTTCGTCCAAAAGCCGCGGCCATCTCCGGGTCGCCAGAGAGCAGATGCCGCTGGGTTCCCGGCCATAGGCGAAACAACAATTGATAGCGGCTGCCTTGCGCCAGGAAGTCGGCATAACCATAGCGCGTAAATCGCCGGGCACCATTGCTCACGCTGAAAACACCGGTTTCCATGCGGCTGGGCTCAGGTATCTCCAGTTCACGGATGTCTGCCTGGTTATAGCCGAGACTCTGGTGTTCCGCGGAATACTTCGCTCCCAGCTTGACCGGCATGCCCGTATCCGCCGCCATGTCAATCATGGTCTGATTGACTCCCTTGGCATGCATATCGATTTCGATTTTGCGTCCGCAGCTCGAAATTGCTTCAAACAGAGTCTTCCAGAATGGATAGCTGCCTTCCGGGATTCCGCTCTCCCCGTGCACGCGAAGCGTGAGCCCCTGAATCTGTGGGCAGGCCTTCAAAAGCATGCCCAGCGCGTCACGGCAATACGCCGCGTGCGTCTCGGGTGTAAGGCCTTCGATACGGTGATGTGCGTTAGGACTGTCCGTCCACTGGTAAGCATGGGTCCAGATGCCCAGTTGGAATTCGAGCCCGCGGGCGCTGGTCTCGGCGGCGATAAAACGTAACATCTGAAGATTCTTTTCCCGTTCTTCCGCGGTAAATGGAGGCAAGTTTTGCTCTCCCGCCTCATTGGCCAGCCGGACCACGCGCACGTCGTATCCAGGGACGTCCACCAGGTATGGGTAAGGGAAGTGGAAGTAGTCGCCGGTGACTCCGCGAGGAAAGTCGTAGCCCAATCCGAAAGTAAAATTAAAGCGATTGAACCGGCTCGCCGCGAGCACATCCAGGTAGCCGCGCCAAAAGTCCTTATCGTAATACCAGGGCTTGTCTTCAACCTCGCTGCAGAATAAACGTGAGACGCTTCGGACCTGGTTCGCGGGGTGGTCCTCGATGCGCCTGGTCCAGATGCAATCCTGTTGCCAGGTCGGAATTGGATTGCACCCGCTCTGCCAGCTCGAGCAGCCCATAGACGAAACCCCTCGTTCCGGTCGCGGAGACCCAGATCGCCGGAGCTCCTGTGAGTGTTCCGGGGCTGAGGCGGATACTTTCAGGACTGGCGAGCGTTGCGCCGGCCTGCGGGAAGTCTCGGGCCAGAGTTGAGGCGGGACTGGCAACTAAGACGGAAAAGGTGGACCCGACGGCTCGATCCAGTGACGGGACGATTTCGCAGATCGCACCCTTCGCGATCAGAGCCTTCCGAAGTTGGCCCGCCGCCCAATGGACGGGATCACCGGATGAGCATGGTTCTTGAGCGTCAACGATGACTCGACATCCGCGGGCTTGGACCGGCAAGGGCACGACCCGTGAGACTCAAGGCCGTCATCGCGCCGGTGAGCTTCAGGAAGTCCCGGCGCTGCATTGTGGAACCCGGATCAGCCGACATGCGTGCGCGCCCACCTCGTATCTCAGTACACGGGCTTACACTATAGATGGTCGCGAACGCTGCTCGCAATCAATTAGAATCCGGTCATCTTGACACGCGCCGGCCGCCACTTTCTGCAAATCCCCGGGCCCACCAACGTCCCCGATCGAATCCAGCGGGCGATGCATCGTGCGGTCATCGATCACCGCAGCCAGGAGTTTTCCAGGTTAGGCTCCGAGGTTCTGGAGAATCTCCGCCCCATTTTTCAAACCGCCGGGCCGGTGGTCATCTATCCTGCCTCGGGAACCGGAGCGTGGGAAGCAGCCATCGTCAACACGCTATCTGCGGGCGACCGCGTGCTGATGTTTGAGACCGGACATTTTTCGCTACTCTGGCGGCAGCTCGCGGAGCGATTCGGCCTGGTGGTCGATTATGTGCCGGGCAACTGGCGGCGCGGCGTTTCCGCTGCGGAACTAGCTTCCCGCTTGGCCTCCGATGAGCGCCACACTTACAAGGCAGTCATGGTGGTGCACAACGAAACCTCAACCGGAGTGACCACTGGGATCGCAGACCTACGGCGGGAAATGAATCAGTCCGACCATCCAGCGTTGCTGATGGTAGATACGATCTCTTCCCTCGGGTCCATCGATTATCGTCACGACGAGTGGGGAGTGGATGTGACCGTTGCCGGTTCGCAGAAGGGGCTCATGCTGCCACCCGGTTTGAGTTTCAACGCGATCTCTGAAAAGGCACTGGCCGCAAACAAGAGCGCCAAGTTGCCGCGTTCCTATTGGGACTGGCAGGAGATGCTGGGACCCAACCGCAACGGGTATTTTCCCTTTACCCCCGCAACCACGCTGCTTTACGGCTTGCGGGAGGCACTGGCGATGCTGCAGGAGGAAGGGCTGGCCAATGTATTCCGCCGTCATCAGCGGCACGCGGAAGCGACGCGCGCAGCGGTGCGTACCTGGGGCCTGGAAATTGTCTGCGAAGAGCCGCGTGAGTACTCAAGCTCGCTCACGGCTGTGTTCATGCCACCAGGCCATGATGCGGATCGGTTGCGAAAGATTATCCTCGATAACTTTGATATGTCGCTCGGAGCCGGCCTTTCAAAGCTGGCCGGTACGGTGTTTCGCATCGGGCATCTTGGCAGCTTCAATGACCTGATGCTGGCGGGAACGCTCAGCGGAGTCGAAATGGGCCTTCGCTTGTCTGGAGTACCCCACCAGCCGGGTGGGGTTACGGCGGCGCTTCAATCCCTCGCGCCCGGAGACCGCTAGGCGACCCCATGCAGATACTCACGCCGCTGCCGCTGAGTTCCCACGCAAAACCCATCGATACTTTTCCTGAAGCGGCTGAGCTCGAAAGGGAACTAAAACAGGGCGTTAAGGGTGAAGTCCGTTTCGATCGTGGAAGCCGCGCCATGTACTCCACAGACGGATCGAATTACCGCCAAATCCCTATCGGGTTGGTTGTACCTCGCGACGCGGATGACGTGGTGGCTGCCATGGCGGCCTGCCGCAAATACGGAGCCCCGGTTCTGGCGCGCGGAGCAGGCACAAGCCTGGCGGGCCAGTGCTGCAACGTCGCAGTGGTTTTCGATTTCACCAAGTATATGAATCGGATCCTCGAGCTCGACCCGAAGCGAGGATTTGCCACCGTGCAGCCCGGAGTTGTACTCGACACACTCCGCAACCAGGCTGAAGCCTACAAGTTAACCTTTGCGCCCGACCCTTCCACCCACAACCGCTGCACCATCGGCGGCATGATCGGGAACAACTCCTGCGGCACCCATTCTTTGTTAGGCGGCAAAACAGTCGACAATGTCGAAGAGCTGCGGATTCTGCTGTACGACGGAACGCAGATGACTGTAGGCCCGACGACCGGTGAGGATCTTGATCGCATCCTTCTCGCCGGAGGGCGGCCGGCGGAGATTTACACCGCGCTGCGCGCGATCGGCGACCAATATGCCGATCAGATACGGGCACGATTTCCGCAGATTCCGCGCCGTGTCTCTGGATACAACCTCGACGACCTGTTGCCCGAGCGATTCAATGTGGCTCGCGCGTTGGTGGGGACCGAGGGCACTTGCGTGACGGTGCTCGAAGCCAAGGTCAAGCTGATCCCCAGCCCGCAGCATCGGGCGCTGGTTGGAGTCGGGTATCAAGATGCTTTTGTTGCGGCAGACCATGTTCCTGAAGTTCTGAGCTTCCAGCCGATCGGCTTTGAAGGGTTCGAGGGAAGCATCGTGGATGGGTTGCGGCGCAAGGGCGCTCCCAAACTCGATCTGCTTCCTGAGGGCCGCGGCATTGTGCTGGTTGAATTTGGTTCTGATGATCCGGACCACGCGCGGGCTCTTGCGCAACGACTGATGGATCGACTGAAGCAGGTACCCGATCCACCCAACATCCGGCTCTACACGCCGGCCGAAGCGCGAGATGTGTGGCACCTGCGGGAATCGGGGCCGAGGGCAGCGGCGTTTGCGCCAGGAGCGGCGCCGCAATGGGAAGGATGGGATGATGCGGCGGTAGCGCCCGAGAAACTGGGCGGCTATTTGCGCGATATTCGCGCCCTGATGAACGAGTACGGCTATCAAGGGGCATTCTACGGGCATTTCGGGCACGGATGCATCCATATGCGCGTCAGCTTTGATCTCCAAAGCGAGGCCGGCATCCGCAAATACGGCGAGTTTGTTGAAAGGGCAGCGGACCTGGTGGTGAGCTATGGGGGTTCACTCTCGGGCGAGCACGGCGATGGGCAATCGCGCGGCGCCTTGCTACCGAAAATGTTCGGGCCCGAACTGATGAACGCCTTCCGCCAATTCAAGGCGGTTTGGGATCCGCAGAACAAGCTCAATCCGCATAAGGTGGTGGATGCCTATTTGCCCACGGAAAATCTGCGTCTGGGAGCAGACTACAAACCGCTCCAGCCGGAAACACATTTCAAGTTTGTTGAGGATGGCGGCTCCTTCGCGAGCGCCGCCGCGCGATGCATCGGCCTGGGAGCCTGCCGCAAGCTTGACAGTGGTGCGATGTGCCCCAGTTACATGGTGACCCTGGAAGAGGAGCATAGTACGCGCGGGCGCGCACACATGCTCTTCGAATTGCTCCAGGGCGAGGTGGTGGAGGGTGGCTGGAAGAATGAACAAGTCAAACAGGCGCTCGACTTATGCCTGGCATGTAAGGCCTGTAAGTCGGAGTGCCCCGCCAACGTCGATCTGGCTACCTATAAGGCTGAGTTTCTGTCGCATTACTATGAGGGAAAGCGGCGCCCGCTGCATGCATATGCGTTTGGCATGATCGACCGCTGGGCGGAGCTGGGGTCGTTCGCCCCGCGCACTACCAATTTTCTAAGCGCCGCCTCGAAAGCCCTGATGCAGAAAGCGCTTGGCTTGGCGCCCCAGCGGCAGATGCCGCGTCTCGCTACCGTCAGCTTTCAGCAATGGGCACGCAAGCATCAGGTTGATGCTTCGGGGGGAAGCGTTGTTTTGTGGGCAGATACCTTCAACAACTACTTCAAGCCGGAGACCAGCCGCGCTGCATGGGAAGTACTTACGCACGCGGGCTTCAGTGTGATGGTTCCGCAAGATCATCTTTGCTGCGGGCGGCCGCTCTATGACTTTGGGATGCTGGATAAGGCCAAGCTGTATTTGCAGCGCATCCTGCAGGTGCTTGCGCCTGAAATCGACGCCGGCCTGCCGATCGTAGTCCTGGAGCCAAGCTGCGCTTCAGTATTTCGCGACGAATTGCGGAACCTGTTTCCCGAGGATCCGCGCGCGGACCGCCTGCGACGGCAGACTTTCCTGCTCAGCGAATTTCTGCAACACCATGCTGCCGGGTATCAGCCTCCACAACTCACGGAAAAGGTGCTCCTGCACGGGCATTGCCATCACAAAGCAATCATGAAGATGACCGATGAAGAGGCATTGCTTCGCAGAATGGGTCCGGAGTTGAAGACTCTCGACGCAGGATGCTGCGGAATGGCGGGGCCCTTCGGCTTTGAGAAGGAGAAGTACGCGGTTTCACAAGCGATTGGCGAACGGGTGCTCTTGCCGGCGGTGCGGCAGGCGGATTCGGATACGCTCATTGTCTCCGATGGATTCAGCTGCCGCGAGCAGATCGTTCAAGCTACCGGGCGAAAGGCTCTGCACCTGGCCGAGGTCCTGCAGCGGGCGCTGCATCCTTGATGTCCGAAAGGAACAGCAGGGCCCTCCACTGCTCAGGGCAGGCTCCCCACCGCGCTACGCTCTGTCGAAAACATTTCCAGGAGAGGTCCGTTGAACTGTAGATCCCTCGACTTCGCTCGGGATGACAAAGGGGCGACCAACGGTCGCCCCCCACATCTCGCGAAAAACGAGCGAGATATGGGGCACCCGGGTTCGTGGCAGGGCAATCGCATGCGCTTTATTACATTGCGAGATAAACGTGCATCTGTGTGACGCACTACACTAGCTAGTGGACTCGTATATATCTAAACGGCGTAATGTATATGTAAAGGAATGTGTGCTATGGCTGTAATAGTGACTTCGATCCGACTCGATACCCATCTGGCAGACGAAGCGGCCAAGATTCTGGGAGTTAAATCGCGAACGGAAGCCATTCACATTGCACTTAGCGAGATCGTCGCGCATAAACGCTTTGAGAATCTTATGAAGAAGCAAGCGGGAAAGCTGTCGTTTGATGGCTACGTTGATTAGTGTTGTAATTTTGGGCACATCGATTTTTGTGACGCAAAGGGTCTCAACCTCGAGATCTGGTAGTCAATGTTGATTCCGCGCAAAGGCGCAAGTCGCGGCAAAATTCGTCGATGCGTTTGCGATCTGTATCCCATGAGCACATGAAGCGTGCGGCGCCCCCGATGAAGGTATAAAACTTCCAGCTCCCGTTGGCGCATGGCTTCGAGGATTTCGTCAGAGGCGTTGACGAATACCGCGTTCGCTTCAGGTTCGGCGACAATGTGTACACCCGGAATACCAGCCAGTCCATCGGCTAAATACCGGGCGCTCTCATTCGCATGCGTAGCGTTGCGCAGCCATGCGCCGCTTTCGAGCATGCCTACCCAGCCCGCCGCAAGAAAGCGCATCTTGGAGGCAAGTTGCCCTGCCTGCTTGCAGCGGTAGTCGAAATCCTCAGCTAGTTTGTGATCGAAGAACAAAATTGCTTCCCCGACCGCCATCCCGTTCTTGGTGCCGCCAAAGCAAAGTACGTCGACGCCGCTCTTCCAGGTGAGGTCCGCCGGCCCGCAGCCAAGACTGGCGCAGGCATTGGCGAAACGGGCGCCGTCCATGTGGAACCGCAGCCCATGTTGCTTGCAGACCGACGAGAGCGCACGTAGCTCCTCCACGGTATAAACGCGCCCGGTTTCGGTGGATTGACTGATGGTGACCGCGCGAGGCTTAGGGAAATGGATGTCCGTCCGGTTGGTTGCGATCTGGTGAAGGGCCGCCGGCGTGAGCTTTCCATCCTTGCTTTCGGAAACGACAAGCTTGGAACCGTTGGAAAAGAACTCGGGCGCACCGCATTCGTCGGTCTCTACGTGGGCCGATTGACAGCAAATGACGGAATGATAGGACTGGCAAAGCGAAGCCAGCGCCAGGGAGTTTGCCGCGGTGCCATTAAAGGCAAAGAAGACTTCGCACTCGGTCTCAAACAATTCCCGGAAGGCATCCGCCGCAGCCGCGGTCCACGGATCATCGCCGTAGCCCGATACGTGGCCGCGGTTGGCCGCCTCCATGGCGGCCCACGCCTCCGGGCAGATGCCGGCATAATTGTCGCTTGCGAATTGCTGCTGAAGATCTGTGCTGTTGATTTCGGTCATATCGTATGATCTCTTCTTACTTTAAGCCCCGAAAGGCATTCTTGAATTGCGATGTGATATTTCAATTGTGGCTGTCCTGTTTCTGCTCCTGAGCAGCCACTCGCCCTTGCTTGCAGCCCCGCGCGAACATTGGACGGCCGAGTGGATCTCGCATCCCACCGCGCCGCTGCGCGAGCCCGGCGTCTTTCATTTTCGCAAGATCCTTCATTTGGATGCCAAGGCCGGGCATTTCCTGGTCGAAGTCAGTGCCGACAATCACTTTCTGCTCTATGTAAATGGTCTGCGCATCGGCGAAGGGCCGGCCAAGGGTGACCTGCAGCATTGGCGCTATGAAACCTTCGACCTGGCGCCTGCGCTGCATGCCGGCGACAACGTGATCGCGGCCACTGTTTTTAATTTCGGTATCTACGCCCCACTTGCGGTTATCAGCGAGCGCACGGCTTTTCTGATGCAGGGAGACAGCGACGCTGAATCGGCAGTCGACACAAACGCCACCTGGCAGGTTGAACAGGAAGCGGGGAAAGCCTTCATTCCAAGGATGGGCAACGGGTTCATGTTCTACTGGGCCGCCGATCCCGGTGAGCGGTTGGACGCGCCGCTCTACGACTGGGGTTGGAAAGACGCGGGGTCCTCTGCCAGCTCGCATTGGGTTTTCGCTGCGGGCGTTATGCGGGAAACAATTTATCCCAGGGACAGCGTCGCCGTTCCGCCCGGCCTCGACTCTCACAACCGGTGGGACCTGGTTCCGGATAGCCTGCCGCAAATGGAATTTGCCCCCACAACTGTGGGCAAGGTGGTCCGCACGAATCTGCCGGCTGCGGAGCAATTCCCCGCAGCTCCGGTCGTGATTCCGCCCCATGCAGAAGTGGAAATCCTGCTCGATCGCGCAACCATGGTCACGGGCTTTCCCGAGCTTACAGTCAGCGGAGGAGAAGGTTCGCGGATAGACATTGGTTATACGGAAGCTTTGTACGACACCCACCATCACCGGGGTAACCGGGACGAGGTTGGAGACCGCCTGGTGTTGGGCCAGTTCGACAAGTTTCTGCCCGATGGAGGACCAAACCGCACGTTTATGCCACTGTGGTTTCGCACCTGGCGCTACCTGCAACTGAAAATACAGACCGGAGACGAGCCGTTACACCTGGATAGCCTGAATGCGAATTTCAGTGCCTTTCCATTCACGCAGCGAGCCACCTTCACATCCAGTGATCCACTGCTCGCCAGGATCTGGGAAATCTGCTGGCGTACTGCACGCCTGGGCGCGCACGACACTTACATGGACACCCCGTTCTGGGAGCAGTTGCAGTACATCGACGACACACGGGTGCAGAGTCTGATCTCGTATACCGTGCCGGGTGACGACCGCCTGGCAAAACAGGCGCTGCACGCTTTCGATGAGTCCCGCGTTCCCGAGGGAATTACCCAAAGCCGTTATCCAGCTTCACTAGAACAGTTCATCCCGAATTTTTCGCTCAGCTATGTCGATATGCTCCGTGACTACTGGATGTATCGTCCGGACAGTGCCATTGTGCAAGAACTTCTCCCCGGCACACGGCCGGTTCTGGAATGGTTCCTGGAGAAACAATACGACGACGGCTTCCTCAAGCCCTTGCCCTATGACGGTGCCTGGCACCCTTATGAAGCTAAGTCTGCACTGCTGACCCTCACATTTGTAGATACCCTTCGCCAAGCAGCCGAGTTAGAAGATGCGTTCGGTGAAAAGTATCTGGCGGACAAATACAGGGCAGCCGCCAGCAAGGCATCCAAGGCTGTATACCAGCAATGCTGGAACGCGCAACTCGGGCTGCTGGCCGATACTCCGGACCAGAAGACATACAGCCAATACACCAACATCTACGGCGTTTTGACAGATGCGATCCCGAGCGCCGACCAGGCGCAAGTGATGCGAAAGATCATCGCACCCAATCTGGGTGAGAACCCTGTAGTCAAGATGTCTTTGGTCGATTACCACGCACAGTTCTACCTCTCTCGAGCCCTCGACAAGGCCGGATTGGGCGAGTTTTACCTGCGGACCATTGGACCGTGGCGCGAGATGATCGCCATGGGTTTTACCACCACTCCAGAGACCAAGGAACCGACGCGCTCCGATACCCACGCCTGGAGCGCACACCCGATGTACGATTTGCTGACGATGGTCGCGGGTATTCATCCCAGTTCACCCGGATTTGCGTCGGTCCGCATTGCTCCGAACCCAGGACCGCTGGCCAACTTCGAAGCCGCGATGCCGCATGAAGAAGGGGAAATTCGTGTCCAGTACACGCAGGTCGAGACCAAGGCGTCTTTTCGCATCACTCTACCGAAAGGATTGCCCGGGATCCTGGAGTGGAACGGCCGGCAATATCCTTTGCGAGCCGGCGAACAGACTCTGCAGCTGCCTAAATAACTTCAATATCCCAGCCCAGCCCCGGAGCGTCCGACGGACGCGCATAGATCCCTTCCGGACCCCGAGTGATGTGGTTATCCTCTTCAAATCGCCGGTAGACCTCGTCGGGCCCACCTGGAGGAGGCATGAACATCTCCGCCCACGGACTGTTTGGAGTAGCCAGGATGAAGTGAATTGAATCGAAGGTGCCGCCTCCATGCGGAATCACTGGGATGTCATAAGCAGCTGCCAGCGCGCCGATTCGCCGCAGTTCCGTCATTCCGCCGCACCAATGTATGTCGGGCTGCCAGATCGCCGCTCCGCGGTGGTCTAGCAGTTGACGGAAAGCGTACCGCGTATACTCGTGCTCGCCGGTGGCAATCCGGGTAGATTTGATCTCCGCACTGAGGCGCCCGAACCCTTCATAGTCTCTCGGCTGCAGGCATTCTTCCATCCAGTACACGCGATAAGGTTCGACCAGCCCAGCCATCTCGATGGTGTACTGCTCGTTCCATGCCATGTAGCAATCGAGCATCAGGTCACCATCCGGCCCTAGCTGCGCCCGCGTCTTCTTTACCAGCTCCAGGTTCTTTTGCTGTCCCTCCCAGCCATCGGCGGGGCCGTAGGGAATGGCAATCTTCAACCGCTTGTATCCGAACTTGATATGTTGCTCGATATCGTTGCCGGTGCAATAAGCCGGAATCCGCGGCTTGGTCTGGCCGCCGAGCAGCTCGTAAACAGGAAGGTTGAGCGCTTTGCCGATCAGATCCCAAAGGGCCAGATCGACCCCGCTGATGGCGTTGATCGCGATGCCGGCCTGCCCGTAGGGCAGGGTAGCGCGATACATGATGTCCCAGAGCCGTTCAACATCGAACGGATCTTCATCCAAAAGCAACTTCACCAGGTGCTGTTCAACAACTGCGCCGCCGCCCGCCCCACCGTACCCGTATCCCGTCACTCCCTTGTCGGTAGAAATCTCGACATAAAATCCCTCGAACTTTCCCGGGTCAGGGTTCCATAGCGACCGGGTGGCCTTGTACTTCGGGTAAATCGACATAGGGTTGGCAACTTCCACACCACCCGTCGACCACGATCCTGGAGCCGGGGTGTACGTGGGCACAGGACGCCTGGCCCGGGTGCGAACCAGGCGCACTCCAGTGATCTTTAGCTTGCTCTTTTCTTCCTGAAAGGCGAGCGCTGGAAAGGCCACGGCGAAGAGTCCGCCGAGCTTGAGTAATGATCTGCGATTCATTGGCTATCCACGCATCGGTAGATTTTGACTATCCGGTGTTCCCGGAAGCAGGGGGAATTGTACATCTCCCAAACATCCGCCGTGGGCGCAATTGGTTACACTGCGTTCGTGTACGGGTGAACGTATGAAAAACATCGCCTTAAGTGCAGACGCAGATTTGATCGAGCGGGCAAGATCGCCGGCTTCCTGAACTCAGGTGCCTGAAATGGCATTGGGACTGCTGTGGCTTTTGCCATCAGCAGTCCCAAAGTACGACTGCCCAGGTTTGAGGTAGGGTGGCCCCTCTACTTGAAACTACTCCGCCGTAGGCAGCCCTCACGCTCCCCGAGCTTCCAACTGGTAAGCTCGGTGAATTACGGCATGAAAGCACGCCGGCTGGTGCTTAGTTCGAGACCTCAGCCGTTACCATGGGCTGCGAAGCCTTCAGAGCCTGGCGTTGCTTCTCGAGGTCTACATTCTCCGTCTCGAGCTTCTTCTTCTCCTCCAACAGCTTCTTGTTGGAGGCGTCAAGCTTCTGCGCTTCTTTCAGCAGTTCCTGGTTCTTCTTGACGATGGCGCGCTGGGTGTTGACCTGATCGGTCAGGACCTTGTTCTGCTCCGCCAGGCGCTCACGCAGGGCGGCGTAGTCGACGGACGCGTCGTTTGCGTTCGCAGGCAGCACGGTGTTGGAGTTGGTGTTGGCGGCGCTGTTGCTCTGGCAGAAAGCAGGTACGGCAGAGAGAGACAACAGCAGGGCACATGTCGGAAGAAAACGCATTGTTACACCTCATTCCTGTGGGTTGAACTTCATCGGGCGACGCGCGGAAGAACTCCGAGGCATCGACTGGCCTAATCGTAATGAAGGCGTCTCGTTATGGCAGTATCACTTTTGAACTACTCAGGCGCCGGGGTATGCTTTTGCCCCACCAGCGCTCGGTTGAAATTTAGATCGCAAACTGGAAATCACACAGTCCATTCGACTTAGCCGAGGGAGTCGACCCTGGGGAGGGGGTACTATCTTCTAGTCTTAAGTAACCTTGCTGCAGCGGTTTGCTGTTGTACGGGGTGAATGCGATGAGCAGGGATTTGAGAGCATGACGCCGGGCCAGGCCTTGTATCGAAAAATCAAGCGGAGTACCGTGTTTACATCGTTTGTACGACCCTGGGGGCAAACATGAAACCCATCCGCCTTCTGCCGCTCGCTATCGTGCTCGCGACTACTTGCGCTATGGGACAAGACACCGTCTTGCATCGCAACCTTTACGGCGTATCTTCCAATAGCCAATCGTTGAACCTTTATCCCTACTCCATGGACCGCTGCCCCATCGGGCTGCAGGTCAATCATGGATCGTTCTTTCTCCAGAGGAAAGTCGAATACGGCCCAGGGTCAAACGACGGCATTCCGTTAACTGGTTCCGTGCAGCGAATCCACCTCATCATGACCAATCCCAACCCGCGGGAAATCGTGAAGGTGCAACTCACCGTCCACGGCTATAGTGACAAGTGGAAAGCCATTCCCCTGGTGCGCGCATCGTCTGCACCTGATCTCGCCAAAGAGGTCACCGTCGTCCTGGACATTAAAGGAAACGGGCACGCTTCCAGTGACCTTTCTCTAAACAGCTTCACCGCGGTGACATCCGTCGACGTGGATTCGCTGACTTATGCCGACGGCTCCGCTTGGCAGGCTGCATCCCGCGGCCTCTGTACTGTGGCTCCGAGCTTGATGATGCTCGTCAGCGCCGAGCGATAGTTACAGAGCCGATTACGGACTGCCGATTCAAAATTTGAGAAAGTGGGACAACGATAGCCATGCGAGAGCAACGGCTATCAGCAGCACCACGGCGGATGAGAGAAACCAGCGCAGAGTCTTGGCGTACTCGTGTTCATCGTCATCTTTAATCTGCAACGATCTCCACAATGCCACCATCTGCAGTGCGATAGACAACGCCATCAAGACGGCAGCGATCGCTGAAGAAACACTCCAGGCTCCTGGCAGTTCAAAGTCCCAATAGCGCAAAAAAAGGAGAGAGAACCCGAGAAGGACGGTAATCGCCGTGATGATCCCTTGGCGGTAGCCGACGGGGAGAGGCGTACGCGGTGGACGCGGCTGTTGAGGGCTTTGAGGCATGCGGTCTCCGAGGTACCCGCCCCCCTGAGGCGGAGAGATCTGCAGTTTATTGTCAAGCGTAATGCTGGAGGCGAGAGTGTGCTGCTTATCTCGAGTTGAGACGACAACTGTTTAACCCAATAGCTGTCGATAGAGCAGATCATAATCGCGACTCATTCGCTCGGCCGCATAGTGCTCCGCCACCAGATGCCGGGCTCGTTCGCCCTTGTTCTTTCGGTCTGAGCAGGCGATCGCCGATTCCAAAGCTGCCCCAAGAGCGGCGGTGTCCTGCGGCTCGCATAACCAACCGCTATCCGTGTTGTGGACGATTTGCGGAACTCCGCCCACCTTTGTGGCGACTACCGGAAGACCGGAAGCAATGGCTTCGAGCAAGCTTAAAGGCAGACCCTCGCTGATGGAAGGCAACACGAAGACATCCAAGCCCGCTAAAAACCCGGAAACATCGTGGCTGAAGCCGCAAAACTCCACCAAATCGCCCAAGCCATGATGAACGGCTTGTTCCCGCAGCTTTTGTTCAAGAGGTCCGCTTCCGAGAAGGCGGAGGCGGATATTGCCGTGGTTGCGGCGCGCCAGCGCGAACGCATCTATCAGTACGCGGTGATTTTTTTCGAATGACATTCGTCCCACGGCGCCGAAAACGATCTCATTCCGAAGAGGTCGGGCGGGCACCGCTAGAAATGGAGCCAATTCTATGCCATTGTCTATCGCGCACAGTTTCTTACCGGGTAGAGTGAATATGCTGCGCAGAATGACCTCCGATTCCGAGCAGACCGAAACAACCTTGTCCGTCAACATGGCGGCGGCCCAGAATTTCGCCTTGGTGCGCGCCACCTTCAAGCGGCCAGCGCCGGCGGATCTTCTCGCGGCCAGGTCGAACATCACAGTCGCATGAAGGGTCTGCACAATCGTTGTCCCGCCCGCCATTCGGGCCGCGATCGCTCCATACAGGTAGTAGTCGAAGGGGTTGTGGACATGCAGGATGTCTGCATTCTGCCTACCCAGGTAACTCTTAAGCATCCGCAACAGCGACCGTCGATGAAACGACAAAGTGCCATCAGGTGCGCGCCGCAGGTAGACGATGCCAGCGCCTGCCTGCTCCAATTCGCGTTCAGCCTCCGGGTGGTTACTCGAGTTAGTCCAACACCCAATTCTCACGGAGTGGCCGGATCGCAGTTGGCAAAGAGCGAGTCTCCGCACAACTTCTTGAAGCCCTCCGTAATTGAGGTCGGGAACTAAATGGAAGATCTTCATCGGTGGCAAGCATTCGCCCATGCTTCGCTGAACAAAATACCCGCTTTACAGCACGCCCGTGGCGTTGGCGGCCAAAAGCGCGTCGGCGGAGAGCACCGGCAGCGTCACCTGTCTGTCCACGATGGACGGTCCCTGAAACTTTCCAAGCCGGGCCGAATAAAGATCCTTAGGCAGACCCTTCAGGTTCAGCAGCACTGCGCGGACGATATGATTCTCTTCCTGAAACTCCAAAGTGATGCCAGGAGGCACACCGGCGATGGCAAAGGTGTTACCGGATATGCGATCCAATCGGAATGCCGGTTCGTTGTTCACCAGCGCCGTTAACTTGCCATCTATTAATCGGACAGAAGCCAGAGCGCCTTTCGCCAGCGAGAAGAGAGATTTCCCGATTACGAACATTGGCATGAACTCGCCGGGAATGCGGAAGTCGCAAACCAGGCGCCGCAGCTCGGCTTCGGAAGCGGGGATGGGCTCACGCGTCATCGAGATCCCTTCGGCGCGCCGCCGCGCAACGAAATCGTCGGGGAACAGGCTCAGCAGGAAATCGTTGATCTGAACGTCGATGACAATGTGAACGCGAACGATCTGGCTGTCATTCTTGACGGAATGGACTCTCGAAAAATCGCCATACCATAGTTCCCCTGCTTTCCAATTCATCCGATTGCCATCGATTACGAAGGCCACATCCGGATCGGTAAGTATCGGGATGTGCAGGCGAACAAGCCCGAATTGGAAACTGGTATGAAAGTCAAAATGGTCTTTGATGTGGCCGCCCGGTGGCAGAAAAAGAATTCGAACGACCTCTTTCGGGCACTCCAGTTCATCCAGTATCTGCTTGAAATAGGGAGTTCGCCGCAAACTCTCGGTTTCCTCGTAGCGGTCCATGCCGGGCGAACTGGGAAAGACCGAGTCTTTGCCTCCCATGGAATGCAGCGCTATACCGGTCCATTCGCCCTTGTGATAGGGGCCCGGTTGGGGAGCGGACGGGACATCGCGCAAAATCTGGAGATCGCGCATGAGCAGCTTCGCGTCGTATGTTCGCGGCAGCCGAACCGCTGCGTCTGAGTTGCTATTGTTCATCCCACACTCCGATACCCCGAAATTGTTCGTCACCAAGCCTGATCCGAACGGGGACAGTCCCAACCCCAAATTGTATAATAAGCCATTTTAGCCCGGGCTTGACCGTTGTCGCGGGACAAGTGTATATTGCACCCACTGCTGTGCAAGAGGTCCAACCGCGGCCTTGAGTTACTTGAGTAACATGAGCGATGGAATTTTGGAAGGTGACACAGCGCGATGAATCGCTGGCTGCGATCGACGCCCGAAGCGGCAAGCTGTGGAGTTTTGCCCAGTTACGGGATGATGTAGCCAGAATTCAGGCTGCGCTGCCGCGCTTGGGCCGGAAGTCTCTAGGGCTGCTGCTTGCTAGTAATCAATATGAGTGCCTCGCAGCGTACCTGGCGGCGTTGAATAGCGACGCAGCTCTGATCCTTCTCGATGCCAACCTAAACAGCGAGTTGCAGCGTGATTTTTTAGCCGCTTATCGGCCCGACTGGGTCTTTGCTGGGACGCCCGGGTGGCGTGGCGAGGGATACCGGGAAAGCGGATTCGGGGAATGGTGTCTGTTTGAGAGAGAGAGACCCGATGACATTGAAATTCACCCTGATTTGGCGCTTCTATTGAACACTTCGGGATCCACGGGAAGCCCGAAGCTGGTCCGGCTCCCGTTGAGGAGCCTGGAGGCGAACGCAGCTTCCATCGCGCAGTATTTGCAATTGACACCCGGGGAGCGGCCGATTACGTCGCTGCCAATGCCGTATTCGTATGGGCTATCGATTATCAATAGTCACCTCCACGCGGGCGCTGCCATTGTCTTCAGCGAAGATACGGTGGTACGCCGGGAGTTTTGGGACGCGGTTGACCGATACGGCTGCACGTCTTTCGCCGGCGTGCCGTACACTTATCAGCTTTTGCTTCAAACCGGGCTGCTAAAGAAGAAAGGTTCGTCACTGAAGACGCTGACGCAGGCGGGAGGGAAACTTGATGAACGTCATGTCCTGCAGATGCATGAACTGGCGTTAGCGCGCGGGTGGAAATTCTTTGTCATGTACGGCCAGACTGAGGCGACGGCGCGGATCTCTTATGTGCCATTTGAACAACTCGGCAGAAAGGTGGGCTCGATCGGAGTGGCCGTGCCGGGCGGCATGCTTAAGGTGGATCAGCAGACAGGAGAACTCATTTACATGGGTCCCAACGTGATGATGGGCTATGCTGAATGCCGCGAGGACCTTGCTAAAGGCGACGAGTTACAAGGCATATTGCGGACCGGCGATCTGGCGAGAGAAGACGCCGACGGCTATCTTTACATCACCGGGCGGCTGAAGCGGTTCCTGAAGCTGTTTGGCAAGCGCTTTAACCTCGATGAAGTGGAGAGTGTCCTGTCGCGCCGGCTCAACTTGGCGGTTGCATGCTTTGGACGGGATGATCTGCTAATGGTCGCGGCGGAGAACTGCGGAACGGCCGAAGGTGTTAGGGACGCTGTATGCCAGATTTTCGATCTGCCGCGAGCGGCAGTACACGTGATCGGCGTGACGGAACTGCCCCGAACAATTAACGGAAAAATCGATTACCCGCGCCTCTCGGATGCCGGGCAGGAATGCAAACCCGTAGCAGCACAATAAATCCAAATGACCATACAGTCAGACAATAGCGAAGCTCAGAGCGCGCTCATGTCATCCGGCGGCCGCAGCGTATCCGAGGACGCCGTCGCGAAAATCTGGGCAGATGTGCTTGGTCTGGACCATGTGGAGACTGACGCCAATTTCTTCGACATCGGCGGCGATTCGCTGAATGCTATGGACGTCATTGCGCGTGTGGGCGAAGTGCTGCATGTAGATCTTCCCCTGCTGGCTTTCTTCGAAGACCCTTCGGTGGCCCACCTTGCCGCCGTGATAGACGAATTGCGGCCGGGTGGGGCTGCGATGGTTCGGGTGCCAGGCCGGCGCGAGTTCCCGTTGTCGCATTCGCAGCAGGTGTTCTGGCT
Source organism: uncultured Acidobacteriaceae bacterium (assembly GCA_963796145.1). Classification (GTDB taxonomy): domain Bacteria; phylum Acidobacteriota; class Terriglobia; order Terriglobales; family Acidobacteriaceae; genus PALSA-350. The sequence continues at coordinate 132,802 of CAWCKO010000075.1, read as the reverse complement.
GCTGGAGCAGCAGCATCCCGGCACCGGGCTTTACAATACGGCGCGCATTTTCCGCATTCACGGCAAACTAGACTCGTCGCTGCTGGAGCGCAGCCTGAATGAACTGCGCCGCCGTCACGAAATCCTGCGGGTGCGATTTGCCGGGCGAGGGGACGGCCCGGTTCAGGTTGTTGAACCGGTCACACCATTACGAATTCCGGTAAGCGATTTATCCGCCCTGGACGCCAATGCGAACGAGCGGGCTGCGCTGAAGCTGGCGCTTGAGACCGTCCGCGAGCCATTCGACCTGGAGCATGGCCCGGTGCTCCGTGCGCGGCTTGTTCGGCTTACTCCCGACGACTGCCTGCTCTGCATGGCTATACACCATGCCGTCAGCGACGGATTCACAGGCAGCATTCTGCTGGATGAACTCATCACGATTTACGATGCTTTGGCCGACGGCCGGACCAGCCCGCTTGGCGAACTGGACCTGCACTTCACCGACTACGCGGCCTGGGAGCGCGAGTGGATGGATGGTTCGCGCCTGGAAAGCGAGCTTGAGTATTGGCGCGGGGTTCTCAAGGGCGCGCCTCCAGCCCTTTTTCTGCCCGAAGATATTGCGCCGATCTCCGCATTTGATCGCCGCGGGCACCAGCTTTCGACAACGATTCCAGCAGAGTCGCTTAGGTCACTGCAAGTATTTGCCCGGGCAAACGGGACAACGCTATTTAGTGTGCTGGCGGCCGCGGTGCGCATCGTGCTCTACCGATGGTCCGGCCAGGCTGACTTTCTTCTCGGCACCATCGCCAGCAATCGCAGCCTGAGTGGAACTGAACGCATGATTGGCTGCTTCGTCAATCCATTACCTCTGCGGAATCCGCTGGCGGACTCGCAGAACGCGCTGGACGTGCTGAACGCCGAAACGGCTGCCGTGATGGGGGCGTTTGCCCATCAGGACTGCCCGTTTGCCAGCATCGTGGCCGACATCAACCCGGAACGAACAGCAAATGACAACCCGCTGTTCAACGTCGCGCTGCTGCTGCAAAGCTTTCCCGCAATAGCGAGGAACGGTCGCGACTTTGCAGCGGAACACTTCGGTTTCGATACCCAGGTGGCATTGCTCGACCTGCGCTTCATCGCGACCGAGACGGCAGGTGGTCTGCAGATCGAATGTGAATATCGGGCCAATCGTTTCGAGCGCCGCACGATAGAGAATCTGCTCTCGAGCGTTGCCGGCGTGCTGCGGTGCATGGTCGAGACGCCCGAAACCAGGATCGAGCAAATCGGCATTTCGAACGCGCTGCTCGAACGCGCTGCCGAGCATCGTCAGGCCCAGCGTAAGCAGACGATCGCCATCGCCGCGAACTTCACGGTGGAGCCGCTCGAAGAGCCGCTTGCATTCTGGATGGAGCAACTCCGGATGCCTTCAAGCATTGAATTCGCGCCGTTCGATCAGGTGTTTCAGCAGCTGCTGGACCCCTCCAGCTTATTGGCGAGCAACCGCGACGGCTTCAATTTGGTTTTTTTCAAGTGGCGGAACGGCCTTGATTCGGTAAGTCAGGCACGGGAACTGGCGCAATCCCTGAAGACCGCGGCCGCGCGTGGCACCGCGCAGTTCATCCTTTGCATATGCCCGCCATCGGACGAAGCCGGCGAGCAGGTACTCGCTGCGGAGTTGGCCGGGCAGCCGGGTATCCACCTGATCGGCTCGGCAGACATTCTGAACTTGTATCCTGTGGACGATTACCGCGACGAATACGCGGAAGGGCTGGGAGCCATCCCTTACACCCCGGCTTTTTTTGTAGCGCTTGCCTCCATGGCGGCGCGCAGGATTCACGGGATTCGAAGCGCCCCTTACAAGGTGATTGCGCTCGATTGCGACAACACGCTCTGGAAAGGGGTGTGTGGAGAAGAAGGGGCCGCCGGTGTCGAGGTTGACACGACGCGCCGGGCTCTTCAGGAATTCATGTTGCAGCAGCGTGAAGCAGGCATGTTGCTGTGCCTGGTCAGCAAGAATGCCGAGGCGGATGTTGCGGCTGTGTTCGAGATCAATCCGGGGATGCTGATACAGCAGAAGGATCTGGTTGCGTCGCGATTGAACTGGCGGCCGAAATCAGAGAATTTGAGAGATCTCGCGCGGGAGCTGCGTGTGGGTGTGGACAGCTTCATTCTGGTCGACGACAATCCGCTGGAGTGTGCGGAGGTGCGAGCGAATTGCCCCGGAGTGCTGGTGCTCGAACTGCCGTCGGATTCTGAACGAATACCAGCTGTTCTGCGCCATTTCTGGGCGTTCGATCACTGGAATGCCACGAGTGAAGATCGCCGGCGCAGCGATTTCTATGACCAGGAGCGCGAACGCGGAGAATCACGCGCGGGTGCGGGCAGCCTGGAAGAGTTTCTGCGCGGGCTGGAGCTGAAAATTGTCATTCGACGGATGCAGTCGGAAGACCTGGCGCGCGTATCGCAATTGACCCAGCGAACGAATCAGTTCAACTGCACGACGATACGGCGCACCGAAACCGAAATCGAGCGGTTAAGCGAGGCAGGGAGCGAATGCCTCGTTGTGGAAGTGACCGACCGATTCGGAGACTACGGCCTGGTCGGCGCGGCAATATTTGCCGCGCAGGCCGATGCGCTAACAGTGGATACGCTGCTCATGAGCTGCCGCGCACTGGGACGAAGAGTTGAGCACCGCCTTTTGGCAAAGTTGGGCGAAGTAGCAGTGGAGCGTGGGCTGGAGTGGGTGGACGTGCGGTTCGCCGCCACACCGAAGAACCGACCGGCTGCGGACTTTTTAGAAGGCATGGGGCCGCCATCCCGCGAGTATGCCAACGGCGGCACTGTTTATCGGTTCTCCTGCCGCATTTGCCCGAGTTGCTGACCAGAGAGGAGCGGCCGAAACCTCCATCCCGCAGCCGGAGACGACGTTGGCGTTTGCCGCTCCGGGCCCGGCACGAACGGATTTAATGCAAATCGCACGGGAGCTGGGCGGGGTTGAAGCCATTTCGAGTGCCGTCCAAACCCGATTCGCGCGGACGAACACCGAGACAGGCGTTTTAAAAGCGCGAACCGCGAGCGAAGAAATCCTTAGCGGTATCTGGGCTTCCTTGTTGCGGATCGAGCAGCCCGGAAGTCAGGATAGCTTTTTCCAACTCGGTGGGAATTCGCTCCTGGGTGTGCAGGTTATTTCGCGCGTGCGACAAGCTCTCGGCGTGGAGATGCCGCTTCGAGCGATGTTCGAAGAACCCTCGCTGGCGGGCTTTGCAGCGCTTATCGAATCGGCGCGGCGGGCGCAAACTGGCCTGTTGCGACCGCCCCCGGTGAAGAGACAGGGACGCAGCGAACCCGCGCCGGCTTCTTTCGCCCAGCAGCGGCTGTGGTTCATCAATCAGATTGAGCCCGAGACTCCGCTGTACAACATTCCGCAAATGACGCGCATCCGTGGTCCATTGCAAGTGAATGCTCTCGAAAGGAGCCTGAATGAAGTCGTAAGGCGGCACGAGGCGCTCCGCACTACATTTCACGAGTTGGACGGGCAACCCATCCAGCTGATTACGCCGCCTTCCAATTGCCAACTTGAGGTGACTGACCTCTCGCATTTGTCCGCCGATGACAGGCAAGGACGAGATCCAGCGATGGGCGCTGGAGCGCGCGAAGCGGCCGTTCGATCTGGCCCGCGATCCAATGCTGCGCGCATTTTTGCTTCGCGCAGCGAATGATCAGCATGTGCTGCTGATCGTGATTCATCACATCGCAGGCGATCGCTGGTCGGCAGGGATACTGGCCCAGGAGCTGGAGGCGCTGTATGCGGCCTTTGTGCGTGGTGAGCCTTCGCCGCTGCCAGAACTTGCGGTTCAGTACGCGGATTTTGCGGTTTGGCAGCGCGCCTGGCTGCAAGGCGAAGAACTGGGAAAGCAAGCTTCCTATTGGCGGCAGCAACTCGCCGGAGCGCCGCCGCTGCTGGAGCTGCCGACCGACCGGCCACGCCCCAACCTCTTGACATATCGAGGCGCCACGGAGACGCAGCTCCTGTCCCGCGAGCTGGTGCAAAGGCTGACCATTCTTAGCCAGAACGAGGGCGCAACGTTATTCATGACGCTGCTGGCCGCGCATCAAATACTTCTCAGCCGTTATTCCGGGCAGCAGGATGTTGTCGTCGGGTCCCCGATCGCCGGCCGGAACTACACCGAGATTGAGCGTTTGATCGGTTTCTTTGTGAACACGCTGGCGCTGCGAACCGATCTTTCCGGTAATCCCCCATTTCGCGAGCTGCTGGGGCGCGTCAAGGAAGCTACCTTGAGCGCTTATGCTCATCAGGACATCCCGTTCGAAAAACTGGTGGAGGAACTCCAGCCGGAACGCAGCCTAAGCTACCAGCCTGTTTTTCAAGTTTTATTCGCGCTGCAGAACGCCGAACAGCAAGCACTGCAGTTGCCAGGGCTGAGTTTGGAACGCCTGCCGCTGCATCAAGGGACCTCTGCATTCGACATGGCCTGGTTTGCGACCCATGAAACCGACGGCATGCAGCTGCGCGTCGAATACAACACGGATCTATTCGACGCCGCCACCATCCGAACCATGCTCGGACATTTTCAGAATTTGCTCGAAGCCATTGCGGAGCACCCTGAAAAGCAGCTCTCGGAACTGGAATTCCTCGACGAGCGGGAGCGCCGCCGGATACTGGATCAATTTAACGATACGGCGGCGGATTATCCTCGCGATGTCTGTATCCACGATCTGGTGGCATCGCAAGCGAAGCGGACGCCGGATGCCGCGGCGGTGGTCGATGGTGAGCGAAGGATCAGCTACCGGGAGCTAAACGCGAGCGCCAATCAGATTGGACACTATCTGATGCGCCACGGCGCCGGACCCGATGTGCCGATTGGAATCTGCGGTGCCCGCACGGCTGAGTTAGTAACTGGCATTTTGGGGATTCTCAAATCCGGCAGTCCCTATGTCCCGCTCGATCCGAATTACCCGCCGGAGCGCCTGGCCGGGATTCTCGAAGATGCACACGCACCGATCGTCCTGACACAAAGAGGTTTCGAAAGTCAGCTGTCGGCATTTGCGGGGCGGACTATCTACCTCGACGCAGATGGTCCGGCGATGAGCAAGGAACCGGTTGACGATCCCGTTACCCAGGCACGGTCCGCGAATCTGGCATACATCCTGTTCACTTCAGGATCGACCGGAAGGCCGAAGGGTGTAGCGATCGAGCATCGCACGCCGGTGACGTTCATCCATTGGGCGCGCGAGGTATTCAGCCCTTCAGAACTATCGGGCGTGCTTTTTTCAACATCTATTTGTTTCGACGTCTCCATGTTCGAGATGTTCGTCACCTTGAGCGCTGGAGGCAAACTCATTGTTGCCGAAACAGCGCTCGATCTCGAGGTTCTCCCGGCGCGCAACGAGGTGACACTGATCAACGCCGTGCCTTCTGTGATGGCTGAGTTACTCGACATCGACGCCATTCCTGCTTCGGTGCAAACGTTGAACATGGCGGGCGAGGCTGTGCCGGAGGCGTTACCGGATCGGCTCTACGCGTCCACCTCGGCGGGCAAGGTTTACAACTTGTATGGTCCCACCGAAACGTCCTATGCAACCTTCGCGCTGATCGCGCCGGGTGGTCAGGTAACCATCGGAAAGCCTCTTGCCAACACCCAGTGTTACGTGCTCGATCCGCATCTTAAACTGGTTCCCGTCGGGGTGGCGGGCGAACTATATATCGCCGGCGACGGGGTGGCGCGGGGCTATTATGGGCGCGCGGCGCTAACCAAAGAACGGTTTGTGCCCAATCCTTTCGCTGCATCGCCTGGCGCCGTCATGTATCGGACCGGGGATCGGTGCCGGTGGTTGCCGAGCGGCGACCTGCAATATTTCGGACGGTTGGATTATCAAGTCAAGCTGCGCGGCTTTCGTATTGAGCTAGGGGAGATTGAAACCACGCTGGACCGGTGCGAGGGCGTCGAGCGAAGCGTCGTTTCGGTTCGTGAAGACCGGCCTGGCGTAGCTCGTTTGGTGGCTTACGTAGTTGGCAGACCCGGCGCGACTCTGCTTCCGGCGACCCTGGAACAAAGTGTACGGAAGACTTTGCCCGACTACATGATTCCGTCCGCGTTCGTGCTTCTGAACGAATTTCCACTCACGCTGAACGGGAAGATCGACAGGAAAGCATTGCCCACGCCGGCGTTTGTGCATGACGCTGCTAAGTACTCAGCTCCGCAGACGCCGACTGAACTGCGATTGGCGGAAATTTGGTCCGCGCTGCTGCACCTCCCGCGAATCGGCGTGGGCGACAACTTCTTCTCCTTGGGTGGACACTCTCTGCTTGCCGCTCAAGTGGTCTCCCGGGTGCGAGTGGCGATGAACATTGACCTGCCCCTGCGGAGCGTCTTTGAACGGCCGTCGCTGGAAATGCTGGCAGCCGGCATCGACGCTGCAGGGCCGTCGCGGCAGCTCGCAGCCATACCCCGGCATGCCCGGAATAAACCGCTGCCGCTTTCCTCGGCGCAGGAACGCTTGTGGTTTCTCGACCAGCTGGAGCCGGAGAACTCGCAATTTAATTTCCCCATGTCGATGCGGTTGACCGGCACTCTGAACCCCGATTGCATAAAGAGTGCGGTCAACGGGATCATACGCCGGCATGAAATACTGCGCACAACCTATCGCTTACACGGCGACCGTCCCGTGCAGGTGATTGCGCCCGAGCTGACGATTGATATTCCCGTGGTCGATATCTCCGACGTGCCGGCGGATCGACGGCAAGCGGAGGCGCGACGCTTGATCATCGCGGAGGGACAAAGGCCATTCGTTCTCGAAAGCGGGCCATTGGTGCGCGGCCTGCTGTTGCGTCTCGACCAGCGTGAACACATTCTGCTGCTGAATATCCATCACAGTGCCACGGATGGCTGGTCGATGCGGCCGCTGGTGGAGGAACTCGCCACGCTCTATGAAGAAGCTCTCGAAAGCCGGCCCTCGACATTGGTTGAATTGCCGATTCAGTACGCCGACTATGCCGTGTGGCAGCGAGAGTGGCTTGCCAGCGGCCCGCTGGCAGAGCAGCTCGATTACTGGAAGAAACAGCTCGCGGACGCGCCGGCGAGGATCGAAATCCAGACTGACCGGCCGCGCCCGGCAACACAAAGTTATCGCGGAGCAACAGAGACCGTCACCTTTCCCACCGACCTGCTAAATGGACTGCAAGTGCTTGGCCAGAGTGAAGGCGCGACTCTGTACATGACGCTGCTGGCCGCGTTCCAAGTGCTGCTTCATCGTTATACCGGGCAGAACAATATCGTGGTTGGCACGGTGGTTGCGAACCGGACACGGGCGGAAGTCGAAGACCTTATCGGCATCTTCATCAATACCCTGCCAATGCATACCGACGTCGGAGGTAACCCGAGTTTCCGTGAGTTACTGCGAGCGAGTCCGGGCCATGGCACTCGGAGCTTTCTCCCATCAAGACCTTCCGTTCGAGGAACTGGTGAAAGCAATGGCTCCCGATCGTGATCTCAGCTCGAATCCGCTGGTACAGGTTCTTCTGGTACTCCAGAATGCGCAGCGCCCTGTGGTGAGCCGTGCCGGCGTCGAGTTTAAAGGAATCACGATTCACAATCAAACCTCGAAATTCGACTTGAGCATGTTCGTGATTGAAAGGCCCGAGGGTTTGGAATGCATGGTCGAGTACTCGACCGACTTGTTCGATGCCGTAACCATTCAGCGGCTGCTGGGGCATTACCGCGTACTGCTCGACGCGGTCGTTGCGGACCCCGGCCGAGGCATCAATGAACTGCCTTTGCTTACCTCCGAAGAACGTCGAAAGTTAGTGTTCGACTTCAACGCCACGGCCCGGCGCTATCCGCGCGAACTGTGCGTGCACCAGCTGTTTGAACGCCAGGCGGCGCGGGTACCCGAACGCACCGCAGTCGCCGATGGCGCCCGTTCGCTCACGTATGCAGAGTTAAACTGCTGGGCGAATCAGGTGGCTCACGGACTGGGGAATCAGGGTGTCGGTCCTGGCGGATTAGTCGGCGTTCGCATGACTCGCGGCGTTGAAATGGTGGCTGGCTTGCTAGGCGTTCTAAAATCGGGCGCCGCCTACGTCCCGATCGATCCTGATTTCCCCGCCGAACGAATCGCCTTTATTCTCAAAGATTCCGGTGCACAACTCGTGCTGACCGACGAAAGCTTGCAGCAATTCGATACTCAGCAACGGCATAATCCGACCGTCGCCGTGAATGCAGAGAGCCGTGCCTACGTGCTCCATACTTCCGGTTCGACAGGAACGCCAAAAGGCGTTCAGATCACTCACCGGAATCTGGTGAATTTTCTCATCAGCATGCAGCGCGAGCCGGGGATGGCTGAGACGGACAAGCTGTTGGCTGTCACTACTCTTTCCTTCGACATCGCGGGACTCGAACTTTATCTGCCTCTGGTGAGCGGCGCTGCCGTGTTGATCGCTTCTTCGGAGGAAGCGGCCGATGGAACACGCCTTTTGGATCTGCTCCTGAGCTATGGGCCCACCGTCATGCAGGCGACCCCCGCCACGTGGCGGATGCTCATGGACGCGGGGTGGACGGGCACTGAAAATTTGAAAGCGCTATGCGGCGGCGAAGCGCTTCCGGAGGATTTGGCAGCGCGGTTGATCGCACGTTGCGGCCAGCTCTGGAACATGTATGGCCCCACGGAGACGACTATTTGGTCTTCCGTCTGCCGTCTGGAAGCGGCTCCTGCCGGGATTGCATCTTTAGGCCGCCCCATTGCCAATACCACGATGTACGTCCTGGATTCGCGTTTGCAGCCGATGCCGCTTGGCGTTCGAGGCGACTTGTATATCGGGGGCGATGGCGTGGCTCTGGGCTATTTGAACAGGCCGGACCTCACGTCGCGGAATTTTCTCCCTGATCCATTCGTTCCAGGGGCCCGCATTTATCGAACAGGGGATATCGCCCGTATCTTAGTCAACGGCGAAGTACACTACGTCGGCCGCTCCGATTTTCAAGTCAAAATCCGAGGATTTCGCATTGAACTTGGTGAAGTGGAGACGGTATTATCTCGCAACCCGGCCGTAGGGGCCTGCGTCGCGGCCGTCGTTGAGGATCGCTTGATTGCTTATATTGCCGCGTCGACAGACACTCCGCAAACCAACGAGTTGCGCGCGTGGATGAGGGAACGGCTGCCGGAATACATGACGCCTGCCGTGTTTATCTGTTTGGATCGTTTCCCGCTCACGCCGAACGGCAAAGTGGACCGTAAGGCGCTACCGGCTCCAGATTTCTCAGCCACCCGCGGCGGGTATGCCCCAGCGAAGACGATTCTCGAAGAAGTACTAGCCGGTATTTGGGCGGAAGTACTTAAACTCAGCGATGTCGGCACGGACGACAACTTTTTCGATCTAGGCGGCCATTCGCTTTCGGCCACGCAGGTAATAGTCAGGGTTCGGGCTGCCGCAGGAGTGGAGTTATCGGTCCGCGCCCTGTTCGACAATCCTACCGTCGGCGCGCTAGCGCGATTGGTGGAGCGGCGGAAGCATGAGGGCCATGGGCACATCGCCCCGCCTATGAGGCGGGCCAGCAGAACCGGCGCCCTGCCGCTTTCGTTCGCTCAGCAAAGACTTTGGTTCCTTGACCAGATGGTACCGGGCAATCCACTGTATAACGTTCCCTGGGCGGTACGGCTGATTGGGGCTTTGAATCCGGAAGCGATCCAAACGGCTCTCAATTGCATTGTGGAACGGCATGAGGTGTTAAGGACGACTTACCGGATCGAGGAGGATCTGGCGGTGCAGGTGGTGCAAGCAGCGACCAACGTTCCGCTCGAGATGCGCGATCTTAGCGCACTGCCTGCTCTGGCACGCGAGCCGGAGGCTCGCCGAATCGTAGAGGAAGAATCCGCCAAGCCGTTCCACCTTGCGTCCGACCTCATGTTCCGGGCTCTGCTGCTCAAGCTCCATGAGCAAGACCACGTGCTGCTGGTAAGCACTCATCACATTGCCAGCGACGGCTGGAGTCTTGGAATCGTGGAGTCGGAGCTGGCGGCGTTTTATGAGGCCGCCTTGTCGGGCCACCCCTCGACGCTCGCGGAATTGCCGATCCAGTATGCGGATTACGCCGTATGGCAGCGCGACTGGCTGCAGGGCGAGGTTCTCGAAGAGCAACTGGCTTACTGGAGAAAACGGCTCGGTGGAGCTCCGCCGGTTTTATTGCTGCAGACGGATCGGGAGCGTCCCGAGGTCCAGTCTTTCCGCGGCGCCATGGAGCGCGCCGCCATTTCGAAAGCGTTGACCGAAGGCATCAGCCGGCTCAGCCGCCAGGAAAGCGTAACCCCCTTTATGGCGTTGCTGGCGGCTTTCCAATGCGTGATTCTGTCGTACACCGCGCAAACCGACATCGTTCTGGGAACTGATCTCGCCGGGCGCGCCAGCCAGGAGACCGAGGCGTTGATCGGATTTTTCGTTAATCTCTTGCCGCTGCGGACCGATCTATCCGGCGATCCCACCTTTAGAGAACTTTTGGGACGCGTGCGAGATACAACTTTGGGGGCGTATGCGCATCAGGATGTGCCGTTCGACAAACTGGTGGAAGAACTCCATCCGGAGCGAAGCAAGAGCACAAATCCCTTGGTGCAGGTATTATTCGTGCATATGAACACTCCGCGCAGCCGATGCCCACTGCCGGGCATTGAGCTGAGCGGCTTTCCGTTCGAAATGCCGTCCAAGTTCGATTTGGCCGTCTTCCATGCGGACCGCGAAACGGGCCTTGCCGGAACCTGGATTTATAATCCAGACCTATTCGATGCCGCTACGATTGCGAAGATGGCACGGCGATTCCGGACAGTTATCGAATTAGTAATCGCGAATCCTGGTCTCCTCCTGAGCGAAGTAAGCGAGATCTTGGCTTTGAAAGAGCAGGAGTTAGGCGTCATGGAAAATCAGAAATTTCAACATGTCAGCCGTCAAAAACTGAAGGGTTTGAAACGCAGGCCGTTAGTAGATCGGCAATAAGTTCATTGAGTACCTGTTTCCTGTATTTAGGGTTACTTCTGACGAGGTTTAGCCGGGGTTTAATCTGTCCCCGAACCTTACAATCAGGTTTAATGTAACAGTCGCATACGGGTTTTGCCAGGTGACCTTCTAAAATGACAGCACTCACCAGAGCGGATTACGGTTCCATGGTAGTTGTCGAACCTCGAAAAGGTTTTGACTTACGCCTGAAGGAACTGTGGAATTATCGCGAATTACTGTTCATTCTGGTTTGGCGTGACATTAAAGTCCGCTACAAGCAGACAGCCCTTGGGGCGCTCTGGGCGATTTTGCAACCAGTTTTGGCAACCGTTGTTTTCAGTATCTTTTTTGGACGTTTTGCCAAGGTTCCCTCCGACGGTATTCCTTATCCGGTATTCGCCTACGTCGGTCTTTTGCCATGGCAACTGTTCGCTTACGCTTTGAATGAATCGGCCAACAGCCTGGTCAGCAATCAAAACCTGATCAGGAAGGTCTACTTTCCGCGTTTGATCATTCCTTTTTCGGCCATCCTCGCGGGGTTGGTGGATTTCGCAATCGCTTTCGTGGTGCTGTTGGGCTTGTTTTGGAAGTACGGTATCGTCCCCAGCGCCTCTCTTGTGGTCCTGCCGGTCTTCATTCTTTTGGCTGTGGCCAGCGCTTTGGCGATAGGCCTCTGGTTGTCTGCGCTGAACGTGCAGTACCGCGACGTGCGCTATACGATTCCATTCCTGACCCAGTTGTGGTTATTTGCTACGCCGGTTGTTTATCCCAGCAGCCTTGTGCCGGCAAAATGGCGCGCTCTCTACGGCTTAAATCCGATGGCGGGTGTGGTCGAGGGCTTTCGTTGGGCCTTGCTCGGGAAAGCGGCGAATCCGGGACCCCTGGTGTGGGTTTCGGCGGGGATGGTTGTGCTGTTGCTGCTGGGTGGAGTGGTCTATTTTCGTCGAATGGAATCTACCTTTGCCGATATCGTATAGCCCGCGGACGCGGCGAACTACAGGATTTGACTCATGAGCAATATCGCAATTCGTGCTGAAGGACTTAGTAAGCGCTATAAGGTCGGAAAGCAGGAGCGATATCGAACCCTGCGTGACACGCTAACCCAGTGCGTCACCAATCCGTTCAAGCGTAAGCCGAACGGGAATTCGCAAGGCGAGGATTCGATCTGGGCAATCAAGGACCTATCCTTTGAGATCAAGCATGGCGACGTGGTCGGGATCATTGGGCGAAACGGAGCCGGCAAGAGCACCTTGCTGAAGGTCCTTTCGCGAATCACCGACCCGACAAAGGGCCGTGCAGAGATTTTCGGACGAGTCGGTTCGCTGCTCGAAGTGGGCACGGGGTTTCATCCTGAATTAACGGGCCGGGAGAACATTTTCTTAAACGGAGCCATTCTCGGCATGCGGCGGGCGGAAATCTTGGCGCAAATTTGACGAAATCGTCGCCTTTTCCGAAATCGAAAAGTTCCTTGATACGCCGGTGAAGCATTATTCAACCGGGATGTATGTTCGTCTTGCGTTTGCGATCGCCGCGCATCTGGAACCCGAGATTTTGATCGTCGATGAAGTCCTGGCGGTCGGCGACTTGGCATTCCAAAAGAAATGTATCGGAAAGATGAACGACGTCAGCCGCGCCGGAAGGACGGTGTTGTTCGTGTCCCACAATATGGCGGCGATCGAAAATCTATGCCGTCACGGAATCGTGCTGGCAGGCGGCAAGCTCGTTTTTGACGGCAAGATTAAAGACGCATCGGCCTACTATTTCAACAGTCTGGCACCGGCCAGCACCCCTGATGGCCACGTGTTTGATCTGTCGAATGCCCGTGACCGAATCTCGCGGGTGGGCAAGCTGCTAAAAAAAGTCGAGCTTTATACAGAAGGTAACCGGCCGGTCAATGAGGGAGTTCGTATCGGCGACAGGCTGAAGGTGCGTATCCACTTTGACCTGCCGTCGCCAACCACCAGGTTCAACATTGGACTTGGATTCAACAACGCCTTCGGCCAGCGGATCTTCACCGCGCACAGTCTTTTTGAGGCTGAGCGTTCGGATGAGGAGCAAGTAGGCCCGCAAATATTCGTATGCGACATCCCCAGCTTCACCTTAACCCAGGGAACCTATACTGCGCGACTCTGGCTGGATATCGCGAACACCGAGGCAGACCTGATCGAGGATGCGGTGCGGGTTGATGTGATTGAATCCGATTACTATGGAACCGGCAAAGTGCCCTGGAACGGTAGCTTCGTACTCCAGCACCGATGGTATCTCGAACCCGAGGATGGCGCGGTCAATCAAGGGCACCTCGTCGGCGCGGTTCCAGGCGAATTGTACGGATCTGACCTGTGAATACTTCAACAGCAAATGCGGCAGCGTTCCGGTTGTCCGCCCAACAGGACGGGATCTGGATGGCGCGTGCCGGCGACAGCGACATCAGCTGGTCGTGGTGCACTATCGAACTATCGGGTCCGCTCGAGATCACGATTCTTCGAGAAGCCCTCGAAGCGGTAGTGAAACACCATGAAATCCTGCGCACGGTTTTCCAAAGACAACCGGGGTTGAAAACGCCTTTTCAGGTCATTCTTGAAGACTGCGGTTTCGATTTGAAGGTGGTGGATCGCCGCGAGTCCAATGAACCGCCGGCGCTGGATGAGTTATTGGCTTTGCAGGGGACTGAATCGCTTGATCGAGGTCCGGTGCTTAAAGTCCTTTTGGCCAGGTTCGCGCAGGATCGGCATTGGATGATGTTGCGGTTGCCAGCCCTATGTGCGGATGTCTTTAGCCTGGCGATTTTGGTGTCGGAAATAGGCCGCGCCTACGGGGCGAAACTTTCAGGACATCCGTTCACCAGCGATGCAATGCAGTATGCCGACATTGTTGAGTGGCAGAACGAGCTGCTCCAGAGTGAGGAAGCGACTGCAGGCCGCGAGTTTTGGCGCGAGTATCTCCGAAGAGCGGACATTCAGTCGTGGCGAAAGTTCCAGCTCCCTTTCGAATCAAATCCTTCAGGTCCATTTTCATCCAGACAATTAGCATCTACGTTGCCGGCGGCACCGCTCGATCGTTTAGCTCTGGAAAGAGACGCTTCAGTTCGCGATGTTTTGCTGGCCTGTTGGATCTTGTTCCTTTCGCGCAACAGTGGCTGCGCGGATATGGGTGTCAGTTGTGAATACGACGGACGAAATCACGATGAACTCAAAACCGCTCTCGGTGCGCTTGCAAAGAAACTGCCGCTGGCGGCAAAGGTCGAGACGCACGACAGCTTTACTGATTTGTTATGCCGTGTTCGTGGGCAGATGACTGAGATAGGTGACTGGCAGGATTGTTTCAGCTGCAGCGCCGATCAGAGATCTTTGTCGCCTTTTTCCTTTTCGTACGAGGAGTATGGCGCGGCGGAGCAGTGTGGGGGTGTGGGGTTCAGGGTGTTGGAGGCGGAAGCCGGGGGGAAAGATACACCTTGAAGCTGAGGTGCGAGCGGCGTGGAGGAGAACTCAGGCTGGCCTTTCACTACGATGCCTCCAGGCTGTCGCGGCCGGTGGTGGAACGTTGGATGGAGCAGTACCGGACGTTGCTCGAAGCGGCTTTAGCGCAGCCGGAAGAGCGAGTGAGCGGGCTGCCGCTGGTGGGTGAGGAAGAAAAGCAGCGGTTGCTGGTGGAGTGGAATCGGACGGCGGCGGAGTATCCGCGCGAGCGCTGTTTTCACGAACTGTTGGAAGCGCAGGTGGAGCTTACGCCGGAACGGGCGGCGGTGTGTTGCGAAGGTTTGACGCTGAGCTACCGGGAACTGAACGAGCGGGCGAACCGGCTGGCGGGTTATCTGCGGGAACTGGGCGTGGGGCCGGACCGTCGGGTGGGTTTGTGCCTGGAGCGGTCGGTGGAACTGCTGGTGGGAGTGGTAGCGATTTTGAAGGCGGGGGGAGCCTATGTGGCGCTGAATGCGCAGCATCCTCCGGAACGCTTGCAGCAGCAGTTGAGTGGAGCGGCGGCGCTCCTGACGGAAGCGAAGTGGCGCCAGCACCTGCCGGCGTTTGCGGGCGCAACGGTGTGTGTGGACGAGGACGGCGGACAGTGGAGCGGACGGCCCGGGGGCAATTTAGAGCGGGTGGCGCAGGCGGACAACCTGGCGTACGTGATTTACACTTCGGGCTCCACCGGAACCCCCAAGGGAGTGCAGGTGCGGCACCGGAATCTGGTGAATTATGCCTATGCGGTGATGCGCAAGCTGGAGTGGGATGGGGCGGTGGAGGGGCTGCAGTTTGCGACCGTTTCCACCCTGAGCGCGGACTTGGGAAACACCTGCATTTATCCGGCGCTGCTGACGGGGGGATGCGTGCATGTGATACCGGCGGAGACGGCGACGGACAGCCGGGCGCTGGGGCGGTATTTCGGTGAGCATGGGGTGGATGTGCTGAAGATTGTGCCTTCGCATTTGCGGGCATTGTTGGACGCAGGCGGAGGGCGTGAGATCCTGCCGCGCCGCTTTCTGGTGTTAGGGGGCGAAACCCTGACCCCAGCCTTGCTGGAGCGGATCGAGGCTTTGGGGGGCGGGTGCGAAGTGGTTAACCACTATGGGCCGACGGAGACCACCGTTGGTTCCTTGCTGCTGCGGATTAAGGACTACGAGTGGCGGGGTGGGGGAGTGCGCAGCATTCCGATTGGACGGCCGCTGGCCAACACGCGCATTTATGTGCTGGACGGGCAGCGGCAGCTTGTGCCGGAGGGTGTGGAAGGCGAGCTTTACATCGCCGGAGCAGGTGTAACGGCGGGATATCTGGAGCAGCCGGAGCAGACGGCGGAGCGCTTTGTCGCCGATTTGGTCGGAGCCGGGGGAGCGGATGTACCGGACCGGGGACCGGGTGCGCTATGGGGCCGACGGGAACGTGGAGTTTCTGGGCCGGTTTGATGAACAGGTAAAGATTCGCGGCTATCGGGTGGAGCCGGGGGAAGTGGAAGCGGTTCTGGGGCAGCATCCCGGGGTGCGGCAGGCCGTGGTCACGGTGCGGCAGCAGCCGGAAAGCGGCGAAAAGCAGTTGCTGGCGTATGTTGTCAATCGGCCCGGAGTCGAACGTTACGGTGGAGGAGTTGCAGCGCTACCTGAAGGCGCGGGTGCCGGATTATCTGGTGCCATCCGGCATGGTCGTACTGGCCAAGCTGCCGTTAACCGCCAATGGCAAATTGGATCGCCAGGCGCTGCCATCGCCGGAAGAGTTTGCGGCCCGAACGCGGAGCTATGAGCCACCGCAAACGCCGGTCGAGCAAACGTTGACCGGTATCTGGGAGCAGGTGCTGCGCCGCACCCGCATCGGCCGCAATGATAACTTCTTCGATATCGGCGGCCATTCCCTCCTTGCCACGCAAATCATCTCCCGCGTCCGGGGCACCTTCAAAGTGGAGGTCCCGCTGCAAAGACTTTTCGATGCGCCTACGGTGGCGGCACTCGCGCTACAAATCGAAGCGTTGGACGGGCAGCGGGCCGCTGCCGCACCGCCCATTGTCCCGGTTCCACGAAATCAGGATCTGCCGCTCTCCTATGCGCAACAGCGCCTATGGGTGCTCGACCAACTCGACCCTAATAATCCCCTGTATAACATCGTTCGCGCGTGGCGAATCGAGGGATGTTTGAGTGTTAGCGCTCTTGAGCGTTCGTTGAATGAAATTGTTCGAAGACACGAGTCGCAGCGAACGACCTTCGCGGTGCGAAACGGGCAACCAATCCAAATCATACGTGCCTGCCTGAATCTTCCGCTGGAGGAAGTGGACCTGACTTTTGTACCGTCGGAGGAACAGGCTTCCGAGGTACGGCGGCTTGCGAGCGCGGCGGCGGCTGAGCCATTCCACCTCGAGCGTGGACCTCTCCTCCGCGCGCGATTGTACAAGCTAGGCTCCGACGCGCATGTGCTTTCGTTGACCATGCACCATATCATCAGCGATGCCTGGTCGGCGGGAGTTTTCTTTGCCGAACTAAGCCAGTGCTATGAGGCGTTCGCCGGAAACGCGACCCCGTCGCTTCCGGAACTGGAGATTCAGTTTGCAGACTATGCTGTCTGGCAGCGCAACTGGCTTGCCGGCGACGTACTGGATAAAGAGTTGGACTACTGGCGTCGCCAACTCGCAGGCGCGCCCTCGGTGCTGAATCTGCCCATGGATCGCCCTCGGCCGGCAGTGCGAACCTTCTCCGGCAGTTATGAAACGATCCGGCTCTCAAGTGAGCTCGGCAGCGCTTTGATTGGTTTGAGCAAACAGGCAGGCGCGACCACGTTCATGAGTTTATTGGCTATCTTTGGCTGTCTGCTCGCCCGCTTGTCCGCGGCGGACCAGGTTGTCATAGGCACCGACGTAGCCAATCGCAATCGCGCCGAACTGGAGCACCTGATTGGTTTTTTTATCAATCTCCTGCCCCTCCGGATAGATTTGACGGGCAATCCGACTTTCCGCGAACTGTTGTCACGGGTGCGGGAAACAACGCTCGGTGCGTACGCTCACCAGGAGGTGCCTTTCGACAAACTGGTGGAAGATTTGCGCCCGGATCGCGGCTTGAATCACAACCCGATTGTGCAGGTTCTGTTTGTTATGCAAAACGTTCCCCGTCCACCACGGGAATTAGCCGGTCTCGAGATCGAGTTCGTTTGAAATTCCGGTCACCAGTTCGAAATTCGACTTGGCCGTATTTGTACAGGAAACATCCTCGGGTCCACTCATGCATTGGCTTTACAGCACGGAACTATTCGACAGGGAATCGGTGCGGCGAATAGCTGGACAATTTGAAGCGCTACTTAACAACGCAATCGCAAATCCGGACGCCAGGCTGCATTCGCTGGCTCTGGTGCGAAAAGAAAAAGGACTCGAAGTTGAGAGTAGCCGGAAACAGCACAAGTACGCGCAACTGAGGAAATTGATGAGCCCGCAATCTGAGATGGGGGGTACCGGCGAGTGAAAGAGACAATGACTGCGTTCTGGTTATCGCCTCAGCAGAAGCATGCCTGGAATGTGCTGCAAGCGCACGCAAGCGTAAGCGTCGCAATGGTCATGTTGGAGGGGCCGATCGATCCTGGGAAACTTCGGCAGGCCATCCATCAGGTGGCGAACCGGCATGAAATTCTGCGCACCGTCTTTCGGCGAACGTCTGGCATGAAGCTTCCCTTCCAGTTTGTTCTGGAGACCAGCGAGCCGCTCTGGGATATAGTGCCTGCAGATTCGGAGATCTCGTCAGTAAGCGCAGTGCGAAAACGGGAGCAGGAGACTCGTCCTTCGCTCGAAGACGGGCCAGTTCTGCGAGCCTTCTTAAGCCCCATCTCGAGCCAGCGTGCGCTGCTGATGCTCGCTTTGCCCGCGTTGTGCTGCGACACCTATTCCTTGAAGAGGTTGGTAAGCGAAGTTGGGCTTCTCTATGCCGGCCGCACCGATGAACTCGTTCAAGAGCCTCTACCCTACCGGCAATTTGCGCAATGGCAAAACGATATCCTCGAAACAGTGGATGAATACGCGCAAGAAGCGCAGCGATATTGGCAGAGCCTCCAAACGTTGCCCATTGCTTATCTCGCGCCGCCCGCCACTTCTGGCGCAGAGATGGGCTTTCAGGCCGATTGTGTTTCAGCAACACTGAGCGAGCGCATTGTCAACCGCATAGATGCGAACACCGAGGGCGCGCCGGATGTATTGTTTGCGGCCTGGCAATCGGTTCTGTGGCGAGTGACTGGACAAACAAGCTTCGTCACATCCAGGTACTTTGATGGGCGCGAATTCGAGGAGCTCGATGGTGCGCTTGGCCGGATCGGAAAGTACGCCCCGATGCCCGCAAATTTTGATGGTGATCTTCGATTCCGGGAGGTCGTGGATGCAGTTCGAGACGCGCGGAGCAAAGCAGAACAGTCACTAGAGCATTTCATCCCGCGGGAGGAAGGGGAACCGGACGCTTCCTTTTCGTACGAGGAGTATGGTGCGGCGGAGCAGTGTGGGGGTGTGGGGTTCAGGGTGGTGGAGGCGGAAGCCGGAGGGGAAAGATACACCTTGAAGTTGAGGTGCGAGCGGCGGGGAGGAGAACTCAGGCTGGGCTTTCACTACGATGCCTCCCGGCTGTCGCGGCCGGTGGTGGAACGCTGGATGGAGCAGTACCGGACGTTGCTAGAAGCGGCTTTAGCGCAGCCGGAAGAGCGAGTGAGCGGGCTGCCGCTGGTGGGTGAGGAAGAAAAGCAGCGGTTGCTGGTGGAGTGGAATCGGACGGCGGCGGAGTATCCGCGCGAGCGCTGTTTTCACGAACTGTTGGAAGCGCAGGTGGAGCTTACGCCGGAACGGGCAGCGGTGTGTTGCCAAGGTTTGACGCTGAGCTACCGGGAACTGAACGAGCGGGCGAACCGGCTGGCGCATTATCTGCGGGAACTGGGCGTGGGTCCGGACCGTCGGGTGGGTTTGTGCCTGGAGCGGTCGGTGGACCTGCTGGTGGGAGTGGTAGCGATTTTGAAGGCGGGGGGAGCCTATGTGGCGCTGAATGCGCAGCATCCTCCGGAACGCTTGCAGCAGCAGTTGAGTGGAGCGGCGGCGCTCCTGACGGAAGCGAAGTGGCGCCAGCACCTGCCGGCGTTTGCGGGCGCAACGGTGTGTGTGGACGAGGACGGCGGACAGTGGAGCGGACGGCCCGGGGGCAATTTAGAGCGGGTGGCGCAGGCGGACAACCTGGCGTACGTGATTTACACTTCGGGCTCTACCGGAACCCCCAAGGGAGTGCAGGTGCGGCACCGGAATCTGGTGAATTATGCCTATGCGGTGATGCGCAAGCTGGAGTGGGATGGGGCGGTGGAGGGGCTGCAGTTTGCGACCGTTTCCACCCTGAGTGCGGACTTGGGAAACACGTGCATTTATCCGGCGCTGCTGACGGGGGGATGCGTGCATGTGATACCGGCGGAGACGGCGACGGACAGCCGGGCGCTGGGGCGGTATTTCGGTGAGCATGGGGTGGATGTGCTGAAGATTGTGCCTTCGCATTTGCGGGCATTGTTGGACGCAGGCGGAGGGCGTGAGATCCTGCCGCGCCGCTTTCTGGTGTTAGGGGGCGAAACCCTGACCCCAGCCTTGCTGGAGCGGATCGAGGCTTTGGGGGGCGGGTGCGAAGTGGTTAACCACTATGGGCCGACGGAGACCACCGTTGGTTCCTTGCTGCTGCGGATCAAGGAATACGAGTGGCGGGGTGGGGGAGTGCGCAGCATTCCGATTGGACGGCCGCTGGCCAACACGCGCATTTATGTGCTGGACGGGCAGGGGCAGCTTGTGCCGGAGGGTGTGGAAGGCGAGCTTTACATCGCCGGAGCCGGTGTAACGGCGGGATATCTGGAGCAGCCGGAGCAGACGGCGGAGCGCTTTGTCGCCGATTTGGCGGAGCCGGGGGAGCGGATGTACCGGACCGGGGACCGGGTGCGCTATGGGACCGACGGGAACGTGGAGTTTCTGGGCCGGTTTGATGAACAGGTAAAGATTCGCGGTTATCGGGTGGAGCCGGGGGAAGTGGAAGCGGTTCTGGGGCAGCATCCCGGGGTGCGGCAGGCCGTGGTCACGGTGCGGCAGCAGCCGGAAAGCGGCGAAAAGCAGTTGCTGGCGTATGTTGTCCATCGCCCGGAGTCGAACCTTACGGTGGAGGAGTTACAGCACTACCTGAAGGCGCGGGTGCCGGATTATCTGGTGCCATCCGGCATGGTCGTACTGGCCAAGCTGCCGTTAACGGCCAATGGCAAATTGGATCGCCAGGCGCTGCCATCGCCGGAAGAGTTTGCGGCCCGAACGCGCAGCTTTGAGCCGCCGCAAACCCCGCTCGAGCAAACGCTGACCGGTATCTGGGAGCAGGTGCTGCGCCGCACCCGCATCGGCCGCAACGATAACTTCTTCGATATCGGCGGCCACTCCCTCCTTGCCACGCAAATCATCTCCCGCGTCCGGGAACAATGTCGGGTTGAGATGCCAGTTCGAACGCTCTTTGAGCAGCCGACCATCGCTCTTCTTTCGTCCACCATTGAGGCCGCTTCCCTGGAAGAATTCGAAGACGATATGGAACTCATGCCTGTCTCTCGAGAATCGTACCTCTTCAATGCGGCACCGTCTGGTTCATCCACATGAAAGTGGAAACGATATGCGCGCAAGATTCACATGCATCTTGCATTGGTTCAGGGGCGAAAGATTGTACTAACGTGAGTACGTCTGTGCACGCCATGGTCACTGCCACCGCGCAGGCTACTCCTGACGCTATCGCGCTCGAATTTGAAGGGCGCGCCCTGACCTATGGAGAACTGGACGTTTGGTCGAATCGCCTGGCTCGAATCCTCATCGCGAATGGAGTGAGGCGCGACGTGCTCGTAGGCGTACTTGCTGAGCGATCTCTGGAAACGGTGGTATCGGTGCTCGCGGTTCTAAAGGCTGGAGGAGCCTATGTTCCGCTCGATCCCGCGCATGGAGGAACTCGAATCAATCAGATTCTGGAAGAAGCGCACCCGAAAGTTCTGTTGGGTACACCGTCTTTCTTCGAAACAATTTCTTCGGCGACCATCATTACTCCTTCACAAGCGCTTTCACCGGACATTTCGGCCTCTCCTATTGGGGCTGACGTTCAACCTTGCGATCTTGCATACGTTATTTTCACGTCTGGTTCCACGGGCAGGCCAAAGGGTGTCGAGATTGAACATCGATCGCTGTTAAACCTGTTGCAATCGATGGTTCGCGAACCAGGCTTCGGCTCGTCTGACACCTTACTGGCTGTGACCACGCTCGCGTTCGACATTGCTGGACTTGAGCTCTATCTGCCACTTATCGCGGGCGGTCGCGTGGTGATTGCGCCCAGCGAGAAGATCGGCGACGGCAGACTCTTGATGCAACTGCTCGAAAGGTCGGGCGCGACCGTGATGCAGGCAACGCCCGCCACCTGGAGGCTGCTCTTCGGATCGGGCTGGCAAGGCGACCACAAGCTCAAGGTGCTGGTGGGCGGCGAAGCTCTTTCTCCTGAACTGGGACGCCGGCTGGCCAGTTCCTGCCGGGAAGTTTGGAATATGTATGGTCCGACCGAGACCACGATTTGGTCCTCGACCTACCGCGTCACCGGACTCGAAGATAGGTCGGTACCGATCGGCCTGCCGATTGCCAACACGACCTTCTACGTATTAGACGGCGAGTTGCATCCTCTGACCTCGGAAGACGAAGGCGAACTGTACATCGGAGGCGATGGCTTGGCGCGCGGTTATCTTGGGCGGCCGGACCTTACTTCTGATCGGTTCGTTCCTGATCCCTTTAGTTCTCTGCCGGGTGCGAGATTGTACAGAACGGGCGATATTGCTCGCACACGCAAGGACGGGAACATCGAGTTTCTCGGCCGCGTCGATCACCAGGTTAAGATTCGCGGCTTCCGGATAGAGCTGGGCGAGATCGAATCAGTCCTGGAGCGGCACCCTGGGGTGCGGCAGGCGATCGTAATGGCCAGGGAAGACGGAGCCCACGAGAGATACATTGTCGCTTACGTTTCGCTCAACACGGTGCCGGCGGTGACGGTAGCCCAGCTGCGCCGGCACGCCATTGGAGAATTGCCGGGTTACATGGTGCCTTCGTCGTTTGTGCAGCTAGCCGAGTTCCCGTTGACGGCAAACGGCAAGGTTGACCGCAAGATGCTTCGGCCTCCGAGTGCCGCCGAACGGACTGCTGGCCACGACTACGTGCCGCCGAGCAATCGCACCGAACGTCGGTTAGTCGCGATATGGGAGAAGGTTCTCAAAATTCATCCGATTGGATCAACCGCTAGCTTCTTCGATCTGGGTGGACAATCAATTCAGGCGGCGGAACTATTCCTCCGAATTCGCAGAACCTTCGGCCGCGATCTGCCGCTGTCTACTCTGTTTCGCGCCGACACGGTCGAAAAACTGGCAGTAGAGTTATCGGCCTCGTCCAGCGACGCGTATCCAACGGTGGTCGCTATTCAGCCCAATGGTTCACGTCCGCCTTTCTTCTGCGTGCATGGGGGCGCTGGCATCACGCTTTATCTGCAAGGTCTTGCCAGCCGGATGGACCCGGAGCAGCCGTTCTACAGCATCGAGCCCGAAGGTCTCGATGGTAAGAGGTTCAAGCGCACTACCGTTGAGGCTATGGCGGCCCATTACGTCGCTGAAATCCGAAAAATTCAACCGAACGGTCCATACCGTATAGGCGGCTATTGCTTCGGAGGAATCGTGGCTGTCGAAATGGCGCAGCAGCTCAGACGAGCGGGCGAGGAACTCGAACTTGTTGCGCTCCTTAGTGCTCAGCTGCTCTTCAATCGCCCGCGCCCACTCATCGCGCCCATCTCCAAATCAGCCAAAGCGCGACTGGCCAGGCTAATGCAATCGCCGGCTAAATTCTGGAGGCGGCGGGTGATACGACTGAACCGCGCAAGCCAATTCAAGATCTGCCACTTGTTGCTGGGCGTTGGCCGCAGAGTTCCGCTGAAGCTGCGCGTGTTTTACGTTGAGCAGATGCTGAGCCGCGCGGAATGGCAATACGTGCCCAGGTTCTATCCCGGCAACTTGCATATTTTTCGGAGCCGTGGAGTCTATGACGCTGACCCATGTCTGGGGTGGAACGGACTGAGCGAGTGCGTAATACAGCACGTCATTGGCGATAACGAAACGAGTTCACGGCGCGAAATCATGATGGAGCCGCTGGTCGCCCCGCTCGCAAAGGAACTGAATTTCATTCTGGGGGAGAAGTTATCGGATAGACCCCCGGTACCGGAACCGCAAACATCTGTGATGTCTACATAGAAACGGTGTAGTCATCGGTACGCTCGAAGCAATATCGGAGGAATTTGTTATGACAGTTGCCCCACCAAGACGCAGTCTGGGAATTATTCGCCGTAAGGGCGTGGACCTTGAGTCCTTCATTCCGGTACGTGAGAGCCAGTTGGAGGACGATCAGTTACTTCCACTTGTCATGGAACCGGCTGCCGATCAAGTGGATTTGGCGGACTGGATTGCCAACAACCGCGCGCACATCGAGAGCAAGACTGCAAAGCATGGAGGTATTCTTTTCCGTGGATTCGGCCTCACCAGCGCAGCGGATTTTGAGCGGGTGGCGGGCTCGATTTGTACCGATCTCTTTTCCGAGTACGGGGATCTCCCGCGCGAGGACGCGGGCGGAAGAGTATATAAGTCAACCCCCTATCCGGAAAACCAATCGATCCTATATCACAACGAGAGCTCCCACCTGGGTAGCTGGCCGAGTAAGATCAACTTTTTCTGTGTCACTGTTGCAAAGGAAGGCGGCGCTACGCCAATCGTGGACTGCCGCAAAGTCTATCAAGGTCTGGACACTCGCATACGAGACCAGTTCGAACAGAAAGGCCTCATGTACATCCGCAATTTCTGCGAGGGTTTAGATGTAAGCTGGCAGCATTTCTTCGGAACGGAAGATCACGCGGCCGTCGAATCGATCTGCGGACGAATGGGCATGGTTTGCGAATGGATCGGAGCAAATGGTTTGCGAGTCAAGCAATCCTGCCGCGCCGTGCTGCGCCATCCGAAGACAGGGGAACTCTGCTTTTTCAATCAGGTGCAATTGCATCACGTTCACTGTTTGGACAAGGAGGTGCGCGCCTCTCTGCTCTCTATTTTTAAACCGGAGCAATTGCCGCGCAACGTGCACTACGGAGATGGTTCGCCGATTGAAGGGTCGGTTATGGATCACGTAGGAGAGGTCTATGAGAGGAACGCCGTGCGATTCCAATGGAAGCAGGGTGACCTGGTCAGCCTCGACAACATGCTGGTGGCACACGGGCGCGACCCATACATTGGCCCGCGTAAGATCCTGGTCGCGCTCGGAGACATGGTGAATGGGAACGGGCTGAACTGAGCCGGCAGGAGCGCCGGCGATGCACAAGATCGCTCCCTGCAGATTAAGATTGCGCTACCAGGACGTGACCGTATGGACCAAGTGAATCAGATTCTGGTGTCGAACGAAACGCTGAATTCGAATGTTCTGCCAGCACGCGAGTGGATATTCCCTTTGAGCTTTTCC
Organism: uncultured Acidobacteriaceae bacterium; assembly: GCA_963796145.1. Classification (GTDB taxonomy): domain Bacteria; phylum Acidobacteriota; class Terriglobia; order Terriglobales; family Acidobacteriaceae; genus PALSA-350. The sequence goes on along the minus strand of CAWCKO010000075.1, from coordinate 107,814 downwards.
CAGCAGCGGCTGTGGCTGCTGGAACAGCTTGATCCCGGGAATGCCTCTTACAGTATTCCGTGGGCCCTTCGCTTAACCGGTACGCTTCACGCCGAGGCCCTTGAAAAGAGTCTCAATGAGATCGTGCGCCGGCACGAAGCTCTTCGTACGACTTTCAGAGAGGTGAACGGTGAGCCGGCGCAGGTAGTAACTGAAACAGTTAAAATCTCACTGGTATTGTCCGATCTCACGGGGGAGCTTGCTGGCGAGCGCGAAAGCGCGGCTCTGGGAATTGTCAAAGACGAAGCGCGTCTGCCCGTCGATCTTCAAAAGGGACCCCTTTTGCGGGCTCGGCTGATTCGCCTCGATCCCAACGAGCATATTCTTCTGCTCACGCTGCACCACATTATTTTCGATGGCTGGTCGCGTCGAGTGTTTGCGCGTGAACTCGCGGCGCTCTATGAGATTTTCCAAAGCGGCAAGCTATCGCATCTGCCTGCGCTTAGCCTGCAGTACCCGGACTTTGTTGTTTGGCAGCGCAATCATATGAAAGGGAAAGTCCTTCAAAGGCACTTAGACTATTGGAAGCAACAGCTTTTAGGTGCGCCTGCCAGTCTGAACTTGCCTACAGACCGTCCGCGCCCGTCAGTCCAGAGTTATCGTGGAAGCTCATATCCAGTATCGCTGGCGTCCGAGAATCTGGATCGAGTTAGGGTGTTCGCGCGGGAACGCGGCGCCAGCTCATTCATGGTGCTGCTCGCCGCGTTTCAGTCTGTGCTCGCGCGCTACAGCGGTGATGAAGATATTCTCATCGGAACGCCGATTGCCAACCGCACGCAAGCGAAAACGGAAGAATTGATTGGCTTGTTTACGAACACGCTGGTATTGCGGGGCAATCTTGCGGGTGATCCAACGTTTTCCGGGATTGTCGCAGGCGTTAAGCAGACAGCTCTCGACGCGTATGCACACCAGGATGTGCCTTTCGAGAAGCTGGTCGAAGAAATAAATCCTGAACGCAGCCTAAGTCACAACCCTATCTTCCAGGTTCTATTTTCGCTGCAGAACGCTACGCAGCAGGCATTCGAACTCTCAGGCCTCGAGGTGAAGCCGTTGGGAGGCACCCTCGAAACGGCGAAGTTCGACCTTTCCATTTATCTTTCGGAGAGCGCAGAGGGGATCAGAGGGCGCGTAGAGTACAACACGGATTTATATGACCGGGAGACGATCATTGGGCTGTGGAGGCACTATGAGCGGTTGTTGACGGCAGGCGTAGAGAACCCGGAACTGCGGTTGTCGGAATTACCGTTGTTGAACGAGGCGGAGCAGCACCTTATCGTGTCCAAGTGGAATGCGACCGAACGTGAGTATCGCCGCGATGCCTGCGTCCAGGATCTTTTCAGAGAAGCCGCAATCCGCAATCCCCGCAAGACGGCAGTGGTATATGGCAATCGCCAATTAAGCTACGCCGAATTGGACGAGCGCTCGAACCGGTTGGCGGCCTATCTTCGAAAACGCGGTGCTGGACCTGAATGCCTTGTAGGCCTCTTAGTTAGCCGATCTATCGAGATGGTAGTCGCACTGCTGGGAATTCTGAAAGCAGGTGCTGCCTACGTGCCGATCGATCCGGCAAATCCAAAAGAGCGGATAGCGGCTATCTGCGATGACACGAAAATGTCGTTTCTGGTGACCGAGAGATCACTGAGTGAACTCCTGCCGAGTTTGCTTCCGCAAACCATTTACCTGGATACGGACTGGATGCAGATCAGTCAGTCAAGAGCCACGGAGGCGCCCCGCACCGTGACATCCGCAAACCTGGCTTACGTGATCTTCACTTCAGGGTCCACTGGGAGGCCCAAAGGCGTTCAAATTACGCACGGCAATCTCGTGAACTTCCTGTTGAGCATGGCTATTCAGCCTTCGTTGCTTCCAAGCGAAAAACTTCTCGCAGTAACCTCGCTCTCTTTCGACATCGCCGCACTCGAATTGTATCTTCCGCTCATCACCGGCGCGACGGTCCTGATCGCTTCGCGCGAGCAGGCCCTCGACGGGAGACTGCTCGCTGAAATGCTTACCCACTATCAGCCGAGCGTTCTCCAGGCAACTCCCGCGACGTGGTGTATGCTGCTCGAGAGCGGGTGGTCGGGAAGCCCTCAACTGAGAGCGCTATGTGGCGGGGAGTCACTCACGCCCGAGCTAGCCGCGAAGTTACTGCCCCGATGCCAGGAACTTTGGAATATGTACGGCCCCACCGAGACAACGGTCTGGTCGTCCATCTACAAGGTAGGCAGCGGTCTAAAGGAGTTCGTTCCAATCGGGCGTCCCATAGCTAACACCAGATTCTACATACTGGACAACGCTCAACAACCTGTAGCCGTAGGGATTGTCGGAGAACTTTACATCGGAGGTGAAGGCGTCGCGCTTGGATATCTTGAGCGCCCGGAGTTAACCGAAGAGAAGTTTCTACCCGACCCGTTTGCGCTAACCGGACGGATGTATCGGACGGGTGACTTGGCGAAATTTCTGCCGGATGGAAACGTTGTCTGTCTCGGCCGGACTGACAATCAGGTGAAGATACGCGGCTATCGAATTGAGCTGGGCGAGATCGAGACGGCTCTGCTGCTGCATTCGGGACTTCAGGGATGCGCCGTGGTGGTTCTAGAAGACGGGTCCGGTGAAAAGCGACTAGCGGCCTATTACGTATCGAGACAGAGTGCAGAAGTAGATTCGAGGTCGCTGAGATCCTACCTGAAGCAGAGTCTTCCCGACTACATGGTTCCCGGGTATTTCATCCAGGTTGATTCACTTCCGCTGACGAATGGCGGGAAGATTGACCGGCGCGCTTTGCTCAAGCATGTTCCAGCAGCGCCCGAGCCAGGTGACGCGGGCAAACCGTCTGACGACTTCGAACTCGTTCTACTCTACGTCTGGAGAAGGCTTCTAGGCATTCAGTCGTGCCGAATCACTGATAATTTCTTTGAGCTCGGTGGGCACTCGCTGCTGCTGGTGCGGCTGGGAGCGATGATCGAAGAGGAATTCGGAAAGGTAGTTCCTATGTCGGTGCTGTTTAAATCGCCGACTATCGAACAGATCGCGGCGTATCTCCGCGAAGGAATCTCGGATGTGTCCGGCTTCTTCGTGCCATTAAAGAGAGGGGGTTCCGGAGTACCGATGTTCCTCGTTCATTCGATAATTGGTGACGTCGTAGGATGCCGGCATCTGGTAAGACACCTGGATCCCGATCAGAGAGTTTATGGAATTCAGATTCCGATGGAGTTTCGGCAGGGCGAGTGGATGTCCTCGGTCGAAACCATCGCCAGTCGGTACGTCGAGGAGTTGCTCAAATTTGAACCGCGAGGACCTTACAACTTAGGAGGTTGGTCCGCCGGAGCTCCAATAGCACTGGAGATAGCCCGACAGCTGCGAGATAGAGGTTTCGACGTGCCTCTCCTGATATCGATAGATGCGGCGCCTGCCAACACCGGTGGCGGTACCCTCAGTTCTAACCCCCTTTACTATTTAAGGCTCCTAGGCAACCTCCCCGGAGTTTTAAAAAGGGAGGTCTTCGAGGATTTCTCTTGGCGCAGGCTAGCTCAGCGAGCTGAGCGCGTGCGCAAACGGGTGATCAGGCGATATTCGCTGAAGCGAGGTAATCGTCAGATGCTTGTTCAGTACCAGATCGCTAGGTTTCTCGGTCCTGCCGAATACTCCGAAAGTGCAAAGCAATTCATGACGGCTCTATACCTAACGCTGCAGAAATACGTCCCTCAGCGTTACGAGGGCAAGGTCCTTTTGTATCAAACCCTGGGTGACAGTCCTTTCCACTTGCACGAGCCGGATAGGAAATGGAGAAAGATAGCCGCCGATCTAGAGGTGGTGCCAGTTAGCGGCAATCATGTGTCGTTGATGCTTGGAAAACACGTTGAAGGTTTGGCGAGACACCTAAATCAAAGGTTGGCGGAATGTCGCCTCTGGGAAGCGGCGCGGAACGAATCCGGTAGCGTCTCGATGGATGTCGTTGCTGGAGAAAACGAGTGTTCGCCGGACCTGCTTCCTGACATTCGTGAGTCACCCTGGGGCGTGACGCCGGCTTAAGAGACACCTTGCCATCCTCAGCGGCCGGAGGCAATGTCTGGATTCCAGGAACGTCTGAGACATTTCGGTGAGCTTCACGGAGGCACAAGCAGCCGATACTTGAGTCGCCCGCTATCGCTGATGAACAAGCGGCCTCTACTTTTCGAGACGACCTCGATGTAAACAGCTTGCCCAGCCGAAGGCGTTCAGGAACTTGATCGTCGGGTAGGGCCTCGGTTGGTCGAGCGGTTTTGATAATCGCTACGAACTCAGAGAAAGCTCAGAACAGGGACCTAATCACCATCCCTCAGTGAGTGCCCAGGATTCCGGGAAACCACCGCACAGCATTATCGTGATAGAGCTTGCGTAGGATTGACGGAGGCAGGGCTAGTCCCCGTATCGTACCGCCCCGGTAGTTCAGCACATCGTTGGTAGCGAGAAAGCGCCAATGCTTAGCGTAGGTGTCTTCCCAGTCTACGCTCGGCCCATTTTCACCGAAACCGAGTTCTATATCAGTACCGTAGATCAACCGATCCTGATATTTGGTGATGAAAACAATCATGTCCGCTCTGGGTTGCAACATTAGAAACGGCACGCGACCCGAAAGATCGACGGCAAAATTGGGATAGCGGTCAAATTCCTGGCCCAGTAAATCAAAGTTGTCTTCCAGGCTCCCGAGATGCGCGCCCACCATACGAAGGTTTTCGTTCTGCTCAAGTACATGATCGCGTGCTTGGAGGATCTGCTCCTTCGAAGGGGGATGAGACTTGGTGTACATGTACCACTGCGGGTTCTCTTGGTAGTAGGAATATGCGGGAGATTTGGGATTTGGTGGTTGCCATAAGCCACTTGGGTCCGCTAGATGGGCGATCAGGGTCTTGTTATGAGCGGCGATGTCCTTATAGATGGGCTCAAAGATGGCATTGTCCGGAAGAATGTAGTTGCCACTTGCGTCCTTGAGCTCCATACCGATGTTTTTCCATATCTTTACCCCGATGGCCCCTTTGTCGAACTCCTGGTCTATTTGCCGAATCGCCAGGTGGTCAAAACCAGGCCGGTTGAACTCATACGGATTAAAAGTTGTGCATACGGAGACATGACCCTCGCTCCCCTTGACGAACTCCCAGGTTTCCTGAATCTCCTTGGAAAGACTGCTCCTGGATGGATTCGTGTCATCGATTACAAGAATATCCAGAATGTGGAGGTTGAGTTTGTTGAGCATGGCATAAAATGCCGGATCGCTTATAAAGACGTGCGCGTGCGCATCGATGGGGTTAAGTGCAACGAATTGCTGCAGCTCCTGGCCGGAGAAGGGGCCAATGACTGGCGCCGTCCACGGCCTGTGGCACGCTATGACTGTAAAAGGCAGCAGCAACGAGAAAAGAAGTCTTTTCATGAAGGATCTCCATACAGTATCGGTCGCGTTGTAAGGTAAATGAAATGCGTCTCTAGTGAACGTGGAGAATTAGGGCGACATGATCACAACTGTCCGGTTAGATCTCGAACAGAATCATCTGGTTAGGGTGGCAACCTGTGTCTGAGGGCAGGCGATATTCGCTGAAACGAGGTAATCGTCAGATGCTTGTTCAGTACCGGATCGCTAGGTTTCTCGGTCCTGCCGAATACTCCGAAAGCGCAAAGCAATTCATGGCGGCTCTATACCTAACGCTACAGAAATACGTCCCTCAACGTTACGAGGGCAAGGTCCTTTTGTATCAAACCCTGGGTGACAGTCCTTTGCACTTGCACGAGCCGGATAGGAAATGGAGAAAGATAGCCGCCGATCTAGAGGTGGTGCGAGTTAGCGGCAATCATGTGACGTTGATGCTTGGAAAACACGTTGAAGGTTTGGGGAGACACCTAAATCAAAGGTTGGCGGAATGTCGCCTCTGGGAAGCGGCGCGGAACGAATCCGATAGCGTCTCGATGGATGTCGTTGCTGGAGAAAACGAGTGTTCGCCGGGACCGGCATGCTTCGGGCCCGGAGCAGAACATACATGAGCAAACGTCCACCATGGAGGTCTCATCGACAATGAGATTGCCCGCGATTGCCCGCCAACGTTGAACATTCCGCAGTGGGGGACAGAGCACAACAATGCATCACGCCGTTCTTTCCATGGCCGTATAGGTCCTTGGTGACGGCGAATGTTAATAATCGATGCAATTCATTGATTATAAGCTGGCGGAGAGAGTGGGATTCGAACCCACGGTACCTTGCGGTACACACGCTTTCCAAGCGTGCGCCTTAAGCCACTCGGCCATCTCTCCGGGTCTGTGAGCCGGCGCAATAGCTGCGCGCTGCTGCAACGTCGCCTCATTGACTTTACCATCTTGAATTTGCCTTCAGCAAAGATTCGGCCCCAAACAGCGACGGTGCGCCGGATCAGTTAAGGTGAAAAGAACCATGCTTTCCCCTGCTCCAGTGACGCACTTGTCCCCGGCTGCTCGCTTCCGCAGGGAACTGGGGGCCTTGCTGCAGCTAGCCATCCCGGTGGTGCTTTCCGAACTCGGCTGGATGGCTATGTCTATCGTGGACACCATCATGGTGGGTCGTCTGAGCCCGGCGGCCATCGGCGCCGTGGGCATCAGCAGCGCCATCTTCTACACCCCAGCGCTATTCGGCATAGGGTTGCTGCTGGGGCTCGATACCCTGGTGGCCCAGGCCTTCGGCCGCGGAGACTTCGACGACTGCCATCGCGCACTCGCCCAAGGCGTTTACCTGGCCATCGCCTATACACCCGTGGCCATGCTGCTGGTGGGCTTTGCGCCCCATCTCTTTCCGCTCCTGGGAATTACCGCAGCGGTCCGCGCTCCAGCTACGCAATACATTCAGCTGCTCAAATACAGCGCCCTTCCCCTGCTCATTTACGTCGCGTTCCGACGCTATCTGCAGGGCGTGGGCAAGGTGCGGCCGGTGACGTTCGCCTTGATCTCCGCCAACCTGGTCAACTGGTTCGGCAATTGGGCTCTCATCTACGGCAAGCTGGGACTCCCGGCAATGGGCGTGCGTGGATCTGCGCTCTCCACGTGCGTGGCCCGAGTGTATATGGCCGGCGTATTGGTGTGGTGGGCATGGAAGCACGAACGCGATCGCGGACACCCGCTCTTTGCCCACTGGCCTGGCCTGCGGCCGGAGCAATTCCACCGGCTGCTGCAGCTGGGGTGGCCGGCGGCTTCGCAATTGCTCTTTGAAGTAGGCGCCTTTTCGTTGGCCACGCTGATGGCAGGCCGGCTTTCGCCCGACATCCTGGCCGCACACCAGATTGTCCTCAATTCGGCCAGCCTCACTTACATGGTGCCGCTGGGGGTCTCGGCGGCGGCCGCTATCTCAGTGGGTCATGCCGTGGGAGCAGGGGATCGCGCCCGCGCCCGCCGCAACGGCACCATAGCCATCGCCATCGGCGCAGCTTTCATGGCCCTGGCAGCAACGGCGTTCCTAACCATTCCGCAAGTGCTGATCCACGTGTACACCCATGACCGGCAGACGGTCGCCGTCGGAGCGCGCCTGCTGGCAGTCGCCGCCGTCTTTCAAATCTTTGATGGCATCCAGGGCATTGGTACCGGAGCACTGCGCGGCCTGGGCAAAACACGCGGGCCCATGCTGGTCAACCTGGTGGCCTATGGAGTGATTGGCTTGCCCATCGGCTATGTGCTCTGCTTCAAAACCCGCTTTGGCATCTATGGCCTGTGGAGCGGCCTCACGCTGGCGCTCATCTTTGCCGCTGCCCTGGTGCTGGCTATGTGGCTGAAGGACTCCAGAGTGGTTCGACCTTTGCCCTGATTACAGGAAAGACGAGGGGTCCCCTCAGAAAACGGACGTCTGAGCACGCTAAGGATGAATTGAGTGAAAGTTCCCTGAGCGTGAGAGCCTTTCCATGAATCTCGTTGGCAATGCATCCTGCGACGGTTACGAACTTTGTTCCGGGAGTTATCATCGGAAACCAGGTGCGAGGGGCGAAAGTCGTGATGATGTTCGACGAATCGGCAGTCGACGCGGAGGTTTGCACCCCATCCCGAAAGCTTCGTAGTGAGAGCGGCAAGGCGCACTAGCGCCCTACATAGTCTCTGAATAGATACGCGCCGCTGTGCGGTTCCGGGATCTTGAGCTTCTGACGCATCTCATCCGACATCCAGATCGTCACGCCTGAAATCTCGTGCATGCCACGGAGGCGAAATATCTTCCAGCCTTTTCCCGCGAGTTCCAGCAGGTACGGCATCGTTCCGTAGCCGAAGTCGCCTTCCAACGAGTCATGCCAGCAAATGCAGGCGCAGTTGTCGAGCGAGACCAGCGCCTTTTCCGTGTCGTTGCGTACGCCCTGGTATGAGTGATCGGCATCGATGAACGCGAACTGCACCTTCCGGTCCAACACCCCATCCCATTTTCTGCTGTTGATGAGAATCTGCCGGACGCGTTCGGACTTGGGCAGAAACGGACGGTTCTTCTCCGCGGCGAGGTCAACGTTCGAAACGTCACCGGGGACTTCGTCGTCCGGCAAGTCAAGGGTGTAGATCACGGTATCCGGGGGCGCATTGTCGTAAAAATGCCACGTGGTACCGCCCCTGAATGTGCCTATTTCCAGGATCGTTTTGGGCTGAATCTTTTTCACCAGGGCGCAGAGAATGAACTGTTCGACAATGTTCGGACCCCCATCCAGCGCCGTTCCCGGCATTAGCTTCACCGCGTTGTTTGGGTCAGTGGGAATTCTGGGAAACAACTCGCGCAGAAAGAGGCTCGGAATGCCAAAGTGAATATCATGGTAAGTCATTCTGCAACGCACGCCCAATTCCACGGCCGTTCTCGTTGGCAAAAGCATGCCGGCCGTCACCCCGGCGAGGTTCCGATAGTGGCGCAATACTGTCCCAATCTGCGATTTCATCAAGCTCTCCCTTGCTTAAATTAGCACTACAGAGCGGTGAGGCCAATCCTACCAAGGCGTTAAGAAAAACGCGTCCCGGGCCGCCTTCCGTAGAGGGGGAAGAGAACTTTGGGTGTCCGGCGCGATGTGGGAAATTACCAATGGGCCCAAGATCTGGCCTGGTTCCAGACGGACGTCAACCCAGCCCCGGGAAGGGCTGGGCTGAGCATCGTGGTCGCAACTCCGGGTTATGAGTGCGGTAGAGACTGCAACGGTGCGCCGCTGCCAACCGGGATGGCGCGGACTCCTGCCGTCCTCCTGCCCATAAATGGCAGTTCAAAGGTGTGATTCCATAACGTCGACATTCCGATGATGAGTGGCGCCATCACCAGGATAATTATCCAGTAGAGCGACCCACTTTTCATGGCGGGGCCGAGCACGTTGTACAACGGAATCAGGATCGCAGCGTAGAGCATACAGTGGATCAGGTAAACGCTGTAGCTGATCTGCCCCAGAAACAGCAGGGGTCGCCTGCGAAGCACACCCCAAAAATCGCAGCCGCCTGCGACAGCAATAAAAGGAATCGCCAGAAATAGAGATTCTAACGGCCCGTGCCACGCTGGGAGGAAACAGAGCGTAACCGCGACCAGTGCAACAGAAAGAGGAGCGGCCCAGGCCGATCGAGCGAACTCACGAACTCTTTCAATCCTGACTAGATGTGCGGTAACGAAGCCTACACAAAAGGTAAAGCAGAGAAAACGTAGTAGCGCTCGAAACAGAAAGAAACCCTTCAAATGCCAGTGCTCTGGATGATCGATTGCCAGGCTTCCTGCGTAGAGAAGATTGCAGCCGCCAATGAACAGTAGCGACTTCCACAGGGTTTGCGCAAACCAACCAAGAAAGGGAATTAGCAGGTAGAACAGGAATTCAAATTGGAGAGTCCAGGTCACGCCCCACAGCCACGGCGCGAAGTTAAGGCCATTCAACTTCGGCGTCTCACCCAGGATCACCCGGACCGCGTCGCGAGCCACCTCGCCCGGGCTGTCGTGCAGCCTGAAATGGGAGAATATCGCGACCAGTGTAAACATCAGCGCAGCCCCACCCAAATAAGCCGGTCCAAGGCGGCGCAGGCGGGCAACCATGAACTTTCCTGGCTGCGGCTTCGGATCTGATATGAGCTTCGACCAGAACAGGAAACCGGTGATGAAAAAGAAAAAGCTGACGGGCGCCGTGCCCAGCTGGCTGTAAAACCCTGCGTTGGGTCCGCTGATAATGGAGGTGTGGTTATAGAGCAGAAAATAGTAAACGAGAGCGTGGTGCACGACCACGGCAGAGAGCCAAAATTCCACGCATACTTTCTAACTCCTGGTAATACCCCTTTTTAGTGAGGAGCTGGGGTACCAAAGAGTTATACGGCGACAATTTCAGGCAGAAGAAATAACCAGCGCCGACGAATACTGCCATCAGCAAGAAAAATGGAAACACACTGGTGATTGGCAAAAACCCTCCCAGAGACGGACGTGATCCGGGGGGAGGATTCTGGTTCGAAAACCGCGTCGCGCTTGGATGAATCCTAGCCTAACTTAAGGTTGGGTGCAATTGAAGATCCTCGGGGAACAGCACTCAAGTGCAAACCTGTTTAGCGCCACTTAACTAGAAATCAGTGCGGTTGAACCAAGTGATTTATCAATCGTTTGCGTCCTTGGAAATAAGGCTTCTGAACCCAAAATCCGCTCTTCTGCACCATTTCATGTCAGTCGGGAAGGTGGAAAAGGAGAAACTATCTTTCGATAATTATTTGGTATCGGCGGATAGTAACTCGCGCTTTGACTGAAGACGTCGAGAGTAGTTCGTATTAGGGGGCGCTGAGCTGCATTTTTGGGAGCGCCTGTTCGTGCGCCGACGCCGTCACTGCGTCAGCAGCTTCGTGCCTTCGAAGTCGAACTTGAACCTTACTTCCTTCAAGCCCTGCTCCCGCATCGTATGTCTCAGCTTGGTCTTCTCCTCCGAATAGAACATCAAAAATCCGCCGCCGCCGGCACCGATCAATTTCCCGCCGAGCGCGCCGTTGGCCATGGCCAGATCGTACAAGTCATTGATGTGCGAGTTCGACATGTTATTGGAACGCTTCTTCTTGTTCTGCCAGTGAACATTCATCAGCCGGGCAAATTCCTTCAGGTTGCCCGCTTCGAGAGCTTGCTGACTCTCCGTCGCCAGTTCTTTGACGAAATGAAGGTTGGTCAGCATATCGGGATCCATCGTCTTGCTGCGGTCATTTTGTTCCTTAAGCACGGTAGACGCGGAGCGGGAGTAACCGGTAAAGAACAGCAGCAAGTTATCTTCGAGGTTGTATCGCATCTCTTCCGAGATGCGCAGCGGCCAGGCACGCACCTTGCCATCGGAGCAGAACTCAAAGCAGGTAATGCCGCCAAAAGCGGCGATGTACTGATCCTGCTTGCCAATCGGTTCCTTCAGGCGGTTGATCTCGATATCGCACGCCTGTTCCGCCAATTCCTGCGGATGAATCAGATTTCTCTGGTGGGCATGCAAAGCTTTCAACAGGGCAGTGGTGAAACTGCCCGACGAACCCAGGCCTGTCCCCGCCGGGATGTCTGCCATCGACGTAACCTCAAGCGACCCGTTCTCTTCGATTTGGGTCAACTTAAGCGCTTCCCGAATGATGGGGTGCTCAATCGCGCCGATTGAGTTCACTCGCTCCAGACGGGAATACTTGATGATGAATTCCTGCTGAAACGTATCGTGAATCGTGATGTAGACATAACGGTCGATCGCGGCCGCAATTAAAAAACCGCCATAAGACTCGTAATAAGAAGGAAGGTCGGTACCCCCGCCCCCCAGGGTTATGCGCAAAGGCGATCGCGTAATGATCATAGGTCAGCCCGCCGTAACAAGACTTTTTTGGCGACTCCCGGGCTCTCGAGAGTCGGCTTGAGAAAGAGCTTGATAACGGGCCAGCATGCCGCCCGTTACGATATCCCAACTGAATTCGAGTGCCCGCAGTCGCCCGGCCCGGCCCATTTTTTCCCGCAAGACGTCGTCTTCCAGGAGTCGCAACATGGCTTGCGCCAGGGCCGGTGCATCATCAGGATCTACAATAAATCCAGTCTTTTGATCCCGAACGGTTTCGACGATACCGCCGCACCGGCTAACTACTACCGGCACACCCGCAGCCATCGCTTCCAGCGGGGTGACGCCAAAGGCCTCATTCCACACCGGCGGAAAGACAAACACGTCCGCGTTGTAATACAACCGCACCAGGTCCGGTCGAGAAACAAATCCATGAAATGTGACTTTGTCTTTCAGCTCTGGCGTCAATTTTTTCTTGAGGAACTCAAGATATTCATTCGACTTAGAAGGTCGTCGAAACAAGTTAGCCAGGGAGAAGCGTTTCTTCTTGAAATACGGCGCCATTCGTTGCAGGGTCGCTCGATCCTTTAGATCGCACGCCTCCTCGATGGGATAATCACCTTGCGGACCCACCAGGTCCATCACCACGTCAGGATATTTCTGTTCGACCATCTTGAACGCATCGATGGCAATGTGCGTCCCCTTATGGGGCCAGATCCCGCCGACGTAGAGTATCCTCTTCACTTTCTGCCGGCGCGAGGCCTCATAGTCTTTTTCGCGGTCGAATTCCTTTATATCGATGCCGTTATACAGGGTTTCGCATCGGTCAGCGGATTGAGGGAAGTTTAGCTTGGTTTTCTCAGTTACAAAGTCACTTACTGTCAGCAGTAAATCCAAGCCACGAATGCGGCGCGCGATCAATGCGAAGTTACTCTGCGAAAACCATTCGGCGTGAATATGCAGAACAACCTTGGCAGCGGGATTGCGCTTGCGGATGGCCGGAACATATTGCGTGCAGTGCTGCACGTGGATGACGTCCCAATCCCGCGTTGCGAGATCGGCTGCAACCTTCCGTCCGAAGGACGGGAAAAGTGCGCCTGAAGTAGAAATCGGGGTCGTAAGCGGTACTAGTTTCAACACCGCCTTTCTGATTTTGCCGATCAGGCGATCCGATGCGGAGGAGGGAATAAAGCGGTATTCCACGCCTTCATAAAAGCCGCTTTTTGCACCCGCCTGACTGTCTGCCAGGCCGTATACCACTACATTGCAGGTCTTCGCCAGGTCGCGCGCGATAGCGTAGATGGTGGCGCCCATCGATCCGTGATAGGGCGGAAGGAGCGCCGCCGTCGGATATGTAACAAATGCAATATTCATAATCAGAACCGAGCTTATCCTATGGTTTCACTGGCCAACAAGTACCTTTGGTTGGTCAAGCTTGCAGTGTTTGCATTGCAACAAATCACGGTGCGGGATGCGGCTACCACGGATCAGGTAGATGCCGGGGCAGGCCGCGCAGTACGGTGAAATTTGTCCTTCATCCGCAGGAAAGGTTTTTCTATGAAGTAGTAAGACAAGGTTGCGGCTAAGATAGCGCCGATCATCATAATCGCTACCCGAGCGAAGCCGTGGAGAAACGATAGCCTTCCTACGAAATAAACCACCAGACTGTTGAACAAATAAAGCGAGTAGGAGATCTTGCCGAAGAAGGAAGCAACTTTGTTATTCAGGATCCTCGGAGGCCGCGCAATCACCGACATCAAAATGATTGCCAACGGGTAGGCTGCTATCAAAACGCCGAAGCTTAAGCGATGAAACCACACCGTTCCGGACAAAAGCATGACCATGGCGAAAGACGTCCACAAACACCACGGACGTAGTAATACAGGCGGCGGAAGCCAACCCAATTTGATCGCAATCGCCATCGAGGAGCCCAGAATGATGGCATCCACGCGAGTATCGAAGCCCCACGCGGCCCACATCATATGACCCAGCTCATAGATAACGGCGTGATAGACCTGGACCACGGCGAACAAGACCAGCAATGCCTTTAACAGCGTCTCACGCTTGAATCGCTTCATAACACTGGGCCAGATGAGGTAATACTTTTCTTCGATACCCAGCGACCACGCCATGCCCAGGATGTTGACCTCGGTCCATGGGAGGGCGTAGATCGCGTTGTAGAAGTCCATCATGTAAAAAAAGGACCACCATCGGCCTGGAACACCAGGCACCAGCCAACTGAGTATCCAGCAGGTGTAGAAGGCTGGGAACAGCCGCAGGGTCCTGCGCTTCATGAAGCTGAGACGATCGATAGAACCGGTTCGGTCTTGCTCTGTAAGGAGTAGCCAGGTAATCAGCAGGCCGCTTATTTCAAAGAAGAGCACAACCGCATAGTCCGCCGGAATCCAACGCCCAAGACCCCAGGCATGTGCCAGTGCGACGCTTAAGGCAGAGACACCTCTCAGGCCATCCAGACTGGGAATGGTCTTTTTTTCGAGATTCTGACGCAAAGCGACGGCAGCGGTTTGCCTGGTTTGAAGTTGACCTGTTTCCACCGCTGCTTCCTTGTCCAGGGCTATGCAGTCTTTCTAGAGCTTGAAGCCCGCTGCCTGAGCGTCCGCTGCAAACATTTTAACTGTGTCCAGCGAGAGGCTGGTTAGATCTGTGCCCGCCATCTTCAGCGCCTTGGTGAGAATGTCATGGGGCACGGTAACGATGTGGCAGCCGCATTGGTCGGCCTGAAAGATATTCAACACTTCCCGGACGCTGGCCCAAAGCAGCTCAGCCATCGGTTTCTCTTCCAGAATACAGCGGCTGGCACGCATCAGCGGCTCCGGATCCACTCCGGTATCTGCAACCCGGCCGGCAAATACGGAGACAACAGCCGGAACCGATTCGACCAACGCCTCAGCAACATCGCGCACCTGCGGGAGTGTCAGCAGGGCAGTCACGTTCAGCTTGACGCCGTCAGCCGAAAGCTCGTGAATGAGTGGCCCCATAAACTCGCCCCGGGTGTTGGTGACCGGTATCTTCACGTACACGTTGGAGCCCCAGGCGGCAATCTTCAACGCCTGCCGGCGCATCTCAGCCGGCTCGTCCGAGAACACTTCAAACGAAATCGGCTTGGAGGTGATGGTGCTGAGAATACTGTGGGCAAAGCCTTCGTAGTCGGTGAGACCCGCCTTCTTCATCAAGGTGGGGTTAGTCGTCAGCCCATGGATCAAAGGGTTGGCGTATAAGTCCAGCATTCCAGCTTTGTCAGCACCATCGGCGAAGATCTTGACTCCAAGACTTTGCACAGGATGCTTTTTGCTTGCGGCCGGCGCGGTTGATAAGTCGGCAATTGGTTTCATAAGTCGGATTCTCCTTAGAGCGAAAGAATAAGTTTGGCGGCGCTGGGCAAGTCGGCGGCCGTGAAATCAGGTTGTTGTTTCAGCGCTTCATCGTAGCCGCGGTCAATAAAGATAGTCTTGCAGCCGGCCGCGTACCCGCAATCGATATCGCGCCAGCGGTCGCCCACCATGAAACTTTGGGCCAAATCGAGGTCAAGCTCTTTTGCCGCACGCAGCAGCATGCCCGGTCTTGGCTTGCGAAACTCTGAGGAGTGCTGCCCCCCAGGTTCGTAACAAACCTCCACCCGGTCAATCGGCAACTGGCCGCGCATAATTCGATGCATCTCTTCGACCGTCTCCTGCGCCAGCTGACCCCGGCCAACATCCGGCTGGTTGGTGGCGACAACCAAAGCAAATCCCGCCCCGCTGAGGGACGTGCAAGCCTCGGCCACGCCGGGCAGAAGCTGAAACTCCTCTACCGACCAGGGGGGATACGGTTTTCCGTCCTTCACGATCGCAGCATTGATTACGCCGTCACGATCAAGAAACACGGCACGATTGCGTCCCCTCATAACCTTTCACCGCACCAGAGCAGCCGTTGTTTCCCACTTGGTCTGGTTCATCTTCAGCCGCGGGTGGGATACAAACAGGTGCCATACAACCGCTTGAAATGCTTCGGAATGCGGTGTTACATGATCCGGATTGACGGTGGGAACAATCACCACTGCATCGGCCACCTTGGCCGTGTACCCACCATCGCGGCCCACGATACCGGTAATCGTTGCCCCGGTCTCCTGGGCAAACTGCAGAGCGCGTACCAGATTGGGACTCACGTTTTTTTCCAGATTGCCCCCGCCCACTGAGAGCACCAGCACGCCGTCCTTCTTCGAGAGGCGGCTGCCGCGCAGCCACTCGGCAAAAATCGTTGCCCAGCCGTCGTCATTGGTACGCGCCGTCAGCTCCGAAACGTTATCCGTGGGCGCGTAACATTCCAGCCCGCAGATTTTACGAAAGTCGTTCACCGCATGGGAGGCATTGCCCGCGCTCCCGCCCACACCCAGGATAAACAACCGTCCGCCCCGCTCTCGAATTGCCAGCAGTTGCTCAACCACGGCATCGATCGCCTTGGGATCCAGTTGTTGCGTCACCACTTGTACTTCCTTCAGAAATTCTTCTGTAAATGTCATCGTGTCTCCTGCTTCTGTTGAACATCATTGTCCAGAAACTGATCCAATTCCCGCCAGCCTTCGGGTGACCCGATCTCGTAGAAGCGTTCCTGAGCCTCAAAGCCCGCCATGTCGCCCCGGTCCACAAGAGTGCGCATAACCTGCGCCAGATCCAATACCGTATCCGGAGGATACTCGGCAAATACCTCCGACTTGAAGACGCTCAAACCGTAATCAATATGCTGCATGTTTGGATCTCGAAGCGCTTTATCGTAGCGTTGGATGGTGCCGTTCGCGTAACAAACGTTACTCACGTCCCAGAGACCCCGGTTGTGAAAAAGAGTCATCAACCCGGGCTTCGCCAAACGGCGAAAGGCACCTTCAACCTCGGCAAAGTCGATGCGCAAATAGGAATCGCCATACATCACGAAAAATGCCTCGCCCAGCAGCGGCACGGCATTGCGAATGGCGCCTCCTGTACCTAACAGCTTCGGCCCGTCAAAGGCATAGCTGATTCTTACTCCGTGCGCTCGTCCATCCCCATAGCGTTCACGGATTGCCTCACCCAGATAACCTACGCACAGCACCACGTCCTCTACACCTTGTTCGCGCAACCGCGCGAGTTGATGCTCAAGGAATGGTTTACCCGCTACTTCCAGTAGTACTTTAGGAACAGTTTCTGTAACCGGTCTTAAGCGTGTCGCGAGACCACCGGCGAGAATAGCTACGGGGAGACTGATTCTACTCGACATGTGATGGTTGAATCAGCATCTTGGTAAACATCTTTGTAGTTCCAAAAGGGGAGGTCCATACGACTTCAGTGTGAAGAATCTGAAAGCTACACGCACTGATTATCATAGGCTACTCCGCTAAAGCAAGGCGTTCGTGGAGCGACTCTGAGCGACGGTAAACCGTGTCGACCACATGCATTACGGCTCGAGCCTCTTTCAAACCCGGCGTCGGTTGGCGTTGCAAACGAATGTCTTCTACGAATTCACGAGTCTCCAGACCCCACGAATCATCGCCCCGGGGATACTCATAAATGGTGGTCTCCGGAGGTCCCATTTCCGGAAGCATTTGATAATGATAAAGGCGCTCCACCCCGTAACTGCCTCCCAAGCCTTCAATATGGAGTTTGCCTAGCTTGCCATAGATCTCGAAAGAAAAGAGATTTTTCCATTCCGTGCAACTAGCTTGTAACCAGGCAGTTTGACCGGAACTGTTACACAAGTGGAGGAAGGCATTGTCATCCACCGGCATGTTCCAGAAAAACGTATTCACCCATCCATCAATCTGGGTCCAATCACCCAGGAACCAACCGGCCAAATCGATCAGATGCACACCCTGATCGATCAACTCCCCTCCACCGGAGAGCTTGGGGTCCGAGCGCCATTCCTTGTCATAGTTCACCCGGCCGCCATGCCCGTAACGAGCGCGGACAAACATCATCGGACCCAGCACTCCCGAATCGAAGATCCTGCGCGCTTGTTGAAACGCAGGATGGTAGCGGTGATTGTAGCCGGCGCGAACCAGCAGGTTCTTAGCGGCGGCGCATTCGATGATCTGGTCCATTTCCGCAAGCGAGACGGTAACCGGTTTTTCCACCAGCACATGCTTTCCCGCCTGCAGGCATTCCAGGGCTACTGGCCCCAGATTGGCATTTAATGTCGACACAATCACTGCATCCGGTCCCGTATCCAGCATCTGCTGCAAGGACGAGGTGGCAACACATTGCGGACCCGCCTTGGCTGCCAGGGCAGCCGCACGTTCGGGAATCAGATCGCAAACCGCCGTCAGCGATCCCGGGGGAAGGGCATTGGCGCGCTTCCCGCCGATCAGTCCACAACCGACGATGGCGAACCGAACCTTGGAATCAATCGGAGACATAGGCGGTTTCAGTTCCATTGCCGTCAATTCCAGTGTTTGGATCGGTCTGCGGGCACGATCCGCCGCAGGGTATAGATGTCGCTGGAGGCCAATTCCGCAGCGTGTTCGTGCAGTGTTGGCCAGGGGTCCCAGGGCGCGCTGATAAGCCGGCCGGTAATCCCGTCCGAAGCTGCCGACGCCAGGTAAACGCACAGTGCGGCGGCCCGTTCGATGGACGACCCTCCGCCTTCCTTTTGTTTCAAAGCCTGCACAAATTGTCCCTCTCCGATACGTTCCCGGCCGGCCGCCAGAGTCTGCTCCAGCATCTGTGTGTTCAGCGCGCCGGGCGCAATGGCGTTGACATCGATATGTGCCCCCCGAAGCTCTTCCGCCAGGTTCTCCGTAAGCCGCACTACCGCCGCTTTCGACGCCGCATAGGCGCTGAAGAAGGGGCGCGGTGATGCCGCCCCTCCGCCGGATAGATTGAGAATCTTGCCATAGCCCTGGCTGCGCAAATGCGGCATCAGTGCGCGGCAGGCAAATAAGGGCCCATAGAGATTGATCTCAAATGTGCGCCGCCAATCTTCCAGAGATACGTCCTCGGTAGGACCGATCGGCCCCTGAACCCCCGCATTATTCACCAGGATCTGAACACTTCCCAGCTGTTCGATGGCGTAGCCGATCAGCTCGTTGATCTGCGCCTCGGAAGAAACATCGCAAGCATGCATCCGGACTTGCTGGCCAGGTTGGGCTAAAGCGGAAAGGGAAGTATAGGCCTGCTGCAAACTGGCGGCAGTTCTTCCGCAGATAACAACACTCGCTCCATCCCCAACAAATGCCTGTGCAATCGCGTAGCCTAACCCAGCGCTTGCGCCTGTCACAACCGCCTTACGGCCCGCTAATTTCAATAGGAACCTCAGCCTCTGGGGAACTTCAAACAGATACAGCGGGCTTGTCGAATACCCATTCATTTGCCTTGAGCCAATCGACTGTGGCCTCGACGCTCTGCTGGATACTCATTCTTGGAGCCCATCCTTGATCGCGCACCTTGCGCGTGTCGAGATAGATGAAGGGGTTGTCTCCTATCCATCCTCGATCTCCACCGCTGAATTGCAAAGTGGGCGTGAGGCCGAGTTTGGCACAGATCCACCCGATGGAATCGCGGACCGTGCAATACCCATCCGTACCCAAATTGAAAATCTCCACCCGATGTTTGGCTCGCGTTGCCAACTCCAGCCCGATGACGTGCAAAATGGCCCGCACACAGTCGTGCACGTGCAGATAAGACTTGCGCTGCGTGCCGTCGCCCAGCACTTTCAGCAGAGACGGATGGTCCATCAGCTGCTTATAGAAATCAATAATGTGCCCATGCGTGTATCGCGGGCCCAGAATGGAGACAAACCGAAAAATGTAAGCATGAATGCCAAACCCTTCGCAGTAGGCTTGAATCATGCCTTCGCCTGCCAGCTTGGAGGCGCCATAAAGCGAAGTCTGGATGGGGAACGGGCAATCCTCGGGAGTGGGTATGGTTTGCGCCTCCCCATAGACCGAGCCGGTGGAGGAGAAAGCCATCCCCCGGATGCCGTTGGTACGAACCGCCTCCAGTACATGGAACGTAGCCCGCGTGTTCTGCTCGAAATCCTTGCCCGGGTGCTCGACTCCGAAGCGCACATCCGCATTGGCTGCCAGGTGAAAGGTAAAGTCGCAGCCTCGCATGGCCCGAGTCAGGGCCGCCGCATCGAGATTATCGCCTTCGACCAGGGTAAAAGCCGGATGTTTCTTGGCATCCTGCAGGAACTCCAAGCGACCGGTTGAAAAGTTATCCCAGCCGATTACAGTCT
Source organism: uncultured Acidobacteriaceae bacterium (assembly GCA_963796145.1). Classification (GTDB taxonomy): domain Bacteria; phylum Acidobacteriota; class Terriglobia; order Terriglobales; family Acidobacteriaceae; genus PALSA-350. The sequence continues at coordinate 87,835 of CAWCKO010000075.1, read as the reverse complement.
TGCCGTCGGCCAACAAGGCATCCACTAACGTACTGCCAATAAAGCCGCTGGCTCCGGTAACAAAAACGGTCTGCATCCACCGAATCTAACATCCGGGCGCTGCTTTTCGGAGTCGATTGGCTCGGGGGGAGTACACGGTCGTGTACGCAGTCGCGTAAGGAGTCAAAATCGTGCGCCAGTGAGCGCGCAGAGCTCCGCCAACTGGCTTACAAAAGCCCCGCAATCATTAAAGATGAGAAGAACCTAAAGCATTCATCGGCCGGAGGTTCCGAGCGATCATGTCCGATAACATATATTCTGTATACTCAAACCCTACGGCCGAATTCCCTTCAAATCACCGGATCTGCAACCTGCTCCAACATGGATGCCTGCGCAGAACGCAGGATCCGCCTTACTTCGCGCAGTTGAATGGGCCAGAAAGTCAGCAACTTGCTCAGGGCCATCCCGAATGCGATGCCCGTCAGCCCCCAATGGGGCGATAACAAAATCGCCGAACCGATCACCCCAACGGCGCAAAGCGTAACCGAGATGGCCAGCGGGTCCACGCGTTCCAATCCCGCCATCATCTGTCCTGCCGCCATCAGCACGATGCCGATAAACGTATAAATGCTCAACCAGACGATCAAGGATGTGCTGGGGACCGCGACCGCACCCGCCCAGATGCGGATGAGAGGCTTGGCCGTAAGCCCGATCACCGCCACCAGAGGTAGTCCGAATGCGAGCGAGGCCCGGACGCAATTCTTATAGGCGCTCTGAATCCAGCGCCAGTCCTGGCGTGCCTTGGCTTCTCCGAAAGCAGGAACAAAGGGTTGGGTTGCCATGAAGACCAAGTCCATCGGCAAGGAGAGGATCTTGTAAGCCACAACAAAGATCACTACCTTGGCTGGCCCAAGGGTCTGGGTGATGATGATTGGCTGGCTCTGATACACGCCGAGCGAAGCCAGCTGCGTCACCAGGTACTTGCTGCCCAGGCTGAAGAGACGCTTGACGCAGTGCCAGCGCACCGCCGAAGGGACGGGTACGATCCAGTAATAGCGTCGAAACAGGAAAAAGACATTTGCGACGGCCACCAGGCATCGAGTGCCCGAAAGCGCCAGCACCAGCTGCGGCAAGCCGCCATGGGTTTGCGACACCACCACCAGGGCGGCCAAGCTGATCGCATTCCCCGCAATGCCCCAAACATTGGCCAGAAAACCGTCCTGATAGGCGCTGTAGATGGAAAATTGAATGCTCAGCGGAAAAGCGAGCACAAAAAACAACAGCGTCAGAGCGCAGGCCGTCTGCAGCTCATGGGTCGAGGTAGCTGCGGAAACGCGGAAAACTGCCCGCCAGGGTATATAGCGGAAGAAAGCCACCGATAGTATTCCGGAGAGCACGCTCACCCCGCTGAGCGCCCAGAAAGCCGATGAAGTGTACTGCTGGGCCCCCACCCGATCTTCCTTGCCGCTGGCCTCGGCCAGAACGTTCACCAGTGCCACCCCGGCCAGGCCAAAGTCCGTCATCGACATCCAGGTGATCAGGCTGCTGATGGTCAGCCACACGCCGTAGCGTTCCGCGCCCAGATAGTGAACGGTGAGAGGTACAGAGAGAAAGCTGATAAGAATATTTAAGGCTTTGGCTATGAACGAAGAGGAAGCAGTAATGCCGGCGCGGCGATACCTTTCCACTCCGCGATTTGCATGGGACTTGGTAAGTAATACCTTAAGTTTTTGAAAGCTGAGATAGCTCTTGAGATCGGCCAAAGGATTCCTCGCCAGTACCCCAGTTATGCACTAGCCTGATCCAGGCCCGTAACCGACCTTCCGCAGACACGCCAGAAGCTCAACCTAATCTTTAGAACGCCGTCCGTTAAGTGCCACTGAACAAATTATTGGGCGCATCCATGGGCCTGTCAAGCACTCGTTAGAACCCAGTGTATGTTCCACTTCATCAACTTCCCATTGCTAATGCATTAACTATTGCCGGGGACTACATCTTGTAACGGCCAAGGTCCTCGTCGTTGAGGCCTTCCAGCCAGCGACGCAGTTCTTCCGGCGTAGTCTCGGCCATGCTGGGGGCCATCTTGGCGATACGGATCACCTCTTCGCTCACATAGATGGGGCAATCGGAGCGCAGGGCCAGGGCCAGGGCGTCAGAGGGCCGGGCGTCCATACTGACCACTTCCCCATCCTGCTCCATCCAGATGACCGCATAAAAAGTATCATTCTTAAGTTCAGTTACAACAACCTTTTGCACGGCAGCATTCAAGCCATGGATTAGGTTTTTAAGCAGGTCATGGGTCATCGGCCGAGGAGTAGCCGACTTTTCAATCTCGAGCGCTATGGCATTGGCCTCGTACATGCCAACCCAGATAGGCAGAACAGTGTCGCTCTTGACATCCTTCAGGATCACGATGGGCATATTGCTGGCCGGATCCATGACCAGACCGCGGATCTTCATTTCGACATCCATGGTCAACTCCCTTACACGGGTGCCGTCTAAAGGACGGCCTCGCCGACAAGGCTGTTGGGGTGGCTATGGGTAATCCGCACCGGAACATAGCTGCCGGGAGCGGGGCGGATAGGCTGCGAAGTGGTGAAATTGACCGTCTTGTTTTGCGAGCTGCGGCCGATCACCTGGCCCCGCTGGCTGTTGAATCCTTCAACTGCTGCTTCCATTATCCGACCTATGTGCCTGGCGTAACGTGACCTTTGGATCTCACGCTGGCTCTCAAGCAGCACTTGCAGGCGACGGCTCTTCTCTTCTTCTGGGATACTGTCGGCCAGCGAACTGGCGGGAGTGTTGGGGCGGGGTGAGAACTTGAAAGCGAAGACCGCATCGTAGCCGACCTCGGCGAGCAGGCTGAGAGTCTGCTCGAAATCCTCCTCCGTCTCTCCCGGAAATCCAGTGATGATGTCGGTGGTGATACTGATGGGCCGGTGGGCGGCGCGAATCCAGGCAATCCGCTGCAGGTATTCCTGGCGGCTGTATTCCCGCTGCATGGCTGCCAGCACCCGCGTCGATCCGCTTTGCACCGGCAGATGCACGTGGTCGCACAGGCTGGGCACCGCATCGATGGCGGCGACGATATCCGGGGTAAAATCGCGCGGGTGTGAGGTGGTGAACCGTACCCGGCGAATCCCGGGAACCTGGGCGACGGCGGCCAGCAGTTCGGCAAAGGTGCACTTGCCTTCCCGGTCGCGGTAGGAATTGACGTTTTGCCCCAAGAGCTGGATCTCAGTGTAGCCGGCCTCGGCCAACTTACGCGCCTCCTCAAGAACGGAAGTAGAAGTCCGGCTGCGCTCCTTGCCCCGCGTATAAGGAACCACGCAATAGGCGCAGAACTTGTCGCACCCTTCGATGATGGTGATGTAGGCGCGGTGGGGATTGGTGCGCGCCGTGAATTCCGTTTCAAAGGTCTCTTCGGTTTGGCGGTCATCCAGCCCCGTAATGCGCGACTCCCCTGCCTCCAGGCGCACCAGCATCTCAGGCAATTTGCGGTACGAAGCCGATCCCGAGACCATCGACACATAGGGAGCACGCTCGAAGATCCGCTCCCCTTCCTGCTGGGCCACACAGCCCAGCACAACGAAGCGTTTGCCCGAAGCGTGCAGCTTCTTGTAGTCGTTCAGGCGGTTGAATACCTTCTGTTCGGCTTTGTCGCGGATGGAGCAGGTGTTGTAGAGGATCAGATCGGCGGCGGCTTCGGTATCCACCTGGGCGTAGCCTTCGTGGTGCAGCGTGCCGATGACTTTCTCTGAGTCATGCACGTTCATCTGGCAACCGAAAGTCTCAAGATAGAACGTCTTATTGGTCGCCATAGTGAGACAAAGTATACCGCAGCGAGCTCCGGCCTGGAGGTGTTCAGGCAGGCGCTGCCCATCAGGATTGGCGCAGAATTGGTGTGCTCAATAACTGCTAAACTTGAAGGGGAAACAATGTTGGAGGCGGAACGATGGCTGAAATGAACGGCAGTTACCCGACCGGATTGCGGCTGAAGCTGGGTTTGGCGGAGATGCTCAAGGGCGGCGTCATCATGGACGTGATGAGCACCGAGCAGGCCATCATCGCCGAGCGCGCCGGAGCAACCGCAGTCATGGCCCTGGAGCGGGTGCCGGCGATGATCCGGGCCCAGGGCGGCGTGGCGCGCATGGCCAAGCCCAGTCTCATCAAGAAGATCATTGGCGCGGTCTCGATCCCGGTGATGGCCAAGGCGCGAATCGGTCATTTTGCCGAAGCCCAGATTCTGCAGTACCTGGGGGTCGACTTCATCGACGAGAGCGAAGTACTGACCCCGGCCGATGAGCTGCACCACATTGACAAGCATGCCTTCACCACCCCGTTTGTTTGCGGCGCGCGCGATCTGGGTGAAGCCCTGCGCCGCATTGCCGAAGGTGCGGCCATGATTCGCACTAAGGGTGAAGCCGGTACCGGCGACGTGGTGCACGCAGTGAAGCACATGCGGCAAATCGTGAAAGAAATGAGAGCGCTCACCGTGCTGCGCGACGAGGAACTCTATGCCGCGGCCAAGGAGCATCGTGCGCCCTATGAACTGGTGCGCATGGTAGCCAAGACCGGCAAGCTGCCGGTACCGAACTTCTCCGCAGGCGGCATTGCCACCCCGGCAGACGCGGCGCTGATGATGCAGCTGGGTGCGGAAGCGGTCTTTGTCGGCTCCGGGATCTTCATGAAAGAAGGCGCGACGCCGCTGGATGTGGAGCTGGATGAGAAGACGGGCGCGCCGCGCAACCCTGAGGAGCGGGAGGAAGCGGAATCGCGGGCCAGGGCGATCGTGATTGCGACCGCGCATTACAACGATCCCAAAGTGCTGGCCGAGGTCAGCGAGCAGATGACAGGGGCGATGCAGGGCTTGGCCGTAGGCGGGCTTGAAGAGGGTGAACTGCTGCAGACCCGCGGCTGGTAGACCTGATGGGGGAAGAACGGCCGCGCATTGGCGTGCTCGCCATCCAGGGAGACTTTGCGGCGCACGCCCAAGCGCTCGAAGAGGCCGGTGCCGATGCGGTCGAGGTACGCAAGCCGGCGGAACTCGCCGAGCTCGACGGCTTGATCCTGCCTGGCGGCGAATCGACGACATTCCTGAAATTCCTGGAACGGGACGGCTTTCTCGAATCACTACAGCGCTTCCTGGCCGACAAGCCGGCCTTCGGTACCTGCGCCGGCTGCATTCTGCTGGCCCGCAATGTCTCCCACCCGGCACAGCAGAGCCTGGCTGTCATGGACATCAGCGTGGAACGCAATGCCTACGGCAGGCAGATCGACAGCGCCATTCAAACCGGTGAAACCAGGCTGCCCGGCGGGCCGCTGGAGATGGTCTACATCCGCGCCCCGCGCATTGCCAGTGTCGGCCCGGGAGTCGAAGTAATAGCCGAAAGGGACGGTTTTCCCGTCCTGGTACGGCAAGGCAAATTACTGGCGGCCACCTTCCACCCCGAGCTCTCAACCGACCGCCGGGTACACCAACTCTTTGTAGACATAGTGCGCGACCAGCGCGACCTTCAGCAGCAAACGGAGTGAGGGACTTCCCGAGGAACGGCGTCCAAACCTCGTTGTTCCAATGTGGTTCGCTGCCCTCAGGGGCTAAAGATCGTGTGTGAGAACCCACCATTCACCTATTTAGTCCCGGAGGGACGGCTGAGAGTAGCCCAGGACGCAGTCCTGGGAAGAGATGCGCAGAGAGACAATTGATCAATCGCGAATGGGATAGTCAGAGTTCCATCACAATTTTTTGGCGTTAATTGTGGGGCTTATTCATTCCAATCGCATCCAATTCCACGGACGGAGTTCACGGCAGCGAAGTAGATTTCAAAATGCAGTGGGAGCCGGAGGCCAAACAGGAGTAATCTTCGAATGTCGGAGTTCTTCCATGCCCGCTACTTTCACCCGCACCCCTGTTGAGACCGAGCGCAAGGATCCTGGATTTGGCGGCAAGCCGCCGGTTGCCCGCAGGCCGACAGGCGGTGGCGGAGACGGCGAGAACTGGGACAACCGGCCACCTGGCCGGCGAGGACCCCGCGACCTGCTAGGCCGCTACCGCATGGTCCTGTTTTTTGCGTTGGCTAGCGACCTCATGTTCTTCATCGCCCTGGTAAGCGCGTTTTTCGCCCGCCAGAGCACCGGCCATTTCACCGCCACCAATCAATGGGTGATGGATTGGCGCCCGGTCGCGGTGCCTCCCATCCTGTGGATTAATACCGCCCTTATCCTGCTCAGCAGCCTCACCATGGAGATCGGCCGCCGCCACTTCTTCCGGGAGATCGACGTGATGGAGGAATGGCTGGGACTGGGCCGTCCGACCATCCGCCGCGCCGCCCCTTGGCTGGCGGCTACGGCCGTACTCGGAGGCCTGTTTCTCGGCGGTCAGTGGGTCGCCTGGAAGCAACTGGTGGACCAGGGCGTCTTCTTCGCTTCCAACCCGAGCAGCCATTTTTTCTACCTGATCACCGGTACCCACGGGCTGCATTTGCTTCTCGGCGTGGCGGGGTTGGCGGGCGCGATGCTGGCACTCATCTTTTTGCGCCGCATCGAGCTGCGACAGGTGGTCGTCGATTGCACCGCCTGGTACTGGCACACCATGGGAGTCTTCTGGATCTTCCTCTTCGGTATGCTGGTTTTCTGCCAATAGAGCGGGCGGCATGACCACCGGTATCTGGCCCCCGCTCAAATGGACGGAATGGCAGAAGACCGCCGACACCCTGCACATGTGGACGCAGATCGTGGGCAAGACGCGGCTCGCGCTCAGCCCTCTGCAGGCACATTGGTGGAATGTTCCCCTGTACGTAAGCGCCCGTGGACTGAACACCTCGGCGATGCCCTACGGATCAGAGTTTCTGGAAATCACCTTCGATTTCGTTAGTCATGAGTTGAAGTTCACCATGAGCACCGGTGCTAGTCTGTCCACTCCTCTGCGCGCCCAGTCTGTTGCCGAGTTCTACCGCGAGTATCAGCGCAGTCTGACCGCGCTGGGCGTCAGCGTAAACATCCATGCGGTCCCGGTAGAAGTGCAACATCCAATTCCCTTCACCGAGGACCTGGAGCACGCGTCCTACGATCCGCAAGCAGCGCACCGATTCTGGCGGGTGCTGATGCACGCGGACAGAGTGTTTCAGCAGTTCTCTTCCCGTTTCCTGGGCAAGGTCAGTCCGGTGCACTTCTTTTGGGGAAGCTTTGATCTGGCGGTCACGCGGTTCTCCGGCAGACGAGCGCCCCCGCGCGAGGGCGCCGATGCCGTCACCCGCGAGGCCTACTCGCATGAAGTGATCAGCGCGGGCTTTTGGCCGGGCAACGGGGGCTTCGGGGAAGCCGCCTTCTATTGCTATGCGGCTCCCGCGCCCGACGGTCTCGAGACCGCATCGATCCAGCCTGCCAAGGCCGGCTACAACAACGCGTTGGGTGAGTTCATTTACCTTTACGAAGATTTGCGCCAGGAGTCCTCGCCCGATGAGGCCCTCCTCACCTTCCTCCAAAGCAGCTATGAAGCCGGAGCCACGCTAGCGCAGTGGGATCGTAGTTTGCTGGAGCGAGTCTAGCCTCAGTCGGCCGCTCAGCATCCGCAAGCCAGTCCAGGTCAGCCACAGGGGAAGCGGATAGCAGGCGAGACGTTCGACCGCGCCCGCGTGCCATCCCAGCGCGGCCCAGGCCGGAGAGCCGCGGAAGGCCAGCGCCAGCGTTGCCAGCAGTCCGACGGATCCCGCCGCAAAGGTGAGCCAGCTTTTCGGCCGCATCGCGCCCAGCACCATCATGGCCAGATTGCCTCCCAGAAAGTTGGCAACAGCGCCCAGAATGTGTACCCGGAAATCTGCATCCTCGGGCACCAGGCCGACCATCAGAACGCCCACGCCGGCCACAGCCAGCAGAAACAATGCGAACCGATAAACCGCGCGCGCAGGGAAAAACCCGCGCACCAGCAGGGTCCCGAAAAAGATTAGAAATCCCTGCAGCACAAACGAGCCATTCATCACCCAGTGCAGCGGCGAGCGTGTCGAACCAAGATCGCTGATGTAATCCCGCGCCATGCTGTAGGGCCCGCTCCAGCCCAGCCGGGCGATCTGTTCCGCTACCAGGAACTGAAAGCAAAGCGACCACAAACCAGCTCCCACCCGTGAAAACTCCATCGTTTATTCTTGCATTATGGAATTCAGGCGGCTTGGACATTCGGGATTGAAGGTGCCGCGGCTCTGCTTCGGCGCAGCGACATTTGGCGGTGAGGGCGAGTTTTTCCGGGCATGGGGAGCGACGGACGTGGCCGAGGCGACCCGCCTGGTAGACCTCTGTCTGGACGCGGGAGTGAACCTCTTCGATACAGCCGATGTCTACTCGCAGGGGCGATCGGAGGAAATTCTAGGTCAGGCCATCGCCGGCCGTCGTGACAAGGTACTTATCTCCACCAAAGCCACCTTCCCCATGGGTGGCGGTCCGAACGATCTCGGTTCCGGGCGGCTCCATCTGGTGCATGCCTGCGATGCCAGTCTCAAGCGCCTGGGAACGGACTACATCGACATCTACCATCTGCATGGATTTGATGCGCTCACGCCGGTGGAAGAGACGCTGGATACGCTGAACACCCTGGTGCGAAGCGGCAAGGTGCGCTACATTGCGTGCTCCAATTTTTCCGGCTGGCATTTAATGAAGTCGCTGGCAGTGTCGGATCGCTATGGCTGGGCACGCTATGTGGGCCACCAGGTCTACTATTCCGTGGTTGGCCGTGACTATGAGCAGGAGCTGATGCCGCTGGGTCTCGATCAGGGCGTGGGCGCCATCATCTGGAGTCCTCTTGGCTGGGGCCGGCTCACGGGCAAGATCCGCCGCGGCCACCCGCTGCCGGCAGAGAGCCGCCTGCACAAGACCGCTGCCAACGGTCCACAAATCGACGACGAGTATCTTTACAAGGTCATCGATGCATTGGATGAAGTGGCGGTGGAGGCCGGCAAACCGTTGCCCCAGGTAGCCTTGAACTGGCTGCTGCAACGCCCGACGGTGGCCACGGTTATCATAGGCGCGCGCAACGAGAGCCAGCTGCGTCAGAATCTAGCCGCGGCAGATTGGAACCTGACTGCCGCGCAAGTAGCCAAACTGGATGCCGCGAGCAAGACGAATGCTCCCTACCCTTATTGGCACCAGCGGCAATTTCCGGCGCTGAATCCTGCTGTTATTCCGCAGTAGTGGAGAGATCTGCGGTTTCCGTCCATTGCGGAACGAATGCTCGATTGGAACCGCTATCCGCTGCCTCTAGACAGAAGTGCATGTTCCTTGTAGATACAGCGGTCCATCACCACCAGGACGCCATCGGCCTCCGCCCAGTGGACTGCTTCTGGGTGGCACACACCCTCCTGCAACCAGAGGTAAGGTATCTTGAGGCGCATCACGTCTTTGACGATCTCTGGAACATACTCGGAAGCGCGAAAGACGTCGACCAGATCGATCTGTCCCTCGGCCGCATAAGCGGCGTCGAGCGTGGGATAAGCCTTTTCCCCTAAAGCCCGGGTGACCCCAGGATGAATCGGAATGATGCGGTATCCCTCTTGCTGCGTATATTTAGAAACACGAAAAGCAGGGCGCTCGGGCTTATCGGATAGCCCAACCACGGCAATCGTCTTGGTTTTTTCCAGGATCGTGCGGATCGTTTCAGGCTCGTTCATAAGCGATTGGATGCTCACTCCTCTTCGACCGGTTCCTCGAGGGCAGGTGGCTCAGCACCGTTGCGGCGCATGATGAGATATCCGCGAATGAACGGGTCCAGGTTGCCATCGAGCACCCCGTCTACGTCACCGACCTCCACCCGCGTGCGCAAATCCTTGGCAATGCGATAGGGCTGCAGCACATAAGACCGGATCTGTGAACCGAAGTTGATATCCAGCTTGGAGTCTTCCAGCTTCTTGGAAATCTGTTTTTTCTTTTCCAGTTCGTATTCGTAAAGTTTGGAGCGCAGCATCTTCATCGCCTTCTCGCGATTCTTATGCTGGGAGCGCTCGTTCTGGCATTGCACCACGATGTTGGTGGGCAGATGGGTGATGCGCACCGCGGAGTCAGTGGTGTTTACGTGTTGGCCGCCCTTGCCGCCGGATCGATACGTGTCAATGCGCAGCTCCTCGGGCTTGATATCGATGTGGATCGAATCGTCGATCTCAGGAGAAACAAAGACGCTGGCAAACGAGGTGTGGCGGCGCTTAGCCTGGTCAAAGGGCGAAATGCGCACCAGCCGGTGAACTCCCGTCTCTCCCGCGAGCTGCCCAAAGGCGAACTCGCCGGTCACAGTGAAAGTAGCCGACTTGATGCCCGCCTCTTCGCCATCCTGATAGTCGTTGATCTCCGTCTTGAAGCCGTGACGCTCAGCCCAACGGAGATACATGCGTAACAGCATATCCGCCCAGTCCTGAGATTCAGTACCTCCGGCGCCGGGATGAACAGTCACGATTGCATTGAGCGGGTCGGTCTCCGCCGAGAGCATGGTGCGGGTTTCAAGTTGCTCGACGAATTCGCTTAAGGACTTGATCTCGCGTTCCAGCTCCGGCTCGATCGACTCCCCTTCGCGGGCCAGCTCGAAGTAAGCGTCGATATCCTCCGAGCGGCGAACCAGCTCGTTCTCCATGGCGAGCTGGCCTTCGAGGCGCTTGCGCTCGCGCATGAGCACTTGCGACTCGGCCGGGTTGGACCAGATTGCTGGATCGGAAAGCCTGGACTCCAGGGTAGCCAGTTCCCTGTCGATTCTTGCGCGGTCAAAGATACTCCCGAAGGTCGTGCACTTTGTCGCGCACCGGAGTGTATGAGAATTCGAGTTCGTTCAGCATGATGATTTAGTGGCGCCGCAGACTGCACACCGTGGCAGTGAGTATCCCCAGAGTGATTATCCCACACAGGTAGGCAAAGACATCGCCGTGCACCGTGTAGAAGGTCAGGTCGCTGCGATAGCCGTACCTGGCGGCCAGCGAGGTAAGCACGTGGCGCTGCACACTGGCCGTAAGCCGTCCATAGGGATCGATGATGGTGGTGATGCCGGTGTTGGTGTCGCGCAACAGCCAGCGTCGATTTTCAACCGCACGCATGCGCGACATGTTGAGCGTTTGCCAGGGCGCGCAGGTATCGCCGTACCAGCCATCGTTCGAGATGTTCACCAACACCTGGGCGCCCCGCTTCGCAAACAGCCGTATCTCATCGCCGAAGATTTCCTCGTAGCAGATGAAGACCCCGAAGGTGTGGCCATCGGTTCTAAAGACGACGCGCCGCCATCCGTGGGTCATGTCGCCTGCCTCCTGAGTGAGGTTCTTGGCGAAAGCGAAGAAGCTCTTGTACGGTATGTACTCTCCCCACGGAACCAGGTGGATTTTGTCGTAGCGGCCTTGAACTGTGCCGTCGGGACCCACGAACAGGGCGGAGTTATACAAATCGGAGCGGGTGCCGTGCGGGTCCATTGAGGTGGTCCCGGCGATCACCGGCGCGCGCATGGTAAGCGCCAGCGTGCGCAGAGCATTCAGCAGGCGCGGATCCTTGTCGATAAAAGGCGCAGGCGATTCGGGCCACAGGATGATCCCAGGTACGACGGGTTTTTCCGGACAATCGGGAGTAACGGGATAAGCATTGAGGTCGGGCATGCCGGCAAGGAAAGGCCCGCAGGTACGGCTGCTGAGTTTGACGAACTGGTTCACATGCTCTTCATATTCGGAGCCAGGCCAGCTGTTGTCCTGATTGACGTTTAGATTCTGCTGTAACAGCACTGCGGTCGACGAAACAGGCGCCGCGGGAGGCGCAAAATGATCGCCGTTCTGCAACACCAGCACTGCCACCAAGCCGCTTAACAAGATGGCGATACGGCGTTTCTCGGCGGCGGCGAGGACGCCCCAGGCGAGGAGCGCGTTGCCCGCAACCAGCACGAAGGTAATGCCGTAGACCCCGGTGTACGGAGCCAGCCGGGTCAGCAGAAAATTATCAATCTGCGAGTACCCCAGCAAATCCCAGGGAACCTTTGTCAATCGTGCCGACAACAATTCCAGCGCCACCCAGAAAACAGGTGCCGCGAGAAGCGCGCAATAGGGGCTGCGGAAAGCGCGCGCGGTGGCGGTCAGCAAAAAGCCCAGGGCGGCGAAGTAGAGCCCCAACACCAGGCTGTAGGCGATCAGGATGCCGGCCGAAATGAATGGTGGCAGGCCGCCGTAGTACCGCATGGTCTGGTAGATCCAGTAGCAATTGCCGGTAAACCAGAGAAAGCCCATGAGATAGGCGGCGAAGGCTCCGCGCAGCAATGCCCTTGGATGGGCCAGGTTCTGCTTTGCCAGCAGGCCGCAGAATAGAGGCACAAAAGCCAGCCAGGCAAAGAACGTGCGCCAGAAAGGCACCGGGCCGATAATCGAGAAAGGCAGCAGAAGCAGCAGGGCGGAAAAGATACCGAGGAGCCACGGTTGCCGTGCCAGTGTTGCCATGGGCGAGAGTCTACCATCCTCATCTTTCATCTCTTGTGCAATGAGACTCTTGCATACTATGAGAGCGGGAAAGCGATACAATCAATGCCTATGCTGATTGCCATTTTTTTCATGCGGCTCTTTGAGGTCATGTTCTTCGCCGGAATCGCTGGATCGGCGGTGGTGGTCGTGATTAGTTTTATCGAAGATCTTCAGTTGTTAGTGGGCGAGTGAAGGCGGGTATCCGTCGTTGACCTTGAGCAGCAACCAACATAGACTCAGGTCTGGCTTCGATACAGACCGCGACGCTGCCCCAGTCGCGGAATTGACACGCTGGCCTATATCGAATGGCTACCGAGCGAACAACTAAAGCGCCATCCATTGCCTCCAGCCGGGTAAAACTGGTCGTCGCCTCCTCGGTGATGCTCACCTTTATTTCGTTCTGGCGCGCCGCGGCGGTGGTGCTGAACGATCTCGGCTCTTCAGCTTTCTACGCCGGCGGGATTGCGGAAGAAGCCGTGGGCAAATCTGCTCCGTGGTTCGTCCTCGGCGTCATGCTCTTCTCCTTTGCGGTGCGCGCCGTTTACGTAGAGAGCTGCTCCATGTTCACCCGCGGGGGCGTTTACCGCGTGGTGAAGGAAGCTCTGGGCGGCACCTTCGCTAAGTTGAGCGTTTCCGCGCTCATGTTTGACTACATCCTGACCGGGCCCATTTCGGGTGTTTCCGCCGGGCAGTACATCACCAGCCTGCTGAATGAATTGATGGCCGTGGCGGCCGCTCATAGCTGGCTGCCAGGCGCCATGCTGAGTGGGCATCACGTGGCGCCGCAGCTGCCAATGAACTTTACCTCGGCCGCCTTTGCCGCGATCGTCACCGTGTACTACTGGTGGCAAAACCTGAAAGGGATTGAAGAGTCGAGTGACAAAGCCCTGGAAGTCATGAAGATTACTACCGTGATGGTGGTGATTCTGCTGACCTGGGGCATTTTTTCGGCCTTCCACCTGGGCGCCAAGCTGCCGCCGTGGCCCACGCCTTCGAACCTGCACTTCAGCCAGGACGCTCTCGGCTTTCTGAGATACACCAAATTGCCCGCGATGCTGGGATTGTTCGGCATCATCATGGCGTTCGGTCATTCCGTGCTGGCCATGAGCGGTGAAGAAACTCTCGCCCAGGTCAATCGCGAGATCGAGCACCCCAAACTCAAGAACCTGAAACGCGCCGCCATCGTCATTGCGATCTACAGCTTTCTGTTCACCGGCCTGGGGTCGCTGCTGGCGGTGATGCTGATCCCCGACTCGGTACGGGTGCCGGTTTACCGTGACAATCTCATCGCCGGGATGGCGATGTACATGGTCGGCCCGCAGGTGCTGCGGATTATTTTCCGCGTGTTTGTGGTCCTGGTTGGCTTCCTGATTCTTTCCGGCGCAATCAATACCTCCATCATCGGTTCCACCGGCGTACTCATGCGCATCGCCGAAGACGGTGTGCTCACCGACTGGTTCCGCAAGCCGCATCGCAAATTTGGCACCAGCTACCGCATCGTAAACCTGGTCGCGGCGATGCAGCTTTTCACCATCGTCGCCAGCCGGGGCAATGTGATCGCCCTCGGCGAAGCTTATGCCTTTGGAGTGATCTGGAGTTTCACCTTCAATAGCCTGGCCATGCTGGTGCTGCGATGGAAGTACAAGGGGGAACGCGGCTGGAAGGTCCCGCCCAATCTGCGTATCGGCAAGCGAGAGATCCCGATTGGGCTGTTCTCGGTCTTCATGGTGCTGTTAACGACAGCGCTGGTAAACCTTTTCACCAAGTCGGTGGCCACCATCAGCGGCATCCTGTTCGCAACCACCTTCTTTATCATTTTCACCGTCTCGGAGCGGGACAACAGACGGCGCAGAACCACCACCGAAATACAAATGAAAGAGCACTTCCAGTTGGAGCATGAGGACGCGGTGGGGCGCGACGTGCTCCAGATCGATCCTGGATGCGTGGTGGTCACCATGCGCGATGCCAACAATCCCTTCGCGCTCAAGTGGACCCTGGCACGCACCAACACTGGCGATCAGGACGTGGTGGTGCTGACGGCGCGCATGGTGGGCGCGGGTGGTCCGGAGTTGCTGTCAACCTCCGATCAGCTCTTCAGCGAATACGAGCAGATGCTCTTTACCAAGGCGGTTTCCGTTGCTGAGAGTTTTGGCAAGCACATCTCGCTGCTGGTGGTGCCGGCAGGAGACATCTTTGCCGCGTTGGTGCAGACCGCCAATTCGCTGGAAGCGGCCGCCGTGGTCTCGGGGCTTTCGAGCAAGATGTCAGCGCACGAGCAAGCCTACCGCGTGGGCCAGGCGTGGGAAGCGCTGCCGGAGCCGAAGAAGCAGATCACTTTCTACGTCGTCTCTCCCAGTGGCGAGGCGGAGTCGTTCCACATCGGCCCCCATGCGCCGTCGCTGCGGGCCGATGACGTGGAGCTGGTGCATCGCCTGTGGCTGAACTTCCGCCGCGATCCGGAGATGCAGAACCTGCACCATAGCGACATTGTGACCCACGCGCTGACGCGGCTGGCGGCCGAATATGCACGCGACAAGCAGGAAACTCTACTCGGGCTTCGCCGGCGGGTGCAGGACGGCCCACTGACCGCACGGCTGGGAGAGGTGCGCAACCCGGTAACCCAGCCGGGAAACGATTATGCGGTGCGCGCGCCCAGGCCGGACGATGAAGAACGTTGATCTGGCACTTTGTCTGTGGCAGATAGAATTTCATCCGCTCAAAGGGGCTGCGACGCTGGTGGACTAAACTCTTACCTGTGAGCCTTCCCCTCGCAGCCGAGATGGTGATGCCGCGGATATCGATTCGCACCGGCGGCCGCTACCCCGATGGTCCACGCTTTGCGCAGCGTCTCTTATCGGGGGACATCTTCCGTCAGAACGCTGCCGACTTCATGCTCAACACTGCCCGCCGGTTTGGGGACCTGAACCACTACACCGGCTTGGGCCGGCACATCTTCCAATTCAACCATCCGCAATTAATTGAAGACCTGCTGTTGCGCGATGCCGCTCGCCACCACCGCGGACTGGTGATGCAGCGAGCAAAATTGGTGCTGGGTGACGGTCTGCTGACCAGCGAAACACCTCTGCATCTGCGCCAGCGCAGGTTAGCGCAGCCGGCTTTTCATCGGCAGCGGATCGCCGCCTACGGCCAGATCATCTCCGGCTATGCGGCGGAGATGACCGCCCGGTGGGAAAGCGGAACGGTGGTGGACCTGCAGCCGCAAATGCTGCTGTTGGCCCTGAGGATCGTGGGCAAGACGCTCTTCGATACCAATGTTGAATCGGAAGTGCACCAGATCGCCGAGGCCGTGGATTCCTTCATGGGATTCCTGCCCTTGGCCTTCTTGCCTTTTCCTGAAATCACTCTTCGGCTGCCCCTCCCTGCCATGAAACGCATTCGCCGGGGCCAGGCTTATCTCGATAGCCTGATCTACCGCATGATCGCTGAGCGGCGCAAGGATCCGCGCGATCGCGGGGACCTATTGTCGATGCTGCTGGCCGCGGTAGACAACGATGAGGGCACCGGTGGTATGAGCGACAAGCAAGTGCGGGACGAGTGCGTGACTGTAATGCTAGCGGGGCACGAGACCACCGCGAATGCGCTGAGCTTCGCTCTGTGGGAACTGGCCAGGAACCCCGATGTGCAGCAGCGGCTTTACCAGCAATGTCGTGCCGTGCTTGGCCAGCGTATGCCCTCCGCGGAGGATTACGGCAAGCTCGGCTATGCAGCCCAGGTATTCGCGGAGGCGATTCGCATCTATCCTCCCGTCTGGGTGACGGCACGCACCGCGGTAGAAGAATACGCGTATCGCGGCATTGTCATCCCCAAGGGAGCGATCCTGCTGGCGCCGCAGATTGTGGCCCACCGCGATCCTCGTTTCTGGGAGGAGCCATTGCGTTTCGACCCTCAGCGTTTCACGGAGGAGAACAAGGCGCGGCGGCCGCGGTTCTGCTACTTCCCTTTCGGCGCCGGTACCCGGCAATGCATAGGCGAAGGCCTGGCCTGGATGGAAGG
The DNA here is from genome assembly GCA_963796145.1 of uncultured Acidobacteriaceae bacterium. Classification (GTDB taxonomy): domain Bacteria; phylum Acidobacteriota; class Terriglobia; order Terriglobales; family Acidobacteriaceae; genus PALSA-350. Next base: position 71,390 of record CAWCKO010000075.1, on the reverse strand, counting down.
GGTGCTGATTCTCGCTTCTGTGGCTCGCGATTGGAAGCTCTCGCTTCCCGAGGGCGCACCTAGGGAGCTGCCCATGTGGCCGGCAATTTCGCTGCGGCCTAAGGGAGGAGTGCGTTTGCGCCTCGACCGCCGAACTGAGTGAAGAATACCCCTTGCCACCGAAAGTTGTCCGCCCGATCGCAAGCTAAAGTGAGCTGGACCTCCTTGACCCGATCCTCCGGCCGGAGTATTCTGATCTCAAGAGGCGAACAAATGGCGAAGACTGCTCAGGCCGTCAACTCCAACCTGGAACTCTTTCCGATCCTTTCCCAGCTTCCCTCCGATGCCTACGGTTCTCCCCTGACGGGCATTGCGCGGCTGGCGGCCGCGTCCTCCCCGGCAGGCGAGGGACACCAGATGGAGCTACGCTCGCTGCCGGTGCGGTCGATGCTGAACAGGAGCGTTTCGCGGCGAGGACTGAGATTTGCCTGGAGCATCAATCCCTACCGCGGATGCGAGTTCGCCTGCCGCTACTGCTATGCCCGCTATACCCACGAGTTCATGGAGCTGCCGCCGGAAGACTTTGAGCGCAAAGATCTTCATCAAGCAGAACGCAGCCTGGCTACTGGAGCAGGAATTGAAGCAGGTTCGCCCGGGAGAAGAGATCGCCCTGGGCACCGCTACCGACCCCTATCAACCCGTAGAACGCCGAGCCAGGGTGACGGAGTCACTGCTCGAAGTGCTGGCCAGGCAGCAGCGGTCTGCGCATCGGCCTGGTTACGAAATCGACCCTGATCGAACGAGACATTCCCTTACTGCAGACGGATTGCAGAGAGAAATACGCTGACGCTCCATCTGACCATTACCACCCCCAACACAGCGTTGGCTCGTCTGCTGGAACCGCGGGCGCCGCGGCCCGACCTGACGGCTGCGGACCGTGGCACGGCTCCGCCAAGCCGGTCTGAAAGCAGGCATATTGTGTTCGCCGCTGCTGCCCGGCCTCACCGACACAAGCAAAGCGTTAGATGGGATGGCGAAGAGGGCAAAGGCCGCCGACGCCAGCTTCTTAAGCGCCCAGCCGCTCTTCCTTAAGCCATGCTCAAAGGAGATTTATCTCGCATTTATTCGAGAGCATTTTCCGACGCTCGAGCCCATGTACCGGCAGCGTTTTGACAGCGAGGCTTTCGTCTCGACGGCTTATCGAAAGCGAATTGAGGCGATGGTTAGGGCGGTCTGCGCCAAATATCAGTTAGCACGGCGGAGCGGAGATGCTCTATTGACTCGGCAGCAGGAAGACGACTCGCAACGACTGGACTGGCACGGTAACTAGCGGCCAATCCCCTCGTAGTGTGTTTTTTGCCACGGTTCTACCGTCAGGGCTCTATAGCAATCACCGTTGCCCGCATCTAGATTGGTTCGAGCGGTTTATCGACTTTGACCGAGCAGAACATTCCGCCGCTTCAGCTCCTGTAGAGCGGCGCGCGTAATCCTCGTTACATCCATGTCTTCAAGTGAGCTGCGAGGCACGTTACGACATTGCAGCGTAAGGTTCTCATTACCTTTAGTTACTAAAGGATCCCTTGTACATTCCCCGGCCACGGGCTAAAGTTGGCTTATTCGCTGGGCATCACGTCAAAAATCCCGCTTAGAGGGCCTCTGCTCCTGGGTTTTCAGAGATTTAACGACTGAGGCAAAGTAGGCAGTATCTTGTCAACCTTTGCATAAGCCGACCTAAGGAGTCGTACTGCGTATTTCAGGTGCCAAACAACAGGACGGTGGGGTAACCGTGCTGTAACCCTCAAAGCCATAGCAAGACACACTGACTAATTTTCATCCTAACTCTGTGACGAAAATCGACGGCGTTTTGCTTTTACCCTAACCTCCCAACATGCTGTGCTAAACCGTGGGCACGATTTCTCAACCCGTTGCCTAAGTTGACTCACTGATGCGTAGTTAAAGTTTAAGTGGCTAAACAAATGGGCCCCGGGTTAACCGTCCTTTTACATTCAAGTCATAGCAACTTTTACATTCAGCCATGGTAACTTTTACATTCAAATCACAGCAAGACGCAAAGCATAATCCTCCGAACTAATGTTTGTCCTAAACTCTGTGACGAAGCCTGCTCTAGTTAAGTGATCTGCATATTAACTAAACTGGCCCCTTTAATCGAGTACTGAGGAGATTCATATGGCTCCTGGTTGAATGATGCCTTTGCGGCTGATTGCTGTCTTCGCTGCTGTGCTCAGTTCCTGGGCAATGCACAGTCAACAGCCGACTAGGTTTGACGTGCCTCCAACGCACGCTCAGGCTGACCATCGCTCTCGAGCAAGTAGTACTCCCTGCTGAAGTGTTAGGCCCCGATCATCTCATTGAGATCATGGTGTAGTACTGTCCCGTGTTGAGTAGAAGCCCTCGTATTGGGTCAGATGGCGACCTGTTTTTTGGTCCGATTTTCTGGTGCATCGCAGCCTCGAACGAGAGATCTTCGCCACGCATGGCAGGACGAAACATAAAATCCCGTGGATTTACTACACACCACACACGCAAAAATTGCACGAGGTCAGACATGCATCCACCCAGTTTTGTTGCTGCCTCTTTGGACAATCGATCAAGCGCCCCGCGGGTCCCTCCACCTAAGCCGTCTTCCGTCTCCTGGCTTTCAGCAGAGCGGGCGTCTTCCACTTATATCGCAGACCGCTTCGGCATACGATTGCGGACACTTCGCAAGGCTCGCGGCATGACGCAGATTGAAATGTCCATCGAGTTCGGAATCGATCGCAGCTTCATCAGCGATGTCGAGCGCGGGAAGAAAGCGATCTCCTTGCCATTGCTGGAGGTCATCGCGATCGGCTTCGGCTTGACCATGTCCGATCTTTTGGCAGACATCTAGCCCTCTTCAACAGTGACACACGCTGCGATCCGAGACGAGCGGCGATCGCACCGAAGCTCCTGCGCGATCCTTCGTAACTATGCGTGCCCTCAGATTCCCTTCATGGCGAAAACAAGCGTGTGAAGCACCACGGCAATATCCAGAAAGAACCCGCGGTGCTCGATGTAGTAGAGATCGTACTCAAGGCTCTCGTGGATGACGAACTTGCGATCAGCGCTCAGTTGCCAGAAGCCGGTGATGCCAGGCAACACGCTCAGGCGCTGAGCCTCATAAGGCGTGTACTGTTTTACGACGTATGGCATTTCGGGACGAGGTCCTACCAGCGCCATCTCTCCCTTCAGCACATTCAGCAGCTGCGGCAGCTCGTCGAGGCTCGTCTTGCGCAGGAACCGACCTGCCGACGTGATGCGCGGGTCGCGGCTGTCTTCAGGCGAGCGCCCATACTTGGGGGTAGTCGTATACATGCTGCGAAACTTATACATTGCGAACGCCTTGCCGTATCTCCCAATCCGCTCCTGCCTGAAGAACACTGGCCCGCTTGAGGTCGATTTGATCCAGATGGCGATTGCACCCCAGAGAGGCAGCGTCATGGCGACGATACATAAGGCAAGCACGAAGTCGATTGCGCGCTTCAGGACTTCGTATGCTGAGAGACCGGCCGCTTTTCCGCGAAAGAAGGAGCGTACCACGACGCCGTCCATGTACTGAACAAATGACGGCCCGCGCAACCCGTTAGGATGCATGGGCCCCACGTCCGAGATCTGGATGCCCATAGTCGACGCGAGCTCTGCGATCAGCGCTCGCCGCGCGGGACTCATGTGTGGGTCAGCCAGAAAAAGATCCGAGATCTCGAGATGCGCCAGAAGGGACTCGTCCAGGAGACCGCAATGCACCGGTGCATGATCTCTGAAGCGATAACCGTGACTGTAGATGACGCGATCAGGCTCCGAGCCTTGCTCATCGAGAAAGCCAACTGGTCGAAGATCCTGATCGGGGGAATGGATGAGATAGGAGAATATTCTTCGAGCATCCGATCCTGAACCTACGATCAGCAATCTTCGCTTTCGCAGATCAAGCGCGCTGTTGCGAGATATCAATGGTCTCATGAACTGCCTCAGCAACAGGATCATCGGAGTTGCCAACAACCAGGCGCTAAGAAACAGCCGACCTGGCGGCGAATGCGTCGTTACATAAATTCCTGCAAGAGCGAGCACGGAAGAAAACATCGATACGCGCAGCACGGCAGAGCTCTCGAGCACGCGCAATAGGCTGTGCTTGTTTCTGTAGAGATTTTCACCCGTCCCGAGCAGAACAAATGCGATCGCATACAAAACGCAAAAAGAAATCAACTGCGATGTGCAATTACGGTCTGTGAACCTCCCAAAGGCTCTCCATATCGACAAGACGCCTGCTCCACCTACAGCGATTGCCAGCAAGTCCATCGCAACCGTTATGGGCAATGCCAGAGATAACGCCGGAGTCTCCGCGTCTGCGAGGGACCCCGTCTGTTCCGGCGAGCCTGTTGCAGGCGACACATAAGCACTCTCCATCCTCACTTGCAGGTCCACGCTTGCCTCCTTATGCGTCTATCTAACCCAGCGACGTGAGCAGGTTGCGCTCCAGCGCTGACCAGCAGTAACTCTGTTCAACCGTGCGTGCAACCATCATCACTAAGGACGGTGATGTGACCTAACAAGTACCATCTTGCAGACATCAGGGAATCGGCTAATGCCCACAAACATGAGTTCTGACAATTGCCTCTAAGTTTCTAAGTTTGCCGCTGCGACGTCCCGCGAATAATGCCTATGCATTCTTAAAAACTCATCTGTCGCCTATAGCACACAGACCTACTCTTTATCCTTGCAGTCGGCCGGTTCCCACGATATCTATGGAACCAAACGCAGAACTACACACAAAACCTACACCCTAACCTCGGTTCTCAGGACCGCCATCTCAACCGCCACTGAAGCGATGCGACCAGCCGACAGCAACGGCCTCGCAACCGAAGCTGTCCAACTCCGCTGGATGGGCTCACGATAAGGAGTTTGCCTCTGTGAATGTCGTCATCATCAATGACAACGCCCATGTGAACGGAGGAGCAGCCAAGATTGCGATCCAGGAGGCGGTAGGATTAGCAGATCGTGGACATAAGATCTACTTCCTGTGCGCGGTGGAGCCGATCGCGCGGGAACTGATTCATCCCAATATCAGCATCTGCTGCTCACAGCAAGATGATCTTCTCGCCAATCCCAACCCTGCGGCAGCGTTTGTCCAGGGTTGGTGGAACACCAGGGCCGCGCAGTTAGCCAGACGAATCGTCAGCCGCTTGAAGGACTCAGAGACCATCGTTCACCTGCACGTCTGGTCGCGCGCCCTATCCGCCAGCACGATCAGAGCTGCCATTGACTCAGGCATACCGGTTGTCTGTACGCTGCACGACTTCATGCTCGCGTGCCCAAGCGGGACGTTTTTCAACCACACGCAGCAGCAGGTATGCCACTTACGTCCGTTGAGCGCGGCGTGCGTTCTCACCAACTGCGACACTCGCAGTTACGCGCAGAAGCTCTGGCGTGTTGGCAGGCAGGTCATCCAGAAGCGGATGGGCAAGGCTCCTGCCGGGATAAACCACTTTATCGTTCATTCGAGACTGGCGGGCGAAGTCATGAAGCCTTATCTTCCCCCGGATTGTACGCTCCACAGTCTTCCGATCTATATCGAAGGCAGCCAGTATCCCCCCGCGCAGCCGGAGACCAACCACAATCTCGTATGTCTCGGCCGGCTGGTTAGAGAGAAGGGCGTGCTTCTTGCAGCCAATGCTGCAGCGGCCGAAGGTGTTCCGCTGACGTTCGTTGGGTCGGGCCCTCTCGCCGAGCAGATTCAAGCTGCATGTCCGGAAGCGATCGTCACCGGATGGGTGGATTACGCAACGAGCATGCAGTATCTTCGACAGGCGCGGGCGCTGGTCTTTCCTTCACTGTGGTACGAGACGCTCGGTCTTGTCGTACTCGAAGCCGCAGCCCACGGCATTCCATCACTGGTTCCGGATACGAGTGCTGCGCGAGAGATTGTCCTGGACGGTGTTACAGGCCTGCACTTCAAGTCAGGAGATGAACTCGATCTGCGCGCCAAGATGAAGCAGCTGCAGGATGCAGACCTGGTTCGGAGTCTGGGCCGCGAGGCTTACGAACGTTTCTGGTCCAGCGACCACTGCTCTCTCAACGCCCATGTCTCCTCACTCGGAGCCATCTACCAGAAGATTGTCACGGCCCAGATGGTCGCAGACACATTCCCTGCTCTACCTGTGGAGGTCCAGCGTGTCGGGTAATCAAATGGCTTTATCCCCCCTAAGGCCACTCAGAGTGCTTCATGTGCTCGAAGCTACTCTTGGAGGTACTTTGCGCTACATGGAAAACATCGCAGAAGCGACGGACGGACTCGACATCGTGTCAGCGTTCGCTTACGCCACGGCACGAGCCGATTCGCGCCTGGGACCCTTTCTAAAACGGATTTCAGCCCTCGGATGGACCTGTTATCCCGTGGATATGAGACGTGAAGTAAGACCTTGGACTGACCTCAAGGCATGGTTTCTGCTGCGCTGCGCAGTAGATCACTTCGCTCCGGATATCATCCACTGCCACAGTTCGAAGGCAGGTGCGCTTGGCCGCGCGTCTGTCTTCCTGCGCAAGGAGCACCCGGCGCGCGTATACAGCCCACACGCCCTCGCAGCGCCGCTCGGGAGTATTTACCTGAAGATTGAGAAATTGCTCTCCAGGTCGACCGAGAGATTTGTTGCTGTGTCAGACACCGAACGCAAGGAGATTCTGGATTTTTCACTCGCGGAAGAGGACTCCGTCAGCGTCGTCTATCCCTCGGTGGACGTCAGACACTTTCAACCCTTGTCGCGACAGAATGCCCGGCAGACACTCGGTATCAGCTCGAGCCCACTCATCCTCGCGATCGGCCGTCTTACGGCGCAGAAAGATCCTGTTGCCTTTCTTCGCGTGATGGAACACCTGCATGCACGGCAACCTGATGTTCGGGCTATATGGGTGGGATCCGGCGAAGGGGAGGCTGAGTTTCTCAGCAAGATTGCTGCCGCGCAGATGCAGGATTGTCCGCATCGTTCCCTGGCAGCATGACGTACGCCTCTACATTGCTGCCGCCGATGTGCTTCTAAGCACCTCCAGGTTCGAGAGCTTTGGCTATGTGGCGGCCGAGGCTCTTGCGATTGAACGGCCAGTCGTCGCCTCGGATGTGACCGGGACGCGCGACATTATGCAGCGCAGGTTCGGCGAGTGGCTCTATCCGCTGACCAGACGCCCCTGGCTGCAGAACTGATCCTTGAGCTTACTAAATGATCCAGCGCTGTCGGTTGCGACGGGCGGTCTTGGACGCTCGCAGATAGAGATGCTGTTCGGCGTGGAACAGCGTGAGAGACAGCCTGATGCAGGCATACGGTGCGGTGCTAAATCAACCTATTCCAGAACTCACTCGACAAGCTGCTGTCGCTTAACGCCGGGAGATGTAGGGAGGCAACTTATGGACCGTCGATCGCCGACCATCCGTCTCGCGATCCTTTCTCATCGTTTTCAACGCAACGACGGCCAGGGTCGAGTGAACTTTGAGGTTGCGAATGCCGCATTGCAGTCCTGCTACCAGGTGACTATCGTGGCTACGACTTGTTCGGAAGAACTTAGTTCACATCCAGGATGTCGCTTCGTAAAGATCGGCAACCAGCAATTGCCCACCGAATTGTTGCGGAACCTGGCCTATGCACAGGGCAGCGCAAGGTGGCTCCGCGCACATCGTCACGAGTTCGACATCGTCAAGGCAAACGGCTTTGTAACCTGGGAGCCGTGTGACGTAGTAGCAGCACACTTTGTTCATGCAGCCTGGGGAAGGAGCCGCTGGTATCCCTTCCGGGATCTACGGCCGTACTCTCTTTACCAGCGCCTCTACACAGTGCTCAATACCCGTTGGGAGAAGGACGCCTTCACTCGTGCAAAGCGGGTCATTGCCGTAGCGAGACCGCTGGTTCACGAGCTGGTCAACGTCGGTATCCGGGCGGACAACATCGATGTCGTCTGGAACGGTGTGGATACAAGACAGTTTCATCCCGGGGAGTCACATCGTCAGTCTCCTGGACTCTCGCCTGAAACCACGTTGGCGCTTTTCGTCGGCGACATCAGAACACCACGGAAGAACCTGGACACAGTGCTTCGCGCCATACGGCAGGTCCCCAATCTTTCCCTTGTTGTAGCCGGCGCAGTGGAGCGAAGCCCATATCCTGCGTTGGCACGCGAGCTTGGTGTGACGAGCGGGACCACTCCTCGGTCAGGTCAAGACGATCGACCTCCTTATGCGCTCTGTGTCGACATGTATTACTTCCCTTCACGCTATGAGGCCCACCCTCTGGTGCTGCTTGAGGCAATGGCATCGGGTCTGCCGAGCATCGTCTCCAGAGAACTTCCAGTGCAGGCAGATTTCTCGATGGAGAGCATTCATTTTGGATGATCCGGATGATGACGAAGCTCTGGCTGCATACATGAGAACTCTGGCCGCCGATCCTGCCCTACGTACATCAATGGGCGCCGCTGGAAGACGTCGTGCGCTCGAGATGCAGTGGTCAACAATGGCTGATCAGTATCTCCGCATCTTCGAGGACGTCCTGGAGCAGCAGCATCCCACCCCGGTGGGGGTTATGGCTTGATCGATAACTCATCGATCTTCTTTGCCGTATCTTACGGAGGCTTTGGATGCAGATGACAACAGATGCCCCATCGCCTCAAACAACGCAGCATCCCATGTCGTTGCATATCGGCATCGAGTGTGACCGTGGAGGCGCGGGACGCGTGATCTCGGAGCTGATGACACACCTTCCGGACGCCGGTTTCGGTTTCAGAGGCATTGTGGCTAACCAGCCTAACACCACGGTAGCTCACAGCACTGTCCACTCGTTCGCGCCGCAACGGGGCGGCCTGATCCGAAGGCTCCACAGCGCCCGCACCTCGATCCGTGCTGCTCTCAACGAGTTCAAGCCGGAAATCGTCGCCTCGCACTTTGCGATGTATTCGGCCCCTGGGATCGACTTCTTGAAGGACACACTCACCATCTCCCACTTTCATGGTCCCTGGTCGGAGGAATCGTCGCAGGAGGGGGACGGCAACACTGCGGTCGCCCTGAAGTCGTACCTTGAAGGATCTGTGTACAGGCGCTCCCACCGAGTCATCGTCCTATCGAATGCGTTTGGGGACCTGGTCACCACTCGATTCGGCGTCGATCCCGACAGGGTGCGACTGGTTCCCGGCTCAGTCGACACAAAGCGCTTCGCACTAGAGACTCCTCGAAGCGACTCAAGGGCTGCGCTGGACCTTCCTCCGGACCGCCCTATCCTCGTTTCCGTGCGGCGGCTTGTAAATCGAATGGGACTGTCATCGCTGATCGATGCCATGACGTATGTCGTCGCTGCGGTTCCCGACGTGCTTCTTTACATCGCGGGTGAGGGGCCGCTGAAACGGTCTCTTCAGGCCCAGGCTGAGAGGCATGGCCTGATGCGCAATATCCGCTTCCTGGGGTTTGTCGCAGACGAAGCTCTGCCCCACCTCTTCTACGCGGCCGACATCAACGTGGTGCCGACGATTGCGCTCGAAGGATTTGGCCTCGTGGCTGCGGAAGCGATGGCAACCGGAACCCCATCCATGGTTACCCCTGTAGGCGGACTGCCGGAGGTGGTAGGCGGACTCTCGCAGAACCTGATCTTCTCAGGTACTAAGGCAACAGATCTAGCCGAAGGTTTGATCGGCGCTCTTACAGGTGCCCTTAGACTTCCAGGCCGGGAGGAGTGTCGAGAATATATCGAGGGCCGGTTCAATTCACGTCTTATGGCTCTTCGAACCGCTGAGGTTTACCGCGAGTTGATTGAGCACGCTCCATCGTAGACCCTGGATCAACGTACTGCGCCACCTCTGGAATCGTCATCATGAAGACACCTGAATCCATCGGAGTGCTGATCGCCTCTTACAGAAGGCCGGTACCGCTCGTGACCTGTCTCGAATCTCTGACACAGCAGATCCATCCACCTCATGAGGTGATCGTCGTGCTGCGAAGTGATGATTCTGAGACTCGGCAGGCAATATCGAACCTGACCGCCCCATTTCCCTTGAAGATTGTCTTTACTAATCTTCCGGGAACTGTCGCCGCCAGGAACGCGGGCTTGGACGCCTGCACCTCTGACGTGGTCGCCATTCTCGATGACGATACGAAGCCGCACCCCGAATGGCTCCAACGAGTTCTTGCCCGCTTCCAGGAAGATCCCACGCTCGGCGGGCTGGGAGGACGTGATCGCTGCTTCGATGGTCACGCATTTGACGACCGTCAGGCCTCGGTGGTCGGCCGGATCCAGTGGTATGGTCGAATGATCGGTAATCATCACCTGGGTTTCGGAGAGATCCGCGAGGTCGACTTTCTGAAGGGAGCCAACATGAGCTTCCGTTCTGAGACCTTCTCCAACCTCCGTTTCGACCAAAGGCTCAAGGGCAAGGGGGCCCAACCACGCGAAGATACGGCGTTCTCAATCGCCGTAAAAGCCTCGGGCTGGAAGTTAGCATATGATCCCGCCGCTGCAGTGGATCACTACGCCGCTCAGCGCGAGGAGGCGCGCCACTATGTCGATGTGCAGGCTTTGACGGATGAGAGATCGTTTCGCGAATTTGCTTACAACGATATCGTGTCGATCTGGCTCGCCTTGAAGGGGGTACGTAAGATCGCCTTCATCACGTGGACGGTCCTTGTCGGCACCCGTGTGTGCCCTGGATTCGTGCAGGCTCTGCGGTTCACACCAAGACTTCGTGGAGCTTCGTGGCGTCGCTTCTACCTGGCACAGCAGGGCAAATTCGAGGCATTTCGAGATCTTATCTTTGGCTAAACTGTTTGCTCTATGCTTCTGTTGCTTGTGTTCCACTCGCTCGCGCCGGAGGCTCGCCTTTGATGCACGACGCTTCCCAAAATAAAGAAGACGAGAGAACAGGTAGAGTACTGGCCATCAATGAGCCAGCCGCCCAGGGTTGCAAGCAGAATCGCAAGCACCGGCAAACCGACGCTCAGTCTTGTTTCGCGAAAATATTTAAATGCGGCACGCATACCGAAGATGGCCACACCGAGGTAGAGAAGGCCTCCCGCAAGCCCCAGCGAGATAAACATGTCGCTGAAGTCCAGCTCGGAGCTGCCCTCATCACTGTCGGTGTCGAATTTCTTGGCAGCAAAGGTAGTTGCGCCAAGTCCATGTCCCAGCGGGCTTGTAAAACCTTCGATAAGGCCCGTCGTGACCATAGTGGAATGCAACCCGGCGCTGGAATAGTTTTTGTCGAAGGGATGAGCCAGGCCGCCTAGTTGATGCATCAGGGCATCCTGAGCGGCTGAACCACCACGCTGTTCCGCATCCGCGGATCCCACAAAGTGTCCTGCGATCAGAGAGAGACTGACGAGTGCCAAACCGCCCAACACTGCCATCCCAATCAACTTTACCGAATTCAACCTGCCCTTTCGCGCAATCCATAGGACACAGAGCACAACTACAAGCTTGATTGTCAGTCCCCTGCCGCCTGAGAGAAGGAGAGCCGTCGCGAGAATCGGCACAGCAGCCATCCAAAGGCGGCGTGATGCGAAGTATGCTGCCACGATCAAAGCGATAGAGCACTCAAGTAACGTCGCATATTCCGCAGCTGACACGGAGTATCCAAACGCTCGCACTGACGAGCCTACGTACAGCGAGGTATAGGTCCTTCCCACTGCAGCGATCCACGCCTGCTGATAGGGCAGGAATCCAATGAAGCTCTGGCACAATCCGAAGATCCCGGCGATGATGCCCAGCGGAAGCACCACCCTGAAAATAATTGTCTCCACCAGCGCGACAGAGCCCAGGCTTCGGCCGATCCAAAACCACATTACCGGAATGATGTAGAAAAATGCACCGGACAGACCGATGTTCAGGCTTCCCTGTTTGGGATTCAGAACTTCGAGTCCCATGACAAGCAGCAGTCCAAGGACCACCTTCGACAGCGGTTCTCTCAGCTTCAAGCCAAACAGCAACGGAAACACGAGGACCGAAGTGACCGCCGGGGCGATCAGAAGCAAAGGATCGAATGTCGAGGGTGCCGCAATTGCGGCGCAGATCCTTCCACGTCCCCGAGCAGAATAAGGTAGACGAGAGTCCAGAGCGCTGCGGACTGTTTGTCGTATACAGCAAGCAGGAGCAGCGGTATTGCAATGACGACAGCGCAGAGCAGATTTACCTGGTCCGCAATCAGCATGCCCCATAAAACAATCAGGAGCAGGCCACCGCCCAGCCACATCCAGAGCAGCTCGGTCTCTCGGCGAAGACCTGACCTGACAAGCTCATAACTCATACCAGCTCAATCCTCGCTATCGGTTACCCAGAAGAATCATCGCGGCAAAAGCGGATCCGACAGCGCTTGCCGTCAATGCCGGAAGAGTAGCGTCGATGAACGCCCTGCCCCTGCTGTGGGGGACCACCACGATGTCCTCTGCGGTCAGCATCTGATCGCCCTCCGCTGTCTGTGCCACGTGCTTGAGGTCAACCGGAATGATCCTTGCGCCGCCATCGCCGGTCTTACGAATGATCGCGGCTCGTGAGAGCGCAGCGTCGGCGTTCGTTCCCTGGGCCAGCGCGATGGCCTCCAGCACTGTCAGCCGCTTGCCGGCTACCATGGAGAACTCTCCGGGCTGTGCAACATCGCCCAAAACGTAAACCGAACCCGCACGCGAGACATAGATAACGTCTCCTGCGGTTACATTCGTGAGGCGTTGGAGTTGCGAGTAGTTGGGGGAATCCACTTGAATGGTTTCAAGCTTCTGCGGGTCAGCCAAGTGGGTGATCATGATATCGCCGCCCGCCTTCTCCGTCGTACCACCAGCGGCCGATAGCGCGTTATACAGAGAGTGAGGGCCGAGAAGGAGATAGTTGCCAGGGCTCTTCACCTCGCCCAACACGCTGACCTCCTGCGTCGCATAGTCTACGATCGTCACCGTGACGTGAGGATCAATCATAATCTGAGCGTCTTGCAGATGCTTGGTGATCGCGTCACCCGCCTCCTGCGGCGTCATTCCCGACACTGCGGCGCTGCCGGCAACTGAAAGTTCCACGGTGCCATCGGCATTCACGCGCAACTTTGCGGAGAGTTCTGGGGTGTCGAACACTGCCACCTGCACCATATCACCGACCCCAATGCGAAGCCCCGTCTCCTGACGGGAATGAAGTACGGGTACGGTATTCGAAGCCCCATTTGCTGCCTGCGCAACCGCAGCCCTCTGGCCGGGCGAGATTAGCATCGCCCCGATGAAAAGAATGATTGTTGCGAACGTCCGCAAGTTAGTCCCCCTCAGCGTTTTTGTGCGGTTCCGGATAGACATAACGGGTCTCCTTACGTTGAGAAGCTTTCCTCTTACTTGCTGACTTCCGTGGCGTCTCGCTCAGCACCACTCCTTGAATTCGTGCGCGATTATGCGTCAGCATGTCGCGAATCTTCTTCAGGTCCCGCAAGCGCGATTGACCGTTTTGCGCCAGGAGCACCGTCGCATCGGCCCAGCTCGCCAGGAGAACACCAACGTTCGTAACCAGAATCGGCGTGCCAATCAAAATCACATAGTCGAATTCCTTCTTCCAGATCATGAGAAGAAAGCGCATCGTCGAGGAACTGAGCAGCTCAAACGAATTCGACGGCGCATGACCACCGGTTACCATGAAGAGGTTCTCAAGATGCGGTACAGGCTGTATCGGTGTCGGCGCTGGCGGGTGATTCTGCCAGGTACTCTCCTAACCCCGGTCCGTTAGCGACGCCGAATTCCTCCTGAGCGCTGGGTTTATGCAGATCTGTATCGACCAGAAGAACGCGTGCACCGCTGTGAGCCAGCAGGACTGCCAGATTGACTGATACCGGAAGTGCGCCCTCTTCGGGGGATCCACTCGTCACCAGCACGGTCTTGGCCTGACCCGCAAGCACCACAGAGTTGCGCAAGGCGCGGATCTCCCCTGCAGCTTTGGAAGAAGGCGCGGTTATGACCATCGGCACCCGTCTCGTCGCGAGACCGTCATGTTGCTCGCTAATTTCGAGTTCTGTGACGACATTTGAAACATGCGCCAGAACCGGGAGGGCGAGTTCACGCTCTATGTGTTGGGCTCCGCGCACTCGGTCCGAGGCACGATCTAATATGAGCGCTGCAACACCCCCGCAAAAAAGCCCACAAGCAGGCTGCCCAGTACTATGAATATCTTTTTCGGACCTGCAGGCTCCATGGGTACACGTGCGCCCGAACCAGCTCGTATTCAGCCGCCTACTTCTGCATCAACCGTTGCCTGTTGAAGTTTGCGCCGCAGCGCATCATAGAGTTCCCTGCTCGCAGCCAGATCGCGTTGCAGAACAGAGTATGTCGCCTGGTTACGAGTGAGTTTGAAGGCGAGCTGACTTGCTGGTCGTACTCGGCCTGCAACATACCCTGCACCCGCCTGGCTCCTGCATAGTCCGCGGTCAGGCGCTCAAGAACGGACTGCGCCTCCTGCTTGATATCCACATCCATGCCATCCGTTTCGAAAGATCGACAAGGGGAGGGTAGTTCGGACCGCACTTCGAAGACCGTGCTACTGTGCCGCGAGCGTTCCCTGGGCCGCCTGCAACGTGTTGAGCTTTGGATTTGGAAACATAGTGGTCAGTTCGCTCGGACTCCCCCCCTCGTCGCAACTGAGCTTCCTTCACGATGGTGTCAGACTGTGCCGTCGAAAGTCGTTCGCTCAGAAATGGAGCCGATCTAAAATTGAGTTGCTCGCCCCCGGAGTGTCCACCGATTTTCGTTTGCCTCCTCAAAGTCAGTCAACTTCGCCGGGCGACCTCAACATGCTTCTTCAGGTCATCCATCTGGCTTGAGAGCCAGGTACGCAATTGCGCTACGGAGTGAGCGCGATTCTCAAACGACTGCACCGTATAGGCCCGCACCATCGCGTTGCCAATCGCCGCTGCCACATTGGGATCATACGACCTGACGGTTAGGTTAATGAGCTGCGTTCCGTCGATCTGCTTTACGGTTATGGCCTTTTCCAGCTTTGCCATCCAGGCCTGCTGCTGATCAGAGAGTTTTTGCACATCCAAAGGGATGAGAGTCGGACCTCTACGCAAACCAATGAACTTTGCAAACTCATCGTCCGACAATGAGTTCAGCGTTCTGATCGCAACATCGTCGCTTTTCAGGAGGACAATTTCCGCGTCAAGAGTCTCCCCCGGCTCTGTAGGCGCGCTTGCCGGACGGTCCGATATCGCGAGGGCCTCGGCTTGCCCCGGATCAATGCGCAACACTGCGGAGGCCTCGTATACGGGCGGCCGCAGTTTGAGATACAGCAGCGACAGACCTACGCAGGCCACCGCACATGCCACAATGAACCACCGATGGAAGAGAAGTCTCTGGATGATATCTCCGAGACTTATTCCTTCGTCGGAGCGCACAGCCTGGAGCGTATGGGGCTGCCTATCGATAGTTGAAATAGATTGAAGCTCTTGATCTCTCATAGGAATTACATAGGTCCGGTTTCAGCTACGATGGCGGGGGGATGACCGCACCGGGAAAGACACGCTTCTCAACCGGTAACAATGAGCAACGGATCAGGCGACACAATCGGCCGCTAAGAAAGAATCCCCGGGATCGATGCCCTCGATGATGGTATGTTTGCTTGACTACCGCCATGTTTCCATACCGCTCACGACATGTCCATCGGATCTTGGCCTAATCCTGTAGCCGATAAACCACAATTCCTTGAGCCTTTACCAGGGCGTTCCCCGCAGCACACTTCCGTAAAGTTTTCTTAGTTTTTGGCTGACATTTTTTAGTTCGAAGCTGCGTAGCCGCATGCGACTCTCACCTCAATTAACGTCCACGTCACGGTCTTCTGTAATTTACGGAGGAACGGGAATTCACCCAGCTGTTCTCGCATAGCTGTAACACGCATGGCTTTGTTGCGGACCAGCAGTACAAACAGCGTTCTCGCCATCGTTCCGGAGAATCTCCAATTGCCGATCATGACAGTTTCCGAGATCGAGGTTCGCAACCCAAGCGAGTCAGCCCAGCCCAAGGGCATTGTTTCGGCCACACAGCACAACGCAGCGCTTGATCGCCTCCGCGGGGTGGCAATCCTTTCTGTCACGCTTTACCACTTCACTGGATCCTACAAAGGAGCAACCCTCTACTGCGCCTCTGGAGCCTTGTAGCCGGGGCCGGCTGGATGGGAGTTGATCTCTTCCCAGTACTCTCAGGATTTCTAATTACAGGAATTCTTTACGACACTGCTCACCAACACAAGGTCAGAAACTTCTACGCTCGCCGCGCACTTCGAATCTTCCCTCTCTTCTACGCAGTGCTGTTCGGCCTGTTATTGCTCACGCCCGCGCTCCAGATGCACTGGCGGCCCGAGCACATTCTTTACTTTGTTTATCTCAGCAACGTTTCTCGCCTCCTGGTGCCTGATTTCCAATTGCCAAGCCAGTGGGTAAACCTTGGACATCTCTGGTCACTTGCTGTGGAAGAGCAGTTCTACCTGCTATGGCCCTTCGTCGTCTGGCGGTAAAGAACAGAACTACGCTTCTCCGCATTATCCTTGCTGTCCTGATCGCTGGCCCTATCCTTCGGGCTCTTCTTCTGGCCACCGGGATGGACGCACTCGATATGTCGCGACTGCTGGCAACTCGTGCAGACAGTCTCCTCTTTGGCGGCGGCGTTGCACTCCTTGCTCGTGGGCCCGCAGCTGGCCGTATACCAGCGAGAAAGATTCTCATCCTCTCCGTTTCTCTCCTGGCGATACTTTTGTACGCTGCTCATGGACCCGACGCAGCATCGCGCTGGATGGCCACGGCTGGCTACTCCGCCATCGCCATGTGCTGTGCCAGCCTCATCTTTCTGCGCAGGAAGGATCGAATTGGGTGACCGCTCTCTTTGACAAGCTCCTGCTTCGCTTCTTCGGGCGCTATAGCTACGGTTTGTACCTGTTCCATGGACTGTACTTCGTCTACCTTCGTCACCTCTCGGGAAGACTCGAACATCTCCTGCATTCGGGGCTTCTGGCTCAGCTGCTGATCGCCGTCTTCGGCTTTCTCTTCTCCATAGCGCTGGCGGTGCTGAGCTATCACTTCTTCGAGGCCCCCATACTTTGCCTGAAACGCAGATTCGCCTGAGCGAGGCCCACTTGCCCTTTGGAGAGCAACTATGAGGCGTGGCATACTGCGATTCTTAAGTGCTAAGTCTGGGATCATGGCGATCATCCAGACCGCGTGTGCGAATTAGCTGTCCAGATTGTGAATCTTCTGTGCGGCATAATTACCGCGCGAAGCCTTGGTGCTGACGGACGAGGATTGCTGGCCGGAATCATCATGTGGCCGCAGTTTCTCGCCTATGGCATGACCATGGGCATTCCCATCGCCTCTGTGTATTGGCTCAAGCGTAGACGGGACATTTCCAGCGAGCTGGCAGGCGCGGGCCTCCTGCTCAGCGCGGTCTTTGGTTTTCTCGCTGCTCTCGTTGGGGCCGTCATCCTTCCCTATTCGTTACACACCTATCCTGCCGCCGCCATCCACCTTGCGAGGTTGTGGATTCTTGTTACCCCGCTCGAACTTCTTGCCGTGACGTTGATAGCCCAGGCTCAGGCGGCAGACGCCTTTTCCAAGTACAACGTCTACCGGTTCTTGTCCCCCTTTTCTGTTTTGATCGTTCTTGTGATCGAAAAAAGTCTGGGTCGGCTTACATATTCCAGCGCGGCCTTCGCCTATCTGCTTGGCGGTACGCCTGCCATGATATGGACCGCGCGCTGGGCCTGGAAACACTTTCGCCCTACGCTCCGCTCTCCCGTCGCTTCGTCCCGTCTTCTTCTCAGCTATGGAGTGCGGGCGTGGGGAGCGGATCTACTTGGGACCGTGGCAACTCAGGTGGATCGCGTTCTCGTGGTTGGGCTCCTGAACCCTGAAATGATGGGACTCTACGTCATAGCGCAGAGTGCAGCGGGAGTGCTCGCCTTCATTCCCACGGCAGTCGCACCCATCACCATGCCGCGCTCCACCAATCTGTCCACAGGCGACACCGTCGCACTCACGGGCCGCGCCGCCCGGGCAACGCTCTGTCTCATGCTTCTGGCGTCGCTGCCTCTTCTCGTCTGCGGAGATTTTCTCCTCCGTCTCGTCTATGGCCACGGATTCGCCGGCGCAGCTGCCATTCTTCCATTCCTTGTCGTCGAGGCCATTGCCAGCGGCCTGACCTCCGTTCTTTCGCAGGCGTTCCTGGCCGCGGGATTTCCCGGAACCGTCAGCATGCTGCAGGGCTGCGGTGTGCTTACCTCCATCCCTCTCATGTTCTGGCTAATTCCCAGGTTCGGACTAAAAGGTGCAGGTTGCGCACTTATGCTTTCCACTCTCTGCCGGCTGCTGTTCGTACTCCTGAACTTTCCCTACAAGCTCAAATCGCGTCCGCCCGGCCTCATCATGGGCGGCGCCGAGTTCATGGGACTATTTACCAGCGTGTGGCAGCGCGTCACTGCGGGATGACTGTAAATCTGGCAGTGACATTCTGGGCACTGATAAGTCACTTACGGAGCCAAACCATGGAGAATCAATCCGCCACGATTGCTTCTCTTTATGGGTCGCACTGGTTCCGTCACGCACGCCCCACGATCGAGTCAGCGAGATTCCGCTTGCTCTGGCCGGGAGAGTTCTGCTTCCATTGCGTCAGGCAGTTCCTATTCCCCACAACCAGAGGCGCCCTCATGAAACGTCCTTCCCTTGTCCTATTTGCACTTTCATTGGTCTTGGGATGCCGGGCAGCTACTGTCTCCTACGTAACGCTTACCTCATCTGCCAATCCGATAGTTAAAGGGGAGAGTGCCACGCTTTCCTGTACCACCTTTTACTCGGATGGGACGCACGCTCCCTGTGTTTCACCTGTTTACACAGATGACCAGAGCCACACGGTCGTCAAGGTCTCCGGAAATACCATCTCCGGTTACAGCATCGGGTCCGTTACGGTCAAAGTTACCGCCTCCGGAGCATCAGCAACGCTGGCGATCAAGGTTATTGCTCCCACACAGGAAGCTCTCGGCGTAATCACGGCCACCCAGGTTACCAAAGCGCTTGGCTTCAACGTCGACCCTGCAAGCGACTGGGAGTTCCAGATGGCCGCAGCCGCAGGTGCTACGCACGTACGTTTCCAGTGCGGGTGGGCAACGGCCGAGCTTCAAACCCCACCACCTCAGAACACCGTCACTTCAAAGCGTTATGCACTGCAGCCTTACTGTGAGGCCGCATACAGGTCGTCTCGCAAATACAAGCTCCATCCTATTGTGGTTGCGGCTTACGGCGCGCCTTACCATGCCATTCTTCGGGTTACGGCGCCCGGTGGCGCTCCAGCTGGAGCAACGTCGATCGATGTCCAGCTCGTTCCTGGTCAGGGCATCGATAAGCTATCCTCACTTGCTCCCTTCTTCGACACGATCGCTCGCTCCGACGGCATGCAGATCAGCATCGCCCACTCCTATCCGGGTGCGCTGATCACCGCGGTCAAGGTGAGCGATAGCAACCACGCTACGCTGACTCTGGCTTCAGCTCTTAGCGCCGCGCTTCCCACCACTACCGCCACTGTCTATACCGTCAACGAGTATCTCTATCCACCACCCGCAACCTCAAGCCCGAGTGACAGCTCCGTAATGCGATACGCCGAGTACGCTCAATTCCTTGCGCGGAGCCTTGCCCATGCAGGCCTCAAGGGAGAGATAGAGCTGTGGAACGAGCCTACCTGGCTCGACGACCGATGGGATGAGCGTGCCAACTCCTACGACTCCTTTCCCGGCCCCTTCGATCCTGGGCCGAGAAACGCCTATCTCCCTAACTGGGGATTCGTGGGCGCACTGCAGGGTCGTGCTACTCCTGCCGGAGTAAGTTATATCTGGGCGGGAACCGAGAAGTCCGGCTCGAACTCGGTCCTCGATCCGCAGATGCAGCTCAACACAGGAGTGGCTTTCGCAGAGCCTGCGGTCAGTGTCCTTTCAGAGTCGTTTCATCCCTATGGCAACAGTCCCGAAGATGCGCTGTGGATTGCGCCTTGCTGGGCCACGACTACCGGCAACAACGACTTCTTCAATTGCAATCTGTTCGGGCTCGCCGGTGGCAACTTCAGCCACGCCGCACAGGAGGACTACTTTCTGAAAATGAGCAATCCTAAGTACGGTGTCTCACACAATATGACTGAGACCGGATTCGGTCTCGCCGGTGGGGACACCGCGCATCAGGCCAGGTTCATCATGCGGCAGTTCCTCGGCTACCAGGCTGCAGGCGTGACGCCGATCAGCTTCTATCGCCTTTACGATAAAAGCCGCGACCAGATGGGCTTCCTCGACTCGTCACGCAATCCCTTACCGGCCTACACAGCAATTTCGGGTTTCATGTCGGACCTGGCGAAGGTCGCGAATCCTCCGGTGAGCTCTTACTCAAATTCCACCTTTCCCTCCATTGCCAGCTACAGCGGCACATTTCCGCTGGACTCGGTGCACATCGTAGGCTCGCGCGCCGGCCACAAATCGAACTCGGACATCCTGGCACTCTGGCAACGCAGTTATACGAGCGACGGCAGTCGATGGGCCAAGATGCCTCAGCCTGGTAATGGTTCGGTAACCGTCTCCATGGCAAAGGGCTGGAATGTCATCCAGGTAATGAATCTCGTTACCCGGAGTAGCGTCTCTTACACAACATCGAATCAGAAGATCAGCTTCCCGGTATCGGATGATCCCATAGAGGTCATAATGCAGGCGGAGTAGCGCAGGCGGCCCCGATCCCTGCTCGAGGAGATCGATCGCGATGGATATGTTTTAGATATCTGCGGACTGGTTCAAAGTCCCCGCACTAGCTCGGCGATCGATAACTTGAACTGTCGCGCAAAGCTCTCAAGGTCAATAATGGATGCGCTCTTTCGGCCACCCTCAATGTCCGCCAGGTGACTCAGAGGGACCATCAGCCGGGCCGCCAGTTCCTCCTGGGAAAGGCCGCTCTTCTCACGCAAATCGCGCAGCCTCGCCCCAAAGCGCAGGTTGATCTCAGGTGTCCCTTCCTCAAAAGAACTCGCATAGTTGGCCATGCCATCTCCGCCTTCTTAAGCCTATTAACTAGTCAGGAACTACCGTCCCCTCTGTTTCCTTGACTATCTATTGATTTCTCTACGAATTTGCGGTCTCGGAGTCGGCTTTCAACGGAAAAGATATGCGTAGTTGATTGGGTCCAGGCCAGCAGTAATAATACAACGAAAACATATAGGTACCAGGGAAAACCTGCAACGCTTTTTTCGGTATCTAACTATAAATCGAGAAACTCGGAAAAGCGATACCGCTTATAAATCTACAATCGGATAGGATGGCTGATGCATCATTTGAGTGCGTCGGAGTCTGGAAGTTCACGGATCCATCGAGGTAAAACGTCATCGTCTCGTGCAGTCCACTGTTGCGACCAGTTGTGGGGAGTGGTCGGTAACTCAGCCACCAGTCCCAACCATACGGCCCATCTGAATACGGTGGATTTCAGTATCTCCTTATTAAATGACTGGTCAGCTATTACGGACGAAATCGTCGACGTTGGGAATTTCACCGATCTTGCTGGAACAAGCGTTGATTTAGCAGCAGGACGCAAAGAGGCAAGAGAGACCTGCTTAACCTCCTCACTAAGCCATTAGAACGAGGAGTGGACCCTGGTCGTCGGTATGCCCAATTGACAAGCCGAGACGCGCTTGAGCCCTTGGGGCCACATCAATTCGGACCAGAATTATCCGGGGGCCGTGGCCCTGGCCCGAAGTGGGGATAATGCCCACGCGGCTCGTCTGCCTGGAGCGTCTTCCACTGTTGCGGGGTGAGCACGCGGCGCAGACCCAGCAGCATGCGGCCGTTCGCTCTTTCCAGTTCTGCCCGAGCCTGCGCCACACGGTCGATCTGACCCAGAATTTTCCCCTCGTCCGGCTGGTCTGCCGCAAGCAGGGGCTCCATCGCCGCCTCCTCTTTGTGCACCGCAGCGCTTAGATCCATCAGGCTGGGGCGGCTTTGCTCGAAGACAGCCTCCATCCTCTTCTGCTGGTCCGCCGTAAGGCCCAGCTTTTGCGCGAATTCCGGATTGTTCCACCAGCGGCCGTGCGGTCCCACGTGAAACGCACGCTCCATGGGGGGACGGCGGCCTTCCATGGGCGGTGGCCCCATGTTCTCTCCCGGCCCGCCGGGCGGTGGCCCGCTCTGCTGGCAGAGAGCTGCGCCGCATAGAAGCGCCAATGCTCAGCACCCCCGCGAAGCTAGTTAGTCTGAACAATGTGTTTGCTCCCTACGGCAGCAGTAACCGCGCCTGAGCTGCTCCCCGTCGAAACCAAGTGGGTCAGCGACTCCATAGACGATGGAACAGCAACCGAGACCTGTTCATCCACCTGGTCCAGCAGCGCGTCATCGCTGATCTGCGCCGCCGGGTGGGGCGGGCTCGAGACGTGGAAAGGGACCAGCGCCAGTATCAGCAGCACCACCGGGATCATGGCGGCAATGGCCCACCGGAGCGCGATCGCGGGCATTCTTCTCACGGAGACAAATTGCTGCTGCTGCGGACGGGCTGCCAGGCACTCCGAACTCCATTCCACTGCCGCTGTCCGGAAACAAGCCACGCCCTGCTCCAGCCGTTCCACTGCGGCCCGGCACTCGGCGCATTCCGTTAGATGGCGAAGCATCTGCGGAGTCCGCTGCTCGAGAACGTACTCCTCCTGCTCCCAGGCTGATAGATGGTCTGTGTTCATCTCGTTCTCTCCATCGCCTTGCGCACCGCAGCGAGCGCGCGATGCAGGTGGCTCTTCACCGTCCCCACATGCAGCCCCATCGCCGTTGCGATCTCGGGCAGTTCCATCTCTTCCACAAAGCGCAGCAGAAAGACGCTGCGCTGTTTGCCGGGCAGGGTCGCCACGGCATCCCAAACCTTCACCAGCTCCTCCCTCACCACCAGGGAGGTCTCCGGAGAAATCCCCGGAGCCGCGATACGGTCTGCCATGGCACCAACCTCGACTGCCGTGGTGCTCGCCGTCTTCCAAAACTGAAACTTCCGCGATCGGGTGGAGTCGCGAATGAGGTTGGTCGCGATCCGCGTCAGCCAGGTGGCTACGCTGCAGTCTCCTCGAAACTCGTCGCGTGCCCGGTATGCCCTCAGGAAGCAATCCTGGGTCACGTTTTCCGCCAGGTCGGGATCCCTTAACGAGAGCAGAGCATAACGATAGATGCGAGACCGGTAGGTGGCGCAGAGCGTGTCTATATCGTCAAGCTCTGCAATCATCCGGTCTCGCACGGGTGAAAGCTCTCTAGCGTAGATAAGCGGCTCCAATGCTTCCATAGACGCGCCTTTCTGGGCAGCAGTTTACGCTAAAGACCTGCTCGGGCACCGTCAGCGCGGCCTGGTTTTATCAACATCCGCTTATCGCATCATGGTCCGCCGCGCCCTGGTCCGCCCATCATGTGTTCCTTTTCCAGCTGCACGCAAACTTGGTCTTCTGGTCGGCGGTGAGAATGGCATAGAACTGGGCCCGGGCCGTGGCATGGGCGGCCATCATCTCGCCTGCCATTTGACCTAGCGTAGTGGCCGTCGACTGAATGGTCGCCGTGTCGTTAGCCTTGATTGCGGCCTCCATAGCCTGGTGAGCCGTCTTTTCGCTGGCCCAGGAGTTCTGGCGCGCCGTGGCTTCCGCGGTGAAGTAGGTAGTCGCTTGCTCAACTTGAGCCGGGGTAAGGGAGAGCAAAGTCGTGTACCTCTGGACTTCGCGCTGGGCCATAGCTGCCGGGGACGGCGGGGTGTGGGGTGGGGTTTGCGCCTGGGCCATCGGTAAGAGTCCCAGGACTGCGAAAAGCGCAAGCGACAACTTCATACTTCCTCCTTGACGGTTGAGATGGTCGTCTGAAACCTTCTCGCCCCAATAGACGTCAGCGACCGCCCATCGGTTTACTTGCGCAGCAGTATGAATACTGCCAGCGCCCCGCTCCAGGCGCTGAAAGCGCAAGCCAGCATCACCGAGTGAAACCCAGCGAGAAATGCTTGATCGAGCAGCAGCGCTGCCTGGGCACGCTGCCGTTGGGTAAGCCCTGGCGGGATCGGTATATCGTGCAGGTGAGCCTGGTTAGTCAACATCTGGTCCCGAGCCTCGACCGGCAAGCTGGAATGGGCAAGCTGCGTGTTGAGGCTGGCCACAAATCCGTGTGCCAGCAGCAGGGCAAGCAGCGAGACGGCAACCAGCCCGGCCAGCCGGGAAAGTGCGTTGTTGACCGCTGAAGCTATGCCGGTCTGCGACTTCGGTACTGAAGACATGACGGCATTGGTGAGCGGCGCGACGCAAAGAGTCATTCCGCAGCCAAGGATGAGCACCGGGGGCAGAACGGATACGGCGTAGCCATGCAGGGCGTCCAACCAGGCAAAGGCGGCAAAGCCAGTGCCGGCCAACGCCGACCCGGCGCATAGCAGGAGCCGTTCGCCGACCCTTGGAACCAGCGCACCCACCCGCGCTGAGAATAAAAACAGGAGCAGGATCAAAGGCACAAAGACGGCGCCGGCCCCTGCCGGCGGGTAATGCCGCACCTGGATCAGATAGAACGGGATCACATAGAGCGTGCCCCCGAGCGCGCCGTACAACAGAAAAGTAAGCAGGTTCGGCGCCAGGAAGCGAGGGATGCGGAACAGCGATAGCGGCATCATCGCGTTGGGCCGGCTTGCCTGGGAGCGCAGGAACAGAGCGAAAAGCACCAGCCCGCCGCTTAAGGGCCAGCTTACCAGGCGGTTCCGCCAGCCCAGTTGGGAAGCGAAGGAGAGTGCGTAGACAATGGTCCCGAAGCTCAGAGTGGCCAGTGTGGCGCCGAGCCGATCCAGCGGCTGCGCCGCGCCGTCGCCCAGGGCCCGGCTCTCCGGGATGCGGGGCGCAAGCACCATGATCACCAGGACCAGAGGAAGGTTGAGCAGAAAAATCAATCGCCACGACCCAACCTGGATTAGCCAGCCCCCGACTACAGGTCCAATCGCGGCAAAAACAGTGGTCCAGGCCGACCAGGTGCCGATGGCGCGGCCACGCTCCTGTTCCGGGAAAGACCCCGACAGAATGGAGAGCCCCTGTGGGATCAGCAATGCAGCGCCCACTCCCTGGATCGCGCGAGCGGCGATCAGTTGACCCAGGGAAAATGAGGCTGCGCACGCGGCCGAGGCCAAGGCAAAGAGCGCCACTCCCCAGAGAAATGTGCGCCGCCGCCCGTAGCGATCCCCGATGGCGCCTCCAAGCAACAGCAGCGCAGCCCCGAAGAGGGCATAGCTTTGAACAACCCATTGAATGCCACCCGAGGTGGCACGGAAGGTGGACTGCAGCGTGGGCAACGCCACGTTGACCACCGAGCTGTCCATGAACGCCAGGGACGAGCCGAGGATGATGGCAATCAGAATCCACTTGCGGTCAGGCGGGGCGCAGGGTGGGCCGGCAGGGGCGGCGCCTACCTGTAGACAAGGCGGGACGACATGGGACCTGGGAACAGCGGCCGCTGGGATAATCACTGCTTCATGGATGCCGGCGGCGGGAAACAATCTGCATGAAATTAAGCGGCATTCTGCTACCCTTGCCAACGATCACGAGGAAGGGTAAGCACGCTGTTAAAACTTCATCTGAACTCGTTGGACTACGGCATCGTAGTTGCCTATTTTCTTGTCATCCTGCTCATCGGACTCCGCCTTCGCCGCAGCAACAACACCTCTAAGCAATTCTTCGAAGCCGGCCGGTCGCTGCCCCTGGCCATCACCGGCATTGCCTTCGTCGCCGCCAACTGCGGATCGCTGGAAGTGATGGGCATGATCTCCACCAGCGCGAAATACGGCTGGCGCGCGGTGCATTTCTACTGGATCGGCGCCGTTCCCGCAATGCTGTTTCTGGCCTTGATGATGATGCCGATTTACTACCGCAGCAAAGTGCGGAGCGTGCCGGAATTTCTGAAATTGCGCTTTGGTGAGCCGACGCGCACCTTCAATGCACTGTCGTTCGCGGTGCTCACCGTACTGGTCTCGGGCGTCGGACTATACGCAATGGCGCTGATTTTGCAGGTGATTTTTGCATGGAGCTTTCTGCTGGCGACGGTAGTCTCGGCCGTGTTTGTGCTTGCTTACATCCTGCTTGGCGGCCTGCGCGCCACCATGTACAACGAGGTGCTTCAGTTCGCCCTGATTGTCCTTGGCTTTGCGCCGCTGGGGTGGTACTCGGCGCGCTATTGCTGGGGGAAACAGGGGCACATCTGGGCCGGCATGCACGCGGTCGATCCGCATGCGGCAACCATGGACGGCCTGGGAGTCATCTTCGGTCTCGGCTTTGTGTTGAGCTTCGGCTACTGGTGCACTGATTTCGTACTGGTGCAGCGCGGGTTGGCTGCGCGCGACCTGTCCACAGCCTCGGGCACCCCGTTGGTTGCGGCTGTAGTCAAGCTCTTCTTCCCTCTCCTGGTGGTGGTGCCCGGAGTCGCAGCGGCTGCCATCCTCCCGGCGGATCTCTCCAGCCGCTTCGACCTGGCGCTCCCGTCTATGCTGGAGCGCTATTATCCCCACGGGCTGCTGGGGCTTGGGAGTCACTGCGGTGCTGGCCAGCTTTATGTCGGGGATGGCGGGCAACATCTCCGCCTTCAACACGGTGTGGACCTACGACCTGTATCAAGCCCACCTTGCGAAGGGCCGGAGTGATGCCCATTACCTGCTCGTCGGCCGCATCGCAACCATTGTTGCTACAGTACTCAGCGTCGGCACCTCCTTCCTGGTGCTGCGCTTTAATAATCTGATGGACTACGTCCAGATGCTGTTCTCCATCTTCAACGCGCCGCTCTTTGCGACCTTCCTCTTAGGAATGTTCACCAGTTGGGCTACCCCGGCCGGCGCGCTCACCGGGCTGGTCTGTGGCACGTTGGCGTCCTTCGGCCACTGGCTGCTTTACCAGAACGGGACACTGAAATACGGCAGCGACATGACGGCGAGCTTCTACGGAGCCGGCGTCGGCTGGCTGGCCTGTTTTCTGATCACCATTGTCGTCAGCCTGGTAACGAAAAACAGCCTGCTCGCGGTTCCAGCCTACCGGCCGCCCGGGATCCGTGCGGGGCCGGGTAGCCTGCCGCTACCTTTGCTGCTTTCCGCCGCGGTCATTCTGCTGGCGCTCGCTTTACTGAACCTGATCTTCGCTTAGGGCAACTTCTTTTTTCCGCCTAGGAAGCAAACTCTGAAGGGCGGCATCATTTCGGGCGTCCTTCGGGACGAAACCCATTACACAGGGAGTGCCTTCCAATGAAACTCAAATCTCTGCCAGCAATTATGTTATGGCTTTCAGCTTCGTGCGCACTCTGCCAAAGCTGGGCCATCGGCAACGACCGGATTGAGCGGGTGGTTTCGTTCAACCCCATATCTGGCGTGGTAACCCAGCGGCTTACCGATCTCAAAACCCATACCGAATACATCCCGCCTCAAGAGCTCACCCGAAGGGCCGCCTTCGAATTCTCCTTCGCCTGCAATGGAGAGACCTTAACCGGCGCAACGTTTCAGCTGCAAAAGGCCGACCAGAGTTCCCTGCCCGATGGAAAGTCCCTCACCATTCATCTCCAGAGCAAAACCTTTCCCCTTGAAGTTGCCGTCGTGTACCGCGTCTACGACGGGCATCCGGCAATACGCAAATGGCTGCTCCTGCGAAACACCGGGTCGACTCCGTTGCATCTCTCCCATATGAATATCGAAGCGATCGCACCCTCAGTAGGCCGCTCCAATGAAACTGTTTTAAATGCCCAATACGGCGCCATTCCAAGAGAGACTTTCTATACCGGCCGCTCAGAAGACGCGGGCCTCTTCGTAAGCAACGCCCGCACCGGCGATGGTTTCGCGATCCTGACCGAAATCCCCGGGTATATGAAGCGAACAGAAATCAATGCCTGGTATAACCCCGGACGCGTAGGTGTCGGGGTCTTGTACGATACCGATCTAATGCCCTTCGAGCGCTCGCTTGCACCCGGAGCGGAGTTCAAGACAGCGGCTGTCTCGCTGCTCACCTTCCGCAATGGCGACGGCTTCAACGATCCACATTGGATAGTTCCCTCTTACACTGCCGGGGTTCTTCAGCGAAAGACCGTCGCCCGGGGTGCACCGTGGATCTACAACACGTGGGAACCGTTCGAGAGGAAGATCAATCGCGACACCACGCTCCAGTTGATCGACGTGGCCGGGACCATGGGGATGGATATCTTTACCATCGACGACGGTTGGCAACAGGAATATGGCGAGAACACGGTAGACCCCAAATCCTTCCCCGGAGGCCTCGACGCCATCCGGAGTGCCGTGGAAGCCAAAGGCATGCGTCTGGGATTATGGATTCCCATGGCTGCGATCGGGCTGAACACACCAGACTACTTGCACCATCCGGATTGGGCAGCGCTGGATCAATCCGGTAAGCCCAAGCTAACCTCCACCATGGCCGGCTCCAAGGTCGTCATGTGTTTGGCCAGCCCCTTTCAGGACGCGGCGGCAGACCGAATCAACGATGCCATCGAGCGCTTCCATCTGGCCTATGTGAAGCTCGACCTGACGACCATTTTCAATGCTTACGGCGAAGCGCCCGGTTGCTGGGCCAAGGGGCACTATCACGGTAGCTGGGCCGAGTCGCTGAACATGATCTACGAAGGCATCAGCCACGTTACCGGTAAGGTTTATGAGAAGCATCCTGACGTTCTGCTCGACCTGACCTTTGAGCTTTGGGGTCAGAAGCACGTGATCGACGCCGGTTTGCTGGCCGCCGGCGACCTCGATTGGATGAGCAATGTCAACGACGCGCAGCCCGATTCCGCGGGAACGCTGCAAGCGCGCACCCTGTTATATCAGCGGGCGCCTTCCATGCCGGTGGAAAGCATGCTCATCGGAAATCTGCACGCGGATATACCGAGCCCGCAGGAAACATTCGCCACCGCCATCGGTTCCGCGCCTCTGCTGCTGGGGATCTGCGTAAGTTGAGTGCCGCTGATCAACAGTGGTACCAGGACCACATCCGATGGTTCAAGAAACTTAGAGCAAGCACTGAAATCAACCAGAGCTTTTTCCCCCTGGGCAACTGGCGTCAGCCTTCGCCGGCCGCGTGGGATGGATTCGCGCGCCTGTCGCGTTCTGGCGATGGTGTGATCGCCATCTTTCGCAATAAGTCCAATGCATCCGCCGCCAATGTCCAATTGCCGCTCATGCCCGAGGGCAAATTTCGACTCCACTCCGTAGTCACAAACAAAGATCTCGGAGAGTTCACAAAAGACGATTGGATCCGCGGAGTGCAGGTCGCATTTTCAGGCTCGGAAGCCGTCGAAATACTGGAAGTCAGTTCCGCGAGATAAGTAGTCCTTAGCTCGCCAATAATCCAGTTTGTCGCCCTATCAACCGGTCCACCATTCTTTTCGGCAACAGCCTGGGCAGAGTCCAATCCTGGAATTTCTTGGCCAGGACTGCGTATCGCACTCTCGGCCTGGCCGCCGTCAGAGCCTGATAAACCACGTCGCCCACGGCCTCTGGAGCCAGGCCCTTGCGCCCTTGCGCAATGAAGTACTTCGCAAAGCGGTCCAGAATCGTCCCGTAATCCGTGGCGCGATAAGGCCCGTACTCCTCGGCCTCGGCCTTATCCCAGATTTGCGTCACGACCGCTCCCGGCCCGACCACGATCACATCGATCCCGTATAGCAGAAGCTCCCGTCGCATGGACTCCGACATCCCTTCCAGTCCATGCTTCGATGCTACGTATGCCCCAAGGAAAGGCCCTCCGAGTTTCCCCCCGACGGAGCTGATGTTCACGATTCGTCCCGGCACTCCATGCCGCCCTTTGTCCGTGCCCAGCAGAGGCGCAAACGCCTGGACCAAGCCCAGCGGGGCGATCAGGTTCACCTCCAACTGCCGCCGGAACTCTGCCAAAGGCAGGTGCAGCAGCGGTCCCGGCACCGCAATCCCGGCATTGTTGACCAGTCCCGCCAGACGCCGCTGCCCCAGCGCTGCGCCCACCTTATCGGCCCCGCGTGCCACCGCAGCGCTATCGGTAACGTCCATAAGCAGCGGAGTGAACGCGGTGCCGAATTGCTTTCCCAGCCGGTCTGCGTCGCTCTCCTTCCGCACACTTCCAAATACCTCGAATCCGCGGCCAATAAGAACTTTGACTGTGCCCCAACCTATCCCCGTTGAGGCTCCCGTCACCACCACACTCCGCTTATCTGCCATTTGTATCTCCTGCGTCCACAAAGATGGA
The DNA here is from genome assembly GCA_963796145.1 of uncultured Acidobacteriaceae bacterium. Classification (GTDB taxonomy): domain Bacteria; phylum Acidobacteriota; class Terriglobia; order Terriglobales; family Acidobacteriaceae; genus PALSA-350. The sequence goes on along the minus strand of CAWCKO010000075.1, from coordinate 41,176 downwards.
CATCGTCCACCATGAACATGTACAGCGTACATCTATACCCTTCCCTGGGTCAAGCTGTACAGTGTTCTTTAGATGCCTTACCCCTCAAAAACTGATCGCGAGACGATCCTCGCGGCCGCCATTGAACAGATTGGGGCCGGCGGTATTCGCGCCATGTCTTTGCGGTCGCTGGCGGCCTCTCTTGGTCTGGCCCCTAATGCTATTTACCGCTACTTTGCCGACCGCGCCAGTCTCGAAGCCGCTGTTTCCGCCGAGATCGCAGACCGCCTGCACTTCCTTCTGCGCAGCGCTGCGGGCAAAAAAGCCCCATCGGGCGCTGTCCGCGCAATTGCTGCGGCTTACCTCAAATTCGCTCGCGAAAATCGGTTCCTGTATGAGATCTTCATGCAGCCGTGCCCAGGCACACCTGAGGATGCCGCCAAACACGGGCAGCTGTGGCTTTTCGTCGTTACGCAGGTCGGGCGCCTGGCTGGCCCAACCCGCGCCCCCGACGCTGCGGTTGCCCTTTGGGCCTTCCTACACGGTGTGACCGCGCTCGATGCCGCCGGCGTCTTTGCGCATGGCAAACCTATCCGCGGCGTGGTCTTTGGCCTCGAAGCCTGGCTCGCCAGTGCCGCCCAGCCTTCGTCCAGCACCTCGGGTCATTCCTGAGTCCCGGGTAATGGTATGATCCCTCTGTTTTCGCAGGGGAGAAGATTAAGTGATCCAACGAAACGTTTCCCGGCTGATTGTTCTGATCGCTATGACCATAGGGGCTGTATTGCTTGCATCGTCGCCAAGCCGTAATGGCCTTCTACCCGGCGCTGTGGAGCGGGCCTCTGCTGCCGAAGCCCCGCCCACCGTCCCTATGAATGTGGAGCGCTTGGACCCGGCTTTGAACCTGATTGTTCCTGCCCAGCCAGTTCTCGAAAAAGTAGCCACAGGCCCAGGGTTCAAATGGACCGAAGGCCCGGTTTGGATACCAGCCGGTTATCTCCTGTTCGCTGAGATCCCCAGCAACAGCATTCGTAAGTGGACCCCGGGCGATGGCGTCAGTGTCTTCATGCAACCGAGCGGCTACAAAGGTTCAGTTCCCTTCACCGGTCCTGAACCCGGCTCCAACGGCATGACCATCGATAGCCATGGCCGGCTTACCGTCGCGGGTCACGCGCAGCGCGACGTGTGGAGACTGGAACGGGTTGACCCCAAGGCGCAAGTTACGGTTCTCGCGGATACCTACCAAGGCAAACAGCTGAACAGTCCGAATGACCTGGTGTACAGGTCTGACGGCGCACTCTACTTTACCGACCCGCCGTACGGACTCCCAAAACTGGATAGCGACCCAACCAAGCAGCTGTCATTTAGCGGCGTCTACCGCGTACCCGGCGCGCTCTCTCAAAAGCCCGGCGCGCCTCCCGACCGCGCACAGCTACAGCTCCTGGTCAAGGACCTGCCTCGCCCCAATGGAATTGCTTTCTCTCCGGATGAGAAATATCTCTACGTCAACAATTCAGAGCCCAAGAAGCTCTGGATGCGCTACACCGTGAAGCCCGACGGTACGCTCACCGACGCGAAGCTCTTCTTCGATGCCACCTCCGATCAGCGATCAGGAGCCCCCGACGGCATGAAGGTCGATCAGAAGGGAAATGTTTATAGCGCGGGTCCGGGAGGGGTCTGGATCTTTTCCCCTGAAGGAAAGCATCTGGGAACACTCGACATTCCGGAGCGTGTGGGAAATGTGGCCTGGGGAGGCGCCGATCATAAAACGCTCTATGTCGCCGCCAGCTCGAGTATCTATCGCATTTCCTTGCAGATTCCTGGCGTCTATCCCCACATCCAATGAGGGCGGAGTGCTAAGGAGTACGCAGGATAATGTCTGTCATTATCAGGCCCGCGGTTGCATCCGACATCGATGCAATCGCGAGTATCTATGCGCATCATGTGAACCACGGCACCTCCACGTTTGAAACCGAACCACCGGATTCCGACGAGGTCGCACGCCGCTGGAGCGAGGTCGCCAAAAAAGGCCTGCCGTGGCTCGTAGCTGACGATGGCGGTGACATCGGTGGATATGCCTATGCCGCACCTTATCGACCGCGCGCAGCCTACCGCTATACGGTGGAAGATTCGATCTATATTCGCGCTGACCGTTTGGGAACCGGCCTGGGCAAGCTGTTGATGCCGGCCCTCATCACAACGGCCCAGGCATGCGGCATGCGCCAGATGGTTGCCGTCATCGGCGACAGCGCAAACCTGGCTTCGATCGCCTTCCACAAGCGCTTTGGCTTCCACAACGCAGGATTGCTAAAGGATGTTGGCTTCAAATTCGGGCGCTGGCTCGATACCGTCTTCATGCAGCGCAGTCTGTAAAAGGCCTCTCGGAATCGACTAACATCACAGCAGCATCTGTTGCTCAGATCAGGGAACCTGGGTTGGTCCGCGCATGAGCACAGGCGATACAAAACTCAGAATCATCATTACGGGCGCCACTGGAATGGTAGGCGAAGGAGTATTGCTCGAATGCCTGGAACACCCGGCGGTAGGGCAAGTTCTTATGGTAAACCGCAAACCTTACCCGGCGAAGCACCCTAAGCTGAAGGAGTGCATTGTGCCGGATTTCCTTGATCTTGATGGATTCACCACTCAGTTGACCGGTTATGATGCTTGCTTCTACTGCGCCGGCGTGAGCTCAAGAGGAATGAGCGAATCAGAGTACAGTCATATTACGTACGATGTAACCATGCACTTTGCCCACAAGCTGGCCAGCCTTAACCCCCGGATGATTTTCGACTATGTGTCGGGCAGTCTCACCGACAGCACGGAAAAGGGGCGTATCATGTGGGCGCGGGTAAAGGGCAAAACCGAGAACGACCTGATGAAATGCGGCTTCAAGCGGGTGTACAACTTCCGCCCCGGCTTCATGAAGCCCACTCCAGGGCAACGAAATATCAAATCCTATTACAACTTCATTGGTTGGCTATATCCTTTACTGCGGGCGTTGTTTCCCAACCAGGTTTGCACCATGCGTGAAGTCGGGCTGGCCATGATTAACAGTGTGCTCAAAGGCTACCCCAAGCAGATACTGGAGATAAGCGACATCAAAGCCCTGGCCCAGGCATGACCCAAGTTACGAGTACTTAGTCTCAATCTCCGCAAAGTAGGCAGTTGCACTACCGTGGCTTCTTCTTGAGCAGAAGCCCATCCGGTGTATCGGCCACTTCGAGATACCACCAGCAGGCTCCTCGAACCAGGTCCGTAAACGTCAAACCGTTCTTCTCCAGCTTAGACTTGACCTGCGCGAGAAGATTCTTCGGCAAGCGGACCTGTACCGGTGTCAACTCCTCACGCGGCTCGATGAAGTCCAACGGCGTTTTATCGCTAGTCTTTGGTTTCAATCTCATGCCCCCCAACCTTCGAAGTGTACGTCCCGCAAGCGGCAGGTGTGAAATTTTGTTGCGACGTTTATCATTACATGTCATCACTACAGATGTAGTGATATATTGCAGAACCATCACTACGTGGAGGAGAACATGTCGTTCAAGGACGCGCAGACTGCTATTTGTGATGCCGTGACCAGCTGGGAAGGAGTTGCGCAAAGGCCTCATCGGTTTGGCGGAATCGCGTTCTTCCGAGCCAATCGCGAACTGGGGCACATTCACGGGGATGGGCTGGTTGACATTCCTTTTCCCCGCGATGTGCGGGATCAACTCGTCGGCAGCGGAGAGGCACAACCCCACCACATCCTTCCCCGGTCAGGTTGGGTAAGCGTGCCCTTGCATTGTGCCGAGGATGTCACCCGTGCCATCAAGCTGCTCCGCAGATCCTACGACCGGCGGCCTTGACACGATACATGCCGTCCATCAGCTCATTACCCAACCTCCGTTGACATTGATCGTTTGTCCGGTAATGTATCCATTCGTGGCCAGCAGGACCGCCACATCCGAAACCTCGTCCACGGACCCGAACCGGCCCACGGGAATGTTCGCTACGCTTGCTCTCAGATTCGTGCGAGTCATGTCGGTCTCGATAAGGGCGGGGGCTATCGCATTGACTGTGATGCCTTCCGTAGCCAGGTACCTCGCATAGTAGTACGTTAGCCCCAGCATTCCCGCCTTGGAAGCTGCGTAATGAGGACCAACCACTCCCCCTATCTGCGCGGCCACTGAGGAAAGATTGATAATCCGGCCCCACTTGCGGGCACGCATCGGAGGAAGGAAAGCCTGGGTCACAAGGAAACAGGACTTGAGGTTGGTATCGATCAAATCATCCCAATCACTCTCGGCGATCTGCTCCATCGCCTGGGGCCGAGCGATGCCTGCATTGTTCACCAGAATGTCCAGGGAGCCTATACGCTCTTGTGCTTCGTGGGCGAGACGCTCAACTTCTTTAGCAATGGAAACATCAGCCTGGATGCTGGCGCACCGCCGCCCCATTCGCAGGATCTGCGCTTCCACAGCCTCTGCTTCCACCGAGTGACGGAGGAAATTGAGAACCACGTCGGCACCAGCCTCGGCCAGCGACAGTGCGATGGCACGGCCAATACCGCGGCTGGCGCCGGTCACGAGAGCAACTTTTCCGTTGAGGTTGTCCATTCTCTGGATGGTACATGCTCACTCTCGCCCTGTTGACACCCCGTTGGCGGCCCCTGTAGCGTTCCCCTTGGTCGGAGGATTCCGGAGTGCAAACTTCGAACGACGTCGAGCTGTTTCGTGCAATTCTGGAGAAGCTTTACACTCCCGTCCTCGGCGATGTACTCGACGTCCTCGGCTATACGCATCAATTCCTGCCTCAACCCATTCAACCGCTCCGCGAGGCCATGCGCGTGCTTGGGCGTGCGATGCCCGTCCAGATCGCGGACGCGTGGGGTAAGCAGAAGCAGCCGTTCGGCCTTATGACGGAAGCGTTGGATCAAATCCTGCCCGGCGAGGTGTACGTGGCTACTGGAGGATCTCAGAACTGCGCCGCCTGGGGCGAAATCCTAACCGCAACTGCGCTCACGCGCGGAGGTCTTGGTGCCGTCATCGATGGATACCATCGCGATACCCCTCAGGTGCTGGAGCAGAACTGGCCTGTCTTCAGCCGCGGAAGGTATGCGCAAGACGCTTCTATTCGATCCAAAGTTGTGGACTACCGCTGCCCGGTTGAAATTGGCGGCGTCCGCATAGAACCTGGTGACCTGATTTTTGGCGATATGGATGGTGTTCTGGTTGTTCCGCGTGCGATCGAAGAAGAAGCCGTCGCCCGGGCATGCGAGAAGGCGAGCGGAGAAAAGGTGGTTCGCAAGGAAATCGAGGCCGGGTCTTCGAGTACCGCGGCCTTTCTCAAACATGGAATCCTCTAGCCCTCAATGCTCTGTTGTCACCACCGGCAGTTCCACAAAACTGGCATTTCCAGCGGTGTGATAGATGCGCTCGGTTGCCTTCTTATAGTCGGAGGCCTGGGCGAAGAAGATGTTCGGCACAAAGGTCTGCGGGTTACGATCGTAGAGCGGGAACCAGCTTGACTGCACCTGCACCATGATCCGGTGGCCGGGCAGGAAGACATGATTCGCCATGGGCAACGCAAATTTGTAGAGCAGAGGAGCATCGGGTGTGATGGCCTTCGGCTGCGAGAGGCTCTCGCGATAGCGTCCCCGGAAGATATCCATAGAAACTGCGAGCTGATAGCCGCCAAGCTCCACCTGACCGGGGACCTGATCCGGATAAACGTCGATCAGCTTGACCACCCAGTCGCCGTCTGTGCCGGTAGTGGAGGCAATCAGGTTGGCAACCGGCTCCCCACTGATCTTGACCGGCTTGGTCAACACCTCTGTTTTGAAAGTGAGCACATCCGTGCGGCCGGAGAACTCACGCTGGTCGTCGACCAACCAGCGCACCCACGAAAGGTCGGGCGTGTAGCCTACCGGCTGACTGGGCCGTGCACGGAACGGCGCAGGTTTGGCTGGATCGGATACATACTCATCGAAAGCCTCGCCGCTCGACGGCGCACTGAACGAAAGCTTTGCGTCCGCCTGCAGATAGAGTGGGGTCGGCTTGGGCGTGCATCCGCTCTCGCATCCCGAGGGCCATGACTTGAGCCGCTGCCAGCGATTCATCCCTGTCTCAAATGCCATTACCGGCGCGACATCCATGGCGGGTGCGTCATCCTGCAGGTAGTGGGCCAGGAAAGGCGCCAGAATCTGCTCGCGGAAGTAAAGCCCGGTGTCGCTGCGGAACTTGATTGCACCGAGCGAATCGGCTTCCTCGATCTCCTGCCCATGGTGCCACGGTCCAATGACCAGGAAGAGCTTGTCGTGATCCTTATCCTTGGGCGCAAGCACCTTGTAGACGGCGGGCGCGCCGTAGATGTCCTCCTGGTCCCACAGGCTTGCTACCAGCATTGTCGGAACGGTGAAAGGCTCATCGGCCAGCACCCGATCGACGGCTTGCCCGCTCCAGAAACTGTCGTAAGCGGGATGTTCGGTCACCTTCTTCCAGAAGCCGATCTGATCCATTTTCCGCTGCCTGCCCAGCTCTCCAGCGGAGACAGCGTTCATGTAGGTGTCGTAGTCGTCGAAGTTGCTGCTCAGCCAATGGGCGCTGTTGTCACGGGTCGCGGTCTGCTCGTAGATATACGGTAGATTCTGCTCACGGAAGGCGCCATTGTGGAACCAGTCGTCACCCCGCCAGCCGTCAACCATGGGATTCATGGGAACCACACACTTCAGCGCAGGATGCGGATGCACCAGCGGCATGAGCGAAAGGAAGCCATCGTACGAGATGCCCAGCACGCCTATTTTGCCGTTCGACTCCGGTACGCTCTTTACCAGCCAGTCGATGGTGTCATAGGTGTCCGTCGATTCATCCACCGGGGTGGGATTCAGTGGGCCGTGGATGGGGCGGTTCATCACATAATCGCCCTGGCTGCCGTACTTGCCCCGAATATCCTGCAGCACGCGGATGTATCCTCCTGCGAGGATGGTTTCCGTTGCATTGTCGTAACCCCAAAGGCTTGTACCGAGATGCACGCTCGGGGTGTTCGCAGCGAGGATCTTGGCGCTGTACGGCGTGCGTGTGAGCAGAATTCCCGCGTGCTTTGCCCCCTTGGGCACAAGAATCACCGTATACAGTCTGACGCCATCCCGGGCAGGGATCATGACTTCGCGGCGCTCGTAATCCATGCCGTACGTCGGCGGCTGGAAGGTTGAGGGCGTCTCGCTCGGGTAGTTTGGATAAAGAGGCGAGGATTGAGCATGTCCCGCACGTAACAATAGCGCGGGTAACAACATTGCCGCAAAACAGAAGAACCGGCAGACACTTCTGGGCATCAGGAAAGACCTTTCAGAGGGAGTCACTTCTGGCATTATCGCTTACGATCTCCGTCAAAGCTCGACCACAACCTTCCCTAAAGCGCCAGATTCGACCAGGGCGTGTGCGGCGCCAATATCCTGAGTGGAGAAGCGTTGCTGGCTGAGCAGAGGGCACAGTTTCCCGGCCTCCACAAGCCCTGCTGCCTGGGCAAGTATCTTGCCATGGTGTGCCCGGCCCTCCCCGGTAATTAGAGGAAGCAGGGTAAACACGCCCGAGTAACTGGCTGCGCGAAAAGAGAGCGGGGCGAGCGAGTGCGATCCCCACCCAAGACAGCTCACGACATGGCCCGTATAGCGCTTCACCGCGACAAAGGACGAGTCCAGCGTTGCACCGCCCACGGTGTCGTAGACAATGTCGAACCCTTTCCCTTTGCTGTAGGCAGCCACGTATTCCTCGACAGAGGCAGAGCGATAGTCGATAGCCGTAGCGCCGAAGTCTTCAACAATGTTCTTTTTCGATGGAGAAACGGTTGCGAAGACCTCTGCTCCATAGGCGCGCGCAATCTGGATTGCGATGTGACCAACGCCACCGGCCCCTGCGTGAATCAGCACTGTTTGCCCGGCGGAGACTTTTGCGCGATCGATCAAGCCCTCCCAGGCGGTGATCGTTATCAATGGAAGCGCCGCGGCCTGACGCATCGAAAGGTTCCTTGGCTTGTGCGCGAGTAAGTCCGCATCGGCGGCAACAAATTGCGCAAGCGTACCCTGCAGTCCGCCAACGCCACCCACCATTCCATATACGTCGTCGCCGGGTCTGAAGACGGTGACCCCGGGGCCCGCCTCTTCAACCGTCCCGGCCATATCCAGCCCCAGCACCGCGGGGAGAGGTTGCTGGGCGTGTGCCGCTTTACCCCCACGGATCTTGGCGTCAAGCGGATTCACGCCGCTGGCTTGAACCCTCACCAGCACATGGTTCGTTTTGAGCGCAGGCCGCGGAAGATCCACCTGCCGAAAATCTCCTCCGGGTTCCTCGACCATATAAGCTTGCAACTGGCACTCCGTTCTCAACTGGTTGGCGTCCACATTATCCCGCACCGACACCTCTGGAGACATAGAGGATATGGGTTCGATTCCAATTTTCCAATCGTGGCATCTAACTAACAGCCAAATTCAGGCTGAATCTCATACCAGACAATCGAATGAAGACAATGTGGGCATCCGCGGAGCGTGACCAAACGGAAGGGAGAAAGCAATGAGTGCAATCGGTAATGTGACACTGGGCGTTCGCAAGGAAACCGATAGCCTCGGGGAGGTCGAAATCCCTGCCTCCAGCCTTTGGGGCGCACAAACCCAACGCTCGCTCGAACACTTCAGCATCGGGACGGATCTGATACCCCGCGAAATGATCGCGGCCTACGCCACCTTGAAGAAAGCCGCCGCCGATGCAAATCATGCCGGCAAGCGGCTTGGCGACGAACAGCGCCGGTTAATCGTTGCCGCTTGCGACGAAATTCTTGCGGGTCGGCATCAGGACATGTTCCCTCTCCATGTCTGGATGACGGGAAGTGGAACCCAATTCAATATGAATGTGAACGAGGTTATTTCTAACCGCTGCTGTCAACTCGCGGGCACGCCCGTCGGAAGCAAGACCCCGGTTCATCCTAACGACCACGTCAACATGTCGCAGTCCTCCAACGATTCCTTCCCCTCTGCGATGAGCATAGCGGCGGCCGTGAATGTAAGAGAACGGCTCATGCCCGCGGTGAAGGGCCTGCAGGATGCGATCGCGGCCAAGGCTGAGCAGTGGAAAGACATCGTCAAGATCGGTCGCACTCATCTGCAAGACGCCACCCCACTCACCCTGGGGCAGGAGTGGTCGGGTTATGCCGGGATGCTCGCAGACAATCTTGAGCGCATCGAAGGTGCGCTGCCAAGCGTATACCGCCTCGCGCTCGGCGGCACAGCCGTAGGCACCGGCATCAATGCGGCTCCGGGATTCGGGGAGGCAGCGGCGGCTGAAATTGCGAAACTTACCGGTCTACCATTCGTGAGCGCACCCAACAAATTCGCCGTCCAGGGTGCTCACGATGATATGGTTCAGCTCTCCGGCACCCTGCGCACGCTGGCCGTCTCGCTGTACAAGATCGCCAATGACATACGCCTGATGTCCTGCGGACCGCGAACCGGTTTCGCCGAGCTGGTGCTTCCAGAAAACGAGCCAGGTTCCTCGATCATGCCAGGCAAGGTCAATCCCACCCAGGCCGAGGCACTCACGATGATTGCCGTTCAGGTAATGGCCAACGATGTAGCAGTCGGCTTTGGAGGCGCCGGGGGCCACCTGGAGATGAACGTGTACAAGCCGCTGATCATCTTCAACATCGCTCACTCCATCACGATTATGACCGATGGATGCACCAACTTCCGCAGGTTCCTGGTGGAAGGCACGAAGCCAAATCTGAAAAAGATCAAAAAATACGTGGACAGCTCTCTGATGCTGGTGACCGCCCTCTCGCCCGTCATCGGCTACGACAAAGCCTCGAAGATTGCGCACTACGCCCTCGACAACGATCTCACCCTCAAGCAGGCCGCCCTGAAACTGGGTTTTGTGACCGAAGAAGAGTTCGACCGCGTGGTCGACCCCTCAAAAATGGTTCATCCCTACGTCGCGGAGGCCTGAAGGTCATTTTGGTCGAGCAAATTTCAATGCGGGCCACGTGGGAGCTAGCCGCGGCACTGTTTCTCGTGGCCGTCGGCGGCTATGGAGATGCGTCCAGCTTTCTTCTCGTACATTGTTTTACCGGGCACGTGACGGGCAACAGCGTACTGGCAGCGATCGCGCTCACCTCTGGAGGAGGCCACGCGTGGGAACCCCTCCTTGCTGTGTTTTGCTTCTTGTCCGCCACAGCGCTTGCCCAAAAGCTGGGTTCCGCATCTGACCATGCCCTGGGAAGCAAAGGGTTTCGCTACGTCCTCGTACTCGAGATGGCCCTGCTCTCTCTCGGCCCCTGGTTGATGATCACCCATCATCCGGCATTTCTTATCGCCGCCATGTGTCTCGCTTTAGGGCTGCAGAACGGAGCTCTTTCCAAGGCAGATGGCATCGGTCTTCACACCACCTACCTTTCAGGAACACTTACTCATCTACTTGGCTTGCTGGTTCGGCCGGGCTCCGCCGGACGGTCCGCAAATCCTGTCGAAACGAAATTCATACCGGTCGCCGCGTGCGCATTCGTCGCCGGCGCGCTATGCGGCAGCCTGATGATCGTGCATGTCGGACCGAAAGGGCTATGGGGCATGCCGCTGCTATTGGCCGTCGTCTTTGCCCTATCGTTTCCCTCTCCGACAACCCCGACCCCGGTGAATGAGAAGTAAAGTTCCGCGAGAAACTTCTATTCCGGCCACATTTGGGTACCCGTCTCTAACCGCATAAGTGGCCTTTCTATCGCCGGCCCTTTTCCAGGTTACTCATCAATCCGCGAGGCAACCCCATGGCAACACCTGTCACTACCCCTGTAAAACCGGGATTACCTCATGCAGCGTGCCAATTGTCCGGTGTAGGTTCTGAGCGGTCACTTTGGGGGCGCGGAGTAAACAGGCCGCTCGGCTCAATGCCAATTGCGCGCCACTCAGGATTGTCCTCTGACGCGGTAAGTATTGCTCGTACAGCGGAGTCGGCGCTGAGGTAGCAGCGTTTGTTGCGCGGATATATAGGATTGACCAAGGACTGGGGCCGAAGGACGACACAATAGGCGTTCATAGTTTCTCCTACCGATTTGAGATGCTGTCCCGGGGCCCATAGCACAACAATAGTAGCAGTTATCTGTCCGCCTTTGCTGCGATGAATGCGATGCATGAGGATCCGGCCCATCGCTGAACCCTGCAGATGCCGGCGGAGTGTGCCGGCATGTCCGCACCATCTTTTGTGTCGAGTTAGCGTGACCACAACCCTGCTTCCACTTTGCCTGAAGAAGAGACTATCTATTCACGGCCGCCAACCTCATAGCATTTCTTTAGCCTGAACCTGGAGCTTGCCTGACATAACTGCAAAACTACGCAGCGCAGAGCAAGGTTGTCAGGGTGATGTTGCCCGATCTGGGCACAAAGGAAGTTGAAGGGAACATCGAAACGGCATAAATTCGGTCTTATTGTGCCCGGATTTCGACGTCACCTGTTTGCCAATCCTTCTTTAAGCTCTTTGGAATGAACGACGGGGACGGCGGGGGAGTCACATCTTCATGGCAAGTAACTGCCTGTATCAGGCAATCCGGCTTCCCATTGAGCGATAAGACTCAGGATAGCGATTTTCTCTGAGGCTATGGCCGGCTCGGAATCAAACGCCCCATCCCTCACCACATAGGCCTTTGCGTTTTGATGGCGACTTGTCCGCCTCGCCTTAACATGCCAGGCGGGATCCTCCGCGTACTTCCAGCCAGTCACCTCATATCCGCCGAAAGCGCCTCTTCGGCTTACGAAGGACTTCGGTGTGGGTAGCATTTCTTCACCTTCTCCGCCTACAAATAGCGCAAGTTGCTCGATGGAGGTACATCCGATTGGCGGCTGCGTTCCTGGTGGCTAACGCTTCTTCTTTAAGCTGAAAGGCTCGCCGCGCTGAGGCCTCTCCTTCCTTGAAAGGACGGACCGGCGGCTGCGACTGCTTCCTCCACTGTTCGAGAGTAGAGTCGTACTGCTGTTTCAACTGTTCGCCCTCAGCGCATTGGACGATGTCGCTCGGTCCCGTGGCTGCTACACGGGCGCAGGACGCCTTCTTCCGCGAAGGCTTGATCTCCTCGAAGGTGGTTCCGGGAACGTCACTCATTCAGTCCTGCCATGGCCCCCAAGCTGCACCGCGGAGGCGGCGGTCCATCTGCAATGCTGCCGCGATCATGGAGACCATCGCGGGCCGAGTTGTGGGTGAATGCTCGTGCGTCAGTGGCCTCGCGGCGCCGACAACGCACATTCCCGGAAAAACGTACGTCGCCCAACGAGCGCAGAGGCCGCTTTGCAGGCTACGCTATGGTGACAGCGTTGGGCCGCGTTGAAAACTGTCAAAACTGACAGTTTAGCGATGAAAGAGACAGCCTCGCTATTTTGCCTCAATCCACTAGCAGTAGTGCTAGTTGGCCGGTCTGGCGCGACCTTGTAGCTTGGGGCTGAGGCTGGGCAACGTGACCTCTTAAGCAAAGAGCTTGTCACATCCTCGATCACCTATGCCGATCGGAACGACGGGGATCGCACGGCGCTCAAACCTGCGATCCGCGATGGACGGGTCAGGGCGGTCGCCGAGAGGCGGGATGAATTGCTCTCCCATGGACGAATGATGGAAGAGGAGGCAGGAACCATGATAGCCGCCCAACTGAAGGCTCCGCGTGCTGGTGCTGTCGCCGGTATCCTGTTCTCCATCCTGCTTATCATCAGCGTGGTGCTTATCCGGCTTTCTGTTCCCGACAGTCCGGGGGATCCAGGGACGTGGCTTGCCCATAGCACGAAATCCATCGGTCTCGCCCTGGACCTGCTACCCTTCGCTGGAATTGCCTTTCTGTGGTTCATGGGAGTGCTGCGCGATCGAATGGGGGAAAAGGAAGACCGTTTTTTAGCCACCGTGTTCCTCGGAAGCGGTCTCCTGTTTCTCGCAATAATCTTTGCCTCTTCGGCGGTTACAGGTGGTGTCATAATGGCCTACGAAGCAACTCCCGGGAAGCTGATGGATTCCGGCACATACACATTTGGCCGGGCCGTGGCCTACGAGTTAGTCAACGTATACGGGCTAAGGATGGCGGGAGTGTTCATGATCTCGACCTGTACACTCGCGATCCGCATCGGAACGTTCCCGCGCTGGATGGCGTTTCTCGGCTACGCACTGGCGCTTTTTCTGCTCCTGAGCATTGGACGTTTCGGCTGGGCTCCGCTCGTCTTCCCGCTATGGACGCTCCTGATTAGCGCGTATGTCCTCTTGGCCAACTTTCGGCCCGGGCCGCCGTTCAAGACGGAAGCCTGATTGCACTTCACTCCTAGGATTCCAGGATTGTTCGAACACGCCGACGCGGGGGCATCGGTTACCCTAAAGCCGAGGGAGGCGAACGAAGGTCCAGGTCGCCCGCGCCCTCCGGAACGGTATTTTCAGGGGGAAAACCGGCTAGACTATGAGGAAATCCTGGTAAGGGTTGGTGTGGCCCGTATTGTGTCCAATCGACTGGGAATTGGCACAGCGCTTCACTCGCGGGACGAGATCCCGGTAGTTGAAGAAGCCTCCTGACGCGGCATGGCCTTCTGGATATGGGTTGAACAATCGAAAGCTGACGTCCGTCCACGAACAGCGCGGATCTTCTTGCAACTCGCGCTGTCAATTTTGGTGGCAGCATGGTCACTAGAGGTGCGGGGCCAGGAACTTTCGCCGCGTGCCTATTTCATCACTCCGGTGAATTCCAACGCGATCACGCTCATCGGATCCTTCTATACAGGCGGGGTTGATTTCAACGGAACCATCCCCATAACGGGCGCCACCGGGACATACGGCATACCGATCTTCAGCTACTATCACTCGTTCGGTATCTTAGGCCGCTCGGCGAACGTCTCGGGGGTGCTGCCCTACGCTGTTGGACACTTTCAAGGATCGGTCCTCGGCTCGCAAATGCAGATATACCGCTCCGGTCTTATGGACACAAGTTTTCGCGTATCGGTGAACCTGAAGGGTGCACCGGCAATGTCGCCGCCTCGCTTTGCGAAGTGGAAACAGACAACATTGCTGGGGGTGAGTCTCAAAGTGATCGCGCCCACAGGCCAATATGACGGTACGAAGCTGGTCAACTGGGGTATCAATCGCTGGGCTTTCAAACCCGATTTTGGCTATTCCCAGCGCTGGGGCAGGACGATGCTCGATGCCTATGGAGGCGCATGGTTCTACACCCGGAACCCTGCATCTTATTCAGTCCCGGTTCCCAAACCTCAAACAGAGGCGCCCGTTGGTTCCTTTGAAGGACACTTGAGCTACGATGTGAGGCCGAGGCTGTGGTTCTCGCTCGATGGAAACTTGTGGTTCGGCGGAGTCACGAGTTTGAGCGGCATACAAAATTTGAAAACCCGGCAGACCGGCTCCCGCGTAGGAGTCACGGCCTCCTACCGGCTGAACAAACATCAGTCTGTAAAAGTCAGTTATAGCAACGGCATCTACCTGCTGTTCGGCGGGAACTATCAAAACGTCTCCGCGGCCTGGCAGTATTCCTGGGTCGGCAAGCAAATCAGATGAGGGCTCGATTCCGGCAAAATTCGCAGCTACACTCCTAGCACTTTTGCTGGTGCGAAACGGTGAATTTTACCAATATCTCTAGCCACGGCTAACCCTTATGCTTGCGTGCAATGCGTTCGGACTCCGTAACGGTGGAGGGCCGGGCGTGTCGCTACACTCGATCTTTTCTTGAAGCGCGTTGCATAGGTATCACGCCCTGATGCAGCGCGTTTTTTTGCAGACTTGGATCCAGGATGTTTCGGCTTGCTGAACGCGAACGACGCTCAGCGCCCGCAGGAACGATGCCCTTCAATTACACGAACCGTCGTCCTGAAACTCGCCGCTGGCTGCCATCGCGGCCAGAGAGCGTGCGCAATTCAGGACTTTCTGGTCCAACGGATCCTTCTTCACGATGTCTGGGGTGATGTAGTTCAAGTTCTTTCGTGCGGCGAGAATCTTGTTGCCGAGTGCTTGCATATGGTCGAGTTCTTTGGTCAACAACTGAAGCGCATTGCGATCGGAAGGAGTTGTGGCCGCTATCGAAGCCAGGCGGAGGTTCTTGGCTGCTTGCGCACGGTAGTCAGCTATCCAGGCGTCCTTAACCGGGTAGCCGTTCTCAACAGCATTCAGGAGCGCGCTTCGCCATTCCCTGATATCACTCATGGTTTCTATGCTGGCCTTCAGGAAATCTTTGGAGAAGCCAGTGTTTGCAGGCTGACCGGTCGGAAGAACGGAGCCGGCCGCCGGGACGGTCAACACGATTTGACTTCCCTGATAGGCAAGCGAACCACTCATCAATCGTGCCAGGGCGTCGACGGCCACGTAGGAGCTACCGTTGATCTGGGTAACCGGCACTTGCCCGGAATACCCGCTGACGACAAGCGTGCCGCTGGATTGACCGGTTTGTGATAAAGCCGATCCGTGTGCGATCAGAAGTCCGGCCAACTTGAGCCATTTGCTAAGTCCTATTGCTCGCATGAGTCCTTCCTGGAGCACACCCGCGTGGCAACAGAAGACGCGATGTGGCTTGGAAAAGGTATTGCCAACTGTCAATTATGACAGGGCGGGGTATCCGAATTGGCTGTTACTTTACAACGCTCCAGGTCTTGTCCGGTGCGTAGGAGGACATCTGTTGCGCGATGTCGGCAGTCTTCTCGCCAAGATCCTTTTGGTAGATCACGCCCTTCTGGCTAACGAGGAATGTCATGACACCGCTGGAGCGATAGTCCGCGGGATAGGCAACGAAGCCGAAGCCAGTGGCGCCGGGGAGCATGCGGTAGTAATAACCGTGATAGGGGGTGCGCTTGCCGGAGGTGTCGTAGCCTTCGCTGGCTGCGTCGGCAACCATTGGTCCGGCCGGGCTTTCGGGCTCGCCTTCGTTCACTTCCCAATAAAGTCCGTTCTGTTTTCCTGGTTCGCTGACGATGCGGGCTGCATAGGCGCCTGCGGGCTTTCCATCATGGGCTGAGGCCGCGTAGTCGCGCTGGGCGGCGACGATTCCTTTACACACATTGATGGCCGCCAGCTCGTTGTGGCCGATTCGGCGGTAAAGAATCTCATCCTTGCCTGCTTGGCCATCCCAATACCATTGGTCTCCTTTGCGGGCGAGTGGGATCGGGAGCGGCCACTTATCTTTGCCCGCTTCGAGTGTGAACTCTCCGTTGTGCGCGGGCACGAGGGAGTGCCCTTCGTCATACCACTTCAAAAAGGTTTCTCGAGCGGCTTTGTCGGCGACCGAATCGCTGGAAGACACGACCTGCTCGCTGCCTGGGCCAAGGATGGCTCCGAGCTCAGAAGGATCGCCGTCGCGCACAGCCTGGATGAAAGCGGAAAGCGCTTCCTTTGAGGACGAAAAGGTCTTCTGACCCGCGCCCTGCGCTTGGGAGTGAGCAACAAAGGCTGCCACAGAGAAGGCGGATAGAAAGAGATACGTTGCAATCCTACGAATAGACTTCATGGGCTGGAACCTCATGCTCCTTGCTGTATCACCGGCCCGTTTGCAGCTACTGGGCACGACCGCGGCCGCCGCCGGCGCCCATGCTGGCCTGCCCGCGATTACTGGCGACCCGCTCGGACTTGGCGCTGCCACTGTTACTGAAGGCGCTGTTACCACCTCCTCCACGGTTCTGTGCCTGAGGCGCGGGACGAGCCGCCGGGGTACCTCCCCCACCAGGACGAGCCGCGGCAGTACTGTAGCCACGATCGCCGCCTCGATTCATGTTCGAAGGGGCGGCGGCCCTATTTATCGTGCCGGGGTTGGCGGTATTAGGCCGATTCATGGCACCGGCATTCGCGGTATTAGGCCGATTCATCGCACCGGCATTCGCAGTGTTAGGCCGATTCGTGTTGCTCCCGCCCGGGCTCGACGCGAGGTTCGAGCGATTGGTAGGCGTGTTGTTCCCCCCATTCGGGCGATTGGCTGTAGCGCCGTTGTATCCGGTATTGGGGCGGTTCGCTGCCGCCAGATTGTTGCCGGCGTTGGGGCGATTGGCCGGATTAGCGTTCGCCATGGACGCGCCGGGCTTTTGGTTAGGAGTGTTCGGGCGAGCCCCCTGATAGGTGGATTGACCTTTCCAGTTCGGCTGGCCGCCGGCTTGATTGCCACCGCCCAGAGCCGGACGATTGTTTGCGTTGACATTGTTGTTGTTCAGGTTGGGATTGCGGTTGTAAGTACTGTTGTTGTTGAACTTGTTGTAGTAGTTGTTGTTCACGTTCACGTTGACGTTTCGGTTGTATTGATTCCAGTGGTAGTTCGGCGGAGGATGATATCCGTACGCAGGGCGATAACCAGGGTAGACGGGGCGATACGGAGGCGGATAGTAGGGGCGGCCTCCATAGTAAACGCCGCCATATCCCCACGATGGGTAGGGATAGTAGTTATTCCGGTTGATCGCCGCACCCACCGCCATGCCAACGCCGAAGGAAAGAAGCCCGATCGCGACCGCAGTACCAGTGCTGACTCCGCTCGACGTGGGTGCAGCCTGGGTAACGACGGTTGTCGTGGGGGCCGGCGTGTTGTAGATGGTCACGGGATTGTACTGCGGAACATAGACCACCTGTGGGTTGGCGGGCTGGATCTCCACGTAGGGTTGACCGTTATCGGCCTTTTTGGTTTCGACGGTCATCTGCGGGCTGGATTTGAGGTTTCCGGTTTGCTGCGCCTGTGCGCGCTTGCGCTGGACAGCTTCCATCACGCCCTTCTGGTCTGATTGAAAGGCCTGTCCAAGCTCGCGTGTCCAGTCGATCTGCTGGCACATGTTGTCCAAAACCTGGGGAAAGCTCATCAGGTACTGCATGCTGGGGCTGAAGCCAGCCTTGGTCGAAGCGTTGGTGAGCGCGTCCCCCTTGAGATTCTGGTTCTGCAGCAGCCAGTTTCCCCCGTCGAGCACCTCTTGTGCGTTCATAGACGCGGTAAGAATTTGGGCCAGCAGTTGATCAGGGTAGAGCGCAACGGGCGCTACCAGATCGTCGACGCTCATCTGCTGCACGGGTGGAGTTGCGGGTGCAGCCTGAGCTGGGGCAGCAGCCTGGTCCTGTGGTGGAGGCGGTGCAGCCGACTTGCAGCCGGACACGGTGCTGGTGAATGAGAACGCAACGGTTAGAAGAGAAGCAGTGCCGGCGCGCAGAACAGGGTTCATTTGCTGATTCCTCGGGCAATGCCAGCTTCGGGACAGTGGTTGACTGTAAAGAGCAGCGGGGCAAGCACCTGGAGCCAGCCTATACATACTACGCGTCCTGATAACCTGTCAGAAGTGACAGTACAAGGATCACGGCTGGGCCTTTCGGGGAAACAATTGCAGCCGCAAGTTCGTCCTTATAGCCCAGCGCGTCCTCCACTCAATTCACTTTGGGGGCATAAAGTGCTAGGGTGAGAGGACTTGGAGAGTCGCCATGTCGTCGCAGGTACTGCCAGCACAGGCTACAGATCTCTTCCACTATCTTTTTGAGCAAGCGTCACTGGGAATCGCCGTGGAGGACCTCGAGGGGACGCTTTTGCTTGTCAACCCCGCGCTGTGTTCCATGCTGGGCTACGCGGAGAACGAACTGTGCGGCATGAATTGTTCCCAATTCGCTAATCCCGAAGACTCCCAGGACGATTGGGCTCTCTTCCAACAGCTCCAGGCAGGCATCATCAACCAGTACTCGCTGGAAAAACGCTACGTGAGAAAAGATGGAGATCGGATTTGGGGGCGTCTCAATGTCTCTCTTTTGAAGAACGACGATGGCGGGCCCCCGTTGGTCTTTGCCTTCCTGGAGAACATCACGGAACGCAGGCGGACGGAAGACGCGTTGCGAGAAAGCGAGCAGAGGTTTCGTTTGGCGGCTTACGCCGGGAAGATGTTCTCCTATGAGTGGGATGCTGCCACCGATATAGTGGTGCGCTCGGGAGAGTACGCCGAGATGCTGTGCACCGATAAGGTGGCGGAGCTGACTACTGGTCAAAAAATATCGGCTAAGGTTCACCCGGACGACCGAGAAATAGTGTTAGCCGCAGATGCGGCGCTTAGCCCTGAAAAGCCCCATCTTCGAGTCAGCCATCGAATGAATCGTGCCGACGATAGTGTGATTTGGGTGGAAAAAACCGGCCGCGGTCACTTCAACGAGCAAGGCCAAATACTGCGGATTGTGGGGATGGTAGCGGATATTACGGAGCGCAAACTGGCGGAAGCAGCGCTCGCAGACGTGAGCCGCAGGTTGATTGAGGCGCAGGATCAGGAGCGCAACCGGATCGCCAGGGAGCTTCACGACGACATTGGTCAGCGTCTCGCACTCCTGTCCGTCGAGTTGGAACAACTTCATCAGGACTCTTCCGATTTGGCTGAAGTTCGCCGCCGTATGGGCGAATTACACAGGCAGGCGAGCGAGATAACAACCGATATTCAAACCTTGTCGCACGAGTTGCACTCAACGAGACTGGACCATTTGAGCCCGGTCGTTGCGATGAGAGGCCTCTGCCGGGAGATCGGGCAACAGACGAAAGTGGAGATCGACTTCAAAAACAAGGATCTGCCCGGCCCCTTGCCGCCGGACATTTCTCTTTGCCTATTCCGAGTCCTGCAAGAGGCCCTCCGCAATTCGGTAAAGCACAGTGGGGCACGGCACATCGAAGTGGGATTGTATGGAACGCCGGATGAGGTTCATCTTGCGGTGAGTGATGGTGGCGTAGGCTTTGACCGGGAAGCCGCCAAACAGAGTCGAGGGCTTGGTCTCGTCAGCATGGAAGAGCGGCTGAAAATAGTGAAGGGAAAGCTTTCCATCGATTCTCAACCCAGCCGTGGCACAACAATCCGCGCCAGCGTACCGCTCCGTTGGTGACGAGATTCCGGTGCCTCCGGAGTGGCCTAGGAAGCAGAGAAATCGGCTCATGGCCGGTCGATCGTGGGGAAAAAAGAGACAGCCTTGCCCGTGTCACCGGCAACAAACGGCCGTGTGTTCGGTGCAGATTCTCTCGTAGACGTGACCCTGGCCGCGCTGGAAGTTGTTCAACACATAACCGCACAGAATATCCACGTTGCGAGTCTTAGCCATCTCGTTCGTAAGGTGTTCGACCTGAACCGCCGCATCCGCCTTACCTTGCGCCCACAACGTAGGTCCAAATTCCCCGCAAGCGGCAACCCGGGGAGGCTGCGCTTTTGCCGCCTTGGCCGCTGAAGCAAGGACATCGGCAAAGACCTTCTGGAACCGGACTGGGTCAGGCAGATCATTCACCATGAATGTGGAGAGTGCCTGCTGAACATCCACAGGGAGAAAGAGCCCTTGTTCGACGGCAGCTGCAGTGTCCACGCCACGTGCCAGCAAATTCTGGAGAAGACTCTTCCGGTGTGACTCGGTGGCGACAAAGATGACCGGCTTTTCGGCTTTCAGGGCAGTTTCGATGAAACAAGTAAAGCCGATTAAACAGGCTGTCTCATCGGAATAGAACTGCACTTCGTGGGTGTGAGTCATCTCCGGCGTTTTCTGCGCGAGCGGCGGGAGAACTTCCTGGCCGATGAGGTCGCTGGGAGCTAGTGTGCTGGGGGCGCCGGCCCAATTGTGATCCGAGAGCCGCTTACTGACAAACCGGCCGCCCCCGCACACTGCTTTCACAGCGGCTGAAAGCTCGCTTCCGGCATTTGCTTTCACAACGTAGCCCATTGCCCCCAAGCTGAACGCCTCTTGGGCCACGGTGGCAGAAGATTCTTGACTCATGAAGAGTATCTTGCATTGAGGGCAGGACTTCCGGATTCGTCGAGCAACCTCTATCCCATTGAGGGTGGGAAGCCCGATGTCGAGCACGATCAAGTCCGGTTTCAGTGCTTCGGCTTTACGTACTGCTTCTAATCCGTCTGAGGCCTGGCCGATGACCTTGAAGTTCTGCATTTTAGCCAGCGTTGAACCAACGAATCGCCGGAACGGTTCGAAGTCATCGACAACCAGAACTCCGACTGCTAACGCTTCCAAGTGGCTCCGCCTCGCTGTCTACAACTTAACTTTGTGAGCGTAGTTTCTGAATTTTGCCAGGATTTCATTGCGCCGCCAGGCCGGTCGTTGCGTCAGACCAAGGTTCGATTATAGAGCCGATTGCTGGTCGAAGAGGTGACATATAGCACCGCATACTGGCACTCGAGAAGGTGAGTTCTCTATATGAAGTCTCGATTGTCTCATTATTATGGAAGCCGAGAAATCGTTTCCTGGAGATGCGCTTCTGAAGCTTGTCATTTTGAGATCAGCTTGGCGACTTCATGGAGGAATTCGACCGCAGGCATACCCTTGGTGATAACCAGGTTGGCATGCTCGCTCCCCGGAGGCGCCTCCACCAGGCCGCTGAAGAGAATGATCGGGATGGCCGGTTTCAGCCGTTTCATTTCGGCAGCCAATTGCGTTCCAGTAAGTCCGGGTAGCAGATGATCCGTAATTACCAGGTCGACCTGGACCAACCGGAAGAGTTCCAAGGCGGCCGCACCGTCTGCGGCGCTCAGAACTTCATAACCAGCGCTCCTTAGAACGAGGGAACGCAGCGCCAGCGCGGCCACCTCATCATCAATGCACAAAATGACACGTGTCTTCAACCAGCACTCTCTCTTGGGTGCAGGTATAGCATCGAGACGGTCAGAGTTCGTTGCGCGAGAGCAAGGATGGGCTTAGAGTGAGGCGGGGAGTGACCGGTTGCGGCTAAGTCCTTTGTTTCATGAAGGCGCTCAAAATTTTCAATTAATTAATTTGATCATCTTGCCTCCTGCATGGGTTGTTGCTGTTCTCCCGCGGCAGGTAAGGACCAGTACCAGACACCGTTGACTCCATCCTTGGCGCTGTAAACGCCAAGATCGAATTTGGCGCGGCGCAGGGTTGCGATGCCGACGCCATCACGCTCGGCTGCGGTCTCGACGGTGAATTGGGATTGGCTGCCACCCTGCAGGTACTGGCGCAGCCATTCACCGGCGAACTTGCGTTTGGGCAGGCCTGCCCCGGTCGGACGGTCGGCCAACATTTCCTCCCGGGTTAGCTTGCTGAGGCCAGTCCAAGAGAAGTTCCCGGCGTCGTCGATTCTGTATGCGAGCGGAGGAGCGAGAGGTCCCAAGTTCGACTTGACCTGCAGCAGGGCGGGCTGTGATGGTGCGTCGGGGGAACTACCGGCGAGGAACTCGGTACGGAGGGCAGCTGAGATCTGGATGGATCCTGGGCCGCGAAGGGCCGGTCTGCCAGGGCCACGCTTGCTGAGATGGCAGATGAGAAGAATACAGCAGCGATGGCGCTCAGCCAGACGCGCGAGCCTCTCCAAGATGGGAAGGGTTTCCGTGGGCTGATGGAGATCGACGCCCGCGCCCGAGGAGCTGTGGAAAGAATCGAGAATCAGGAGGCGAGCATGAGTTCGCTGGAGTGCATCTTCGAGGACGGAGGTATCGCGGAGGTTGAGGGAGGCGGATGGCACGGAGACGGCTCCGCGCAAGACGACTAAACGCGCTGGATCGCCATCGAGCATAGCGAAGCGAGGGTGAATGACTTCTGAGCTGCCGTGCTCCATCGAGGCATACAAGACTGTACAAGGTTCGCGCGTTTCGCCGGTGACGGGTGCTCGCCCACGGCTCAGAGCGGCCGCAATCGCGAGCGCGACCCAGGTTTTTCCCGATCCAGGCACTCCGGAGATCATGGCTAGGGTGCCGGATGCCAGCCTGTCTTGCCAGAGCCATTGGACGGGCTGGAGTTGGAGGTCGCTGAGATAGACGAGGTCCGCGCAGCCGGCGATAGCAGTCGGTTCAGCGGGTAATGGCAGCGGGTTGGGCGGCGGGGGAGCGTCTTGCGGTGTGTCTTTCTGCGGGCTGAGAACATTGGCAACGTTCGCTGTGTCCGGATCGATCGCTGGGAGGGGCGAATGCTCGATCGGGGAAGGAATCTCCGGCTGCGGTCTGAAGGGTTGACCGGAGAAGGTCCTAGTCCGCGTGTTTAGTCTGTTAATCGTCATCAAGTCACTCCGTTGATGGAAGCGGTTCCGTCGTATTTGCATTGTTGTGTGCTGCCAGGGAGACGGTTTGGTCTCGATTTCAAAGGAGCATACGAATGCCTTGGTGCAGCCGCACTGGAACCTTCCATGAAGTTTTTTTATTCCTGCGAACACGCTAATACGGGCCCAGAATGGCGTCCAGAGAGATATGGAAAATGATGAGGAAAAAGGGGGGTGGAACTCGTTACGCGAATAAAGGCGAAATCCACCCGTAGACCGAAGAAGCGGCACGGAATCGCTTCAGCTGGAATGAGAGAAGCCGTCCACAACGATCATTTCAACGCCTGACCATTTTCAGTTAATTGGGGGTCCCTTCGGAAAACGGACAATAGAGCACGCTAAGGCCCGGACCGATTTTGGGCCGAACCCTTAGATCGCATCCTCCAACTAGACTTTCCTCAATTGAGTCCGCATGGAAATACGGCTACTTGGATTCTTCTGCCGACAGAGAGACTTGTCTTCGGATGTGGTATCGCTGCGGAGCACCGCACTTCGATAGCGCAGCATCATCGCAGTCTCTTCCAAGCACGTCGACCGGATTATCCATCTTCGCCGACAGGATACGTCCGGATGGCAAGGATAGCCTGATCGTGACCTCAAATGTTTCCTTGCCAATCTCCGCCGAGTATTTGCCCTGAGCTGTCTTTTCGATCTCGACCCAATTGTTGGGATGATCTCCTACCGGAGCGATCATCCATGTCGCGGGAAACTGAATTTGGGCTTGTACGGGGGGAACGTGGCGAATGAGCAGCGTTGCTTCATGGGCGGCTTGATCCACCTCCGTTAGGGTGATATCGAAGTCGATGGAGTCTTGACCGAAAACTGTATAGGTTCCGTCAGCCCATGAGTTGGGTGTTCCGTGCTTTACATAGATGTGGTCTCCAGTTCGAAGGAGATTCTTTTGCCTCATAGCAAGTTGCACGTCGGCGTAGAAGGTGAGTAGGTCTGTGATCGGCCCGATCAAAATGGGTTGAACCTTGCTGAGGTCGGACACAGATAGCGTGTACTCGGGAGAAAGCGAAAGATCTTCTCGGAACTGCTGGCTGGCCGGCGTGAGCGGAACTGTCTGCCCATTGACGAGCAAACCGGTCCAAGTGAAAACTTCTACGAGAGGCCCAGAGGGCTCTCGCTCGACCCGCGCATTCGCTTGAGCCTCATAACGAATAGTGCTCACATGCCCTTCGTTGATAGCCTTCATCTGGTACGAAATCTTTTCGCCCTCTACATAGTTTCGCGTCAGAGTTACTTTTTGGTCAGGGTTTATCGTTTGACCCTCAAGGAATCGGGGACCTAATAGGACGAGACCGCCGCCGATTATCATTTTCCAACCGTTTGCATTCATTTTGCCGTTCCTCCATAAACGCTGATGGCATGTGCCACCCATTGAGCCTGAGCTCTGTAGCCGCGCCAGCCGCTCTCAAGTGCCAACTGTCCTGATCTCGGCAGACGGCCTGACTCAGCTCTTATGTAGCTCGCGAGCGAGGGTATGTACGCGTTCAACTCTTGTTGGAATGAGCACAGGAACCGGAGTGTGGCAGCTTCTCCGAGTACCCCATCCATAAAGGCGAACTTGAGCATGAGGGTGGTCATGTGGCTCGTAACATCCGCTCGTTCGAGGTCTTCTCAGCCACGCTTTCAATGCGACCCGGCCTTCGGGAGTGATTTGCAGAGCCTTACGCCGCCGCTTGGTCGGTTGAACGATCGCACTTTCAGTAATCAATTTCCGCTCTTCCAGTCGTCGTAATGCTGGGTAAATCGCGCCAGGGCTGTCGCTGAATCTGCCCATCGGCGTTTCGGTGAATATTTTGCGCAAATCGTACCCAGAACTTGCTTTGCCATGCAGTAGACCGAGCAAAGCGTAGCCGAGCAGTGTAATGGATCGCATAGTACGAATCGTACTATAAACGCGCTGCCTTCTGATTGCGGAGATCGGTATTCCATATGTTTGGGTAGGGTCGGGAGAAAAGCGTCGTTAATGATTTTGGGAAGCGGGAATCCAGCGATAGAGCGTAGGGACGGAGACGCCGAGGTTGCTCGCAACGTCCCGTGGGGGTACTCCGCTGGCGAGCAGCTTCTTGGCCGACTTGATTTTGCTTTCGGTCATCTGCCGTTTTCGTCCGCCTTTGCGACCGAGCTGGCGGGCGACATCGAGGCCGGCGCGGGTTCGTTCGATTGTAAGTTCCCGTTCCATCTCGGCCAGGCTGGCCATGACATGGAAGAAGAAGCGTCCCGATGCGGTGCCCGTGTCGATGGCGTCGGTGATGCTCTTGAATTGCACGCCCTGCTTGTGAAGTTGGGGTCACTACACCAAACGTCAAAAATCGTACGATAACGACGTGCTCTACGGCCCAGCGCCTTCTGTTGTTTCCCAGATCACCGCGCTTCGAGAGCGCTTGGGCGTGCAACGCGCTTCGGCTGTAAGCCGTTGACTGGTTGCCACACCTCTGTTACGCAGTTCGCGCCGCGACTACGTTGCCTTTCGATATACCGAGAATGCTCTAGTCGTACCTGAGCGCCACCATCGGATCGACACGCATTGCTCGCCGGCAAGGTACGTAGGAAGCCACCAGCGCGATGGCCAGAAACAGAATCGAAACCCCCGCCAACGAAACCCCATCGACCGTGCCGAGCCCATAAAGTACTCCGCGCAGCAGGTGAGTAGCGCACAGAGCGAGACACATGCCAACCATTAACCCAGCCACCACCGGCCGCGTGCTCTCGCGCAGCATCAGGATCAGAACGTCACGCCGCGTCGCCCCCAGAGCCATGCGGATACCCACCTCACGTGTGCGCAACACGACGGCATAGCTGACCGTGCCGTATATGCCCATCGAGGCCAGCAGAAGCCCCAGTAGGCCCACGCTCGAAGCTACTGCCGCCGATAGGCTCGAAGCGATGAACGACTCCGTCTGGCGAAGCATCTCTTCAAGACTGAAAGAGTAAGCCGCCACGTTTGGATCGATGGTCGAGATCATCGACCCGATCGCACCCATGATCTGCGTCGGGTCGCCCTGGGTCCGGATCAAAATCGGGTAGTCCTGGAGTCGGTCCTCTGGCATTGGCAAATAAATCTGCTCGGAATCGGCACCGTTCAACAAAACGCCCCGTGTATCGCGGGCCACGCCGATCACCTCGTATGTCGGCCCATCGGGCAGAACCTCGCCCTTCGTGTGGTACTGCTCGTCCGTCCCCAGGCGCAATCTCCTCCCGATGGGATTCTGGCCCGGCCAAAGCACTTGCGCAGCCGACTCGCTCAGAACGACTGCAGTCTCAGGCTGTCCGCTCTCCGTTTGAAACCCGCGACCGACCAGCATGGGAATGCCCAGCGTTTGAAAATAGTTACCCTGAACGTAGTTGTAATAGAGAATCGCCTGCGTATTTTGTGGCGAGGGCTTTTCTCCGTTCAGCGAAATTGCGCCTGTCCGAAGCTCATTGCCATCCGGTGCCCTGCCGCCGGTAATCGCAACCACTCCCGGCTCAGCAGCCAGCCTCGCGCAAACTTCACGTACCAGTGCAAGCTTGCGGTTGGCGCTGTATTTCGACCCCTCGGGAAACTTCAGTCCCAGACTGACCCCGTGTTTGCTATCGTAGCCAGTGTCCATCTTGAGCGCCCGAATCGAGCTCCGGATCAACATGCTACCGGCAATCAGCAGCACCAGGGAGACGGCAACCTGGGCTGCCATCAGGAAATCGCGCATCCAGCGCCCGCGCGCTCGCCCACTGCCCACGTTGGCCTTCAGCGCAGACGAAAGCGCCGCTCTCGAGCTTTCCAGTGCTGGAGCCAATCCGAACAGGACGCTCGCGACCAGACTCAGGCAAAACGCATAAGCAAAAATTCCCAGGTCAGGAGTCACATGAAAGATGAACGTGCCATAGTCGGCGGGGAAAGCATCTGCGGCCACCACTACCATGGTCTCCAGCATGGCCCAACTGAAAAGCAACGCCACTGCTCCGGCGACCAGACCCAGCAGCGCGCTTTCTGTTAGCAGTTGTCTGATGATCCGCAACCGGCTCGCGCCCAGCGACAGCCGCATGCTCAGTTCGTCCTGACGCGATGCGGCTCGTGCCAGTTGCAGACTGGCCACATTCGCGCAGGCAATCACCAGCACCATCCCCACGGCCATCAGGATCAGCAGAAGCACGTACCTCAATCCATGGAACTCGTTCAGGGGAAGCGGGAACGGTGAGCCGGGCCACACCAACGCACTGACCGGCTTGGCCAGGTCCACACGAGAGTCATGCAGGCTGCGCAGTTGATCGCCAAGCACCGTCATTTCCGCCTGCGCCTGGTCCATGGTTGAGCCGGCAGCGAGGCGGGCGTAGATCCTAAGGCAGGTGTTTTCGCGGTCGCGCAGCCAGTTGTCGTCCGGGTGAACCAGCGGTCAAGGCTCAGCGGAAGCCAGAAATCAGGCGCTTCCACAGTTGTCCCGACAAAGTTGCGCGGCGTAATTCCTATGATGGTAAATGCAATGCCATTCAGACGGACAGTTTTACCGAGGATCAAAGGGTCTCCGCCAAAACGCTTCTGCCAGTAGTTCTCGCTGATCAGCGCCGGCGGAGATGCGGCCAGCTTTGCAGAGTCTTCCGCCTCGAACGTTCGCCCTCGCACCGGCTGCACTCCCAGCACCGAAAAGTAGTTGTCCGAGACCAGGAAAGTGCTGGCCGTCTCGGCGGTCGCGTTCTTTCCGTTCGGAAGCAGTCCTAACCTTCCCACCAGAGTGCCGCCCTCGGACTTGCGCTGGCTCTCGATCCCTCCAGCGCCAATTAACGTCAGCTGCTGCGGCATGCTGGTTGCGATCAGTCCGCTGAACGCATGTACATTGTCCCGGTATGCCTCGTAGTCGAGAAAACTGAAGTTAGTAAGCGTAGATCCCGAGTGAAGGTTCATGGCCAGATTAACCATCCGTCCGGGATCGCGTGCATCGAGAGATCGCTCGAAGAAGGCCTTGTATGCGGTGAAAGCCGCCGTGTTCGCTCCAATGCCAATCGCCAGCGCAAGCACCGCGGCCGCGGTGAACCACGCTTTGCGCATCAGCATGCGCGCGCCGAAACGCAGGTCCTGCAGCACGGTCTGCGGCAGCAGCATCAGGTCGATCTCGCTCATCCGCTCCCGCCACATGCGCGGATTGCCCAACCGCAACCGTGCATCGCGCCTCGCTTCGTCGCCAGCCAGGCCGCGCTCCACATTCCACTGCTCGCGCATGGCGAGGTGAAACTCAAGCTCTTCGCTGCCGCGCGCCAGTTTGTCCTTCCAAACAGTGCGCGCAACCGCGAAAACCACGCCATCGATGCCTCCTGAATTTTCGAGCCTTCCGACCTTATGCCTCTCCGAAACCCAGCACCATCCCAACCGCGCTAGTAATCTTTCGCCAGTTTTCCTTCTCCGCCGCCAACCGTTTCCGCCCCAGCGCCGTCAGCCGATAAAACCGCGCGCGCCGATTGTTTTCGCTCAACCCCCACGACGAAGCGATCCACTGCTGCTGCTCCATACGGTGCAGCGCCGGATAGAGCGAGCCCTCTTCCACGCGCAGATGCTTTTGGAGATGCGCTGGATGTGCAGTGTGATCCCCCAGCCATGCATCGGCCCCTGCTCCAGACTTTTCAAAACCAGCAACGCCAACGCTCCCTGCAGGTTGTCGTTCTTCGTTCTCGTCATATTTCCACTTCCCTAGATATCTATAGAAGAATGCTTCTTCTCTATCACCTTGTCAAGTTGGCCTGATCGATTAGCGGAGTCGGATTTGCGACGAGCAATCCCAAGAGGTAAGGCTTTGTAACTTTCGGTTTCCGCCGAGGCGCTCAGCGAAAGGCAACCCGTCCGCATTGCGCAAACGAACGTTTACGCAACGATCTTAAGATGGAGGCCAAAGCCCAGCATTTTGAGTTGCAAAATCGTATTGCAATGATAAAGTCATTGGCGATACCTTTCCGCAACTATGCTCATCGGCTACGCACGCGTTTCGACCAACGAACAGGACACGACTGCACAGGTCTCCGCTCTGAAGACAGCGGGATGCGAGCGCATCTTCCGGGAGAAGGCCACCGGGGGGCGCTGGAACCGTCCTGAGCTGCAACGACTGCTCGATCATCTGCGTAAAGGAGATGTTCTGGTCGTCTGGAAGCTGGACCGGCTTTCGCGCTCCTTGCGAGATGTACTGACCGTCATGGAGCGGATCCAAAAGGCGAAGGCTGGCTTCCGGAGCCTTACAGAAGCGATCGATACCACGACCCCGGCCGGCCGAATGATGATGCAGATGATTGGATCGTTTGCCGAATTTGAGCGGGCGATGCTGCGCGAGCGAACGCGGGCGGGCCTGGATTCTGCTCGTGACGAAGGCCGCATTGGGGGGCGCCGCCCGAAGCTGCTTCCCCAGCAGCAAACGGAGGTAGTGAAGATGGTGACACATGGCAAGAAGACAGCCGCAGATGCAGCTCGACTGTTCAATGTTCATCCCGCAACGATCTCCCGGCTTCTTGCACGGGCAGGCGGAGAAATCGTCGTCGGCAAGAAGTAGACTCTCAGATGGCGCTGCGTGAACTTCTTTCCTCCTCGCAGCGTGAGGCCTTTGAAGCGATCCCACTTGATCGCGCCGGTCTGATCGAGCATTACGTCCTGAGCGATCAGGACCTCAGCCTGATCCGCCGCCGGCGAGGAGCCCAGAATCGTTTGGGTCTTGCCGTTCAACTCGCTTTCCTGCGGTATCCGGGACGAGCGTTGCTTCCAAGTGAGACCCCACCTGCTGAATTGCTGACCTTCCTTGCACGACAGCTTGGGCTTTCGGCGAGGTGCGTGGGCCAGCTATGCCGAGCGGGATGAGACGCGCCGGGAACACCTTTCCGAGTTGCAGGTTCACTATGGGCTGCACTCTTTTAGCATTGGGCAGTATCGCTCGCTTTCGGCCTGGCTGATGCCGACTGCCTTGCGAACCAATCGTGGTGTCGTCCTGGTCCGGGCTGCTATTGACGAATTACGGCGACGATTCGTCATCGTGCCGCGTTTAGCCGTGCTGGAGCGGTTGTGTGCAGAGGTCATCTTGCGTTCCGAGCGCCAGCTATATGAGATCCTGACAGCGGGTTTGACCGGTCATCAACATTCTGAGCTCGACGCTCTTTTTAAACCCCGGGTTGGTACCCAGGTCAGCCCGTTCACATGGCTCCGATCGCCTCCCGGCGCGCCAACCGCGCAGAACATCCTTTCCATATCGGGCGCCTCCAGCATATCCGAGGTCTTGAACTACGTTCCGATCTCAGCCAGCTCATTCATCAAAACCGACTCTTGCAGCTCGCCCGCGAGGGCGCGGCGACAACCGCGCAGCATCTCGCCCGCTTTGACGCTTCCCGCCGTTATGGAACACTCGTCGCTGTATTGCTCGAAGCCAGTTCCACGCTGACCGATGAAATCCTTGATCTCCATGACCGGTTTGTTGGCTCAATCTTCAATAAAGCCCGCAGAAGACGCGATGAGGCATTCCAGTCTTCAGGTAAGGCCATCAACGAGAAGGTACGGCTTTATGCTCGCATCGGACAGGCGCTCCTGGCGGCCAAGAAAGATGGAGGAGATCCATTTGCAGCGATCGAGAAGATCGTTTCTTGGGATGACTTCGCCCGGACGGTCTCCGAGGCAGAGCAATTAGCGCAGCCAGAAGACTTCGACTTTCTCGGGCTCATCTCGAATGGCTTTCCGCAAATGCGGCGGTACACGCCGGCCATGCTCGACATCTTCGAGTTTCGTGCAGCTCCAGCCGCTCAACCGTTGCTGGAGGTGATTGAAATTCTTCGCACGATGAACCGAGATAAGAGCCGATCTGTTCCTCAGAGCGCCCCCCGGGAATGGATTAACCAGCGATGGAGGCCGTATGTCGTTACAGACGATGGGATTGACCGCCGTTTTTATGAATTGTGTGCGCTGACGGAGCTGAAGAATCGTCTCCGTTCAGGCGATGTCTGGGTGACTGGGAGCCGCCAGTTCAAGGACTTCGAGGCTTATCTGCTTGAGCCTTCGCGGTTCACCGA
This sequence comes from uncultured Acidobacteriaceae bacterium, assembly GCA_963796145.1. Lineage (GTDB taxonomy): Bacteria > Acidobacteriota > Terriglobia > Terriglobales > Acidobacteriaceae > PALSA-350. The sequence continues at coordinate 10,195 of CAWCKO010000075.1, read as the reverse complement.
ACTGCGGGCGAACAGAGCCTGTCACTGCCGATCGAACACGATGGCGACGCCTATGTCGCGGAAAGGATCGCGCTACTTAAACAGTCACTTGATGAAGTCGATGGCCTAGCTGCCCGCGGCGAACTGCCTGACGCCGCGATCAACGAGAGCGGCCTGAAGATAACGCCTCTTACCATACCGTGCCCGAAGAAGCGAGTGTGCTGATGCGCCGCGCATATGCTCTGCTCCCGCATATCAAAATCACCGACTTGCTCCTGGAGGTTGATCGCTGGACAGGGTTCAGCCAAGCACTTCACTCATCTGAAGACCGGCGAGCCGGCGAAGGATCAAATCCTGCTGCTTACCGCTATTCTCGCCGACGGCATTAATCTCGGTATCTCCAAGATGGCGGAAGCCTGTCCGGGAACAACGCCCGTAAGCTCGATTGGCTTGCATCCCTGCACATCCGGGACGAAGCCTATACGAAGGCCCTCGCCGAGCTGGTCAACCATCATCATCGACACCCCTTCTCCGAGCACTGGGGAGAAGGCACCACATCATCCTCCGATGGCCAACGTTTCCGCGCCAGCGGACGCGGAGAGCAGTCCGGGCAAGTCAATCTGCGCTATGGCAATGAGCCAGGCGTGCTCTTTTATACCCACATCTCCGACCAGTACACACCCTTCTATACCAAGGTGATCGCCGCGAATGCCCGCGATGCCACGCATGTTCTCGACGGTCTGCTCTACCATGAGTCCGATCTGCGGATCGAGGAGCACTACACCGACACCGCCGGCTTCACCGATCATGTCTTTGCGCTCTGCCATCTGTTGGGCTTTCGCTTCGCGCCCCGCATCCGCGACCTCGCCGACAAGCGGCTTTATGTGCCAGGCAAGGAGCGGGACCATCCGACGCTCGCTCCGCTGATCGGCGGCAAGCTCAATCTGAAACTGGTCCGAACGCAATGGGAGGAGATTCTGCGACTCGCCGCATCCATCCGGCACGGCACCGTGACCGCTTCGCTCATCATCCGTAAGCTCGCCAGCTACCCCCGCCAGAACAGCCTCCACACTGCGCTCCGGGAAGTCGGCCGCATCGAACGTTCTCTTTTCATGCTGGAGTGGATGAAAGACCCGGAGCTACGCAGGCGTGTCCAGGTCGGACTCAATAAAGGCGAAGCCAGAAACGCCCTCGCTCGTGCCGTCTTCTTCAACCGGCAAGGTGACCTGCGCGACCGCAGCTTCGAGAACCAACGCTACCGGGCGAGTGGTCTCAACCTGATTGTCGCCGCCATCATCCTTTGGAACACCGTTTATCTCGAACGCGCCATCGCCGCCTTGCGCGGGCATGGCATCGCGATCGACGATGAATCCTTACTCACCTCTCACCCATCGGGTGGGAGCACATCAATTTGACCGGCGACTACACCTGGCAGGCCTCAGGACGCCTTCGGAAAGGCTCTTCAGGCCTTTACGGCCCTTTGCAGCCTCAAACGAGTGATCCAAATTCCTTAGCGTACGATTTTTGACTTTTGGTGTAGTGACCCCAAGTTCACCGACCAGGTCAACGAGGTGCTTGACGCTGCGGCCCAGCCGATCCAGTTTCCAGACGACCAGCGTGTCACCTTCGCGCAGGGATTCCTGCGCTTTGGCCAGACCGGGCCGCTGGCTCGGCCGCCGCTGATCTTGTCTTCGAAGACCTTCTTGCAGCCGGCTTTGGTCAGAGCTTCGGTTTGGAGTTCAAGGTTCTGATCCTGGGTGGAGACGCGGGCGTAGCCGATCAACATGAAGCGTCCATTCTTATTCTCGAAACTCATGCTGTTGCGAGTTCATTGAGAATACCATTTGAGAACTGTTTATGAGAACGAAGAAAGCGAAGCATTTGAGCGCTTTGATCTTTGCGGCTGAAGTGTTCTCATAAACCTCCGTTTCCAAGAGGAGCATCATGCCCCGTCGTTCCATCCTTTCTGCTGCCGAGCGGGAGAGTTTGCTCGCCTTGCCGGACACCCGGGATGACCTGATCAGGCGTTATACCCTCAGCGAATCCGATTTGGCGATCATTCGGCAACGCCGCGGCGAAGCCAACCGGCTTGGGTTCGCGGTGCAGCTCTGTTACCTCCGCTTTCCCGGCATTGTCCTCGGGGTCGATCAGCTACCATTTGCTCCTTTGCTTCATTTGGTGGCTGCACAGCTCAAGATTCCGATTGAACATTGGACCGAATATGGGGACCGGGCGCAGACCAGGCGCGAGCACCTGGTCGAACTTCAAACCGTCTTCGGCTTCGAACCGTTTACAACAGGACATCACCGGGTTGCTGTTCGAAGAGCTGACCGAAACGGCGATGCAGACGGACAGAGGCATCGTGCTTGCGGCGAGTCTGGTCGAAACGCTGCGAGAACGGGCGGTCCTTCTTCCACGCTTAAATGCGATAGAACGCGTTTGCGCGGAAGCAGTTACACGAGCAAATCGCCGAATCTACCAACGCCTGACCGATGGGCTCACAGACGTTCACCGCGAGCGGCTGAACGACCTGCTCAAGCGCAAAGAAGGTAGCAGTCCTTACTTTGCTCGGTTGGCTTCGCCAGTCACCTCTAAAGCCGAACTCAAAGCACATGCTCGAACACATCGACCGCCTCAAGACCCTGCGGGCTCTCGATGTTCCGCCGGCATCGAGCGTCAGATTCACCAAAACCGTCTCCTGAAGATCGCGCGGGAAGGCGCCCAAATGACCTCCGCCGACCTGATGAAATTCGAGCCGCAACGCCGCTATGCCACTCTCGTTGCGCTAGCGGTTGAGGGAACGGCCACCGTGACTGACGAGATCATCGATCTGCACGACCGGATCGTCGGCAAGCTGTTCAACGCGGCGAAGCACAAGCATCAGGAGCAGTTTCAATCTGAAGGTAAGGCCATCAACGACAAGCTCCGGCTCTATGGACGGGTTGGCCAGGCTTTGCTTGAGGCTAAGCAGAGCGGCAGCGATCCCTTCGCAGCCATTGAGACGATTGTTTCCTGGGACGACTTCGCAGCGAGCATAAGGGAAGCACAGAAGCTTGCCCAGCCGGAAGACTTCGACTTCCTGTACCGGATCGGCGAAGGGTACGCAACGCTGCGGCGCTACGCGCCCGAGCTGCTAGACATACTCGGTTTGCATGCGGCTCCTGCCGCGAAGTCCGTACTCGACGCCATCGAGCTGCTCCGGGAGATGAACGCCAGCAATGCTCGCAAGCTGCCTGACGACGCTCCTGTTGACTTCATCCGGGAGCGCTGGGCCAAGCTCGTCTTCGCCGACAACGGCCTTGACCGGCGATACTACGAGCTGTGCGCCCTTTCGGAGCTCAAGAACGCGCTTCGATCCGGAGACATCTGGGTTGAGGGCTCGCGCCAGTTCAAGAACTTCAATGAATACCTGCTTCCTACCGAGACCTTCACCACGCTCAAAGTCGAGCATGCGCTCCCCATAGCGGTCAATTCGGATTGTGAGCAGTACCTGCATGACCGGGTCACGTTGCTTAAAGAGCAACTTGGCTTGGTCGACCGCATGGCCGCAGCGAACGATTTGCCCGATGCCATCCTCACCGACTCAGGCCTGAAGATCACTCCACTAGACGCCGCGGTGCCACAGGCAGCTCAGAATCTGATCGACGTGTAGCGGCATCGCTGCCACACGTTAAGATCACCGAATTGCTCCTCGAAGTCGACAAGTGGACAGGGTTCACCCGGCACTTTACCCATCTGAAGACCGGCGATACAGCTAAGGACCGAACGCCTCTGCTGACCACGATCCTGGCGGACGCGATCAATCTTGGACTGACCAAGATGGCCGAGTCATGCCCGGGAACAAGCTACGCCAAACTCTCCTGGTTACAGGCTTGGCACATCCGGGATGAAACCTACGCCGCGTCCCTGGCCGAGCTGGTCAACGCTCAGTTTCGCCAGCCCTTTGCGGAGAATTGGGGCGACGGCACTACTTCCTCTTCCGACGGCCAGCGATTCAAAGCTGGCGGCAAGGCTGAAAGCACCGGCCACATCAATCCGAAGTACGGTGCCGAACCGGGCAAGCTTTTCTATACCCACATCTCCGACCAGTACGCACCGTTCAGCTCCAAGGTCGTCAATGTCGGAGTGCGCGATTCGACCTATGTGCTCGATGGGCTTCTCCACCACGAGTCGGACTTGCGGATCGAAGAGCACTACACCGATACTGCCGGCTTCACTGATCACGTCTTCGCCCTCATGCACCTGCTCGGCTTCCGCTTCGCTCCCCGTATCCGAGACCTGAGCGACACCAAGCTGTACCTCCCGAACGGAAAGGTAAAGTACGAGGCTCTGATATCCATGATTGGCGGCACGATCAATCTCAAGGCGATCCGAACCCACTGGAACGAGATCCTCCGCCTTGCCGTTTCTATCAAGCAGGGCACGGTGACGGCCTCGCTCATGCTTCGCAAACTCGGCAGCTACCCTCGCCAGAATGGGCTCGCGATCGCTCTCCGTGAACTGGGCCGAATCGAACGAACCCTGTTCATCCTCTCTTGGTTGCAAAGTGTCGAACTCCGGAGGCGCGTTCACGCTGGCCTCAACAAAGGCGAAGCTCGCAACGCTCTCGCAAGAGCCGTTTTCCTCTGCCGCCTGGGAGAGATCAGGGATCGCAGCTTCGAGCAGCAACGCTATCGGGCCAGCGGCCTCACCCTCGTCACAGCCGCAATCGCGCTCTGGAATACCGTTTATATCGAGAGGGCCATCGGAGCTTCGACCCGCAGCGGCTTCGCTATCGACCCCGAACTGTTCAAATTCCTCTCCCCGCTCGGCTGGGAGCACATCAATCTCACAGGAGACTACCAGTGGAGAGGCCACAGACTCGCCCAAGGCAGATTCAGGCCGCTCCGCACCCCGAACCAACCTTAACGTGCTCTATTGTCCGTTTTCTGACGGGACCCCTGTTTGGGTCATGAGCGTTTGACTTTTCTGTTCGACCAAGCTGGGTAACTTCGTGTAAGAGAGTTCCTCCGCCCAGTCTTGGCCTTGAGAGAGCGCGTAGGCGATGAAATCTCTAAATGCCCGTTGCTCCCCGACGGTGCGGTCGTCTCGGGGGATTAGCACGTATGTCAGGCCCGAAATTGGGTACGCCCCCTTGGCGGATGCCGGTGGGTTGATGATCGGTGCCCGAAGGTCTTGTGCAAGTGCATCGGCAAAGGCGTTGATTGCAAAAGCGGCGCTGCCAGGACTAGGGACAACAAATTCGCCGGCTTGGTTTTGTATCGAGGCGACAGGAAGCCCCGCTTGCCTGGCGTAACTGAGTTCAAGATATCCGATGGCTCCGAACTGTTGCTGAACTCCGCGGAGCAGGTTTTGGCTGCCAACCACACCGATCCCCGTCGGCCAATTGACAGTAAGATCGTGACCGGCCTCTGCCGACCAGCTTGCGCTGACACTGCTGAGATAGCTGGTAAATATGCTCGTAGTTCCGCTGCCATCCGCTCGATGGACAACAATGATCGCAGCGTGGGGCAACTTAGTCCCAGGATTTTCCTTGGCGATGACAGGGTCCTGCCAGTTAACGATGGCCCCCGAGTAGATGTCAGCCAAGGTCTTGCCGCTAAGCCTCAGGGGATCATTCAAGCCGCGCAAATTGTAGATGACGCAGACCGGTCCCGCGGTGACCGGCACTTGGACGAGTGGCGGCAGATCTCTCAGCTGAGCGTCGTTCAGCGGCGCATCGCTGACCGCGAAAGTCAGCAAGCCCTGTTTCAGTTCACTGAGTCCGGTTCCACTACCGATGGAGCGGTAGTTGACCCGCACATTGTGAGCTTTTTCATAATCGGTGCTCCAGCGGGACATGAGGGGAGCAATGAAAGTGCTTCCAGCTGCGCTAAATGTCCGAACTTGAGTTGTGGCGAATGCAGGCTCTGCCGGAGGCTTTCCATCCTCCGAATAATTGGTGCAGCCGATCGCGAAGAGAAGCCCAAAGGTTGCGGTAGTTAATGCAGATGCGGTCAGGAACGATGTCGCGCGGGAAACCCTGGGAAGAGACTTGAAACTCATAGAAAGCCCCTTTTGGCGCTTGGCACTATCACAAGTTGACTTGTGTATGCGTCTGTGCGCATAGACACATTAGTTAACCGAATGTTAAAAGGGGATGAATTCTGGGGGCACGTCGGAGTTTCTTCGCAATTGGCGTATTCTAAGGGTTCATGCCTGTATGCGAATATCAGTATTGAGAGATCTACCGCTCGACCGTACCAGGGCGGATTTTCCCATGAAACCGGCTTGCTGTGCGACTAGTTGGACCATGATGGACGTAGAACAGGTATTCAAAGCGCTTGCTGACGCGAACCGGCTACGGATCGTGAACCTTTTGCTGCATGGCGAACTCTGCGTCTGTGACATCCAATACGTGCTCGAAAATTCCCAGCCGAATGTCTCTCGGCACCTTGCCTACCTGAAGAACTCGGGAGTCGTCTTAGACCGGCGCGACGGCTATCGTGTCTTCTATCGCATTGCGAATTCCCGGGAATCGAATAGGAAGCTGTTGTTCGATTTTCTGCGTCAGATTTTCAAAGATGAAGACCAGCTCGAACAGGACACGAAGCGCTTGAAAGAAGCCATAGCCAGCGGGTCTTGTACGATCAGCGAGTGGAAACCCTATTCCGGGATCGAGAAGAGCAGGATTCATCGAACCGGGGCTTAAGCTGTCCCCAAGTAATCCGCAATCCAGGCGGACACGCATCGTTTATGCCTTGATAGGAGTTTGGTCAGCGAGGCTGGTTCCCTGCTGAAAATAGCGCTGGCGAAGCCAAAATGCCACATTGACCAGGCCGATGAGCGCCGGTACCTCGATGAGAGGACCAATCACCCCTACAAACGCCTCGCCTGAATTCAAGCCAAAGACGGCCACGGACACTGCAATCGCCAACTCAAAGTTGTTTCCTGCCGCCGTAAAAGAGAGCGTCGCCGTCTGTGAATAGTCAGCGCCTAGCTTGCGGCCCATCCAGAAGCTGACCAGGAACATCACGACAAAATAAATGAGCAATGGTACAGCGATGCGGAGCACGTCTAGCGGGAGTTTCACGATCAGGTCGCCCTTGAGACTGAACATAACCAGGATCGTGAACAGCAGGGCGAAAAGCGTAAATGGACTGATGCGCGGAATGAACTGCGTCCGATACCACTGTTCACCCTTGGCCCGGACGAGAGCAAACCGAGTCAGCATTCCGGCCATAAAAGGGATGCCCAGGTAAACAAACACGCTCCGCGCAATTTGACCGATACCGACGTTCACTACCGCCCCCTTCAACCCGAACCATGTGGGAAGAATCGTAATGAACACCCAAGCGTAGAGGCTGTAGAACACGACCTGGAAGACGCTATTAAGCGCGACAAGCCCAGCAACATAGTCTGTGTCACCGCCTGCAAGCTCATTCCAGACCAGCACCATCGCGATACAGCGAGCGATGCCGATGAGTATTAGGCCGCGCATGTAGGCTGGCTCTCCACGGAGGAAGATGATGGCAAGAAAGAACATCAACAACGGTCCGATCAACCAATTCTGGGTTAACGACAAACCGAGAACGCTCCGATTGCGGAAGACCTCACCCAGCTTTTCGTAACGCACCTTGGCCAGAGGCGGATACATCATTATGATGAGCCCGATCGCTATCGGGATATTGGTTGTGGCGACCTGGAAGCTGTTCACAAAAGTCGCTGACGATGGGACGAAATGCCCGATTGCCACGCCAATCGCCATCGCCAAAAAGATCCAGAGAGTGAGAAATCGATCCAGGAACGACAGCTTCTTACGCGGCAAGGGTGCGCACACCTGGCCCTGGGTATAGGGGACACTGGACATAATTACCTCGATGCAGCAGTAGTGATTGGGTCGATTGAGGTGGGCAGAGGTGCGCCTTGGAGAGTTGCAAACTTGCCCGGACTACAACATGCCTTCGACAGCCGTGCTCGATCAGCCTGCATGACGCGTTCTTCTCTGAGCCACGCAAGCGTCTGCTGAAGGACCTCTGCCGCACCTATATTGGGGGGCATCACTATCCGATAGTGCATCCATTTGCCTTCACGGCGGGCTGCTACGATTCCGGCGCTACGCAGGTAGGCCAGATGCCGGGATATCTTGGGCTGAGGTTGATCCAAAATCTCAACGAAATAGCAGACGCAGATCTCCTGATCTCCCATCAGATTCAGGAGTCGAAGCCGCGTATTGTCGCCGAGAGCCTGAAAAAAGCGCTCCAAGTTGAAACTCTTGTCCTTGGCCTTCATAAAAATAATTATATCCGTATTGACGAATGTGTCCAGCAGCAATATAGTCGTTTTACCGAATATGTTTCGCGAGGGGGGAACGATGACAGAACAATTGCTCGAATCGGTGCAGTCAAAGTACGCAGCCGTGGCCAACAGCACGCTCTCGAATAAAGACGCAGGCGTCAAAGCGGTAGCGGAGGCTTTTGGGTATAGCCTCGAAGAACTCTCCTCCATTCCTGCCGAAGCGAACATGGGGCTCTCCTGTGGGAACCCTACGGCGATTGCTTCCATTCGACCTGGAGAAGTGATTGTCGATCTCGGCTCCGGTGGGGGCTTGGATGTATTTCTGGCGTCTCGACTGGCGGGTCCGAATGGCCGCGCTATTGGGATTGACATGACACCTGCGATGATCGAACGCGCACAAGCGAACGCGTTGGCGGGTGGTTACCAGAACGTGGAGTTCCATCTAGCCACGATTGACAAGATTCCTCTTGCAGATGCGTCGGCTGACTGCGTCATCAGCAATTGCGTTATCAATCTGGCTCCCGATAAGCCGGCTGTCTTCCGAGAGATTGCCCGGATTCTGAAACCTGGTGGACGCCTGGCGTTAAGCGACATCGCGCTTAAGGGCGAGTTACCTCCCGCTGTGGCACAAAGCCTGGCCGCCTACGTTGGATGTATCGCGGGAGCGATTCACACAGACACCTATCGCGAAGGCTTGCTCGCAGCTGGTTTTGAACACGTGGAGATTGTTGACAGCGGGGCGGACCTCAATGCCTATGCCAAGGTCGAAAACCAGGCTGCCTGCTGCTCTCCTTCAATGAATTCGTCGAACGGCCTGCCGGTGCTTGGGGAGTCCTGCTGCTCGACGGACAAGACGGCAAGTCTCCATCAGGATCTGGCAACTCTTCTGTCTGGTTATGACGTCAATGCTGCCGCCGCCAGTGTCAAGGTTTATGCCGTTAAGCCAACAGGCGCCACCGCCAAAGCGTGCTGCGGGCCAACCTGCTGTTCATAGGTGTGAGAGGGGTGCCGGATATGCAGTCTCACTACAACGTACTTTTCCTCTGCACGGGTAACTCGGCGCGATCCATCATGGCAGAGGCCATCATGAACCGCAAGGGAGGGCGGAACTTTACTGCCTTCAGCGCTGGTAGTCATCCGAGCGGATTCGTGCGGCCTGAAGCACTCAAACAGCTGGAGGCCGCCCATTTACCTACAAGAGAGCTGCGCAGCAAATCCTGGGATGAATTCTCGCGTCCCGATTCGCCGCCTCTTAGCTTTGTTTTTACCGTATGCGACAACGCCGCTAAGGAAGTATGCCCATTTTGGCCTGGCCAGCCAATGACGGCTCACTGGGGCATACCTGATCCCGCCGCAGTCAAAGGAACCCCGGAGGAGATAGAACGGGCTTTCAGGGACGCCTTTACCTCTCTGGATAGGCGAATCAGCCTATTTACAGCCCTGCCTCTCAAAACCCTTGATACCTTCGCACTGCAGCGAGAGATCGATGAAATCGGGCGTCGTTAAGGTCGGGCAGCTTCCACTAGGGAGGCTTGACAAGTGTGCAGATTTTCACCCCGGTAACGTTAGACATCGCGCAACAATTGCAATATTCGGAGGCTAGCTGACGATGCGCTTGCTGATTGTGGGTGGGAGCGATGCGGGCATTAGCGCAGCCCTTCGGGCACAGGAACTGGACCAGAATGCCGAGATCACGGTCCTGCTTGCCGATGATTTCCCCAATTACAGCATCTGTGGCTTGCCCTTCTACTTGAGCGGTGAAACGCCGGATTGGAAGAGCCTTGCTCATCGAACGGCGTTCGACGGAATAACCATCTGCAGAGGGCACAAGGCGACCCGCATTGATCTAACGGGAAAGTCGGTTTTGGCAACGGATCGTGATGGAAAGGTCGTGACCCATGGGTACGAGAAACTCCTGATCGGAACAGGAGCTTGCCCG
>CAWCKO010000074.1:0-199629 GCA_963796145.1 uncultured Acidobacteriaceae bacterium | reverse complement strand
CGACAACTGCGGAAATCGCCTGGATTCACGGTCACGGTCATTGCAACTCTGGCCCTCGGCATCGGAGCGAATACAGCCATTTTCAGCATCGTCAATGCCGTACTGTTGCGGCCGTTGCCCTATAAGAATGCCGACCTCCTGGTCGTTGTGTGGCAAACCGATGCCGCACACCGCGGAACGGGCGCATGGTTTGACCCTTACCGTGAATTTGAAGAATGGCAGCGCAGCAGCCGCAGCTTCGAGAAACTGGCGGCAATGAGTTGGGCAGCCTCCGGCAAGACTCTGCTATGGGGTGGCAAGCCAATTGGGCTGCTTGCGCTTCCCGCCAGCACCGACTTTTTCTCCATGCTCGGTGCCGATGCCCAGATCGGCAGGACATTCAGCCAGGCGGACTTGAAAAACCCCTGCACTTTGGTCCTCGCCTATCCGTTCTGGCGGGACAAGTTAGGCGCGCCCCAGAACATCGCCGGCAAGAGTCTGACAGTGGATCGCTCCAGCTGTGTTGTTGTTGGCGTGATGCCCGCAAGTTTTGCGTTCTATCCCAAAGAAACCAATGCATGGTCTTTGATAACTCCCGCAAGCGCATTTGCCCAAAAACCCTGGGATTCAATGACAGGCGTCTTTGGCTTGTTGAAGCCGGGGGTAACCCGTGCTCAAGCGGAAGCAGAACTGAATGCCATCGCAAAGCGAACCTTGCCGGAAGCTCCGGCAACGCTCTCCCTGCTCTCCTCCGCCACGCCTATCGTGCTCGACCTGCAGGACAATTTCACCTGGCTCGCCGGGAGAGATCTGCGTACCGGCTTTGGGTGCTATTGGGTGCGGTCAGCCTAATCCTCCTGATGGCATGCTTGAATGTGGCTAACCTCTTGCTCGGGCGCGCAAGGGCACGCTCGCGTGAGATGGCGATTCGCATCGCACTCGGTTCCGGCCGCCGGCGGCTCATCCAGCAACTGCTGACCGAATCCATGATGCTGGCGTTTTGCGGAACCGGTGCAGGTGTCGTTCTGGCGATGTTGGCGCTTCATTGGTTCCGCGCCATTAACCCGGTCGAGCTTCCCCCTGGTAATGTGGTCTCGCTCAACTGGCAGGTTCTTTTGTTCGCCGCGTTGTTGGGCGTTGCTTCAGCAATCGCTTTCGGACTGTTCCCAGCCTGGCGGGCATCCCGGACTGATTTGAACACTGTGCTCAAGAACGGCGAGCGTGGCGTAGGTGAGAACGCTTCTGCGCGCCGCACTTCCCAGGCATTCGTGGTGATGCAGTTTTCGCTTTCTTTAATGCTCTTTGTTGGAGCGGGACTGCTGGCCGCAAGTCTGTGGAAGATGGCGTCAACCCCATTGGGCTACCGCACCGAGCGCGTGCTGACAGCGAAGGTCAATCTTCCGCAAGAACACTATCCGAGCACCGACGCAAGATCGAGGTTTGTTTCCAACTTTGCGGAAAAGGTCTCCGGGTTATCTGGCGTAGAGACGGTTACAGAAGCCTCGAGTTTCACTCCTATGGGAGAAAACCCCCTGTCCGTTGAGGGAGATGCCTCAAGATTTTCGCCGGGCGGTATTGCGACCCAGAGTGTAAGCGCGAATTTCTTTGAGGCCATGCGGATTCCCTTGTACCGAGGAAGGCCTTTGGCACGCAGGATAGAAACGATACCAAACCGGTTGCCATTGTCAATCAGGCTCTGGCCAACACATATTTCCCGCATACGGATCCGGTCGGGCATGCCCTCAAGTTAAGCCGTGCCGACGATCCATCGCAGCCGTGGCTCACGATCGTCGGCGTGGTGGCCGACATCAAGACAACAACAGTCTTTCAGGAGATGGGCAATGTAGAACAACCCGCGGTCTATCGTCCACTCACGCGAGATGCCCCGGCATCCCTATATCTGATGGTTCTAACCAGAGAAAGCCCGCTTGGGTTGGTCGGTGGAATGGAAGAGCAACTCGCCTCGATGGATCGTGATCTTGTACTGGCAAGCGTGGCCACGATGGAGGACCAGCAATCGGCGGTGTTGTCTCAGCCTCGTTTCCGCACTGTGCTCTTCGGGAGTTTTGCGGTGTTGGCTTTAGTTTTGGCGGTCGTGGGCCTGTATGGAGTCCTGGCGCAAATGGTCGCGCGGCGCACCCGCGAAATTGCCATCCGCATGGCATTGGGCGCAAGCCGCGGAGCGGTGCTCAGCAGTGTGTTCCACGAAGCATTCGTTTTGGCTGCCGTTGGAATTGCTTTGGGCGTTGCCGGTTCGGCAATGAGCGTGCGCGTCTTGGCAGGGCTCCTCTATCAAGTGCGTGCGGAAAACGTGGCCCTGTTTGCGCTCGCGTCCGTCATCTTGTTGCTCACCGCGCTCGCGGCAAGTTGGAACCCAGCCTGGAGGGCAGCAAATGTCGATCCCGTGCAGACGCTTCGTAACGAATGAGCTCTCTCCGCCAATGAATGCTCACGTCCTTTATCATTCACGATCCAAAGCCTTGGGCCTGTCGATTGCTGATGTCATCGTCCGTGTAACCTGCTGAGAATTTCGGTGCTCACCGGAACGGGTGCGAAGGGCACTTGTCCGAGAAGTCGTTAGCCGTCCATGTGGATTGCTTCCTGTTTGCCCGTTAACCGACAGGAGTCGTTCAAAACAGGACTTTAGTTGGCACGCGTCCGGCACCACGCTCCCACAAGTGCAAGCCAGGGCACAACCGTCTTCGAAGACGCAACTTCTTCATGCAGCCGTTGGTATAGCATGTCGAGATTGCCGACTTTGTCAAGCGAGAGATTGAGCTTTTCAATCTGTGGACGGATACTGATGGTCACATCGGAAAGCCATCGGGTGAAGTCCGGATCATGACCTAGTTCCATTACCAAACGCATGCTGGGCGCTGGCAGCCCTGCGTCCTGGAAAACCTTGTGAAGAGCGGGCCCCATTTCGGTGTTCACACCGACGCGCACGGCGACTTCGTGATGCAGCGAAACCACCGCAGACCATAGGGGCAAATGTGCGGAAAGCGCAACGAAGGGTGCAAAGGACCCTTCTTGGAAGGCGATAATGCCACCAGGCCGCACATTCTCGGACAAGGAGCGCAAGGTCGCAACGGGATCGGGAAGAAACTGAAGTATGTACCGACCGACGGCGGCATCGAACTGTGTTTCCGTAGAGAAGTGCGCAATGTCACTCTCGACAAACTTTACGTTATGCAATCCCGCCTCGGACGTGCGACCCCGCGCGCGACTGATCGAGCGAGCGTCGCGCTCGATCGCCACGACCTCTCCTGAAGGACCCACAAGCCGCGCCACGAGCATGGCCACATCTCCCACGCCAGAACCAAGGTCCAGCACGTGCTGCCCAGGACCAATGCCGGCTTCGCGGAAGAAGCTCTCCGTAACTGGGGCGAGCTGTGTGGCTTGCCGGATGAGGCGCTGGTGCTCTGCGTCCGAGCTACCGAGCAGATAATCACCTTGGCGGCCATCCAACGTCATACGACAGTTCATTGTTCCTCCCGAACAGGAGAAACCTTCTGGAGTTGGTAGTACGGATCTCGAGCTACGTCAGTCATTGGTGACTCTGTTTCCTTAGATACCGGCAAGCTCCGTTTCCGTAAGACCAATGCCAGGATCGCTGAGATAAGGAAGAAAATTCCTGCGCAGATCAGGCCATAGTACAAGTTGCCAGTCTGCTGCCGAATGATTCCTACCGTATAAGGCCCCACGAATCCGCCCAAGTTGGCGACCGATGTCACAAGCGCAATCCCCGCAGCTGCCGAGAAGCCGGTCAGGAATTCGCCAGGCATCGAAAAGAAAACGGGCAAGAAACTGTGTGACCCAATGGCCACGGCTGAAAAAAGAACAACCGAGAAGAAGGCTGAGCGAGGAGCTCCCAGCAGCAGCAAAGCAATTCCAGCTAAGGCAGCCGACGCTACCATGTGGTATCGCCGCTCCAGTGTGCGATCGGAGTGACGAGAAACGAGGATCATCGCGATCAGGCCGAGGAGATTGGGGATCATAACAAAGAGCCCAACCACGGTATTGGAGTGCCCGCCTTCGACCGACTTCATGATCTGCGGCAACCAGAAACTGAATGTATACCCGGCAAAGCCGTGACCAAAACCAATACATGCCAGATGCCAGACTCTTGGATTCGCCAGAGTCTGAGCCACTGACATGGATTGCGACTTCCGCTTCTGCCCGTCTTCCCGCTCCAATTGGTCGGCGATCCATGCCTTTTCTTCCGCCGTGAGAAACCTGGCCTCCGCCGGTCTGCTGGGCAGCAGGAGATTCGTCAGAAACACGCACGCTATGGCCGGTAATCCTTCCAGAATCAGCAGCCATCGCCAACTGCTGAGCCCGAACCAATGCACATGATCGAGGATGAGACCTGAAACCGGACCACCCAGCACGCTCGCCAAGGGTATGCCCATGAGGATCAGGGCGATCGCGTGTGCTTTCTCTCGTTGCCGAAACCAGTAGCCCAGGTACAGAACGATGCCGGGGAAATATCCCGCTTCTGCGAGCCCGAGCGAAAAGCGGGCGATATAGAGTTGATTGGCGGACTGTACAAACCCGGTCAGAGTAGCAACCGCGCCCCATGTGATCAGGATGCGGGCTATCCAAACGCGCGCCCCAATCTGGTGAAGGATGAGGTTACTGGGGACTTCAAAGAGGAAGTAGCCCCAGAAGAAAATTCCCGCCGCGAATCCGAACTGCTGACTGGTGATTGCCAGTTCCCGATTCATCGTCAGCGCCGCAAACCCCAGGTTGATTCTGTCGATGAAGGCGACCACGAAAAGTACAAACAGAAACGGCAGCAGGCGGATCCTGAGTTTCCGGATCGTCGCCGTCTCGATCGGGCTCGAAGTAATTTTGGGGCTGCTCACCATAAGTGTTTCCTTTCCCACGCAGTCCTGCGAACAACGTACAGCTTGAGCGCGACGGCAGAAAGGACAATAGCTTGCACCTGACCAAAATGTTGACAGGTAAATGACTGAAAGCAAGAATGTTCGATAGCCATGAACGTGCGGTTCGGAGCATTCGAGGTCGATCTGGAAGGCCGCCGCCTGTTGAAGAGGGGAATGCCAATCACCCTCCGGGAACAGTCGTTCCAGGTGCTCGCTGCTCTCATGGAGCGGCCCGGCGAGATCGTGACCCGCGAAGAACTGCGCCAGCGGCTCTGGTCATCGGACACGTTTGTGGATTTCGAAGTGGCCCTGAACTCCGCGGTCAGCCGATTGCGTGACGCGCTGGGAGATTCCGCTAACGCGCCCAGCGTGATCGAAACAATCCCGAAGCGTGGCTACCGATTTGTAGTCCCAATTGCCAAGCGGCCTGCCGTGGCTGTGATGCCATTCATGAACCAAACGGCAGATGCCAAGGATGACTATTTCAGCGATGGATTGGCCGACGAGTTGATTCGCGTGTTGTCGCGGATCGATGGAATGAGGGTTACCGCGCGCAGCGTCGCATTTCGCTACAAGGGGCAGCCCTGGGACGCCCGACAAGTCGGCCGAGAACTGGGCGTCGAAGCTGTGTTGGAAGGATCGGTATGGAGGTCAGGAGACCGCGTTCGCGTCACTGTTAACCTGGTCGGCGTGAAAGATGGATTCAACCTGTGGGCGCAGCGCTTCGACGGCAAGATGGGAGACTTATTCGGCATCCAAGATGAGGTCTGCGCGGCTGTAGCGGAGGCGCTGCACGTTCGCTTCGCGGTTCAGCTTCGAGAAAAACGCCCAAGCGACATAAGAGCGTACGTGCAGTATTTGAAGGGCGCCCACGTCCTTAAGAAGCGACGGCCCGACGATGTGCGACGCGCTTTCGAGTACTTCATGGAGGCTATCCGGCTGGACCCCGGTTTTGCGGAGCCTTATTACGGTGCAGCCATGTTTTACAACGTGAGCGCAGCGTATGGAGCGTTGCCTCCCCGAAGTGCGCTTCCCAAGGCGGAAGACTTGTTGTCGAAGGGGCTGGCGCTGGACGAGAATTCAACACGCCTCCACAGCACCTTGGGAATGCTACGAGTTTTTCAGTGGCGCTGGGCCGAGGCCGAACAGGCATACAAGCGAGCGATCAGCCTTGAACCTACGAATGCGTTTCCGCACATGGCGTACCCCATTCTTTGCAGCTTCCTCGGCCGGCACGACGAAGCCTTGTCGCATGCCAGCAAGGCGGTCGAGCTCGATCCATTGGATTTGATGACGAACTTCCGTCTGGTGCAGGCCAACTACTACGCGCGCCGCTATGACGAAGCGGTCCGCACCGGTCGTATAGCCATCGAGCTGACGCCAGACTCGCCCTACACCTGTTTCTATCTGGCCATGTCTTTGGCGGCGGTAGGCCTAAAGGATGAAGCTTGGGGCATGGCGAACATGGGCAGAAAGCTCAACGATCGGCTACCCCTGGGCGAGGGTTACTTTGGCTACGTTGCCGGAGTACTGGGACACAGGTTTGAAGCCCGCAATGTGGTGCGGAAACTGGAGGCCCGCCGCAAGGGTGCTTACAGTGCCGCACTACCCGTTGCATGGACTTATCTTGGATTGGGTGAAACAGCCTCTGCCCTCGAATGGCTGGAGACAGCTCTGGCCGAAAACGAGCCGTTCTTGGGATCGGCAATGGTATTCCCCGCTTACGACGCGATCCGCTATCAAGCAAGATTTATGCGCCTGATAGGCGAACTCAAACTTTCGACCTAGCGGAGGTCCCCGTCTACAAACAAGGCGCACGGATATTTTAGGCCCGAAACTACTCCCGGATCGTCGGCAACCCTTACCTAATCCGATAACGTCAGGGTAGTCCGTGAATCGGGCGCGATTGCACAACGTATCGCTACAGCGGCTGTCGCAGGTCACTTCGACGAGTTAGCCGCCCATGGTGTGAGTCTCAATGTAAAGGTGAACTATCGGAGTGATACGATCAGGTCGCGCCATCCGCGAAAGGAGATGTGCGATGAACTCAAATTCAGTTAGGACAACCTTTGCGACAATAGCTGTGATGCTCCTTGCGGTTTGCGTCTTTCAAACTCGATCAGCACAATCCAGTTCCGCAACCACGTCCCAGGCCCCTCCAAAACCACTCCTGCTGGAGAAAAATGAGGGTGAGCGGCGGATTTGGCGAGAACCTCCTCCAGGGGACTTCATGCTGAAGGTCAGCCCAAAAAACAACGGTTCTCAACACCTTGTTATGGGAACCGAGGACATGGCTCCCGGAGACGAATTTCCAACGCACAAGCACCTCGGGCAGGATGAAATTCTGTATATCGAAAAAGGAACCGTTCACGTTCATCTGGGAGACCAAGAACGCGATCTGCACGCGGGAGGAACAGTGTTCATTCCGGCGTATACCTTTGTAAGTGTAAAGAACGAGGGGACCGAGACCGTCAGCGTGGTGTTCGTATTTTCAGCCCCAGGGTTTGAAAATTACATGCGGTGTGATTCTGTGCTGCCAAACGAGAAAGTCACACCTCTCTCGCTAGAAGAACAGAGAGGGTGCGCTCACGCAGGGCATGTCATCTACAAAGACCTAGAAGAGAACCCAAAAAGTGAAAGTAAACGCCGGTGACTCAAAGGCTTGGCCTTGGCCGGTTTATAGTCACGATAAACACGCTATCCGTAGAAGTCACCCATTTTGGCCTCGTGATTCGAGCCACCACGCGAGATAGCTCCCGGATGGTCGGCCACCCGGAAGTTAGACTGCAGCCCGATAAGTTCTTGTTTGCCCGTCATCCAGGAAGAGCGCCTGGCCCCACTCGGCGCCGTCGGCGACCGATCTCTAGTAACTGGCTGCCTATCATATGCTTGCTCTTATGAAGATGACGAGCGAACGCGGAGCAGTGGGCAAGATATTCAAGCGTCGAAACCTGCCTTGATCCTTAAGGGCGGAATGCAGAAAAGCTAGAGCAGAAATCACTGTTGAAAACAATAAAATGAATGGAACCCAATAGGATTCTTGAATTCTTACACAGACTCGAGGATTTCTGTTGCGCGGCTTCGTTCGCTCGTCAGCGCTGCGCTGAGGCGCTGACTTGCTGCCAGACCCTGAAGAAGTTGCCGCCCATCACCTTTCCGACTTCAGAGTCGCTGTAGCCGTGCGTGAGGAGCGCTTCCGCAATCGCCTGGAAGTTCGCATCCTCACCGAACTCCCGCGTGTAGCTAGCCATCCCGTGCAGATCGCTGCCAATGCCGACGTGATCGATCCCGACGAGCTTCTTGACGTAGTCGATGTTTCGGACCATTTCGTCCATCGTGGGATTCGACTCGCCGTTCGGCCAAATCCCGATGACACCGCCCTTTGAAGCGATGGCCACGATCTCATCGTCCGCCAGATAGCGATCGCCCTCGTGCAACGCCTTCACGCCCGTGTGGCTGAATAGCACGGGCTGCGACGACTCCTTGAGCGCAGCCATGATCGTCTCAGTGTTAGCGTGTGCCAGATCAATGATGATGCCGAGGTGGTTGGCTTCATGCACCACTTCGCGCCCAAACGGCGTTAGGCCTCCTGGTGAATAGGGATACGTCTGGATGTGTCCCAGCTCATTCGCGCGGAAGTGCACGAGCTGCAGTAGGCGCAGGCCGCGACGATAGAGGTCGCGTAGGTTCTCGACCCGAGCCTCCAGGCCATCGCCGCCCTCGAGCGCAGCCAGAAGCGTCAGCCTGCCTTGTCGTTTCGCGTCGAGCACCGCCTCTGGGCTGGTCGCGAGCACGGCGTCGCCGTCGTCGACCGTCCGGGTGATGCGGGCGAATCGGTCAAGTGTGAATGCAAACAGCTCCCCGGTCTGGGCCGCTGAAGCTCGCCACGTTTCACCTCCGTGCCGTCGCGCTTGACGTAGCCGCCGCTGAACGGGGCGTCGGTGCTGATGCTGCAGACCACGACGTCAATGAGCCCGCGGCGATAGCGTGCGAGTTCGTCGGGCTCGATGCGCGAAACGTTCGCGCGATGGAAATGGCTCGGATGTGCATGCATGTCCGCAAACACCACCTGCTGGTGAATCGCGGCGACGCGATTCGCGCTTTGCCCGGCGGCGAACGTCAGTCCGACCGCGACCACGACCGTCAGAACCGACACAGCCAATCGACCGGCGCGAGTCTGCTCCGAGTACGGCATTCGTCTCTTAAGTATCTGGATCGAGCAGATGTTCAAGTAAACCGAGTCTCCTTTTTGAGTTCAAAAGCAGTGGAGCGACAAGGGCCAGTAGAACCGATTTCATTTTCTCTATTCCTTTCCGAAGAGGTCGTTGGGAACTTGTATCCTAACTGCTCGCCACTCGTCGTGCTCGATGGGTACTAAGGTAAAGCGCAGACAAAGTTGGCCGCCTCAACGATGCTGCCGGTTCCCTTATAAGTAGCAACTTGCGGAAACGGGCACAGAGGGCGGTCCCGTACGACCTTACCTTCTTTTAGTTGAGTAGCGATGATGGCTTACGGCGCCTTTCCAGCCTCGACCCATTTTTCGATTGCGCCGATCGAATCAAAAGTGTTCGGGCCATCGCCCTCGTCGCAATGGTCCATCCCAGGAACCATGAAGAGTCGGTAGGAAGCCCGCACGTTGATCGGGCCTCCCCTAAAGTCCAGGACGCTGTCGTAGTAGTTGATGCTGTTGAGCGGCGATATTGAGGGGTCACTCCAGCCGTGGTATTGCAACAATCTTCCTCCAAGCTGAAAGAAATCCCGGAGATTCGGATCCGAGGCCTTAGTGAGTCCGTCATCGATACGGTCGGCCAAGGCCATCCCGGAATCGAAATCGAACGTCATGTAATCCCAGTTGGGATCCTGGAACACGGCGTATCTCAGGTATGCGGTCGCGAGGGTCTTCGTAATGTCCGGTGGGTCGGCATACATCCGGCCGGTGTTGGAACTCCGGCCCAGTTCGCTCCCCGGAACCATGCCCGGAAAAATCTGCTCTCTCGTTCGGGGATTCACCGTGGGGCTGTAGAACGCGCGGACAACAACAACTTGCGCAGCGGTCAGGCAATCCGGGTGGTCCTCTCCCTTGCACTGCAATATGTTCGGGTCGAAGTTGCAAAGCCGCGGATCCTGCAAGAGTCCGTCCTTCATGCCGTCTCTAGCGTCGCAAGCGGCCAGTACCGCGTTGTGGATCAGCAGAAGCTTGGAAGGCGGAACTAGCCCGCCTGGGTTCTTGCGGATCGCCTGCGCTTTCCATACGCTTGCAGCTTGCATGTGTGTCAGGAAGATGGCGGGCGCTCCGGACACGATTCCGTTGTAGTCAGCCGGAAACCGCTGGGCCTCTACTAACGCCTGCCTCCCTCCGGTTGAGCACCCATTCCAATAAGAGAACTTTGGCGCCCGGCCGTAGTAAGCCGCAATCATGAGCTTTGCTCTCAGGGTCGTTTCGTGAACCGCGCGGTAGCCGAAGTCGATCACTTTCTCCCGATGGCCGAGGGCAAAGCTTCCGTCCTGTCCTGTACCCTGGTGCGCGGTATCGGTCGAGGAGGCCGCGTACCCGCGGGAAAGTGCTGCCGCCATGCTTCCGTAGCTGATCGAGCCGGCCATGCCTCCGTTGCCGAGGCCCATAAACTTTCCGTTCCAGTTGGAGGCAGGCATCCAAACTTCAAACTTGACCTCGGAGTCCTTGGAGGGCTTGGTGACAGCGGCTACGCGGCAAAACTCTGGAAGATCCTTCTCTGAGACGAAGGTGAGTCCTCCGCGGGGACCAGGGGACGGAAGGGGCGTCGGCAAAGTTAGCGCCCCGGCAGCTACCCGCTGGGCTAGAAGGATCGTCGTATCAGGCAGTTTCACTGCGCTCAGGTTCTCGCAGATCGTTGCAGCCGTCAAAGGTGCGCAAGCGAATATCAGAAATGGAAGCGCCAGTGCCATCGCGCGCGTGGTGTGTCTTTGCATGAGACCTCACTTTTTTGCTGTCAGACTGGCGTTCCACCAGTCTGATTCGCTCATTTTCATCTGCCGGCAAGAGGTATGATCCCGTTCATCCGCAGATACTCAACCATTTGGGCGTAGTAGTCGTGGGCACGAGAACAAGCATGTGTTGCCACCCCGCTCAGTCCGGCACCGCTTCAATGATGTTCAAATCGGTCGAGGTCGGGACCACTCGATTGAGACGGAAACCCGCGCGGGCTAACAGTTGGCGGTATTCTTCGACTGTGCGCTCCCTTCCTCCGGTCATGAGTAGCATCACTACATCGATAAGCTTGCCGGCGGATGGGACGTTGCCCTCGGTTAGCGCCCATTCCACCAGCAAGAGCGCTCCGTCCGCCGGAACCGCGCGGCGACAGTTGGCGAGGATGATGTGAGCTTGCTCATCGTCCCAGTCGTGGATCACGTGTTTCATGACATATGCCCTGCAGCCGGTGGGTACCTCATGGAAGAAATCGCAGGACTGTATTGCGCTGCGCCTCAAGTTCACCACCCAGGAAGGCGTGCTCCCTTGCACGTTCAAGCACGTGCGGCAGATCCGCCAGAACGCCACGCAGGCGTGGGTGCGCCTGCATGATGGAGGCGAGCAGGATCCCATTGCCCCCTCCAACGTCCATGATGCTGTCCCAGTTTCCGAAGTCGTACGCGCTGGCAATCACTGGACCCACCAGCGCGGAGAGACCCGTCATGGCGTCATCAAAGATGCGGGCCACTTCAGGATTCTGCTGCATGTACTTCCAGCCATCCATTCCCAGCAGCTTGGATCTGGCGGTCTCACCAGTTTGAATGCTGTAGAGAATTTCCCCAAAGGGACGGTAATAGGTCTCGGTTCCCCAGAAAATCACCACGGACCGGACCGAGCCAGGTACTCCGGTGCGGAGATAGCTGGACGAAGCGTTATTGGCAAAGATGCGTGGCGAGGTCTCCTCGAAGATTCCTCGGCTCGCAAGCGCCCGCAAAACTCGGTGTAATGCCGATTCATTGACTTGCAATTGAGCTGCAAGTTCCGTCGTTGCTTGCGGCCCATCCTTCAAGAGGTCCGCCACGCCTAGCTTCGCCGCGGCGTAAAGCGCCTGATGCACGATCAGACCGTCGCGCACGCGCAACAATTGGAAAAGCGCCGGAGGGAAAGTTGCCTCGGGTGTCATCGCCCAGCTCTGGTTAGAGCCACGGCGGCCACAGGGGTCGCGTCAGTTCGATAGCGGTACGGTCGCAAAGGAGTCATCAATAGCGTAGACAGGAGCGCCGCGCAGAAGAACCCGGCGAGCGGCACCTTATAGGATCCTGTCTTATCGAGGCCGCCACCGCCTCCCACCTCCAGGCAATGCCAACCGGAGGTGATGCCGCGTTCCTCCAGATGACGAATCGTTCCCGGATCCAAAATCGCTGCAAGCGCGGCTAATCGCACTGAGGCCTCTTTACCGGCGTTGTCGAGCACGTAGGCCGAGTTTGCGGAACGTCCTGCCCCGCATGATTCGTTATTTTCCATAATTCCTCCGTGAGACTGGGTCGCCCGGGAATCTGAGACGGTGTTGGGCCCGCGTCAATCGGGCAGTAGCTCACCTGCAGGCTCTGGCAACCAGAAACTTCCGATCAAACCGCCCACACAGGCCAGCAGAGCGACTGTTCCGGCTGAATAGGCAAGGCGAGCGCCTGCGCCTGGGCCCGGCATTACGTTGGCGAGCTGGGTTGTGAGGAGAGCGGCAGAGACCCCAATTGTCTTGCCTCCGATGTTCACCGCGAAACTCTCGCCTGTGCCTCGCAAATGTGTTGGATAAACTCTGGGCAAATAGTTTCCCCAAAAGCTGTGGAGCACGTTAAAGAGCAGGGTGGCGAGGAAAACTCCAAGCCGGAGTAAAGCCAGGCTGTGCGTTGCCGCATAGAAAAAAAGCCACGAGATAGCAATCAGCATTGGCCCAAAGCCGATGCGCAGACGACGGCGTTGCGTCACGACTCGAACGATCAGCAGGGCGAAGGTCGCGCGGCCAGTCAGGCTGCCGAACTCTTGAAACATTTGCACGTTGCTGACCGTTTGCTCTACCTGTCGCGGTGCGAGATTTCGCACTTCGGCAAGCCCGGGGACGATGCGAACGGTATGCTGTAGCGCTCCATATCCCAGGGCAATAGAACACGCCACCAATAAGGTGGCGATCAGGGTGGTCCTTCGTAGTGCGGGGCGGAAGAGCTCACGGATGCGGGGCCGCTTTAGAGTTCCCTGGGATTTCTTCTCTCGCCAGACCGGCGATTCGGGCAGGAATGGCCGAACGAAGATCAGCGGAACCGCAGGAATGATTCCGGAGAGCAGGGTGTAACGCCAAGCCTCATGGCCTTCGCGGATGGTAGGGAATCGTTCCGCGTAGGTGACGGCAAGGTAATAGGCGCCTACTACCATCAGGCCTCCTAATGCGTAGAAGGCCTGGGTGTAGGCCAGGACGGACTCTCGCTGTTTCGGATGGGGGAACAGCTCCGCCAGCCACGCGAGCGCAGCCACATATTCGACGCTCACGCCGATCATCGTAGTGCAGCGAAAGACCACGAGCTCCGGCACCGTAGTGGCATAACTTGCCGCGCACGCCGAGAAGGCATACAGCAAGATGCTCCAAACCAGCACGCGGCGGCGGCCAAGAAGGTCTGTCAGATAACCACCGAGGAGCCCGAAGACGCCACCAATCGCTACGGGAATAAAGAACAACAGCCCGACCCAGAGGTTGAACGCTGGAGTCCCCGGGTTCAGGTCTCCGAGACTGGTCAGCGCAGGCCGCACAATGAGAGCCAGCATCAGAGTCTCGTAAAGATCAAAAGCAAAACCGAGGCAGGCGACAGCACAGATCAGCCACTGGATCGGCGTGAGGCGAGGAGCGCCGATGGATGCCACGGGGATCGCAGGGCTCGGCATAGATAGTGGTGCGGCTCGACTGCCTGGCGTTACGTCAAACTGACCCGGGGTTTGGGCGATCCTAGCCCTACGACGACCCAGGTGTCAATTTCAGGCCCCTGTCGAAGCGCCGTTTCCCTTGGGGGGTAGGAAGTGTGGTGGGCCACATGTAGAAGGACCTCCTTCGCACCCAATTAGCGGCCTCTCGCGAGCTAACTCGACCGCGACTGCTCCCGTGTGGTCGGCAAACAGGAACTTATCCACTTGGACGAAGTCGGCTTTCCGGCAACTTGCCGAAGACATCTATCCGCTACCGCCTAGTGGTGCGGATCGAACACCCCTTGGACAAACTAGGTTCTGTCTTGACGCTCCTCCCCCACAGCCGGGCCAAACTGCGTACGTAGCGCGCACTAGTCCGAATTCGTGGGCCGATGGGCAACATATCCTGCTCGGTCAGGGAGAGCGCAAACTCGCCAACATCGCCATACAGGCGGCCCAGGTAGGCGTAGGCGGTTGCGAAGTTCGGGTCCAACTCGATGGCATGCTTCAAAAACGGAATCGCGCTCGAAGAACCGCTCGCGTATTCAACCTTCACTCCCATGCCGTACGCCTTGAGAGCGTCAAGGGAGGGTGTCGTAGCCTCCTCCAATGGCTTGGCGTGCTCCTTTACGGTCGCCAAAGATTCGCCGGCCTTGCTCCTGAATTGACTGGCCATACCGGTAAGGGCATGGAGAACATCCTCCTTTCTCGCAACCTGAATCTGTTGCTGGTCAAAGATTTTCCCCGAGCGGCAGTCTCTCGCTTTCAGAGCCAGAACGTACTGACTGCCCAAACTGGAAATTGAACCGCTGATGACCGCTGCGCTCGCTGTTCGTTCGCAGACTTCGAAGGCAGTTTCCGGAGTTAACCGCGCATCGGCAGGCTGGCCCATCAGCCGCAGAGTCTGCTGTATCCGCGGCTCGGCAACCAGACTCAGGAACGGCGACTGGTCAAGTTCGACTGCCATTCCCTGCCGAAGTGTCTCGTCGAACCCCGGATCGCCCGTTGTATTGGCAAAGTCGCCAAGCACCACCGTGTCTTTTTCCGTGAGCGCCGGCCTTCGATGAAAGAGTGATAGGACGATTGCCAATGTTGCTGCTCCGAGTAAAACCACCGCGGCAAGAACAAAGGCCCAGCGCTTTCGGGTCGAAACCTTCGCAGGCGGCGGCAAGTGGCTCTGAACGGCTCCGATTTTGCCCTCAGGTTCGATGATCGGAGATTGAGGACGATCAGGAATTCCAACCTCCGCGACGGCAGCGATAAAGCGATAGCCTTTCCCCTT
Organism: uncultured Acidobacteriaceae bacterium; assembly: GCA_963796145.1. GTDB lineage: Bacteria > Acidobacteriota > Terriglobia > Terriglobales > Acidobacteriaceae > PALSA-350. The sequence goes on along the minus strand of CAWCKO010000074.1, from coordinate 184,583 downwards.
GATGGTTTGCACGCAGGCGGGATTTTCTGAATTGTCTCTCAAGGCCAGGCGGATTTTGCTGATCGCCGCGTTGATGCTGTTATCACTGTCGAGGAAGACGTCCTTACCCCAGACAGATTCAATGATCTCCTCGCGGGTGACGAGCTGTTCCCTTCGATCGAGGAGCAGGAGCAGTATCTCCATGGGGATGCGTTCCAGCTTTTGTGGCCGGCCTGTACGGCGCAGCTCGTAGGCCGTGCGGTCGAGTTCAAAGCCGTCGCCGAATTTCAGAATGATGCCCGGCATCCTGCCATTATCCATGGCCAGCATCCACTTCCAATCTCACTTCCGCGGCGGCGTACAAGCCTCTTGCTTTCAGTAGCTTCCCGCGTAAGGCTAAAATAAGGTGCGCTTAAGGCAGGCGCTATTGCCAGGATTTCTTCAGCTACGTCAGGGTTGCTGCATGAGAGGAACTCAGATATGCAAACCGCAGAAATCGGAGGCAAGATGCGAATCGCAAAACGAATGCTCGGCGTCATGCTCGTCATGCTCGCCGTCTTTTCCTCGGGTCCAGCCTCGGCGCAGGACCCGAGCCAGCCGGTCCAGGCCACAACCACACCGGCTCCGAAGGATGAGTCAATGCAAAACGCGGCCATCATTCGCGCACACCATGACCTGCTCAATCGCGGTGATTGGAAGACCGCGTCGACCAACTTCGCCGAAGACACCAGGAACTTTGGCATACCGGTGGGACGCGAACGTGTCGTGCAAATATTGCAGGACGTCTGGACGACCTTCCCCGATTATCGCCTGGATATCGTCGACCTGGTTGCAAAGGATGACTGGGTTGTGGTTCGCTGCCGGACAACTGGGACCCACCTCGGAGTAGGAAAGACACCGGTGAACGGAGGTCTGCTGGTCGGCGTACCACCAACTCATAAGCACTTCGAGATCGAAACCATTCATTGGTACACGCTGCGCGATGGCAAGATTGTCGATCACCGCGGCGCACGCGATGACCTGGGCATGATGGGCCAATTGGGGCTGTTGCCTTTGCCAAAACCCTGGCCAAAAGAGGCAGCGAGCGGTGCCGATCTCCCGAACGCAAACCCCGTACCCGGTAAATGATTGGGAAGCAGAAAGCCAACTGATTCACAGGAGTCAACGAATGAAAATCAATACGCTGAGTTTCACCGGTCTATTGCTCCTGCAGATACGGCGACATGATACCTGTGAGATACGGATCCCCGAGAGCTCATCATAGCGATGCCGGCGACAGAACAGTGGTACAAGCCAAGTCATTGGATTCCTCCTATTCATTGCGCAACGCTTCCAGTGGGTCGGTGGCGGCGGCACGGCGGGCCGGGATCCAGGCGGCGATGAGAGCAGCGGCGGCGAGAGTGGCGGTTACTGCGGTCAGGATGGAGAGGTCCAAAGAGCGGACGCCGAAGAGGAGGCTCGTAAGGAAGCGCCCGGTGAGAAAGGAGGCAGCGATGCCGAAGACGAGGCCGAGGAGAACGAGATAGGCGGCTTCACCGAGAATGAGCCGGCCAATGGAAGAACGTTGCGCCCCGAGGGCCATGCGGACGCCGATTTCGCGGGTACGCTGACTGACGGAGTAGGCGATGACTCCGTAGAGCCCGATGACACCGAGCAGGAGGGCGCAGGCGGCGAAACCTCCCACAAGCGATGCCGCTGAGCTGCGGAGATAGGAGGCTTGGCCATCGTGGATGTGCTCGGTCATGGTGAACTCATTGCGGACACCGATACCGGGGTCGAGTCTGTGAATTGCGGTGACAAGTGCGGGGAGAGCAGTAGCGGGGTCCAGCGCGGTGCGAACGACGAGGAAAGAGTAGTTACCCGGATTCTGGTTAACGGGAAAATAAACAGCGGGACGAAGGGGCTCGTTGAGCCCACCCTCTCGGACATCATTGACGACTCCAATGACCTGATGGAGCGAGCTGGGCGAGAGAGCCTGATCGCCAATCGTCTGACCAATGGGATCTTCGCCGTGGAAGAACTGCTGAGCCATCATCTGGTTGATGATGACAACGGGCGGATGCGAGGCGTCGTCAGTTTCGGCAAAGAAGCGCCCGCTGAGAAGCCGGGCCTGGAGGGTGGCAAAGTAGTTGGCGCTTACGGTACCGGACACGGCCAGCTGCTGTGTGCCATTCCACGGGCGACCCAGCACACGATAGGGGGTTGCGTCGCAGTTGCAAGTGACGGGAAGGTGGGAGCTGACAATTCCCGCAGATTGGACGCCGGGGACGGCGGAGACCGTTTCCATGAGGCGGCGAGAGAGCGCGAGCTGCCGGGCAGCGGTGTCGTAGCCGGTGTTGGCGTCGATCTCAAGCGTGGCGAGATGGGCAGGATTGAAGTTGAGATCGACGTGGAGAATGCGGTAGAAGCTCTTGCCGAGGAGTCCGGCGGCGGCGAGGAGAACGACGGCAAGGGCCAGCTCGACGACAACGAGGTTTGAGCCGAAGCGTCTCCACGCGCTGGAGGAACCCCGTGCTCCGTTGGCAAGGCCGGCGCGAAGATCAGTAATGGAGAGGCGCGACACAGGCGCGGCCGTGCAGACAGCCAATGTAACAAGCGAGACAGCGGCAATAAAGAGAAGCACACGGTGATCGAAACCGATTATCTGGAAGAACGGCATGCCTCGAAGAACGCGTTCGGGGATGAGAGCGGCGAGGAGATCGACAGCTCCCCAGGCGGCGGCCAGGCCGAAGGAGACAGAGAGAGCAACAAGAAGAGCTGCTTCGATGACCAACTGGCGGGTAAGACGCGCACGGGATGCACCCAGCGCGCCGCGGACGGCCATCTCGCGGCGGCGGCTTTCCGCACGGACGAGGAGCAGACTGGCGATGTTGACGCAGGCGATGAGCAAAAGAAGGACTGAACCTGCGAGCAGGATGAGGAGGATCGGGCGAATGTCGCCGGTGAAGGAATCGGTTAAGGGCATGACGAGCGAGCCCTGCCCCTGATTGGACCGAGGATACTGCTTTTGTAGCTGGGCGGCGATCGTGCTCGTGTTGGCAAGCGCAGCAGAAACGGCGACGCCGTCTTTGAGGCGGGCGAGGCCGTAAAACGGGCGGCACGCGCGGTCCTTTTCGCAGGGACCGAGATCGTGGATCGTGACCCAGAGTTCGGCGGCACGTGGGGCGAACTGGAAATTGCGGGGAAGGACACCGACCACCGTGTAGGCGTTGTTGTCGAGGGTGATGGACTGACCGAGAATGTCGGCTCGCCCCCCGAAGAGGCGCTGCCAGGTGGCGTAGGGTAGCACGACAACGCGCATCGCGGCAGGCGTGTCGTCAGCGGAGGTGAAGAGGCGGCCAAGGACGGGGGTGACGCCCAGGGTCTGAAAGAACCCGCCAGATACGCGGCCTGTGCGCAGAGATTCAACACCGGCAGAACTGCGCAAGAGGTAGGCGTCGGCCCCCCAGATTTCGAACGAACGAAAGACTGAGTTGCCGCTCTTCCAATCTTGATAGTCCGGGTAGGAGAAGCTGCACTCAGGGCAGGAGGTGGTTGTCTCGAATACGGCAACGAGGCGCGATGGGGCCTGGTACGGCAGCGGTTTGAGCAGGGCGGCGTTGACAAAGGCGAAAATGGTCACGCTAGCGGCGATGCCGAGCGCAACGACGAGAATCGCAGTGAGGGCGAATCCTGGAGCCTTGCCGAACTGGCGGAGAGCGAAGCGGAGATCGGCAAGGATGGATTCGAGCTTGGGCCATTGCCAGACTTCCCGGCTGCGCTGTTCGATCAGGATCAGATTGCCGAACTCACGGCGCGCGATCCGCTCCGCTTCTTCCCGCGTCATGCCGCGATCCATCAAATCGGCGATCTTTTCGTCAAGGTGCTCGCGGATCGAGGCGGAAAGCTCATGATAATGGCGGCGGCGCGAGAAGATGTGCCTCAGCATTCTGGAAGCTCCTATGATCCTGCCAAAGCGAGAACGCGGCTGATTCCGGCAAACATCCTCTCGACGCTCGAAATTTCCTGTGCGAGGTGCTTCCTGCCAGCTGCCGTCAACTTGTATATCCGCACACGGCGATTTCTCGCTGAGACGCCCATCTCCGACGTCAACCATCCTGCCTTCAGCATGCGCTGCAAGGCAGGGTAGAGGGAACCCTCCTCAATCTGCAGAAGATCGTCCGAGATCTCTTTGAGCCGCTGAGCCAGCGCATAACCGTGCATCGGCTTCCGGCTCAAGGTCTTGAGGATCATCAGTTCCAGCGCACCGGGAAAGAGGTCGCAATATTCGTATTTCTTGACCATGGTTCCATAGTAATTCCAACATACTGGTTTTAAAATAGTCTTCTAAATATAGGGAGCGCCGGAATCCAATTTCTCGCCAACCCGGTCCGACGCCGAGCTGCCACTCTCTTCATTCATCGTTCACTCCATCCCGGTGATTTCACCGTGCTCATCAACATCGATTGCCAGCGCCCGGGACACTTTGGGCAATCCTGGCATCAGCATCATTTCGCCCGAGATCACGACCAGGAAGCCTGCCCCCGCCGAGAGTGCGATATCCGTTACGTGCAGCGTCCATCCTGTCGGCGCGCCCAGGCGCTTGGGATCATCGCTCAGCGAGTACTGCGTCTTCGCGATACAGATAGGCAGCTCACCAAAACCCCACCGCGTGAAGCGGGCCAGGTTTTCCTTCGCGCCTTGGCTCAGCTCGATCGCGTCCGCGCCGTAGATCTTCTGCGCCACCTTGGTGATCCTTTCGATCACGGAATCGCCAGATTTGTAGGTGGTCGTCAGCTTCACCTCCGGGTTTGCCTCAATCCCCTCAACCACCTTCCGCGCCAGCGCTGCCGCTCCTTCGCCACCCTTTGCGTACGCTTCCGAAAGTGCGAACGCCGCCCCGCGTGCTTCGCAGAACGTGCGCAGCAGACCGAGTTCTGCCTCCGTATCGTCAGGAAAGCGATTGATAGCGACCACCGCGGGCAGTCCAAAGCTACGCACGATGGCTATGTGCTTTTCGAGGTTTGTGGACCCTCGCCGTAGGTCTCCTTCGCCTTGTTGCTTCACGCTCTGCACCGTCGTCACCAGCACCGCAATCGAGGGCTTGATGCCAGACAAGGGGCTTACCAGGTCCATATACTTTTGCAAGCCCAGGTCCGATGCGAAGCCAGTCTCGTTGACCACGTAGTCCGCCATCCGCATTCCCATCTTCTGCGAGACCACGGAGCTGGTCCCCAGCGCGATGTTTGCGAACGGCCCGCAATGCACCATCGCCGGCGTACCTTCGGTGGTCTGTACCAGGTTCGGCAGCAAGGCTTCGCTCAACAGCGCCATCATCGGCCCGGTCGCGTTCAAATCTGCCGCTCGCACAGGATTCCCCTTGCGGTCCTGCCCGATCACGATCCGGGCCAGCCGCGCGCGCAGATCCTGACGGTCCGAAGCTAGCGCCAGGATGGCCATGATCTCCGAAGCCGCCGTGATCAGAAATCCGCTGGGACGATTGCTCCCGTCGCGCTGCTTCTTGTTCGCCGCCGTCACGCTCACCATGATGTTGCGCAGCGCCCGATCGTTCATGTCCAGAGTGCGCGGCCAGGTGATGCCGTCGGGATCCAGGTCAAGTGGGTTGCCATGGAACATGTGCGAATCGACCAGCGCCGCCAACAAGTTGTGCGCCGAGGTGATTGCATGAAAGTCACCAAGGAAATGGAGATTGATCTTCTCCCCCGGCTCCACTTGCGAGCGGCCGCCGCCGGCCGCGCCTCCCTTCATACCAAATACCGGGCCCAACGATGGCTCACGCGAAGTAAGTACCGCGCGCTTGCCGATCTTCTCCAGCCCTTGCACCAGTCCGATCGAGGTAACGGTCTTGCCTTCGCCCGAGACCGTCGGCGTGGTCGCCGTCATCAGTACCAGCTTTCCGCCGCGATTGAAACGCGCGTCCGCCAGCAGGTCCAGACTCAGCTTCGCGCTGACCGGGCTGCGTTTCTCGTACAGGTCGTCGGGTAAATTCAGTTTGGCGGCAATCGCTTCGATGGGCAGCAGGTTCTTCTTCAATCAATCTCCTCAGGAGGCCTCAACAGGCACAACGCTGCTTCAAGCATATCTGCAACCGCCGGATGGCAATACTCACGAGAAGGAACGCTGAAGCACAGCAGGCTTCTGCGCAAGTTGGAACCCAGCCTGTTGGGCAGCAAATGTCGATTGATGACATCGTGGGGGAAGGTGAGGAGCGAAGCTTCTTTTCAGGAACTAGCTTACGAGATGCCAGCCACCGAGAACCGAGCCGCCGATGGACGTGACCGCAGCCCATTTTCACAGACTCCATGAGCCGATTCATACGAACCGATCTTGCCTCCGCGGCGCGGTACATATTGGAAGCGCAGGACCCATCGTGCGGTAAGATGATTGAAAGATTTGGCGGACCGGTGGATCATGAACTCCGAGCGCTGGCGGCAAATCGAGCAGCTTTACCATAGAGCCTTGACTCTGGAACCCGCTCGGCGCGATGGCTTCCTTGCTGAGGTGTGCAGCGAAGATGCCGATCTGCGCCGGGAAGTGGAGTCCCTGCTGTCGCAGAGTGGCACTACCGAGACCCTAATTGACCGGGCCGCATGGAGTGCGGCAAACGAAATGGCATCGGCGCAGGCGGCGCTGAAACCCGGTATTTTACTGGGACCATACGAGATCCTGGGTCTTCTGGGGACAGGCGGAATGGGAGAAGTCTACTCCGCCTTGGATACTCGGCTGGGCCGCAAAGTCGCGATCAAGATCTCCCAGGAACGGTTCAGCGGCCGATTCGAGCGCGAGGCGCGAGTGATATCGGCGCTGAACCATCCGAATATCTGTACCTTGCTCGACGTCGGCCCAAATTATCTGGTTACAGAGCTGGTCGACGGCCAGACGCTACACGATTGGACTAAGTGCACACCTTCGGTGCAGCGCATCCTGGAAATTGCCCGACAGGTGCTTCAGGCTCTTCGTGCAGCGCATCTCGCGGGCGTGGTTCATCGCGATCTGAAACCTCAAAACATCATGGTTCGCTTCGACGGCTACGTAAAGGTGTTGGATTTTGGGCTCGCGAAGCGGATGCCGGGCGTCACCGCGAGTAACGCAGTGATTGATGAAAGTCTTTCTGGACAAATCCTTGGGACAGTCGCCTACATGTCACCGGAACAGATCCAGGGTAAAGAAATCGATCAGCGAAGTGATTTATTTGCGTTGGGTACCGTTCTCTGCGAGATGATGACGGGGCAGCACCCCTGGCGCCGAACGTCATCGGTAGATACCTTGCACGCGATTCTTCACGATGATCCTTCTTCCATTGAAATCATCTCTCCCAAGATAGCGCCAATTTTGCAAAGGCTTCTCTGCAAGAATCCCGCAGATCGGTTCCCGTCAGCCGAACCTGTTCTTGAAGCCCTTGCTGACAATGCGGCTGATCGAGAGGTTTTCGCGAATGTTAGGCAAGATTCAGAGCCTCTAGCGTCGATCGCCGTGCTGCCTTTCCTTTTTCTAAGCGAAATTGAAGACCGCAAAGCTTTCTCTCTTGGCTTTGCAGACGCACTGATCACCATGCTTAGCAGCCTGGAGGACATTGCCGTCCTTCCGACATCTACGATCGTGGACTGTGTTCCTGGCATCGATCCCGGGCGCACCTGTCGGGATCTAGGTGTTCGTCATCTATTGCAGGGTTCTGTCCAGAAACAAGGGTCGCATTGGCGGGTGTCGACGCAACTTTACGACAGCACGATCCAAAAGATCGCCTATGCCGAAAAGCATGACTTTACGCGAGAAGACGTTTTCGAGATCCAGGACGAAATCGGGCATCGTGTGGTGCAATCTCTGCAAGTCCGATTCAGACGGGCGGCTCCGAAAGCTCGCGACCGGTACACCAGCGATCCGGAAGCCTATAACGAATTTATGCAGGGCCTCGCTGAGAGTTACTCCGACCGCGAAGAGACCCTGAGATGCTCTGCTCAGCACCTTTCGAGAGCCGTCGAACTCGATCCGGAGTTTGCCTTGGCGCACGCCATTCTGTCCTATGTGTCGATGCACATTCAGTGGGAGTTCGACTCGCGGCGCGTGTGGATTGATCGCGCCGAATACCACTGCCGGCGGGCGCTGGAGCTAGACCCGGCTCTGCCGGAGGGGCACTCAGCTCGGGCATTTATCTTGTGGAGCCCGGCAAAGAATTTCCAGCATTTCGAAGCCATCGCGGCGCTGGAAAAGGTTCTAGCGGCCCAGCCCAACAACGAGCGAGCCCACAACCGAATGGCTAATATTTGCTCTCATATCGGGCGTTTCGAAGAGGCGTTGATTGCTCACCAGCGCGCCCGGCAATCGAATCCCAGAACCCGCGCCAATAATTTCGAGTTCATTCTTCTCTGGAGCGGAGATTTCGCGCGGGCAGATGAGGCTGCGGAAGCCTGGATTCGAGAAAAACCAGGAACCAAGTATGCTCTCTGGTATCATCCGCTTCCGGCACTGATGAACGGTGACCTGGATACTGCCGAGCAGCGGCTGGCGGTGGGTCTGAACCTGTATCCGGATGAGCCTTTGATTGTCAGCCTGCAAGGCATGCTCCATGCCCGCCGCGGTCAGAGAGGTCCGGCGCTCCAGTGTGCCCGCAATGCGCAGGAGTCCCCACACTCTTTCGGCCATACGCACCACACCTACTATCAAATCGCGAGCGTGTATGCCGTCCTGGGCGAGTCGGATAAGGCGATGGCATGGCTGGAACGCAGTGTCGACAGTGGCAATCCCTGCTGGCCGTTTTTCAAGGTAGATCCATACCTCGAGAACCTGCGTCCGGAGCCCCGGTTTCAGCAGCTCGTCGCCGCTCTTGAGCGCGAATACACTGCGGTTCACATCAAGCAGCTGTAACAGGACCCTTGGCCTTATGAGCCGGGATCATCGCCTGAGGGGCCGTATATCGAAGGAACCTGGCCTCCCATTGGTCGAATGTACGTGCTTAACTGACCGCGGTGATGGATCGCATCAAAAAATAGGAACCAGAGAAAGTCGCCCACTGGGGCGTTCCGGTAGAGCTGGCCCATGATATGAAATTGCGCCTTGTTCTGCCATCCCGCTTCGTCCATGTCTTGTATCCGTCGATCCAAAGCCGCGTAATGATTCTTGAATGCTGATACGATGGCATCCGGGTCGGCCGGCGGAGGCTGCTCTGTCCAGTTCACGCAGCCGTTATCAATCATGTCGCAACAGGCTTTGGCTTCCCGCGCAAGTGTCCAGACGATCTCTGCCGCTGATGGCGACCGTTCGTGCGGCCGGTAGTCGAATCGCTCCCTGGGCAATGCGTTCAAGACATTCATGAATGTTGGATATTCCGCTTTTCGCCGGTTTTCCAGAAATTCTCGTATCATCATCGCAGTTACTCCTTACCGCAGGGAGCCGGAGATGAGCCTGGCTCCCGCTCAACTTTAAGTAGAACACTCCCAGATATCGCCCTGATGCTCCTTGTGACTACTCTTTTCGAGCCGTGCCGCTGATGGTCAAGCTTTTTGTGGCGTTGGACCCGGTCGCGATAAAGCGTAGCTCTTTGTAATTGTCCGCTGCTGTACCGAAGAAGCTCACGGTCAACGGCCCATAGCTGTCAATGGTAATCGTCTTTTTGAGTACACAGACGGTCTGGCCTTGGCCTGTCTGCATTGGACTGAAGGTGTAATTCGCGGTCCAGGGCGCAGCAGGATAGACCGTTCCGCCTACGCTGGCCTGGATCACGCCCGCCGCGTTGCCGTTTCCGTCATAGATTGTCTGGCCAGCCGCCGCAAAGGATGCTCCCTCAAATGTTCCGGAGACTACGAAGCTGTAGGCACCCCGCAAATCAGACTCTGAACATTGTTGAGCGTTAAGATGTGGCACGATCCCCAAGATCAACACGCCGGCGAAATACGCTAGTCTCTTCATAACCTGTTCTCCTTTTCCCACCCTGCGATGGTTGTGATTTGGTCGCTCATACGACCTCTGACTTAATAACGGGAAAGGGTGCTGAAAACGGTCACAAAGCGGTGGCTTAATTTTTTGCTAGAATCGTCGCCATGGCGGTCGAGTCCTCACAAGACGTCACAGGTTTGCTTGCGGCCTGGGGGAATGGAGAGCGGGATGCCTTAGACAGCCTGATGCCGATCGTTTACCCCGAACTCCGCCGGATTGCGCGAAAACACCTCGCCCGCGGATTCGCGGCTCACAGCCTTGAATCGGCTGCCCTGGTAAATGAGGCCTACCTGAAGATGTTGGCGGCGCGCGGCATCCGCTGCCAGAGCCGGATACAGTTCTTTGCTCTTTGCGCGCAAATCATTCGGCGCATTGTCGTGGATCATGCGCGCAGTCGTCAATCTGCCAAGCGGGGCGGCGGCACATTGAAGATTCCAATCGACGAGGCACTTATTGGAGTGCGGACGTCCGGGGTTGACATCCTGGTTCTCGATGAGGCGTTGTCGTCCTTATCCAGAATTGACCCTCGCAAAGGTCGCGTCGTAGAACTGCGATACTTCGGCGGCCTAAGTGTAGAAGAAGCGGCCGAGGCTCTGGGAATTTCTGCCGAAACGGCAAAGCGCGACTGGAAAATGGCCAAATCGTGGCTATTACGAGAGCTTACCGCGAACAAAGACTAAGTCGATCCATGAGGACTTGAACCTGGTCCAGCGTTCCCGCAAGAGAACGACCTGCTATCGGTCGGATTAATGCCAACCTCCCGCTCGCGGCTCTCTAACCTCTCGGAATCGTGAGGTCCGGGAGATCTCTGCTCTTCAATTAGTGCATAGTCCCCGAGTGCTCCGGCGGAGTGAAGTAGCTGTGCGGGCTGACTCCGACAGATAGTACGGACGAGTCTGAACTTCAGTTCAAAGTCTTAATCGAGTAGTGTGGCATATGTACTACTCGCCTCCTCGATTGAGGCGGCATCGCTCGAATGAGTTCTGGAGGCTGATCGTGCAATTATTGCTAACGCTTCGCCGCGTGATCTCCAATTCGAACTGTAACAGGTTGCTCCTAACGGCGAATCAACTGCGACTTCGATCCATCATTTGCTTCTTGGCTGTCGCTTTTTGCCCGGCAATCTCTTTACTCGCGCAAAGCAGAACAATTCACATCACGCAGCGATACCTGAATATCCCGGTTGAACGCGAAAGTGAAATGCGGGTATTTCAGATTAGCGTCGGCGGAACTCAAAAGCGTGAGTTTCCTGTGCAATTGGCAGAGCATGCCGTCGACTATTGGATTTTCCTGGATGTTAGCGAATTTAGGGGCAGTACCATTACCCTGACTGGTCCATCCGATCTCTTGGGCCCTTCCGCTCAAGCCGCTTTGGATCGTATTTATCAGGCGAACCAGATTGAGGGGGCGGCCACCTTATACAAGGAGAGCAATCGGCCGCAGTTCCACTTCACGGTTAAGCGTGGCTGGAGCAATGACGTCAACGGTCCGATCTTTTACAAGGGCCAGTACCATCTCTTCTGGCAGGCTTTCCCGTTTGGAATAAAGTGGGATACCGACTTCATGTATTGGGGCCACGCGGTCAGCAAGGACATGATGCACTGGCGGGAGCTGGCACCTGCGCTCATGGTCGACAAGCTTGGCTCACCATGGTCCGGCTCGAGTCTCGTGGACCACAACAACGATGGAGGCTGGGGTAAAGACGCGCTCGTGTTGATCTATACGGCGTTTGACCGCATCTCGCATAAACAGGTGCAGTGCATCGCGTACAGCACAGACAATGGAGCTACGTTCACTCGCTATGTTGGCAATCCTGTTCTGGACAGCAATCGCGAGGTAGGCTCAAACGACACCAGGGATCCCAAGGTCTTCTGGTATGAACCGACCAGGCACTGGGTGATGGTCCTATTTGAGAAGGATGGCATGACCTTCTACACCTCTGCAGATCTCAAAACCTGGGCGCGAAAGAGCCATCTTAAAGGTTTTCATGAATGCCCGGATCTTTTTGAGCTCCCAATCGATGGAGATAATAATCGTAAAAAGTGGATCCTTCATGGTGGCTCGTCCAGCTACATGATCGGCAGCTTCGATGGCGAGACATTCACCGCTGAATCTCCTGACCTGCATTATGCCGAAGGAAAAAACGTGCAAGGAGCCGATCTTCTGTATGCGGCGCAATCCTTCGCGGAGATACCGGACGGCAGGCGGGTCCAACTGGCATGGGGAAGGATTCAGCCAGAGGGCATGCCTTTCAATCAGATGATGCTATTTCCCACGGAATTCAAACTGAAAACCTCCAAAGGCGGCCTGAGATTGCAGGCTACTCCTATTGAGGAGATAGCCCAGCTGCGCGGGAAGGCACGTGCCTGGTCCACATTGACCGCTGCAGACGCCAACCAGAAACTGGGCGTGGCTGGGTTCGTGCCTCTCGACGTCAAACTTCAAGTTACGTTGAGCAACAGGGATGAGCTGGTTATTGAATATGAGGGAAACACTCTCACGACAATCCAATCTGAAGACCTCGAGAATGGCCGGGGTCAGGTGGAAGTATTGATCGACAAGTGCGTCGCTGAAATCTTTGTAGATGGAGGAGTGCGGTATATCGTTCGGGAGATAGCGCAAACCGTTGGCGGTCAAGGCTTGGAATTGAGTCTGGGGCAAAAGACAAGCATCGTCAATCATCTTGAAATCTATGAAATGAACTCGGTCTGGAGGCCGCTCGAATAAGCGTAGTGATCAAGCTCTTTCTTTGCCCGTAACTCTTCGAAAGAATGTTGTTAGATTTAAGCCGCCAACTCACGCGCATGTTGGCTCTCGAAAAGGGCTTAAACAGAGTTGGGCTTTAGCCCCGAGGGTTCTAACTCACTCCCACTCTATCTTGTCGAAGATTGCTCGCAGGCGTCTTCCCTTCTCCGAGTGAATACTTTCGACGAAGCCTACCCGGCCCTCCAGATGTTCCCGGAAATGGGGGTGACCTTCGCGGTTCTGAGTGCCTGAACCGTGGCGGACACAGTTCGTGAGTATCGCCTTCAACACATCGAAATCCGATCGCCGAACATTGAGGCGTTGGTTTGTCACCAGCCCCGCGAGATGCTGGCGCACCGATTGGCGCATGATGCGCGTCTTCCGGTACTGAACGGTAAAGCCTTCCTCCATCAGGATGGCCGCCACATGAATAGCAAAGCGCTCCACCGAACGGTCGAAGCTCTCGCCCCCCGAAAAAGCAAGGTCGTCCGCATAACGGGTGTAAGCGGCCCCTGCGGAGTGCGCGAGCCCGCTAAGGCGAAGGTCGAGTCGGTAGCTGCAGAGATTCGCCAGCGAAGGTGAACTCGCGCCCCTTACACAAAAGGTAATTTCGAATTCGAGAGGATAGTGAGGGGTTGGCGGGGTATTCATACAGTACTTGACCTGCGCCTTAAGAGGTAATACGTTTATGACAGATGATTCGATCGACCAAAGCAGCCAAGGCTCGGCAACTGAACGCCGCTTACGCCATGCTGCTGGGCAATGTTCCGTTGCCCGAAGGGATGCGGCGCTTATCGCAAGAGTTCGACCTGTCAGAACGTCAAGCGTACCGGTATCTGGAAGAAGCGCAAAAGCTCGACCGTCCGATCGAAGTATCCGAAGCTACGGTACCGATCACACTAAAGCTACCGGCAGGAACAGCACGTCTCTTGCGGAGCTATGCGAGAAGCAGTGGGCTGACTATCGGGACGATCGTTACCCGCGCTTTGGCTGCATTTCTGAGTACTCAGAGAAGGCATGGGTGAGCCGCGCCAAACGCGCGGCTCGCTTCAGGTTAGGGTTGACTATGTGTTTGATCGCCTGCACGATGCAAAGCTCGCCCAGGCCTACAGTCTTCTGGTGCCCGTTCGGGAACGACCTGTCGGCGGGAGTGTAAAGGAGTTCGAACATGAGGATGGCAGCGATCTACGCACGGGTGTCGTCGGAACAGCAGCGGGAGGCGAACACGATAGCGAGCCAGACGGCGTCGCTAATCGAGTTCGCCGAGAATCATGATCTGGAGGTTCCCGAAGAGTGGGTCTTTCAAGACGAGGGATATAGCGGAGCGACGCTGGAGCGGCCGGCCCTTGAGCGTGTGAGGGACCTTGCCGCCGAAGGACAGATCCAGGTAGTACTGGCGTACGCGCCGGACCGGCTGAGCCGCAAATACGCGTACCAGATCCTGCTGATCGAGGAGTTAGCCCGCAGCGGAGTCGAGACGCTGTTTGTCAAAGCACCGCAGGGCTCTAGCGCGGAAGATCAACTGCTGGTGCAGTTTCAGGGCATGATCGCTGAATATGAGCGAGCGCAGATTTTGGAGCGCTCGCGCCGCGGTAAGCGACACCGAGCCCAGTCCGGTGAGGTCAGCGTGATGAGCGGCGCTCCATATGGCTACCGTTATATGCGCAAGACCGAGGAGGCGCCTGCTGCCTACGCCGTGCTTGAAGCCGAGGCACGTGTGGTTCAACGCATCTACGAGATGTACACGGTTGAGGGACTGAGCATCGGCGAGATCACCCGACGGATCAACACCGAAGGCATCCCGACGCGCAAAGCAAGTGCCCGGTGGGAGCGCTCGACCGTCTGGGCCGTGTTGCGCAATTCTGCGTATCGTGGTGTCGCGTCGCCTGTTTCGGTAAGACGCGTGCCTCTTCACGGACGCGCGTCATCCGTCCGCAGCGTCGGCGGGGTGTAATTACGCCCACCATGACAGCAGGTCACGAGCGCCCGCGCGAAGAGTGGATCGAGATCCCCGTGCCGGCACTGGTGAGCGAGGATAGCTTCGCCCGTGCCCAGGAACTTCTCGAGCAGAACAAGATACGATCGCGCCGTCGCACCATCGAGCCGAGCATCGTACAGGGCCTGGTCAGCTGTCAGAAGTGCGGCTACGCCTTTGCGCGCACATCGACGCGCACCTCCGCACGCAAGATCCATTACTACAAATGTATTGGCTCGGATGGCTGGCGCAAACTGGGCGGCCCTGTTTGCGATAACGGCCGCTTCGTCCGGCAGGACCTGCTCGATCCGATCGTCTGGGACGAAGTGGTCCGACTGCTCGAAGACCCTACCCTGATACAGCAGGAACTTGACCGTCGGCTGGAAGCAGCGCGATCGTCCAATCCGACCAAAAAGCGTGAGCAGAGTCTGCAAAGAGAATTAGCTCATGTTGGCAAGGGCATCGAACGACTTCTCAGCGCCTACCAGGAAGCACTCGTGTCGATCGAGCAATTGCGTGAGCGTATGCCTGCGCTGCGCCAGCGCGAACAGACGCTCCGTGCTGAGCTACAGGCAATCACTGACCAGGCCAACGATAGAGCGACCTTCCTGCGCCTCGCCGAAACCCTCACGGCGTTCCTCGCCCGCCTGCGTGGTGCCGCTGATACGCTCAGTATCAATGAACGCCAGCGGATCGTGCGGCTTGTAGTGAAAGACGTCTTGATAGGAGAAGACACCATCACGATTCGTCATAGCATTCCAGTCCAGCAGGGTCCCCCGCAAGACGGTTGCATACCGCCAAGCCAGACTGGCAACTCAAATTACCTTTTGTGTAAGGGGCGTGATAGGCGCACCCTGCGGCAAATGGGGTCGGGCATACATGGCCCGCACGTGCCAAAGCTCCTGTGGACCGAGCGGGAAGCCAGGTTGCTTGATCACGTCACGCCACGCGCCATACGGCATGGAATTAGTCGCGATCCCGCCGAGCAGGTCGGCAACCGCCTCCGGATAACCGATCGTCCGGAAGAAGCTCTGAACACGCGCCCCGGGAAAGGTGGGGAAGAAGTTCTCCAGGTCCATGCGCAGAACCACGCGCCGGCCCACATGAGGGGCGGCAAAACTCTGGATCGAGCGACCCTTCACGAAGCCATGTACCGCGGGATGCGATGGAATGCGGTCGAGGATGGCGGAGAGAATCCGCCGTTGCAAGTCTTTCAGGCGAGGCTTGGGACTCTCGATCAGGCGAACGCTGCCGGTGGCTTTGGCCAGCACGCGGTAGTGATAGTGTTCGAGCCGCTCCTGAGGTCGCTTATAGCCCAGTCCCTTCAGGTCGGCCAACCAGCTTAGTTCAGAGGGAGTAAGCTCAAGCCACGCCGCCAACGCTCCAACGGTCTCGATACGCGGGATCGGCCACGTCTTCGCAGCGTCGACTGGCTGCATGGATTGCGCGCCGGTGATCCGGTGAAGAATTTTGATTTGATGCCCGTATTTCTCACAGGCCTCAACCAGGCCGGGATCGCCGCGAAGAAAGCCAACCACTTCGCGGCGCCGCGGACGGATGCGTCCAGCGAAGGTTTCAAGATATCGCCCAGTCAGTGGCCGGATCCAGCGCCAGTTACGGCCGAGCACGTGGACTAGCCGGGCGACAACGGCATCCGCCTCCTGTTCACCGGAAAGGATGGCGTTCGCCAGCACGTCGAGGAGCGCAGAAGTGAGCATGTAATCAAACGGCAGACCGCTCCAACGAGTCTCGCTCTGCATGAGCAGGTCTGCGCAGTCGCGCAGTGTCGCTCATGCGATGGATTGCCAGTTTTCCACGATGCCCCAGGGTATCCCTGGAGAAGCCGGTGAGGGCTGGGCTTGGAGCGTCCGCCGTCGAGGCAAGAATAGCAGGGCCGCGACTCCCTTTACCCGGCATGTTCCACAAAGGGTCCTTTGTGAGACGGGCTGCTTTAACGACAGGAGGGCATTTTTTTGCGACGACTGGTGTCTAATGTTGGTATGGTCCGCAACACCCTCTCCGCCTGCATACTCGCGGGCTGCCTAGGAGCCGCGTGCATGGCACAAACACCAAAGACACCGAACATCGAGGCGCAACGGGCAGCTATGAAAAAGCTCGAGTTTCTGGTTGGGGAGTGGTCAGGCGAGGCGTCGGCCCTTCGCGGAGCGGGCCAGTTCGTGGATTTGGTGCAGACTGAGTCAGCTCAGTTCAAACTGGACGGGCTGTTGCTCGTGATTGAGGGCGTAGGCCGCACCAAGACTGACGGTCGACCCGCCCTTCAAGCACTCGGGCTGATTTCCTTCGACGATGACGCAGGAACATATCGGATGCGGGCCTTCAACGACGGGCGATGGCTCGAAACCGAGATCAAGCTGGCCGATGGCGAAAACTCGATTTCGTGGGGATTCGCGCTTGGCGAATTCAAGACTACGACAGTTCTGCGCATCAATGACAAGGGTGAATGGACTGAGTTTGGGCAACTAACAATCGGCGATCGGCCGCCGCAGAAAATGTTGGAGCTGAGGGTCCGCCGGACTTCCCGCTGAGGGCTGGGCTTGGAGCGTCCGCCGTCGAGGCAAGAATAGCAGGGTGCAAGATGCTCAAATTTCACCTCTGCTGACCGCTAAGTCCTTTGTTTGGTCAAGGTGCTCAAGGTGCTCAAATTTTTGTAATTACCCGCCCCCCGCTACCGTGTGCCCTTTTGGTGTTTTGCCCGGTATTGCTCACCTATTTAGATCCCAATTCAGGGGGTTTCGATTGATCCCAATGGGAACTCTTCTCCCGGTCGTGGGCTGGGCGAAAACTACTCCATCGGAACCCTTCAATAGGTATATAGTTTTTGGGCAGTTATAAGCTGGGCGCTAAGCTCAGCCAAAATCTGTTTTCGGGGCCCAGCACGGGGAGGTTCGCGGTATGGGGATGGTGTCGCGTTATTGGACAAGATTACGTTGGGGATTGATTCCCCTCTCGGCCGCTGCACTTACCATCGGCTGCTGCTCCACGTTGGCCGCTCTGTCCAGGCCGATCAAACCCCACCACCCACGGTGAAAGACATCAAGCTCGGCGATGCGCGCCCGGGAACCCTCTATGCCCTGACGCTGGCGGTTAAAGATCCTGCGAAATTGCAAGGCAGGGACGCGGTCCTGGCCACGGTCAAAGACGCGCAGGGCGTCATCGACTCCAAGTGGCTGCACACGGCGGACCTCGATTTCTACCTAACCCTCCGTCCGCGGGCCGCGGGGCCGGTTACCGTCAGCCTGTCTTCCCCCTCGGCGACAGTTCCCGAGATCAGCACCGGGCTGAAGAAGATCCTTGAGGCTCCGGTTTTGAAGACGGCCGACGGCATCACCCCCGGTGTGATCGCCGCTGCGCCCAACGGCACCTGGGAAACTGCCCAACCCTTCGAGTTTGGGCAGACCATTTATGGCAGCGACGACGAACGGCCCTACGCTCCCTCGATGCGCGAAGATGGCTACGCGGCGATGGTCAAGGGATTCCAATGGTTCAAGTTCACCTTTAAGGGTGAGAAGCCGCGCCTGGTTTATTTCACGCTGAACGTCACCGATCGCGACGTCCCGCTCGACGTCGATGTTTTTCAGCTGGCCCCGGATAAGACGGACGTCGTCCTCTACAACACCGGAGAGTTTGTCTACCAGGTGGAGGCGACGCAGAACTACCCTGGACTCTACAAATTCCGCACCCGCATCCTGCAGCCGGGGCAGGAGTACTACGTCCGCGTGGCCGGCAACCACCCCGCCTACCAACTGCATACGTCCGACTTCCCTATCCCGCCTTATACCGACCCGCACCAGGCGGTGCGCGCGGGCATGGACTTCCTCGTCAACATGGGCGACTCCTGGCTGTCGAACACGCCGCGGCGTGGAGCCATCGCCCTGCGCACCACCATGCAGCATTCTGAAACGCAGCTCTGTATTGCCTGCCATCCGGCGCAGTTCACTACCCGCGGCTATCTGACCGCGGTGCATAACGGATACGCCCCAACCCAACGCGCCCAACTCGAGTTCCTGGCCGACCGTCTCTACAACAACGCACGCCCTCTCTACGGAGAGACCCACACCAACTGGGTGCGCGTGATCTACACGGCGCGTACCGTTTCGAGCCGCCTGCCGCTGATCGTTGACCAGTTCGAGCAGAACGTAACCCACGACAAGCCAAGACCCAATTTCAGCGTGCCTTACGCCGAATACCTCAAGATCCACTATAAAAATCTCAAAGAGATGCCTGGCGACGAAGCCGATGGCTGCGAACCCGACGTGAGCCCGTTTGAAATCGCCACCCAGAGCTGGCAAACGTTCGACATGGTGTACAAGCAGACCAAGGACGAGGAGTGGCTCACCCAGCGCGACCACGTCGAGCGCCTGGCCCTGTCCTACGAACCCAAGAACATGATCGACCTCAATTGGAAGATCATGCTTCTTTCCACCATCAACCGGGCCAAATATCAGGCCGAGATCGACCAGCTCATTGATCAGCTCTACGAGTACGAGACCCCGCAGGGCGGCTGGCCGTATCCCTTCGACAAAAAAGCCAAGACCGCGGACTTTGTTTCCTACAACGCGGTCTTAGCGGTGGCCATGGCAGGCCGCCGTCCGGAAAATGACGAGCATCTCGCGCTCGCGGTGAAAGCTATGCTCGCAGCCCAACGGCAGGAAGGCAGTTGGGAAGGTGACCCTGTCTACCAGGGCTTCAACACTCCGTTCCGGGCTACGCAATTCGCGGTGATGGCGCTGTCGACGCTCTACCCGGGAACCACCCAAGCCAAGAATTGGGATGCCGGCTTCCCCGCCCCGCCCACCAAGCTGGCGAAGAATAATCTGCCGTTACTGCTCTCGCAATTAGACCAGTATTGGGACCTGGCCCCGGAGCCGGTGTTGAAGCAAATCCGCGAGGTGCTGGTGAAAAGCGATCAGCCACTGGCACGTGAAGCGGCCGCCCGCGCGATTGGCCACATGGCCGACGCCGGTTCGCTCCCCGCGCTGATGCAGGCCCTCGGCGACCAGACAAAGATGGTCCAAACCAGCGCTGCTTACGCCGTGCGCATGATCCTCTCCCGCCGGCAGGACGCAGCCCCTGAAGGACGCAAGCTGCTCATCACCGCGTTGGGTTCGTCGAATCCGCGCACCCGCTGGGGCGCCGCCCGCGTCTTCAACCAGCACTTCCGCGACCTCACCGGAGATCCCGAATTGCTGGCCGCCCTGGAGCGCGACGTCAACGACCCCGTCCCCTTCGTCCGCTTCGAAGCCGCCTCCGGAATATGGCGTTGGTACTACTGGCAAGTCGACCAGCCGGAGATGCGCCGCAGCACTCTCGAAACCCTGGCCACGCGCATGAATGTAGAGACCGACGCCATGGTCCGCCGCGGGCTCGAGGAGAGTATCTACGACCTGCTCGACGAGAACACCGGCTACCTCACCGCCTGGGTCCGCGCCAGCGCTGAAGACGAAGACAAGAAACGTATCGGTGACGGATACGAAGCCGTGGTGCACGACCAGGCCCAGGTCCTGGCCAAAGTCCTGCGCGAGGGCACGCCCTTAGGCCGCGAAGGCATCCTCAACGCCCTGTGGGATTTTCACATCCGCCACTACGCTCTGCCCCCGCTCAAAGAGAACACCGTATCGATCGGCCTGCCCGCGGTGCTGACCAAGTACGTCAGCGGAGTTCCCGACCTCCATCGCCCCGGCTATGAGTATCCGCCTTATCGGGAGGCGGTCGACTTCAAGTACGACGTGCACAACGGATTCTTCCAGACCCGCATCGGCAACGACAGCGACCTTATCCATTTCTTTAAGTCGAGTGGGCCGGAGCTGGAAGAGGCTCTGCTTGCCTGCCTCAAAGACGCCAACGACAGCATGAAGATCGAGGTCCTGAAGGCGGGCAGCACGCTCAGCGGATCCGGTGACGAGCGGTTCACCCTGGCGGCGCTTACGTTATCCGAAGACGGGAGCCCCGAAGTGCGGCAGACTGTCCGCTACGTCTATGAGGATGGCCAACGGGGCGCACTCAACTTAGATCCACCCCCGGCCGGAAGCGACACGCCTGCACCTCCGCCGGGCGTCCCCAGTGCGGCTCAGCCGGACCCGCACTTAGTCAGCAAAGTAGTCGAGATACTCAAGCACGGCAATCCGGATAGCCAGGCCGTCGTGCTTCCCATGCTGGCGGCGCTCCCCAGCGACTCCCCGTGGGCCTCGCAGCCGGAGGTGTTAGGTGGGTTGCGGGCTCTGCTCGAGCAACAACCGCGGCCGGCAAACTACGCGGCGGTACTGAACGCGGCCTCTTCCTTTAAGACCCTGATGCGGGAGACGGATCTGCAGCAGCAGGTGCTGGCCGGGCTGAATGATCCCAATCCTGAGGTACAGCGCGCGGCGATACGTGTGTCGTTGGAGCACTTCCTGGCCGACCCGCAAACCGAGCCCTTGGTCAAGACGGCCTTCGCCCATCTGGACTCCTCCGCGGTTGGCGTCCTATTGGAGGAAGTGGGCGACCCGAAGTTCATGAACCGGCATGCGGGCGTCTCGGGGGGCGCCATCTCGCAGGATCAGGCCTACTTCCTGAACAAGAACCTGGTAGCCATCAAGCGTCCCACGGACCTGCTCGACAACCCCCTGGTGCTGAGCACGGTGCTGGCCAGCCTGCACAACCCAGACAATAATGTGCGTGCGGCGGGGCTGGACACGCTCCGCAAGGTCAAAGGCGTGGAGCAGCGACCGGAGTTCCGCGCCGCCATGGAGCAGCTGCAGAACGACAACAATCCAAGACTGAAGCTGATTGCCGCCAGCGTCTTGCAAGGCAAGAAGCTCAGCGAAGCGTTGAAGGACGTGCAGCCCGGCTCGGTGCTCGATTTCAACTACTTCGTAGCCAAGATCGAACCCATTCTGGCGACCCAAGGCGCGGACGGCAAGGCCTGCGTCTTCTGCCATGCCAGCCATGTGATCTTCAAGTTGCGCCCACCCAACGATCAAGGCGTCTTCTCCGACCAGGACAGCGAAGACAACTATAAGTACGCCATGCACGTGGTCGACATCAACGATCCGACCAAGAGCCTGATGCTGATCAAGCCGACGCGGCCGACGGATAGCGCGGGCAACGTCGGCGACTATCTGGCCACGCACAACGGCGGGCAGCGCTGGCATGGGAACGAGGATAGCTGGCAATATCGCACGATTCTCGAATGGATTCGGGGTGGGCGGCTGGAGACGGCGGCGGCGGTGAAATAATTGTGGGTGTCCAACGTCCCGGCAGAAGAGTTGGAGCCGTCGCACAGTAAGCTGTCCTCCTACCTGGATGCTTTCGTCGGCCCATGAATCGCTGTTCCAAGCTTAGCCTCCTGCCATTATCACAAATCTGACCTTCTCCTCGTGTATCTTTTTAAGTAGAGCTCACAGAGCAGAGGGATGCGATGGACGTAGCGAAGTTGGAAATCAAGTAGGGGCCGTGTCGTTCTCCGGAGAGGGTAGTGAGAACTGGCTGGCGATTCAATTGGAGAAAGTGCTTGCCAAGCTTCCGGAATTGCTCGCAGTCAACGTTGAGAACGATGACGAGTCGCTTAGCGGCAATAGCGGCGTCGAAAAGCCACAGGATGCAACCAAGGTTGGCGCCAGGGAAATGCTGGGGCTCGCCGCTTATCTGAAAGCGAAAAAGGCTACCGGCAACCAAGCACGGAAGTTTTTAGCCACGGGGCTCTGGCTCCACGATTCGAAGGATCTGAATCGCATTGCTACTGCTGACGTCACAAAGGCCTTGAACGAGCACAACCAGGGAAAACTAACAAACGCCGCGCAGTGCCTCATAAACGTAAGCGTCAGAGCAACCCATCTTGCATCTGACTTGTTGATTTGCTGAAGATGCAGTGATGAGCGAAGAGCAGTCATTGGGTAGGAAGTGGCGGAGCCGTGAGGCTGCTGAGGAGTTGGTGAGGGAGTTTGAGGCCAGCGGTTTACGCCGGAAGCAGTTTTGTGCAGAGCGCGGGTTGTCGACGTATACGCTGGACCTGTATCGGAAGCGGCTTCGTTTAGCCGAGAGCGGAGGGGAGCGGAAGGGTGGTTTGGTGCGGGTGCAGCTATCGGCGGAGCAGGCTCGGGGTGGGAGTGGATTGCAGCTAGTGCTGAGCGGCGGGCTGCGAGTGGAAGTGGCCGCGGGCTTTGATGAGGCGACGCTGAAGCGTTTGCTGGCGGTGATTGAGCAGGGTTGATGTTTGGCATTGGTTTGGCGACCAAGGTTTATGTTGCCGTTGGGGCGACAGACATGCGCAAGGGTTTCGAGGGTTTGTACGGTCTGGTGCGGGAGCGCTTGGGAGTTGATCCTCTGAGCGGCCATTTATTTTTGTTTGCCAACGCTCGGCGAACGCGGCTGAAGGTTCTGGTATGGGACGGGAGTGGGCTGTGGGTATGCGCCAAGTAACTGGCTTCACACTACACCTCTTTCGATTTGATCTGAAGGTTTTGATTCTTTCCTTCTTTCGCAAGCCAGCGCTCGATCTGAGAGACGGTCCCAGCGACTGCTGTGCTTGGCTGGTGTGGAATCTGGCAACTCGTAGAGATACGCGTGCGCATTGTGGGCGTGTCTTGTGATGATGCCATATTCCGCCCAGTGCACGACCGTCGCTTCGTGGACGCCGAGGCGAGCTGCCGTTTCCGCAGCCGTCAGCATACCGCGGCCGCGAAGTCGATCGTATCGAGAGGGAAGCGAGTATCGATGGACCAGATAGGCGACGCGGAGGGCGGTAAAAGTAGTGCTGCCGCGTCCAGGTCGGGCCGATCCGCCGGGGCGAAGTCCTTGCTGATTGAGTATGTCGGCGATTTCGGAATAGATATGGTTGTCAAGGAGTTTGTCCACGAGCTTGATGATCACAGGGGGCGTCTTCACCTGCTCTCCGGATGGCTTGGGATTAGACGTTATCAGAGTTTCTGTCTTGCCTCCCTTGAAGCGAATATGGACTTTCGTGATTCCTTCCGCCGGCAGCTTGATCAGGGTGGCATCTTCGATGATGCAGGCAAGCAGTCTTTTTCGTTCACGGTTCAGGGTAGTTGGATCACTCCAGAGCTTGTTGAAGTCTCTTGTCATCGTGAGGAGCCTTTGCTGAAGGGCATCATCCAGGAGGAGTTGGTCTTTCTGCCTGGAGCGTTCGCGCTCCTCCCGCGCCTGGGCCAGGACTCGCAATTTGTTGTTCCATTCCCCCTCGAGGGTGTCGGCGACTAGGCGATTGCCTGGGTCGACCAGCATGAATCGGCGTTGCGCCAGATCGGCTTCGAACTGTGCACGTTCGACCGCGCGGCTGCGCAGGCGATCGGCATCTTGTTGCCGAGCTTCGATCTCTCGCCGGATCTCGAGTGCCAACTCCACAGCGGCAGGCGTCATCCTTTCAGCCACCAGGGCGCCGATGGCCTCATCGACGGGTGGACCGGCGATGGATTGGCAGTCAGCGGCGCCAAGAGTGCCATGGGCGCGGTCGCAGACATACCACGCCTCTTGCTTGCCCCGCGTGGAGCGATAGCGGACGCGGAAATGCCTGCCGCATCGGCCGCACACCGCGCGTCCCTGCAACAGCGCCGCGCCCTCACGCGGAGGCGACCCTCGCGCCAGTTCGTATCCTCGACCATTGGTCGCGAGTAGCTTCAGGTTCTGTTGATATTGATCCCAACTGATGTAGCTGGGATGAGCATTTGGTATGCAGGCGAGCCAGTCATCGCAGTCGCGCTTTTGCTGGACTTTTGTCTGGCCGTCCGCAGCTCGCCGATACCGGCGGCGTCCGTACACGTAGACGCCTGCGTATCGGGGGTTGGACAAGACGCGCATAGCGGTGGAAGCGGTCAGCGGCCGCAACGCCGTGGGTCCACCAGTGCGGCGGGACGGAAAACCAAGGCCCTCCTTCCGAAAGGTCTTCACAGTCTGGCATGCCGAGCCGACCCGCGAAAACGTCTCGAAGAAGTGAGCGATCGTATCACGGATCTGTGCGTCGGGATCGAGCGCCACGTTCCCGAGCTCGTCATAAACAAAGCCCGTGGGCAGCGGACAACGATACTCACCACGGCGTACCTTGTTCAAGATTCCGCCTCGCAGCCTGGCTTTAAGGACGTGCAGTTCTGCCTCACTCATCGTTCCTTTGAGGCCGAGCAACAGGCGGTCGTTGAAGATGGCCGGATCGTACACGCCATCTTCATCGAGGATCAGTGTATCGGTCAGCGCGCAGATCTCCAGCAACCGATGCCAGTCGGCGTTGTTCCGTGCCAGGCGCGAGACTTCCAGTCCCATAACGATGCCGGCGCGGCCCATGCTCACCTCCGCGACCAGATGCTGAAAACCCTCGCGCCAGGCCGCCGACGCCCCCGATTCGCCCTGATCGCAATCGACGACCACGATCTCATCGTCTCGCCAGCCGAGCGCGATAGCCCGGCTGCGCAGTGCATACTGGCGCTTCGTGCTTTCGACATTTTCGATGACCTGCCGCATCGATGACTGCCGAACATACAGGTATGCGCCTCGCTCGAGATGGTGAGGCTGTACTTTCGTGGACTCGCTCATGATGTCGCACCTCGATGCTCGGCGTTCATTGCCATCGCTGCGAAGATATGAATGACGGTTCTGGATTCGTCCGGGGTGGCGAAGCTCAACGATGCCCGATGCACGGGGTCCTGTGACATGCTCGAAGGAGGCACAGCCATAACCCGTGCCCATGCCCACATGCCGCGACGGAGAAAAAGCATCAGCCCGCAGCGAGCCTCGGGCGGCAGGGGGTGGCCGAGAGCGGCACTGCGGAGTGCTTCGTACTGCGACACAACGGCTGCCAGCCGCCCCGAAGCGTCGCCACCAGTGGGCATCAGCGCGCGGTTTTTTTTACCACAACTGCTCGCTCGATCGTCCTCGGGTGGACATCGAGATGAAATTTCTGCGCGATCTGTCTTGCCAGCCCCCGCGCTCGAATGGGGCCGCCCGCTGCCAGTTGCTCTTGGATAAACGCCAGTACTGCGCCCTGAAGTTTGTGCGGGCCGCGTGGACCTCGCTTCCTTGGCACCAGGCCCGCGATCCCCGCTTCTTCGAAGCTTGCTTTGCTCTGGTAGTATGTCGGCCTCGATACTCCGTATTCCTCCGTCGCGCTGACCACGGAAGCCTTCTCGGTGGATACGCGGCGCAGCATCTCGTATTTGACCTGCACGATGTCGTGCGGGTCGAAGAACTCGCTGCTGCGGAATTTCGCATCGCAGACCTTCTCCGGTGCCGAGTTCAATGCACCCTCTTCGAGAAGGGCCTGCATCTTTGCATTCTTTGCGCCGTTCTTCTTGGGCACCATGAACTCCCCAAATCGACTTCCCGCTGGTATTTATAATTATGCCGCATATGTCATCCAAATCGAGCACCTCCGTGTTGCATATATTGATTACACACCCGTTTAAAATGCGAGATAAAAGCTATCAATCTGGAATAACTGCGGCGCATTTCCATTACATCTGCGGCATTATTTGCATTACATTTACCTCCGGCGATCCGGACGTATCGTCCTGCCTCTGCCGATCCACCAGGAGAGCAAGCTCCAACAAGTCCACGACCCTGAATAGCGCCCGCTCCTTACCCATGACGATCTCGGGATCAGGAGACACCAGATCTGTCCATTGTGGGGGAACAGAGTAAATCGACCCATCGCCGCACTCAAGCAGCAGAGTCATTCCATAGCGGTTGTATCGCTCGCCAACACAAGCCAGCTGATGGCCACTCAGCGGATGAAAGGGATGCGTCACACGAACAAAACGCGTTGCTGCGATCGAAGCATCTGCATTCTTGATTGAGTTACAAGCGTTTGGAGAAGGGCCGATTCCGCTGGCCCAGTGCCGGCGCCGATCAGCCGTCGGTGGTGTTGAGCCAGGAGGAGTTGAGTTTGCTGTTGAACGGCATGGACCTGGAGCGGGTGAGCCGGCGTCGCTGGTATCGTCATAAGGTAGCCGTATAAGTTACTTGTAAGTGCTCATGTGCTTCGGTATTTCTAAGTCAGCATGAGCCCTGCTTCCAACAAGGATGAGTTACTGGCGGAGTTAAAAGGTCACCAGCTACCGGCGGCCTTGCTCGATGCCGTCAGCTACAAGCTTCGTCAACTGGAGTACGCCGAGCAGAAGGTGCAGCTGCTGGAAGAGCGGCTTCGTCTGCAGCGGCTGAACAAGTATGGCCCGGGCAGCGAAAAGCTGTCGAACCTGCAATTAGAGCTGCTGGAACAGGAGCCCGGTGTCAGCCAGGCGGAGGTGGAGGCTGAGGGCAAGCGGGATAAGCCGGCTGCACGCACTGGTTCCCAAGCCAAGCGCCCGCATCCCGGCCGGCAGAGTCTGCCGGCGTCTCTGCCGCGGGTAGAGCGGGTGATCCCCTGCACGGCTGAGCAGTGCGTCTGTAGCCACTGTCAGCAGCAGACCACGCCGATCGGCTACGACGAAAGCGAACATCTGGAGTTGGAACCGGCGAAGTACTTTGTGGTGGTCACGCGGCGCGAGAAGCGGGCTTGCCACCACTGCGGCGAGGGTGGCGTCAACGCCGCTCCGCTGGCAGCGAGGATCGTCGAGAAGGGACTGGTGAGCGACCGGATCGTGATCGACACGCTGATCCAGAAGTACAGCGATCATCTTCCACTGTATCGGCAGAGCGCGATGCTGGAGCGAGAGGCGGGCATCGAGATCAGCCGGGCGACGATGGACGGCTGGGTGATGCGGGTGGGCGAGCTGCTGCTGCTCTTGGTTGCGGCCATCAAACGGGAGCTGCTCGCAGGGGCTTACCTGCAGGCTGATGAGACCCCGGTGGCGGTGCAGTTGCACGATGGCAACGGGGCCAACCATCAGGCCTATCTCTGGCAGTACGGACGGCCGGGAGCGAGCACGGTGTTTGATTTTCAAATGGGCCGTGGACGGGAAGGTCCGAAGCAGTTTCTGGCTCGCTATGAAGGTATTTTGCAGACCGATGGCTACGCCGGTTATGACCGGGTGGGTGGCCCGGAGATGATCCACGCGGCCTGCTGGGCGCACGCACGACGAAAGTTTTACGAAGCGGCCAAGCTGCATCCTGCCGATGCGGTGGCGACCCGTATCGTGGCCAGCATCAATGAACTATTCGCCATCGATGCTCGGGCCAGCGCGCAGAAGCTCGATCACACCGCCCGTCATCAACTGCGCCAACAAGAAGCCACACCCTTGCTGGAGAGTCTGCGCAGCCAAATTAAGGCCGCTCTTCACGGCACCCTGCCGGCCAGCGCATTGGGCAAGGCCTGCAACTACACACTCTCGCTCTGGCAAAAGCTCACTCGCTTCCTGGAGCATCCCCAACTGGAGCTATCCAATAACCTGGCGGAGAACTCCATGCGGCCCATCGCACTGGGTCGCAAAAACTGGATCCACCTGGGCAGCCAGCAGGCCGGACCAAGGATCGCCGCCATCCTCTCCGTCATGGAAACCTGCAAACGGCTTGACATCCCCGCCAGAGACTATCTCGCTCACGTGCTGCCTCGGTTGGCTAACTTAACCTTAACGGCCGACCAACTCGACCAACTTATGGTGAGCGCTACGCGAACCACAGGGTCAGGAGGTGTCTACGGAGTAAGCGTCCGCGTGGATTGCCGCAGTTTCCACTGATCGGGTAGCCAGGCGGAGAGTTCACTTATGGGCGCCGACGGCAAGTTCACCAGTAGCTGGGTAAGATACAGTTGCGGATCTACATCGTGCCGGCGGCAGGTACTTGTCAGGCTGGCCAATATAGATGCGGTTCGACCGCCGCGTGGATTGCCAACAAACAACGAGTTCTTGCGGTTCAACACCACCCGCTTGATCTCCCGCTCGCTGATGTTGTTGTCGATGGGCACCGCTCCATCCAGGCAGAAGGCGTTCAACTCTGCCCATTGGCTCAGCGCGTAGTTCACTGCTTCGGCCATGGGGTGCTTGGGCAACAGCGACTCCTTCCAGCCGAGCAGCTTCTGCCGTAGTTGAATCAGCATAGGCGCAGATTGCTTTTGACGTAGGTCAAGCCGCTCCGGCGCGGAAAGCGCCGTGGCCTGCTTCTCGACCGCATATAGCGAACGAATCATCTCGATCGCCTCCCGCGCAATCTCGGGAGCGGTCTTCTCTGCCTCGACGATCTTTCGCCTGGCGTGAGCCCAGCATCCAGCGCGCGTAATCTCATTACCCGCCACCACGCCGTTGTATCCGCCGTAAGCGTCAGCCAACAGAACCTGCCGGTAATCCTTAAGAAAATATTTCGGTCCGTCCCGGCCTCGATCGAGGGTGAAGTGGAAGACGTTGTAGGGATGGGCATCGTCACCCAGATACACCCACATCCGGGCGTTGGCCGCTTTACCCCGGCTGAGCATGGGCATGATAGTGTCGTCGGTGGCCACCACATGGGAAGCCCGCACCTGCTCGGCCATCAGCTCATAGAGCGGCTCGACCAGGTTGGCCACATCCCCGCACCAGACCGATTGCGTGGCTCTGGAAATCTCAAACCCCTGCCGCTCGAAAATGTCCTCCAGCCGATACAACGGCAAATAATCAGAGAACTTGCTGGTCACGATGAAAGCCAGCAGCCCAGGGCCGGCCATGCCCTTGTCGATCACGGCTTCTGCTTTGGCCGCTACTTCCATCTGCGGGCTCTCGCCCTTGTGCTCGCAATCGCTACAGGCATACTTTTTTCGCACATGATGGATGCGCTCGAAGTGACCGGGAAGATATTCCACCTGCCAGCTCTCATCAGAGCCAATCTCCTGGCGCTGCTGGCCGCAGCAGGGGCAGGCCCGCTGTTCACCGCTCAGCTCGTAGACGTGCGTGCTTACGGGAAGGTTTTCGAAATTGGCTAGATTGCGCCGCCCCTTGCGCCGTTTCACCCGCCGCAGTTGCTGCTCCTGCGCCGCTTGCGGTGGAACATCGTCGGGATGGGGCGGCTTACTCTCCAGCTGCTCAGCGAAGCTTAGAAGCAACTGTAATAGTTCGCCCGTGGATCGAAGACGATCCGCGCGTGGCCCGTAGTACCACTTCTTGAACCGCTCCAACTCCTGTTGCATGCGCAACAGTTCAACGCGCAGCTCTTCGACCTGCTGCTCCCTACGATCGCGCTCCGCCAGAAGAGTGCGCGCCAGCGCCAGCAGCTCTTCACGATCATCGGGTAGTTGGATGGTTTCGGCTTGTTGAGTGGCCACATCTGCAGTAAATAACTAACTCCCACAGGTGTCACTCATAACCTGCTCTCGCTTATTATCTCGATTGGTTCCCGACCCATGCTCATAGCGCCGCACCCGCTTCAGCTTCGATACATCAATCCCATCCAGTATCATCGCCAGCTCGCTGCCCAGCAGCTCAACCGAGCGCGATCCCGTGTTCATCCGCGGAAACTTAAACACGCCCGTCTCCAATCGCTTGTAACTCAATCAAGAATGCAGATGCTTCGATCGCAGCAACGCGTTTTGTTCGTGTGACGCATCCCTTTCATCCGCTGAGTGGCCATCAGCTGGCTTGTGTTGGCGAGCGATACAACCGCTATGGAATGACTCTGCTGCTTGAGTGCGGCGATGGGTCGATTTACTCTGTTCCCCCACAATGGACAGATCTGGTGTCTCCTGATCCCGAGATCGTCATGGGTAAGGAGCGGGCGCTATTCAGGGTCGTGGACTTGTTGGAGCTTGCTCTCCTGGTGGATCGGCAGAGGCAGGACGATACGTCCGGATCGCCGGAGGTAAATGTAATGCAAATAATGCCGCAGATGTAATGGAAATGCGCCGCAGTTATTCCAGATTGATAGCTTTTATCTCGCATTTTAAACGGGTGTGTAATCAATATATGCAACACGGAGGTGCTCGATTTGGATGACATATGCGGCATAATTATAAATACCAGCGGGAAGTCGATTTGGGGAGTTCATGGTGCCCAAGAAGAACGGCGCAAAGAATGCAAAGATGCAGGCCCTTCTCGAAGAGGGTGCATTGAACTCGGCACCGGAGAAGGTCTGCGATGCGAAATTCCGCAGCAGCGAGTTCTTCGACCCGCACGACATCGTGCAGGTCAAATACGAGATGCTGCGCCGCGTATCCACCGAGAAGGCTTCCGTGGTCAGCGCGACGGAGGAATACGGAGTATCGAGGCCGACATACTACCAGAGCAAAGCAAGCTTCGAAGAAGCGGGGATCGCGGGCCTGGTGCCAAGGAAGCGAGGTCCACGCGGCCCGCACAAACTTCAGGGCGCAGTACTGGCGTTTATCCAAGAGCAACTGGCAGCGGGCGGCCCCATTCGAGCGCGGGGGCTGGCAAGACAGATCGCGCAGAAATTTCATCTCGATGTCCACCCGAGGACGATCGAGCGAGCAGTTGTGGTAAAAAAAACCGCGCGCTGATGCCCACTGGTGGCGACGCTTCGGGGCGGCTGGCAGCCGTTGTGTCGCAGTACGAAGCACTCCGCAGTGCCGCTCTCGGCCACCCCCTGCCGCCCGAGGCTCGCTGCGGGCTGATGCTTTTTCTCCGTCGCGGCATGTGGGCATGGGCACGGGTTATGGCTGTGCCTCCTTCGAGCATGTCACAGGACCCCGTGCATCGGGCATCGTTGAGCTTCGCCACCCCGGACGAATCCAGAACCGTCATTCATATCTTCGCAGCGATGGCAATGAACGCCGAGCATCGAGGTGCGACATCATGAGCGAGTCCACGAAAGTACAGCCTCACCATCTCGAGCGAGGCGCATACCTGTATGTTCGGCAGTCATCGATGCGGCAGGTCATCGAAAATGTCGAAAGCACGAAGCGCCAGTATGCACTGCGCAGCCGGGCTATCGCGCTCGGCTGGCGAGACGATGAGATCGTGGTCGTCGATTGCGATCAGGGCGAATCGGGGGCGTCGGCGGCCTGGCGCGAGGGTTTTCAGCATCTGGTCGCGGAGGTGAGCATGGGCCGCGCCGGCATCGTTATGGGACTGGAAGTCTCGCGCCTGGCACGGAACAACGCCGACTGGCATCGGTTGCTGGAGATCTGCGCGCTGACCGATACACTGATCCTCGATGAAGATGGCGTGTACGATCCGGCCATCTTCAACGACCGCCTGTTGCTCGGCCTCAAAGGAACGATGAGTGAGGCAGAACTGCACGTCCTTAAAGCCAGGCTGCGAGGCGGAATCTTGAACAAGGTACGCCGTGGTGAGTATCGTTGTCCGCTGCCCACGGGCTTTGTTTATGACGAGCTCGGGAACGTGGCGCTCGATCCCGACGCACAGATCCGTGATACGATCGCTCACTTCTTCGAGACGTTTTCGCGGGTCGGCTCGGCATGCCAGACTGTGAAGACCTTTCGGAAGGAGGGCCTTGGTTTTCCGTCCCGCCGCACTGGTGGACCCACGGCGTTGCGGCCGCTGACCGCTTCCACCGCTATGCGCGTCTTGTCCAACCCCCGATACGCAGGCGTCTACGTGTACGGACGCCGCCGGTATCGGCGAGCTGCGGACGGCCAGACAAAAGTCCAGCAAAAGCGCGACTGCGATGACTGGCTCGCCTGCATACCAAATGCTCATCCCAGCTACATCAGTTGGGATCAATATCAACAGAACCTGAAGCTACTCGCGACCAATGGTCGAGGATACGAACTGGCGCGAGGGTCGCCTCCGCGTGAGGGCGCGGCGCTGTTGCAGGGACGCGCGGTGTGCGGCCGATGCGGCAGGCATTTCCGCGTCCGCTATCGCTCCACGCGGGGCAAGCAAGAGGCGTGGTATGTCTGCGACCGCGCCCATGGCACTCTTGGCGCCGCTGACTGCCAATCCATCGCCGGTCCACCCGTCGATGAGGCCATCGGCGCCCTGGTGGCTGAAAGGATGACGCCTGCCGCTGTGGAGTTGGCACTCGAGATCCGGCGAGAGATCGAAGCTCGGCAACAAGATGCCGATCGCCTGCGCAGCCGCGCGGTCGAACGTGCACAGTTCGAAGCCGATCTGGCGCAACGCCGATTCATGCTGGTCGACCCAGGCAATCGCCTAGTCGCCGACACCCTCGAGGGGGAATGGAACAACAAATTGCGAGTCCTGGCCCAGGCGCGGGAGGAGCGCGAACGCTCCAGGCAGAAAGACCAACTCCTCCTGGATGATGCCCTTCAGCAAAGGCTCCTCACGATGACAAGAGACTTCAACAAGCTCTGGAGTGATCCAACTACCCTGAACCGTGAACGAAAAAGACTGCTTGCCTGCATCATCGAAGATGCCACCCTGATCAAGCTGCCGGCGGAAGGAATCACGAAAGTCCATATTCGCTTCAAGGGAGGCAAGACAGAAACTCTGATAACGTCTAATCCCAAGCCATCCGGAGAGCAGGTGAAGACGCCCCCTGTGATCATCAAGCTCGTGGACAAACTCCTTGACAACCATATCTATTCCGAAATCGCCGACATACTCAATCAGCAAGGACTTCGCCCCGGCGGATCGGCCCGACCTGGACGCGGCAGCACTACTTTTACCGCCCTCCGCGTCGCCTATCTGGTCCATCGATACTCGCTTCCCTCTCGATACGATCGACTTCGCGGCCGCGGTATGCTGACGGCTGCGGAAACGGCAGCTCGCCTCGGCGTCCACGAAGCGACGGTCGTGCACTGGGCGGAATATGGCATCATCACAAGACACGCCCACAATGCGCACGCGTATCTCTACGAGTTGCCAGATTCCACACCAGCCAAGCACAGCAGTCGCTGGGACCGTCTCTCAGATCGAGCGCTGGCTTGCGAAAGAAGGAAAGAATCAAAACCTTCAGATCAAATCGAAAGAGGTGTAGTGTGAAGCCAGTTACTTGTACCAAAGAACAAATCCATCCCGATCCCAAAGAAGAATCTTCAGCCTGTCTCCACGCCGCGAGCGGAATACGAACAGATGGCCTCCGAGAGGATCCTGACCAATGACTACCCGCACACGCTCGGCCAATCGATCAAAGCCGCAACGCATGTCCGTCGCCTCGGCAGAGAGCCATATCCGCGCGGCCTGCGATCCATCCAACGCACGCAAGCTCGGCAGACCAATCATCCCTCCAACTCCGACAATAAGGCGCGCAGGTGGCTGGCCTCGAATCCCGGACCGACAAAAAGGCTCAGCCCGCTCCGCAGACGAATCTCGATCGTCTTATCATCTCCTGCTGACGACCGACACCCCGGCTTAACTGGCTTCACTGCCACTTCCACAAACTTGGCCGCTTCGGCTTCGCGCACACGCTTCTTCCACGCGTAGAAAGCCCAGACCGCCAATCCCCGCTCGCGGCAAAATACCGCCGCACTCTGACCGCTCTCCAGTTGCTCAGAAAGCAATCCACGCCACTTCGCCCACGCTTCCACACTCGGCTGTTTCATCCCTACAAAATCGCTCATCCCCCGTCATGGGGACAAGATGTGGTTTACGTAGCGCTCACGCTACGTCGGCGAATTCGCTCCGGAAGCCGAGCTTGGCTGGATTCATACTGACGAGTTTCAAGTCCCGTTCGGCTATTGGCAGAACCTTCTCGACGAGCGTCGTGATGTCTTCTTAGGGTATTGCAGTACCTCCGGGATCACTGCTGCCTCGATCAAACGGTTTCTACTTAGCCTTGGTGCTAGAGTTCTGGATTGGCAAACCGACTTCATTCCTGGTCGTACGATTCTTGACCAGATCGAGCAAGCGGCTGCACGCTCGATCGGAGGAGTCTTTCTATTCACCCGGGATGACGATCTTGTCGACCATGGCCAACGAGAAAGTGCGGTCCCGCGAGACAACGTTGTGTTCGAAGCGGGCTACTTCATCGGCCTAAAGGGAAAGAGAAACGTCCTTATCATTCGCGAGGCCGGTTCGAAGATGCCAGCAGACCTTGGAGGTGACATTTACGCTTCCCTGCCGGATAAGGGCGACATCGCTCCGATCGAGAGAACCCTCTCCGCCTTCATGGGCGCTATCTAGCCCTGTTCTTTGGGTAGGATGCGTCCTGTCGTCCGCCGTGTTTTTTAAAAAGGTAGTGACTACATCATTAGTCATTGAATGACGACTGTGAGATTGGCCGTCGCAGACGCCGCTGGATTGGCGCTGTCCGTGACCGTGAACTTGTAGGTGGTCGATGCCGACGGTGCAGCAGGGGTTCCCGAGATCTCACCAGTTGCCGGATTGAGGCTAAGCTCCTGGGGCAGCAACGGCGTTACTGACCACTTCAGGGGTGGAACCCCGCCGGTTGCTTCAAGGACCTTGCTATTCTGCGCTTTCGAAGTAAACGACAACGCCGTAGTGGTTATCTTGAGAGGAGATATCTTTCCCCCACGATCATCCTGAGGTTTGAACAGTGTCAGAAATACTTCGCGGAGCTTCATAAAGGCGATATCGGAGAAAGTTCCAGCAAGACCAGCGATTGCACACATTCCAAACTGGTTTACAGCTTTGACGTCCATCCCGCCACTTGCCAGAAATCCGGCGCGTATGAGCAGATAGAATAGGAAGGCGATTCCGGCTCCTTCGAGGGGTTGAATCAGGTAGAACAGTATCCACGGTCTGTAAAGCTTTCCCGTCCCTTGAAAGTCTGCTAGTGACTTGCCCGCATACACGGATGAACCAAATGAGCCCACGCAAAGGACCAACAGCAGCAACTGCACCTCCTGACTAATGCCCCACGTGCACAAACCGAAAAAGCTCCACTCAAAAATAGGCTGTACCACATTCACCACGCCTGCTGCGTACTCGGCATTTTTATCCCACAACGTTATCGTTAAAGGGCCAGCTGAAGCCACATCGCTGGCATTCAGCGGTACGCTGATACGCCGGTTGTCCTCGAAGGTCGAAGAATGCTGAGCTCCATTGATCTTGACCTGCGTGTTTACTGGAAACTCGCAACCCAAGAACAGGAGCTTCGATATTGTCCCGGAACTCAACGAGCCCGGATAAACATTCCGCAGGGTTGGGTTGGTGACACCATCGCATTTCGGAACGGGAATCAATGTGGTAGTATCGGGCCGAGACGACCACAACGAAAATATTAAGCAACCTGCAACTATCGTCACAAACCCAAGATAGATTGCAATGCCTGCAACAATTGGAGTTTCTACCGGAGTGGTGCTCTGATCAGACACGTCGAATATCCTCTTTCTTGGACATTGAAGGACAGACCATTGAAGGACATTGAAGCGACAGATGGAGTAAACCACTATCCCGTCGCGCCACACATAAGCCGTTCAAGTGGTGATTACTCCGTCTGTCCCTTCAACTCTTTGTCCCTTCAACTCTTAGGATCAGGAGGAGATTGCGCGTGTTCGGATCGCCTAATCCGGCATCTACGACGTTGGAAGCAAAGTCCGGTGGCTCGATCCACAGATGCCCGTTCGCCACAAATTTGAACTGCTTTCCAACGCTCGCAAACGTGTTCATCGGCAGGCTCAGTCCAAACTGTGTGGAAACCCTTGGCGCCCGCTGCATCGCAATTTGCCCCCAATGATTGAACTCCCCCGCAAGGAACACCTCATCGCCGAGTGCCGAGCCCGGAAAGTGAAATCGCTGGCCCGTATCCGCATCATGAACGAAATCGGCTTGCGAAAAGTCTTGGAGAAAAAACACGCTGTCCCCGTCGACCGAAAAGCCGTAAATGAAACGGCCGCTTGCTCCCTGCAGATTGCCGAAGCGTTCCCAGTCATTATCAGTCATCGTTTCTCCTCATCATTTCATTGTCCAACCCTTGCGATCCTCTTTTTCTACGCGTCCTTCTCCGGAACCGGTTCACGGAACTACAAGTCCGGGAGGGATTCACAAGCCGTGGTTGTCGCGATGATCGTGCTTTGATCGGTTTCGGAGATCTCAAGGACTATGCATGTAATGCCTGTTGGGTTTTGACCCGTACCGTCGAAAGTCGCCGTCTCCACCTTAAAGCGGTGGAAAAAATTGCGCGTTTGGAAGCGCGGCTCTGCGGCACGAATTCGGAGAATGCCCTTAGACGGCGGGAAGGCTCCCGCAACCTCTGAAAGCCACCGCGCCAGGAGTTGGCCCGCATTCAATTGTTGAGTACTCATGTCTTGTCCTTTCGATAGTCGAAATCCACTCATGCGTAACGTCGAACAACTTTAGACTTCCAATGCTTATCGATCCATGGCCTGAACCTCATCTTTCTCGAGGAACGTTCGGGGACATCCATGATAGGTAACCGTTAAAGGAAAACGGAGGTTTCCCTTGACTGGCCGAGAGGTTTCTACAGGCGCAGGCTAGTTCGGGGACATCCAGGGAGAATTCCGGATCAAACCCCATAAACAACTTTCCGCAGGCTCCGCGCCCGCTATCCGATTTAGTACTTTCTCCGCCGCAGTTCTGAGAGAGGAACTTTGCCAGTTTACCCTCCACTCCCCCTGCGCCAGCTTTTGGGATTTAGGTCAAACTTCGGTACCGAGAGCTAATGCTTGGGCCCATAAATAACGAGTGCCGGCAGTAGTCCGCCTTGTGTTTTGGTTCGGACGGTCCTATCTTCACTATTCGGGTAGGTTTCCTGCCAAAAAGTCGTAACATATACCTTGCCGTTGGCAACGACTGGAGGATTGTATTTGGCGAATTCTCCCAGGCCATCATTTTTATCGAGGTCGCTGGCCCAAAGCTCTCCTTTCGTAATATCGCTCGCATCGAATGCGCGGAGAACGCCAAAAACGATATCATGATTGGCGTTCTCTGCTAAGGGCATAGTTGCCCAAACGATTGCGCTTGCTGCATCCGTTCCGTCCCCCGAGAGAGTCAGAAAACCCCCTGGCATGTAGACCATTTTCCGCGGCACATTTGAGGGCGGCAGCACCGCGGATTCCTTGCTCTGTGCAAAAGGTGCTTCCGGATCAAATTCCCAACTCGTTCCATCTCCGGTGGGAATCAGTCTGTACTGTTTCAGCATACCTTCTTCACCCATAACGAACGCGAACATCTTCCCCGCACCCGGCCACACGACCGGGGTTCCGTGTATGTTCCAGAAGAAATCCCCTTTGTTTTG
This sequence comes from uncultured Acidobacteriaceae bacterium, assembly GCA_963796145.1. Classification (GTDB taxonomy): domain Bacteria; phylum Acidobacteriota; class Terriglobia; order Terriglobales; family Acidobacteriaceae; genus PALSA-350. The sequence goes on along the minus strand of CAWCKO010000074.1, from coordinate 147,010 downwards.
AGGAGGGCCGTCCGAGCTCATCGAACGAGGGGCTGTGGTCACCTGGAACGATTGAAGCGATTGTTTTCTACCTTGTCCCATGTCACTCCGGTCGATCAGGTAGAATCGACCTTCCTTGCCGCCAACAATGAGGAGGTGACTGTTGGGAACGAGCACGGCTCCGCCCGAGCCTAAGTCGGCATCGAAAAACTTGAGCCGGTCCGCATTCAAAGCACCCTCTACTGCGGGCTCGTTTTGGGGGGCGAACCAGTCCTGAAGGGTTATTTTGCTGCCGACAAGTTTTACTTTGACCACACTATCTGCGAGCTGGCGGAAACTCGCATTCGTGACGTCATAGGTACCGTCACCGGTTACGAAGAAAATGCTGCCGTCGGAGTCTAAGGCCGGCCCGTACCCGGACATCCAGATTGCTCCACGACCCTCATCGTTGTTCACGCGAGGGCTGAATGTCGTCGCGAAAGGCGGATTCAGAGGTCGAGGGCGGCTCGGATCAGATACATCGTAAGCGAAAAGCCAGCCCCGGTAGTTTCCCGCGTCACAGTGGCTACCGAAGGCTATGTATAACAGATCGCGCTGTTCGTCAAGCAGCAACGCAGGCCGGTTCAACTGAAGCATCGCGTTAAATACAATAGGCTTGCTTCCGATGTTAACCTGACCTTTTATCGTGGTGCCGTTACCATTGAGCGGTTTTCCATCGGCAAGATTCAAACTAAATAGCTTGTAGCTGTACTGACCGGCGGCTAGCGATTTGGCGGTAAGAAAAATGACTCCCTCTTTCGGCGAGGCCTTCCGAGTTAGTTTTATAGCTGGGGTGCTCGTGATTCCGATCTCAGTTGTCAGATCGGTGCAGGAGGGCGCGCCAATTGCATTGTAGACCGTCTTATAGTCGATCGGTCGGCCTAACGGGGCGTTTTCCGCGTCGTCTGGTCCCGTTTGCCAAAGGGCCTTCTTGGTAATGTCGTGAAGGTTTAAATCTGGCGTTAGGTCGTCTGTATCGAAAGCATAGACGCTGTTGTGCTCGGTTGCGACGATGGCAATGTTTACTGGCTCCTGGTGGTTAGCAATTCGCGCTCCCGTAACGATCAAAGGTTGTGCATAGATATTCCCATCGACATTCCGAAACGCAAGCTTGCCAAAGCTTCCGAGCGTAACATTCGACGGTTTGAGAACTGTTTCTTGCAGATTAGTCCCCCGAACGTCCATTGTCGTATCGATACGTCAGTACGTCTATTTGACCCAAAATTCGTCCCGCCATCGGCCCGATCGAAAACAGCAAGGTGAGCAATAAGTAAGGCGCCTTTCGCTCTTTCATTAGTTATCTCCTTTCACACGGGCAACCTGCTATCTCACAAGCGATATGCGGCTGTCCCTCTCCTGGTGGGGAACTTGACCAGCCGCAGTCTGGAGGTTGTCTTGCTGCCAGGCTGTGCCTGCGGTGGCAAATCCCGGCAGAGTAGCTGCTCTGGCTCATTGACGGCTTTGCGCGTGCTTGCGGCAGCAGGAAATCAGGCCCGTACACAACTCTATTCCCGCCCCGGCCACCAGTCTGACCACACAGGGATCCGCCAGTTTCGATATACCCCACGCGAATGAGGATGGCAGGGCGTTAACGGCCTGCGCGTTGACTCTAAGAGCAGATTCCGAACAACCAAAGAACCAACAAATAGCACAGTCTTAGATCGCGATCGTGAAAACGTTCCATTCCAACCCCCGCTGCAACAGTTACTGGCTGGCGCCCCCGATAGGGATTCGGACGCTCAGGCCGGGCGCAAATTTTACGTCCCAAACGTTTTTGGTTTGGGGTGCGGCGGCCGGAGTTGTGCTACTTCCCAGTGAACCCCCGACGGTGTAGCCTCCCGTCAACTGAGAGTCTCGGCCGATATCCGCCAGAGGACTAATCACTATCGATCGCCAGGAGAATGATGGGCCGACGCCGAAGGCGACAGAACTGGTAGCTGGTGTGTAACCGATCGCGCCGGTTAAAAAGAAGGCCACGCGCTGGCGATCTGCGACCAGTTCATGGAGCAGAATATTGAAGGACGCATCGGGGACTACGGTGTAGATCTTATTCTCCTGCACTACGGGTGCCGACGCGGAGTAGGACTGCGCTGCCGTGTAGCTGTGGTAGGGTGTAACGGGAACGAGCACCCCGGTCGAGATTTCCAGGCGGCTGAGAGCTTCGAATTGCGCCGTTACCGTCACCACGGACTGTTTTGCCGGTGGGTCGGCCAGACCGGCTAGCAGAGCGGGATTGGGTTTAACGTACGTGTCGCCCGCCACTCGTTTGGCCACGTCAGTAAATCTGTTTGTATAATCCAGGCTCCACACATCGACCTGATAATTTCGATCGCCGCTGTGCAGATCGCCGATGGATACGATCACCGCGGTATTAGGGTCGGTGGTTTGGATCTTTTTGACTTCCTCAATGAGTGCTTGCAGCTTGGGCTTAGCCTTATCCTCGGCATCCCCCAGAGCTTTCACTGCATCCCGGAGCGATTTTTGATTCCCTCGGAGCGTGAAAATCTCGCTCATCTTGGTATTCGCATCGCCGGCCAAGTTGTCGATTGGCGGATCGAGCGCGTCAATCTCGGGCCCAAATTTGTCTGTACCGAAGCCTTTTAATGAAGTCTGAAGCCCCTTAGTGACGAAGTCGACCCAGTTCGCAGTCTGCGTCCAGGGCTCGTGACCCTCAGGTGGCAGCGGCGTGTGGTCGGGGGGGCATACGTCGTTAGGAATTGGTTTGAGCACAGTGTGAATGCTCTCGAGCGCGGGCTGGGCTGGAGTAAGGAAGTCTCGCTGAATCTCATCCAAAATTGCCTTTTGCGCTTTTGAAATTTCCGCGGCAGTGACCGGTGGTCCTGGTGGCGGGGGCGGCGCGTGCTCCTCTTCCGTCGCCACTGCCGGTGCAGCGCCGCCCCCAAGTTGTGTGACCTGGAAACCAGCCAGTGCGCCGGTGAGAGCTGTAAAGCCGTTAAAGAACACATCCGGCGGCACCTGGGCCGTAGCCGACTTAAGGTCGAGCGTCAACACTTCGAAGGGTGATTCATCGTAGATTACAAGATAGATTGTCTTAGTACGCCGCATATAGATGGTGGGCGGAGTCAACGGGTTTAGCCGATCCATCATGACGTAACAGGTCGGATTGAGTGCCGTATAGGAGCATGCCGGTGTGTTCACCGGCAGCGCCGTGAGGGGCTTCGTCAGCGGTTGGTTGGACATCGGCGGCAACTTGGGTAAGTCATCGCAGACAGTGGTGCGTGCTTTATCTGCGCCGGTGTAGGCATGGGCAGAACTCGCGATCGCAAGCACGCAAATGAACAACAGAGCGAAAATGGATCCAAGGTATGTCTTGCTCTTCATCGCCAGGAACCTTCTCTGCCTTGTCGGCCGGTCTTCACGCCGGTACTGTGAGCAACCTGTAACCCAGATCAAGCGGATCATCGAACACCGTAAAGTCGTTGTTCAAGAGCGGCAAACCCAGGATCGATTGACCGCCCCCTTGGCCGTTGTCACCGAAAAGAACTGCCGTGGCATAGCCCGGCTTGAGAGAATTGGTTTGCCAATAGGTTCCATGGTTTGGTCGTTCACGCGGTCATGAACTCACCACGGCATGGGATTGTGTTTCTTGGGCAACCCCCGATTGGTTGAACTGGGCCGTAAGAGCATTCAATAGCGCGTTACCGTTAATGCAGCCCCAACCTGTACATGCGTCCCAGCCGGGCCCCGACGTATATCCCAGGGAGGGACCGCCGGCGCTTCCGTCCGGGTTGGTCCACGAAACTGCGTTGCTGACGCCGTCGTTGATATCCCGAAACACACCGCTGGAGCCCAAGTCATACAATGTGGGATTCAAATATCCCACTCTCTTGTTTAAGCTCGCGTTGATCAGCGCAATCAAGGCGGCATAAAGCGGAGCCACCGCACTGGTACCCCCAACGGCGCCAAAGGGCTGGCCCTGACCCTGGCCCGACGTTACGAGAAGCTGGGTTAGGGGTTTCCCGTAGAGCCAAAGGTCGTAGCCGCTATTCGGGCTCGCGTTGCCCGCGACATCCGGAATCCCGCGGCCTTGATGGTGATCGGAATTCACCGACACCGGCACCTTGGCGTTCGCCTGCCAAGCCACTGGACCCACAAGGTAACTGATTCCGCCCCCAGTGGCGCCACCCCCGCCTCCGCCCAAGTTATCGTTCCAAGTACCCTCCGTGAGGGGAGCGAGTTGATTAATAATCGTACCCCCGCATGAAATCACCCCCGGGTCCGACGCCGGATACATTACATGTGCATTGCCATCCTGCTCCGAGCAATCTGAACCGTCATCGCCCGAGGCGGCCAAAACCGTCATCCCGATGGCCCCAGCCGACTGAAAGGCTCGCGTCATTTGATTGAAGGCCTGTTGCGTCCACTCGAAAGGCCATGCCTGTGGATCTTGCAGATCCGCGTTTGCCTCCAGCTCCGCCCAGCCCCAACTGATCGAAAGCACGCTTGGATCGTTCGTCGTGTCCGCGACAATCTGCGTGATAGCATCCACCCATCCTTGCTCGGTAATGGGCGCGAAATACACAACGACGTTTGCCTTTTGGGCCACCGAGACAACAATCTCAATGTCCAGGTTTACTTCGACGTCCGGATCAGCGTCCGAAAAATTTCCCGCGCTGCCGCCCGGAACATTGCCTGGCGCCGCCGCCGATTGATCCACAACCACCGACTTCACGTTTGTACTAACAAGGTTGCTGCCGGAAGTGGCGTTGAGATGATTGATGAAGCCGTCTATATCGCTTTGCGCGAATCCGCAGGTTGAGTTGCCGATAGTTGTTGGACCACTGAACTCCAGGATCGCGATCGTTTGTCCGGCCGCACCGTTGGCTGGGGTTGGGAAGTTATAGGCTTGTGCGACTTGCGGGGGAGTGACTGGAACTGGGCCGCCGCCATTGCTCATGCGCCGGGCCATCCGCCGGTTATCCAAACCGAACACACCTTCAACAACCTCAGCCACAACAGCCGGCAAGTGGACGGGGCCCTCGCGCCCGCGATACCCCTCTTCGCCTGAGCGATAAATCGCAAGTTCGACCCAAAAGGCCTTGGATAACTGCGCAACGGTTCCAGAAACCTGAACCAACCGGCGAGCGACGCTAGTTTGCACAATCTTAAGACCCGATGCCTCCGCGAAATCGGTAACAACCTTAATGTCTTCAGGCGATGCGCCCTGAAGTTCGGCGAGTTCGGCGCGCGACCGGGGTTCTCGCCGGCCGAGCGGCGTCGCTGCGAAATGTTCTTGACTCGGAAGAGGAGGAGCGTCCACTCGCCGCCGCAAGTAGATGCTGACTAACACTACTTCCTTCGCATCGGCAGGGCCCTCGCGCCTGGCGCCCTTCCTTACCCTTCGTTCACTGCTGGCCAATTGCCTATATCCCATCGGAATGTGAGCCATCTTGCATCTCCTTTTCAGCGTCGAAAGAGTCCCGTTTGCGGGCGTCCGTGATCACCACCCGCGTTGCGAACACGCGGCGAGATATCGTTGTTCCCAACGCTCTCGTCGCAAGCTCTATTTGGTAACCCCGTAGCACTCATCACAGGCGCGCGCGACTCCCGCATAAAAACACCGCGGCTGCGCTACTATAACAGGCGCACCTTTAACGGGACCCTGCACTCTATCCTGGTTAAGTAAGTCGGGGCCTAAGTCACGCGGGGGGAGACACGTCACTACTGTTCTAAACTTGAATGTAATTTCCAATGCAGAGAGCAAGCTAAAAGTACATGCTCACCAACCGGTGCTAGCCTACACTCACGTCATCTAACTAAGTAGGCGGCAACATAAAGTAGCTCGTCGCACTGTCCCAAGGGTGACGCGAGTCTCAACCAAAAACCGCAATTATGTCAAGCTATATTTACCTCGCTGTGGAAATTGGTAGTGAGTAATCTACTCGTGTACCAAAAAGTAAATCTCATCTGTTGCCTCGAAAGCGCTATCGGATCGACTTATCTGTAGCTCCATATTGACGATTCGAAACAGCTGATCTACGAAGACAGGGCATCTTTTACTTCACAGGATCTGTAGCATGACCGCCGAAAAGCTAAAACATAAGAATAGTGTTTTCCGCCGTCATTTCGTTTCACCGCCGCGTGTGATTTTCTGGAAGCCATCGATAGTTACTGTTGCCGATGCTAACATGCGTACCTTGGACAAGACATTTGGAGTAGGTGGCCAATGAGATAAAACCGTCACGGATACACCGGCGAACTTCAAGTTCGTTTCGGACACCCAACGATGCAGGTATGCACCGGCCGCGAAGCTGCTAACCACTGCTGCTTCTCGGTTTAATGGTCAGAGTTCCTTGCTCACGGAAGTAGATAAGTGGAGAGCCCGTTGTCCGGGGAATCGCTTCGAGCCCGAACCGGTGTTATCGAAAGATACTGGTGAATATCGAACGATCCGACATGCAAGACCTTTGTTGACAGAATCCCGAAGGAAACCCGGCGACAGGCAGAAACCTGGGGCGGGTTCAAACCGACACCGGGGCGACTGCTCGTTATTTGAACATTTGCTTGCCTTGTCGCCCCGGCAGGCCCAAAATGGGGGGCTATTGAGGGTTGCCTGTGCGCCTGCCTTCTATACTCCTTATCCTTCTCGTCGTGACCCTCGTCACCGCGGTGCCAGCCAGAGCCCAACAGGGTCTGACCAATGCTGACATCATCAAGATGCAATCCGCCGGCCTAAGCGAAAACATCATCCTCGCGTCCGTCAACGGCCAGCCGGCGGCCTATGACACATCGACCGACGGCCTTCTGGCTCTCAAGAAGGCTGGTGTCTCCGATGCAGTGGTCGCCGCGATGATCTCCCGCAACGCGGCGATGAAAAGCGGCGTCGCCAACCCGGCAGGAACGAATGTTCCCGCACCTGCTCCGGCCGGACCACCGCCCGGTGTCGACGAGGTAGGGGTCTATTACCAGGACAAGAACAAAGCCTGGCACCCGATACCGTCCGATATCGTCAACACCAAATCCGGTGGCCTCCTCAAGAGCATCGCCTCCGATGGCATCGTTAAGGGCGATATGAACGGCCATATCAAGGGCGCCGAAAGTGCGACCAAGCTAACCACGGGATCCAACCTACTCATCTATATGCCCGAAACCTTCACCGCCAATGACTATATCCTCGTCAAGCTTCACAAGAACTCTGACAATCGTGAGTTCCGCGCCATGACCGGTGGCGTCTTCCACTCTTCCGGTGGGGCCACAAAGGATACCGTCGCATTCGGGTCACAGAAGTTGGCCCCCCATGTGTACGAGCTCACCTTCGGAGCCCCTCTCAGCCCGGGCGAGTACGGCATCCTCCCACCCGGTGCAACGGCGACTTCCAATTTGGCCGCTTCAGGAAAAATCTACAGCTTCTCCATCATCGAGTAGAGGCCGTTTACTTCTTGGCCCAATCCGCAAGGATGACCTCGCACGCCTTCTTCACTCCTCCCTTGATACTTCCGCCCCCCTTGGTTCTAGAAACGAGGTCGCCGTCTTTGTTCGCGACCTGCATCTGGTTGTCACGCAAAAAGTCGTGCTCGATATGATTCAACTCTACGGTGTAATCAACCAGATGCTGGTTGAGCGATATTTGTACACCCGGACAGACCTCCTGAAAGTCCTTGCTCATCTCCATCGACTGATCACGCGATTCATTCCAACCGCTGCTATGGCTTTGCGCACGCAAAAACACTCGGGGCTTGTTCGCTGACTGCGCAGGAACGGCAAGCGCGGTTCGAGCGGTAGGCGCGGCTCGAGCAGTAGGCGCGCTCTCCGCAACCGGCACGACCAGCGCAGCGGAGGTCTGTGGGGAAGCCTTCGCGACAATCGCCGTGATCTCTTTGTTGGTCATCCCAGCATTCTTCAAAGCAATCAACCCGTCTACGGAGGTGTCATAGGATCCTTGCGAGCGGTTGATGGTGGTGATAATCAGGTCCTCCGAAAAACCAGCCTTCATCAACTTGACCACGGAGTCGTTGTTCAGAGTTTGTTGGGCTAAAAGCAGCGGGTAAACAACTAGAAATCCAACGGCGATGACTACTTTGCTCATGAAACACTCGTCCATTCTGAGCCGGAGAAAGCTCATTCGGCCAGCAATTCCATTTCGCTTCCTTAAGTTCGCGCGCCGGCATATGGTGGGTCGGACCTGCAACGCTCTGTATCGTTTGTGCTTTTTAGGAGGCGGCGGTTCGCCGAAAACGCACCCTTGTCGTCTTACAGATTTACCTACGCGAATGACTTTGCCCTGAAATCTGAATTAATTAGACTTTATGTTTGCAGGCTTGATCGAAGGACTTCGCCGTTCTCGGGGTCTGCGAGCTTTCAATTACCCACAAGCTGAGCACCGAGAAGGAACCCGAGTTGGATGTCAGTTAGGCGCGAGACGCCCCTCCAAAGGACCATATTGCCAGGAGGCGGATCATGGGTGCGGGCAAGGTAACCGCCGAGTCTGGCTAGTTTGATCAGATAGGCAGAAAGCGGCTTAGTGCGTGGTTTACCGCCCTTCTTGTCGTTGACTAACTGGTCCAGCAGTCGAAGCTCAAGGCTGGTAAAAGCCAGCTCTGGTGAAGCGTTGGGCATCGCACGGTTGATCATCGTCAGCCAGAAGATGCGCCAGCCCAGGATGCACAGGATTGAGAGGAAGTTGACAAGCCGCTCCGCGGTGCGGAGTTTTGACGCCTCTGCCCTGCAGCCTGACTTCAGGATCTTGTGGAAGGTCTCGATCTTCCATCGCTGGCTGTACCAATGGATCTTCTCCAGAGCATCGCGGCGCGAGGTCACCGGAAGGTCGGTGATCAGTTTCCAGTCGATCCTATTTCGTCCTCGCGGCTTGCCCCGCTCCTGAGCATGAATAACAGTAAGATTCAGATCAGGATATTGCTTCTGCTTTCCGATAGGAGGAAGCACGCGGATGCGGCGATAGCGGATCTCCAAAACCGCCTCCCCGATCTGACCTCGGTCATCCCTCACTTGAATGCGATGCAGCCCCTGGATAGGAACCTCCTTCATCTCATCGGCGATGGTGTGTTGGCCATCTCCGGCCAGCCGGTCCACGCAGGTGCGCACCACGAAATGCGTTCCCACCTGCTGTGCCGTGCAGAACAGTTCGTAAATATCACTCTCCCGATCGCCGATGTGGATACAGCGGCGCGGCTCGTCGAACAACGCTGTGGACTGGCGCAAGTTCTCCAGCCAGCGAAAGCTTTCCTTGACTTCGATAGGTACCCGAGTAGGATTGATCGTCTTCTTCAGCGCGTTGCATCCGTAAAACTGATCCCGGCTCCAGAACTTGATCGCGCTCAGTCCCAGGGGTATACCGTCAGTGGTCACCGCCAGGCTGGAGTGCATCAGCAGGCCGCAGACAATAGTGTGCTGCGGCGTTCCATCCCTCTTCCTTCTCACCGGATTCTTGTGAAGAATGCCGATCGCTGCCATATCATCGCGGTGGTAATTGAACTCGGTCGTGTCATGCAGCATGAGAATCGGACCATCGCTGCTCCGAAGGCGATCTCGCGTCGCCTGAAAGTGTCCCTTCAGAATCCCTGCCTCGCTGACCTGCCCATTGGAAAGAAAACGATAGGCAGCCTTCGTGTTGGCCCAATCTTGGCATGCCCATGGAATGCTCTCTCCTATTCCGCCCGAGAGCTGCTCTAACAGCTTCCGAAATCTCTTGTTCAACCGCACATCACTAAATTCGCATCCAGCTAACTCCTCGTCAATCCATTCGTTGCGGAGACACTTCCGCTGCTTTCGCATAGCGGAGCTTCGCCCACTCCTGCTTCATCTTGTAAGTAGCAGGCTTGAGGCCGAATCTATCTCCGCAACAGTTGCAAACTTCCATCCGGAATTGTGGGTAATTGAAAGGTCTGCGAGACGGTTACGGTGTTGTCCTGGGGTCTACTGGACTTTACCCGAGATCGCAACCAAGCGAGAAGCGCAACGCCACACAGATTTCCGTCATCCGAGGCCCACTCAGCCGGGCCACCCGTTTTCCCAATCGGCCCTGAGAAACCGTGATTGTATTGTGCAGGTTCACCGCGCAGGGTGCCTTCATGCCATCGTCTTCACCTAAGACCACCTCGGACGGCACTCCGCGGATAGTGGATGTTATGGGCGCGACACTCACGGTCGACAAATAGGAGATGGAGCTGTCGCGTGTGAGCACCACCACCGGCCTCTTCTTGTCCGGCGAAGCAAAGCTGTAAAGGCGGACATCCCCTCGCGCTATTCCGCCGGCCACGCCGCCTCCGCCTCCCAGAGGGCAGATTCATCGCGTGCCTGCGGCCGCCTCGAATAACCCTCGCGGTCGCGCTCTTCGCTGCTGCGCACTTCTAATCTCTTGAGGTGCTCCCGCAGGGCTTCGCGTACCAATGCGGAACGATTCTGTTTCATTCGCCGGGCGGCTCGATCCGTCGCTTGCAGAAGGCCTTTATCAAGAACAATCTGGATAGTTTCCATATGTGGGCTCTATTCCACACTATACTCCACACCGGCAACGAAGCTTGGGTGCCCCATGCAAGCCCGGTTTTTGCCCGTCCCGCCCATCCGGCGTGCCGTGGAGCGAGCCGTGGGATGTACCGGCAGATGTTTTTCAAGGAAGCGGAGCCGAACAGGCACCGGCTAAATCGGCTAGACCGGCTAAATCGGATGGACGGGATGGATTGAGACGCCGCCATTCACCGTCTGGAAATGCAGCCCGCCCTGGGGTTTAATGTTTCGCCGCCTTTTAAGGTAAATGCTTCAGCTCAGCCACATCGGAATTGGGAAATACGGTCTCTTCCGCAAACTCCCATCCACGTCGTTGATCGATGGCCACGCGGCTGCGGTCGAGATAATGCCGCAGCTCCTCGAGCCCATATGCGCGAGCTAACTCGCGAGCGCTCACGCCGGGGCGCTTGGCTCGCAGCACGAACCACTGCTCAAGTTTCAGCCACTGCTCCTGAGTTACGTCCTGCGCATGTTCACTCAGCAGTTTGTCTCGCTTGTCCAGGTTGAAGTTTTCGTGGAAAATCACCCGATCCAGGTCCAGGGTAACCCGGCTGATATTCAGGTCATGGGGAGCGGTCTCGTACACCACGCGCTCTCCGGTAATGTCATACACGATGCAGTCAGGCGTCCAGGAGCAGCTCACGATGTAGTAGTGGTGGTTGATCGCATGGGCTTGCAGCGACCGGCCCGCCGAATACGCGCTGGGCCATACCACCATCTCCGCCCCTTTGTCTGCCAGGTCTTTCCACACTTCAGGGAAATTGGCGTCAAAGCATGTGGCGAACCCAATGCGCCCAAAATCTGCCTGATGAACCCGAGCCGCTTCCCCAGGATTCACCGGAGGCTGCACATCATATTCTGTCCAGTAGGGGAAAACCTTGTCGTAAACGCATGCAACCATGCCGGACCGGTCGAGGAACACCACCGAATTGAGCCTCCGGCTGCCATCTTTTCGATCGATTGGACAAGCAATGTAGGTCTTATGCTTTTTTGCCAAACCGCTCATCGCGGTGATGGTCGGGCCGTGCAGCGGCTCCTCGCTCGCATCGTCCAGGCCGCGAGCCAATTCGGGCAACACGATCACGTCCGTGCCCCGAGCCCCCTCTTCGTCCACCAGGCTCGCCATCTTTTCCAGCGGCAGGCAACCCCCTTTGAATCCGACGCTGGCGACGCGAACCGGCCGCCCTACCCCGTCCGCCCCGGGCCCTGTGGATGGATGAGCGTTCAAATCTTCCGCGCGAAGATCGTTGAAACCAACCTTTGCCATCGCACCCATGCCAATAGCGGTGTTTCGTAGGAACATGCGTCTGTTCATCGCGGCTCCTTCTAAGCGAGCGTGCCTTCATAAAGGATACAGAGCAGAGACGGCTCCACGCCGCCGTGATCTGCTCGCGCGTCCATTCTACTCGCGAGGCCGCTACTCCCAGGGAAAACCCTGAGATCTGGGTTGTTCACAGATCTCGTGCATCCTCGCGAACCCCAATAACATCTGTTCGAAAGGAGATGCTCACCATGGCAACTGAGAAAAAAGTCGCGCTCGTCACCGGCGCCAATCGTGGAATCGGTTTGGAAACCGCTCGTCAGCTGGGGCAGAAGGGCGTGACGGTCGTCGTAGGCGCACGAACGTTGAAGTCCGCAGAAGAAACCGCTTCCAAGCTCAAAAAAGAGGGCATCGACGCCTTCCCCGTGAAGCTGGACGTCACCCATGCGCAGGATCGCGAAGCAGCGGCCAAAACAATCGGCGACAAATTTGGAAAACTCGACATTCTGGTCAACAACGCAGGCATCGGAGCCCAGGATGGGATTCTTGTCCCCAAGACCGTCCACACCACCGAAGAGGAGCTGCAAAACGTCTTCGGCACCAATCTATTCGCCACCATTGCAGTGACGCGTTCCCTGCTCCCGCTGCTCAAAAAGAGCGAAGCTGGCCGTATCGTGAATCTTTCGAGCATACTTGGATCCTTGACCCTTCACGCGAACCCGAACAGTCCCATTGCAGCGATCAAGTCGTTCGCGTATGACGCCTCGAAAACCGCGATCAACGCCTTCACCATTCATCTCGCGGCAGAACTCAAGGACACCAAAATCAAGGTGAATTCCGCTCACCCCGGCTGGGTGAAGACGGAAATGGGCACGGACGCTGCTCCCATGGAGATCCCCGAAGGCGCGAAGACCAGCGTCGACCTGGCACTCCTCGGTCCTGACGGTCCGAGCGGCCGCTTCATCCACCTGGGTCAAGAACTCCCCTGGTAATGCCGGATTCCCCAGGTCTCGCGTTGGAGACCTGGGGAATCCCTGGGTTGGTACGGGCTTTCAGCCGTTCGGTAGTGCTGGCGCTAAACAGGCTGCGGAAAAAGGTCCTGGAGGGAGCGAGAGTCGTCCCCTCAGCGGCTAAAGCCGCACCCATTTGCAATAGTTTATGTACGACCTAATGCTCGCTGCGGCGAGGTAGGTCGTACCCTTCAAACATCGGGTTTTTCCGCAGCCTGTTTAGCCCGGACCTACCCAAGAGCGACTTTTTCGCAGACTGTAAAGCCGCACCCGTTTGCAATAGTTTACGTACGACCTAAAGGTCGTACCCTTCAAAAACATTGGGTTTTACCGCAGCCTGTAAAGTCGCGCCTGATACAAAGCGGTTTTTCCGCAGCCTGTAAGGCCCGTACAGCACAGCCCTAGCATTGCCAGCGCATGATCGAGTCGAGACTGTTTCTCGGAGCGCTGAAGCGCTCCTTCCCCCGCATAAATGCGGGGGCTCCCACCACGAACGCTGCTACTGCTTCCCCCGGCTTAGGTCACAGAGCATGTCTGAATGGATATTCAGACCGATATTGGTCAAGTTGTAAAAATGTTCGCTGGCCACGAGCCAGACGATCTCGCAAATTGCGCGTTCAGAGTAATGGCCGGAAATGCGGGTGAATGTATTGCGGGGAGACTCTTTTCTCCCGCGTCAGCTCCGTCACATAGTCCAGGGCCGCGCGTTCCGCATCGGTAAAAAGAGGACTGGTGCTGTATTGCTCCAGAGCATCGAATTTGGCCTGGTTCATCGAAGCCTTGATGGTGAACCATCGGCCGATATCGGTACAGAAAAGGCAGACGTTGGTACGCGCCACTTGTTCCCGGATCAGCATCACGGTCTCAGGCGGCAGGTGCAATTTTTTATCCAACGCGCCGATCTTCCCATAGAACTGGCTGAAGGCAAGGGGCAAGCGGGCACAGAAGACCTTAAGTGGGGTAAGCACCTTGCCGAATTTGCGGCGGCTCATCGCATACACCAGCTTCATCATCAGCCCGTTGGGCTTTTCGATCGGGGGAAGAAACGTGTCAATTGTGTCGGGACGGGTGTCAGGACTTATGCGCGCCGGGTCTTTCACGTGTGCTTGCATGATGGTTATCCTCCGTTTGCCGAGGTCGTCAGATCGGCTGAGTTTCGCTCGTCACTACTATGACGGAACGCGGGGGAGGAATGTGACATGACCGGGCAGGATTGGCTGGTGGAACAGTTCGAAGAGAACCGGAATCGTCTAGGGGCGGTAGCGTATCCGATGCTGGGCTCACGGAGCGAGGCAGAGGACGCCGTCCAGGAAGCCTGGCTGCGCCTCAGCCGCAGCCGCCCCATCTTTACAAAACCCTAATGAGTCCTCACCGACTTCCTTACGCCAAAAGCGCTCTACTAGAGCTGTTGATCGCCAACGGAGGAACCTTTTGGCTGCATTCCGTTCCATTCGCCCGCTCCTGGTAGACGCTACCCAGGCCGAACAATCCACAACCGTTTCCACCCCGACCGGCCCGTGCACCGTGGCCAAAGGCGACTGGATCGTGACCGGCGAGAACGGGGAAACCTATGTCGTGGATAACCCGTTCTTTCAACGCACTTTTAGGCGCTTTGCAACCTATCCCCGGCAGCAGGAGAGGAACGAAGGCCGCAACTACGGTTGCTGAATTCCAAGCGGAGGCAACGCCCATGCAAAATCCGTCGATGGCAGGTCACGAACTCCTTTGCCTGTACCTGAAATCCTTCTATGGCCTGGAACGCTGCTCCCCGCCAACCAGTGCTACCCCGGCCGCACCAGGAAAGCCGTTACCAAATCTCGCCCAGCGCGCCGCAGAAGAGGACGCCTCCCTAGTTGATCGCCACCTGCAAAAGTGCGAAGCATGGCTGAATCCATGGGACAGCCCCATCCTCCCCGCCCTTCCCTTCGGCTCCGTAACCGCGGCTCCGAAGGCCGAATGCTCGGTGCGGCCGGCCACGCCTGAGGATATGGCTGCCGTGACCGCGATCTATGCCCACTTTGTCGAAAACACCACCGCCACCTTTGACCTGGTCGCGCCGGGCGAAGCCACCATGCGCCGCAGACTCCAGACGGTGACGGAGTGTGGCTTGCCTTACTTAGTCGCTGAGCTTGACGGCTACATCGTAGGCTACTGCTACGCCGCAATCTTTCGCCCACGCGCAGGCTATCGCTTCACCGTGGAAGACTCCATTTACGTGCGGGCCGACTGCCGCGGGTATGGAGTCGGCAAGGCTCTTTTGACTGCACTCGTCTCGCGCTGCCAAGCCAAAGCCTGTCACAGCATGGTCGCGTGCATTTGCGGAGTCAATGTGCCCTCGGTCGCGCTGCATGCATCGCTCGGTTTTGTGCCCATCGGAACCTTGCCCGAGGCGGGCAAAAAGTTTGGGAAATGGTTGAGCCTCTCCATCATGCAGCGTCTGCTGGAACCAACCGCGACCTCCACCGAGGCCAACGTGGCCCCTCCCTCAATTTCCACGTCGAGCCAAGAATGAATAGAATTGCGGAGGCGCTCGGGGCAGAATGCAAGCCGCCACGGGACCTGGCTCTTAAGAAGGAGGAATGGATGGCCCACTGGACACGAAGAGGATTCATCGGCTCGCTCTCGGCAGCCGCAGCCGCAAAGGCATTCGCACAGCAAAAAAGCAATTCACCGGCTCCGGAAAAACGCGCGGGGCAAGTCCCCATCAAGATCACCGACCTGCGCTGCGCCATCATCGGGCGCAGCCCGACGGTGCGCATCGTCACCGATCAGGGCGTCTCCGGGTATGGCCAAGCCGAGTCGTACAAGCCTTATCTCAAGCCGATGGTGCTCTTCTATAAAGACTATCTTCTGGGCGAAGACCCGACCGACGTCGCGCGCGTGATGCTGAAGATTCGCCGGATGGGTGCGTTCAAGCCCTGGGGCGCGGCGGTGAGCGCGATCGAGATCGCACTCTGGGATATCGCCGGACAGGTGGCCGGAGTGCCAGTCTACAAACTGCTGGGCGGCAAGATCCGCGACCGCGTCCGAATCTACAACGGAGCGGTCCGCTTCCCCATGACCGGCCATACTCCCCAGGATTACGCCGAGACCATGGCCAAGATGAAGGACGCCAAAGAGGGGTTCACCCTGATTAAACAGGCCGTCGGCTTTCACGATCCGGCGATGATGCCCGCCGTGCCCAATGCGTGGTACGACGAACCACCGCGCAAAGGAGCCTCCCATGCCGATCGCGGCATGATGACCGAGCGCGGCCTCGACAACGTGATCGCCTGTGTCGAAGCCATGAAGAAGGTCCTCGGCAGCGAGATCGGGCTCGCCCTGGACTGTGGGCCAGGCTGGACCGTCAAGGACGCGATCACCTTTGCCCGGGCGATGGAACCGCTCCGCATCGCATGGCTCGAAGACCTTATCACCGGCGACTACATGCCATATCCAAACGCCGATCTTTTTCGCGAGGTCACCGTGAGTACCACGGTCCCCATCCATACCGGAGAGGAGATCTACCTCCGGGAGAACTTCAAAGACCTGATCGAGAAGCAGGCGGTGAATATTGTGGGCCCCGACCCGGAAGACGTAGGTGGAATCGCGGAAATGAAGTGGATCGCGGAATACGCCGATCTTCACGGCATCCAGATTGCGCCCCACGGCGTTTTCGACGGGCTTTTTGGACTGGCCGCTCATGTCCAGGTGGCGGCCGCCCTGCCGCAGAACTACATCGCCTTCGAGTATCCGCTGGGCCAGCCTGACTGGTGGTATGACATTGTCGATGGACTACCGAGTCCGATCGTCGAAAAAGGTTTTATCAAGGTGTGGGACCGGCCGGGTCTCGGTGTCACCTTCAACGTCCAGGCAGCGAAAGCGCACCTGGCAGACGAGGATCGTAGCTTCTTCGACTGAAACTCCCAACCCACTCAAGCCCAAAAAGAGGGCTTGAGTGGGATACCGCGCGCTCATTCGTACCGCAGTGCCACCGTAGGTTCCACACGCATCGCGCGACGCGCCGGAATATAACAAGCCACCATCGCCACGGCGCACAGCAAGAATGCCACGCCGGAAAACGTCAGCAGGTCCGTGGTGGTCACGCCGAATAACTGGCTGCTCAAAAATCGCGTCAGCGCAAACGAGACCACTAGCCCCAGCCCTACCCCGATCAGCGTCAACCGCAGCCCGTGCCCGATCACCAGCTTCAAAATATCCTCGCGCGCCGCCCCTAGCGCCATGCGAATCCCGATCTCGTGCGTGCGCTGCCGGGTTGTGTATGAGGTCACGCCGTAGATACCCACCGCCGCCAGCACCAGCGCCACCAGACCGAACGCGCCCACAAAGGTTCCCGCCAATCTCTGCACGAAGCTCGCCAGTTGTTCGCGCGTCTCGAGCGTGGTCACGTCGTAAACCACCAGGTCCCCGTTCAATTCCTGAATCGTTTTCTTCACGCTCGACGCGTATCCCAGCGGATCGCCCACCACCCGCGCTGCGATCATCATGCTCGGCCGGTACACCTGGTACAGCGGCAAATAAATAAATGGGGTCGGCGCCTCATTCAACGTGTTTACTTTGCTGTTCTGCGCCAGCCCTACCACGGTAAAAAACTCGTTCGTCAAATCGGAGTGCACTTGCTTCCCAATCGGGTCCTGATGGGGCCAGTACCGGTCGACGAAATTTTGATTCACGATGGCCACGCGCTGGGTTTTCAGCGTATCCTCCGCGGTGAATTCGCGCCCGCTCAGCAGCGGAATCTGCATGGTCTTCAGAAAATTCGCAGTCACGATGCCATCCTGCACTTCCATGGATTCGTTCGGCTGCTCCACGTACCCCTCGGGCTTCACGCTGGTTGACCCGCCTGCCAACGCCAGCGGCACCCGGCTCGATAGCGCTACCGACTGCACCCCCGGCAATGCCTCCAGCCTGGCCACGAGTTGGCGGTCGAACTCGATCCCATTGGCCTCGGTATACCCCGCCGGAAAAAGATCATACGAAGCCAGCAGCACTCCGCGCGCATTGAACCCGGCATCGATCTGCTGCGCGCTCAGGAAGCTCCGAATGAACAGTCCCGCGCAAACCAGCAACAGCAGCGAAAGTGAAATTTGCGCCACCACCAGCCCGCTCGCCAGCCGCCCCTTACTCCGCGCTCCCGACGAGCTCCCGCTCTCTTCCTTCAACACCGCCACCGGCGCCTCACCCGAGGCCCGCAGCGCCGGCAGGATCCCAAAAATCACGCCCGTCAGCAGTGAAATCAATGCCGTCGCCATCAGTACTGCGCGGTCTGCCTGGATATTCAGCAGGAACGGAAAGTCCATTGGCGGCATGAACTTCATCATGGATCCGGCGGTCCAGAAAGTGATCATCATCGCGATGCCCCCGCCCGCAAACGCCAGCACCAGGCTTTCCACCAGGAGCTGTCGCACCAGTCTCCATCGGGTTGCGCCCAACGACATGCGGATCGCAATCTCCCTCCGCCGTGAAACCGACCGCACCAGCATCAGGTTGGCCACGTTCGCGCAGGCCAGCAGCAGCACCACTCCCGAAATGGCCATCAACATCGGCAGCAGCAGATAAAAGAGCGCATTCGCTGAAAACGGCGCCCGCCACAGCGGATACACCGTAACCGTGTCGTGCCCTTTGTGTTCCTGAGGATATTTCTTCGCTTCCCGCTGTATGCGGAGCGTCATTTCCTCTTGCACCTGTGCGAGCGCCACGCTCGGCTTCAACCGTCCCATAGCGAAAAGCCAGAAATAGTGGTGGTCATGCAGCAAATCCCCCTGGGGGAGGATTTGCTGTTCCATCGCGATCGGCACCCACAGGTCCGAGCGTATTCCCGTCTGGCTTCCCTGGAACACCGCCGGCGCCACTCCCACGATGGTGTAGCGATGCTGGTTGATGTCCATCGTCCGCCCAACCACCTGCGGATCACCCCCGAAATGCGTCTGCCACAACCGGTAGCTGATCACCACCACCGGCGCGTCATTCGGCTTATCATCTTCTGCCGGCACAAAGGTGCGCCCGAGCATCGGCCGCACCCCCAGGACATCAAAATAATTCGCCGACGCCACCACGCCCCACGCGCGTTCCGGCTTTCCCTTACCCGTCAAACTGACGGCCGAGGGGACGTTGTACACGGTGATGCCGGAAAGGCTCTGTTGCCCGTCGCGCATCGCCTCGTAATCGGGGTAGGTAAAAGGGAATGCGTTTTCACTCGACTTGCCGAGCGACAGCGCCACCACTTCGCCCGGACTCGCCAGTCCCGGCACAGGATTCAACAGCGTTGAATGGATCCAACTGAATATGGTCGTGTTTGCGCCAATCCCCAGCGCCAGCGTCAGAATGGCAATCCCCGCAAACCCCGGCGCCTTCACGATCATCCGTAGCCCGTAGCGCACATCCTGCCAGAAGGAAGTCATCACGCACCCCGCAGCCAGTTCTCAAGCTACCGTACTCAGTGCATTTGCGAGGCCAATACTGTTGGGGATGTAACTTGGCCAATCAGGGCCCCTGCGAGATTGGCCGGTGTCCGTTTTCATCCTCTGGTGTCCATTCATGAACAGCCCGAGAATAGCAGTCACGGAGCGTCGTGCACGCAGGCCGTGTTGATGGAATCCAGCCCCGAAGAACCGCGGTGCGATGGAGTGTCACCGGATAGTGGCCGCAAATGGGAAGTCCCGCACCAGGAGCAGAACGGCTGGTCCGGTAGAATCGGGCGGTTACAGCTGGGGCAAGGTACGGTGAGCGGCTTGCGCATCACAAAATAAAGAAGAAAGCCCAGCAGGTTCGGCACCAGCATGGCCACCAGTGTCCAAGGGACGGGTGGCATGGCGCGCCGGCGGGCGTCGGCAAAGACAAACCCGAGACATAGGAGCCAGATAGCGGCCAGGACGCAGCCGGCCAAGGCAGCGCTGCCATCCGCGGCTATGGTCCGCAACTCGGCTCCTGGTGCGGCGGTATAGTATCCCGCAACCAACCCGACCAGCACGCCACCGCAAACCAGGGCCATCGCACAAAGCTGAACGTCCCTAGGCACGACACTCAAGAATTCGCGAATTTTCATAGAAACCTCTCTTCCCGATCCAACAACCGGGGCAATACAGGAAATAACAGTGAAAAGCACAACGACGGTACGACCCACAAGGCCAGCAATACCTGCTGTATTTGCGTGGGCGGCAGGTTCAGGAAAGCCGCGACCAGATTGCCAAATTGCAAAGCGATCAGAGAGCCGGTAACCAGCAACGCCACGGCGGCTGTGCAGCCCCAAACCATCCTTCGCCGACTGGGCCGGACGGCCTCAAGTTGCTGTGCGCGCAACTTAAGCGACCAAAGAACTTTTGTCTGGAGTCCAGGATCGACATCGAACGAAAAGGCACCGAGACCGGCGATGACTCGGGTGCTGGCACTGAGATATTCCTGACATTCTGCGCAGGCTGGCAGGTGTTCCCGGAGAGACTGCTCCTCCTGAGGCGTCGCGTCCCCAACCAGAGTTTTGTCAATCAGATTCCGCATGGTTGCGTGGTCAGTTTTCATGCTTCCCTCCATCCAGCTGCTCCCGCAGCGTTCGAAGACCGCGATAAATTCTCGAAGCGACTGTACTGACTGGTACCCCTACTACGGTGGCCACTTCCTGCAGCGATAAATCCTCCTGAAAGCGAAGGACGAGCACTTCGCGATAGATAAAGTTCAATGTCTGCATCGATTGAGCAAGGCGCTGAGAATCTTCGGTGCGCGCCGCGAGCACAAATGGGGACGGGTCATTGGATGCAGGCGATTGAGCCGCGGTGCCCTGCTCCGTATCGTCCTCCGGGTCCAGACTCAGGTTTCGCCGCCTGCGCAGGTGATCGATCGTGAGGTTGCGGGCGATGGTGAAAAGCCAAGGTTCAAAGCGAGATCGTCCGTCGTAGGAACGGCCGCGCTCAAGAACGCGAAGCCAGGTTTCCTGTACCAGGTCATCCACCTCATCGCGCCTTCCCAGCAGGTATATGAGATAGCGGACAAGACGATACTGGTATTGCTCCACCAGGGCGTGGAGGAGGAGGACATCGCGTGCGCGAAGACCACGTGCAATCTGCTGCGTATCGCTATTCAATCCCGTCGTCAATGTCCCATAGTATTCGGTCATACGTGGGGTATACGGATAAAGCACACCAAATTACGCAGGCTCCCGGAATTAATTCCAAGGAGCCTGGGATCTCGGGGAAAAAGACTCCCGAGCCTACTTCGGCAAAATGTCGTACCGACCCTGCGGAACCTTCCGAATGGCGGAGGCAGCAAGTTTCAGGTGGGCTTCCGCCATCTTGTCCGGCATACGCGCGATCCACTGATTGAGAGAAACGTCCATAAAGCGATCAGCCTTGAACATCTCCAAGAAGACGAGGTCCTCCGTACCGGTATTTTCAATGCAGTGGCCAGCCATGGATGGAACGTAGCCGACGTCATTGGCATTGAAATCCATGGTGCGCGCTCTGGCGCCGGTGGTCACAACGGTCATGCGCCCCTTCCCTCTGATCCAGTACTGCCATTCACTCACATTCGGATGCCAGTGCATCTCGCGCAGACCGCCGGGCTTAATGGTCACCATGGCTGCGGCAATATGAGTGGCCACGGGAAAGTTGGTAGAGTCAACCACCCGCACCTCGCCGCCGGAGGTTCTGTGCGTGGGCGGCATGCTTGCCATTTTGAAGGTGTACTTGTTTTCCGTCTCCAGATGTTCTCCCAGAAAGCGCTTATCGTCCTCCAGAGGTCCGGGGAGGGGCGCCTCAAAGATATAGAGCTCGGTCGGCGGCAATTGGTCAAACTCCTGTCTCGACCATCCCATGTTCTTCTGGACCAGCTCGGGAGATGTGTGAGCCACAAACTCTGAGAGCAGGAAGGTATCGTCCTCAGAAAAACGGCCCTCGGCGAACACCAGAAGAAATTCGCAGCCGTCCCCTTCCAGGCCCTGGATCGAATGGGGAAAGCCCGCCGGAAAATACCACAAGTCGCCGGCTTCCACGTCATCGATAAACATCTTTCCATCAGGCTGCATCACGCTGATACGAGCTTTTCCGGTCAGCATAATCGCCCACTCGTCCGCCGTGTGCCAGTGCAATTCGCGGAACGAGCCTGCGGTTAACCGCATATTGACACCTGCCAGGTCCATTGACGGAGGCAGCTCCCGCTGCGTTACCTGGTGCGTCCATCCGCCGGCCTGGACGCGTTTTGGTACCAGGTCGAAGGAAAACCAGATGGGCCCGGGATTTCCATGGTCGGTGAACGGCGGCAGGTTGGAATCGGGATTCTCATCCAGCAGCGACCCGTTCTCGGGGCCAGGATCGCTTGCGTTCTTTCCCTGGCGCCCGGCCAGCTGCTCCTGGCGGGTTTGTGCGCCCGCGCCCATGCTGAAAAACCCCGCGCTCGCAAGCGCAGCGGCGCCAACAAAGCTCCTCCGCGTCACGACTCTGCTTTGCTCCATCCCATCCGCGTCCGTAAGTAGCTTCATGTTCCTGCCTCCTGTGTAATTAGAGAGGCCGGAGCGATATAAGGCTAAACGTATGTTTGAATGACAGTGATAGTCAAAACAAATAACTGGCTGCGAACTATCGTTTGACAAAATCCTTCGCGGTTGTGATCAGGTGTCGCAACAGTGGCGTTTCCGTATCCTGCCGGGTAGCGATTCCGATCTCGGAGTACGCCTTTTCCTGCTTCAAAGTCTTGGCCTTGAAAACTCTCTGGCTGCGCTTTGTGATGCCTTCGGGAAGGATGGCAACTCCAAGCCCGGCCGCAACCAACGCCAACGCCGTCGCCATTTCCGCCGTCTCTTGAATTACGGTTGGGGTGAATCCCGCGCGCCGGCAAATCCCCGTCCAGTGGTCGTAGAAATCCGGCGCCCATCTCCGGCCATAAGCAATGAAGGGCTCACGAGCCAGATCCTTCACGGCCAAATCCTTCTTACGAGCCAGCGGATGACTCCTGGAGAGAACCATCGCGAAAGGCTCCCGGTGCACCAGCTCGATCGAGAGATCCTGAGCGATCAATGGCATGCGCACAAATCCGGCGTCAATCGTGCCCGCCCGTAGCGCCTCTAGCTGCTGCACAGTGGGCATGTTCTTGAGTTCGAGACTGACCCGCGGATAACGCTTCCGAAACGCAAGCGTGATAGCAGGTACCAGTTCCAGTGTTGCCGACGCGACAAAGCCGATCCTGAGATGGCCCAGATCCCCGGATGATATCCGCGCCACCCGCAGTTCCATCTCTGCAATCTGCTGCAACAGCAGTTCTGCGTCGTCCAGTAATACCTTTCCCGCCGCAGTCAGCTTGACCGTGCGCCGATTGCGTTCCAGCAACAAAACACCCAGGTGGGCTTCGAGAGCTTTGACCTGTGCGCTCAACGCAGGTTGCGACAAATGTAGTTTTCGAGCCGCCTGGCTGAAGCTTAGTAGATTCGCGACCGCGACAAACGATTTAACCTGCCTGATTTCCAAGGATGCCTACCCCGTCCGAACGCTTTACTGCGATGCGCTGCAGGTAAAATTCGAGGCCTCGTCGATGCTTCCGCTGCCTTGATAACGGGCAACCTGAGGATACGGGCACAGCGGCCGCGTGCGATCGGGCTTCCCTGCCGTCTGATGGGAAGCGATGATCTTGTCAGGGGCTCGTCCCTGTTCGACCCACTGTTCGATGGCGCTGACCGCATCGAAAGTGTCGGGACCTTCTCCGCCGGAGCAGTGTCCCATGCCCGGCACCATGAACAGGCGAATCCAATTGGAAGCCTGTGCGGCATCTCCGCTCAGCGCAACCGCCTGTTTGTAGAAATCGACCGTAGAGCCCGGTGCGACCTGCTGGTCTGCCCAGCCGTGATAGAGCAGCAGCTTGCCATGGTGGCTGGCAAAAGCCGCAAGATGCGGGTCGAGCTCGTCAACATCCTTATCGATTGCGTTCGCCTTTGCCGAATCGCGGTCCAGGTCGAAGCTGCGCCAGTCCCAGTTGGGGTCTTTATAGACAACATAGCGGAACTGGTCGACAAAAAGGTCGGCGGGTTGTGGACCTCCGGCCAGGCGCCCCCAGCGAAGCTCGGTGCCGGGCTCCAGGCGTTCGAAGAGGACGTTGCCCTGAGCATCCCGGGCGGGGCTGATCATAGTCTGCGCACTTTGCACCTGGCGCGGGGTAAGGCAATCGGGAGCATCGCCGGCCTTGCACTCGAGCGTCTTGAAATCGATGTGGCAGCTCTCCGGGTTTTGAATCAGTCCATCTTTCAGCCCGTCGTTGGCGTCGCAAGCGTCGAGCACGGCCTGATGAATCATCGGATACTTGCTGGGTGGGATATAGGCGGCTGGGTCTTTGAAGGTCTGGTTTGCCAGCCACAGCGCCCATGCATTGCGGCGAACATTGGCCGGGTCGCCGGCGACAATGCCGTCGAACTCATCGGGATAGCGGGCTGCCTGCAGCAGGCCCTCACGCCCACCGCCGGAACAGCCGTCCCAATAGGAGTAGCGCGCATCGCGGGCATAGAAGGCTTTGATCATCGCTTTCGCCTCCACCGTCATTTCATGTTCGGCCCGATAAGCAAAGTCGACGAACTTCTCCGGATGGCCCATGAGAAAGCGGGCGCCCTGGCCGCTATGGCCGTCGTCGGTGGCGCTGGTTGCGTAACCGCGACGGAGCGCGTCGGCCAGCTCACCGTAATCGATGCTGCCTCCCCATCCACCGCTGCCGGCCGCGAGGTATTTGCCGTTCCACCCGGTCAGGGGCAGCCATAGTTCCATTCCTATCTCCGAGTCGCTGCCAGGTTTGAGTTTGGCGGCAACGCGACAGAACGCCGGCAACCCGGAAAAGTCTCTGGTGCTGTCAGGGATGGTGAAGGTGCCAGAGCGGGTCACCTGGGCGAGGCTAATGGAGACTTGCGGCGAAGCCAATTTCGAAAGATTCTCGCAGGACTGCGCATACAGCGCCGCGGGTGCCGAGACGGCCACGAGAACCAGCGTGGAAAGAACTCCCTTCATGATTGCAACTATATCTGCTGGTCTTAAGTAACCCGCGAACAAATTCCTGTAACGCCTCCGGCTTCTCGTTCACTGTTATCGTATGGTCCCGCGGATAAGTCCATTGCCGTCGAGAGTCAGGAGGTTTTCATGCGCCGTAGACTTTGCCGGCGGCCTACGGTAGATCGGGGTACTGCCCCGTCATCCCATTAAGCGGTGGACCCTCGGTTCAGAGGGATAATCAGTGACAGGTTGCCGTTAGCTGCTGTGGACTGTGGAGCAGCAGGGGAAGTTGGACAGCCAGTCCGACTTCCCCTTCACCCATCGATCGGGTAGATACTGCGCGCCGTAACCGGTACAGTGCCAAGGGAGGACGAATCAATGGCGCAGAACGATTACATCGCACGGTTGCTCGGCGAAGTTCACGCCAAGTTTGGGACCGACCCGCTGCCCACTGACCTGATCGTCCGCTTTTCTCTTGCCGCCGGTATATGCGGACGGGATCTGAAGTACGAGCAACTATATATGTACCCTGCCCTGCAGGAGGCTCTTGCCTTCATCGTGCATTACACGCCGAGCAAGTGGCTGTTGGAACAGGAAGCTTCCGCGATCAGGGAACGACGCCTTTTACACCATCTCGACCAGGACATCCCGGTGTTCGAGCCCCGCGCTGCCACCGCCGCTCCTTCGCAATTTGACCCAGGAGACATCTACCAATGGGCCCGCAACAACAAAGTTGCGGGTATCTGCTTTTCTGGCGGCGGTATACGAAGCGCCACCTTCAACCTGGGCATCTTGCAGGGACTGGCCAAGCGCGGTTGGTTGAACGGGTTCGATTATCTCTCCAGTGTTTCAGGCGGCGGCTATATTCACGGCTGGCTGGCTGCGTGGCTCAAACGCAGAACCATGGAGG
The DNA here is from genome assembly GCA_963796145.1 of uncultured Acidobacteriaceae bacterium. GTDB lineage: Bacteria > Acidobacteriota > Terriglobia > Terriglobales > Acidobacteriaceae > PALSA-350. Next base: position 121,378 of record CAWCKO010000074.1, on the reverse strand, counting down.
AAACCAGCAAGCATCCAGACGGAGCCAATTACAATGAGGACCTACTGACGGCGTGGGATCACGTAGCCTACCGGTTGACACCCTTGCCCGGGCGCGAGAACGGGACAAGATATCAAACAGTGTGGCCGCGTCAGATCCAGTGGCTGCGCAGATACAGCAACTACCTCACTCCCCACGTGGGTCTGCTTACCAGCGATACCTGGTCGGCGGTCGCTATCTGGATTCGCAACGTCTCATTAAACCAGACGCTACTCATCTCTATCTTTTGCGGCATCCTTTGCTTCCCTCACCTGCTCGCGCCCCGCGTGCGCCTGACCGCTGTCTCGACGCCAGTCTCTCTCCCGTCTGGGAGATCTTTCCCTAGTTTGTTCACAGCATATTGGCACGGGGACTGGACGCTGCCGGGAATTTTCACTGTGCTGAGCCATGCCAAGGGCATCGGGACAGAAACGTGGGCTGCTCTGGGGTGCTTTCTCGCGGGCACCGTGCTCATCGCCCTATTGCTGCGCAGGGAGTACGATTTCGCCCTTAAGGCCACTGACAAGGCCAAACGCCTCTCCGACTACGTTCCATTGCTTCGCCGCTACCAGGTATTGTTTGCCAACTTCATGCTTTACCTGCTGCTGGCGTTCGGCATCCTGCTGGCGCACATCACTCTCCACCGCCTCCCAAGCGACGCCTATCCGGTAGGGCTGTTCCTGCTGCTGCTTTTGCTGGTGTGGACGGAGACCTTTGCCGGCGGCGCTTTGTTCCAGGTGATGAAGGCGCGTTACCAGGAACGCGAGGAGCGAAAGAAGAACGCAACGCGCTTCGCACGCACAGTCTCTGCTTGCCAGGCCCTCCGGCTGGCGGTGCTGGCGATTCCGGCGGCGTTATTCGGCACCGTCGGGGCAGTGGCCATTGCTGCGCTCGAGCGCTCGTCGATGCTGCTCGACGTGGCCGCCTGGCTCCATCTCAGCAACCCACTCTCGCTGCAGATCGTGCTCAGCACCTTGCTGTTTTTCTGGCTTGCTCCCGTCACCATGATCGTCGCCTCCGGTTTCATCGGGAAAGACTTTCCTGACTGGCTGGGTGAGTGGTTGGGGCGCATCCGCGGCTACTCCCTGTTGATCGGCATAAGCTGGATCTTTCTTTGTGGTTCTGCCTTGCTTATACCGGCGATTCTCGTACTTCCCTATACGTGGGGCTGGATCAAATGGCCTGCAGTGTTGGGTTGGTTGGGCACCACCGCCGTCAGTGTATTGGGCGGTAAGAGTAGCCGGACCAGCGGAGATCCGTCCACTGGGGGCGGCGCCGGAAGCAAGGCCCTTGAAGCCGTAATCCTGATCGGCCCCTATGTATACATCGCCGGGCTGGTATTTGTGCTATCGCTGGTGCTGGAAAAGCTACACGGTCCCCTGGCGGACGCGCTCTTTGCTGGAAATGACACCCGCTTCTGGCTGACGGCCATCGCTGCAATCCTGGTGATCGCCGGGCTGCTGGGCTGGCGCCTGGATATCAACGAGTTTTCCATGCACACCTTCTATCGCGACCGCTTGACCCGCTGCTACCTGGGTGCTTCCAACCTGACGCGCAGTCCCAGCCCGGTGACCGGTTTTGATCAGCATGATACCGACAATCTGAAGATCGCCGAGCTGACTCTCCACAGGTCTTACCCGGGTCCGATTCCGCTCTTCTGCTGCACCATGAACATCACCCTGGGAGAAGATCTGGCGTGGCAGGAGCGTAAGGCTGCGTCCTTCGCCTTCACTCCGTTCTACAGCGGTTACACAGTCGGCTGGACCGAAGGAAGAAAAAACCTGCGGTTCAATGGTTTTGTCCCCACCGAGTTTCTCTACCAGGGTGGCCCCGACATCGCTACCGCAATGGCCGCTTCCGGGGCGGCGGTAAGTCCTAACTGGGGCTACCACACCAATCCTGCGACTGCATTCCTGATGACTATGTTCGACGTGCGGCTCGGTCTTTGGGTCCCCAATCCACGATGTTCTGAGTTAGCCGGGCAGAAGCTGGGTGCATCTCCCGGCGAGAGCATTCCGCCTTCTCCCAGGTTCGCTCCTAAGTGGCTGAGCAGCGAACTGCTGGGGGGTGTGAACGATACTGCGAAGTATGTCTATCTGACCGATGGGGGCCATTTCGACAACATGGGTTTGTATGAGCTGGTCAGGCGACGCTGCTACAAGATTGTGATCTGCGATGCCGAAGAGGATGGTCGATACACCTATGAAGGCATTGGCGGAGCCATCCGCAAGTGCCGCATCGATTTTGGCGCCGAAATTCACCTCGATTTCTCGACCCTGACTCCCAATACCAATAGCAAGCTGAGCCCTGCACACATTGCCCAGGGAACCATTCGTTATCCGGAAACTCCGGTTGGGCAAGAAGGCACGGTGTTGTACATCAAGTCTTCGCTCACCGGCTTTGTGCCCCGGCCACCAGGAGACGGAGATATACCCGCCGCCCCTGTCCCGGGTAGTGTTGAGTTGCCCAACGTTCCTGGCGACGTGCAGAGCTACAAGTTGGAGCACGAAAACTTTCCTCACGATTCCACTGCCGAGCAGTGGTTCACGGAGTCGCAGTTTGAAAGTTACCGCCGCCTGGGCCAGCGCGTGGTGGCAAGTCTCGACTAGCGGGTGTGGATGCGGCTGAACGGCCAGGAAACCTGGGACAAAGAAACCATGGACCATCCCAAACGCAGCTCATAACGAGCCCACACGCTTAGCGGCTCAGCCTTGCAATTGTTCAAGTAGTGGTCCAAGGTAGAGCCGTAAGATGATCTCACGATCTGCTGAAGATCGATTGAGGCGCTGGAAAGGTGGGTCAGCTCGACCAACGACAAAGCCAGATAGTAGAATTGCACTTCTTCGCCGGACTCACCGCGGAAGAAACCGCCGAGGCTCTCGAAATCTCCCCCAAAACCGTAAAACGAGACTGGAGTATGGCTATGGCTTGGCTCCACGGGGAACTGAAAGCTTAGCTATGGCAACGCAGCAGGAGCATTGGGAAACCGTCAAAGCCCTTTTCGAAGCTGCCCTCGATCAAGAGCCAGCCGGCCGGTCCTCCTTTCTGATGGAACATTGCTCTGACGAGCGCCTGCGTTCCGAGGTCGAACGGCTGCTGCGGGAGCACCAGGAGGCATGTACCTTTCTTTCCACGCCGGTCGTCCGCGACCTGCCGTTTGACGCAAAAGATTTGGCTCGGGTGCCCGGCCTTGCCGAAGGGCAGATCCTGGCCGACAGATTTCGCATTCTCGGTTTCATCGCCGCCGGAGGTATGGGAGAGGTTTACAAAGCCGTCGACACCCGCCTTGGCCGGCAAGTCGCCATCAAACTGGTGTCTGAGACCTTCAGCCAGCGCTTCGAGCGAGAAGCTCGCACCATCGCTTCCCTCAATCATCCCTCCATCTGCGCACTGCACGACATCGGCCCCAATTACCTGGTCATGGAGTATCTCGAAGGCGAGACCCTGGCCGCCCGCATCAAGAGGGGTCCCCTTTCACTTAGCGAGACGCTCAACATCGCGATCGCCACCGCCAGCGCGCTCGGCTCGGCGCACACCAAGGGTATCGTGCATCGCGATCTGAAGCCCGGCAACATCATGCTCACCCAAAGCGGTGCCAAACTGCTGGATTTCGGACTTGCCAAATACGAGCAGCTGAGTGTCGCCGGCGAAGAAACCCTGACGGCGCCTATCTCAGATGACGCGCGGGTGGTCGGTACCCTGCTCTACATGGCCCCGGAACAACTGCAGGGCAAGCCGGCTGATGCCCGCAGCGATATCTTCGCCTTCGGTTCCGTGGTGTACGAGATGCTGAGCGGCAAGCGAGCCTTCGATCGCCAGTCCAGTGCCGGCATCATCGTCGCGGTGTCGAGCGAAGAGCCCAGGCCGCTCCGCGAACTGGTGCGCGATGTGCCCGATGAGCTCAGGCAGTTAGTTAAGAAGTGCCTGCGCAAGCAGCCAGAAGAACGATATGCATCGATCACTCAGGTCGAGCAAGAATTGCAAGAGTGCCGCTCCCTCATTACCGGATCCGCCAGCGGAATCAATTTGAAGGGCCTGCTGCGGCGTAGCAGGCGGCCCCGAGTTGCGCTGGTTCTTCTGCTCATTATGCTGGCTGTGAGTGGGCTCTCCGCTTGGTGGGTGCGTCACGTTGGGAAAGTACGGTGGGCCAAAGAGCAAGCTCTGCCGGAAATCACGCAGCTCATCGAGCAGGAGAATTTCCGCAAAGCCTACGATCTTGCAGTACAAGCTGAGCGGTACATTCCGCACGATCCGGCACTGGCAAAGTTATGGCCGCAGACTTCCTGGTCGACCGCAGTTCTCTCCACTCCGTCAGGCGCCACGGTCGAGGTCAAAGATTACGACAAGCCCGATTCTCCCTGGAGAGCCGTGGGGGAAACGCCTATCAAACAGCTGAGACTCCCGGCGGTGGATTCGCGATGGCGCTTTGAGAAGAAGGGTTTTGTAACCTTAGAGATGGCATTCTTTTATGGCGAGGACGACGCCCCCTCGCCCCCGGTTACGGCGAAGATGGTCGCGGAGGGCAAGGGTCCCCCGGGAATGGTCTACGTGGATATCAAGGCCCCGGCCCCGAAAAGCACGCCGGTTTCGCTCTTTGGACTCACCGCTGGGCTGGAATATCTGCCGCGCATTCCGTTCCAGGACTTCTGGATCGACAAATTCGAGGTGACGAATCGGGAGTTCAAGCGGTTCTTAGACCAGGGGGGATATAGCAAACGGGAGTACTGGAAGCAGCCGTTCGTCCGGGAGGGGCACACGCTTTCCTGGGCGGACGCGATGGCGCGGTTTAAGGATAGTACAGGCCGGCCTGGGCCGGCGAACTGGGTCGCGGGGGAATATCCTCGCGGACAGGACGATTTTCCGGTAACCGGAGTGAGCTGGTTTGAAGCAGCGGCCTACGCGGAGTTCACCGGCACAAGGCTGCCCACGGTCTATCACTGGGCCATCGCCGCTGGTGCCTGGGACGGCCCGAATATCATTCCTTTCAGCAATTTTTCCGGACAGCAGCCCGTCCGTGTGGGACAGTACGCTGGCATGAGCTGGACAGGCGCCTACGACATGGCCGGCAATGTGAAGGAGTGGTGCTTGAATGAGGATGCCTCTCACCAACGCTACATTATGGGGGGCGCCTGGAACGACCCGACCTATTTGTTCAACGAGCCCGATGCCCGACCGCCGTTTGAACGGGCGGCCAACTTCGGATTTCGAACCGCCCGGTATGTGATGACTCAGGAGTACGTTAAGGCCGGCGAACCTCTGAGGCCGCAAACTCGAGATTACAGTCGAGAGGTGCCGGTTTCGGATGAAGTGTTCGCTGCATACAAGAGCCTTTTCGCCTACGACAAAACGCCACTTCGCGCGGTGGTCGAGTCAACGGAAGTGACGGAGGACTGGACCAAACAAAGAATCACGTTCGATGCAGCCTATAACCGTGAGCGCATGGCCGCCTATCTCTTCTTACCAAAAAAGGCTTCGCCCCCGTTTCAAACTGTCGTTTATTTTCCTGGGGTCGATGCCGTGTTCGATCGATCCAGCACTACGCAACTGCGAACCGACTTGTACGATTACGTAATCAAGAGTGGTCGGGCTGTACTGTTTCCAATTTACAAATCAACCTACGAACGGGGAGATGGCCTAAAGACCAGTCGCCCCAATGTGACCAATAACTATCGAGACCACGTGATCGAGTGGTACCAGGATCTAGGACGGTCCATCGACTACCTGGAAACGCGGCCGGATATCGATCACGGGAGACTTGCTTATATGGGAGTTAGTTGGGGAGCCGCACTAGGAGCGGTCTTTCCAGCTGTTGAAGATCGTTTCAAAGCCGTGGTGTTGGATTCGCCAGGGTTCTTCCCCGCTCCGTGTGTGCCCCAGGTAGACCAGATCAACTTTGCCCCGCGGGTGAAGGCCCCCATTCTCATGTTGAATGGCCGTTTCGATTACTACTTCCCGCCACCAACCTCGCAGGAGCCGATGTTCCGTTTGCTGGGCACCCCTAAGGAGCACAAGCGACGCGTGGTTTACGACACCGGGCATGACACTCCTCGCACGGCGGTGGTTAAAGAAACGCTCGACTGGCTGGACAAGTATCTGGGGCCCGTGAAGTAAACTGCTTCGCCAGAAATTGTGTGCAAAGGAATTGACTGGACCCAGAAGTGAGACACGGTGGTAGCTTAAAAAGGGGCCAGTGCCGCCCTTATAGAGCCTGCGTGAGAACCGGCCGATCCGGAAGTGAGTCCAAGGGGGCGGACCATAGTTTTTGCCACACCGGCAACAAATTCTTGGTGTCCGATTCAAGCCGTCCTTTGGCTTGAGTGGGATAGTGTACGGCAGTTCGCACACAGAGACCTTTATAGCCCCGCCACATCTCGATGTATCGCCGGATCGACAAAGGCCCGTCCGACCTAATTGACCGGTCCCAGGTAGCGGTCCAGCCAGTCAAGGCTCTCCTGAATCTGATTAGCCCCTGGGAGGTCGTGTCCGGTATCGTAGACCACGCGACGCTTTTGGCCGTTTGGTGTTCCTAGCAGGTGAAACATCGGTTCCTGGGAGGATTCTGGCGGAAAGGTAAAATCAAACCGTCCATTCAGCATCAGCACCGGAACTTTTACCCGTGGGGCAAAGTTGATTTGATCCACTTCGGGTAACCGCTTCTGATACCAAAAGCCTGGCGACAGAAGAACGCAAACTTTGATGCGATCTTCCACTGCCGGCAGCAGAGATCCCATCGCGGCTCCCCAGCTAAAGCCAAAGTACCCCACTTTGCTGTGGTCTATGTCGGGACGTGTTTCGAGATAGTCTAACGAGCGCCCCAGGTCTTTAGACCATGCGACCACGTGATCACGGTAGGCAATTGTAGTGTTGGGAAAAACCGATTTCGTGCCATCGCCGCGGTCGTAAGTTCCCTTGTAAACGGGAACGATCACCGCCCGGCCGCTCTTCAGGATAAACGTAAAGTTTCCCACTTGCAGTCCCAGTGCGTCCGGCGTGCGCCGCCGAAGGGCGCCGGAAGCAGGAAAATACACCAGAGTTTCGTACGGCGGCTTGCCTTTCTTAGGCAGGAAGAGATATGCGCTCATCCGCTCATTATCATAAGCCGCATCGAATGTGATCTTCTGCAGTGTCCAGTCTTCGCTTTGCTCCCTGGACTCAACCACTGCATGGAGTGGCGTTTTATCGTAAGAGTAAAGACTCTTGTAGACTTGGAAGAGCTTATCGGATACGGGCTTTTCTCGGCTGTAATCCCGCCCCTGCATGGCGATCGGATCGGCGGCCTTGGCAGATGCGCCGGTGATCGTGTACTTCGCGCAACGAAAACCGAAATAGGCAGAGCGATCGAAGGGCGACCGGGCATCTACCTGGTTGAACATATAAGTTGGATCGTCCGCGGCGCCCCCGAGGATGTATCGCTTCCCAGAGGTCGCTTCGTTCAGGCACCATTCCTTGACGTTGCCCGCGGTATCGTAGGCGCCCGCCCAGCTTATACCGCGGTATGCCCCCACCCGCGCCGGCCCTTGCCCGGCGAAGTTACTAAGTGGGATGATGCTTTCGCCATCTCCAGGACCCGCGGCGCTGTTCCAGTGATAGATCGTCGGCAGCGATTTACCCGCGAATTCAGCGTAAGCGGCCGCCTCGTACCAACTCACCCCGGATACCGGGAAGTCTTCCTGGCCGGCCGGGTAGTCGCTTTGCACCCAACCGGCTGGACCTGGTCTCCCGGTCGTATCCCGAAACAAGGCCATCGCCTGCTCCCAGGAAAGAGCATTTCCGTCCTTCACGAAGTCTTGCTTCCAGTATTCCTTTTTTCGATACCCACCCTGATCGATGAACTCCTTAAACTGCCGGTTGGTGACCTCGTACCTGTCTATCCAATAGGAACTGAGCGGCACAGGAGGCAACAATTCGAAACCGCCGATCAACCCGTAGAGCGTGGCCTCTGCACCCTTCGCGCCTAAGTCGACGAAAACCATGTCCGCGGGAGCTCTCGCTTCCTCGTTCATCGTTACGCTGAGCGGGCCATCGGGAAAAGTGCCATCCGGAAAGTAAGCTCTCTCCACCGTGGTGAAGCCTTTTTTTTCGAACTTCCATCGCATATCGACGAGGGGTACCCTGACATTCTTGATGGGTGTTCGGCCAACCAGCTCCCACGCCGAATCCGGTGCGTTGTAATCCTTGCGATAGACAGCGGCGCCCGGGGCTGTGGTGGTGATGGAAGTCGACCAGGCGATTTCGGGCCATAGTTTCACCAGCGCCGGGTCATGAGGAATGTAGCGTTCTGCCTGAACTGCAAGCGCATAGGCGGCGCCGGTGTTATCCCCGTCCCCGGCGATCAGCTTTGCGATCTGTGGCAACGCCTGCTCCCGGGCCCACTGCACTCTGGCTGCGTGGTTTAACCACCATGCGAGCAGCAAACCCACGGCCAGCAAGATGGCGAGCGCAGGCAGGGCCACCCGTGGTTGCCTACTCCGCCGCAGCAATACCTTCAGATTGACACCGCTAATGGGCCCGGTGGTGAGCGCGCGGCATTCTTCCAGTTCCCGTTCCACATCTGCGATTGACTGGTATCTGTCCACGGGCTGTTTGCGCAAGCAGCGCTTGACGATTCGTTTCAGCTCCTCCGGAACATCCTTCACCAGGTCGCGCAGCGGCGTCGGCTCCTCGCGGGCCACCGCGATGATGATGTCGGAACTGGACTTGCGTTCGAACGCGCGCTTGCCGGTCAGCATCTCGTAGAGCACCGCGCCAAAGGCAAAGATATCGCTGCGCACATCAGCCGGCTTCCCTTGCAATTGCTCGGGCGACATATAGAGCAGCGTGCCCACTACCTGCGCGTCGCCGGTAATCGAGCGGGTCATGGTTTTTTCAGTAACCGGGGTACCCGGCTGATATTTCGCCAGGCCAAAATCCAGCAGCTTCGCTCCGGTAGCCGTGAGCATGATGTTGCCCGGTTTCAGGTCGCGATGGACAATACCCCTGCGGTGAGCGGCGCCCAGCGCGCTGGCCGTGGCAATGGCGATCCTGAGTACCTCGTGGAGCGGCAGCGGCCCTCGCTTGATGCGAGCGGCCAGGGTCTCGCCCTCAAGGTATTCCATGACCAGGTAGTTGGAACCGATGTCGTGCAGTGCGCAAATGCAGGGATGGTTGAGCGAGGCGATGGTGTGAGCTTCAGTCTCAAATCGTTGGCCGAAGGATTCAGGCACAACCTTGATGGCGACCTCCCGGCCCAGCCGGGTATCCACGGCTTTGTAAACCTCGCCCATCCCGCCGGCGGCGATGAAGTGGAGTATGCGGAATCGTCCCGCCAGCATCGCCCCTTCCGTAAACTTTGGGACGGCGGCCTCAGCCTCAACGGCCAGATTACCCACAGGCGGCGTGGAGAGAAATGTTCCCGCTTGGTCGTGTTCGGCGAGCAGTCGTTCGACCTCGGCGCGTATGGTGGCGTCCGATGACTGCTCCTTCAAAAATGAGGAACGCTGCGCCGGATCCTGTTCCAGGGCGGACTCGAAGAGCGCTTTCACCGCCGCCCAGTTATCCCGTTGTGTCGCCATGGTTTGCTTTGAGCTCTCCGTGCAGCCACGCTTTGGCCATGCTCCAGTCGCGCTTCACCGTTTTGGGTGAGATTCCAAGCAAGTCTGCCGTTTGTTCTACGGTTAATCCACCAAAAAATCGCAATTCGACAATTTTGCCCTGCCGCGGGTCCAGTTTGGTCAGGCGTTCGAGGGCCTCGTCCAGTTTGAGAAGCTCGCCCGACTGCTCGGGAGCGAAGGCCAGAGCCTCATCGATCGGAACCGCTTTCTGTCCGCCGCCTCGCTTATCTCGCAGATGTCCTCGGGCATGATCGACGAGTATTCGGCGCATGACTTGAGCAGCAATGCCGAAAAAATGTGCCCGGCTCTGCCAGTCAATCGAGTGGTGCTGGACCAGCTTGATATAGGCCTCGTGTACCAGCGCCGTCGGCTGCAGAGTATGATCGATCCGCTCCCGCCGCATGTACGCGGCCGCTAACCTATGTAACTCCTTGTACACCAGTGGAATTAGCTGGGATGCTGCCTGTTGATTACCCTCCCCCAGTTGCGCCAGGAGGGCGGTTACCTCTCCACTGTGATCTTCAGGATGTTCCATGCGCCGCCTTACCTGCCCATTGGACCGCAATTCTAACCCAGGGTAAGGCGCATTCCCGGATTTCCCGATCGACGCAAGCTCCGGAGGTCGTGAAGCAGCTCGCACACCCGATTTCCCGTTCTTTCTTTGCACTGATGACCCCATTTGCAAACATGTGTCGCCTTACTTGTTGAAGGCAGAAAACCAGATCCACCGGTGGCTGCTGGTAGTACGAGCCGACACGGCTTTCTCTCCCAGGAGAGCCACATACCTTACGCTTCGATCGATGAGGGGCAGCCAATATGTCCAGTCCTGAGAAAAATACTAAAGAATCACTTAACGGGTCTGTGGCAGAATCCGATGCCTCCCATTTTGTCCTGCGTGAACCAATCACGGGGATCGCCCTCGGTAGAGAATGGATTTCCCAGAAACAGCTTGAAAGAACCGATGTACATGATGACATTCTGGGGCGCTTTGACCTACCTCATCGAGCGATATTGCCGTTAGCTAGTACGACGGCGCACTTCGATGCCTTTGGCGCGTGTCGCGGAGCGGCTATCGGTGAATTCAATCCCGAGACGCCCCATTTGATTGAGTGTGCCTTATCGCCCGCGCGAGCAGCCCAGGCCCCTCGTTGTCAACTCGCCAATGCCAACCTACGCGCTGCGCGCGCCGAGGCCGCTCTTGAGCACGCCTTTGCTGCGGCCTTCGTGCTCGATGCTGCTGGGCGTGTTGTGTATATGAACCGCTCAGGGGAAGCAATGGCGAACTCTGGCGACGGCGTGATGCTTCGCCGCAACAGAATTATCGCCGCCGACGTCTCACAACAATCAAAGTTGAAGGCACTGATCACCGGCGCAATTTCCGGTACCCAGGCAAGTACGTCGCAAGCTGTTGGAGCCATAGCTCTTGAAAGGAGGGCTGGTCGGCGCCCCTTGTTCGTTCGCGTGATGCCTCTTCGCGTCAACTTGACGGGCGGGCACACGCCATCCGGACATGCCCTCTTGTTGATTACTGATCCTGCCGGCACGCTTGAAAACCCGACCAAACTCCTCAAGAGCCTGTTCTCATTGACCGCCGCTGAAATTGAAGTTGCCACCCATCTCCGTGCTGGCTCGACGCTCGCTGAAATAGCAGCTGTTCGTGGCGTCTCTCTCGAGACCACCCGATCTCAGGTTAAGTCTCTGCTCCAGAAAACAAATAGCCGGCGACAAAGTGGGTTGATTCTTCTCCTGACAACCCTGATTACATGAAGCGCCCTTAAAGTTTCGTTTCACCCGTTTGGGGGATGCGTTTGTATCGCGCGGGCCGCATCCTCAGGGAAGGTTTTCAGACTGGGTAATGTGCCAGCGGTAGCACGACTCGGAATGTTGCGCTTTTAAGGCGGATCAAGAGTGTGTCGTAAAGTAACCAGACCTGGCTTCTGCTCCATACACGGGATTTCCGGTGAACTTCTAGATTTCTCAATTGCGTGGTCTGACGAGAGGGTATATGTTAAACGCCTCCGTCAACCTTCCAGCGGCGGCCCGGAGATCACACCGGGCGTATTCAGTGGGCCTTGTCTTCAAAGGGGCTTAGCACCCCGAGATCTCTGTCGGAAACCGACACGGGCGTGGTGATGGCATGGTTTCTTCTGCTTCACACAATCGACGACTGGGCCTCACGAGAGCTCACAACGATGCGTCTGTCCCATTCGCGGCCCGTCCCTTTCGTTTGCTGATCCTCCTACTGGCTCTTGCCGTCTCGAATTCGCTGAACGCCCAAAATGCGACCTCCGGCGGACTAACTGGAGTGGTGATCGACCCCAGCGGCGCACTCGTGGCGGGTGCCGGGATCGAGTTAAAAGACAATGCAAAGGGGATTATTCAAACCACGAGCACAAACTCCATAGGGGAGTATTCCTTCTCCTTCGTGCCGCCGGGGAACTACACCCTGACGGTGACTCACCCCGGTTTCCAGGCGGCGAGCCAAACGTTCGAGGTCAGCTTGGGGCCGCCCAGCACCTTAAACATCAGGCTTGCCCTCGCCGGAGCTCACGCCACTGTGCACGTAACAGACGAGGTGCCGCTAATCCATGCAGAGAATGGAGACGCCTCTTCTTCTATGAACCAGCTCCAGGTCTCCCAGGTACCCAATCCCGGCGCCGATCTTACTTACGTCGCACAGACCTCTCCGGGCGCTATCATGAACACCGACCAAGGGGAGTACTCCGGCAATTTTTCCATCCTGGGCATGCCCGGTCCTTCCACCATGTTCACGTTGAACGGAATGACCTATACCGACTTAGCCTCGAATAGCCAGATAACCGGCGCCACTAATCTGCTGCTGGGATTGAATGAGGTTCAGGAAGCAACGGTTGTTAGCGACGGCTATTCCGGCCGGTTCGGTACGCTGGCGGGCGCTGAGGTCAATTACATTACCAAATCGGGCGGCGATGCATTCCACGGAAACGCCTTGTATTTTTGGAATGGCAGCGCGTTGAATGCCAACAATTGGTTCAACAATGCCGCCGGGACCAAGCGCCCCCGCGATAACGCCAACCAATGGGGCGGCTCGATCGGCGGCCCCATGAAAAAGGAGAAGCTGTTCTTCTTCGCCGACGCCGAAGGCCTGAATCTATTAATCCCACAAGTGCAACAAGTCGTTTTGCCGAGCCCGGAGTTTGAGGCGGCAACCATTGCCAACATCGATTCTATCTTCGGTTCCAATTCCGCCTCCGATGCTTTTTACAAGCAGATCTTCGCCCTCTATAACAGCGCGCCCGAGGCGGAGAGAGCCACTCCCGGCAGCTTTTCTAACCCCTTCGGTTGTACGGGCTTCATGGGGCCAAATGGGCTAGGTATGAGCGAGCCTTGTGCCGTGCACTTCCAAAAAACAGTGAGCAGCCCTACCTATGAAGCGATGGTGTCCGGCCGCGTGGATTGGCACATCCGGGCTGAGGATAGCGTGTTTCTTTCCGTGGGCTACAGCCATGGCCATCAGAGCTCCTACATCGACCCGATCAGCCCGTTGTTTGACACGAGTAGCGATCAGCCGTGGTGGCAGGCTCAACTGGTTGAGACGCACAGCTTCGGACGTTCGACGGTCAACCAGTTGGCCCTGGGAGGCTGGCAGGTCAGGAGTTTCTGGAATGTACCGAATGATTCCGCTGCCTTCGCGGCGCTGCCCATAAGCCTGAACTGGTCAGATGCCGATAGCTTTACCAACGCGGGCTCCAACCAACTTGCGAGCAACGGCTTTGAGCCCACCCAGTACCAGATATCGGATGATCTCGTGAAGACCTGGGGCGCCCACAAGCTCGGGTTTGGCGTAACCGTGATTCGCCACCGGGAGAGTTTCCTGAACGCACCCGATCTGGGGACGGTGCTCCCCTTTACTCTCGATGCGTTTTATCAGGGTGGCGTGGATCCCGCCACCCCATCGACCGATACCACGGCGCTCTATCAGATGTTCTACTCGCAACTATCGCAACACTTTGCTTACTCCGCTCTGGGCTTCTACGCTCAGGACGAGATTCATGCCCGGCCGAATCTGACAATCACCCTCGCTTTGAGAAGCGAGCACCCGTCCAATCCGGTCTGTGAGAACCGCTGCTTCGCGCGGCTTACCGGGCCGTTTGCCTCGCTCACCCATGACCCAAACCAGCCTTATAATCAGGCCATTCTCGTCAATCTGAAGCAAGCCTACGCAGCCGTGGATAGCCTGGTTTGGGCGCCCCGGGTGAGCTTTGCATGGCAACCCTTCGGTGTTTCCCAGAAAACCGTGATCCGCGGCGGGATAGGCGTCTTTTATAACCAGCTGCCCGGCTATGCCGCGGTGTCGATGGCCAACAATCCTCCGCTAGTAAACCCGTTCTATCTTCAAGGCGGCAACATCGCTCCCAATGAGACCACGAGCCTCTCCAAGAATGCTGCGAGCTCTAACGCGGCTTTCCTGGCAGGCTTTGCGGCGGGAGAAAACCTCTCTGAAATTGAGGCCGGGGTGAGCGGCTTCTCACCTCCAGCAGTGACAAACCCGGACCGCCTGCTCAAGTCCCCCCAATATCAAAAGTGGAGTTTGCAGTTACAGCAGGCGGTTGGCTCCAACACTTCGATAAGCATCGGCTACTTCGGCAATCACGGTATACATGGGTTGATACAGAATCAGTCGGTGAACGCATATGGCTTTGGCACGTTACCACCCTCGCAATGCGGAAGCCCCCCGGTATTGCCCTGTAGCGACGCGCGGTTTAGCGAGGTGAATGAATTTACGACTGCCGGGGTTTCTAATTACAACGGCCTGGTCGTTTCTTTCGAGCAACGCTTCACCGGCTGGAGCCAGGGTATATTGCAGACGAACTACACCTGGGGGCATGCGTTCGATGAAGTGTCGAACGGCGGGGTATTTCGCTTTACTTCCGGCAGTTCCCTCATCCCCCAGGACCCGAACAATTTCCGCGGCAGCTACGGACCAGCGGAATACGATGTGCGGCACTCATTCAATGCCAACTACGTGTGGCAGCTTCCGCTGGGGGCGGTGCTGCGTGGCCATGGCCCCGGTCTCCTGGTCAAAGGGTGGCAGATTTCGGGCACTATTTTTGCCCGCACCGGCTTTCCTTATACCGTCTTCGATGGGTTTCAGGGTTATTATCTTGCGGGCAACAATTTCTACGGGCCTATCTATGCTGTCCCGGCCGGGCCTCTTCCGCGGAGTGGATCGTGTGGAAAAGGAGCGAATGATGTGAATGGGGTTCATCCATGCCAGCCGGCGCAAGTCTTATCGAACGGGGATCCCAGTCCGGCCGCGCTCTTCGTGCAGTCGGGTTGCGAGACAGGCTTCAATGCGGGCACGCTGCCCGGACCAGCGGGCCCATGCGGCGGGAATGCTGTCTCCCTTGCGCAGACACGAAACCGCTTCCGTGGACCGAATTACTTCGACACCGACTTCGGGGTAATGAAAAATACTCCGATACCCGGCTGGGAAAAGGGACAATTGGGAATCGGTTTTCAGTTCTTCAACTTCTTCAACCATCCCAATTTTGGACTGCCCGATAGCTCCATTTACGATCAGACCTTTGGCCAGATCTCTTACATGGCGAGTCCGCCGACCGGTATTCTTGGGGCTGGTCTCGGGGGAGACGCCTCACCGCGGAATATCCAACTCAAAGTGCAGATTAGGTTCTGAAAGTGGGCGCGCCTTATCCGATGCCGCGGAAACGTGCTTGTCCTAATTCACCGGCCCCAGGTAGCGATCCAGCCAGTCCAGCGTTTCCTTGATCATCCCAGCGCGGGGAAGGCCGTGACCCGTGTCGTAGACGACGCGGCGCTTTTGCTCTTTGGGGGTTCCCAGCTGGCGATACATCGGCTCCTGCGAGGACACGGGTGGAAAGGTGGAATCAAAACGTCCATTCAACATTAGGACCGGAACTTTCACCCGTGGCGCGAAGTTGAGTTGGTCCACTTCCGGTAATCCCTTCTTGTACCAAAAGCCGGCCGACATAAGAAGACAAACTTTGATGCGATCTTCGACCGCCGGAAGAACAAGTCCCAACGCCGCCCCCCAACTGAAACCGGCGTAGGCCAGCTTGCTATGGTCTATATCCGGCCGCGTTTCCAGATAGTCGATTGACCGGCCCAGATCCTTCGACCATTCGATCACGTGATCGCGGTAAGCAATCGTTGTGTCGGGATAAATCGTTTTCATCTTGTCCTCTCGGTCATAGGTTCCCTTGTATATCGGAACCATCACAGCCCGTCCGCTCTTCACCAGGAAGTCGTAGGTTTCCAGTTGGGGTCCGCCGGGTTCTGGGGTCCGCACAAAGATGGCCGCGGCGCCGGGAAAGTACAAGACCGTTTGGTACGGTGGGGTGGCTTTCTTGGGCAGGTAGAGATATGCGCTCATCCGCTCTTTGCCATAGGCCGCATCGAAACTGATCTTCTGCAGTTTCCACTTGTCGGTCTCTTCCGTGGATTCGACAACTGCACGCAATGGCGTTTTGTCGTAGGAATAAAGGCTCTTGTAAGCCTGGAAAAGCTCGTCCGAGACGGGCTTCTCCAGACTGTAATCACGCGGTTTAAGCCAGACCGGCGCGGCCGTCTGAACCGACGGAGTGCCGGTCGCATACCGTGCGCAGCGAAAGCCAAAATCTGAGGCGCGTTCGAAGGGAGACCGGGGGTCGACATCGTTGAACTCGTAGGTAGGCTCGTCTGCCGCGCCGCCGAGGATGTATCGCTTCCCCGGGGTTGCCTCGTTGAAACACCACTCCTTGACATTGCCCGCGGCGTCGTAAATGCCGGTCCAGCTCATGCCGCGATACGTTCCCGCGCGAGCGGGCCCGTGTCCTGCAAAATTGCTCAGTGGGATGATGCTGGGACCATCCCATGTCCCCGCGGCCAGGTTCCAGTGGTATATGGTCGGCAGCGACTTACCCGCAAACTCTGCGTACGCCGCCGCCTCATACCAGCTCACACCAGTAACTGGAAAATCGCCCTGGCCAGGTGGGTAGTCGCTTTGCATCCACCCGGCGGGCCCCGGTCTCCCTGTGCTGTCCCGGAACGAGGCCATCGACTGATCCCACGAGAGCGGCTCTCCGTCTTTCACGAAGGCTTGCTTCCAGTAATCCTTTTTTTGGTAGCCGCCTTGGTCAACGAACTGCTTGAATTGCCTGTTGGTAACCTCGTATCGGTCTATCCAATAGGACGTGAGCGGAATGGCCGGCAGCTGGTCGAAACCGTTAGTCAGGCCCATGAGCGGAATCAGACTTGGCTGAGTAGCTGGGCCAAGGTCGACAAAGATCATGCCCGCAGGAGCTTTTGCTTCCTCCTGCATTTTCACGTCGATGACAGTGTTTTCCGGAACCATATTACTATTCGGAAAGTAGGCGAGTTCTACAGAGGCAACGCCCGCGCGTGAGAACCTCCATTCCGAATCCACTTGAGCTACCCTTATTCTTTTGATCGGCGAGCGTCCCACTAACTCCCAGGCAGAATCGGGAGCGCCGTATTGCTTGAGATAGATAGAGGCGCCGGGAGGTGTGGTGGTGATCGAGGTAGACCAGGCGATATCTGGCCAGAGTTTGACCAGCGCCGGGTCATGAGGAATATACCGCTCGGCCTCCACCGCAAGTGCATAAGCTTCGCCGGTCTTATCCTGGTCGATCAGTTGCGAGATCTGCGGTAACGCCTCTTCTCTTGCCCAGCGGACCTTGAAAATGTGGTGTAACCACCAGCCGGGAAGCCCAACCACGACCAGGAGAATGAATACCGCGGGCAGAGCAACGCGGGGCCGCCTGCCCTGGCGAAGCAGTACCCTCAAGTTGAGTCCGCTGTTAGATCCGGAAGTGAGCGCGCGGCTTTCTTCCAGTTCCCGTTGTACTTCCGAAATCGATGTGTATCGTTCCTCAGGCTGTTTGCGCAGGCAGCGTTTGACAATTCGCTTCAGCTCCTCCGGCACATCCTTAACGAATTCGCCCATCGGCCTGGGCTCCTCGCAGGCCACAGCAATGATGATGTCGGAGTTAGATGGGCGGTCGAAGGCTCGCTTACCGGTGAGCATCTCATAAAGAACCGCGCCGAAAGCGAAGATATCGCTGCGCGCGTCCGCGTCTTTGCCCTGTAGCTGCTCAGGCGACATATAGAGCAGCGTGCCCACCACCTGGTCCTCCGCGGTAATGGGTACGGTCATGGTCTTTTCACCGACCGCGGCCGATTGCTGGTACTTAGCCAGGCCAAAATCGAGCAGCTTCGCGCCGGTTTCGGTGAGCATGATGTTGCCGGGCTTTAGGTGGCGATGGACAATCCCTTTGGCGTGCGCGGCGTCGAGGGCACTGGCGATTGCGATCGCGATCCTCAGGGTCTCGTCCAGGGGCAGGGGACCGCTCTTGATGCGGGCGGCCAGGGTCTCGCCCTCGATGTACTCCATCACCAGGTAGTTGGGCCCGATGTCGTGCAGGGCGCAGATGCAGGGATGATTGAGCAACGCGATGGTGCGGGCTTCCTGCTCGAAGCGCCGGCTGAAGCCTTCCGCCACTACCTTGATGGCAACTTCACGGCCCAAGCGGGTGTCACGGGCCTTGTACACTTCGCCCATGCCTCCCAAGCCGATCTGCGAGATAATCTCGTACGGACCCAGCCGGGTTGCATGAGCGAGCGGCATCAGGACGATCCCTATCCAGGCTTATAAGGTGCGGCCAGCATACCAAACCCGCATGGTCCTAATTTACCGGTCCCAGATAGCGGTCCAGCCAATCGAGCGTTTCCCTGATTATCCCGGCGCGGGGAAGGTCGTGGCCCGTCTCGTAGACGACGTGGCGCTTTTGGTCTTTAGGGGTTCCCAGCAGGCGATACATCGGCTCCTGCGAGGACTCTAGGGGGAAAACGGAATCAAACCGTCCATTTAACATCAAGACCGGAACCTTCACGCGCGATACGAAGTTGATTTGGTCTACCTCAGGCAATCGTTTTTGGTAATTAAATCCACCCAATATCAGAACACAAACTTTGATGCGATCTTCGACGGCCGGAAGCAGAGCTCCGAGCGGAGCTCCCCAACTATCGCCCACGTATGCCAGCTTGCTATGGTCTATGTCGGGACGTGTTTCAAGGTAGTCGATCGACCGGCCCAGATCCTTCGACCATTCGATCACGTGATCGCGGTAGGCGATGGTGTCGTCGGGAAAAACCGTTTTCATCTTGTCGTCTCGATCGTAGGTTCCCTTGTAGACGGGAACGATCACCGCTCGTCCGCTCTTGATAATAAAATCGTAGACTTCCAGTTCCGGTCCCCCCGGCTCCGGAGTTCTCATATAGATGGCCGAAGAGGCAGGAAAGTACACGATGGTTTGATATGGCGGCGTAGCCTTCTTAGGCAGGAAGAGATAGGCTTTCATTCGCTCGTTGCCGTAGGCGGCATCGAAACTGATCGTTTGCAGCTTCCAGTCGTCCGCCTGCTCGGTGGATTCGACAACCGCGTGTAATGGTGTCTTGTCATAGGAATAAAGGCTCTTATAAGCCTGGAAGAGCTGATCGGACACGGGTTTCTCGAGACTGTAATCGCGCGGCTTAATCCACAACGGGTCGGCAGCCTTGGCAGAGGCAGCAGTGGTCGAATACCTTGCGCAGCGGAACCCAAAATTCGCAGAGCGCTCGAAGGGCGAGCGGGCATCTGCCTCGTTGAACCTATACGCCGGCTCGTTCCAGGCACTCCCGAGGATGTAGCGTTTGCCAGGAGTCGCCTCGTTCAGACACCACTCCTTGACATTGCCCGCAGTGTCGTACGTGCCGGCCCAGCTCATGCCGCGGTAACTGCCGACCCGAGCCGATCCCTTTCCTGCAAAATTACTGAGCGGGATCATGCTGGCCCCATCTCCAGGCCCGGCGGCAACATCCCAGTGATAAATCGTCGGTAGCGATTTGCCCGCGAACTCAGCATAGGCCGCCGCCTCATACCAGCTCACTCCACTTACCGGAAAGTCATCCTCGCCGCGTGGGTAGTCACTTTGTTCCCAACCGGCAGGCCCTGGTCTCTGGGTCGTGTCCCGGAACAAGGCCATCGCCTGTTCCCAGGAAAGCGCATGCTCGTCCTTCACGAATGCCTGTTTCCAATACTCTTGTTTGCGGTAACCGCCCTGGTCGACAAACTGCTTGAACTGTCGATTCGTGACCTCGTATCGATCGATCCAGTAAGAGGTGAGCGGGACGCGAGGCAGGAATTGAAACCCGTTCGTCAATCCGAACAGGCCGACACCTTCACCCGCTGGAAATGGCGGGAGTTCCACGAAAACCATATCCTCAGGGGTTTTGGCTTCCTCATGCATCGTCACTTCGATGGGCTCGTCTGGCCCCATGCTGCCTGCAAAAGTAGGCGAGCTCTACTCGGGCAAAGCCCGCTCGTTCGAACTTCCATCGTGAATCTACTGCGGCGACCCGCAGTTTCTTGATGGGCGAGTGTCCCACCAGCACCCATGCGGAATCGGGAGCGTCGTAGTCTTTGCGATAAACCGCAGCGCCCGAGGGCGTGGTCGTCACTGAGGTTGACCAGGAGAGATCAGGCAATAATTTCACCAGTGCCGGATCATGAGGAATGTACCGCTCGGCCTGCACCGCGAGCGCATAGGCTTCGCCCGTTTTATCCTGGTCGATCAGCCGCGAGATCTCTGGTAGCGCCTCCTCTCTCGCCCAGCGGACACGCGATCGATAGTGCAGCCACCAGCCCAAAAGACTGCCTAAGCAGACGATAAGAACGAGCAGAGGAATCGCAACCCTGGGCCGTCTACCTTGTCGCAAAAGTACGCGCAGGTTGACTCCGCTGAGAGGGCCACTCGTGACCTTGCGGCATTCTTCCAGTTCCCGTTCCACCTCAGCAACCGAGGCGTATCTGTCCTCCGGCTGTTTGCGCAGGCAGCGTTTAACAATTCGTTTCAACTCTTCCGGCACATCCTTGACCAATTCGCGAAGCGGCGTGGGCTCCTCGCGGGCCACCGCGATGATGATGTCGGAACTGGATTGCCGATCGAACGCCCGCTTGCCGGTGAGCATCTCGTAAAGCACCGCGCCGAAGGCAAAGATGTCGCTGCGGGCGTCCACCGCTTTCCCTTGCAGTTGCTCAGGTGACATATAAAGCAGTGTGCCCACCACCTGGGCATCGCCGGTGATCGAGCGGGTCATAGTCTTCTCACTCACCGGGGCGTCTGGTTGGTATTTCGCTAAGCCAAAATCGAGCAGCTTCGCTCCTGTTTCAGTGAGCATGATGTTGCCGGGCTTCAGGTCGCGATGGACAATCCCTTTGGCATGCGCCGCGCCGAGGGCACCGGCGATGGCGATCGCGATCCTCAGGGTCTCGTCCAGGGGCAGGGGCCCGCTCTTGATGCGGGCCGCCAGGGTCTCGCCCTCGATGTACTCCATCACCAGGTAGTTGGGTCCGATGTCGTGCAGTGCGCAGATGCAGGGATGATTGAGCGACGCGATCGTGCGGGCTTCCAGCTCGAAGCGCCGGCTGAAATCTCCCGCCACCACCTTGATGGCCACGTCGCGGCCCAGGCGGGTGTCACGGGCCTTGTACACTTCGCCCATCCCCCCAGAACCGATCTGAGAGATGATCTCGTACGGACCAAGCCGGGTTCCATGAGCAAGCGGCATCAGGACGCTCCCGATCCAGCTTTATAAGTTGCGGCCAGCATATCAAACCTGGTTCGTCTCACATAAAGTTACGGCTTTCACTCATTTGGGGGATGCGCCTCGCATCCAGCAGGGCAATTATTGTTTCACCCTGTCGCGATCAGTGGGAGCGGCTGCATATTCGGCCCAAAGACGCAAATAGCAGTATGAGGAAATGTATGAATCATTAAGAACAGATGTTTTCTGATAACAGGACGCGCGCCTATTGTCGCTTCAATTTGCAGGGAACCAAATCAAGTAGCTTACAAAATCGGACATAAGCCCACGAGGATTGCCGACCGCGTCGATCGGTCCTCAATAGGAATAACAAGGAGGATACAATGCGAAGTCTTGCGACGTACACACGCTTTGCGGCATTGCTCGCCGTCGGAATTACCTGGGCCATAGGAGCTGCACATGCAGGCGGCTCGGAAGACGATGTAGATCGGCTAGCCCAAGTGGCTGAACTGGAGCAGCTTCACGCAACCTTTCACGCGGCAGCCAGCGTGCACGATCCAGTGAATGGCGATTCGCCGGAAGTGATAACACAGCGAATCCGCGATGTACTCGGGATCTGGGAGAAAGATGGCGTACTCACCATCGTCAACAGTACGGACACGGCCGGAAATTACATCGGCCTCGGCGATCCGGATGATGCCGAAACCTGCCCTCCACCCTCGGGCGACACGTCTGCCACCGGTCAACAGGGTACGCTCTGCACCTTCTACAAGTATGTGGGCGCCTCGTGGCAGCCAGCTAACAAGTTCATCTCGCTCTCCCCCGCATACAAAACAAAGTTTGTCCCTGTAAAGGACGCTGACGGCAATTGGACCTCATCAGTGTATTTCGAATGCCATTACTTCAACGTGGCGTTGAATCCGGCTACCGGCTTGCCGTTCTGGACAGCGGTGAGCCACGTCGACCTCGTCGGTGAAGCCAGAAAGATCGACGGGCGGTGGTTGTTGACGCACGATAGCGGAGGCGCCGTTCCAGTTCCGGTTCCGTGAAGCGACACACTCGGTGCGATAAGACAGGTCCGGGGTATGGCAACTACAAACCGTAACCCAAAGGAATACCCATCACAGAATAAGGCAGCTCGATTCGAGCTGCCTTCATTCTGTGGTCAACAGTCCTGAAATCAGGGCGCTCCCCATCCAGGTTTATAAGGTGCGGCCAGCATGTCAAACCCGGTTACTCCGCCTCGTCTCAGATAAATTTGTGACTTTCACTCATTTGGGGGATGCGCCTCGCAACCAGCAGGGCAATTATTGTTTCACCCTGTCGCGATCACTGGGAGCGGGTGTACACTCGGCGCCGTGCTTGAAAGGTAAGAAGGAGATACCGAATTAACTCTTCAGGCAGCAGTCCTGCCCAAAGAAGGCAAATATCGACCACGCAATGTTTGAAAGAGTTAGAGAGAGCGACTTCCATATGCCGACCAGCTACATTACTTTTACTGAAGTTTCTTCAGCGATCCGCCGGGCACGAGCATCCGCCATTTGTCTGTTGCTGAGCACGCTGGGCTTGGGCCCCTCCGCTAGCGCTCAGGAGGCGGCGTCAGCGATGAACACTCAGGAGATCGTGCTACACCATTTCGTAAGTCCGCCACACGGGGCATACCCCGCTACGGGCGTGATCCGCGACCTCGAAGGTAACCTTTATGGAACTACGAATGGTTCCTACTCAGACATAGGGGGTGGAGGCACACACGACGCGGGCGTGGTTTTCAAGATCGATGCGTCAGGCAATCAGACGGTGCTGTATAGCTTCACGGGCGGAGCCGACGGGAGTTCCCCGAATGGTCTGATCCGCGACGCGGACGGCAACCTTTACGGGACCACCAACAACGGCGGCAACAAAGCCGGCGCATCGGGCGCGGGCGTGGTGTTCGAGCTCGATACCTCAGGCCATGAGACGGTGCTATACACCTTCACGGGCGGGAACGATGGGGGCAACCCGAACAACGTAGTCCGTGACCCCAAAGGCAACCTTTATGGGACGACCGCCGGTGGCGGCGCATCGGGCTACGGTGTCGTCTTCAAGATCGATACCTCAGGCCATGAGACTGTGCTGTACACCTTTACCGGCGGGGCCGATGGGGCGTACCCGAATCCAGTTGTGGCCCTCGACTCGCTCGGCAACCTTTACGGGGCCACCAATAGCGGCGGCAACAAGGCCGGTACATCGGGCGCGGGTGTGGTATTCAAAGTCGATAGGTCAGGCCATGAGACGGTGCTGTACACATTCACGGGCGGTAACGATGGGGCGGAACCGAATGGCGTGTTCCGCGACTCGAAAGGTGACCTCTATGGGACGACTTACGTCGGTGGCGCATCGGGCGCGGGTGTGGTGTTCGAGGTCGATACCTCAGGCCATGAGACGGTGCTGTACACCTTTACCGGCGGTAACGATGGTGGCTACTCCGGCGCAGGTGTGACCCTGGACCAGGACGGCAATTTGTACGGGACCACCAACAATGGCGGTGAGGCGAACCTGGGGGTGGTGTTCAAAGTCGATAAGTCCGGTCATGAGACGTTGCTGCACACCTTCCAGCGAGGGGCCGAGGGGAACCAGCCCGACCTTGCCGGCGTGATTCTCGACCCGGATTACAACCTTTATGGGACGACTTCCTTCAGTGCCGCCGGGGGTGCTGGTGCGGTCTACAGGTTGGATAGGTCCGGCAACGCGACGGTCATCTATGCCTTCCCAGGCATCGCCGGCGGGCAGTACCCCTACAACGCGGGTGTCACCCTTGGATCGGACGGCCACTTCTACGGCACTACTGATTATGGCGGGCGCAACGGCGCCGGCGTCCTTTACCAATTGGATGGAAACGGCTGTGAGACGGTGCTTTACACCTTCGACCTCTTTACCGCCAACGGTTATGGCCAACCGACCGGAAATGTGATTCGCGACTCGGCCGGCAACTTTTACGGGACCACTTTCATCGGCCAGGCGGACGTGGGCTACGGGTATGGCGTGGTGTACAAGGTGGATACGGCCGGCCGTGCAACGGTGATGCACAACTTCACAGGCGCGGCCGATGGCGGCAATCCCTACGGAGGGGTAATCCTCGATTCCAAAGGCAACGTCTACGGAACGGCTTCAGGCGGTGGCGCATCGGGCGACGGTGTCGTCTTTAAGATCGATAAATCCGGCCAGGAGACGGTGCTATACAGCTTCACCGGTGGAAGCGATGGAGGCTCCCCCTACGGTAGTATCATCAGCGACTCGGCCGGCAACTTATATGGGACCACCAACGGTGGCGGTGCATCGGGCGCGGGCGTGGTGTTCAAAATCGATAGTTCCGGCAGTGAGACGGTCCTGTACAGCTTCAGTGGCGGGGCCGATGGCGGTTATCCTCTGGCTGGTTTAATTCGTGACCCGGCCGGTAACTTATACGGGACCACCAACGGTGGCGGCGCATCGGGCGCGGGTGTCGTGTTCAAAATCGATAGTTCCGGCAATGAGACGGTGCTGCACAGTTTCACGGGCGGGGCCGATGGCGGTTATCCGCTCTGGGTCGTGTTGGCCCGCGACTCGGCCGGCGAACTCTACGGGACCACCTCCTCTGGCGGCACGGACAACGCGGGCGTGGTGTTCAAAGTCGATACGTCCGGCAATGAGACGGTGCTGCACAGCTTCACGGGCGGGGCCGATGGCGGCAGTCCCTATGCAGGCGTGATACTTGGCCCGGAAGAGCAACTCTACGGAGCAACCGCTTTCGGTGGGCGAGCAAATGTTGGCGTGGTGTTCGAGATTAAACCATAATAACAGTACAACGAGGGGAGCTTGCCGGGGCGCTTATGGGGATTGAGGCCGGGAGGGACAGGACCTCAGGAGGGCCACTGGACAAGGAAACCAGGGACAAGGAAACCATGGCCCAGCCGAGCCGGACCTCATGACGAGCGCACACCTATAACGATCGGATCGGGTGATCTGCTCCAGCTCTGCAATTGGGCTTGCAATTGTTCAAGCAGCGGTCCAAGGTAGAGCCACAAGATGATGAAAACGAATCTAATTTCGTTCTCAGTCATTTGTATGCTCACGGTTGCGCCGTGCTCGTTCGCGCAATCCAATTCGCCCGCTGCGCCGCCGGTCCCAGTTATCAAGACCGGCACCACCAATATCCTGGTGGATGTTGTGGTCACCGGTCATCACGGTTCGCCGGTCGATAACCTCAAACAAGAAAATTTTACGGTTCTTGAAAATGGCCAGCCGCAGAAAATTGTTTCGTTTGAACCGCATCTCCCCACAGCATCGGCAACGCCGGCTCCGGCACCCCTGTTGCCCGCCGGTGTCTACACCAATTTGCAACCGGCTCCGGACGGCGCCGCTGTCGATGTTCTGCTCATCGATGCACTGAATACGCCGGTAGCAAGCCAGGCTCTCACCCACATGGTGTTGATCAAGTACTTGAAGACCTTGCCGATTGGTAAGCCGGTTGCCATCTTCATGCTCGATACTCAACTTCGCCAGTTAGAGGACTTCACCACCGACCACGTCGCGCTGCTCAAAGCCGTCGAAGACTTCACTCGCTATCCGCAGAAGTCTCCTCTGTTGGAGACCAAAGAGGACACAGCCATAGAAATGAAAGAGGAGGACAGGATCATCGAATGGGGTGCAGACCTGAGAAAGCCGGGATTGGCGCAAATGCAACTGCACAGACTGCAGCAATTTCATGCCGAACAGAGCTCCTTCAACATCAGTCTGCGGGTGCAATTCACGCTGGCTGCCTTCGACCGGCTGGGCCGCTATTTGTCCGGCATTCCAGGTCGCAAAAATGTGATGTGGCTGTCTGGTTCGTTCCCGCTTTCGATCTTTCCCGATCTAGACCTCAAAAATCCACAGCAAGCCGCGCGCAATTTCTCTTTGAGTGTTGACCAGACAGCCCGCCTGCTTGCCAACGCTCGCGTCGCCCTCTATCCCATTGACGCCCGCGGCCTTTTTCCGCCAACGCTGTCCAACGCTTCGGTGGACGCCGGCAGCATAGCCCGCACCCCTGACCGCATCTCGAAGGCCGAAACGGATGAATTTAGCCGCAATGCAGAAGAGCAGCTGAGCCTGGAAGAGTTCGCCCACGCAACCGGCGGTGAAGCCATCTACAACACCAATGACCTCAAGGGCGCGCTGGCCGAAGTCGATCGCATTGGTTCTCATTACTATTCGTTGGCGTATGTTCCCTCGAATAAGTTGCAGGACAACAAACTCCGTCGAATCGACGTGCGCGTTAACTCCGGCAAATATCATCTCTCCTATCGACGCAGCTACACCCCCACAGAAGAATCTCAGCCCAACCGGATAGGCAGCGACTTCGGGGCGCTTGTGCAGCACGATGTGCCCCCATCCACGCAGATCCTGTTTCGCTTCGCCCCCACCATGGCCGCTTCTCAGCCGGATGCGGGGGCCGCCATCCTCGGCAGCAATCCGAATTCCAGGCGTCCCGTGACCCGCTTTTCGATTGAATGGAGTGTGGACGCGGATCTGCTCGCGTTCACGCCATCGGCGGATGGAGTGCTTCATGGCGCCACCACTCTACTCACCATTGCCTATGATCGTGAAGGCAGGGCGCTCAACTCGGTGTCGAACACGCTAGCCATCAACGTGCCCTCTACCGAGTATCCCCAGTTTCTGAGGGGAGGCATTCGTTACCAGCAGAAGCTGGATATTCCCGCCCAGGCCGCGTGGCTTCGCGCCGGCATCCTTGACCCTGTCTCCGGCCATGTAGGCAGCTTAGAAGTTCCGTTCTCTATAAAGGTAGGGACGCACTGATGTGATAGTCCCTGTCGATTTGACGTTTTTGCTCGCATTGGCCCGCAAACACAGCAATTCGGTTGTCATCGGTTCCGGTCATCGAGCAGGTGTGCAACCTGGTCCGTGGTGGCGTGGGCCCATGGTGTATTCGAAGCCCAGCCGAGCAGCAGAACAAGAGCACCGCATCCGGTCATGATCCACCAGCTGGGGTGGGTAGAGTAGGTGTAATCCAGACCCTTTGCACGGCTCGCGGCGACCACCGTACCCGCCACCGCCACGCCCAGGGCTGCTCCTACCTGGCGGCCTGTGGATGCGATGGCGGCAGCCACCCCGGCTTGCGATAACGGCATACCGGCGACCGCGTTGTTGGTGATCGCCGGATTGATCAAACCCAGGGCAAGTCCAAAAAGCGCATACGCCACCAGCAACAAGGCAACAGGAGTACCGATACTGAGGCGAGTGAGCATTAGGGTGCTCAGGACAAAGGCCGCGCCTGCAGCCAGCAAAGACGGACGAGTTCCATAAGCGCCTACCAGCCGGCCCGAGAGCGGTGCGCTCACCATCATCATGATAGCCAGGGGCAGGGTGCAAAGACCGGTGTCGAAAGCTGAGAATCCGCGTGCCTGTTCCAGGTACAGCGCGTTGAGAAAAAGAAAGCCCGCGAAGGAAGCGAACGCGCACAGGGCAAGCAGAGTCGCACTACTGAAAGGGATGCTGCGAAAAAAGCGTAAGTCCACCAGGGGATCCTTACGCCGCGGCTCGTAGAAGAAGAAGATCGCCAAGGCAATGCCTGAGAGAGCAAACGAGCCAAGGATTGGCCACGACGTCCAGCCGATATGCGGCCCTTCAATCACTCCTCCGGTAAGAGACGCCAGGCAGACAAAGACCATAAGTTGCCCGACAGGATCAAATGCTCGTGCTCGCGGCGCTTTCGATTCCGGCACGAACCTGGCGGCCAGAATCGCTGCCGTAAGACCAATCGGCAGGTTGATCCAGAAGATAGAACGCCAGCCGACGGTCTGGGTCAGCGCGCCGCCAATCAGCGGACCAACCGCCAGCGACCCGCCGGCCACGGCTCCCCAAACGCCGACGGCACGTGCGCGTGCTTTTGGTTCCGGGAACGCGTTGGCAATGATGGACAGGGCTACAGGATTGAGCATGGACGCGCCCAGACCCTGAAGAGCGCGGAAGCCGACAAGCTGGCCAATGCTGTGCGCCATGCTGCACAGCAGCGATCCGGCGGTGAACAGAACCAGGCCAATCTGAAAAACACGCCGCCGCCCGAAACGGTCCGACATAGAACCCGATAGCATCAGAAGACTGGCGACCACGAGCGTATACGCGTCGAGGATCCATTGCAGTCCCGAGAGCGTGGCGTGGAAATCGCGTTGAATGGCCGGCAACGCGACGTTCACGATGGTGACGTCCATACCGACGACCAACAGGCTCATGCAACATATGCTTAGGATTAGATTCGGGTGGGTTGACCTTTTCCCAGTCTCGGTCCGCGATGTGCTGGTGGGTGTGTTCGCTTTCGGCAATGTGCCTCCAGCATACAGATGCGCTCACAGGGGCGGAGAGTTCAAAATGCTCTTCGCCTTGCCCAGCAGGTCAATGGTGTGATAGAGGGTGCGAACTACCTAGACTGCGGAAAGATCCTGGAGGGGGCGAGGGTCGTTCCCTCAGCGGCTAAAGCCGCAGATTTTCATTGGGCGTTTATGGCCCGACTGAAGTCGTGCCCTGATACAAAGCAAGTTTTCCGCAACCTGTAAAGCCCGTACAGCACAGCCCTAGCATCGCCAGCGCTAAAGCGCATATCGAGTCGAGACACTATCTCGGAGCGCTGAAGCGCTCCTTCCCCCGCATAAATGCGGGGGCTCCCACCACGAATCCTGAAGTTCGCAGTTCTCACGCACACTCTAAAGCCGCATCCGTTTGTGATAGCTTGTGTACGACCTAAAGGTCGTACACTTCAAAAACATTGGTTTTTTCCGCAGCGTGCTAAGGAGTGCTCGCCGGCTCGAGTTCTGGTCGCTGGTACCAACGGAGCACCCGCAGCGCCCGGAGCGTGTTCCACCGACTCGGCTCACCCGCCGATTCGCCGAACGGTAAGGCGAGCGCCTCGTCGTACGCGCGATCAAGAAGCCATCGACCGTCGAGCTGCCGCCGGCTTTCGATGAGATGCATGGCATCGCTGACGCGCGCGTCGGAATGGGTGTTGCTGAAATAGTCGAGCGCACGGAGAATGTCGTAATGGTAGCGGGGCGGGAACGCGAGCTCCAGGAACGCCGGATTGACAACCTCGCCGGTGGAGCGCCGCCGGAAGAGGCCACGCTCGAGGAGGTACTCCTCGCCACGCCGTCTGGCCGCCGCGATCTCCGGCGCGGAGCCGACGGCACGCTCGTACTCGAGCAGCCCCTCCAGCACGCAGATCGTGGTGTGGAAAGACGAGCGCGCACTCTTCGGCGCTTCGCAGTTCCAACCGCCGTCATCGAGCTGCTCGCCGACGAGACGGCGCGCGAGGCTCTCCGTCGGCCGCCCGAAGTAGGCGCCAAGCGCGAGCGTGCCCCCGTTGATGCACGGCTCCTCTTCGCCCTCGAAGAACCGATTCCCGCCGAATTCCGCCGGACGCAACTCCCAGAAGCCGTCCTTATCGTCCCACCGCAAGCCCGCCTCGAGGCGCGCTACCGCCGACTCCACGAGAGGTTCAGCGCGGTCGACGCCGGTGGCGCGCAAGAGGAGAAACGTAAACAGGGTAGACAACCAGACAGGGGCATCGGCCCGGCGCCACGAGCCGTCCGATCCCTGGCGGGCAAGAATTTCGGCGGCGAGCCCTTCGCGCGGGACGCGGGCGCGCTCCGCGGCGATCGCCGCCGGCGAGGCACCCGTCAGGTCGCGCATCGCCTGCCAGCGGATGGCGGGGTCCGAATCAAGTAGCCAATCGACGGTGTCCACACCGCTATATTACCTTTTCACAGCCACCGCTCCACGTGGACATATTCCTAATTGTCCACTTCGACAGAATGAGGTGGTCGATAAGAGCCTGCGTTTAATACAGAGGATGCAGGTCCGTCCGTCTTCCTCAGAAGAACTTACTCCTGAATGCTTCGTATCTCTGCTGAGCCACTTTCAACAACGGGGCAAATTCAGGCTCATTGCGCAATGTGTTCAAAAGCGGATCGGTTTTGAAATAGGGGTAACAGAAGAATCCGTTGGCGATGCTCTGGCGCAGGATCCGCAGCGCCGACACGTTGTCTCCCAACAGGGCGTAGGCCTGCGCGATCTTGTACATGGCCTCGGGATCGCCGACTCCACGCTCAGCGATTTTGGCTTCCGAGCCGCGCAGGATTTTTAGCCCTTCTGCGTCTCTATGGACAATGGATTCACTAAGAGCTTTTCCGATTTGCGCATATAGAGAAGGGTCGAGCTCGTAGGCGTGATTGAAATCTTTGGCAGCCTGTTGGAAATCCTTTTGGTAATACTCCCCAAAGCCCCGATAGAACAATAGGAAGGATGAATCATTGGCGTCAGGTAAGCTTCGAAGAAACTTCTCGTACTGCCCGAGATAGAGATAGGTATTCAGGACTGAGCCGTTTCCCTTAACCAGCGGATCGAGCTGGCGCGCCCGCTCGCACTCCGCGACCGACTCGTTCAACATGCCCGCAAAACGATAGGCGTATCCCAGTTCCCAATGTACCGGCGCGTAATTGGCATTCGCCCTCAAAGCATTCCGAAGCAAGGGCACCGCCTGCTCAACTCTTCCCGTATCGACGAGGAGATTGGCGAGGAACATTTGTGTATCCAACTGGGCCGGCTGCAGGGCCAGCGCGCGTTCGTAAGCAGCTTGGGCACGGCGATACTGTTCGCGGCCGCCGAATTCGAAAGCAGCATCCGAGGTATAGGAAGCTCCGAGATAGGCCCAGGCGAGAGCATAGTTGGGATCAATCTCTGTCGATTTCTCCAGCATCTTGATGGCCAGGGGAAATTTGTGCTGCCCATGAAGATCGACCCCTCGCAAATAGTATTCGTAGGCGACCGGACTGATTGCTGCTTCAGGCTTGAGCCGCTCTGCTTCCGATGGGGACAGGTTCAATTCCAGTTTGCTGATGATCTGCTCGGCGACTTCATCCTGCACTCGGAGAAGATTGTCGTATTTCAGGTCGATGGTTCCGCGGCCAAGGATTTTCTCAGTTTTGACATCAATCAATTGATAGGTAATTCGCAGATTATCTCCATCGCGGATAAAGCTACCCGTCAGCAGAGTGTCAACCCTGAGATCCGCAGCGACCGTTTGCAGGTCAATGAGCTTGCCCCGGTACTTCTCAACTGCAATTGAGGGTCTGACGGTCAGGGAACTCACATAGTCGAGCTTGGTAATAACCGCGTCGGCGAGCGAGAACCCGAGAAACTCGCTGCCGGAATCCTGAGTCAGGTTCTGCAGCGGAAGGATCGCCAGGCTTCGGGGGACCGTGGGTTGCATTCTCTTGATTGGAGTCCGATACGTGAACTTTGCAATTGCGATGACCGCGGCGATCAAAGCTATGAACGCGGCTATGGAGTACAGGACTCTTCGTTTCCTCGTCGACTGGGTCGGCGGGTGCGGCGCAGCGATCTGTTCAGGAGTTTGCGTCTCTACGGGGGTCGCGGTTCGAACTGCCGCCGGCTGCTCCAACCCGCTTCGGGGTTGGTCATTCCCTGCCCCGCAATCAACTGGCTCGACCGGTACCATAAGCCGGTATCCACGCCGGCCTATCGTTTCCACAAATTTGGGATTTTCGGCCGAGTCTGCCAGAGCGTCGCGCAATTTGCTGACAGCCGCAGCCAGCCGGTGATCAAAATCTACGAAAGTATCCGCCGGCCAAAGACGTCCGCGTAGTTCCTCGCGTGTGACTACTTCCCCTGCAGACTCCAGGAGTACGGTGAGCAGCCGAAATGGCTGTTCCTGCAGGCGTATTCTGGCGCCTTTTCTGTGCAATTGACCGGCGCGAAGGTCCGCTTCGAATTCGGCGAAACGAACCAGCGATGGACGGGCGGAGGGCATGGGTCGTACATAAATCGTGCTTGGAGTCTACCATTCCGTTTCAGCCCCGCGGGACCGGCTGGAATTGCCTCATAACAAAGGGCTTGCGCGGGGATCAAAAGGGGATCCACAGAGCAACGCGGGTGCATTGACGTTTACCGCTACGCGGGCGACAAATGCAGGTCGACGCGGATATTTCTGCCGCGACAAAACCCAAACCATAGGAGAACAAAATGGCAAACCAGGCAATCGCCACTCATGGCGTCATGGAAGGCGGCGGTTCCTATAATCTGCATGCCCGGATTCCAGCAGGGGGTGGCAACCTGGCGTTGCCAGTCCTGGAACAGGCGGCCAGAAGCATCACGCTGGATGACGGGAATCAGCCAGTCGTCGTAGCTGACTACGGATCCTCGCAAGGAAAAAACTCTCTCGCTCCCATGCGGACGGGCATCAAGGCCTTGCGGGCACGGGTTGGTCCGGACCGACCCATCTGTGTGGTGCACATCGATCAAGCGGCAAACGATTTCAACACGCTCTTCGAGGTACTGCGCAGCGACCCCGACCGGTATTCCGTGAACGATCCGAACGTCTTTCCCTCGGCCATTGGAAGGTCGTTCTACGAGAGGGTGTTTCCCAAAGGACATGTTCATCTCGGATGGTCGTCCTACGCGGCCGTTTGGTTGAACCGGATTCCCAGGCTGATTCCGGGTCATTTCGTGGCCCTGGCCAGCACCGGCGAGGTGCGCGAGGCGTTCCAACGACAGGCTGCTGACGACTGGAAATCTTTCCTCTCCCTGCGCGCCAGCGAGTTGCGGCCTGGCGGCCGCCTGGTGATTGTGCTTCCCGGGCTCACGGATGAAGGCGCCTCCGGTTTTGAGCCCCTTTTCAGGCACGCCAATGAGGCACTGGCAGAAATGGTTGCGGAGGGCTCGATTTCTGCCGAAGAACGTGCTCGAATGGTGCTCGGGACTTACCCGCGGCGAAGATCCGAGCTTCTGGCACCCTTCAGTACGGACGGTCAGTTCTGCGGGCTGACTGTGGAGCTCTGCGATCTGTTACCACTCCCGGATGCTGCGTGGGCAGACTACCAGCGGGACGGAGACAAAGATGTGTTATCGACCCGCCATGCGCGATTCTTTCGGTCGATCTTCGTGCCGTCTTTGGCTTCTGTGATCACTGACGAAAGAAAGCGGAATGTTTTCGCCGATCGCTTAGAAGGAAAGTTGAAGCGACGATTGGCGGAACAGCCTATGCCGTTTCATTCCTTCGTCCAGACGATGTCGTTGGCCAAGCAATGACCAGCAAAGACACCCGCGTGTTCTATGGCTGGTGGGTCGTGGCAGCGGCGGCCGTGGGCCTCTTCTGGGGGGTGCCACTTACTGTTTATTCCTTCTCCGTTTTTCTTAAGCCGCTCATGCAGGATTTCCACGCTGGCCGTGCTGCGGTTTCCCTTGCTTTTACTCTTGCCCTCATGGTCGGTGCGCTTAGCACTCCAATCACTGGATGGCTCGTCGGGCGCTATGGCGCTCGCAAAGTGATCTTACCGGCGACAGCAATGTTTGGGGCGATTTTGCTTTCCAATAAAGCCTTCACCGCCACCCTCTGGCACTTCTACTTTTTCTATGCAGCGCTTGGGTTATTGGTACACGGTCTAGGACCCATACCGTATGGCCAAGTGATCTCCCGCTGGTTTGATCGAAACCGGGGTCTGGCGCTCGGTCTTATGATGGTCGGCATTGGTTCCGGGGGAATCATCATGCCTGCTTTCGCGCATGCGCTCATTGCACGCTATGGTTGGCACATGGCCTACGCGATTGTTGGCTCCCTGGTTCTACTCATTCCTATACCGGTGGTTGCAGCAATTCTCAAGGAAAAGCCTCAGGACCTTGGCCTGTCGCCCGATGGGGCGAGGCCCGGACTCGGCGCAGCGCTACCAGAAACCATGCCTCCTGGGCCTGAGCCGCTACGATGCCTGGCGCAGTCGAACCTTTTGGATCATGGTGTGCGCATTTTCTCTGGTTAGCGTGAGTGTGCAAGGTTGCCTGGTTCATGTAACCGCGATGCTCACCGATCGCGGTATATCCGTCCAGACTGCTGCTTTGGGTGCCTCCGTTATGGGCGCTGCCGTGCTGATAGGGCGGGTAGGAACCGGCTACTTGCTGGACCGGTTCTTTGCCTCGCGCATGGCAGCTCTTCTATTCGGAGGTGCGGCTGCTGGAATTGCGCTGCTTATGATCGGCAGCACGCCCTCGATCGCCTTCCTAGGTACATTCCTGGTCGGACTGGGTTTAGGTGCGGAGGTCGACCTGATCGCCTACCTGGTGAGCCGCTATTTTGGGCTTCGCTCGTTTGCGGAGATCTATAGCTTAATCTTTGGCGCTTTCGCCCTGGCAGGTGCATTTGGCCCGCTCGTGATGGGCGCAGGTTTCGATCTCACCGGCTCCTATCATGCGCCTCTGGTTGCTTTTGTTGCGGCGACTCTGGTTGCAGCTATGCTTATGACCCGCCTGGGCCCGTACCTGTATCGCGCTGGCCAGGTAGGCGAAAACGAGCAGATCTTGCCGATTCAGACAGCAGCTCACGCTAGAGTAGACATTCGCTGCTAAGGAAGCTAGCCACACGCCGGTGAGACATGACATCCATGTGGATGGGGCCAGGTTTACGGCCGGACGGCCCAAGCAAGGCCGTCCGGCTCGCCGCCAACATCGATGTGGCCCGTGACCTCCAAAGTCTTAAGGTCCAGAACGGCTACATAGTTGTCAGGACCGCAGGAGACGAATGCCCGTGCGCCATCCGGGTCCATCAGAATGCCCGCCGCTCCGTGGCCGATGTGTACACGCTTAAATTCCTTGCGCGACGCTGCATCGTAAATGACCAGATCGCCGTCCCCCAGACGCGAAATCAGCACCAGCTTTCCATCGGGAGTAAACTTCAACCGGTTAGCGCCGAACGTCCCGGCGTCCAGAGTGGCCGTCACTTTCCTGGTATCGAGATCAATCACCGACAGCGTGCCGTCTTGTGCATTTGCCGTCCACAGTTCGCGTCCATCAGGCGACACGTCAAAACCCTCGTCGCCTTTGCCGACGGGAATGACGGTCTCACTCCAGTCCATGCGCGTTTGAGTTCCACCCGGAGGAGGAGGCGGAGGCTGTGAGCCCGTCGGCGGGCGCATTCCCGGAGGAGGTCCCATCGGCGGCAGAGCGACCTGTTCGATGATGCTGACGGTCGCGGAGCTAACGTTGGTGGTGTAGATCCGCTTCTCGTCCGGCGTGACGTACAGCATGTGGGTCCGGTTCTGGCCGGTGCCCATGATCCAGTCGACTTTTGCGGTTGCAGGATCATAGCGCGCGATGGCTTTCGCCCCTTCGGCCGTGAACCACAACTTTCCTCCGACAAATGCGAGACCATGCGGACCATTGAGAGGCCCCGTATCGATGTCTGCCACGGCCTTCTTTGCCACCAGGTCTATTACGGAGATCGCGTGGTAGCGGCCGCCGCCGTAAATGGAAACGTAGGCGGTCCTCCCATCCAAGGAAGCAATCACCTCATGCGGGTCAGGGCCTACGGGAGCGCGCCCGATTACCTGCAGAGTAGCTGGATCTACCATGGCAAGCGTATGTTCGTGCTTCGAGAGCGCCAGGAGGGTCCGCTGCGGCGTCGATTGAGCAGCGGCTATGAAGGGAGCACCGATCAAGCAAAAACAAACCAACACTTCCTTCAGACCGTGGCGCATCGTCTTCTTCCTCCCCGCTACGACTTCAGCTTGTAGACGCGGTGTCCATTGACCCACACCAATTTGTGGAAGAGATCCGGCGTGGTGTTGGCCTTGAGCACGGTGAGCGTCTCACGCGCCACGCACTTACCTGCAAGCCTGGCCGCGCCTGGATTGCCGCCTTGGGAGATGCCGGCGCCATGTCCATCTTTGCAGGAACAGTCGCTGCCAAAGAGCAGCTTGTCATGGTGGCGCTTGAGAAAATCGGCTGTAAACGAAGGATCACGGGTAAGGGCGTTATTGCCGGAGTTCGCAGAAAGATCGCCAAACAAATTCGGATAATCTGACAGCCACTTATCTGTAATCCCTCCACGCACAATCGGTGTGCTGGGATAGTCTTTATCGTTAGCGTAGTCCGCGCTGACATTGGCCCAAAATGCATCGCAGTGGCCGACGAAGGTGGTCTTCGAATACTCTTTCAAGATCTTGTCGAAGCGCTTGAAACCAGTGTTGAAAACACCCTCGGTTGCGGTGTGGGGTACCTCCTGAAAGTGGATGGTCACCGGCACATCAAGTTCGGCGGCGGCAGCATACAACCGCCGCATCTCCGGCCCATCGGCTTCCACGTGAAACTTCACTTCGCCAAAGCCATGCGCTCCGGCCTTCACCGCCTCGGTCAACAGCTGCACCGCGTCGGGCGGTGAAACGTCGGTGCTGACGGAATACCCTGCGAAACGCGTCGGCTCCTGCGCCATGAAGCGTTTGGCATCATCCGCCGCAGTAAGCCGCGCCAGCAGATAGGCCGCCTGGCAGCCGGAGCCATTCAGGTGCGCAAGGTTCGCCTCCAGTGTAGGCCGCGGATGGAAGTGGCAGTCGATCACCGGCGAGCCCCACAGGTTTGCCGTCTCCGGTGGAAGCTGGGCCCAGACGACACGTGCCGCCGTCACCGCAACCATCGAACCAAGAAATGCTCTTCGATCAACCCTCATTGTTTCCTCCTGCTTCGGCCTACCGCTGGTCCGCCTGGATCAGGTCCAGGAGTCCATTATCGATGGCGCTCTCCGCGCAGCCGGGCTGCAAGCGTGAGCTGAGTACCTGGAAAGTATAGGCTCCAAAGGAGGCATCATTCGGGATATATCCCGAGTTGGCGCTTCCATTCGCTAAGGTAACTACCACGGTATTGGCCATGGGCGACCGCTCTTTTAGCCGTTTGGCGATGGTGCTGTAAATCTCCGCGTTTACCGACGTAAGGGCAACATTTCCGATGCGCAAAGCGCCCAGTCGAATATGCACCGGATCGCCGTCGGTGTAAGTGCCCGGAGAGCCTTCACGCGCTTTGTCGATTCGGTGCCGCCCCGGACAAGTCACAATGTCCTGGTCTGCCACGATCGCGGGGCTCGATTCGGTACGGGTGGCATTCGTCATCACGCGAATCACTTCCTCGCCCAGCAGGACGCCCTCGCTCTCCATCACCCGTTCCAGGGCGTCGCGAACCTTAGGATCCAGCGGCTGTACGGTAACTTTCTCTTCCCGAACCGGCGCTTCGATCTTCTCCCGGGTAAGCACGTTGCCGGTGATCGGTACTCCTCCGCGAGACGCTAAAGCATTGGTGGCAGCGCGCAGGTACAGAGGATTCTGATCTCCAGACGCACCCTGGGCAAACACCGCAACCATTTTGTCTCCGTACGCCTGTTCGACCCAGCGCGAGGTAGCGCCGGCAAAATCGGCACTGATGAAGCCGGCAAGGTACCCGTTCACGGGATGCATCGCGTAATCGATGTACACCGCAATCGGTGCGCCGGCTAGGGTCTCAAACTTGAGCACGGCCACCGTCTTGTCGGACGGTCCGTCGAGGTTGGGGGCCTGTGTCCAGAGGTGAGTTTCCGGGTCGACGGCATCACGGTTCACATTGAGATAAGAGAACCCTGTTCCAAAGCCCATGCGGGCAGGCTCAAGTTTTGCCTTCGCTTGCCGGACAGCGTCGACCATTTGCGCCACAATCGGGGGAGGCGGCTGATTAGGGTCGGGCGGAGCCATCGGAGCGCCCCGTGGAATTGGGCCTGGACCCCAACCACTATGGGTGTGGGTAGCGGACAGGATGATGTTGGCCGCCGGGCAATCCAGTTCCTGGGCGATTTGCCTGGATGCCGCCGTCCAGATCAAGTCGGAGAGGTTACCCTGATCGGCGCCAATCAAGGCTGCCCGGGCAGACCCGTTGTCCAGAACAATCGCACGAACGTACAGTCGCTCATGCTCATACTTTCCGGATGGCGGGTTCGCCGGGTCGGACGGCGGCGTAATGTCAACCCGAGCGGCACCAACCTTAAGGCTGCCGGGCGTTGCCGCAGTCGCGGTGAAGCAGGCCACAAGAGCCAGCAAGCTTTCAGAAAGAAGCAAACGGGTTTTGGTCATTGGGTGAATAGACGGATTTGATCTGACCGCACTTCACCCCACAAGGCACTTACTGTATCACCTCGCGATCGGCCCCCGAAGTCCCATTGAATGTTGTGTTTGATAAGTCCCGAAGCGGGGTAGGGACGCGAGGTATGATACCTGTGCCGACGAGGAGTGGAACTTTTACCAGAAGGCGGTGGCCAAAACCTTTGGCGGGCCAGGGCTGCCCTGGATGACTTCTGTCCCGATGACAATTTCCATATCTCGCTTGCTCCATCCGGAGGGGGCTTGTTTTGCTACCTCCTCCAGATATCTTGGATCGGTTAGAAATCGCCCGGCGGCAAGCGTGCCATAGCCCCACAGACCGGCGACCGTAACGGTAATGGAGCCGGTTCTGGGATTTGCCACCCGCGAGATGATGGCGTAGTCCTCCTTGATGTCCAGATTTCCTTCAGCGTCGGTTTGGTCCAGGTTGACCTTCCAATCCTGAAACGAAGGATGATCACGATCTGCGACCCAATGCAGGTGACCCGTGCGTTGAAATGTATAGCGCATCTTCTGCATCAGTTCCAGGGTCCACTGGTCGTTAAAGGCGCCGATAAGCACGGCGGGGCTTTGCTGGAAATCGCTGAAAGTGGCATGGTCTTCGCGCAGCAGCCGCAGAGTAGCGCCTTTTGCCGCAATCAATCCAGCCAGCCGCGCCATCGTTTCCGCATCCCACCAGGCAACCTGTCTATAGTTTCGATCAATGTTCTCAGGTGAGGACATGCTTTCCCCCTTGGGCCCTGCGCGTCCCACACACAACAACACCGGGCTCCCACGAGTGATCACCGGCCGCCAGAAAAGGTCGATGGCTGTTGGCCTGGTTCCAAACCACAAGACAGTAAGCCCCAGCAGAAGGACCAGCCCTGCGAAACCGAAAACGAAAGACCTGTTTCGGAGTGTGTGCCCTGGAGCATTGCCAGTAATGACCGGTACGGCAACCGGCAACGGGGGCAGAGCAACCACTTCAGGAGCCTGGTCCGGAGCAATGAATTCAGGCTGATAAGACCCAAGTGGGATATCGATCCGCAGTTCCTGTCGATGTGCCGTTTCCTGGTAGTACTGGGCCAGTCGTTTACGAACTTCCCCCGCGGTAATGCGCACGATAGGG
Organism: uncultured Acidobacteriaceae bacterium; assembly: GCA_963796145.1. Lineage (GTDB taxonomy): Bacteria > Acidobacteriota > Terriglobia > Terriglobales > Acidobacteriaceae > PALSA-350. The sequence continues at coordinate 82,091 of CAWCKO010000074.1, read as the reverse complement.
TCTAAGCCCAGATCGTAGGACGGCTCCCGGCCGAAAACGTCGATGCCGATGTTTCGCTCCTTCAGCTCAGACGAGGCGCCTTCCAGCGTTTTTTCCACCACATAGCGCAGAAGCGCCGGGTAGCGTTTGCTATTACGAAAGGGAGCGCTGGCAACGATTCTTTCCAATTGCGCCCGCACCGCTACGGAATTCGTTGTGGTTGAAGCAGAACCGTTGATATGCGGTGGGGGATCTGACTGCGGCGCCGGAGCGCCCCCGATCCCGGTCCAAGACGTGCGCAATGGTCCTCCTTAAGCTTGCCGGCCGCACCCATGTGCCGTCGTCGAGGTATGATACTCCTCGGTCCCGCATCCGAGGCTGTAAGAGTCACCTCTCAGAGTTCCGAGATCGGCGATGTGGCCCTGCTGCCAAAGAAAGGCATGAAAGCTCTTGCCTGGACGCAAGGGCGTGTTCTCGCCAGGAACCCCGCCCGCAATTCTGACCGGCGAATTTCTCACAGCCGACTGAGCGACCGCCGCACACATGTGTCCATTTCCCATAATCCATTGCCGGTTAGAATAGAACGTGATTAGCTTGCGGGGGCGCTCGCGGGCGTCCGGAATGCGGGCTTCGATCCGCCCATGACCAAATCGCGACCGGAGCCACGGTGAAGCTCACAGACCTGCGCGCGATCCTCCAATACGTCCCGCAATTCCGCGAGAAGACGTTCATTATCGCAGTGGATGGAGGTATCGTCACAGACGAAAACTTCGCCAACATTCTCCTCGATATCGCCCTCTTGCGTTCCTTGAACATCCGAGTGGTGGTTGTGCACGGCGCTGCCGAACAGATTCAGGCGCTCGCCCAGAAGCAGAATGTCCAGCCCTCCAACCTCGACGGCACCGGCGTGACCGAGGCCGCGACATTGCAACTCGCCATTGAAGCCGCCAACGGTGTCACGCACGAGATCCTGGGCGGGCTTTCGGCCAACGACCTCGGCGCGGCGACCACCAATGCCGTCATCACAGTCCCGCTGGGGATCATTCACGGCGTCGACCATCTGTTCACGGGGAAGGTGGAACGGATTGACACCATGATCCTCGAACCCTTGCTGAACCAGGACATTGTTCCGGTCGTCTCGCCCATCGGCTTTAGCACCGAGGGTAAGGCGTACCGGGTCAACTCCGATAACGTCGCTGTCGCGGTGGCAATGGCGTTGAAGGCGGCAAAGCTGATTTTCATTACCCCGCAGAACGGTTTGCAATACAACGGCCAGCTCATTCGTCACATGGTGGTGACCGACTTGCAAAAACTTCTCCAGTCGGGAAGCGGGGGATTTGCGCCGGAAATGGTTTCCAAAGCGAGCCAGGCGGCCGCCGCTTGTTCCGCAGGCGTCCCGCGCGTCCACATTGTCAACGGGCACGAGGACGAAGCGCTGCTGGCCGAAGTCTTCTCCCACGAGGGTATCGGCACGCTGATTTACGCCAGCGAATACGAACAGATCCGCCCGGCCAAGAAAAAAGATATCCGGGCGATCCAGGAGTTGACCAAAAAGGCGGTGGAAGCCGAGGAGCTCGTCCGGCGAACACGTTCCGAGATGGAAAAGAACTTGTCCGAATACTATATCTACGAAATCGACAACAATCCGGTCGCGTGCGTGTCGCTACACGTCTATGCCGGGCAACAAAAGGGCGAACTTGCCAGCCTTTATGTCGATCCGTCGGTCGGACACCAGGGCATCGGTCGAAAGCTGATGCGCTTCGTTGAAGACAAAGCCCGCGAAATGGGCCTTTCGGAATTGATCGCGCTCTCGACGCAGGCGTTTACTTATTTCGAGTTGAAGGGCGGCTTTGTGGAGGGCACCCTGGATGATCTTCCGCCGGTGCGTCGTGAGAAGTACAACCAAAGCGGGCGGAACTCCAGGGTTCTGATCAAGAAGCTGAACGTCCCGGCGTTAAAGCATCTTTCCTAATACCGTGGCCCTCACACTGTGACCGCCGCGTCCTGATTCACATGCACAACCTTCGCCGGGGGGAATCCGTTGAAATACGTGCTACTGGCGCCGGCATAGGCGCCTATATTTTCCGCGTAAACCAGCTCGCCGATCTCCAGATCCGGCAGCTCCTCGGTCATGCTTAGGGTATCGAGCGCGTCGCAGGTGGGGCCAAAGACGGAGCAAATTTGCGTGGGAGCCTTTTTGAAACTCTTCAACGGGTACTGGGTGTGGTCAAAGATGATGCCGCTGAATGTTTGATAGACACCATCATCCAGATAATAGGAAAGCTTGCCGCCGCGGACAGCCTTACCGATGATCTTAGCCACCGATGTAGCGGCGGAAGCGATCATGAAACGACCCGGCTCAGCCAAAATCTCAATGGGCTGGGGAAAAAGACGGTCCAGTTCGGCGTTGATCATTTTGGCAACTCTGGTGAAGGGGGGCACCGTGGCGTCGTAGTGAGCAGGGAAACCACCGCCGATATCGATAAGCTTGAGATCGAACCCACGTGTCTTGGCTTCCTCGAAGACGCCGGCGGCTATCTGAAGCGCCTGGACATAGGTCTGCGGGTTCGTGCACTGGCTGCCAACGTGGAAGCTCAGCCCTTCCACCTCGAGCCTGTTATTGTGAGCGAAGGCGATCAGGTCGACTGCCTCGCCGGGAAGCGCGCCGAACTTACTCGAAAGCTCGACCACCGATCCAGTATTAGGAACGCGCAGCCGCAGCACCAGTCCCGCGTGCGGAGCATGCCGGGCGATTTTCATTACCTCTTCGTAGTTGTCGTAGGTCACTAACGGTTTGTACGGCTCGAGCAGTTGGAGTGTCTCAATGGCTTTGATGGGGTTGGCGTAAATAATGCGATCCCAGATATAGTCCTGCCGCTCTTTCTCCGGAAGGTGCTCAATGTTCTTGTGAACGGTCAAAAACTCCGCCATGCTGGCGACGTCGAAACTAGCTCCGGCGTCGTACAAAGTCTTCACGATCTCAGGATCGGCGTTTGCTTTAACCGCATAGTAGGCCTGCACGCGCGGCAGGTACTTTCGGAATTGCGCCAGGTTTTCCCGGAGCGCCCTGTGGTCCACCACTATGAGCGGAGTGCCGTGCGTTTTGGCCAGTTGGAGGAGTGTTCTTTGGTCCATGGTTGATTGTGCCGCTGCGGTTCAGTCGCCTTCCGTGATCAGAAAATTTTTGAACTGCCATGGGTCAGAGAGGTCGAGCTGCGGCTTGTTATATCCGCTGAACGGGTTGACGTAGTGCTTCAGCGGGGTCCAATCCGAAGCTACGGAAACAAACTTGCCCAGATAGGGTTTGCTGATATTTAACACATAGTCATGGGGCAAATCGTCAGGCACCGAGAGGCCGCGGCGTGGATTCTCGATCATCCACATGCAAGCAGCAACCACCGAAATGGCAACCTGCATGGTGGTAGCGTTCTGATGCGGAACCAGGCGGCGCGCCTCCTCGATATCGAGATCGGTTCCGCACCACCACGACTGGTAAGGGTGCCCCATCACCAGCGCCCCCAGAATGTCGGCTCCACTGGTGATTTCGTCGGTCATGATGCGCACGCGCTCTTGCAACTCGTAGTCGCGGCCACGCAGCTCGTAGAGCGAAGCAATGGCGGCGTCACACGGGCAATAAGCATAGTGGGCTGTGGGCCGGTAGATCGCCTTACCGTCTTCCCAAACAGTGAGTTTTTCGGTGATGGTAAAAGCCTCGCCGTGGCGCACGATCATACCGATAATGTTGTGATCCGGGGGCACCCAGCTTGCGACATAGGTGTTGATCCCCATGCGGGCCAGGGCTATCTGGGCCCTCGGGCCCTCGGAATGCTCGTAGGCGAAAGCCGGCAGCTCTTTTTCATGAGTGCCCCAACCCAGTTCGGCCGTGGTCGTTCCCTCCTCGCGGAACCCCTCAACGCTCCAGGTATTGACGAACTCGTTCACCTGTTTCGGCTGATTTGTGATCTGCGTGTCGCGCTCGCTGCAGTGAATCACTTTTACGCCCAGTTGGTGCGCCAGGTGGTTGAATTCTCGCGCTTTCGCATGCATGGCGATCTTCTCTGCCTGGGGCTCGGAGAATTTTTTATCCGCCAGCGCCCGGTCCGCAATCTCCAGCAGAGCGTGCTTGGTGAAATGGCTGATCAGTCCTGGGTTCGCTCCGTGTTCAACCACCGCTGTCGGTCCCGGCTCGCTCCACGTTGCGATCATCCGCCGCAGCCTCACGTGGCGCCAGTGGAGGGTGCGCTCGGTAGGGTGCTTGTTTTCGGCTCCGGCGTAAGGATCCCAGACTTCCACCGACGTGTTGATGTAAAGGACCCCGCGGTCGTGGCACCACTGCACGATTTCGCAGCAATCAATATTCCACGCCAGATCGATGAGCAGTCCTCCGGGCGGGAGAAACCGGCCCAGCAGACTCCCCAGGTTTTCCGGCGACACGCGGTCCCGGACGAAGGTCACGCCCTGCTCAATCCAGGGCTTTAGGGCCGCCTCGTTTGGCTCAAAGTCAAGAATGGTGATGTTCTTGGGGTCGATGCTGAGATGTTTGAGCAGAATGGGCAGCGTGCAACGCGCCACCGCCCCAAAACCGATAAGCAAGACTTTGTTGGGAAATGTGAGCATTCTGTTGTGCCGGTGTGCCAGCCGGAGCTAATCCAGGTTTGCAACCGGGAACCGTACGGCTCTAGCGTCAACAAAGGACTCAAGATACCGGCAGGTTGATGGCCGCCAAGTCACAGTAACAGTGAATTGTTACAGTTTCGTTAGTCCCTGGTCGATCCGAGCGACGGCTCAGGAGTTGGCAGCCAGGGCTGAAACCAACCCGAAACGGCGTTCACGAAGCCTTGTCGAGCCTCATAAATTCCGCTCCACATTAACATGTATAACGCCCAATGCGCAATATAGTCCGCCGTTCCGAGTGGTCGGCATCTGGGAAGTTGTGCCCGCGGGAGCTCTGAGCGAATTAGCCGTGTGCCCAGATGCGGACAGGCCGCTCAATCCTTCGGCCACAGGATGGAAATCTTATCCGCCGAAGACCCATAGGTCTTTCCATCGCTGGCGTCAGTGAAACCCTGGCCGCCCAGGTAACCCCAACTAATGCCCATCTTCTCCATGGTCATCAGGAAACCGCTATCCGGAGCTCCCGCTGCATTGGGCGCCAGTTCCGTCATCACGGTAGGATAGTTGGACTTTAACGTCTCAATCAGCTTGAGCAGTTGCTGCAAGCGCGGTTCGCAACCAAGAGACGACAGGCCAAGCGCATCACATACCTTTTGCCGCTTTCGAAAAGTGGCATAAGGATGAAAACCTACCGATGCATTGCGATAGTCCACTTCAGGCAAAGAACGGATCATGGCAAGAGGGTCGGCAAGATGGATGAGGTTCTCGATCGTCCAAACAATGATGTGCGTCTCCGCCGCCAGCGGGCGCATCACTCGATACATCGTCTGTACATATTCCGGCAGCCCGCTGTATTTGCCAGGGTTCATTCTTCAGCTCGTAGAAAACGTGCGTGCGATCCTTATATCGCGGGGCGACCGCCTCCCAAAAGGCAGTGTCGTTGGGCACATCCTGGTTACCGCAGCACTCGGAATGATTGTCAATCAGTAGGTACAGCCCTGCCCCGGCAGCCAGGTCAACCATGCCGTCCAATCGGGGGAGCAACGTCTTCAGATCCATGACCTGCGTGCTCTTCGGCCACGAACCGAGGAAGGCCATCACCCGAACCGTATTGAAGTGACCCACATCGCGCATCGCCCTCCACCATTGAACATCGGTGTAGTAGGGTAAAAAGTGGTCGTGAACATAGCCATGGACCATGCGCAGCAGCGATCCATCGTCCGCCAAAACGGTCCCCTTCCCAACTCGTACGCGTCCCCGGGGTTGCTTACCAGCCGTGCCCATTTGACTCCTATCCGATAAACTCTGTTGCACTCGTTGCGTGGGGTCCTCGATCGAAGCCCCAGCAGCAAGACGCGCCGGAAGCACACTCTGTGCTCCGAGATAGGCCAGCGCTTTCAGCAAGGTGCGGCGATCACGTCGTTGATCCGGCATCGATAGAAGATGTGCGCTATTTCGTGATGCCAACCTGACTGAGCAGCCAGGAGTATTCAAAGGCTGTGTCTCGCAATCGGTCGTAACGCCCCGAAGCGCCACCGTGGCCGGCGGGATCCATTTTCATCTGCAGCAGGATCGGGTTCTTGTCTGTATTCAGAGTGCGCGCTTTGGCAACGAACTTTGCCGATTCCCAATAAGCAACCTGACTGTCATTCAGGCTCTCCGTGAGCAGCATCGGAGGATACGCGGCCGGGTGCAGGTTGTCGTAAGGACTGTAGGAAAGGATGTAGTCGTACGCCGCCTTGTCATTTGGATTGCCCCACTCCGGGTAGTCGGTCGTGGTCAGCGGGAGCGACGGATCCATCATGTCATTCATGACATCGAGAAAGGGCACGGCCAGGTGGACCGCTTTGAACAGGTCCGGACGCATGTTGACCACCGCACCCATCAGCAGCCCGCCGGCGCTGCCACCCTCGATCAGCAGATGATCTTTGGAGGTCCACTTCTGTTGAATCAGGTACTCGGCGCAGTCGATGAAGTCATTAAATGTGTTTTTCTTGTTCATCAGCTTACCGTCGTCGTACCACTGCTCTCCAAGATCGTCGCCGCCGCGGATGTGCGCGATCACGTAGGCCAGGCCGCGATCGAGCAGGACTAACCGCGAACCGGAAAACGTGGCAGGCGTACCGAACCCATAGGAACCGTAGGCGTAGAGCAAGAGAGGGCGAGTGCCGTTTTGCTCGAATCCTTTCTTATAGACGATAGAGAGCGGCACCTTGACGCCGTCTCGCGCAGTCACCCACTGGCGTTCCGATGCATATTGAGAAGGGTCATATCCCGGTACTTCTTCCTGCTTCAGAAGGATTGACTTGCCGGTCAGAGTGTCATAGTCGAACACGCTCGGCGGCGTGACCATGCTTTGATAGCTGTAACGATAAGTTGTCGATGTGTAGTCTGGCGTATCACCAGGAGATGCCGCATACACGGGTTCGGGAAAGGAGATCGTACTCCACGTGCCGGATGTGAAGTTAAAGATCCGCAAACGGTCGAGCGCCTGCGACCTTTCAAACGAGACCGCAAAATCACGAAACAGATCAATATCCTGGATCAGAACATCCCGGTCATAGGGAATAAAGATCTTCCAGTTTTTGGGATCAGGATTGTCCTCGGGCGCTGTGAAGACTTGAAAGTTCTTCGCGTTCTTGTCGCTCCGAACGTAGAAAAGATTGCCGCGATGGTCGAGGAAATAGCGGTGTTTCGGTTCGCGCCTGAGGAAGAGGGTGAAGTCCGATTCCGGATGATCGGCCTTCAGGTAGCGGAACTCCGTCGTGTCGCTGTTTGCGGCGGCGAGCACGAGGTACTTCTTATCACGGGTCTTGTCCAGGAAAACCCTGAAGGTCACGTCCTTCTCTTCGTACAGAGGCTCGAATTGTTTTTGCCCCAGCGTATGCCGCCACACGCGATTCGCGCGCTTGCTCACCTCGTCCTCGGTGGCGAGAAACAGGGTGCGGTTGTCGGCGGCCCAGGTAACGCTGTCCACTCGGTCCATGGTATCCGGGAGAATAGCGCCTGTCCGCAGGTCCTTCACTTGAAGACGATACTGACGGTAGCCGGCGTAGTCGATCGTGTAGGCCAGTAGATTCTGATCGTCGCTGACCACAAACTTCCCTACCCCGACGAACTTCTTACCCTGCCCCAGCTGGTTCAGATCGAGCAGCACTTCTTCCTTCGCCGCCAGGCTGCCTTTCTTGCGGCACCGGATCGGGTACTGCTTGCCTTCCTCGGTCCGAGAGTAATAGAAGTAGTCGCCGCGACGGACGGGCACGCTTAAATCCGTTTGCTTGATGTGTGACAACATTTCGGTGTAGAGGGCGTCCGCGAAGGTTTTCAGTGGCCTGGTCATCGCCTCGGTGTAGGCGTTCTCCTGCTCCAGGTAGTCGATGACTTTCGGATTCGACTTCTCCCGCAGCCAGAAATAATCGTCCACCACCGTGGTTCCATAGCGCATTTCATGGTGCGGGATCACCTGGGCGACGGGCGGCTGCGGCGTTTGGCCAGCCACCGCAATGGCAGAGAAAACGATCAGCAAGAGCGATCCGGGAATACTGCGAATCAGCGCCAACCCTTCAGCCTCCGTCCAAAACACTTATATACCATGGTGGCACAGGCGGGCAGAGGCTTTCGACAGCATACCTATTCCCCCTTACGCAGCGTGGAGATTGCCGCAATAGGTATGCTGTCGTCTATTGGACGTCTATTGGACGTCGATTGGACGGGGGCCTAGGGAACCAAGCCCATCAATCGGGGGTTATGCGAGTGGCCACGATGGTGCCAGTAATTGGTTGCCCCTGCTGCTGTCCCGTTATATTGAACGCCGTGAACGTAAAGGTCCCGGTGTAGGTCTTGCCGTCACCCGACAGCGTATTGTTTTCGTCCAGGGTGAAGATTCCTGTGGCCGTTCCAGTGTTGCCAGGGGTGAACGTCCACCCGATGTGGTGAAGTTTCACAGTTCGCGGGCCGGTCTGTTTCCACGCACCAAAGCAGATATTTCCTTGCACTGGATTGAGAAACGCATTTTCAAACTCCGTCCCGTCGCTGTGCCACTCGTCCAAGGTCTGGTTGAACACCTTACCACCAGAGGTATAGACCACTCCCCACAGCCCTACGATGGAATCATTGGAACCCTGCCAGGAATCCTCCTGGCCGCCTCCGGCGATACCCAGCATCGGCAATTTGATCGCACTTCCCGAGCCCGATCCTGACATTACGCAAGAGGCTTTCGCCCCGGTTGCACAAAGCATCAGGCTTGCAACCGCAAGCGTGGTCAACACACCGCGAGAGAACCGGCTCCCAAGCCGCACCTTATATATCTGATTCACGTGTTTCTCCTTTTCCCAAATCGTCCGAGCGAGCGACGTGGGCCCGAGTGTGCGGCACTCCCGGGTCTGCAGCAATGCCCGCAGGGTGATTTGTTTATCCCCGACTAATCCCCTGCAGAGCAATCACTTGTGCGAACTTCTCCCCGGCCCCGGCGGGTGACAGGAAACGGATACCCACCCTCCCCGGGGGTGGTAAACTCAGTTCTCGCTGGCGCAAGGGGGGTGCACGGTGGCAGTTTCGCCTGCCGGGGATGTAATTCGCTTCGGACTCTTTGAGCTCGACGTTAAAGCCGGGCAGCTCAACAGGAACGGCAGCCAACTGCGGATACCGCAGCAACCACTGCAGCTGCTGGCAGTGCTGCTCGAACGCCCCGGCGAAATCGTCACCCGCGAGGAACTCCGGCAACGTCTCTGGCCGTCCGACGTTTTCGTCGACTTTGACCACGGCCTCAACAAGTCTGTCCAGAAGCTCCGTGACGCGCTGGGCGACTCAGCCACATCTCCCCGCTACATCGAAACCATCCCGCGCGTTGGCTACCGCTTCATTGCTCCGGTGAGGAACGGAACCCGGCCGCACCCACCCGAAGCGGAGATAAAGATCGCGGAGAAGCCGCCGGAGAGGGCCGCCCCTCTGCCGGCAGCCGCGGCGGTTGACAGCCAAAGAGCGCGATGGTGGACACGCGCGGCAGGTGTCTTCGCTTTGTGCTCGATCATCGGCATCGCAGTATATCTTTCCCTCCACCACCGTCCGGGTGTCACCAAGTACACTCAGCTCACGGATTTCACTGATTCCGCGTCGACTCCCGCCTTATCCCCCGACGGACATATCGTCGCCTTCATCCGCGGAAGTAGCTCCTTTATGTCGGCCGATCAAATCTACGTCAAGATGCTGCCCGATGGTGAAGCCACGCGGGTGACCAACGACGCGCGGCTGAAATACAATCTGGCGTTCTCCCCGGACGGCTCGCAGATCGCCTACACCGTCTTGCAGACTCCCTCGTTCGCGACCTACACCGTCTCGGTATTGGGAGGTGACTCGCATCTTCTCCTCAACAATGCGGCGGGGCTCACCTGGCTCGACCAGAACCATCTTCTGTTCTCGAAAATTCGCTCGGGTCTGCATTTGGGCGTCGTGACCCAAGCGGCGACCGGCGGCGATTTTCGGGAACTGTATTATCCCCCGCACGAACGAGCCATGGCCCATTACTCCTACCCTTCCCCCGACCACAGGTCGGCTTTGGTGGTGGTGATGAACGGCCAGGGAGAGCCAACGTGGTTGATGTGCCAACTGATTTCGCTTGAGGGCCCCATCCCGGCGAGACCCATTGGGCCAGAGGGTGAGTGCACCTCGGCGGGCTGGTCGCCCGACGGTTCGTGGATGTACTTCATCGCTACGGTGGAAGGACAGAGTCACCTGTGGCGCCAACGCTTTCCCAACGGGCGGCCGGAGCAAATCACTTTTGGCCCCATGGAAGAGGAAGGGCTGGCAGTGGAGCACGACGGCCGCTCGGTGATCACTTCGATTGGCGAACATGAGAGCGCCATTTGGATCCACGATGCCGAAGGGGAACGCTCCTTGTCCTCAGAGGGAGAAATCGTCGCGGGCATGTCCCCGCCTTCTTTCCGAGAGGACGATAAGGTCCTTTACTATCTTCTGCAGCGTCCACCGGCGAGTTCGAGCCCTGAGCTTTGGCGCATGACAGTGGATTCCGGCAAGAGCGAACCGGTGTTTCCAGGTATTTCCATGTTTGCCTACGATGTCTCGCCGGATGGCAAGCAAGTCGTCTATACCGCTGGGACACGCGGCGGGCCGTACCAATTATGGCTGGCGCCTGTCGACAGAAGCTCTCCGCCCAAACAGATCGGTCATTCCGGCGAGACCTCGCCCTACTTTGGCCCGCGAGCGAAGATCATGTTTCAACTCACCGAGGGGAACTTCAACTACCTGGAGCAGATGAATGAGGACGGCTCCGGGCGTTCGAAGGTCATTCCCAACCCGATCATGGAAATTCAAGGGATCTCGCCCGGGCAAAAATGGCTGATGGCTATGGTTTCTTACCCGGAGGGCAAGAGCCTAATACCCATGTTGATTGGCGATTCCGCTCGACGGTGGGCCTCCGCGGCGCATGTGCGCGAGTTACTGCTGGCCAAAATGGTCGTCGAGCGGAAAGTTCCTTTTCATTCCGGTCGAAGCCTCGTCGCAGACAAGTACGGGGCGAAGCCTGGCAATTCCGGTTGGCCCCGCAGAAAGCCTGCCGGCGCTTCCCCCGGGAGGGATAGAGCCCCTGGCAGAACCGGATGTAGTGCCAGGCTCCCAATCGTTTAGCCGCGCCGACCTTGTGGCCGGCAAAGATCTCTCCCATTTTGCCTACGTGAATACCACCGCGCACCGCAATCTATATCGCATTTCGCTACCCTGAGACGAGCGGTCGCCCAGGGGGTGAAACAACGGGTGCGGTCCGCTATCGTCCCACGTAATCCCGAAACATATATTCGCCGCTTTGCGGTTCGGGAAGCTTCAGACGCTGAAACAGTTTGTCCGTCATCCAGATAGCGATGCTTGAAATCTCGTGCATGCTGCGTATGCGAAAAATCTTCCAGCCTTGCTGCCTGAGGCTAAGTAAATAAGGCAATGTTCCGTAGCCGTAGTCCGTTTCCAACGAGTCGTGCCAGCATATACAGCCATACTCGTCGAGCGAGACCAGCGCCTTTTCTGTATCGTTCTTTATTCCCGCGTAGCTGTGGTCGGCATCGATAAAGGCGAATTGCACCTTCCTGTCCAGAACGCCGTCCCATTTTCTGCTATTGACCAGAAGTTGCCGCACCCGCTCGGAACGTGGCACAAAGGGCCGCTTCTTATTAGACGCGTACTCAAAGTTGGTTACATAACCAGGGGTTTCATCTTCCGGCAAATCCATCGTGTAGATAATCGCATCCTCCGGAGCATTCTCAAACAGGTTCCAAGTAGTACCACCCCTGAAGGTGCCGATTTCCAGAATCGTCTGTGGCTTTATTATCTTAATCAGCGCACAGAGAATAAATTGTTCGAAGATATTTGGTCCGCCGTCGAGCGCAGTTCCCGGCAGAAGCTTCACCGTATTGGCGAAGTCCACCTGGTTGGCTGGGAACATACGCCGCAGATAGATGCTCGGAATGGGCAGATTCGTATCGAGATGGGCCATTCTGTATCTCACACCCATTTCCAGTGCAGTCTTCGTCGGTAGGAGCATTCCTCCACCCGCTTGAACCACGTTTCGGCAATGACGGGCTATTGTTTTAACCTGTGACAGCATGAGTCTCCCCTCCTCTCTTGTTCCGTAGCTAAGTACTGCTCTTGCACTTCTCTATTCGCTTCTCCAAATCCCCAAATTTGTCGTCCCACGACATCTGCCAGTTCTCAGCTAAGGCGGGCTCCGTACCCTAGTTTTTCCAGTGACTTATTGACCAGAGGCACCCTGGGGGATCGTGCTGTCAGGGGCCAATCGAAGTATTCTCTTATGAAGAAATTCTCCACGATCCCTCCAAGACTTGTCGCAGGGCGCAGAAGAGCGGAGCATCCAAATTGCTGGAATATTAAGCCGACGTACGGGTGGAAGGGTGGTTCACTGACACGAACGGCTCAACAGTCCGCATCCAGTGGTTAGATGCTTGCCGCAGACAAAAGGTCAGCAATGATCTCGAGTAAGTTAGCCGACGTAAGTAATCGACGATGTTACGAGGTTGGCGTCCAGCGCCATTTATTTCTGTCCTGTCTAACTTAACGAAGACGAAGGCTTTAAACGATTGGAAATCCCGAGGGAATTGTTTCTTCCGAGACGGGATTTAGCCTCTGGGTCTCATGCTGTAAGTCGGAGACTCGATCGCCTCCAGGATCCCGGTATACCGCGCGCGCTCTTTGCGCGACTGCGCCGTCCGGGCCAGTTCCGCCAACTCGCTCTTTGAGGGCTTGAGTCGCAGAGGAAGTTGCGTCCAGTAGTACTTCAACTCGTCTGACGGCCAATTGGCATAGGTCTTTTCCCAGGAGCGTCTGCCGGACCCCGCAAACACCAGCGTGCCCGGATTGATTGGACGCTCATAACTTTGAAATCTGCAGTCCAACGAAATACGCATCCGGTTCGATCGGTTGGGTGCAGCCTCATGCACGGTCAGACTATGAAATAGAAGCAGATCGCCGGCGTTGATCTCACCCCCAATCCAGGGACCGCCGCGCTCGGTTCCTGGAGGGATATAGCCAGTCTCCCTGGTAATCGGTTGTACTCCAAATTTGTGAGAACCATCCAGGACGCGGAGAGGTCCCTGCTCCAAAGGGCAATCGTGCAGTGGCAGCCAGGCCGTGAAGCTCTGCTCATCCCCGGCTACGGAAGTGTGGTCCTGATGAGCATGGATGATACCGTGCTCGAAATTAGGAAAGATGAGTCGGGCTGCTGATTTTGGATGAACAAGCAGATGCGGGCCCACCAGCAATTTCATGGCGAGTTGCAACACTGGATGATGGGGCAACGCATGAAGGGACGGAAGGCAAAAGACCTGATCGTAAACTTCTTTAAAAGCAGCGTCATCCTCGGAGCAGGCGGCGTCGATGTTTGCGATTCGATCGTACGGATCCCGATCGGACTTGAGCCAACCAGTGCGATGCAGAACCCGTGTGATGTCTTCAAGAACCGGATCTAAAAGCTCCGGCGAAAACAGGCCGCGAATCATCACGTAACCGTGTTCGTCCATCTCCTCTCTTAGAGCTGCGGGATTAGGAACGATTGCATCGGCATCTCCCGCTTGCAGATCGCGAAATGGCTTCGTCATGTGCGCTATCACGCCCTGAGATTATCCGATACGCCCTCCGGCAATGTCACAAAGTTGTCACCAGGTTGTCTTCTTTGCATGGCACCTGATCGGATGTCCCGGCCCTCAGGCGCAAGGCCCCTTAAATTGGGAAGGTCGACGGATTCACGGATCGAACAGTCTGCGAACACCCTTGCGGATCGAGGGAAAGTGGCGGTACTCTGTGGGCGCTGGACGCTGACGGAGGGTGCCGATGCGGTCGCGATTCACTCTGGTAGGTTTCTCTTGCCTGGTTCTTCTGATTTCTGTTGCTGCCGTGCCGGGCGGCTGGGCCCAGAATATCAGCGGCATCTTTCTTACGCCGGTAGCCAATGCGCCCTTTAGTGGCGTGATCGTGGTGGAGCGTACCACCGTCCCACGTAACGGCGGCCCTGTGCTCAATTTAAAAACGATCCGCGAAGTAGCCCGGGACAGCCAGGGCCGCGTACACAACGTATTCCGAGCCCTCATACCTGCTACGGATAACAGCACACCGCCAATTATCCGTATTCACATTTACGACCCCCAGACCAGAAGCTACACCTACCTATACCCGCAACGGAAAACGTATATGACCGGTACGGTGAATCATCCTCCGGCAGCTGAGCCCGCGGATCTGATAGCTTCGCCGGCAGGCAATAGTGTTCCTCTAAACCAATTCACGAAACAGGAAGACCTCGGCACCCACAGCATAGACGGAGTCTCGGCGCATGGCGTTCGCGAGATACAGACCATCCCTGCCGCGAACGGCAATACGGGGAACGAAATCGTGCTGACAGACGAGTACTGGTACTCCGATGACCTGCACATGAATGTGGTGGTTAAGCATGACGACCCGCGGACGGGCAGCGTAACCATGACGCTGACTCAGGTGACCCGCACGGAACCGGATCCCTCGCTCTTTCAGATTCCGGATGGCTACCAACCCCTGAGCGGTATTGGGAGCGGTATCGGAAGCGGAACAACAAACCCGCAGCCCGCCAACACTGTCGGAGCCGGATCTTCTGAAGGATTGTCATCGCCGCTGTATCACGTGGGAGGGGGCGTATCCGCCCCTAGACTAGTCCTGGCCCCCGACCCTGAATTTCCATCCGGACAGAGCGCGGGAGGCGTGGTTGTCGTGTCCTGCATTGTCGATGATAAGGGGGCGCCGGAGCGGGTCCGCGTAGTGCGCTCTCTTTCGGACACCTTTGACCAGAACGCCATTCATGCAGTGGAGCAGTATCGCTTTGAGCCCGCTACGCTGCAGCAAGGCTCCACTCGGAAACCGGTCGCTGTCGAAGTGAACATCGAGGTCAATTTCAGGCCACCGGCTTAGCAATGGTTTCAAAACTTTATCTGAACCCCGCCCTTCATCACGAAGGTGACATGCTGAAGCCGGGAGATATCTGCCAGCGGATCACCCTCCACCGCGATCAGGTCTGCGTATTTACCTTTCTCGATCGAGCCTACCGAGTCCCCCCACGCCATCAGATCGGCGGCCGTCAAGGTGGCCGCCCGGATTGCCTCAATCGGTGTAAGGCCGAACTTGACCAGGGATGCCAGCTCGAGCGCGTTCTTACCCTGCGCATCCTCGTTTCCTGCGTCGGACCCGCTGGCAATTTTGACGTGTTCGGCTAGTGCGTTCGTGATTTCCGCACGCAGCGACGTCATTATCGACTCCATCCGAGCGCGCTGTGCGGGGGGAGCGGTTTCGTAGTCGTTTGAGATCACGGCGGAAGTAGGAACAAGGAACATGCCCTTCTTCGCCATGAGTGCGAGGGTTTCCCTATCGATTCCGGTGCCATGCTCGATGGAATCGACGCCAGCCTCGACTGCGTTGCGTGCTCCTTCCCGGGTCATGGCATGGGCAGCGACGTGGTGGCCCCCCTTATGAGCCTCCTCTACAATGGTGCGAATCTCGTCCCGGGTAAGGGTCTCATGCGAATCCACCTTTGTATTAGGCGAGCCGACATCGGCGAAGTCAGCATAGACCTTGATCAAGTCGGCGCCGTAATAGATTTGTTCGCGGACTGCGCGCCTGGCTTCGTCGGACCCTGTGATCATCTGTGCCCCGCGGGGAAAGTCCTCGAGGTCTGGCGAGAGACGTAGCGGGAGATAGCCGCCAGTGGCGGCAATGGCACGAGTCGCCACCTGCATGCGTGGGCCTTCCATCAGGCCACGGTCGATGGCCGTGCGCAGGGCGACGTCGGCGTACCCTGAGCCTTCACTTTCGACATCGCGCACGGTCGTAAACCCGGCATGGAGCGTGAGGCGGGCGTCGTAAGCTCCTTCAAGCGCGCGGTAAGCCTCTGACTTCTTGGCCAGCTGCAGGATGTACCCGTCGTTGAAGTTCTGTGCGGGGGAACGGTCCATGAGGTGGGTGTGGACGTCGATAAGGCCTGGAAGCAGGGTCGCGGAGCCCAGCTCGATGATGGCCGCACCCGCTGGCACCGATAGTCCACTCCCTGCTGCGGTGATTCTTCCCTTCTCAATCAGAATCACCGCGTTTGGGAGGTAGTTACCGCTCCTCACGTCCAGCATGCGCGCGCTGCGAATCGCCGTCGTCGGCGTATCCGTTCCGGAGGGAGCCTGGCCCGCGAGACCAATGGTGGCTGACAGGAGAAACAATAAAACAAGATTGTCTCGAAGGCGCATAGCCCTCCCCTGACTAAGTTTGAATTTATAGACCGATATTTTACAGAGTTTGTGTGAGAGCCGAGCAGAGATCAGCGGATGGCGCCCGCGCTGCGCAGGATGCGGCGGACCTTTTTTGGAGAAATCGACAGCTTCTTAGCAACCTGGGTTACGTTTTTTCCGCACCTGACCCAGACCTTGGGAATCACCAGCTCGGCAAATTCTTCTTCGACTTGCTGGAAAGTCTTGTCGCCGGTCTCGCCGCTCGACCAGCGGCGCAGCGTCTCGTCGATTCCCGTTGCGCGGAGCGTCTTCAACTTTAATAGATTGAGGTCCTGCAGAAGATGATCTTTGTCCTCGGCGCTGAGTAACTCAGCCGCGCGGGCGACATAGCCTCTGGCTACCTCCCAATCTTCAAAAAAGGACTGGGTTGCGGCGTTCCCCCGCGCGATATACGCCTCTGCAAGGAGACGGCGGTTTTGTGTATTTCGCGCTAATCCGATGGCATCTTCGGCGTGCTGCAAAGCAAGGTTGGCGTGCAGCGCAGCATCCGGGCCCTCGCCAAGCTCTTCTTCGGCGCGTTCCAATTCGACCGCCGACTGCAGGGTCCGAGCCCGGGCCATGAGGATCACATCCTCGCGCTCCTCCCCGAGCACAAAAGCTTTGGAAGCTTCGGCGGCGGCTCGGTCGATATCTCCACTCTCCAGGTGCAGGTGCCCGGCGTTGACGAGAACAGACCCGGTCCCTCCCTGATGGTGATGTTGGGCATAGATCACCCGTGCCTGCTCCAGCATGGCAAGCGCCTCAACCACGATCTGAAGATGGCGCCGGTGATGTTTGCCGTGTGCGGTTGAGGTCCTCAGCCGAGCTCGCATGTCCAGCGAAATAAGCCGCTTGACGTAAGCGGCATTCACCAGGGCGCGGGCCAGATTCACATGCTGGGGAGTGATCGAAGAGAGCAGCGCAATCGCCTTTTCGAAGTGAACCAGCGCGCGAGCGTACTCGCCTGAGCGGCGTACAAACCGGCCTCGGGCAGACTCGATGTTACCCAGCGACAGCGCGTGCCCGGTGGGCAGTAACTCAGACTCCGCCTCGTTCAAAAGATCGAACGCCAACCGTCGATCTCCTTTCTGGAAGACGAGCCAGCTCTCATGGATCTTGGTCACGGCCACCAGGCGAGGCGCCCGAAACTCGTGGGCTTGAGCCTGCGCTGCCTTGATGTGCTCAAAGGCACGCTCGTACTCGCCGCGACGGCGGTGCCATCGGCCTTTCCAGTAATGAGATAGGAATTTCAGATAGGGCGGCAGCACGTCCTCCCCGGCCAGTTGGACGACTTCGAGATGATGCAGCGCCCGATTGAGGTCTTCGCGGCTCACGGCGTGAAAGGACTGCACCATATGCCAGCGCAGATAGTCGATGACCGGAAGCGATTTTGCGTCCAGCAAGGCAAGCCCTTCGTAGAGGCGCTCGAATCCGCTTGTCCGGGTATACCCAAGGTCGATCCACTGGGCGAGGCACAGCAGCAGAGCCGATGCGTGGGGCGCGGATGCTTCGGTTTCTGCAATGGCGGCTTCCGACTCATCCAGCACACGAAACCCCACGGCGGCCTCCCGGGTCACGATAGCTTCTTCCAATACGGCGAGGTAGGCCGGTGGTGGACTGTCGATCCGCATGATGGACAACCTTACAGGTGCCCTAACCGGGTCGCCAAGTGCTATCGTCCGAATCGGACCGGGGTCTCTTGTGAGCCCAATCGATCCAGCCTATGGTGAGGGCATCAGGAGCCCAGCCTCAGCGCGGGCGGTAGATCCCCCTCTGGAGGCAACATGGCAAATCCGATCAAACGACTGTACCGCTTCGGCAACAATGTCCTGGAAGGCACCTTAGCAAAACCATCGATGCGCGAGCTACTCGGCGGCAAGGGGGCTGGACTTGCCGAGATAACCTCCATGGGCATTGCCGTTCCCGCAGGCTTTACCATCACCACCGACGTCTGCAGGCACTACCTGCGTCATGGGGACCTACCGGAAGGGATGAACGAGGAGATCGGAGCGGCTCTGACGTGGCTGGAGAGCGCAGCCGGTCGCCGTTTCGACGACCCGGCCAATCCTTTGTTGGTAAGCGTGCGCTCCGGAGCTCCGGTTTCCATGCCCGGCATGATGGACACGGTATTGAATGTCGGCCTGAACCGGCGGTGCGTCGCCGGCCTGGGTGAGAGGAGCGGCTCACCCAGGTTTGCCTTGGACTGCCTTCGCCGCCTGATGCAGATGTTCGGGTCGGTGGTGCTCAACGTACCCAAGTCAGACTTCGACGCTGCCCTGGAACGTGTCCGGCTGAAGCACGCCGTATCGAATGACGCCGCGCTTACACCGGAAGCACTTGAGGCCCTGATAGCTGAGTTTGAACGCATTGTGACCGGGCACACCGGCCAACCTTTTCCGCAAGACCCTCATTTCCAGGTGGCAATGGCCATTGGTGCGGTATTCGATTCCTGGCGGAGCGAACGCGCGCAATGCTACCGCAGACTCAACGGCATCTCAGACGCGATGGGTACGGCGGTAACGGTTCAGGCCATGGTGTTCGGAAATCGCGGAGAGAACAGCGGCACCGGCGTCGGCTTTACCCGGAATCCCTCTACCGGGCAGCGCGAGCTTTTCGGGGAGTTCCTGACCAACGCCCAGGGGGAAGACGTCGTCGCCGGCATCCGCACGCCGCGGCCTCTCGCCGAGCTGGCGCAGGCCATGCCGGTGGTTTACGAGGAATTGAAGTCCGTCACCGAGCGGCTGGAACGGCACTACCGCGACGTCCAGGACTTCGAGTTCACCTTTGAAGAGGGCAAGCTGTTTCTGCTCCAGACCCGCTCCGCCAAGCGGTCAGCGCTAGCTGCCGTGCAAAACGCGGTAGACATGGCAGAGGAAGGACTGATTACCCGGCGTGAGGCGATCGAGCGCGTCAACCCGTCGAGCATCGGAGAGATCCTTTCCCCGCAGCTCGATCTAAGCGCCGATCCGCTTGAATTGACCCGAGGCACGCCGGCTTCGCCCGGCGCCGCGGCGGGAAGGATTGCGCTCTCCGCTAACTGCGCCGTGAGTATGGCGCACAGTGGAGAGCACGTGGTGCTGGTTACCGAGGAGACGAGCGCGGATGACATCCACGGCATGGCCGTTTCCGCCGGATTTCTCACCGCTCGCGGGGGCGCGACCAGCCATGCCGCCGTGGTGGCACGCGGCATGGGCAAATGCTGCATTACCGGCGCGCGGAACCTGCATCTGGACGAGAAGGCGCAGACGGTTCGCATCGGAGAGAAGACCTTTCGTGGCGGCGACTGGATCACGCTCGAGGGCAGCACCGGCAGGGTCTTTGCCGGCAGGCTGCCGGTTCGCTCGGCAAGCGAGACCCACCCCGCGCTCGACCAGCTGCTCTCGTGGGCGCTGGAGGAAAGCACCTGCCTGGTCCGGGCCAACGCCGACACTCCTGAAGATGCGCGGGCGGCGCGAACGCATCATGCTGCCGGCATCGGGCTTTGCCGCACCGAACACATGTTCTTTTTCGAGGGACGGCTGGCGCACGTTCAGAAGATGATCCTCGCCACGACCGTCGAGGATCGGATTGCCGCGCTCGAGTGCCTGCTGCCCATGCAGCGGGAAGACTTCGAAGGGCTGTTCCGGCAGATGTCGCCGCTTCCCGTAACCATCCGTCTCCTCGACCCCCCGCTGCACGAATTCCTGCCATCCGTGGAGGAGATCGAGGCAGAGCTTGCGACCGCCCGCCGGGAGGAGAACTGGCAAGCCTCACTCGATCTCGATGCCATGCGCGACCGGGTCAAAGCTCTCACCGAAACCAACCCTATGATGGGCCATCGCGGCTGCCGTTTGAGTCTCACCTATCCGGAGATATTGGCAATGCAGGTGCGCGCTATTCTGGAGGCTGCGGCCAACGTGATCGAAGAGGGATTCAGCCCGGCTCCCGAGATCATGGTTCCCCTGGTTTCTTCCGAGCAGGAGATGCGGGTGCTGGCGGCTATGATCCACAGAACCGCCGCAGAGGTGCTGGCTGAGCGCGGCCAGGAGGTGCGGTACAAGGTGGGCACCATGATCGAGCTGCCTCGCGCTTGCCTGTGCGCCGGCCAGATTGCCAGGCATGTCAGCTTCATCTCCTTCGGCACCAACGACCTGACGCAGATGACCTATGGTTTTTCTCGCGACGACTCGCGCAGCTATCTCGATCACTATCTGGAGCATGGCATTCTGAAGTCGGATCCTTTTGTGACCATTGACCAGGAGGGCGTTGGCCAACTGATCCGGATGGCCATCGAGCGCGTGCGGGCCGTCAATCCCAGCATCAAGATCGGCGTCTGCGGCGAGCACGGAGGCGATCCGGAATCGATCCGCTTCTTTGCCTCGATCGGTGTGGACTATGTTTCCTGTTCGCCGGCCCGTCTTCCCATCGCCCAACTCGCCACGGCACAGATCTCCCACCAGCTGCGCTATGCGGCCTAGAGCATTTTCACTTCTGGTGTATACAGAGCAACCACTCCCGACGTGGCTTTTCCTCAAGAAAAGCCGCACTTCGCGGCGCTTGACTGTGCAGAGTAGAAGTGAAAATGCTCTAAACGGCCGTCTGCTCCAACTTAGTGGAGAAGAAGGAAGCGTTCTGCTCGCCCGCGTCCGCTTCCCGTGAAAACGAGATCATGTGGTGCGCGACCAGGCCTACGTGAATCACCGTCTCGATATCTCCGCTCTTCAGCGCGGGCGCCGCCATTCGCCAGAAAATCGTACGGTAGTCGCTGGTTATGCCCACCTTCACGATTAGTTTGGCCAGGGTGCTGACTCCCTTCCACACATTGCGAAGACTCAGTTTTCCAGTTGGCGGAATCTCGATCCTATGCGGATAGGTGTGTTTCTGGTTGTATTCGAACCGGCGGTAGATGGCCTCGGGTGCAAAGACCGTGTGAAAGGTGCGCCTCCACATAGCGACCACGTCATCGTATGGCAGCTTGAAGTCAACATTCGACTCACGTCCTTCCTGCTCGATCAATCTTCCCTCGGCCTGGAGCCGCCGGTGCAAAGGCGTACGCGGCAAAGCCTGCAACAAATTGATTGTGAGCACTGGAATTTTCGAGGCTTCCACAAATTCCAGGATGCGATCGGGGGTGTCATACGTGTCGGTATCGAGCCCCATGATCATGCCCGACACTACTTCCATGCCGTAGCTATTCAAAGTCCGCACAGCTTCGAGGATCGGCATTTCATTGTTCTGGTCTTTTGCCATCGCCTTCAAGGCCATTGGGTCTGGGGTTTCGATTCCACAAAAGACGGTCCAGAATGACGCCTCGCGCATCATCTCCAGCAGGTCTGGCGACTTGATGATGTTCAAGGTAGCTTCGCACGCAAATTCCACCGGATAGTGCTTGCGCTTCTGCCATTCGATTAAGTAGGGCAGCAACTCCTTCGCTGCTTTGCGATTTCCCACAAAATTGTCATCCACAAAATAAACGGCGCCTACGCAACCACTCTCTACAATTGCGTCCAATTCACTCAGCAATTGCTGCGGTGTCTTCAGGCGCGGATTCTGCCCATAAAGTTCAGGGATATCGCAGAACTCGCATCGGTACGGACATCCGCTCGAAAACTGCACGTTGGCCAGAAAGTATTGGGACATCCCCGCCAGTTTGTATGCAGGGGTAGGAAACCGGGTCATCGGCAATCGTTCCCCGGTTGTCAATCGTAGTTGCGCGGGCGGCCTGTCCCGGTTCTGAGCGAGTGCTGTCAACAGTTCGTCTGTTGCATCGCCCAGTTCGCCCAAATGAAGGTAATCAAAATCGGGATAATATTCCGGGCAGCCCGACACGGAAGGGCCGCCTAATACCGTCACCTTCCCGCAATCGTGCGCTCGCCGGTTAATGTCATTGATCTGCTTACGCTGAATGTGCATCCCACTGACCAGCACTGCATCCGCCCAGCGGAAATCGCGTTCTTTCGCCGGCCGCACATTCTCGTCAATGAACCTTACCTCCCAATGCTTTGGGATATAGGCAGCAATCAATAGCAGCCCCTGCGGGGGCATAAATGCCTTCACTCCCAGCAGCGGATATGCATTATCAAACGTGCCGAATGACTTTGTGTACCGGGGAAACACGCACAGAATCCGGCGTGAAATCGCATGCACAGGTGAATCAGGTGGCCACTCCCCCGGCTGAGCTTTCCTCGTTTGTTCCAACCTTACAATCGGCTGCATCCTTGAATCCTTATCTTCGGCCGGCACTTTCCGGGAAAAATCCGGCTGCGCATCCTGGACGATCTACCGCCGTACAGCTATCCTGCCACATCTGGAACCCCTTTCCGGTTCAATGGGTGAGAAATACTGGATGAGAAATAAATCCCTGCCAGACCCTCTCCTTTGTCATCCCGATCGAAATCCGCGGATGGCCGGCACATTGACATAATAGATAGTGCTCAGGTAAACCACACTGTGCGTATCGCATCGAAGGCGAAGAGAGGCCTCTAACGCGGAGGGCCACAAATGCTATTCCGGGATCGAGTGGATGCCGGCAGGCAATTGAGTTCCGTGCTTCATCCATTTGCAGGCCGAGTCGACGTTCTTGTGCTTGCCTTACCCCGAGGCGGCGTTCTGGTCGGCTTCGAGGTCGCCCGTGCCCTCCGGTGCCCCCTCGACGTCTTCGTGGTTCGGAAACTTGGAGTGCCCGATCAGACAGAATTTGCCATGGGAGCCATCGCTTCGGGCGGGATACGCCTGGTAAACTCCGATGTCGTCCGCGATCTTCACATCTCTTCGCGGCAAGTCGAGGAGACCATTCTCTACGAGCAACGAGAACTCGAGCGCCGCGAGGATCTGTATCGAGGAGGCCGAAGGGCGCCTGAAGTCCGAGGCCACGTTGTCATTCTTGTGGATGACGGAGTGGCCACGGGATCAACTATGCGCGTTGCCATCGCCGGCGTCCGTCAGCAGGATCCTAAGCAAATCATCGTGGCAGTCCCGATCGCTGCCAAGTCTGTTGGCCAGAAGCTCAAGGACGAAGCCGACCGTGTTGTCTGTCTCGCTACTCCGGCCGATTTGTATTCTGTGGGTGAGTGGTATCAAAACTTCTCCCAAATCACCGATCAGGAAGTCCGGGACTTACTATCTCAGGCGATGAAACCCGCAGAGCAGCCGCTCGCGTGAAACCGCGGACCTGACCTCGGGACTGCGTCACCCACTAGACCTGGATGAATCCACGCTTCATAGCTATGGTCACGGCGTGGGTACGATCATTGGCGCCCAACTTCGAAAGGATGCTCTTTAGATGGTATTTGACGGTGGCCTCTGAGATATCGAGCTGGGACGCAATGATCTTATTGGAATTTCCTTTTGCGACTCTGGTCAAAACGTCGATCTCGCGCTCCGTGAGCGCTTCTTCGATAGCATGTTCAGCAAGTTCCGCGGCAACCTCTGGTGGAATGCGCCGCCGGCCGGCATGGACAGTTCGAATCGTTTCCACCAGTTCCTTGCGCAGCATATTCTTCAAAAGGTATCCGCAGGCCCCGGCTTTGAAAGCGCGCAGAGCCTGAGCATCGCCCTGAAAGGTTGTCAATACGACGATGCGGGCGCTGGAGAATTCGCGGCGGATGGCAATGATCGCATCAATGCCGTTCATCTCCGGCATTTGCAGGTCCATCAACGTGACATCCGGGCGATGTAATCGGAAGCCTTCGATAGCCTCCTGTCCGTTCGTAGCTTCGCCCACCAGGACCATGTCCTCCTGGCGTTCGATGACGGCTGCAATCCCTTCCCGCAGCAGGGGATGGTCATCCACCGTGAATATCCGGATCTTGTTTTCGACCGCCATTGCAATCACTTCCCTCCGCTCACGGCGCGCTTGATCCATCCCCAGCGCGGCGTCTTCGCGTCCCGTGGATACGCAACTTGGGAAGGTATGATCAATTCCACCTCTGTTCCGGCACCACGATTGCTCCAGATATTTAAATGGCCGCCAATATTTTGCGCCCGCTCACGCATCCCGGACAGACCCCAATGCCCTGCCAGCCCCCGCTCCAGAATCCCGTGGTCGATGCCATCGCCATCGTCGCGAATGCTCATTCGTACTCTGGCGGAATCATAAGTTATCTCGGCTTCGATTCTCAATGCGTTGGAGTGCGCGAATGCATTCACCAGCGCTTCTCGCCCGATGCGGTACGCTTCATCGAAGACCACTGGATCCATTGGGTGCGGAGTTCCGAAAATGGCCATACTGAATCGGGCCGCATGGTTCTGCGCCAGATCTTCCCCACAGGAGGCAATGGCCCGTGACAGATCCTCTGCTTGCGTCCCTTCCGCGCGAAGTTTCGAGACGCGCTCGCGACCCTCCAACAGCACCTCGTCGGCGCGTTCCAGAACACTCTCCATCTTGCCGCGGACCGGCAGGTTATCCGGAATCTGCTCCATCACTGCCTGGAAGCGCAACATCAAGCCCTGAAACCCCTGCAGCAGCGTGTCGTGTAACTCGCGTGCAATGCGAATCCGTTCATCGACGCGCGCCTCAAGCGCCATGTCGAACTGCTGCTCAAGTTGTTTCAGCCGGAGATGATAGATGGACCACAAAAGTAGGAGGAATACCAGCACGCAAAGGCCACGGAACAGGGATGTCTGGTACCAGGCCGGCAAGATCTCAATGCTGAGTCTCACCCCCGGCTCGTCCCACTTCCCGCGACTGGTTGCGCCCTGTACAGCAAAAATGTAAGCGCCCGCCGGTAGCGTGGTGTAGTTGGCTGTGCGCTGATCGCTGCCTACTTCGTGCCAGCGATCGTCGAGTCCATCGAGCCGGTAGCGATAGCGATTGGTCTCTGCATTGAAATAACTCAACGCTGAAAATTCAATCGAAAAGATATTCTGAAGGTGCGAAAGCGTGATGGCATCCGTGTAAGTAATGGACTGCTTGAGCGGGGACTCGGAACCGATGGGAACCGGGTTTCCCGACAGCCGGAAGTCAGTCAATACGGTCTTCGGGACAAAGGAACTTTTTACAATTCGGCTGGGATAGAAGGCCGTGGCGCCGCTGAAACCGCCGAAGAACATCTCCCCGCTTGGGCTCTCATAGCACGCACCCCAGCCCGTCAGGTCGGGCCCTGGAAGTCCGTCGGCGGCGGAAAAGTTCTGGAATCTCTCGGACTGAACATCGAAGCTCGACAAACCATTGTTGGTCCCCATCCAAAGCAAGCCCCGTTTGTCTTCCAAAATGCCGCTCACCACGTTGCCTGCGAGACCGTCCGGCTCATGGTAGGTCTTAAATGTCCTTGTGCTGGGGTCAAATTTGTCCAAACCGTTCTGCGTGCCGACCCACATATTGCCCCGGCGATCGAAGTGAACCGAGTTCACGCGGTTATCGCTTAGGGAGCGAGGGTCGTCTGGGTCGTGCTCGTAGACCGTAAACTGTCCTGTTCGGGGATCGAAGCGATGTAGTCCTGATTGCGCTCCGAGCCACAGAATTCCCTTGCTGTCTTCCTCGATCACCTGGTACTGGATCGTATTTTGGTTTTCGGGCGTGTATGTGATGAAGTTCCCTGTCGCACTATCGAAACGACTGACGCCGCCGTAGGTTGCTGCCCATAGGGTCCCCTGGTGGTCGAATATCAGCTGCATGATCGGATTCCTGGAAAGATTTGTCGGCTTGCGGCTGCGCACATAGGGACTAAGCTTGCCTGTTTCCGGGTCTAACCGCTTTAGCCCCTGGTGAAAGGTGCCTGAAAAGAGAACTCCCGAGCGGTCTTCGAGAATGGAAAGTATCTCGTTGTCAACGCCCGATCCGGCCGGGACGGTGTTTTTCCCAGCACGCCGATCGATGCGGTTGAGCCCTCCCATCGATCCAATCCAGAGAATGCCATTGCGATCTTCATAGATCGAAGTGACCAGACTGTTGACCAGACTTCCGCGCTGATACGTAAAATTCTCAAACGACTCTGGCCTTTCAGCAAAAAAGTTCGGCTCGGTCACCTGAAAGCATGTCCAAATATTTCCCTCTTTGTCCTGATATATCGAAATGACGTTGTTTGATTCCAAGCTCTCGTTGTCCAGAGGGTGGTTGTGATAGCTAACAATCCGCTTATGTTCTCGATCGAGCTTAAGTATTCCGGCTGACGAACTGAGCCACATGGTGCCGCCCTGCGATTCGAGCATTGCGGAGATGTTGACCGGAGATCTCATCCCACTGGATTTGTAGTCGATGGAATGACAAGTGACGCGATTGGTTTTTAAATTGAAGCTCGCGAGAGCGCAGGATGAATCGTTGCGGGTGATCATCCAGAAAACGCCGAACTTATCTTCGTGGAATTGGCTGATCTCCGATTGAATTGGGGCGCGCCGGATCACCTTTCCCGTCTTGCGATCGAATTCGTCTAATCCGCCGCCACTCGCTACCCAGAATCGTCCAGTCCGATCCTCCCCTGCGAAGTTTATGCGGTTCCCTCCGATGCTTGTGGGGTCCGTAGGATCATGAGAATATCGGGTGGCTTGACGCGTAGCGGGATCAAACCGGTAAAGTCCTCTGGCCGTTGCCAACCACAGGATTCCGGCGTGATCCTCATTAATCCGTTCGATAGGGGTGGGGAGACGGCCAGGAACCTGTGCGTCGATGCGAAAGTGAGCAAAGGTTTCGGTGGCCGGTTCAAACTTGTCAAGAAATCGATCGCAGCCAATCCATAGCGTCCCGGAATGATCGACAAAGAGGCTGCGAATATATACGCAGCTCAGGCTATCTGAGCGACCGGATTCATGCTTGAATACTTTCGATCGATAGCCGTCATATCGATTCAGTCCATACTGAGTTCCAAGCCATATAAAACCCAAATTGTCCTGTGCCACCCAGGCAACTCTGGTTTGCGATAACCCGGCGTTTCCAGAAAGCCGCCTGAACCGAATGTCCTGTCCATCGACCACAGGCAACTTAATCGGCAGAGAGTCGATCCCCGCATCTGCTAAGCCGCCTTCGTTTCTCGCGGAAGGCCCGGGCTCCGCAATAGCAGCGGACGCTGCATAAGAGGATAGCGTAACCGCGCAGAAGATCACCCCACACAAAAGAAAACGCCAGCAATAGCGTCTTGAATCATGGATGAGCCGTCTTCGCCGTCGAGTCCAGGTCACTCGCACCTCTACTTAAGGCCTATTGGCTCACCCGATCCTGCGCCAAAACGGCGCGCGGCCGCCGATTACCGCTGTATTCCCCTTCCGCAGCAGAGGATGTGAGATCCGGATCTTCACGTTCTCGGCTGGAGCAGGAAATGCTCTCTAAAGGATAGTCCAGCACCACCCGATCGGGATTGTCCAGCCACACTAAACGGGGTACGCTCTGGCTGTGCAACGACTGTTCTATATGTTTCCGCTGGGAGCGCCCGGCGTTGCGCTGTTCGTTCTGCGGGTCTCTGTCGCCGCAACCCTCCTGGTAGATGGAACAGCTCACTGGACTCGCGTGACATCGCTTTGGATGCTCATCCCCATTGCCCTGACTGCCATATGCCTATGCCTCGGGCTTCTGACGCCCTATTGCGCATCTCTTTCCTGTCTCATAGAGTTCTGCACCCTTACCCTCGCCGGGAGACAGGATATGTTTTGCCTCGTCATCTCCATCCTGACAAGCGCGGCTCTGGCCATGTTAGGACCTGGAGCTTACTCGGTGGATAGTCGTATTTTCGGCAGGCGGCTTCTCAACGTACCTCCCCGCCAACGTCCCAATCCTGACTGATTACCTCCAGACCAGCTGAGTTGGCGACTGGATTTCTCCTACCCTAAATGACCGGTTGATCTAACTCGAAATAGGGTTTTGCGCCGGCGAAGGGACGCGCATGATGGGTTTCGAAGCAAATTGGAGACTGTCCGTATTCCAAGCCACACGGGGCTACCCAGCAACGTCACGAACCTTTCTTCCAAGTGCCTGCCGGCGTCTTTGCGCCGATGCAGCGCTTAACGGGTGCACTCGTTACCGGACCGACGTATGAGCCACCGAACCAGGAACGGGAAGAAGATGGGCAGGACCTTGTGAAACGTTTGCAACAATGGATATGTGAACTTCTCATCAAGAATCAGCAGCTCAGAATGTCATTACAGTCAGCCACGGCGCTGAAGCAGGAAGATCAGGACAGCCGCAACTTAAAAAAGAGTGGAGGTCTTTTCTTCAGCCTCACTTCCCGACCAATCGCCACATCGAAGGAGAGCCTGTTATGAATTCGATCAGGATGTCTGAAGAAATCGACCATCAACGCCGCCGATTTTTGGGCAATGCGGCCATGGCCATTGCCGCCACCCAGTTCGGCGTATTGAGTTCTGCAAACGCGCAGTCCGCCAAGATAAACTCAGCAAATGTGCCCGCGATTAAGCCGGGGACGAACACCTCGTTTGCTTCGTTGAAGCAGATCGATGCCGGCCTCCTCAGCGTTGGATACGCTGAAGCTGGCCCCGCCAATGGTCCCGCGGTCATTCTTCTCCACGGCTGGCCCTACGACATTCATAGCTTTGTCGATGTTGCGCCTTTGCTGGCATCGGCGGGCTACCGGGTGATCGTCCCGTATCTGCGCGGCTATGGTTCGACGCGCTTTCTTTCCAGTGATACCTGCCGGAACGGTCAGCAATCGGTAGTTGCTCTCGACATCATCCATCTTATGGATGCGCTCAAGATCCAGAAGGCAATCATTGGCGGTTTTGATTGGGGTGCGCGGACGGCCGACATCATGGCGGCGCTCTGGCCTGAACGCTGCAAAGGGCTCGTCGCCGTCAGCGGTTATCTGATCGGCAGCCCTGCAGCCAACAAGGCGCCGTTGCCGCCAAAGGCCGAATTCCTGTGGTGGTACCAGTATTATTTTGCGATTGACCGCGGCAAGGTCGGATACACCGAAAACACGGACGCTTTTAACAAGCTCATCTGGCAGCAGGCTTCGCCGAAGTGGAACTTCGATGATGCCACGTTCGATCGCACGGCTGCATCGTTTAACAACCCGGACCATGTCGCCATCGTGATCCATAACTATCGCTGGCGGATTGGCCTGGCCGACGGCGAACGGCAATACGACGATCTGGAAAAGCGGCTTGCCGAAGCTCCGGTCATCACCGTGCCCACGATCACTATGGAAGGGGATGCCAATGGGGCAGCACACCCCGACCCGGCAGCCTATCGCAACAAATTTTCCGGCAAATATGCCAGCCGGGTTCTCACGGGTGGCATCGGGCACAACCTTCCTCAAGAAGCCCCGCAGGCCTTTGCCCAGGCTGTGGTAGACGTCGACGGCTTTTGATCGTCGTTAACCCGCGTAGCCCTGCGGACGGACATACCGTGCGCAGGGCTTTTACCTTTCAGATCTACAGGGCGCGTTGTGGGTGGGGGAGCGGATCTTAGCGTTGCACTTCATTCCAGCTCTCAACCATCTCCAGGACAAACAGAGCGGCTAGTTGGCCATGTGCGTTGAGCAGGACAAGGTGCTCACCATGAATTTCGGCTGTCGCCGCAATGACAGTCCGCATGGAAAGCTCGGGCGGCTTAAATCGCAACAGGTATGTTTTTTCAGACATGATCACAGCGTTCGAGCTCTCATAAGCCTGCTCAAAGCTAGTGGAACCCGGTCTGTTTTCCAATCCCCCGTAGGGCGTCGAGGTGCGTCATATTGCGCCACGACTGTGTCTATCTGGGATCGTGATGACCCGACAATAGAGCTATGGTGATTTCTGCTCTCCGCAGGCACGCCCTCCTCGGGGCAGGAATGCTTGCGGAAAGGCGTGATTCGTCGCTTTTGATGTCACATTACCGTTTGCGATCGCCGAGTCATCATGCCGGCAAGCGCTTCCCGGAGGTTGGCGGCAGATGCACGGACAGAGCGGCTCGTGCAAGGCCGGGCAGCTCATCTGGCAGTTTGGAAGAAGCCAAAGTCTTCCCGACGGCGAGCTTCAGGGACGGCAGATCACGCTCGACAGTCAGCCAGATCACGGATGGGTCTAAGCGGTCGTATTGATGCCGCAGCCAATTTCCGATGCCCCGGATGTTGTTCCACGGAATGTTCGGACAAAGCTTCTCGGCATCATCGCCGAGCCTGCGCGCCGCTTCGCTCAAAACCAGGAGCTTTCGCTCCACGGCAGCATTTGTCTTTTCGTCTGTCTTAAATACGAAGAAATCCATACCTCGGATGAACCGCTCGATTGACTATCGCCTCGTAAATGTCACGCAGAGATGAAAGAGGATCTCTAAAAGGCAAGCACCGCCTCTTTGTCGGCTGTTGTGCGAATACGCTGCTTCAGCGTCTTGGCGGGCGTGGGGTCCACCTTGACCTGAAGAAGTTCGGACAGGCGGTTCTCAAGACCAACCATATCCAGCAACGTCAAGTTCTTTTTGTTATCAAATTCCGCGATCAGATCGACATCGGACGAATCATTCGCTTCTCCTCGGGCAACAGAACCGAACACGCGCAGATGGACGATACCAGCGGCGGTCAGTTCGTCCCGGTGTTCGCGCAGCTTCGAGATGACCTGACGCTTGTCATGACCCTATTTTGTCCTATATCGCGGTCCTTCACAACAAGATTGAGCCGTATGCATGGAACGAGGCCGTGGTCGGTTGTCGACCTCTGGGCATTGGCTACATCCATGTCCACACCTTTTGTAGGACGAAAACCTTGGTCCAAAGGTCAAGCGATGCTAATCACCTGGCCGCCGCCAGCGGCGAGGAACGCAGCATGGGTTTCAATGCGGCGTCGTTCGGCTTCCCGCATGAGTGCCGCATAATGCGGACCGGATCGCATCGACGCAAACCATGGATCACTCGTAATCGCGGAGGCGCAGAGAAACCCGCGGTCCATTGCCGCAGACAGAGCGGCGATCGCGCGCTCGGTCTGGTTGATCTGAGCAAGCTGACGCGCGGAGTAAAACAATACCTCGGGATCAGCCAACAGGGCATTCTCGGCGGTCACGATCGCATCCAGACATTCTTTCGTATCGCCTTCAAGGTAGGCGCGCAGCGAGCGCATCACTCCCTGGACCGCGCCAGTGGCGCCCCCGGATCGCTCGCGCTCCCTCAGCGTCAAGAGCGCGGTCTGGTTTTCTCCCATGGCGGCGAGCGCGGCACAATCGAGGTAATAGCCGGCCCTCCTCCCATAGAGCTCAAGCGTGTTGGTGTAATTGCCCATCAGGAAATAGGTGTGCGCGGCGCTGGTGGTCAGATGAGGATCGAGATGACGTCCACGGAAGTGAGCAGCGATGGAGGCATCCAGTTCATCGCAATAGCGGCAGGCCTGCACCAGGCCAGCAAATAGCTCGGCGTCGTTTCGGCGGAAGTGCGCTCGTTCCAGCAACCGGACCATAGCTTTTCTGGTGCGGCCCTGGTCGCATTCCACGGACGTATAGAAATTGTGGGCAATGGCGAGGTCGGGATTCAGGGCAAATGCACGTTGGAAAGCCTGTTCCGACAGCACTTCATTGTTGCGTGCATCGTCACTGAATTTTCCCAGGAAGTGGTAGGCACGACCGAGGCGGACCCATGCCGGCGCATAATGTGAACTCTCTTCGAGACACTGGAGATAGAGGTCCCGTGCGATGCCCATATTATCCAGCGTGCGAACAGCCATGATCTGGTTGGCGCGAAGGTAGCACTCGTATGCGCGTGCGGTCGTTGGGACATCGCGATGAGAAGTGAGCTGTTCGCGCTCGTCAAGCGGCACCTGAAGCGACCGGAGGATGCGCTCGCACAACTCGTCCTGCACCGTAAAGAGTTCCTGCATCGAGGAGTTGGCCGTCTCTGACCAGAGCACCGTTCCGCCGGGCGCTTCAATCAGCTGACAAATAAGACGAAAGCGTTCACCGGCGCGAAACAGTGAACCTGTTAGGAATGCGTCAACGTCAGCCTCGACGGCGACACGCCTGGGATCCGGCTGACCCTCGAAACGTGCCGCGAGTAAACTCGAGCGAACGATAAGGTGGTTCATAGCCGATAACGAATGGCCGATGGCCTCGGGCAAAGCGAAGGTAAGGAAATCGGTTTGTTCATCGCTCTTCGGCGCGCGAAAGGGCAATACGATGAGGCGGAAGACGGTGCGCGTTCGCGGCCCGGCGGAAGTGCTTTCGGAAAGAATGATGAAATTCAGTGCTTCGAGCATTTCGCGCGCCGAGGCATAGCGGTCTTCGACGCGCTTGGCCATGGCCCGGCGAAGGATCCGATCAAGGGCCTCCACTTCGCGCGACCCACTGAGAGGCGGCGGATTGTGATGCAGGACAGCGTACAGGATATCGACCAGCGAATTGCCATCAAACGGCCGCCTACCAGTGAGCAATTCGTAGAAGACCGAACCAACCGAGAAAATGTCCGAGGCTGGTCCAACAGGCAGACCGCTTGCCTGTTCCGGCGACATGTATAAAGGTGTGCCAACAATGGCTCCAGCAACGGATTCGCCGGTCGCGGTCTGATTCGGGTCCGCACCGAAGGCTGCATCCGTAGTGTGGGCCAGACCGAAATCCAGCAACTTGACGCCGTGGCGCGTTAGAAACACATTGGAGGGCTTCAGGTCGCGGTGAACAATGCCGAGATCGTGCAGCGCCTGGAGTGCCTGCAACATCTCCCGCGTAATTTTCAATGTCTCAGAAGCATCCAGCATCCCGGCCAGCAGGCGGTCGGCGAGCGAACGGCCATCGAGCAACTCCATCACCAGAACGAGAACTTCGCGGTCTTCGAGGACGTCGTAGACCTGGCAGACGTTGGGATGATTTACGCGGGCCAGCGACCGCGCTTCGCGCCAAAGCCGACTGCGGGCCTGGCCGCCCTCATTGGTCTCGTCGATGGTCTTGATGGCGACAGGCCGCTGCAGCCGGTCATCCCACCCCTCGTACACCACGCCCATCGCACCGTGGCCGATCTTCTGCCTGATCCGGTAGTGGCCAATGGCTTCCAGCATGGAGAGATGATAGCCCGGGCGAGGTGCTCTTACGCGGTGGAGTTGTCGCCGGAGGGCCCGTAAATGGAAGGCACCTTGCCGCCCATGGGCCGAATGTAAGTACTCAACTGGCCGCGGTGGTGGATGGAATCGAAAAACATGAACCACAACATGTCGCCAAGCGGAGCCTCCCAGGCCAGGTTGCCATGGACCAAAAACCGGGCCTTGTTTTCCCATGCCGACTCATCCAGCCGTCCAATGCGCTCGCCTAAATCAGCGGTGTGCCTCTCGTACGTCGCGACGATCTTTTCGGGATCGGCGGGCGGAGGATCGGGTGCCCAGTTGCTCTCCCGTGCATCAATGAGTTCGCTGCAGGCCTTGGCTTCCAACGCCAGTGTCCAGAGAATTTTCGCCGCGGAGGGCGAACGCTCATGCGGGCTATAGGTGAATTCGCCCAGAGGCAGGGCATGCAGTACCCGTTGAAACGCCGGGCGCTCTGCTGTCCAACGATGCTGCAAAAATTCTCGTAAGCTCACGGCGCACTCTCACGATAAAACCGGACGGATCAGGCTCCTGTGGGATTAAACACTACTCCCAAAGGTCTTAAACACACAAATCTTCGGGGCCCATCTTGAACCAAAACTGAGGGGAATAGGTATCGTGTCGACGCATTACCGCCATAATCGTGTGGGTAGACAGAGTTTCGTGGACAGTCCACGAAACTTGCTCACGAAACTTGCTCGTCTGTCCACCAACCCCACGAAACCCAGCACACTCCCTCGACAACCTACAGATGACAATACTGTGACTGACCCGTGACACAGTTACGTGGGCCAAGCGGTATCGTGTGGTTTGGAGGGGCCATGAAGGCTGGAGTTAGTACTAAGCCACGCTGTGATGAATACACCGCTGACTCCGGTCTATCCGCAAGGGAGATCTTTCTAACTGCAAGGCCGGGGCTAGTGCTCCGCTACCCGAAAGGGCTACTCACCTGCCATACACTTGCGGTAGCAAAAGATGAGCGCATCTGGGGATGCGGTCTCAGCGGCGATTTGACAGACTACAGCATGGACGAGCAGCTCAGGCAGAACTGGAGTCCAGGGACCAGATGCGAGGGCGTCGCATGGTCGCAGGAGTAACCAATGCCAACACAAGATCAACTCCCGTGGAGCCACAGCAATCAATACAGCGCCGATTCAGCCTGTGTGCATTGTGAAGGGGTCGTTCGTCACGAACCCTGGTGTCATGAACAAAATGCCGACGTTCATTACGCATACCAAGCCGTTGCAGAACCCGATTTGTTGAGTTTGGCAGATCAGCTGATCCTACATGCTTTAGGCGCCGCGTGGACCGGGGAAAAACTTTCGGCCGAAACTGCGGCGGCCTGACAAATAAAGTCTCTTAGCAGCCCAGCACAAGCAAACGGGGACATTCTTCACTGCTCGATCATGATCTCTCTCTGAGGGACGGGAAATTCGTGGTCCTGTCCCTCTTTAGTCCGCACCGTTGCTGTTTCAGTCATCGTCCCAACCCGCGCTGGGTTACATGGTGCCTTGGCTGCGAAACGACCATGCGCGCCAAGCGGCCATGCAGGCAACTTAACCTGGAAAAGGCGTGGGGTATAGGTATCATGTCCTCGTAAAGGGCCCGAGTCTGCCTTCCGTTCTTCTTTCCGCTAAGCGCCGCGTTCCCTTGTACCACATAACAAAATGGTGCATGATCAATCCCGAGAGCCCCATTCAGGGAATTGCCCATGCCTCGTTATTCGTTACTGCCCAGGCATCTTGAGGAAAGTTTGCAAGGAAGCGAACCAACGCAGGATTGCTGATGCGCCGTACCACCTTTCGGGGTGCAATCCATTCCTTTCCCTGATTTTCAGGTTTCGAGAATCGACACCTGGCGCATGCTTGCTTTGCCATGTTTGGAAGGCTCGATGCGCAGCGTCTTCAGTTCCCACGGAGTCAAAGGGATATCAACGCTTAACAGAAGCAGCAAGGATTCAACGTGCGCGACGGTTTGTCTTCCTGCGCGCTCCTGGATCCGAAGGATCATCGCGGTTGAAGAGTCTTCGGCCTGTTTGATGGCAAGAATCGAAACCGTATTCGGAGCGATCTCGAGGAAAGACTTATCCCAGCCTTCGTTTCCCCCGTGTCTTGAATCCATGACATACTCTGCCGGCGACTGCAGCTCATTTGCGAGCTGGTCCAGATGGAGATCAGGGCAGGCGCCAGGGCGCCCGACAAGCCAGAAGATTCGCTCCTGGCGTCCCTGGTCCTGCCACGCATCCAGGCTGTCCGGGTCGACCGGGCCTGGATTGTGCCTCGCATAGGGCGCGGAACGGATCAGGATGGTCCGCAACAGACCGTCCAGGCAATCGTAGCTATAGGTCGAATTATTCAGGAGCGCGACTGTGTAATCGTCGCTGTTCTGTTTACCCCCGCTGTGTTTACCCTGCACGGCCACCCAATCCTGGTAGGGCTCTTCGTTTCCGTTGGTGGCTTTTTCGGTAGTGGCGCCGGGCACCGCGGCGAAGACTTTTGAGCCGCTGAGTGCAGTTGGAATTTCGAGTTTCAAGATCTGTTCATGCTGCTGCCAATGGATGACAAAGTGCAGCTTGACGATGTCCGATCCGGGAAAGGTGGAGATGTCGACGGCAATTTCCGATTGCTGCCAACGGAGCTTCTGGCGCGTAACTCTGAGCACGGGTCCATCTTCGACTACTTTCGATGAGACCAGCTCGGGACGGCCCATCTCCTGCCGGAATTGATCGATTCCATGCGACCAGGTATCACTGGAATCGGCGATCACGACTAACCCAATCTGTGACGACAGCAGCTCGATGCCATTCGAAGCTTTGAGTGAGGAAATGCCAAATACTTTTTCCGACACCGTAATGGAAGAGCCGTATGCCGGCGAGGGCGGTGCAGCGTCAAAGCCTTCAGAGAACACGCGATATCCAAAGGCAGGAAGGTCGACCCACGCAGCCAAGCGGGTGTAGAAGGTGGTCATGCTCTCCGAAGGGCGCACCTGAATTGGTATCTTGCTGCCATCCTGCGCTCTCAGGCAGGTAATCGGCGACTCTCGTCGTCCGGGAATATATTGCAGATACGCCTTACGCGGCCAGGGCACGGTGTTGAACGCGAAGACCAGGCCGCCTTCCGCCGCCTCAGTATTGACCCGCCTGGCTATCGATTCCAACGCTTCTATTTTGGCAGCCGTGGCTGTTTGGCAAGCGGCGCCCAACCCGTCACGCGCATCCTCATAGTCCGAGTACAAGGCCGTGCCCGCAAGCAGGTCGTGAAACTGGTTGAATAGAATATTCCACCACGCATCGCTGAACGCGCCTTGCGGATATTTGCGTCCGAACGTGGCACAGGTTAACCAGGAAAGGCTCTCGACCTGTACCATGGCGCGCTCCGCCCGGCGGTTCTGATATTTTTCCTCTCCACAGGCCGAATAGCAACCGCGGGAATGGTGTTGCAAATCTCCAGTGATGACCGGGAGATTGGCCATAGCAGGCGAAGCCTCGACAGCCCTAAAGAATTCACCGGTCGTGCTCCAGCGAAGTTCCGGCAAGGTGTTGTCGTTGCGCATCTGCAGTACCTGCTGGATCTGCGCCCTGGTCACGGCGCCGCCGTGATCACCTACGCCGAGAAACAAAGCTCCATCGGAAAATCCCGAGGCAAAACTATGCGGCGCGATGGCTGGGATGCGCGCAGCGGGACTGTCGTAGGACCCAAGGATCCGCAACGTGAGCACGCGCGAGCCATCTGGCCCCTGCCACCAGAAGAGCAATGGCAACTTCTTATCGGGGTCCTGCTCCTGGTCCTGAGGCCGCATAAAAACGTAGTAGTGGTAGCCCGATTGTTTCAGGAGGGTAGGCAGGCCGGCGGCGTGGCCGAAGGAATCCGGATTGAAACCGATCGTTACATCGACGCCCAGGGCCTGTTTGCAGTAGGCCTTTCCATAGAGGGCGTGGCGGGCAAAACTCTCGGTTGCAGGAATGTTGCAGTCGGGCTCAACCGGCCAGCCGCCCACGACTTCCCATCTACCCTCGCGAATACGGCGCAGAATTTCCTGAAACATAGCCGGATCGGATTTCTGTATCCAGCGATAGTGCATAGAGGAGGAATGACAATAGCGAAAGCCCGGAGTCTCATTGATTCTGTCGAGCGCGCTACGAGCAGTCGTCAACACCAGGTTAGAGCTGTCTCTCCAGGGCCACAACCAGGCAGCATCCACATGCGA
Organism: uncultured Acidobacteriaceae bacterium; assembly: GCA_963796145.1. GTDB lineage: Bacteria > Acidobacteriota > Terriglobia > Terriglobales > Acidobacteriaceae > PALSA-350. The sequence continues at coordinate 44,611 of CAWCKO010000074.1, read as the reverse complement.
ATAGCCAATAATGTGCAGGATTTTGCGCGATGACTCGCCCGGCACGCTCTGGCCAAAGATTGCCGGCCCGGCCAGCGTCCCCATTGCAGCAGCGGTGCCGGCCACAAATTTTCTTCGAGTTATTTCCTTCGCGTCCATTTTTCCTTTTCGCCACAAGGCGAATAGATGTTACACGCGGCTCATCATGAATGCTCGCCATTAAACCCGCAGCGAGACGGCTTGGCAAGGTAGTGAAGGTATCGCCGGCGGTCCGAATTCCAAAACTCCTCAAATGTGCAATCTACGAAGGCTTACTGGTTCGGTAGGCAGAGAAGATCGGGAGGAGATCTTCGACTGCATTGCAGGTGTGGCCGGGGCGAGCCGATTCGAGCTCCTCAGACGTGCCGTAGCCGTAGGTGACAGCAATCGAAGTTACGCCGTTCGCGCGGGCGGCTTCGATATCGAAGTTGCGGTCACCGACCATGAAAGTGGTGGCGGGATCGAGGGACTGCTCTTCGAGTAGACGACGGAGCAGGGCCGTCTTGGTGTAATGGAGCGATCCGGCCGTGTCCGCGTACACGGCAAGAAAGTAGCGGCTCAGGGCGAATTTTTCGAGGATCCGCACGGTGAAATCTTCGCGCTTGGAGGTGCAGACGAAAAGTTGCCAGCCCGAGGCCTGGAGGCTCTGCAACACCACATGGACGCCGGGATAGACGGAGTTTTCCTGCCAGCCGGTGGCGTCATAACACAAGCGGTAGTCGTGCAGGAGAGCGGCGCGGCGAGGCTCGTCGGCCTCCGGCATGAGGCGGCGCAGGGACTGGTCGGCGGGAGGGCCGATGAACCAGTCAAGAGGCCCGGTCCAGGCGATGCCATGGGCTTCGAGGGCCTTGGTAAGGCATCTGAGAATGCCTGGTTTCGAGTCAGTGAGCGTGCCGTCGAGATCGAATATTGCAGACCTGCGCATCATCATGTGATTTAGTAGACCAGCGACCGCCCCGAACCAGATATGCATTTTTGTTCTGTGCTTTCCATTTCTCTCCACCGTTAAAATAATGCCAGCCGGAACCAACGATCTCGGTTGCTCCTTTTGGTAGGCACCCCCGGAAGTAAAGAGACAGAGCAGGACCTGGTGAGAGTCGCGACGTTCAACATTAACAACATCAATAAACGGCTTGATAACCTCCTGGCCTGGTTAGCCAAAGCTGAGCCGGACGTGGTTAGTCTCCAAGAGCTCAAGGCGGAGCAGGGACAGTTTCCCGCGAATGCCCTTCGGGCTGTCGGGTACGAAGCAGTCTGGCAAGGGGAGCGGTCCTGGAACGGCGTAGCCATTCTTGCGCGAAACCACGCCCCCGTGTTGACCCGCGCTAGCTTGCCGGGAAATCCTAAAGATCACCAAGCCCGTTACATCGAAGCGGCCGTTCAGGGAGTTCTGATCACTTCCATCTACCTCCCCAATGGGAATCCTCAGCCTGGACCGAAATTCGACTACAAGTTGGCCTGGTTTGAGCGCCTTATTGCCCATGCCGCCGAACTAATGGCGAGCGGCGTCCCCGTGGTGTTGGCTGGTGACTACAACGTCGTGCCGACACCGCAGGACATCTATCCAACTCGATCGTTGGATAATAACGCATTGATCCAACCCAAAAGCAGGCAAGCCTTCGCGCGTTTGCTGGCTCAAGGCTGGACCGACGCGATGCGGAGGCTACATCCGGATGGGCCGCTCTGGACATTCTGGGATTACAAATTTGAACGGTGGCCGAAGGACAAAGGCATGCGACTCGATCACTTTCTGCTCTCGCCGAAGGTGGCGGACCGGCTCGTGGACGGTGGCGTAGACCGATGGGCGCGTGGACAGGCAAACGCCAGCGACCATGCGCCAACATGGATCATGCTGGATCTTTAGTGAGACGCTCTCTTCCAGGAATCAGCGTTGCCGCAGACCTTCATCAATCCCGCCTCAAGGCGGTGTCACGCGATCCGCTGAACCCATTGGCTCCGCCAGGCCGGTGCCTCGAAGGGATCCGCAAAATACTGTGTCTCGTGCACGACCTTACCGTTGCGGAACTCCATAATGCTCACTGTGTATGCTGGTCGTCCCTGGTAGGTGATTGTGTATTCCGTGATCCAGAGATCACCCTTTCCGAGAATTCGCTTGACGTTAAAACCCGACGGCTTGCCTGGATGATGACTCCGCAAGGCCTGCAAATTGCTTCGCCCGAGGATTCGTTCACCTGACTGAGGATAATCACAAATGGCATCGTCATCGTAAATATCGTGTTCCGCGTTTGCATCGCCGGCTGCCGACGCGTTCCAGTGCTTATTCAGGGCTTCACGTATTTGTTCCTCTTGCATGGACTGCTCCTGGTGCGGTTTGGGTTTCGTGATCATCTACCTTGTGGAATGAAGCCGGGGCTGCCGGTCTTCACCACATCATTGAACCTCTGTCTCGTCTGAATTCGATTGATTTCGTCGAACGCGTCTTCCGGAAGGGCGGAGATGTTGAGATTTTCCCGCGCGCGAGCCGCATTCTTGGGCGTGGTAAGCAAAGCCGTGCCACGCTGCGCCGCCCAAGCCAACAGCACCTGTGCCGGCGTCCTTCCGACTCGTGCGGCAATTGCCAAAATGACCGGATCTTCAAGCAGCCCCGGCCTTATTCCGTGACCCAATGGCGCAAAAGCCAAAAACACAATGTCCTTCTCCCTGCAAAATTCCAGAAGCTCCGTTCCCGGAAAATATGGATGCGCTTCGACTTGAACCACGGCTGGCTTGATTCTCGCAGATTCGTAGATGGGCAGCAGTCGGCTTAAGCTGAGGTCAGCCAGTCCGATGGCCCGGCATCTGCCACGGTCCACGAGACTCTCCATCGCCCCCCAGGTCTCGAGCAAAGTCACGTCGCGGTCGTAAAGGATGTTGCCGTTTTGATCTCGCGGATCCTGCTCGTCCCCCGGTTGAAAGGCAAATGGAGTGTGAATGAGATAGAGATCCAGATAGTCGAGCCCGAGTCTCTCCAGACTCGCCTCGAAAGCCGGTTCGACGCGCTCTGGCCGATGATTGGTGTTCCAAAGCTTTGTGGTAACAAAGATGTCTTCACGCGCAATCCCTCCAGCGGCAAGTCCTGCCTGGAGCGCCTCGCCCACCTCACGCTCGTTCCGGTATCGTTCCGCACAATCGAAGTGTCGAAATCCAGCTTCCAGCGCGCCTCTGGTAGCACTTATCGTCTCGGCTGCATCGGCAATCAGGGTGCCAAACCCGAGTACGGGCATATGACCGACCCCGTGCTTGAGGGATATTATCGTAGTCCGAAAATCAGAAGATTCGATCATGATGACACCTCTGCAGCAGCTCGTGTCCAGCATCACCTCCCGGATACGCGGCCGTCCTGATCTTCGTAGATCACTTTGTGATATTTTGGCCCCACCACCGCTCTGCCGGTGGCCTCCGGTGCGATCGGCACACAGTTCTGAGTGTGCGCGATGGAGACGACAGAAAGCAGGAGCGTTGCGGCTAACAGATGTGACATTGGGGGCTCCTGAAGAGCCTAGGTCAACCATCGTAGCATGCTGCGTTCGGCGGGAATATTGATGCAAATACTGCGGTCGGCAGGTTCCGTCAAATGCCCGAACAAGAGGCCTTCTCTCCAGCAGTGAGTTCAATCCTGTAAGTTTCGTGGCGGATTTCTTGTCGCCCTTCTGTGCAGGTTTGCTCTCAGCTTTCGTGTTCCCTTATTGCATAGATTCATTCGACGGGGCGCTCTGCTGGCGGCGCCAGAAGTAGTAGGAGAGGACCCAGAGCACGCTGGTGATCGACGACGGGGCTAACGCCGCCGGCCGATCGTGGATCGAGAGGTGGGCGATGAGCGCCGAGACGAGGTTGATGGCGAAGCCGGCGTATGCCCACTCTTTGAGCCGGGCGGGAACCATGGGGACGAGCAGTGCCAGCACGCCCACCACCTTGGCCCATGAGAGCTCCACCCGGAAGTAGCCGGCCGGGAAGCCGAGGCGTGTGAACGCCTCCGCCGCCTGCGGGAGGACCAGTAGCTCGTAGTAGGCGGTGAAGCTCATCTCCAGGCAGAAGAGGGCGGTGAAGATCCAATAGGCGATAGTGATGGCTTTGGGTTTGGTCTTGCCGGAGATGAGGGCCGGATTGTGCAAGGTCGATTCCCCTAGTCTGAACACAATATCAGCTAACGGCCTCGTCTGCTGCCTTATTGTTTTCAAGTGGGTTCGGGCTTCACAGAAGCCTCTAGCCGGGCGTCTACAAACACAAACGTAAGTTAATAATTCACTCAGCCAGTTTATGAATACCATCTGCCCGCTGGAGGTCAGTCGGAGAGAGTGGAGGCAGCAAACTAGTCACCGGGAATCCGCTTTCGTGAAAGTGCCAGCTCTGGCTGTCCTCGAAACCTGTGAAGAAAATCGACCGTTTGGTAGGCGGGACATTTTCGTGTGACAATTCGTGAGATTGGGGTGGAACGGACAGAGATGAAAAGTGAATATAGGAGCGAAGTAAGGAGATGGTTCCGCACATGGATGATGGCGATCCTGGCCGGAGCCTTTGCGAGCAGTGTGCCGTTATATGCTCAGGGAGCCAAGGCCAGCTCACCCGCCGAGTTCGCGCGCATCGCCGACGCTCTGCAGCCCGGCGAATGGGTCTGGGCCTCGGCCGTCGCGCCCACCGGGCCAATCCTTATCTACGTCGATCTCTCGCGCCAGCGCGCCACTGTCTACCGCAACGGAGTGCGCATCGCCGTCAGCACCATCTCATCGGGTAAGCCCGGGCATGAAACGCCCATCGGCGTCTTCACCATCCTCCAGAAGGACGCCAGTCACCGATCGAAAAAGTACAACGACGCGCCCATGCCCTTCCAGGAGCGCCTTACCTGGGATGGGGTGGCTCTCCACGCTGGTGGCCTGCCCGGCTATCCCGAAAGCCATGGATGCGTTCACCTTCCCTACACCTTTTCGCAGCAGCTTTTCGGCATCACTACTCTCGGCGCCACCGTTGTGGTGGAAGGCGATGCTGCCAATCACATCACCACCACAGACGCCAGCCTGCTGGCTCCCATGGACGTCAAGGGACAGAAAGTAACCCAACAACACCTTGATTCCATGGAATTTCGCTGGGAGCCTGACAAGTCGCCGACCGGGCCTCTGACCATCATTGTTTCCAAGCATGACCAGCGGATCGTGGTCCTGCGCAACGGTGTCGAGATCGGCCGCAGTGTGGCCCAGATCAATGACGACGATCCCGGATCTCACGTCATCAGCCTGACCCGTGGCCCTGACGGCAAAAATCACTGGATCTATGTGGGTCTGCCCGGGCACGACGACGACAAAGGCCGCGAACTCGACGAGGCCACCCTCAACCGCGTCCACATGCCACGCGGCTTCTTTGAGGCCGTCACCCCCGCACTGCAACCCGGCACAACCATACTGGTCACGCAATCAAGCGTAGGCGCTCTCACGACCGGGGAACACATAACGATTCTCGACAGTGTCGTGCCTAACATTTAGATTGTCGTGTTCACCTCTCGGCGGTTCGGGAAGATTAGCCGCTCCTCCTTTGCTCCAGAGGAAGTCGTACAAGGGCTGACCTTTCCTCGTAGGCTTATGGTCCGTGAGAGACCAGGACGGGAAGCTAAAGAAATTTAACCTTGGCATTTCTATTGTGGACGAACGAGTGGACAGACGAACGGGATGTTCACCCCATCCGTTGGGTCCAGGAGAGATATCGTCGCGTCCGGTCCCTGGGTTTCCCGCATAGGCTCAATTGGGAGTTCGCTTCCGTTTACCACTGGGTTACTTTTTCGTTTGTCCCTCACACTCCTGTGCCTCACACCCCTGCCAAACCGCCCAACGTGAAAGGTAACACTCATCATGTCACTGTAGTTGTCTCAATATTCACTTGACCCCCTGCCGGGGGGATTGATAGAAGGGTGCGCAGCAGTTTCCAATCATCAGAGCATAGGGAAAATCCAATGATCGCGAATCACGGCAAGCGAATCAGTCTAGCGGCGGGTGTTGCACTTGCGCTGGGTGTATTGGCGGCAAGCGCTCCGGCCCAGGAATCATTCCAATTGCACAGCACAACCTTCTCCAACAACAGCACTCTTCCGATCTCCATGATCCTGAATAACCAGGTCAATGGAGTGAATACCTGCTCTGCCAGCGGCGCAGCGGGATACGATGAGTCCCCGGAGCTTTTCTGGACGGGCGCCCCGAGGGGGACTCAATTCTTCGCGGTGGTGCTTTACGATGTCACCGCCTCGTTTACCCATTGGGGCATGTACAACATCAGCGGCAATGTGGCTCAGCTTCCTGAGATCGCGGGCGTAGCCGGCAGCCCCTACGGTCTGCAGATCGAAAACGACTTCGGCCTCGGACAACAATACGACGGGCCATGCCCGCCGGCGAATGTTCCGCCCGATACGCACAAATACGTTTTTACGGTGTATGCCTTGAGCACAAAACTTTCTCTGCCGGGCTCGACGAATTTTCCGGCGAACGGAGAAACGCTCTACCACGCATTGATTCGCGCCGGGGAGCAGGGCGAGATTCTCGGAGAAGCAAGCCTCACGGGACTCTACTCTTCGACGCCTCCAGCGAACTGATGTGCTCGCAGTGCTTGCTGTGCCGGCGCCACGGAGTTTCGGGGACAGGGCCGAAGGCCGCACCGATCCCGCAGGGCAAGCAGTTGAATTGCTGCAATAGGTATGCTGTCCGTGCGCCAAGCAAGCTGGCGTGTTCCAGCCGGTGCAAGTCCGGCCCAGGTAAGGCGTAGCGGCCGCCTGGTAGTGAGTGTTGCGTGGTGGAAGGTGACGACCACTGCGAAGCGTACACAACGATGGTGTGGGGTAGGCTATTGAGCCGCGAAAGATACTATGCCGCTGAGGCCGAGGCCGTTGACAGAGCCGAAGGCAACATGTGTGGACCCGTTATGCGAGGGTCTATCGCTCAGCCGTGGTCGAAGACCCTATCACGCACAAAGGGAAGACGTCGGAACTTGGGAGATCTCGCGTTTGGCCGGGCAGGTAGCATCGCACCGGTCCGCATGGGGAAGGTGATGAGCCGAAGCCGATGATGAACGAACGCGAGAAGTCAGACCCCGCAACAGTAGCTGCGAAGTCCACGAACGAAGCTGGGCGACCAGGGGAGGAGTGGATGGAGCCAAGGGCGGGGGCCAAGGGAAATGTGGACCGGCAAAGCACGCTCCGAGCACAGGATCGGGCAGGCGTGTCACAAGCGCTGGGCCGCATACGGAAAGCCGCAAGGCAAAGCAAGACGGAGAAGTTTACGACGCTGCTTCATCATGTGGATGTGCGGCTGCTGCGGGAATCGTATCTCTCACTGGAAGACGGGATTGTGACCGTGAGTGAGACGGGAACGGGACAGGGAGCGGTGATTTCACCGTTACTGGCCAATATCTATCTACACTACGTCTTCGATCTCTGGGCTGAGCAGTGGCGCGGGCGAGAAGCACAGGGCGACATGATCATCGTGCGTTACGCCGATGATGTTGTTCTGGGCTTCGAGCACGAAGCCGAAGCGAGGCGCTTCCTGGGGGCCATGAAGGCGCGGCTGGAAAAGTTTTCGCTTGCGCTGCATCCGGATAAGACTCGATTGATCGCGTTCGGCCGCTTTGCAGCGGACCAACGCGCCCGAGCGGGTCTGGGTAAGCCGGAGACCTTTGATTTTCTGGGCTTCACCTTCATCAGCGGCAAGACACGTGAGGGCAAATTCCTCGTCAAGCGGAAGTCCCGGCGTGATCGCGTGAAGGACAAGTTGCGAGAGATCAAAGACACGCTGCGAAGAAAGATGCACCTCCCCATTCCCGAGCAAGGCCGATGGCTTGGGCAGGTCGTCACCGGCTACTTCGCCTACCACGCCGTGCCGAGTAACCTCGCCACGCTCGTGGCGTTTCACCACTACGTCACCGGCTTATGGCGGCGCACGCTTCGGCGACGCAGTCAGAAGGACCGTGTGAACTGGTCGGACATGACGAAGCTAGTCTCACAGTGGCTCCCCCAACCGCGCATCCAGCATCCGTGGCCTAATCAACGCTTCGCCGTTAAATACCCGAGGTGGAAGCCGTATGCGGGAAAGCCGCACGTACGGCTTTGTGCGGGGGGCGCATAGCGATATGCGTCCCTACCGCGATCCGTGTTAGACACGCAAAGTGTCAGGTCAGGTCAGGTCCAGGAAACTCCCGATCCCGGATCGGCTAGAATCGGAAAGGTATTCGGGAGGTGCGGGTTGCGACTCTGCCTGTGGCTGCTTCTGCTCAGCTTCGCTAGAACGGCCGTCGGCGCGGATGCGATCTCCGGTAGCTGGATCAATGTGAATTCGGGAACAGGAGGAGTCACAAGACTCGTCGTCCGGTCCGATGATCAGCACCTATTCGTTCGTGCCTGGGGCGCATGTCATCCTCGTGATTGCGATTGGGGTGAGGCGCAGTGCGCGCACGACGGTGCGGCTTGCAAAGCAACCTGGGATCATGGCTTCGCGACCACGGCGATGGAGCTCCTGCCGCTTGACGACGGGCGTCTCCAGATCGAGTACAAAGCCGACTTCCATGACAACTCCGGCCGGCACGACTTTGGCAGTAAAGAGTTTTTCGTCCGCGGCACGCCGCCTCAAGTCACCCGGAGCCCGATCCGGAATCTTACGCCGGAAGAAGCGACGAAACGTATCCTGCAATGCATGTTGCCAAGTTACCCCGATTCACACGTGCGACCTCTTGTCGTAGGAACGGTAGATATTGGTCTTGTGATATCGACGAGCGGCGACGTGATTGACGGCACCCGCTTTCTCGGCGGCCCCAACCTCTTCCGAGATTCGGCGATGCAAGCGGTGCGTAAATGGAAGTTTAAACGAGATTTGGAAGACGGGCAGCCGACATTATGGCGCGTACGTGCGCTCATGAGGTACAGGGCCGACATGAGCACCGAAGTCGCACTGGCACCGGCAATCTTACCGGACTCGTTCGGCGACCGGGGCACGCCGAGGAACGAGGAAACAGAAGCTGCCTTACCTCCGCTTCCATGTGAAAACTAGGTTTCGATATCACTTCCGAACAAGCCGGCGTGCAGCAGGCACTCGCTCAAAATCTCAAGAGGCGGCCTGGAACCCCACAGTTTCTCACGGACAGATGAGATGCGAAGGCGGGATAACGCCGTGCAGGTGAAAGCTGGGATTTCCCGGTCAGTCCACGAAAACTTCAGCTCAGGCCCGTCTGTTATCGGGAGCGGGAGCGGTCCGACTGCTGGGCGCCGACTTCGGTGGACTTGTGGCCCTCCGCTGCGGCCTTTTCGATTTCGGAATTCATCTCACCGCCGATAAGGATGGCTCCGCTGGTGATATAGAGCCACAGCAGGAGCATGACGACGCCGTTCAAGTGGCCGTAGCTGCGCGCATAGTTGTTTACATGGTCGAAGTAAAGGCGCGCGGCAAAAGTGGAGGCCATCCATAAGATGACTGCACAGATTGCCCCTGGGGTGCTCCAACGCCATTCACAGTCGCGGAGATTGGGAGCGAAGCGATAGAGCACGGCAAAGAAGAAGTAAAGGGATACGGCCAGGATCAGCCAATCCAGGACCCGAAGAGCGATGGCGCCCCCATGCAGTTGTGCCTGAAGGTACGCACTGCAGAAGATGAGCAACACGGCAAGGAAACCAATGACTGCCAGAAAAAGCGTCAAGCCGGCAATGGTGGCCGTCAACTCCCACCAGGAACGGCGCTCTTCCACCTCGTAGGCCTTATTGAGCCCGTAGATCATTGCCCAGGTGCCGTTGAGAGATGACCATAAGGCCCCAGCAATGATCGATGTGAGGTGCATGCCGGAACGCGTACTCTGGTTGAGTTCATCCATCACTTGCTGAAAGAGCTGCGAGACCCGATCCGGGAGCACCTGGGTAGACAATTCCTGTAGTGCGTTCTTCACGTGATCGCCGAGATGAGGTACTCGCGTGCTGATCATGAAGAAGATGAGCAGAGAGGGAAAGATAGCCAGGAAGTGGTAGAAAGCCATTCGGCCGCCTTGGCCAAAAACCTCGTCGTGCCATGATTCACGAACCGTGCGACGCAGCAGGTCCGGTAGAGAAAGACCCCCGAGTGTCCAGAGATTGGCCATGCGGTTTCGCATCGAGGTTGTTTTTGTTGCTTGCGTGGCGGCCCCACCAGGACTTGAACCTGGACCAGGAGATTATGCATGCATTTTAAAGGATAGAGAACGTTGTCATTCTACGGAATATAAGACTATAAGCTCTCACTGTGCGTCGTTTAAACGCACAGTGCACATCGCAACGCTGCAATAGGCTGCAAGAGACTCTAAAGCTCGGTACCGGCTCGCTACTCCGCCCACGGATTGAATAAGGACACACTGTTGGCAGCGAAATCCTTGGTATTGTGGGTTACCAGGGTGAGATTATGTTGGATCGCGAACGCAGCCAACAACCCCTTGATCACAGCCACATGGGCGCCCCTGGCGCTCGTCAAACCGGAAAGATGCCCCCAACGATCGGCAACTTCTTGGTCGATGTTCAATATCCGGAAGGAAAAGCGCAACGGCAGAATACCTCTACGGGTGGACGGAAAGGGCGGACTTATCGGATGTTCACCCCAATCCATTAGGTCCAGCAGAGGTATCGTCCCGTCCGGTCCCCGGGTTCTCGTCCGAAAGCCCAGGCGAGCCGGTATAGTGGAGCGGAGTTGTCAGCGAGACTTCGGCTCTTAACCCTAAGGAGGCGTCCGCCATGGGGATTGAACAGTCCGGCAATCAGGCCGAAGATTCTGCACCTACGCTGGGCGTTGCACCCACCTCAGACCTGAACGGGTCGTCCACAGGCGAAATCATTGGCCCCTATCACCTGCTGCAGCTGATTGGTGAAGGCGGTATGGGCCAGGTCTGGCTGGCGGAGCAGCAGCAGCCGGTGCGGCGCCGTGTGGCCGTCAAGCTGATCAAGGTTGGCATGGACACGCGGGAGGTGGTGGCGCGGTTTGAGTCCGAGCGCCAGGCGCTGGCGCTCATGGACCACCCCGCCATCGCCAAGGTCTTTGACGCCGGATCCACTCCCGAGGGCCGCCCGTACTTCGTGATGGAGTACGTGTCCGGCCAACCAATTACCGACTACTGCGACCAACACAAACTGACCCTGCGGCAGCGTTTGGAATTGTTCATCCTGGTGTGCGAGGGGGTCCAGCATGCGCACCAGAAGGCGATCATTCATCGCGATCTCAAGCCTTCAAACATCCTGGTTACGGAAGTGGATGGCAAGCCGGTGCCGCGCATTATCGACTTCGGTGTGGCCAAGGCCACCTCGCAGCAACTGAACATCGCAACCATGTTCACACGTGCCGGCTCGGTGGTCGGGACGCCGAGCTACATGAGCCCGGAACAGGCCCGCTCTGGCGGCGAAGACATCGATACGCGCAGCGACGTATATTCGCTGGGGGTAGTGCTCTACGAGCTTTTGGTAGGCGCATTACCGCTGGACTTCAAAAAACTGGACTACGATGAAGTGCTGCGCCGGCTGCGCGAGCAGGATTCTCCACGACCCAGCAGCCGGTTGCGCACGCCCGGCGGCGATTCCGCCATGACCGCACAGAACCGGGGCGCGGATCTTCCCGCGCTTACTCGCCAATTGCGGGGCGATGCAGATGCGATTGCGCTCAAGGCGCTCGAAAAAGACCGCATGCGGCGCTATGCCTCACCCTCGGAACTAGCTGCCGACATAAGCCACTACTTACGCAATGAGCCGGTTGGGGCGCACGCGCCCAGTGTTGTCTACCGCGCACGCAAGTACATTCGCCGTCACGCCCTGGGTGTCGGGCTGGCGGCGGCGGCTGTGCTGCTGCTGGTGGGCTTCGCCATCGCGCAGGCAATTGAACTGCGCAACATCAGGCGCGAACGCGATCGCGCGGACCGCATCACCGACTTCATGACCAATATGTTCAAGGTTTCCGACCCCAGCCAGGCACGGGGCAATGACATCCGGGTCCGAGAGGTCCTGGATAAAGCTTCCACGCAAATTGTGACCGGCCTCGCCAACGAGCCGGAAGACCAGGCACGGCTGATGCAGACAATGGGTGACGTTTACAAGAACCTTGGGCTCTTTCCTCAGGCGGAGTCACTCACCCGCCGCGCCCTCGCGATTCGAACTCAGATACTCGGCGAAGACAACCAGGACACCTTAAAGTCCATGTACAGCCTTGTCGGCATCCTTGAAGAAGAGAGTCACTACCCTGAAGCAGAGAAGCTGGCGCGCAAGGTGGTGGATATGCGCAAGCGCAGTCTCGGTCCGGAAGATCGCAGCACCATTCAGACGATGCAGCAGTTGGCCACCATTCTCGCCGATGAAGGCCGCTATAACGACGCCGAGGAGCAGAATCGCGACGTGCTCGCCATCGCCCGCCGCAAGTTCGGGCCAAAGGATACGGCGACCATCGACGCCGCAAACAACCTGGCAATCGATCTTGCATACCAGGGCAAATTCCCTGAAGCGGAAGCCCAGTTTCGGCAAGTTCTTCAGATGGACCGGGACAGCCGCGGTCCGGACGATCCGAAGACGCTGGGGGCGGAAGGAAATCTTGGCGCGATTCTCCTGCAGGAGGAGAACTATGGCGAGGCGGAAAAAATCCTTCGTGAGCTTCTGGAGCGTCATCGCCGGGTGTTTGGACCAGACCATCCCAGGACCCTGCTCATCATGGGAAATCTCGGCCTCGTCCTGGCCGATCTCGAACGGTACGACGAGTCAGAGAGACTGTTTCGCGACACACTCGAAATCAAGAGAAAGAAGCTGGGTACGGAGCATCGTTCCACCCTGGTGACCGCGGGCAACCTGGCGGATGTTCTAAACCGTGAGGGCAAATATTCCGAAGCGGAATCGCTGATTCGACAGACTCTTGATATAGAGCGGCGGACCTTGGGCAATGAACATTCCGACACCCTGAACAGCATGGATGTTTTGGGTCAGGTATTGATTGCGGAGGGCCACTATCCCGAAGCGGAAAGGCTCCTTCGCGAGGGCTACGACACGAGGGTTCGCGTTCTCGGACGGGATCATCATGATACTGCCCAATCGGCCTACGATCTGGGAACTCTTTATGCCGCGGAAGGGAAAAAAGAGGAGGCCATCGCGATGCTCACCAGCGCCGTTGACCACGGGCTGCTACCCAAGAAGGATCTCGATATGGCCTCGGATCCCCTGCTCAGATCACTCAAGAGGGATCCTGCATTCGATGCGTTGGTGGCGGACGCACGCCGGCATGCTGGATCCTCTCACAATTAAAATAACCGTGGTTGCCGGAGGTGGTTGCAGAGATTCAGTTTCTGGAATGGACCGGGGCTGAGACTTCCGCTTCATACTGCACCTCTTCTTGGGCCGGATGAGCCTGCTGGCGGATAACTATCAATCGTGAGTCTTGTCGCCCGCTCACATGGTATCGCGCGCCGATGGCATAATCTGGGCTTGCCGAAGAATCAGCAATGCATCTCGCATGCGGGAAGTTTCCGATAACCCGACTCCTCAGGCAGTTCAAATTGCTTCACGCGTCATGCTGATGGTCGGCGTCCCCACGCCGTCCACATGATGGGGGACGGCGCCATGAAATCGGGATCGTCCAGGTGCATGCTGTCCTGAGCTAACTCTTGCTCGGTAATATACCGGGCATCCAGCAAAGCTCCGCGAAGCTGCTCGAAATTCGTTCGCATGAGGGAGACGCCTGCTGACCCGCTCCGCGACATGAACAGCCACCCCTCCGCGCCAACCTCGACAAGGCCATGTGCCCGCAGGCGACCATAGAGCAGTCGCCCAAACCGTCGTTCAGCGCCGCGGTCTTTCAGCAGTTGCATTACCGCCATTTGAGTTTTCAGATTGACCTCGCCAGGACTCACAGTTGGATCAGGAAGCAGAGAGACGGAATCAAAATCCTCATCCACAAGCCAACCCCCTGGCTTTAAGGCCGACACCAAACGCGCCAGCACTTTTTCTCGTTCCGGAAGGTGTATTAAGACCAGCCGGGCATGAATGAGGTCAAAAGTTGCGTGTGGCAATGGGTCGGTAACAATATTGTGCTTCCGTACCTCGACGTTTTGCGCCGACAAAGGCTCCAGAAACCTGGGATCGACGTCCGTGACCAGGACGTGTCCCGTGGGTCCCACACGATTCGCGAGCCACGCAGTGATCGAGCCTCCACCTCCCCCGACCTCCAGGCACCGCCAGGACTCGCTTACGCCGCGGTCTTCCAAATGGCGGATTGTGCCGCGATCAAACATGCCCGATAAAGCATCGAATCGGGCGGGTGTTTCCCTACTCGAGTTATCTAGAGCGTAGGTGAAAACAGCAGAGCGATGGGGACCAGAACCTTCGTGAATTGGCATAGCGCCTCCTTGTAGTTTCGTCGCCGCGTAGGATCATCGGCGACGTTGGTGCGAAGCTCAGTCGGGGAGTTGCACTCCGGCGGGCTCTTGCAACGACAAACTGCCAACCAGTGCGGCAAGTAGCCCAAATAAACTTACGAATCCCGCGGAGTACGCCAGGCTTGCGGCAGGACCACTTCCCGGCATTACGTTGGAAAGGGTCGTCGTGATGAATACGGCGGAAACACCGATCACCCTGCCCCCAATGTTTGCCGCGAAACTCTCGCCAGTGCCTCGTAACCGCGTCGGATAGACTCTGGGCAAATAGTTGCCCCAAAAACTGTGTAGTCCGTTGAAAAGCATGGTCGCGAGAAAAATCCCAACATGGACGAATGCCAGGCTCCGCGTTGCCGCGAAAAAATAGAGCCACGCATAAACGAACACGGCCGGTCCGAGCAGAAGGCGCAACCGGCGTCGCTGCGAAACGATTCGAACGACGAATAATGCAAAAAGTATGCGGCCCGTCAAACCGCCTAACTCTTGAAACATTTGCACTCCACTGGCCGCCTGCTCGATCTGGCGTGGCGCCAGCTTCGCCACCTCAGCCAGTCCTGGAATCATGCGAACCGTTTGCTGAAGAGCTCCGAACGACAGGAAGTAACTGCAAGCGAACAATAGTGTCGCAACGAATGTGGTCTTTCTCAGGGCGGGCCGGAATAGCTCCCTGAGAGAGGGGCGCTCCAGGTCGTTCTTCGATCTCTTTTTCTGCCACAATGGCGATTCGGGTAGAAAAGGCCGGATGAAAAGAAGTGGAATCGCGGGAATTAAGCCGGAAAGCAGCGTGTAGCGCCATGCCTCGTGACCTCCCTGAATCGTCGGCAATCTTTCTGCGTTGGTCACTGCCAGGTAGTAGGCTCCGGCTACCATGAGCCCACCCACCGCATGAAACCCTTGCGTGTAGCCCAACACGGACTCTCGGCGCTTAGGGTTTGGAAAGAGCTCTGCGATCCAGGTAATTGCAGCCACGAATTCTACGCAGACGCCAATCATCGTTGTACACCGCAGTACCAGCAATTGCATCAGGGAGGTGGAAAAGCTCGCGGCACATGCGGAGAAGCTGTAGAGCAGAATGCTCCAAAGGAGAATGCGCTTTCGGCCGAAAAGATCGGTGAGATATCCTCCGAGCAACCCCAAAAAACCGCCGGCCATATTCGGAACATAGAACAGCAAACCTACCCACAAATTAAACTGGGGCGTCCCGGGCTTCAGATGCCCCAGAGCCGTGAGTGCGGGGCGCACGATCAGGGGCAGCATCAAACTTTCGTACAAATCGAATGCGAATCCAAGGCAAGCGACGCCGCAGATGAGCCACTGAATCGGCGTCAACCTGGATGGAACGGCCATCCCTTCGGCGCCGTCCATTCCGGAACTCGATATGAGCCGTGTGGGTCCTGAGGCTTTCAGAAAAACCTCCACTGTGTGGTGCTATTTAAGGCCGGAAAGGTTTATGATACAAGTCAAAATAATTTGACAATTAGTGAGGAATACTCACGAATGGATTTTACCTCCCGACAACTTCGCGCCTTCCTGCTCGTGGCGCAACACCGGAGCTTCTCGCGGGCGGCCGAGGTCCTCTACATTACTCCGTCCGGATTGAGCGTTTTGATAAGAGAACTTGAGATGCAGCTCGGCTTCCGGCTGTTCGACCGCACTACGCGGCACGTCGTGCCCACCGCCCACGGCACCGAACTACTGGCAGTTGCCCAGAAGAGCGTGGCCGAAATGGACGCCGCGGTGTCGCGCATCGGACGCTCCGCAACCCAAGCCAGCCAGTCGTTGACTTTGGGTGCGCCGCCCTTGATCGCAGCCAATATCGTCACCCACGCGATCAAGGAATTTCGCGGTCACCGGCCAGATCTTCGGATTCAGTTGTTCGACGAAAGATCGCCTGCCATCCTACACCTTGTCCTGGCCGGCAAGCTGGACATGGGTCTTGGCATCTTCGCTCGGACGCCAGGCATTAGGCGTACCCCATTCTTTCGTTCTCCTCTGATGGTGATCCGCCCGGACAGGAATCCCGCATTTCGTCGAGCATCCACCACGTGGTCCGCTCTGAAGGGTGAGACGCTGATCTCGCTGCGATCGTTTAGCCCGATACAGCAGATTGTAAACAAGCATCTGGCCCAAGCAGGTGTCGTATCTTGTCAGAGTGTGTCGATCAACCTTCTGGATACGCAAATTGCCATGGTGGAGGCCGATGAAGGCATAGCCATTATCCCTTCATTCGGATTGCCAGCGTGCCGGAACCGAAAAGTAGCGACGAGTCGTCTGATCAATCCTGTCGTGGAAGTGGAATTTCATCAGATTAGCAATCGAGGAAAGAAGCTCCCGCCCGGCGCCGACGAATTCTCTGCGTTTCTTAAGAGCTTCTTCGCCAGGGAACTCGCCACTCCGGTCCTGCGTAGCGCAGCCCTTGCAACGCACGACTCTTCCGGTCGTCAGACGCCTGGACCTGTCCAGTCGTAATCACAATAGGCCCGCAACACCTCATTCTGGACGATTTGTTTGAATGCTAAGTCTGGGAGGAGCACGAGGTGTTACAAAAGGCTGAACTCAGCGCGGAAGCTGATTCAGAGAACGACCTCGGAGGCTCCTCAGAGACATATCTACTTCTTTGGACTGGATGTTCACGTAAAGGGAGCGTTCGACTAGTATCCGGTTCCTTAAACCTGCAAGCTCTTCAGGTAAGGAACGCTTTGCGCCATCAGTGCGGGGTCCTGCTCCAGTTCGACGAAGTAGTTTTGGATGCGAGCCTGTTTTGCTGCGGTGAAGACCTTCTTCCAGTCGACGACGCCTTTACCGAGCGGCACCTCTTTCGCTTTGCCGTCGGAGGTCATCACCCAGTCCTGGCAGTGCATGGAGATATAGCGGCGCGGATAGCGGGCGAAGTAATCCACCGGATCGAAGCCGTGCTGCATGGTGGAGACCTGAAACTGCAGTTTCACCGTCTTCGGATCCAGGCGCTCGATCTCCATGTCGTAGACCCGCTTGCCGTCAATGCTGGTTACCTCAAAACCTTCGTTGTGCAGCACCGCGACCATGCCCGCATCATGCGCCTTGGCCGCAAAGGTGTTGAAGAGATCGGTGATGCGGTTCACGTCACCTACGGTTGGCGGAACGTCCTTAGGCAGCGTGCCGAAGCCGAGGCTGGCCGTGGCCATTTGGGTCAGGCCAAGATCCTTGGCCCATGCGATCCGCTCCTCCGCATGGTTGAACAGCTCATCCGTGTCAAAGTGCGCGCTGATACAGGTAAGACCGTAATCGTGCAGCATCCCGCGCAGCTCCTGCGGCTTGTACTGCGCCAGGCTGGAGAAATCCTTATAGCCAAACGGCGAACAGAGCTCAATGGTCTGAAAGCCCGCTGCGGAAAGACCCTTCATCGTCCCGGCAAAATCCGGATTGATCGAGGCGCGGACAGGATAGGTCTGGCAGCCGATGGGGAGGCCCAGCGGATCGGCCAGCAGGGACGGGGTTGTGGCCAGAGCGACAGCAGCGGCCGCCCCCTGCTGGAGGAAATGACGTCGGGTGATCGGCATACGGTGTTCTCCTGATGCGTTCTCCAAGAAGATTACGACAGTCGCCCGTAGGCTGACGAATGCGACCCGTCCCGAAAGGGGTCCATTTTGCAACGCTCCAAAGTCACTCTGAAATTTTCTTAGCGTAAGCGTCTGCAGCGTTCTCAAAGCCTCCCGCCTCGCTTTCGCGCAGGAAATAGAACTCGCGTTCGAGCCTCCTGAACGAATCTATGTTTTTGTTCCGCGGGCGGTCTGCTGGGTCCCGTTGCTTGTCGTGTTCATCGCGAAGCGTGTCGAGGGCCGACCAGCGGACAGCGCGATCTCGTCTGAACGGCGATCCGAGCATGTTCATCGCACGTTGAAGGACATCTGCAACGTGCGGCTGTCCGATGGCTATGAACCCATCGACTGCCTCCGGCGCGAGAACGCCAGTGCTGTTCCAGAAAAATTGGGTGAAGCCACCATTGCAAACCTCTGACTGGCAGAAGTGAGCTGCATAGAGCAGGCCCACGCTTCGAGAAACCTCTCCAAACGTTTGGGCGAACGTCTCCGGCGTGTCGATATTTATCTTGTCCCATATCGGATCGAGCACAGACCAGTAATTTTCCCCCGGTTCCATGAACTGAAGTGTTTCACATCGCGCTCGCCAGCCCAAGTTATGTCACAACGGGGTAAGTTCCGGGCGAGGTGTGGTTTTCCTTCGAGAACTTCTCGCTTTGTTGAACCCATTCGATGATCGGCGCTGAAGCAGTAGCGAAAAGACTTGCCTGGATGGCAGTGAAGGTCATTTTGACACCCCGCAGGTCGTTTTACCCCCAGTGACTTCAGGATGGCTAACCCAACTTCCGTATTCGGGAATAAATCGACTTTCCGGGTGTTTTGGATCGCAGAGTCTCTGACGAGAGAGAGGAGACGAAGTGATCCGATCACGGGCTCTACTATCGGCTCCGCGCAATTGCAATGGCGCCGGTGTAGCGCTGTACAGGAAGGAACAACCATGAAAATAGGCTTTGTAAGCATGCCCCTGGCAGGGCACCTGAATCCTATGACTGCGCTTGCGCGCAGGCTCCAATCGCGCGGAAACGATGTGGTGTTCTTTGGCGTTCCAGATGCCGAACCCGTCGTACGTGCCGCCTATCTCGAGTTCGTATCCATTTGCGAGCAAGAGTATCCGCCGGGTTCGATCGCCAGAGACTTCGCTCATGTGGCAACGCTTCGGGGTGAAGAAGTGGTGCGGTATTCGGCCCACGAACTGGCTCCCCGCCGTTTGCGAGCGATGTTTGAGCATCTGCCGGAAAAGTTGGCGGCAACCGGCGTTGAGGCCCTGGTGATCGACATCACTCACTTCTTCGTGGAACTTGTACCCATGAGCATGGGCATGCCTTACGTGCACATTTGGAATATCCTTCACGTCGATCGCTCCGGAGCGACGCCACCCTGCTTCTTCAGCTGGCCGCATGAGACTACCCCGGAAGCTCGTGCCAGGAATATGGAGGGAGTGAAAAGAACCGGCGCCTTTTTTGGTCCGATTTTGGCGGTTGCCAAGGACTTCGCTGAAAAGAAACACCTACAGATTGACTGGAGTCAGCCTTCTGCAACTATCTCCAGGTTGGCCGTGATTACCCAGACGCCTAAGGAGTTTGATTTCCCGGGTTCCCCATGGCCGCCTCAGTTTCACTACGCCGGTCCCTTTCACGACGAAGGCGGGAGGGCGCCGATCCCTTTTCCGTGGGAGAAACTGACCGGCGAGCCGTTAATTTACGCTTCCATGGGAACCCTCGTGAACGGTCTCGATCATGTGTACCGTAGCATCCTTGAGGCAGTTGGGAAACTCCCGGCGACCCAGCTCGTGCTTTCCGTGGGCAATAACCTCCGTGTCGACGATCTGGGGCCCATTCCGTCAAACGCGATCGTCGTCCCCAAAGGTCCTCAGATCGAGTTGCTGAAGCACGCCGCACTTTGCATCACGCATGCAGGTGTGAATACAGCGCTCGAGGCCCTGGGGCAAGGTGTGCCCATGGTGGCCATCCCGATAGGCTTCGACCAACCAGGCGTTGCGGTCAGGATTGCTTATCACGGTGTGGGCGAATTCGTGGAAGAAGGCGATCTGACAGCAGAACGCCTCCTGCAGCTGATCCAGACGGTGCTGAACAACCCAGGCTACCGCGAGAAAGCGCGCTACTTTCAAAAAGTGATTGCGCAGACCCAAGGGCTGGACCTGGCGGCCGATCTGATCGAAAGAGCATTCGGCAAAAGTCAACCGGCGGCTTTGACAGCGAAAGCTCCAGCATTATCGAGCGTCTGAGGTCGCGTGCTCAGCCAGGGTTCGTGGACAGGTTTCGTGGACAGACTTGTTTCGTATCACACAGATCGATACGTAACTTTAGAGTATGAGCGCATTCTAAAGGATCAGCGTTCTTGCTTAAAATTGTGGGACGCGACGAGTTCCTGATCTCTTTATGTAAACATGACGCTTTTGGGCAAGCAGGCGACAGCTACGTTCGCTACTCTCTGATGAGGAAAGGGGTAACTCACCATGATACGGGAGTCTGGAATTGCATTCTTGGAAGCGCTGGATTACGACTTTAATCTAAGCAAGCTGGAACGCGTGATGTCGGGGGCGGGTAAAGTTGCCGCGCTCGGTCATGAGCTCGAACGGCGTGGGCTGAAGCGCACGATTGTGGTGACTGGGAAGACTTTGGGCGGGTCGGCGCTGCTTGAAAAAGTGACGGGAGCCGCAGGCGCGCGGTGCGTTGCGGTGCTCAAAGGCGCGCGGCAACACGTGCCACGGAGCAGCGTGCATGAATTGCAGGCGCTGATCGAACGAGAGAACGCCGATTCGCTGATCGGCTTTGGTGGCGGCAGCCCGATCGATACTTGCAAAGTAGCGAGCCATCCTCTTCTCGAAAAGCGCGAGATCATTCAGATTGCGATCCCGACGACGTTATCCGCGGCCGAATACACGTATGGCGGCGGCGTGACGGACGAGAAGACGCTCGTCAAATCGACCGTTTCTGATCCGCGCCTGCAGCCGGGGACAGTGATCAACGATCCGGAGCTCACGCTCGAGACTCCGGAGTGGCTTTGGGTGGCGACAGGGATGCGCGCGCTCGATCACGCGATCGAGACAATCTACGCGAAGAGGCATCATCCATTGAGCGACGCATTGGGTGCGAAAGCGATCTCGCTGCTGGTGGAGCATCTCAAACCGTCGATCGAGACGAGCACGGCGGAGCAACTCGCGCATCGCGGGGAATGTCAATTCGCGGCGTGGTTTTCGATTTTTGGATCGATGAACACGCGCTTCGGAATTTCACATCTGCTGGGGCATCAGATTGGGCCGAGATGGAACATCGCGCATGGGATTACGTCGTGCATTACCCTGCCCCACGCTATGCGGTTCATGGCGGGAATCGCGCCTGAGCGATTTGGGCCTATCGCCGATGGATTTGGCATTCCGTTCGATCGGGCGAACCCAAAGGCGAGCGCGCTCGCGTGCGCGGATCGCACCGCACAGTTCATTGCGAGCTTCGACGTGCCGCATAGTCTGAAAGATGTTGGCGTTTCGCGAAACGAAATTCAGCAGATCGTGCCGGCAGTCTTACACGAGGTTAAGGAACGGGCGGTGATTGATAAGCCGATCACGGAGGCTGAGGTTGTCGCGCTGCTGGAAGCGTCGCACTGACTCGTCAAAGCGTACCAATACCTGGAATCAAACCAGCAGATCGGAAAGGTCGTGCTGACTGTAGGAGCGTAGCCCCAGACTGGCGGTGGAAACCCCAACCAGTGGCAATGAATTCGGAAAACATAAGGAGAACCAGGATGGCGACAGCCAATATCAATACGCATGCATTCGAGTTGGGGGATTTTGGAAAGCTTTGCAAAACGATTCCGATCGCGGCAAAGAAAAATATTGCCCTGGTTGCACACGACAATAAGAAGGATGAGCTTCTCGAATGGGCAAAATTCAACCTCAAACTGTTGGCGGCACACTCGCTCTATTCCACTGGCACGACCGGCAGTATTCTCACGAGCCAGCTCGGCCTCGACGTCACCAATTTCCAAAGCGGGCCTCTGGGTGGCGATCAACAGATCGGTTCGCGCATCTCCGAAGGCAAAATTGACTTTCTGATCTTCTTCTGGGACCCGCTGGAAGCGCAGCCCCACGATCCCGATGTGAAAGCCCTGCTGCGAATCGCAGTGGTGTGGAACGTGCCGATGGCGTGCAACCGCGCCACGGCCGACTTTGTGATTTCCTCGGCGCTCATGTCACGAACCTATGATCGGCTCGTGCCAGATTATGACGAATATGAAGCGCGACCACTGGTGCGCCCTTCTCGAGTGAATCAGCTGTTCGTTTCAGCTGAGAAACAGCGCAAGTGGGCAGCAGACTTCCGAGAATAGTCTTGCTGCAGTTGTGTCTCACAACCCTGATGCTCCTTCATTTTCCTTGCAAGCAAGAGGTGCCTTCATGGCCGTCCCTTCAATGGCCTGGTTAATTGTCCAACCCTGGACTATACTCGACGACGTTCTTAAGGCAACCGATGGAGGGCAGGTATGTTTCACTTAATCTGGTATCTCCTGATTGGGCTAATCTCGGGAGTTATTGCGAAATCTGTAATGCACGTGCACCTAACGATCTTCTGGACAATCGTGCTCGGCATCATCGGTTCGGTCATCGGCGGCGCCGTTACCCACATGTTTTCGCGCCCGAGAGACGAACGTTATCATCCCGCCGGCCTCATCTTTTCTACCCTCGGCGCGATCCTGCTTCTCTTCATTTGCTATAAGCTGAATATCCATTTTCCCCATATCTAACCCAGCGCAAATCGAGTGGCAGCCTCCCTATTTGACCCGACTCCAACTGCCCGGGGTGATGCTGCCTGTGGGTCTCAGCCCTGAAGCGGGGCGTGCGATGGATCTGCAGAGCGACGAGCGACGCTGCCATCTTCAACCGGTGCTGTCGTTGAGTCCGGTTGCATGATCCAGACGGGACGATTACTCGACAAAAAATGCGGCGGCCTGTAAGGGACGTTTCCCTCATGCACAGACAAAGGGATAAACGGAACCTACCTCGAAATCATTCCGTTCGTCGGTTCAGTCTGCAAGGAACGGCGGCCGTGCGGTCTGTCCCCCGTCTTTCGAAGCCTGTTATGGGTTGGCTCTTTGGGGGCAGCCTGGCTTTGGGCCACGCAGCTTCTTCTGCAGCGCAAGCGAGGCGCGCCGATGGAGCCGATGCCCGACCGACCCGCATGGGCACGACGGTTCGTAACGCCGGAAGAGGCGTCGTCCTTCCGGTGTTGGCTGCAGGAGCAGCCAGATCGGGATGGCTGTCAGCTGCGTTCTGGTTGCGAAGCACTACGAC
The DNA here is from genome assembly GCA_963796145.1 of uncultured Acidobacteriaceae bacterium. Classification (GTDB taxonomy): domain Bacteria; phylum Acidobacteriota; class Terriglobia; order Terriglobales; family Acidobacteriaceae; genus PALSA-350. The sequence goes on along the minus strand of CAWCKO010000074.1, from coordinate 21,337 downwards.
AAGACCGCAGGCTGTCCATCGCTTTAGGATGTAGGTGATCGCGCACTCACCACAAAGCCAAAAACACTTGCTGGGTAAGGGCCTCATGGCGAATGCACCATCGTCTGGCCGGAGCTGATCGTCCGCGTGTGGCTCCAATTCGAGCAACTCAAGCCTTCCCTCGCGAAGATAGAGCAGCTCTTTAAAACATTGTGGATTTGCGCACTGCGTGGTCAAGCTGCGCTTGCCCCACACAATGCCTGGTTGGTTGGACGGGGGATTGCGGACATCGCATTCCTTTTGCAAGCTCATAGATGCTCCATCTGGTGCCGTTGCATACCGGGATCTGGTGCTCGGCTGGAGCATTGCTAAGGCTGGAGGCGAGGAAGGATCTTGTGCAGACACACTTTTCAGGTTTACTGAACTAAGTCACGCCGGCTGAAGTGTTTCTTCATACGATTACGGCTAAGGAGGAACGGTTCATGACAGCATTCACCGGTTGGGAATCTCGCCGGGGGTGTTCCGCCATGCAAGACCGCACGAACCAGTTTCAGACACCTTCGGGTACCGTTTGATCATCAGTCGGGAAGGCGGGATTGACCGCCTTCCCCGTGTTAAATAGTTTACCGGTTCTATGCTGTTGCTTGAACGGCGATCTTATGGAAGGTCGAGTTCACAACGTCTGAGGTTTGAACCGTGGGTGTTCCTTCGATAAATCTTGCCATCGTCTTCAACACTTCGGGGTAAGAATTGGTGTTGTAAGTTTCTGCGCTGGCTTTGTTGTCCCACAGACTGATGGCAGTCATATCGCGTCCGCTGGGGCCGGAGAATGTAATTTCGTCCTTAAAGCCGTTCTGCTTGCGAAGCAGCGGAAGAATCTCCTTGTCGAATGTTCGGGTGTAATCAGTAAGCATATTGGATTTCAGAACAAACGAAACGTTACGAGCAAACATATGTCAACCCTCCTAAGGCTGTCAGTCGCTAAGATTAGGGAGAACTCCAGATGGGCCGACTTAGTTCAGGAAACCTGAAAGAGGAGCAGCATCGCTCACTCCACCTACACAGTGCATGTAGGTGGCCTCTCTGCGTCCGCCTCGTAACCTGTTGTTTCGATACGTCACAGGGCAGAACCGTTACTACAGGGTGTGTCCCGTCGTGTACATTTGGCGGTAAAGCAAGCCTGAACGGTAACCTTTACCCGGTTGCCCGCCATGGCAGCCCCCGAGGAGCGGACAAATCTCCGTTAACGGGTGGTTGAATCGCGCATCTAAATGCCCCAGCAACTGACGGACGTGAAGGCTTCCCATGCCTGACAAAACGATAGATACGGCAGTGACCGGGTGTCTTGAGCTCGCCGCCATTCCATCGCGACGTAACACAGACGCTCAAAATCCGATTGAAGTCCCGCGTCCTGAGGTGTAGTTCGTAGAATGAGATCAGGCAGCAATGTCGAAAAAGCCCCAGCCACTCGATAACAGCACACAACGCGCCGAGGAAGAGATCCGCACTCACACGATCGGAGAGCTGAAGCCATCGTCCAGCCGAATTCTGATTGTGGACTACGATCCGCAGTGGCCGGAGCTGTTTGCGCGTGAGGCTGACAGAATTCGGTCCGTGCTCGGGAGCCTGGCACTGCGGATTGAGCATGCCGGCTCGACGTCCGTGCCAGGGCTCGCTGCAAAACCCATCATCGATCTGCTGCTGGTGGTCGCTAACTCGGCGCAGGAAGATGCGTACACGCCGGCCCTGGAAGCGGCTGGCTATGTGCTCCGCATCCGAGAGCTCAACTGGTACGAGCACCGGATGTTCAAGGGGCCGGACACGGACATCAATCTGCACGTGTTTTCATCCGGCTGTCCGGAAATCGACCGCATGCTGATGTTCCGGGATTGGCTGCGTAGCCATGCCGCTGATCGCGATCTATACGCACGCACCAAGGTGGCCTTATCCCAGAAGGAGTGGACGTACGTCCAGAATTACGCCGACGCCAAGACCGCGATCATTGAGGAGATCATCGCACGAGTCCGCGCTGATCGGAAATGAATGAAACCACCATCGCACGGTCGGAGGAATCGTCTTGGCTTTTCACCACACGCTAACGCCGGAGAGACACCCGATGGGCAATCATGGCGCCAGCCCGGCCCGCGACGGTGCGGTGACGATGATCTTACGATCCGTCCCTTGATGCGGCGTGGGGGTAGAGCCGTGAATGCTTTGCCAAATCGCGACCACATCGTCCCGGTCCGGTCCGAAACCGATTTCGGAATGATCGTAGGGTATTTGTTCCACATAAAACCGCGCGAAGGCCGGAGAGGCATCCAAAACTTCAGAATGGACGGGGTTGTAATAGACGAAAAACATATGCGGCAACTCACGTGAGGCCAGCGCGGCTTCGAATCTCGCCATGATCTGCGCCATCAGCTCGGGCCCGAACGCGTGATAGTTAAAGCAAACCAGCTTGCCCGCGGGCAATGGAAAATTGACGACATTCGCCGCGGTGATCGTCACTTGCGGACGACTCGGAAATCGGCGCGCGACCGCAGCTGCGTTGGCGCGAGCCGTGGCTGCAAGGGCAGCAGACAGCCCGACCCCGATCACCTCCAGAAAAGGAAATTCGCTGGCGACGGTCGTGACGCGGCCCTTGCCGCAGCCAAGATCGATGAAAGCATAATCCCCAATACTACCAAGCGTCGACAGCGCCCGCCGCACGATGCTCGGTTGCGATCCGGCATAGGGAATGATCAGAGATTGCAGGTTCGGATCAGGGTGGAGTTTTTCGACCGGAACGACGCCGCTGGTATCAATCCCGTAGATCCGATCGATCGGATGAGTACGCTGCGCGGGCGCGTAAACTTTCTGGACAACCGGGATGGTCTCGAGCGATTTCTTGACGGCAGAGATGTAGAGAATATTGCGGAGCGCTGTTCTGAGGTGTGACCTCACACTGGCCATAAGTTTTCCCTCGTCGACGAGACGGCCCGCTTGGAAGTCGAACGGGAACTGAAGCGGCTCGCGAACTTGAACAGATGACCGCTTCCGATATCCTATTACGCGAGAGCCGCTATCTGCCAGAATGGTCGTGCGAGTTGGGCCCGCACCAACAAGCGCAACGTGGACGGAACGGGTGGACACGGAACGGGTGGCCTCATTCTCCGAAAAGTGCTTCAGATCGGATTCGCCCCCCCATTTTCAGAGGCCCTAGCGGGGTATTCTGCTTGGGGCCGTTTTGTCGGCACGCGTCAAAGCGATCTGACGAAGCACAAACCGGTTATTTGGAAGCTTCTGATTCCAGTGCTGCCACAGTTCCGAGCGGCGGCCCTCAAAAGACGCGGCCTCGTCAGCAAGTCCAACGCGGCCTAGGATCGCGCCCACTGCGGTGTAGTGGCTGGAAAGATGATAGGCATCTTCCAAATCATTCCAAGGATCTGGGTTCGATGCCATAACCTTGGCGAGCAGTTCTCGGTAGGCTTGAGCAGCTTTTTCCAACTGCCCTGTTTCCGCATACCGGTCCGCTGAGGCTCGCATTACGATATCGGAATCACTGCCCAGCGTAATCTTCTCGGCGGGGTAGTCCTTGGTTTCTCGCAACAAGCCGAAGGCACTCTCGATTCTTTGTGTGGCTTCGTCCTCCTGATGCAACCGGCACAATGCGTACGATGAATCGGTGAGGAGCACAGCTTCGTCCCGTTTGGTTTCCCCGTTGCTATTTCTGACTTTGTGTATGGCCTCGATGGATCTGTCATAAACGGCCAACGCTTCCCGCGGACTGTTGTCGAGCAGAACACCGCCGAGTCGCTGTCCCACTTCCGCGAAAAGCATATGGTGGTGATTGTCGTCCGGATCTTTGTTGACCAATTCCCCGGCAATATCGAGTGCCTTCCGGAGTGTCTGGGCCGCTTCTGCAGGGCGATCGAGATTCACTTCGGCGCGTTCTCCTAAAATCGACCCTTCACGCCACAAGGCGAGCGCGAGATTCGCGCGTTGCCAGGTTTTGTCCTTATCCGCCAGCAGTTGTTCCTGGATCTTTCGCGATTCTTGGATGGCTTCGAGCGCTCCGTCCAGGTCTCCTGAATCACGAAGTGCCACGGCCAGAATACCAAGCGCGAGACTGCGCTGCGGGGCGGCAGACTGGAGAGGTTGCGAGATCTCAACGGCGCGGCGGGCATAGCGAATGGTGTCCGCGAACCGGTGATTGTCGTCAAACGCAACCGCGACGTTGCCATACATAAACGCGGCTTCCCGGATTTCCCACGGCCCGAGCCCTCCTCCAGCGGTGTAACGGTCGAGCTGCTCGGCCGCCTTCCGAGCTTGCACGAGCGATTCGTCGAGCCGATTCTGCATGGAGTCCACTGCCATGCGATCGTGCGCGATGGTGGCCGACGTCAGGAGCGCGCGCGGATATTTGGGATCAACCTTCAAAACGGACCCCACAAACGCGTCTGCCTTGCTCAGGCTTTCTTCAGCCTCCGCGAATTGTCCCAGGTTGGAATTGACCGGCACCCCCTGGATCTGGGCCAATTGCAGATACGCGGCGCCGATTTCCATGGCAAGACCCTTGTCGCCCCGAGTCTCCGCGCCCACCCGTTTCAGGTATTCGAGAGACGTCGATACGATCAATTGGCGGGCCTTGGTGTTTCCCGGCGTGTTCCGGATTTGCGCATCGATGTCGAAGAGCTTGTTGGCGAGTTGGCGAACCTGCAGGAATCGCTGCTCTGCAATTGAGCGCTCGCGATTTGAGACGTATACACCAGCCACCAGGCTGGTGATTATCATTGCGGCCGCCGCCAGCGGGAGCCAGAATCTGCGGGCAAACTTGCGAGCGCGGTATGCCAAGTCACCTTTTCGGGCGCGAATTGGCCGCGATTCAAGGAACGACTCCAGGTCTTCGGCAAACTGTTCCGCCGTGGCATAGCGCTCCTGCGGATCTTTCCGTAGGGCCTTCATCAGAATGAGCTCCAGGTCACCCTTCAGGACCGGCGTCCACTTGCTTGGGCGAGTCACTTCACGGGTGCAGATGGCGGCTAAGATTGCTTCTGGCGAACCGTTGCCAAATTCATGCGGCGGCCTGCGAGTCAGCAGGCGATAGAGCACCGCGCCCAACGAATATATGTCGGTGGCCGTGCTCACCGTCCCGCCCGTTATCTGTTCGGGACTCGCGTATTCGGGCGTCAGCATCCTCAGGCCGGTCGATGTGGAATCATTCGTCAGATAGATCAGCTTGGCGATGCCGAAATCCAGTAACTTCGGTTCGCCATCCTCGCTGACCAGAATATTGGTGGGCTTGAGGTCTCGATGCACAATCAGGTTGCGGTGCAGGTATGCGACAGCCGCACAAACTTTAGCAAACAATGCGATTGTTTTGCGAACCGGAAGTTCGTTCGTAAATACGTCGATCGGCTTTCCGTCCACGTATTCCATCGCGAGGAACGGCTGCCCGTCCTCCAAATGGCCCGCGTCCAGCAGGCGCGCTACGTTCGGATGAGCAAGCGTCGCAAGGATCTGGCGCTCCTGAAGAAAACGCTCGCGCTCCAGATAGTCAGCGCCAGGCCGGAGCAACTTCACTGCGACCTGCTGGTTCACTTCGCCGTCCACGCGTTCCGCCAGGTAGACGGCGCCCATTCCGCCGCGCCCGATCAGACGAACTAGCAGGTAGGGCCCGCATCGTTGGCCCACCTTCTCAAGGCGGCCGAGTGCCCGTTGGGCGGCGAGTTCAATATTGCGCTGGAGCGACCCACTGGCGCTCGGATCGAAGGCCAACAACTCCTCTACCTGACGCCGCGTTTGCTGATCGACGCTATTCCGGGCGAAATACTGCTCCCGCGCGGCCGGAGACAGGTCGGCCAGTTCGTGAAACAAATCTTCCAGCCGGCTATTCACTCAGCCATCTCTTTGCGCAGCCAGGCCTGCGCCAGCCGCAACTCGCGCCGGACTATGTGCACGGAGATGGACAGGACTTCGGCGGACTCTTCCGCGGTCATGCCGCCAAAGAATCGCATCTCCACCAACCGCGCTTTTCGTGGGTCATCGCGGGCCAGCCGTTCTAAAGCTTCATCAACCGCCAGCAGGGACTTGTCCGGTTGGTCGCCGATGTCCGGGAGTTCGGCGAGTTGGATTTCCTCCGACGCGCTCCGCTTTGTCGCGGCCCGGCTTCGAGCCAAGTCCACTAGAACCTGACGCATAAGTCGCGAGGCAATTCCGTAAAAATGCGACCGGTTTTCGTAGGAGGGATGATTTCCCCCGGAAAGCCGCAGAAAAGCCTCGTGAACTAGGGCCGTCGTTTCGAGGGGACGATCCTTTCCTTCGCGGCGCAAATGTGCTGAAGCTAGCTTCTTCAGCTGGTTGTACACCAGCGGCATCACGGCGTGCATAGCCTGCTGATCGCCCTCGTGAACGCGCCGCAAGAGTTCAGTGATTTCCACAGCAGTGCCATATTACCGCAGCCCCGAAGCGAAGTCGCAGCCCTCCAGTAGTACCCGGTACTTTTCCGGCTCAAATGGACTAAAAAAACGCGTCGAATCCGCAGATCAATATAGGGACCTGGTGCAGACGATGCTCCATGGGTGGTCCGAGGAGGGAAAATGACGATGAAATCCAAAGAAATTGGCGTATTGATAATAATCTTGGCCGCCGCGACGAGTGCGACTCCGCAATCGCTACCCAACCTGTTCCCGCTCCCCAATGGCAGCGGGCTATTGGAAACGTACAACATCAACAATGCTCCTATTAGTTTGCAGGGGGCCTTCTTTCAACCGCTCGGCACTAACGGGAGATCTTGTTCCTCCTGCCACCTGCCTACGGAAGGCTGGGGTGTGTCCGCGGCCGAGATCCAGGTGCGTTTCCTTCTGACGCAAGGTCTGGACCCCATCTTCCGCACCAACGACGGCTCGGTTTGCGACCAGGACATAGATACATCAACATTGCAAGACCGTCGAAAAGCTTACAGCCTCTTACTTAGCCGGGGCCTGATTCGCATCCCGTTGGCCGTGCCCGCGGGCGCTGAGTTTACCGTGGCGAACGTAAATAATCCCTACGGATGCAGCGATACGTCGACCCTGTCCATGTACCGCCGTCCGTTGCCCGCAACCAACCTCCAGTTCCTCAGCACCGTCATGTGGGACGGGCGCGAATCCACTCCGCCGACGACGGAGAAGATCACTTACCCGAATACGGGCCAGTTGCTGGCCGATCTGGCCCAGCAAGCGATCGACGCCACGACAATCCACGCCCAAGGCGCCGTCCCCACACCTGCACAAGTGCAGGACATCGTAAATTTCGAGACATCCTTGCTGACCGCTCAGGCGTACGACTACCGCGCGGGCGCTTTAAACGGGAACGGAGCAACCGGCGGACCCGTCGCGCTCGCGTCACAGCCATTTTTTGTTGGGATCAACGATTCTTTTCCCCCCAGCTTCGGCTTCAACCCAACGGGCGCGCCGTTTAATCCCAATATCTTTACTTTGTTTGACGCTTGGGTGAATTCGCAGTCCAGCGACCGCGCCAGCATCGCCCGGGGTGAGGCCCTATTCAATTCCAAACCGATCACCATTTCCGGTGTCGCGGGCATCAACGATGTCGTCGGGCTTCCGGCTTCGTTTTCCGGCACTTGTGGAACCTGTCACGATGCGCCCAACGTAGGCAATCACTCCGTTTCAGCGCCATTGAACATTGGCGTGGCGGACGTTACCAGCCCCTTGGACGTCAGTTATCTTCCGGTGTTCACCTTGGTGAACAACACCACCAACGAAACCGTGCAAACAACGGATCCGGGGCGGGCAATGATCACCGGGAAATGGGCGGACATCGGCAAGCTAAAGGGTCCTATTCTTCGCGGGATCGCCAGCCGGGCGCCGTACTTTCACAATGGCTCCGCCGCTAGCCTGCAGGATGTGCTGGTCTTCTACGATAAGCGATTCAACATTGGTTTTACGAACCAGGAAGAGGCCGATCTGATTGCATTCCTGAACACACTCTGACGGCCCCGGCAATCCGCATGGCCGTATAACGGCCATGTCGTTGAAGTGGATTCGAGGAAAGCAGGACGGACGGACAGTGTGTCGGAGAGATAGTCAGAAATTCAAGAAAATTGGGGTAAGAAACACACAGGCGGACAAAAAAGGGAGTGCCAGCTTGGAACCGCAGTCGAAAATCTCGCTTGTGCGACTTGTTAGCGCAAGAGTGATAGCTAAAGGGACGCAGAAGCGGCGTCAATGATGCTGAGAATCATTTAGGCGGTGGCGACGGTAGTGCGCTGGCGGAACAGCTTTAAAAGATTGTGGTTTCGTGGACGTGTGGTTTCGTGGACCTGTCCACGAAACTCCGTCCACGAAACTCCAGTCAGCCTAGTGCCGGAAGCGGCGGTCGCGCGCCGTGAGGCAAATCGGAAACAATGCGTTTGCCGTAGATGATCTGGACCGTCGATTCGTCGATAAACTTGCCGACTGTCTCCTGAACATAGGCCATTCCCGATTGACGACAGGTTTCCATCCAGGCATCGAAATCCTCGACCTCAATGTCCTCGACCACCTGGACAAAAGGCTCGCCCTTTTCTGCACCTTTTATCTCATAGACCTCAAAACGGATCATGCCCGGTTGCCCAGGCGTGATTCGTTGGTCTATCTCTTTAGACCATTGCTTATATTGATCCATACTCACGCCATTCTTTAGCTTATACATGACAAATATCTTGTGCATGACACCTTATTCTCCCCACTAGAGGCTAATGTAACCTCCTGCAGATAATCGATTAATCGAGTGTAGTGCGTCGTAAATAGTAACGACTATAGGTGACGCGCGTCCTACCGCCGTACCCCCGGGCCCCGCGAGAGACGGATGTCAATATAGACAATCTGCCGCCGAAATCTGTCGAGAGATGCATGCGGCAGGTACACTGGCAGATCTTCATCTGCTTTTCTCATGGCAGCGAGTCTATCATCTCTCCCATGTCGCCTCTTGCGCTGCGGCGATCCGCGCCCCTCCCGGCAGCGCCTGCTTTCCGTTCTAGCTTTCGGTCCAAAAAGGAAAGGGAGGAAATGCGTCGACACGATACCTATTTCCCGAACCTTTTCGGGGCAGAAGGCCCGCCCCTGCACGGTCAGACCGAATTTTTCACACGTTCCTGTCCCTAGGTTTCGACCTCCGTCTGTCCTCCAGGTTGCCCTCAGGCTGCGAATCTTGCCTTCGATCCAGTGACTCGGATCGCCGGATTACACTTTCCAGGACCCTTCACAATCGGGGTAGCATCACCTTTCCGATAAACTGTGTGCCTGGAGCATTTTCGCTTCTGGTATATACAGAGCAACCACTCCCGACGTGGCTTTTCCTCAAGAAAAGCCGCACTTCGCGGCGCTTGACTGTGCAGAGTAGAAGTGAAAATGCTCTAGAGATGAGGATTCGGAAAGCTGTTGCTACAAACTGGAAAAGCGAATGAAAGCCCTGGTAAAGAGCCGTGCGGAACGAGGCCTCTGGCTGGAAGAGATTGCTGAGCCCGCCATCGGAATCAACGACGTTTTGATTCGCGTTCGATATACCGGCATCTGTGGCACAGATGTTCATATCTACCAGTGGGACACCTGGGCACAGAAGACGATTCCGGTGCCGATGGCCATTGGGCACGAATTTGTCGGGGAGATCGTCGAGGTGGGCTCCAACGTCAACGATTTCTATCCAGGCGACATCGTGAGTGGCGAAGGGCATGTGGTCTGTGGCCGCTGCCGGAACTGCCTGGCGGGAAGGCGGCACCTGTGCGCGCGTACGCTGGGCGTGGGTGTGAATCGACCGGGAGCCTTCGCTGAATTCATTTCGCTGCCCATGACCAACATTTGGCGGCATGACCCCAAGATCAATCAGGAAGTGGCCGCGATCTTCGATCCCTTCGGCAACGCGGTGCACACCGCTCTCTCATTTCCGGTGCTTGGCGAAGACGTACTCATCACCGGCGCGGGCCCCATCGGCATTATGGCGATTCCCGTTGTGAGACACGCCGGGGCACGGCACATCGTCATCACCGACATGAATCCCTTTCGGTTGGACTTGGCAAGGAAGATGGGTGCGACGCTGGCGGTGAATCCAACGGAGACGCCGATTACGGAGGTGCAGAAACAATTGGGGATGCTCGAAGGCTTCGATGTCGGCCTTGAAATGTCCGGCAATGCTGAGGCATTGCGCGACATGGTTGCCAACATGAGCCACGGCGGGAAGATTGCGATTCTCGGTATCCCCGCCAAAGAGATGCTGATGGATTGGCGGCAGGTAATCTTCAACATGTTGACCATCAAGGGCATCTACGGACGCGAGATGTATGAGACCTGGTACAAGATGTCGGTGTTGCTCGAGTCGGGCGTCGATATCGCGCCCGTCATCACTCACCGATTCGCCTACACTGACTTCGAGCTGGGCTTGGAAGCAATGATCTCAGGCCAGACGGGCAAGGTTATTTTGGACTGGACGAGCCTTGCCTGAGGACAACCAGTCGTCTGAACTTCATACTGAAAAGATCGGATTTATGACTGACAGGGGGCTGAGATGTACGGGAAGATACAACGTGATCTGCAGGAAAAGGTAGTCAAAATTCAGCAGGCCGGCCTGTTTAAGCGAGAGCGTGTGATTGAGGGGCCGCAGCAGGCAGACATCTCTGTAGAAAATGGAACTTCCGTCCTGAACCTGTGCGCAAACAACTACCTGGGACTGGCAAACCATCCTGCAGTGGTGCAGGCCGCGCAGCAGGCTTTAGCGGATTGGGGTTATGGGCTGGCGAGTGTCCGCTTCATCTGTGGTACGCAGTCCATTCACAAGCAACTGGAACAACGTCTGAGCGCCTTCCTGGGAACGGAAGACAGCATCCTCTATGGTTCCTGCTTCGATGCCAACGGCGGGTTGTTTGAGACGCTCCTGGAGCCGGAAGACGCTGTCATCTCCGACGAACTGAATCATGCAAGCATCATCGACGGCATCCGGCTCTGCAAGGCAGCAAAATTCCGTTACCGCAATGGTGACATGGCGGATCTGGAGTCGAAGCTGAAGGATGCAGCGAATGCCCGGTACCGTCTGATTGCAACCGATGGTGTCTTCTCCATGGATGGTTACATCGCCAAGCTGGGGACCATTTGTGATCTTGCCGACAAGTACGACGCACTGGTTATGGTGGACGACTCTCATGCCGTCGGCTTCGTTGGCAACAATGGACGTGGGACGCCCGAGCTCTGCGGAGTAGAAGGCAGAGTCGACATCGTCACCGGAACGCTGGGCAAGGCACTGGGAGGCGCAAGCGGTGGTTACACCAGCGGACATAAAGAAATCATCGATCTATTGCGGCAGAGATCGAGGCCGTATCTATTTTCGAACTCCGTCGCCCCACCGATTGTTGCCGCGTCTTTGAAGGTCCTGGACCTCGTGACAGAATCGCCCACCTTGCGTAAACGACTGCACGATAACACTCGACTCTTTCGGGAAGACATGACGCGAGCAGGTTTCGACATTCTGCCTGGCGACCATCCGATCGTGCCCGTCATGTTCGGTGACGCCACTTTGGCGGCACGCACGGCGGAGCTTCTTCTTAGCAAGGGGATCTATGTGATCGCGTTTTCCTATCCCGTAGTTCCCCTGGGGAAGGCGCGAATCCGAACACAGATTTCAGCCGCACATACCAGGGAAGAACTCCAGTTTGCGGTGACGAAGTTTGCCGAAGCGAAGGCGGAAATAGGTTTCTGAGGAAGTAGGCCGGATACCAAGGCTAGAGAGCTTGTCAACAAACAACTCGCTCGCGGCCATCAGCTTCGACTGACCCTTTTCGGCGACGAAACTTCTGTCCGGGACGCGAGTCGAAGGAGGATAATTCGCATGGTTTCAGATATGCCACAAGTCTCCAAACGATTTCCGCGCGCTGCGAAGTACAATCCCGACTGGGTTCTTGCCAGTGTCAGCGGCGCGGCTAATCCGCTGTGGCTGAGCGAGTGGCTCGCCGCGGCGATGGACTTGCGGCCCGGCATGCGTGTACTGGACCTCGGTTGCGGGCGGGCTGCGTCGTCGATCTTTCTGCGGCGGGAATTCGGCGCGCAAGTTTGGGCGACGGACCTCTGGTTCAGCGCTTCGGAGAACATGCAGCGCATCCGCGACGCAGGCGTCGAAGACGGCGTGTTTCCGATCCATGCGGACGCCCGGTCGATGCCGTTCGCAGCTGAGTTCTTCGATGCCATCTTGTGCATCGATTCCTTTCCTTACTTCGGGACGGATGATCTCTACCTAAACTATCTCGCGCAGTTTGTGAAGCGGGGCGGCCGGGTCGGAATCGCAGGCGCTGGGCTGATGCGAGAAGTGGAGGCGACACCTCCCGAGCATCTTCGCGAGTGGTGGACACAGGATCTCTGGTGCCTACACTCAGCGAACTGGTGGCGTCGGCACTGGGATCGTACAGGCATCATCGACGTCGAGGTTGGCGACACTATGCCCGACGGTTGGCAGTTTTGGCTGGGCTGGCACAAGGTGGTAGCTCCCGACAACCAATCTGAAATCGAGGCGCTTGAGGCTGATCGAGGCAAATTTTTGGGCTACGTTCGCCTCGTGGGTCGGCGACAAGGCCGTGTTAAGCTAGCAGATCACATTGAAACTGTCACAACACAGTACATGAAAATGCCCTTGCTCCAAGAGCCTTAAGGTGGTTGGATGCGGTAGAGGTTACAGCGGGTATTTTGCCGAGTGGAGGCGTAGACCGAAGAATTCACTGCCGACTGCAGATTCCACGGGATCGCGGTGATCGCTTTGGGATTCGCAAATTCCTCAATGCGGGCGGTTCCGGTAAGTGGAATCTTTCGAAGCTCCGAGTCGCGCATTAATGGCAACACGTAACTGTCTCCGCGCAGGTGTGGGAGCAGACGCCGCAGTTTGAAACTTTGCCAGTTAGTTGGGCTATGCCGTCACCTCTCTCAGGAAGGAACGCCTCGTTCATGTGCCTGCATGGTCGAAATCTCATTCACAGGTCCGCTGCATTTCTCGTCCTTTCCGCCGCCCTTGCTTTGCTGCAGCCGTGCGGCATGTCCGGGCAAACAGTGGCGCCCCTTCCATCGCATGAAGTTCATCCGGATGGCACCATCACCTTCCGCTACCGCAACACGGGCGCGAAGCAAGTGCAGGTGTCTATCTCTGCCCTAAAAACTCCGATCGCTATGACAGAAGGCGAGGGAATATGGAGCGCAACATCGCCGCCGCTTCCCCCCGAAATATATTGGTACTCATTCGTTGTCGATGGCCAGCCGCAACTCGACCCAATGAACGGACTTGTGCTCCCGAACTACATCTATTTCAACAGCTTCGCCGTCGTCCGCGGACCGGCTCCGCAGCCTTGGGAGGCAACGGATGTTCCGCACGGGGCACTGCACCATCACTTCTACAAGTCCCGCTACACCAGCGGAGTGGCGGGAGAACATCGTGAAGACTACCTGTATTCGGCGCCCAATTACAGTCTGCTTACCGGGCATCGCGATTATTACGTGTATACGCCACCCGGTTATGACCCGAAGAACAGTCAGCGTTATCCGGTGCTCTACCTGATGCACGGTTACTCACAGACGGCTGCCGACTGGACGGTTCCAGGTGGAGCGAACTTTATTCTGGATAACCTCATCGCACAGGGCAAAACCAGCCCAATGATTGCGGTAATGCCGTTGTGTTACGGGTTCGCTGTCGATGATTGCTCCAATGCAGTTCTGAATGAAATCCTGCCGGCTGTGGAATCGGAGTACAGCGTCCTGAAAGATAGAAATGACCGAGCAATTGCCGGGCTGTCTCTGGGGGCTGTGGAAACGCTTTACATTGCTTTCAATCACCCCGGACTTTTCGCGTGGGTAGGGAGTTTCAGCGCCGGTGACACACACCGGTTGCCCCACCCGCTTCCCATGGATCCCACACGAACCAACTTTCGCCTGCTATGGATCGCTTGTGGAGCGGACGACAATTTCCTTCCAGTCAATCAGCGATTCATCTCCGATTTAAGGGACAAAAGCTTTGCGGTCACCGCAATCCAGACGCCGGGCGGACATGAGTGGACGACTTGGCACAACAATCTGATTCACTTTGCGCCGTTGCTCTTTCAGAAGAACTGATGCCGGGTGCCTACACTCCCGAACTGGTGGCGCCGGCACTGGGATCGTACAGGCATCATCGACGTCGAGGTTGGCGACACTATGCCCGAAGTCGTCAGTGACGCTAAGAGGATCCTTGTGGTTCTTACAAGAGCCTCAAGGTATTTGGATGCGATAGAGGTTGCGGCGGGTATTCTGCCGAGTGTAGGCGTAGAGCGAAGAATTCACGGCCGACTGCACGTACCCTGGGACCGCGGTGATCGCTTTCGGATTGGCAAAGTCTTCGATGCGCACGGTTACGGTAAGTGGAATCTTTGGAAGCCCCGAGTCACGCATCACTGGCATCGCATAACTGCCTTCGTGCACTTCCGGGAAGTAGAGGAACGCAACTTTTCCGCTCAGGTCCCAATTGACTTGGCAATTAGTGACGCACAGCGGCACCGTCGCGCTCCCATCCAGGGCGAACGCCTTTATTCCCGGCGCTTGCTCTTTGTCGGACCCTCCCGAGCCGGCAACAACCCACCGGCCGTCTGGGGACACTGAGGTGATATCCCAAATGCCCGAGGCAATCTTGCGGCGGCCGGTGCCATCGGCTTTCATGCGATATAGAAAGTTCGAGCCGCCTTCTATCGCGCGAAAGACGAGGTCGCCGTCGGGCAGAAAAAAGGGAGAATCTTCGACGGCCGCAGAGGAGATGCGCACCGGGGACGAGCGACGGCTGGTTGGGGCAATCCACAGGTTTGTATGGCCGCTCTGATCTTTCATGGCAAACGCAAGTTCTTTCCCGTCTCGCGATACGGAGTAGCCCAGAATCGGGTAATCCGGCAAGACCCTCTCTTCCTTGCCGCTATTTAATTCTTTGCTCCACAACTCATTGCCACGCGTTTGGCCATTGGCCTTAAGGAAGTAGAGATTGCGTCCATCCGCAGAAAACGCCGGGGATGAAGTGTCTCCTTCGGAGGATACCTGGTGGTCTCCGTCCTTGTCGTGCAGCCAAACCGTGAGGTCCTGAGAGCCGACGGAGGTTATAAGGGACTTTCCGTCAGGCGCCATGGCTATTCCTTCCTGAGACGTTGGGCCAAAGGTCAACTGCTCTGGGTCTCCATCTGGAAAGCGCTGACGCCAGATATGAAAGTCATCCGTCCTGGCAGTGAGATAGATCCATTTACCGTCAGGTGACCATGCGCCCGAAATACACGGCCCATTGGGAGGGCCAACAACCTTAATGTCGTTTGTAGCCTGGAATGGAACGATCCGGCAGGGCAGAATCTCACCTCGACTGCCCATCTCAACCACGAGTACCCATCGGCCATCCGGCGAAAGGTAGGAAAGATGGGCCATGCTGCGTTCGCCCGTGGGCACGTAGACGTCCCGGCTATTCCCTCGGCCCTCATCTGTGGTCACCACAACCATATGTATCCCTTCTTTGATTTCAGAGAAGAGCAGCCGCTTTCCGCCTTCAATCCATGTCAAAGAGGAAGCGTTGGGCAGCAGCATATGAGGTTGCCCGCCGAGAACAGGTACCTCCCAGGTGTCAAATGGAATGACGATACCATAGGCAATTTGCGAATTATCCGGAGAGAACGACGGGGCTAGTTTTGTCGTCGAGTCGTGGGTGAGCTGGACCGGCGCGCCTCCCGGCAGCAACTTAACGTAGATATCTCCGAGTGGGAAGAGTGAATTCAGCTCTCCCAGTGGGAGGAAAGAATTGTCCCCTCGAATGAAAGCGAGCATTCCTCCGTCCGAGGATAGAGCGGGATACACCACCGAATCTCTAAAAAACGTCAGCTGCTCCCACTCTTTGCTCGTTGCCACATGGCCTGAGGAGGAACGTCGATACACAATGGCGGCCGCAACCGCCAGAAAAAGAGCCGTAGCTGCAACATAGTAGTATTTCCGCGCTTTCGTCTTTATTAGCTGTTGCTCTTTAGTCTCTTGTTTTTCCTGCCTCGAAGAGGATGCATCCGATTGGATTCGGCTGCTGTCTCGCGCTAACCGTCGCAGATCCGCTTGTAGATCGGCGGCATTTTGGTAGCGCAGCTTGCGGTCTTTCTCCAGCGCCTTATGGATGACATCCTCGAGCTTTGGGGGAATGTCGGGATTCAGCCGCATCGGCGTGACCGGTGTACGATTCAAAATTGCTTCCGCCACCACGCCGATGCTCTCGCCCCGGAACGGCAAGAACCCCGTGACCATCTCATAGAGCACCACTCCAAAAGAAAACAGGTCCGTGCGGGCATCCATCTCTTCGCAGCGCACCTGTTCGGGCGACATATAAACGACAGTGCCCATGGCTGCGCCTGGTTGCGTGAGCCGTTCTGATTCGACGTCTGTCGGCATCGCCCCGGTGGGCATCAACTTCGCCAGACCAAAATCCAAAATTTTGACGTGGCCGCGGTCAGTTACAAAGATGTTCGCAGGCTTGATATCCCGGTGAACGATTCCCTTGCTGTGGGCAGCGCCGAGTGCGTCCGCAATCTCGGTCCCCCATTCCAGCACTTCATCGAGCGGCAGCGGCTTGCCGGCAATGCGATGCTTGAGCGTAGAGCCCTCCATGAATTCCATGGCAATAAACGTGTGACCGTTCTCCTCTCCAATCTCATAGATCGTGCAAATGTGGGGATGATTGAGCGCCGACGCTGCGCGCGCTTCTCTGCGAAAACGTTCCAGGGCCTGGCGAACCTGGGCTAGGTCGTCGGGAAGAAATTTAAGTGCGACAAAACGGCCGAGGGAGGAATCCTCGGCCTTGTAGACAACCCCCATGCCGCCGCCACCCAATTTTTCCAGGATTCGATAGTGCGAGATGGTTTGGCCGATCATAAGGCGAACCATGTCTACCCCGCCAACGGCGAGCTTGCCTGGGGGAAGTGGAGCGCCGTCGGCATCTAGACAATTATTAATGTGGGCGAGTGGAGCGTCTCGCGCGTCGCTGCTTTGCTGATGGGCATCGAGAAGCCGCTTGAGGTGCATCTTGAGTTCGAGATCGCCGCCACAAGCAGCCTCGATGAATGCAGCGCGGTCCTGTGTGGTCTCTTCCAGAGCGGCCTGGAACAACGGCTTCAGACGCTGCCAGAGTTCAGGAGTCATTTTTCATTCGGGGACAATTCCTGACGCAGCCATGCGCGGGCCATTGTCCAGTCGCGTTTTACGGTACGTGTCGATACATCGAGTTGCAGCGCGATCTCTTCGAAGGTCAGACCTCCAAAGAAATGCATTTCAAGGATCTTCGCTTGCCTGGAATCAAACTCAGCCAGGCGGGTAAGTGCTTCATCGACAGCTAATACATCGGCGGTCGAGCTGGTTGTGCCACCGGCCACGTCTTCGACAAGCGTCACGTGAAGCTGCCCGTCTCCGCGC
Organism: uncultured Acidobacteriaceae bacterium; assembly: GCA_963796145.1. Taxonomy (GTDB): domain Bacteria; phylum Acidobacteriota; class Terriglobia; order Terriglobales; family Acidobacteriaceae; genus PALSA-350. Next base: position 3,929 of record CAWCKO010000074.1, on the reverse strand, counting down.
TTTCCAGCGTTATGGGCCCGGGCATGATCGACCAGGATGTGACGCATTACATTGGCAGCGAGCCCCAATACCCGGCTCCGGTCGACCCACATCGAATCGGAGCCGTCAACCAGCCGCAGGTAGGCCTCATTTACAAGCGCAGTCGGTTGGAGAGTGTGGTTGCCGCGCTCGAAGCGCATTTTGCCCACTGCCAGGCGATGCAATTCCTTATACAGGGTCGAGGAAAGGTCATGCATGGCTTCTGGCGTCAACGGCGATGACGGTGACCTGGGCGGGTCGTCCTGTCGTCTCGTAGCCATAGTTCCTCTTAGGTGGCCAGTATAGCTCTATGGCTGGGTGTCTCTCACCGAAACCGCCTGTTAAACCGTGCGGGTTGGAGGACGCTGAATTCGCCGAGGATACGCGACCGGTGAACGCCCAGTGGCTACCAGCCTGCCACGTGACCTTTGGAGTGCGCCGTTTATTGGTTTCGTCCACGAATTTAGGAGAGCACTTCGTCGAGTTACGTCCACCGGACTCCTGGGCGTTGGACAGAGCCGGAAGGGTAGAAAGGTTTCGGGGACAGGACGAACTAACCACCATCGGAAATGCCGTGCGCCGAAACTCGACCCGCGCCATACAGCGGCACAATTCGACAGGATTCCTACTCCCCCATCCCTTAGCTCATGTTAGCTTGCATCCATGGCTCAGATTCATTCCAAAGCAGCTTGACGATGGGGTTTTTTTGAGGATCACCCACCATCGCTATGACCGTAGACGCTTCCTGAACCTCATGGGCCTCGGGATCGCCGGTGTGGCCGGCCGCTCCTGGCTCTCGGCGCTGGCGCAGGACCCGGACTTCAAACCCCAGGACGCCGATCTCGTCGTCTTCAACGCCAAGGTCTACACCGTCGACACCCGCGTGCCCAGGGCCGAAGCCTTCGCCGTCAAGCGCGGACGCTTTCTCGCGGTAGGCAGTAACAGCGATATCAAGGGTCTGATCGGCACGAAGACCCAGACCTACGACGCCGGGCAGATGACCGTTGTCCCCGGCTTCATCGACACCCACAACCACGGCGGCGGCGAAGGACTGCTCTACGACGTGCTCGTTGGCAATCCCTACGAGGTCGAGTTTGTCACCATTGACAGCATCGTCGCAAAGCTCCGTGTCCGCGCACAAACCACTCCGCCCGGCACCTGGGTCGAGGGTTTTTTCCACGACGACACCAAGCTCAAAGACAAGCGGCCGCTCAACATGCAGGATCTCGATCGGGTCTCGACCGAGCATCCGGTCTGCGTCCATCATCGGGGCGGCCACACCGGCTTCTACAACAGCAAGGCCTTCCAGATGGCCCGCATCACCAAAAACACGCCCAACCCCTACGGCGGAACGTATGACAGGAATCAAGAAGGCGAGCTCAACGGCCGCGTCACCGACCTCGCCATGCTGACCATCGACAAGGCCGGCGATCGCGTCACCTACTCCACCGCGGCGAAGCAGAAGCGTGTTCTCGACGGCGTCGCCTTCATGTCGCAGAAGTTCGTCCGGTACGGACTTACCACCGTGCATCATGACGAGGACGGCGTGCTCGCAACCATGCAGGAGCAGCGCACCCGCGGCGCACTGCTGCACCGCGTCAGCTACGAACCCAACAGCGCACTGCTCGAAGCCATGATCAACAACGGTATCGAATCCGGCTTCGGTGATGAATACATTTCGCTCGGCGCCACCTCAGAACACACCGTCGACGGCTCCTTCTCCGAGCGCACCATGGCCATCAGCACGCCCCTCAAAGACATCTCTCCGCCCTACTATGGCAACCTCACCGAGACCCAGGACAACCTCAACGCCTGGGCAGAGCGCGTACACCGCGCCAACATTCGTCTCAATTGTCATGCCAATGGAGACGTCGCCATTGACCGCGTTCTCACTGCCTACGAGCGCGCGCTCAAGCTCTATCCCCGCGCCGGCGCACGCCCCAAGATCACTCATTGCAGCCTGATCAACGATAGCTTGGTGGCCCGCATGAAGGCCACGGACGCTGTCCCCGCGGAGTTCAGCACCTACGCCTACTACAACGCCGACAAATTCCACTTCTACGGCGAAGACGTCATGAAGCACATGACTGCCTTCCGCACCATGATCGACGCGGGGATCACGCCCGCAGCCGGCTCGGACTTCAGCCCCGGCCCTTTCGCGCCGCTCATGGCCATGCAAGGCATGGTCACCCGCACCGGCTGGAACGGCGAGACCTGGGGAGCCAACCAGAGGATCACGATCGAAGAAGCGCTTCGGGTCAACACCCTCAACGGCGCCTACAACTCGCGTGAGGAGACGATCAAAGGATCGATCACCCCGGGCAAGCTCGCGGACTTCGTGGTGCTGGCCGACGACTTCCACACCGTCGGCCAGGACAAGATCAAGGACATCAAGATCGTTCGAACAGTCGTAGGAGGCAACACGGTCTACCAGGCGTAATTCAACGGCTGATTAGTCCGGAAGAAATGTTTCGACTGAGTGTCCATAGTCCTTCGGCCCACCCAAGGGGGTGAAACCCTTCTTCAGCAACTGCTCTCACCACGGGAGCACACCCTCCCCTTTGTCATCCCGAGCGAAGCCGAGGGATCTGCAGTTTAGCCGACCTCTCGTGGAAATGTGTTTCGACCGGGCATAGCGTGGCAATCTGCGCCTCAACCGTACTGGGCCCCGGAAACGACGAGGGCAGTGTTTCCGCCGGGAGGCGCTGCAACGCATCCCCAAGGACCTAAACAGGCTGGCGGAAAAAGTCGCGTCCAGGGAGATGTAAACCGGCCACATCGGTAATTGCTTTCGTGCGCGAAGGTGAAGAAACAGAGCGCTTCCATGGTTACTAAAGAAATCTTCTCAGCCTCTCGACGCGGCCCCAAAACCGTACTACTGTGGAATTAAGGACTCACACAGTCAGCGCCGTCTAGCCACGACGGCCCTGTTTGGCCTTGCACCGGCGCGCTCTACCCGTGCACTGCCGCCAACCACCGGGAACCCATCAGCGCTTGTCGGCATGATGACTCGGTGATCGCAAACGATAACAGCGACGGATTCCGTCTTTTCGCAGCATTGCTGCGGCCCGCGAGTGCATGCCTGCGGAGAGCACAAAATCACCTTGTAGGCAGGGTACGCTCAGTGCGTCCTCTTGATTGAGCAGTTTTGACAACTTGGAAAACACCACACCTTCGGACACCCGCCCGAGCCAGAGGAAGCGGACGCCGGACGGCACATTCGCCAATCCCCGTCCCGTTTGTTACCGGACTGGACCAGGTGAAAGACGGAAAACCACCGCCTGGTCGGGTAGAAAGACCCCTGTAGCGCTTATGGCGCTTATGGCGCTATTTTTTTAGGCGCGGGTAAGGACAGGGCCGCGCCGTTCAAGACAGAAGGAGAATTGGCCTTTGCAGGCTGCGGAAAAACCCAATGTTTTTGAAGGGTACGAGCTACCTCGCCGCAGCGAGCATTAGGTCGTACGTAAATTGTTGCAGATGGGAACAGCCGGGTAGGTCCGGGCTTTAGCCCGGACATCGACCAGCCAAATTTCTTTGGCCTTCAGGCCCTGAGGTGCACGTTTCATGGATTTTCAGCAAAGTAATGGAGGTAAAAACGTACCTAGGGCCTGAAGGCCGATCAATTTTGAGGTTGGCTCTCCGGGCTTAAAGGCCCGGACCTACCCGAGAGAGACTTTTTCCGCGGGACCCTAAAGTCGGACCCTGACACAAAACGTCCGATCGCCCATGGAACATGAAAATCAAGGCCGGAGGGGACACTTAGTGCGCTTAGTGCGCTTAGTGCGCTTAGTGCGCACTATTTTGGACAAGAAATCGCCGCCTGGGTTTTTCTGCAGCCTCTTTAGCCCCCTGTGAAATTGTTATTGAGATCGGAAAAAGCGCAGGGGCTAGCCCAATTCTCTTTCTGTCGC
>CAWCKO010000073.1:0-116939 GCA_963796145.1 uncultured Acidobacteriaceae bacterium | reverse complement strand
TCTGCTTGCTTCCCTGCTCCCGCTTCTGCCGCCCATCGTCGCGCTGCTGTGGCTGGTTGGCTGTGTCACTGCCATCGGTCTATGTTGTGTGCGCTGGCGGCGCGTTGCGGCGGCCAAACGCTGCGCCGTGCCCATGTCCCAGGGGCGCGAAGTGGATGCGCTGCGCCAATTGGAGTGGGCTGCAGGAATGCGGAGGCCAATCGCGGCTGGTCGTCGCAAAGCTCGCTCGAGCCAGGTGTCTTCGGGATCTTCAGGCCGGTCCTGCTTTGGCCCGCGGGGATCTCCAAACACCTTGAGGACGCGCATCTGGAGGCTACTCTTGCCCACGAAATCCAGCATGTGCGGCGACGCACAGACCTGGCCGCCGCGATGCTCATGGTGGTGGAAGCCATCTTCTGGTTTCATCCGTTGGTTTGGTGGCTGGGGACACGACTGGCTGACGAACGTGAGCGGGCGTGCGACGAAGCGGTATTGCAGCAGGGCAATGCACCCCAGATCTACGCCGAGAGCATCTTGAAGACCTGCGATATCGGTGTGGCATCGCCGCTGGCTTGTGTCTGCGGATGACGGGCGGCGATCTTAAGCAGCGCATTATTCGTATCATGTCGCCGCGCTCGGCCGACACGCTTGACTTTCCAATTCCTCCTGGCTGTGATCGGCATAGGAGCCGTGGCCGCACCCGTCGCTGTCGGTCTATGGAAACCTTCGCTCGCCAGCGCACAATCCTCGCAGGGAAATTCAGGCCACAAGAAATTACGTTCGATCGTGCACCGCAGCCCATCGGTACATTCCAGCAGCACCCGGTCTACCGTATTGGAGGAGCCGTTTCCGCACCTAACTCTCTTTGCGCCTGACCCCGAATTCTCTGCTGAGGCTCTGCGGACGCACTACCAGGGGGTCTGCGTTGCTCCTTGATTATTGACACGCAGGGCAAGGCCCAACGTGTTCTGGTAGTACGTCACCTGGGAAGGGGCCTGGACCAGAAAGCTATTGAGGCAGTGCAGCAATACAAGTTTTCGCCGGCGACGCTACACAGCAAGCCTGTTGCAGTACAAGCGGACATTGAGGTCAACTTCAGACGCTATTGAGACTCTGCTCCCAGCCTGACGCCGTCTTAGGACGGAAAAGACGCTGCGGGGACTTTCTCTGAAGGAGAAGCAATCATGATGTTTTCGGCATTCTGGACCGCTGCACTGTTCAACCATCTCTGGCAGTCGACAGTCGTGACCCTGATCGCATGGCTGCTCGCACGGATGCTGAGAAGCAATCAAGCCCGAACCCGCTACTGGGTTTGGATGATCGCTTCTGTGAAGTTCCTGCTTCCGTTCTCGCTCCTCATTGCTGCGGGTGAATCGCTGCGCTCGACTCTCTCAACCCCCATCGAGAGGCCCGCATTCGCAGCCGTGATGGAGCAGATCACGCAACCCTTCCCACAGACTGCATTCCCCATCACCGTGGATGATTTCCAGGAGTGCCCGCCCCTGCCCCGCAGCACAGCGATTTGCTGCCAGTGATCCTTGTTGCGATCCTGGTCGCGGTCTGGCTCTGCGGTTTTCTCGCCATTGCGTTCTCGTGGGCTCGCAGCTGGTGGCAAATCCGTACCGCGGTCCGCGCCGCTTCGCCGATGACGTTGTTGGGCGGAGTGCCGGTTCTCTTGTCGCGCGGCCTGCGCGAGCCAGGGGTTTTCGGCATCATTCGTCCGGTGCTCCTCCTGCCAGAGAACATCAGCGACCGCCTCTCAGCAGCGCAGCTTAACACCATCCTCGCGCATGAGATGTGCCACATTCGCCGGCGCGACAACCTCACCGCTGCAGTTCACATGGTGGTAGCAGCCGCCTTCTGGTTTCATCCAGCGGTGTGGTGGATCAAAGCCCGTCTGCTTGACGAGCGCGAGCGGGCCTGCGACGAAGCGGTGCTGCATTCGGGCAACGGAGCAAAACTCTATGCGGAGAGCATTCTCAACGTGTGCAAGTTTTATGTTGAAGCTCCTATGGCCTGCATGTCGGGCGTGACTGGATCGGATCTCAAGCGGCGCATCGTCCGCATCATGTCGGAGCAGGCTGCACGCAAGCTCGATTTAAGCAGGAAGGTTTTGCTCTGCGTGGCCGGAATCGTCACAGTCACGGCGCCCGTAGTCTTCGGCTTGGTGCACATAACCAAGGTCCGTGCCCAAGCGGTCCGTGCCCAAGCCACGACAGATAATAAAGCCCAAGGCATCGCCGACACCTGGCAAGGCACTCTCCACCCCGGCAGAGATCTGCGCACCGTGGTCAAGATCTCAAAGGCGGATGATGGCGGGTACAAGGCGGTCTTTTACAGCATCGATCAAGGGGGAGACGGCTTTACCGCCAGCAAAGTCACGCTGGATGGCCCCACCCTGAAGATGACCCTCCCCTTCGGCTCGTATGAGGGCAAGCTGAGCCCGGATGGAAAGACGATCACAGGCACGTGGACCCAGGGACCCAACCCACTACCTCTTATCTTTAGCCGCGCCACGCCGGACACGGCCTGGACCATTCCCCCACCGGAATCCAAGATGGACCCGAATGCCAATCCCAGCTTCGAGGTCGCCACCATCAAGCCAAGTCCTCCTAACCGGCCCGGCAAGGGATTTGGTTTTAGAGGCGGTCATTTTTCGACCCGCAATACCAATCTGAATGATCTGATCGGCTTTGCGTATGGCATTCACATCAAGCAGATCGTGGATGCACCCGCATGGTTCGGCACCGATCTTTACGACATCGAGGGCAAACCCGACGTAGAAGGCAGGCCAAACCCCGGCCAGACGGAGACCATGGTGCAAAAACTGCTGGCAGATCGCTTCAAATTGACCTTTCATCATGACAAGAGGGAGCTTTCCGTCTACGTGTTCAGCGTTGCCAGCGGCGGACCGAAGATGACCAAGAGCACGGCCGATCCAAATGATCCCGGCGCCTTCTTTTTCAGAGGGCTTGGGGATCTGACAGTGAGAAACCAGAGCATGACGGATTTTGCCAGGTGGATGCAGACGGTGGTGGACAAGCCGGTAGTAGACCAAACTGAGCTCTCTGGCAAATACGATTTTCAGTTGAAATGGACTCCCGACGACTCCCAATTCGCGCAATTCAGAGGGGTGGGCGCGGTCGTGCCGCCGCCAACCGATGACCCGAAAGCACCACCAGGCCTTTACACCGCCATGCAGGAACAAATCGGGCTCAAGATGGGACCTGCAAAGTTTCCCGATGATGTGATCGTCATCGATCATGTCGAGAAGCCTTCCGAAAACTGACGCTAAACGAACATCGGGGAACCATAATGGCCTGGCAGCGAGCACGAAGAGTCTTCTATCTGGTTTGCACGCTGGCCGCGCTGACATTTCCCAGCCTGGCCGCGGCTTCGGAGTATCGCGGTCAAGTCACCTTGGGTGGCTAGCCTCTCCCCGGCGCGACAGTGACGGTTACGCAAGGGACAAAGAAGTTCACCGCCGTCTCGGATCAGGGAGGCCAATCTCAAGAAAGGATTGCCCGTATCATGACCGAACGTGTTGCGCTAAAACTGGGCTTCCGAAGAATACTGTCCATTATCCCTGGAGCGGTGGCCCTTGCTGTGCCGCTCGCATTTGGCCTGGTATATGCGACGCCAAACCGAGGGGAAACGCAGCGGGAAGACACAGCTGCCAAGCTACCGGCCTACGATGTAGCTGCGATCAAACCCGACAAATCCGGCATGGGTCCCAGAATACTGTTTTCTGCCGACCGGCTCACGGCAACCAGGGTCACGCTCAAGTTCCTGATAAAGATGGCCTATGGGGTCGAAGACGATCAGATCCTAGGAGCATCGAACTGGCTCAACTCCGAAACCTACGATATCGAGGCGAAAGTCGACAGTTCTGAAGTAAGTGAGGTGAGCAAGCTTAGCGACAATCAGCGGATGGTCATGTTTCAGCGCCTACTAGCTGACCGCTTTAAACTTGCCCTCCACCGCGAGACAAAGGAACTCCCGGTGTACGCGCTGGTGATTGCAAAGAACGGTCCTAAGCTGCAAGAGGCAAAGCCTGGTGACACTTACCCTAACGGAATCAAAGGCCCCGACGGTAAACCCGCGGGACATGCCGGCATGATGATGTGGGGAAGGGGTCGTCTAACGGGCCAGGGGATTCCGATCGCGTCCTTGGTGCCGCCTTTATCGCAGCAACTAAGCAGAACTGTCCAGGATCGGACAGGGCTGACAGGCAAGTATGATATCGAGCTACATTGGACGCCCGATGATGCCGCAGACCCGATGACGGGGCCACAAGGAGACCGGCCCACCTCTGAAAACGGAAACTCGGCCGAATCTCCGGAACCTTCGTTCTTCACCGCGATTCAAGAGCAGCTCGGATTAAAGCTGGATTCACGAAAAGCTCCCGTGGAGGTCCTCGTAATCGATCATGCCGAGATGCCTTCGGCGAATTAGGTATACAAAGGACGACGGACGGGGATGACAACAAATATAATTCGTGCGGTCGAACAAAATTGAGAAGTAGGAACGTCTTATATTCAGCTTTCCACTTTACATGCGTTGACTTAGTGTCCGGACTTGCAGGGGCCAATCTCAGAAGAGGATTCCGGAATCATGGCTGACCGTGTTGCGCGCAAACTGAATCTCACCAGAAAGTTCTTGCTGCGTGTGGCCGGATGGTTGACCGTGGCCGCGGTAGCCTTGTTCGGCTTGGTAGATGCAGCGCAAAGCCGGGCTCAGTCCCCTGCAGAAAATAAACCCCAGGGCATCGCAAGGCACCTGGCAGGGCACCCTGCACGCCGGCCACGACCTGCGCACGGTAGTCAAGATATCCAAGGCCGATGATGGCGGGTACAAGGCGGTCTTCTACAGCATCGACCAGGGAGGTGACGGCCTTCCAGTGACCAAAACCACGCTGGAAGGCAGCACCTTGAAGATGACCCTCCCCATGATCAATGGCACCTATGAGGGCAAGCTGAGTTCGGATGGCAATACGATCACAGGTACTTGGACGCAGGGACCTCCCCTCCCTCTTAACCTGACTCGCGCCACGCCGGAGACTGAATGGACCATTCCCCCGCCGCCACCCAGGCTGCCGCCAATGGACGCCAATGCATCGCCCGGCATTGAAGTTGCCACCATCAAACCCACCAAGCCGGACGAACAGCGGTTCATGCTGATGTTCAAGGGAGGCCGCTTTCAAACCACTAATGTCTCCTTGAGCAAGCTGCTCGCGTTCTCGTATGGTGTCCAGGAGAAGCAGCTCGTCGGCTTACCGCCCTGGGCGGAGACAGACAAATACGATATCGACGCAAAGCCAGACATGGACGGCGCGCCCAACAAAAAACAGTTTCAAGGAATGGTGCAGAAGCTGATTGCCGATCGCTTCGGCCTTATCTTTCACCACGATAAAAAGGAGCTATCGGTTTATGTGCTCTCCGTCGCCAAAACCGGTGCAAAACTCACCAAGACCGAAAGTCAGGAAGGGCATCCAGGCTTTGGCTTGCGTGGGCTGGGGGCCATAACGGTTCATGACGCCAGTATGAGCGATTTCGCCGCCATGATGCAGGAGACCGTCATGGACCGACCGGTCATCGATCAGACCGGACTTGCCGGAAGATACGATTTCACCCTGAACTGGACACCTGACGATTCGCAATTCGGCGGCATGGCAGCCAAGCTACCTCCGCCAGCAGACAACGCCAGCCCGCCACCAAATCTGTACACCGCCATCCAGGAGCAGATCGGTCTCAAGCTCGACGCTACCAAGGCTCCCACTGACGTCATGGTCATCGACCATGTCCAAAAGCCTTCTGAGAATTGACGCGGAGACAGGAACGTTATGGTGGGAACTTTCCGGCTATTTACCTCGTACCCCATATCTCCCAACACTTTCGTTGGGGGATATGGAGTACCCACGATTCTTCCTCGATCCATTCGCCGTGCAAGGGACGACGTACGGGGATGGCAACAAATATAATTCGTGCGATCGAACAAATTGGGAAGTACTAACGTAGAACATAAAGCTTTCCATAACACATGCGTTGACTTAGTGTCCGGACTTGCAGGGGCCAATCTCAAGAGAGGATTCCGGAATCATGGCTGACCGTGTTGCGCGCAAACTTAATTTCACCAGAAAGCTCTTGCTGAGTGTGGCCGGATGGTTGACCGTGGCCGCGGTAGCCTTGTTCGGCCTGGTAGACGCAGCACAAAGCCGGGCTCAAACTCCAGCAGATAATAAACCTCAAGGCATCGTAGGCACTTGGCAGGGCACTCTACACGCCGGCAAAGACCTGCGCACGGTAGTCAAAATCTCGAAGGCGGATGATGGCGGGTACAAGGCGGTCTTCTACAGCATCGACCAGGGGGGAGACGGCCTTCCCGTGACCAAAATCACGCTGGAGGGCACGACGTTAAAGATGACTCTCTCCATGATTGGCGGCTCCTATGAAGGAAAAGTAGGTTCGGACGGCAACTCCATCACCGGCACATGGAGTCAGGGGCCCAGCCCACTCCCGCTTAACCTGGCTCGAGCGACGCCCGAAACTGAATGGACCATTCCGCCGCCGGAGCCTAAGCTCCCACCGATGGACGCGAATGCCAACCCCAGCTTCGAAGTCGCCACCATCAAGCCGAACGACTCAGGCGCGCCACGCATGCAAGGGCTTAACGTGAATGGGCGTAATTTTAGGACGCGCAACTCGTCCCTGGGCGACCTGATCCAGTTTGCCTACCAGGTGCAGACAAAACAGATTGTGAACCCGCCGGAGTGGATGAATAAAGATCGATACGACATTGCCGCCGTGCCGGAGGAACAGGGCGTGCCCAATGCGGAGCAAGTTAGGATCATGATCCGAAAATTGCTGGCGGACAGATTCAAGCTGACGTTCCACCAGGACAAGAGGGAGCTTTTAGCGTACCTGCTTACGGTGGCAAAAAATGGACAGAAGCTAACACCAACCCAGCGTCCGGGACCATTGCCCGGCCTCGGCTTTAGACCAGGCACTGGTGGATTGACGTTGATGGCAATGAATGCCACGATGTCTGACTTTACCGGCTTTTTACAGATACTTGTCCTGGACCGCCCGGTGGTGGACCAGACCGGGCTAACCGGCAAGTTCGATTTCCAGTGTACCTTCACGCCTGACGATTCGCTGTTCAACGGCCACCCGCCGATGCCGCCCCAACAGCAGACGGACTCAAACAACGCCAATCCCGCTCCCCCTGCTCCCAGCCTTTACGATGCGTTCCAGCAGCAGCTTGGGCTGAGGCTGAGCGCTGAGAAAACTCCTGTCGACGTGATCGTCATCGATCATGTCGAGAAGCCTTCCGAAAACTAGACGTGAGCATATTCATGAACGGAGGACTTCGATTCTTGTTATGACCGAGCCGGTTATGCGAAAGCTGGATTTCAGTAGAAACCTATTGCTCGGCGTGGCTGGATTCGTAGGCACCGCCTTGCCAGCCGCGTTTGGTCAGACAAACGCGTCACTTCCGTCGCCTCCGCCCAGGTCAGCATCAACCGGAGATAGGTTGATGTTCGAGGTTGCTTCGGTTAGGAATAATAAGTCTGATGGCGAGGCGTCTATGAACATTAGCCCGATTCTTGGAGACGGGCCCGTTCCCGCCGGAGGCTTATACCTAGCCAGAAATATAAAGCTTATACAATTCATCGCATTTGCTTACAGCCTGACGCAAATCCAGCTTCGGTCCGTCGAGTTACAAGCGCCCTGGACGACTGAGGACCGGTTCGATATTGAAGCGCGGGCGCAAGGCAACCCTACCAAAGCCCAATACCGGCTGATGATGCAGTCGCTGCTCGCTGACCGCTTCAAACTGGCGGTTCACTATGAGGCCCGAGCCGTGCCGCTATACGTGCTCGTTCTGGCGAAGCCCGGAAAGCTCGGACCTCAACTGCGACTCCATCAGGACGACGATCCGGTATGCGCGAAACCGGCGGGCGCGCCACCGCCCGGCTCCCCATGGCATCCGGTAGAAACGGATGCGCAGGGATTTCCCGAAGTCTGCGCTGGCCCCCTAAGCATGAAGCCCAGCGCCCCCGGCCGGATTAAATCCGGCGGACGGGATGTGTCCATGACACGCTTCGCGGCCATCATGACCGGTGTAGGGGTTGTCAACCGGCCGATGGTGGATGAGACGGGGCTAAAAGGGACCGTCGATTACAGCCTGGAGTGGAGAAGGGCGCCCGAGCAAGTAGCGCCAGGCGCAAGACTCGAACCGGACGAGGATGCGCCCACGTTTGAAGAGGCACTGAAAGAGCAATTGGGAATAAGAATGGTATCTCGAAAGGGACCGGCAGAGTTATTTTTCGTCGACCATATCGAGAAGCCTTCCGAAAACTAGGGTGGGGTTCGGAGTCAACCGATGGAACTGGGGCGAGCGAGGCGAATCTTCTACCTGGTTTGCACTCTTGCGGCGCTGGCATTCCCCAGCCTGGCCGCGGCTTCGGAGTATCGCGGCCAGGTCATCTTTGGCGGCTTGCCTCTCCCCGGCGCGACAGTGACGGTTACGCAAGGGACAAAGAAGTTCACCGCCGTCTCGGATCAGGGAGGCCTCTATACCTTCCCTGACCTGGCGGACGGACCAGGGAAGATCGAGATCGAGATGCAGTGTTTCTCCACCGTCCAGGCCGACATAACAATCTCGCCCACAACACCCGCCGCGAAGTGGGAGTTGACGCTGCTGCCATTGGACCAGATCACCAAGTTAACCAAGCTTCCGCCTGCTCCGCTCCCCTCGCTGAGCACTGCTCCGCCTCTCAAAAAACCCGCGGCGCCTGGCTCGCCTAATGAGAATGCTGCCGAAATACCAAAGCCGGCAGAAGAAGCAAACCAGCAATCCTCCGACGGCTTTCTGGTCAACGGCAGCGTCAACAACGCGGCAACGTCGCGGTTCTCGCTCGACCAGGCCTTTGGCAACCGGAGGTACAACAGCAGGAGCCTGTACAACGGGGGTCTCCAATTCATCTACGATAACTCCGCCCTCGATGCCCGCCCCTACTCGCTCAGCGGACTCAACTCGCCCAAGCCCGCTTACAATCGCATCACCGGCATCTTCACTCTCGGCGGACCTTTGAAGATTCCGCATCTGCTGCCGCGTGGGCCTACCTTCTTCGTAGCCTACGAATGGATGCGCAACCACAACGCCGAGGACGAGTCCGGCCTTGTCCCAACCGCAGCCGAGCGGACAGGCGACCTTTCAGACTTGCTCAACCCGCTCGGTCAACCGGTCATCGTCTACGATCCGAAAACCGATCTGCCCTTTCCCGGCAATGTCGTCCCCGTCAGCGCCCAGGCCCAATCGCTGCTGCAGCTCTATCCTGGGCCAAACATTACCGGGAACTCGCTCTACAACTACCAGATACCGGTGCTCGACAGCACCCATCAGGATGTGCTCTTGTCGCGTCTGGACAAGACACTCGGCCGCCGAGACGAGCTTTATGGGAGCTTCAACTTCCAGAGCACCCGGGGCAGCGTCACCAATCTCTTCGGCTTTACCGATAAGACTGACACCCTGGGTATCAACACCAATATCAACTGGTCGCACCGCTTAAATCCGCACCGTTTCCTGTACGCTAGCTATCGCTTCAGCCGGCTCCGAACCCAGATCGTGCCTTATTTTGACAACCGGCAAAATATCTCCGGCGATGCCGGCATCATGGGCAACAACCAGGACCCAACCAACTGGGGCCCGCCGGCGCTCACCTTTTCCAGCGGCATTACGCCGCTCTCGGACGAGCAGAGCGCGTTTAATCGTAACCGTACCGATGCCTTTTCCGGGTCCATCGGTATCTATCACGGCCTGCACAACATCACCATCGGCGGCGATTTGCGCAAGCAGCAATACAACGATTTCTTCCAGCAGGACCCGCGAGGCACCTTCACCTTTACCGGCGCCGCGACCCAAAGCACATCCACCAGTGTTACGAATAGCGGCTCCGACCTGGCCGACTTCCTCATCGGTGTGCCGGATACCAGCTCCATCGCCTTCGGCAACGCCGATAAATATCTCCGCCAAACCGTCTACGACCTTTACGGCACAGATGACTGGCGTATCCAATCCAACCTCACCATCAACGCCGGCCTCCGCTGGGAGTACGGCGCGCCGATCACAGAGATTTATGGGCGCCTGGTCAATCTCGATGTTGCTCCCGGCTTTACCGCCGTCGCTCCCGTGCTCGGCAGCGATCCAGTGGGCCCGCTCACCGGCAGCCACTATCCCAGCTTCCCTGATCCGCCCGGACAAACGCGGTTTCGAGCCGCGCGTAGGTATTTCCTGGCGGCCCATCCCGGCTTCGACCGTGGTGGTGCGCGCCGGCTATGGCATCTATGACGACACCTCCGTTTACCAGACATCGGTGCTAAAGCTCACCCAGCAGTCGCCACTCTCAACGAGTCTCAGCGTGGAGAACAGCCCCGCCTGCCCGCTTACGCTGGCCTATGGCTTTGAGCCGTGCTCCACCATCACCGCCAACACCTTCGCCGTCGACCCCAACTTCAGAGTCGGCTATGCCCAGACCTGGCAGCTCTCCATCCAACGCGACCTGCCGGCGGCGCTCCAACTCACTGCCGCCTACCTCGGTGTAAAAGGCACGCGAGGCGTCCAGCAATTCCTGCCCAACACCTATCCGATCGGAGCCGTGATTCCCTGCCCCGACTGTCCGTCCGGCTTCGTCTATCAAACGTCGGGCGGCGACTCCACGCGCGAATCGGCCCAGGTCCAGCTGCGCCGCAGGTTGCGCAGCGGATTCACTGCGTCGCTGCTCTACACCTATTCCAAGTCCATTGACGATGACGCGATCCTGGGCGGCCAGGGTCATGTCCTCGCCGGCAACCAGAGCGCGGCGCCGCCGTCCAGCGGACAAGGCCAGGGTGGGGGCCAAGGTTCGGGTACAACCGCCACTACCACCCAAAGCTCGGCCACAACAACACCTACCATCGCTCAGAACTGGCTCAATCTGCATGCCGAGCGTTCCCTTTCCTCGTTCGATCAACGTCACCTGCTCAACCTGCAGGCCCAATACACCACCGGTGAAGGCCTCGGCGGCGGAACCTTGATGGGCGGCTGGCCAGGCAGGCTGTTCAAGGAGTGGACTGTGGTTGCGACGTCGGTCGTCGGCACCGGCCTGCCAGAGACGCCGATTTACTTAGCGGCCGTTCCCGGAACAGGATTCACCGGCACCATTCGACCCAACCCTACCGGCGCGCCCATTTCCCTATCCAGTTCCATACCCCGCGCAGGCCAGCACCTCAACCCCGCCGCTTACAGCGCGCCTCTGCTGGGCCAATGGGGAACCGCGGGCAGAAACTCGATCACCGGTCCCAACCAGATCAGCCTCGACACCTCGCTCGCCCGAACATTCCGCCCCAGCGGACGCTTTTTTCTCGACGCCAAAGTGTCGGCAACCAACCTGTTGAATCACCCCGTTTTTACGGGCTGGAACACGACCGTGAACAGCACCCAATTCGGTCTTCCGCTGGCCCCTAACCCGATGCGCAGCCTGGAAACTTCGCTGCGCCTGAGGTTCTGAGATGAAAATCCTGCTTCTTCTCTTAACCCTCGCCGCTGCTGCGGCAACTGCGCAGCAGATAGGCCAGAACACGTCCTCCACTACCTCGGGAACCTACACCCTCACCGCCAAATCGCAACTGGTCGTGGAAACGGTTGTGGTCAAAGACAAGCAGGGCAAATTCATTCCGGGACTCACTGCCAAAGACTTCACCGTCACTGAGGATGGCACTCCGCAGACGATCCGCTTCTGCGAGCATCAGGATCTCGCCGCCGAGGAGGCGCCGGTGGCCCCCACCACGCCCGGCGCGGAACAGATAAAAATCTACAAGCACCTTACCCGCACTCAGCTCGCGCCCGAAGCGCCTGAAAGCAGTCGTTACAAAAATCGTCGTCTGCTTGCCCTGTACTTCGATATGACGGCCATGCGTCAGGCCGACCAGCTCCGCGCCCTCTCCGCCGCAGAGAAGTTCCTGCGCACGGAAATGACCACCGTCGATCTGGTCGCCATCCTCCGCTACCAGGGCGGCTCCGTCGACATCCTGCAGGACTTCACCGCCGATCGCAACAAGCTGCTCAGCATTCTCGAGACCATGGTCGTCGGCGAAGGCCAGGGCTACGCCGAGACCGTCGACGACGCCAGCAGCGCCGACACCGGCGCCGCGTTTGGCCAGGACGACACCGAGTTCAACGTCTTCAACACTGATCGTCAGCTCTCCGCCCTGCAGACTGCTGCCAAGATGCTCGGCCAGTTGCAAGAAAAGAAATCTCTCATCTACTTCGCCAGCGGCCTGCGGTTGAATGGTATCGATAACCAGGCTCAGCTTCACGCCACCGTTGACGCCGCTATCCGCGCCGGCGTCTCATTCTGGCCGGTGGATGCGCGCGGCCTGGTCGCCCAGGCGCCGCTGGGAGACGCAACCCAGGGCTCGCCCGGAAATTCCGGCATGTACTCCGGCACCGCCGCCCAGGCCAACACCACCAACTTCCAGCAATCGCAGGACACGCTCTTCGCTCTCGCCGGCGACACCGGAGGCAAAGCCCTTTTCGATAACAACGACCTGACCCACGGCATCGTGCAGGCCCAGCAGGCCATCTCCGACTACTACGTGGTTGGCTACTACACCAGCAATACAGCCAGGAACGGCCGCTTCCGCCGGGTGAAAATCTCCCTCAACCAGGACGCCACCGCCAAGCTCGATTACCGCCAGGGCTACTACGCCGACAAAGAGTTCAGCAAATTCACCACGGTCGACAAAGAGCGTCAGCTCGAAGATGCGCTCATGCTTGAGGACCCCATCACCGAGCTTTCGATCGCCATGGAGATTGATCACTTCCAGCTCAATCGCGCCGAGTACTTTGTTCCCATCATTGTTAAGATCCCGGGCCGTGAGCTGGCCCTGGCCAAGCGCGGAGGCGCCGAGCACACCCTCATCGACTTCGTGGGTGAAATCAAGGATCTGGTCGGCGGCACCACCGTCACCAATGTCCGCGACAATGTCAACATCAAGCTCTCCGACGCCACCGCTGCCGAGCTGGCGCATCGCCCCATCGAGTACGACACCGGGTTCACTCTCCTGCCCGGCAAGTACATGATCAAGTTCCTGGCCCGCGACGATGAGACGGGCAGAATCGGCACCTATCAGACCACCTTCGTCATCCCAAATCTGAACAAGGAGGTCGCGCATGTCCCAATCAGCTCGGTGGTACTGAGTAGCCAGCGTGTAGATCTCAAAGAAGCTCTGTATAACGCGGAAAAAACCAAGGACAAGGCGAAAGAAGAGGAGGTAAACCCGCTGGTGCAGAATGGGCAGAAGCTGATTCCCAGCGTGACTCGTGTTTTTCGCCAGAATCAGAACATGTATGTCTACCTGCAGGCCTATGAGCAGGGCACACCCGGCTCTCAACCGTTAGTTGCCTTTGTAAGTTTCTACCATGAGCAAACAAAAGCCTTTGAAACCCCGCCGATGGAGATGACGCAGGGGTTGAACAATCGCCTGCAAACCATGCCCTTCAGCTTCAGCATTGCTCTCAATCAGCTTCCGCCAGGCGATTATGACTGCCAGATATCCGTATTGGACCCAACCGGAAAGAAGGCTGCCTTCTGGCAGGCGCCAGTCAAGGTAGTTGAGTGAACACCAGGAAAGGGAGGCCGCGGTTTTGAATTCGAAATTGATTGCCTTCAAAACCTCAGCCCACCAATGTCATCCTGAGCGAAGCGTGTAAATCGCGAACCGGCCATAGCAGATGCTAGCAGTTCTTGTTCTCGGCCCCAGGGAAAGACCATGGCGGTCCGCCAGGTGCGGGCTTCGGTGGTTGAAAAGCTCCGAGCGGCATGGGTAAGATAAACTCCCTCGAGGTCCTTCGACTCCGCGCTATCAAGCGCTGTGTCACACGATAAATCTGTGAAGCGCTCCGCTCAGGATGACGGTTTTGTGGTGAGTTGGAGATGAAAAAAAACAGCTCTAAATGCGGGAGTTCCCACCACGAATCCTGGAGTTTCCAGTTTTTACGAAACCTCAGGCCACCCCTGCCCCACATCAACGCAGAATCGCAAAACGAGAGATAGAATGACTCCCATGAACTTTCTGCCTTCCGCGAACGATCTCCTTATTTTCATGACGGCGGCACTGGTATTGCTTCTCATTCCAGGACCAGCGGTGCTTTACGTTGTGGCACGCAGCGTGGATCAAGGACGCAGGGCAGGATTGGCCTCGACTTTCGGCATCGCCACCGGCACCCTGGCACACGTTATGGCCGCGACGCTTGGCCTCTCTGCCCTACTGCTCTCTTCGGCGGTCGCCTTCTCCTTAGTGAAGTATGCCGGCGCGGCCTACCTGTTTTACTTAGGCATCAAGAAATTGCGCGAACGCCCCACCGCGGATGACGAGGTGAAGCACGTGCAAGCGCTGCCACTGCGCCGTGTCTATGCGCAAGGTGTTCTGGTCCAGGTTCTCAATCCGAAGACAGCGATCTTCTTCTTCGCCTTTCTGCCCCAGTTCGTCAACCCGGCGCGTGGACAGGTGAGCTTGCAGTTCTTTGCGCTGGGAATGCTCTTTACCCTGATGGCATTGATAAGCGACAGCATGTGGGCCTTAACCGCGGGATCGGCCGCAGGATGGCTGCGGCGCAACCGGACCTTCATTCGCAATGAGCGCTACATCTCCGGAACGGTCTATTTAGGTTTAGGTATGGCGACAGCGGTGAGTGGAGCGAGGCATAAGTAAACATTCATGCCGCAAGTTGACCCAGGGACGCGAAAGAATATCTCGTTGGGGCTTGTGTTGGCGGTGGTCCTGGTAGTGGTTGTGGTGGCGCTGGTGTGGTTGCGAGCCACTTTGCTGCATCGCTCAAAGACACAAGCCGGCAAGCAGATAACCGATCTTGGAGCGACCATGCCGCTCAACCAACCGGGCGGTGGCCCGGCTCCCGCTGAGGCGTACGAAGTCTATTCCGCCCTCTACCGGGCTCCGATGGACGAACCGCTGGCATTCGCGGAGGATTCGGCAATCGATATTCCGCAGGTAAACGGCAGCTGCCTCAGGCCGAGGGCCCCGCAGGAGCAGCAGATGGCCACTGCCTTTGTCGCAGCCAATCAGCAGGTGCATCGCTGGGAGCAGAAATTCTCGATCGCCCAGGGCTATCGGCTGCTGTCGGCAAGCGAGCTTGCGCGAGCGCAGACGTGCCTGGTAATACACGCGCATGGTGGTGCACCCTGCGAAGACTATAAGCAACTCAGGTATGTGCGGTTGCTGGGAGTTCCCGGATTTAACCACGCACACACACGGGCATTGGTATCGGTGATCAAGAGCTGCGGCCACTTTTGCGGAAGCGGCGGAATCTTCGCGGTCGAGAAATCGAGTGGCACGTGGCAACGATCCGTGACCACTGATTTCACTCGCGACTGCAGCTGGATATATTAAGGATCGTGGATCAATCGGAGGCCGGTATGGAAACGTTGCTACGCGAATTACGCTATAGCTTGCGGACGCTCACAAAGTCTCCTGGATTTGCTGTCATCGCAGTCCTGACGCTGGCACTCGGCATCGGCGCATCCACGGCAATTTTTTCTGTCGTGGACGCCGTTCTGCTGCGAGCGCTTCCTTATCCCAATCCACAAACAATCGTGCGCGTGTGGGAACAGGCTCCCGACGGTCATCGGATGAACCTGGCGGGCCCGAATTTCGACGATTTCGTTGCCCAGAACAACACGTTCGCCAGTCTCGCCGCATATGCCTATGGACTGTCCTCAGTTTCCGGCGGCAGCGAGCCGGTGCGGGTCAACATCGCTGCAGTGTCCAGCGGCTTCTTTAAGTCCCTCGGTGTCGAGCCTATACGCGGCCGCGCTTTTGCCCCGGACGAGCAGCAGCTGCACAGCGCGCCTGCGGTGATCGTCAGCTATGGCTATTGGCGGCGATATCTCGGTGGTGGAACGGATCTTTCCAAATTCCACCTGGCCATGGAGGGCGCAGTTTATCCAGTTGCCGGCGTGATGCCGGCGGGATTTGATTTTCCTGCCGGGGTTGCCGCCTGGATTCCGCGCGAGGCTGATCCCGAACCCAGCCGCACCGCGCATAATTGGCAAGCTGTCGGCCGCATCCGCGATGGGGTCACCGTCGCCCAGGCGCGCGCAAATCTCAGCACCATCGCTCGCCGCCTCAAAAATCAGTACGGAAAAGATGTTGATCTCAACGACGCTGCGGTAGTACCTCTGGCCGACGCCATGGTCGGAGACGTACGAACCTCTCTGCTGACCCTTCTCGGAGCCGTCGGCCTATTACTCCTGGTCGCATGCGCCAATGTCGCCGGCCTGCTTTTAGCGCGCACCTCCGCCCGCGGCAAAGAATTGGCGGTCCGTAGGGCGCTCGGGGCGAGCCGTGGCCGTCTCATCCAGCAATTTCTCGCTGAGTCTCTTGCGCTTTCGTTGGCTGGAGGGGTACTCGGCATTTTGATCGCGGCTTCGGCGGTCCGCATACTTCGATCCATTCTTCCCGCCAATCTGCCGCGGCAGCAAGGTATCGCCATGAACCCCGCGGTGCTGCTGTTCGCCCTGGCCGCAACTGTAGCTGTCGCGGTTTCGCTTGGGTTGTTTGCCGCGTGGCGCGCCGCTCAAGGAGATCTCCAGGAAGCATTGTCGGCTGGCTCCCGCAATTACAGTGGCACGGGCGCCAGCCAACGGCTTCGCGGCGTTCCTGGTGGCCGGCGAAATTGCCACGACGCTTGTGATTTTGGTCGGAGCAGGCCTTCTCGGCCGCAGCTTTTTGCGGCTCATTTCCACCAGCCCTGGATTTAGCCCGCAAAACCTGATCACCATGGAGTTCTCGCCTCCGAATCCTCAAAGGCTGGCAGGAGGGACGGAACAGCCGGCCATCGCGCGCCAAATCCATCTCATGGACGACATATTGACCCGGCTCCGCGCAATTCCCGGTGCGGAGACGGTGGGCTTGTCCGGCGCGCTTCCCGTCGCCGCCGGCGACGATCTCGCTGACGGAGATTTCCTGATCCTCAATGGCCAAAAGCCACCCGCCAATTTCGATGAATTCGGCCGCATGGCTCACAATCCTGCCCAAGTCGGACACGCCCTTTATGCCATCGCCGGCGAGGAGTACTTCCGCACCCTGGGCATTCCGCTGATCCGCGGGCGGATGTTTGGCGAACAGGATGACTTGAATTCACCGCATGTTGCTGTGATCAGCCAGGCATTGGCGCGCCAGCGCTGGCCGAATCAGGACCCCATCGGTCAGGTAATCGATTTCGGCAATATGGACGGTGACCTGAAGCCGCTCACAATCGTTGGCATCGCCGGCGATGTTCGCGCGCAGGGCCTGGATTCTCCTCCGAGCCCCATCATTTATGTCGATTACCGCCAGCGCGGAATGAACGCCAATTCCTCGCCCACCATCATCATGCGCAGCGCGGCACCCGCAGGAGAGATCGTTTCCGCCGCGCGCGGCATTTTCCACGATCTCGCACCCGATGTCCCGGTGAAGTTCTCCACCTTCGCTGACGAAATGGGCGGCTGGCTCGCAGATCGCCGTTTTCTGCTTCTTCTTGTGGGACTATTCGCCGCCGCTGCCCTCAGTCTTGCTGCCGTCGGTATCTACGGAGTTGTGGCCTTTTCCGTCACCCGCCGCACCCAGGAGATGGGCATTCGCATGGCGCTGGGCGCCCAGCGTAGCGACGTTCTCCGTTTGGTCTTAGGCGAAGGCGCACGCATGGCTGCTCTCGGCGTGGGAATGGGTATTGCCGCGTCGCTGGCGATCACGCGCCTCATGTCTACTCTGCTTTTTGGCATTAGCGCTACCGACCCGATGACATTTGCCGGCGTCGCGGTATTTCTTTCTCTCGTGGCACTGCTGGCTGCTACATTCCTGCGCGCCGCGCCATGCGTGTCGATCCAATGGTCGCCCTGAGAGATGAATGAGGATACTGGCCGCAATCGATGTTTAATGGGTCCCCTTCGCAACTTTCGCAACGGGATTGAAGATCACATACCCGCCCGAGTGACTGATGTATACGCTCTGAAACAGGCTCGTGGGCAGCAGTCCATCCACATCCGCCAATTGGGACTGTGCAGAGGTCAACACCATTACATTCCCAAGATGCATGTTGCCGATCGACAAGGCAAGCCGGTGTCTATCGATCGGGGACCCGTCGCCTAGCGTAGCGGCCTCAACGTCTAATCCCGGCAGCCTTGGCGCCTCGCGATACGCGCGCCTGAATAGAACGGGAGCACTTGCGCCGGAATCGAGCTGAAAGATCAATGCCTCAGCCCCAAGCTCGGGCACGCTCACAGCCAGGGTCAAGCGATTCTGAATTGCCAGTCCCTGATAGCTCCCGTGGCTGTGCACGGGCACGTGTTGACCTGCAAGCGTTTCGCCCATGAGTCCAGGCCCTCGTTCCAGTTGTAAAAAGTGGTGACGGTTGTCTAAGAGTAGATCGAAGTTGCATAAGAAGTTCTCTCCGAGAACCCCTCGTGCGCCACGGTACTGAGAAAGGAACCCGCTCGCTGGCACTACGAGTAGGTCAAGATCTCTCACCGACGCTTCTGCCAATTCCAACTTGTCCGCATGAACGGTTCGGAGAATTGAGGATTTCCTGAAAGTCGCCGTGACATGGCCTCCTGTTATTGGCAATTTGAGCTGATCAGCTAGCGCTGAATCGACCGCGGTGTCGGTAGTCCCAGTGTCCATCAGGAACTCGAAAGGGCCGGCTCCGTTTACCTTCACCGGCAAGACAATGCGTGAGCCAGCTCGCAACCTGAAATGAATAGTCGCGGCGTTCGAATTGGTTGCAGCTATTCCGCGTTGGGGGGTAAGGGCGAGCAAAGCCAAAACGCAAAATGCGAAATGAAGGATTGACATGGAGTTTCACCTTGGGTGAAACTCTGCCGCTGGGCTGGGGGATAGTCTTTCCGGAATCTTCGTTATTTCTTGGTAGAATCTTTCCTACGCGCTTCCGCTTTTATCTATCTGGCTATGAAGCAGATATATGAGTTCGAGGACTTCCGGGCAGACCCGAGCGAGCAGATCCTGCTCCACGAAGGAAAGCCTGTTGCGCTGACGCCGAAGGTTTTTGAGACGCTGCTCGTTCTGCTCGAGAGCGAAGGCCGGCTCATCGACAAGAACGATTTCGTCAGCCGCCTTTGGCCAGGGATCTTTGTCGAGGATGCCGCCCTGGCAAAGAACGTCTCCCACCTGCGAAAGATCCTGGCTGATGGGAAAAACGGCATCGAGATGATCCAGACCGTACCCAAGCGGGGGTACCGGTTTGCCGTGCCGGTGAGAAAATTGGTTGACGCGCCTGCGCAGGGTTCGGCTGCTCATCATTCGCTTCAAATTGAGACTAGCGCCGAGCGCGAGAACCGTTCCTTCGCGCCTGCTGTTCGACAAGCGCAGATAGAAATGGCCCCCAGCACAGCAGAAAGTGGGGCCGGGTCCAAAGCATCGACTAACTGGATTTTTCCTCTTGTCATCCTCCTGCTTGCCGCCCTCGGCGCCCGGGAGGTTCTAACTTTCTTTCATAGAAGTAGGGCTCTCACCGAAACCGATACGGTGGTGCTGGCCGACTTCGTCAATTCGACCGGCGATCCGGGATTCGACGGTCCGCTGCGGCAGGGCGTGGCAGTAAAACTTGAACAGTCGCCCTTTCTGAGCCTCGTCTCCGAGCGGCGAATCCAGCAGACACTCAGGATGATCGGCCGGCCGGCGGATGCGCGACTTAACCTGGAGACAGCCCTCGAAATCTGCGCAAGAACCGGGAGTGCCGCCGTCATAGAAGGTTCGATTGCGAGCATCGGAAGTCAATATGTGTTAGGGCTGCGGGCAGAAAACTGCCGCAGCGGAGACGTCCTTGACGAAGAACAGGGGCAAGCGGCGAGAAAGGAAGACGTACTCAGGGCTTTGGACAAAACGGCGATCCGTTTGCGCAACAAACTGGGCCAGTCTCTGAGCTTGGTGCAGAAATCCGATCGTCGCCCTGAGCGGGGATCTCAAGCGTGGGTTACGCAACGTCAAGGAAGTGGTGCTGAACTAAGGCAGTCGCCTCAATTCACTCCGAAAGAATAGGCTCCTTGACATCCTCCGTCCTCGGCCCCAGCGCTTTGTGGCGCTCGAGGAAGCGGACGCAGGCGTTCCAGCGCAGGATAGGATCGTCGTTGCCAGCCGGCCGCACGCGTTCCGCTTCTTCGAATAGTCCTAGCGCCTTGACGATCCATTCGTAAACATGTCCGCTGGACCCCAGTCTGCCGGCGTCATGGGATGCCTTCGCCCGCCGTTCCCACGCGATCCCGGAATAGTAAGCGCGATCGTAGGCTGATTCCAGGCCGGCTGCCTCCGCCATCGCGCTCGAAAACGCCTTGTCGTCCCGCGGGAACTCGTCGGTCAGGGCCAGAATCAGGCTGATGCGTGCTTCCCGATTTGCCGGCGCGATTTCGAGGATATCGCGGCAGATGCTCTCGGCTTCGGTAGGCTCGTTCAACAAGCGGTAGCGCTCGGCCTTTGCCAGCGCGCCGTCCAGGCTATCACGAGAAATGGGTTTGAGTGCGAACATGGTACCCCCTTCTTACTCAGAGGATGTGAAACAGCTGCTTTAACGGATCGAAAAATCGGTCCACCACCCGCTCTTTGAGCGGAATAATCGCGTTCTCGGTAATGGTGATTGACTCCGGACACACCTGCCGGCAGCAAGTGGTGATGTTACAGTAACCGATACTGTGCTTTTTCTTTAAGTCGCTTACGCGATCTTCGCTATCGAGAGGATGCATTTCGAGCGCCGCAACGTACACCAGCAAGCGAGGACCGATGAACTCATCTTCTTTATGATGCTCGCGCAGGACGTGACATACATCCTGGCAGAGGAAACACTCGATGCACTTGCGAAACTCCTGCACCCGTTCGACGTCGGCCTGCTGCATGCGCCAGGTCCCATCCGGCAAGTCGGGAGAACGAGGCCTGAATTGCTTGATCGTCTTCTTGGCCCGGAAGTTCCAGGAGACGTCGGTGACCAGGTCGCGTATCACCGGAAAGGTGTGCATCGGCTCCAGGATGATCGGCATGTCCAGGTTGAGATTGCTCAGCCGCGTCATACACATGAGCTTCGGCATGCCGTTGATTTCCGCGGAGCATGAACCGCACTTGCCGGCCTTGCAATTCCAGCGCAGCGCGAGGTCGGGCGCCTGCTGAGCCTGGATCCGGTGCACGGCGTCCAAAACCACCATGCCCTCCTCCACCGGCGTAACGTAATCCTCGAAAGCCGCCGCCAGCGGGATCCCCGCGCCAGATGCGAAACATCGCTTGCGTCGTCGCTTGCGTCATTGATTTCATCTCCCTATTTCATCTCTTGAATCACGGCTTGCAACTCATCGGGCATGGGGGGAAGAGCGCGCTTCTCCACCAGCATTTCGCCATCCGCTCCGCGCTTGACGATGATGTTGTGCTTGCCCCATTCGGCATCTTTGTTGGGAAAATCTTCGCGAAACTGCGCCCCCCGGCTCTCTTTCCGCAGCAGCGCGGCGCGGGTGATCGCCTCCGACACCAGCAGCAGGCTGGAGAGGTCTATGGCCGTGTGCCATCCGTTGTTGTACTGGCGGTGACCGGTGATCCCCGCCTGGTCTGCCCGCGTTTGGAAGCCATCTATTTTGATCAATGCCTGTTGCATTTCACTTTCGGTGCGAACGATGCCGACCAGGTCCTGCATCGCTTCCTGCAGGTCGTATTGAATCTGATACGGATTCTCACCGGAAGCGCCGCGATCGAAGGGTTCGAGGGCTGCCTTGGCCGTTGCCTGGAGCTGCTGCTCGTCAACGGCCCCGTTGGCCCCATTGCTTTTAGCGAATTCCGCCGCATAGCGGCCGGCGCGGCGTCCGAATACCACCAGGTCAGAGAGCGAATTGCCGCCCAGCCGATTCGCGCCGTGCAGTCCCGCCGCCGCTTCTCCCGCGGCAAACAACCCCGGCACGTTCGACATCTGCGAATCGCCATCCACGCGGATGCCGCCCATCATGTAATGGGTGGTGGGCCCGACTTCCATCGGCTCTTTGGTGATATCCAGATCTGCCAGCTGCTTGAACTGGTGATACATGCTGGGCAGCTTGCGTTTGATGTGCTCCTCCGCTTTGGGAAGGTGCTTCTTGATCCAGGCAATATCCAGAAAGACGCCGCCGTGCGGCGTGCCCCGCCCTGCTTTCACTTCGCGATTGATGCAGCGGGCGACGTGGTCGCGGGTCAGCAGTTCGGGCGGCCGGCGGGCATTCCTGTCGCCCTGGGTGTAACGCCATCCTTCCTCTTCGTTGTCCGCCGTCTGCTCTTTGTAGAGATCGGGAATTTCGTCGAACATGAACCTGCGGCCTTCGCTGTTGCGCAGAACCCCGCCTTCGCCACGCACGCCTTCCGTCACCAGGATGCCGCGCACGCTGATCGGCCAGACCATCCCTGTGGGATGGAACTGGACGAACTCCATTTCCTGCAGTTCGGCGCCGGCGCGGTAGGCCAGTGCAAGCCCATCGCCGGTGTATTCCCAACTGTTGCTGGTGACCTTGAAGGCGCGCCCGATTCCGCCGGTGGCCAGCACCACCGCCTTCGCCTGCCACAGTTGGAAGAGGCCCTTCTCGCGGTCGTATCCGCAGGCCCCCGCGATGCGCCCCGAGTCCAGCAGCAGGCTGAGCACGGTGCACTCCATGTGCACCTCCATGCCGCAGTGAATGCCGTGGTCCTGCAGGGTGCGGATCATCTCCAGGCCGGTGCGATCGCCGACGTGCGCCAGGCGCGGATACTTATGCCCGCCGAAGTTGCGCTGCAGAATCCGCCCGTCCTTGGTGCGGTCGAAAAGTGCGCCCCAGGCTTCCAGTTCGCGCACGCATTCCGGCGCTTCCTTGGCGTGCAGCTCCGCCATGCGCCAGTTGTTGAGGTATTGCCCGCCCCGCATGGTATCGGCGAAATGAACTCGCCAATTATCGCGATCGTCGACATTGGCCAGGGCCGCGGCAATGCCACCCTCGGCCATCACGGTGTGGGCTTTGCCGAGCAAGCGATTTGCAGACCACCCCGACTTTGGCGCCGTTGGCCGCGGCTTCGATGGCGGCGCGCAGACCGGCCCCACCCGCACCGATGACTAGAACGTCATAGGAGAAGCGCTGGAACTCCGGCATCTACAGGATTCTCCAGTCGTGCCAGATCCCCATAGAGCAGAGGCGGACGTAGATATCCGAAAATCCCACCCAAAACAGACTCGCCCACGCCCACTTCTGGTGTCTTGCGTTGAGACAGCTCACGCAATCGTAGAGCTTGTGCCGTACCGGGTGTTCCGAGATCTGATCGAACGTGCCTCCGACCAGGTGGCGGAAGGCATGGCAGCCGAATACATACCCGCCGAGAAGTACCACGTTTACCACCAGGACGAGGCTTCCGATCCCAATCCCGAAGCCGTTAGGGAAACGGAAGGACACGACTGCGTCGTAAACCAGAAAGGCCCACACCAGGTAGGAGAGCCGTAGAAAGTAGCGATGGAAATTTTGCAGGATCAGGGGAAAGCTTCGTTCGCCGAGATAGGTCTTGCGCGGCTCGCTGACCGCACACGCGGGTGGGTCGGCCCAGAACGACTTGTAATAAGCACCGCGGTAGTAGTAACAGGTGAGCCGAAAGAGGCCGGGAATCCAGAGGATGAGAAGCGCGGGAGAGAAACGCAGAAAACCTGGATACCATGCCGGCTTGGGGCCGAACAGCGCGTGGGGCGAGGAGCCGAAGAGTTCGGGAGAATAGAAGGGTGAAATATAGGGCCCAAAGGTGTAGTGGTTACCCTGCCAGGCCGCCCACGTGGAGTAGACGAGAAACGCGCTTAACCCCAGAAAAACCGCCGACGGCGAAAGCCACCATGGATCCCGCCGGGACGTCTGGCCGAACCTGCCGTCTTTCCAGACGACATCGGGAGCTGCCATCTTCTCCTCCACGGCAGAGGATCTGAAGGACCCGCATCCCGCCGATGGCAGGGCATTATATAGAGCCAAGAATGCCGCCGCCAAGTACTTCGCTAAGCCGCTCCCTCGCGGGCACCTCTCCAAAGATCGATTTCCCCCTCCTGCGCGTAGCGATCGATCTCCTTCAACTCGTCATCCGTAAAGTCGAGCTTCTTAACCGCATCCAGCGAGTCGTCGAGTTGCTTCACATCGCGAGCTCCGATCAGCGCCGAGGTAACTCGCTTGTCTCGCAGCACCCAGGCAATCGCCATCTGCGCCAGCGTCTGCCCGCGTCCTGCTGCAATTTCGTTCAGCGCCCGTACACGGTTGAGGTTTTCCTCGCTCAGGAAACCCTTTAAGAAAGAACCTTCCGCCTTGGCGCGCGAGTTCTCGGGAACGCCTTTGAGGTACTTGTTGGTCAACAGCCCCTGGGCCAGCGGCGAGAATCCGATGCAGCCGACTCCCAACTCCTCCAGCGTGCTCAGCAATCCCTTCTCCACCCAACGGTTCAGCATGGAGTACGACGGCTGATGAATCAGCAGGGCACTCCTTCGCCGTGCTAAAATCTTTGCCGCCTCGCGGGTCCGCTCCGGGCTGTAGGACGAGATGCCTACATACAAAGCTTTGCCTTGGCGCACTGCCTGCGCCAGCGCTCCCATGGTTTCTTCCAGCGGCACGTCCATGGTCGGCCGGTGGGAGTAGAAAATGTCGACATACTCGAGCCCCATGCGGCGCAGGCTTTCATCGAGCGACGCCAGCAGATATTTGCGCGAGCCGCCTATCCCGTAGGGCCCGGGCCACATGTCCCATCCCGCTTTGGAAGAGATCAACAGCTCATTCCGGTAATCGCGAAAATCCTTGCGCAGGATCTCGCCAAAGTTCTCCTCGGCTGACCCATAAGGCGGTCCATAATTGTTCGCCAGGTCGAAGTGCGTCACGCCCCGATCGAAAGCCCGCCGAACCACTGCGCGGCCGGTCTCGAAAATATCGACGCCGCCGAAGTTCTGCCACAGTCCAAGGGAGACCGGCGGCAATACGATCCCCGATCGCCCACACCGCCGAAACTGCGCTCCGTCATACCGCTTCGCATTGGGTACATAACTCATTCCGCGTTGATCTCCTTCTTCTCTTCAGATGATGTCACAGGGCAATATGGTACCGTGGTACATTGGTACACATGATCGAGATAGAACGAATTCAGACCGGCGTCCGGATGGAGAAGCGGCTGCTCAAGGTGTTGAAGGCGGTTGCCGAACTGAAGGACATGAGTCTGGGTGATCTGCTGGAAGGGATTGTGCTCCATGCGTTTGAAGGTAAGTCTGCGTTCTCCGCACAGACCTTGAAAGAGATTGAACAGTTCAGGGCCATTTATGGGCTGACGCTTCACGCCTCCGACAGCCATCGATTGCGGGAGCGCAAATGAAAGGTATCTTCCTGCTTTTAGGAGCATTTTTCTTCATGACCCTACCGGCGCACGTGACGAATACATTTCACTTGGTTGTGCGCGCGCCGCTAAGCCGCGCGGCAAGACTCTTCGGTCCAGACGGGGAACGCTGTTGGGCCGGGCCGCACTGGAATCCTGAGTTTCTGTACCCTCAGCCCGGTAAAGATATACAGGGCGCGGTGTTCACGGTTCAGCACGGTCCTCATAACAGCGTTTGGGTCAACACGCTCTTCGATCCGGCAGGAGGGCGCATGCAGTACGTGTCCTTCATTCCGGACAAGCTGGTATCCACGGTTGACGTTCGCCTGACGTCTCTCGATCCGTCCAGCACGAGTGTGGAAGTAACCTATGCTCGAACAGCGTTGAACGTATCGGCGAACGACGACGTGCAGGCTATGGGGAAGAGAGACGGCGAGAGCGGTCCGGAGTGGCAGCAGGCGATTGAAAAGTGTCTCAGTAAGGGGCAATAGACTTTGCGTGAGAACTCCTCTTGTGTCGTCCCTTCGGGACTACGATTGGCGCTTCGGGACTGATTGCGTCGGGTGACCTGCGGTTCTTTTCTACCCCCTTAAATGGCCCTAGACGGAAGGGCCTCTGAACTAAATCTGGTCTTGAAGGGGACGGCCTTCAGGCCGTCCATAAACGACGCAGAATACATGCGGCTTTAGCCGCTGAGGGTAACGGTGCCGAATTGGACGCTCTGATTTCGGTTCGGGGCCCTCAGGGGCTTTTAAGGGGGGTAGAAAAGAACCGCAGGTCACCCGACGCAATCAGTCCCGAAGGGACGGGACAACGTAGCCCGGCAGGGAGTTGCTGGCGACAGCAAAGCGTTCTTCTAGCCCATCGGGTTTGGGGTGTTAAATGTACGGACTGAAGCCCGTACCCTTCACTCCGTGGGCGCCTGTGCTCTGCACGGAGGGTTGGCGCTAGAGTTCGCCGCAGCGCGCGGAACTAACTTTGATTTCAAAGACCGTGGGCCACTGCTTGCCGGTGACGAAAAGGCGGTCATCGCTTCGCGTCGTAAGCGATCCCATTCAGCACTGATTCCTGGTTGATCTTCTGATCGGGCGGCAACAGACCGGTGAGATCGATCCATGCAATCACGTGTCCGTCGCGGGGATTGATGCGCGCGATCACGTCCGAGTGCCAGACGTTGGCATAAATTTCGCCCTTGATAAACTCCAGCTCGTTTAGCTCGTCGATAACCTTCGAACCATCCTTTACCAGGATGTGACGAGTTTCCTTGAAGCTGTCGGGGTCGCGAAAGCGAAGCGTCGCGGTGCCGTCGCTGGTGATCAGCTCCTTGGCCGTGCGTGTCATACCCCAGCCTTCACCGGTGTAAGTGAGCTGCTTTAGCGGCCGCAGACTGAAGCGGTCGTAGACAAAGCAGATCTGCGATTTCCACGTCCACTGGTAGATGTTCGGCCCCCAATCGACGATCCCCTCACCAAAGTATTGCGGCGCCAGCTCACGCTTCTGGACAGGTTTGCCGGTTTGGGGCTCGATGGCGAGCAGCGCTGAGTGTCCGGCAATGCCTGTGCCCTCGTAGAACAACCCATCCAGATAAAGGAATCCCTCGGTGTAGCTGTCGGTCGAATGTGGATACCGTGCCACTACCTTGTAGCCCATGGTCGGGGCGGTGGCGGCCGCGCAATCCGCGCTCAAGAGACATGCGGCAAGCGCGAGGCTCGCGGCCAAACTGCGACAGCGGAGGAAGAAGCTGAACATCTTTTTTTACATTACCGCATATCGACCGGCTAAGATCGCGGGGCTAAACTAGACCCACCGTGATTTCGGGTGCACACGTCATCGTCTACAGCAAGGATGCCGAGGGCGACCGCGTCTTCTTTCGCGATGTGCTGGGAATGGCTTCCGTCGATGCTGGTCACGGCTGGCTGATCTTCGCTCTACCTCCAGCCGAAGCGGCCTTCCATCCGGCCGAAGAAAACGATCGCCACGAACTCTATCTCATGTGTGAAGACCTTAAGGCCGAGATGAAGGTCCTGGCGGGAAAAGGCGTCGTTTGCTCGGCTGTCCACAAAGAAAGATGGGGATCGATTACAAAGATCAGGCTTCCGGGAGGCGGCGAAATTGGGTTGTACCAACCGACGCATCCGACAGCATTCAGCCTGCGGACAACCTGACACCCGGAAACTGCCTTGTCACTTCTCCTGCGCAAAGCTTTAGTGGTCGAATAGCGTAAGTTCTCCGAGGAACGGAACGCATGCTTCCACGGTGCTTCGCTCTTTGCACCCTGATCCTGGTGCCATCGCTGGCTGGCGTTGCGCAGTCCTTCCCGAACCTACGTCACTTTGGCAGGAACATTGTGGTTGCGCCGGATCAAACGGTTCATGATGCCACCTGCTTTCTCTGTTCCGCCGAGGTTAAGGGACACGCTACCGGCGGCGTGCACGTTTTCGCGGGAAACGTTTTTCTCAACGGGTCTGTGGCGGGAAACGTTCTGGTCTTCGGCGGCAATCTCACCCTCACCGGCAGTGCAGCCATCGGTGGCCACGTGCTCATCTTCGGCGGACACCTGCAGCAGGGCTCCGCCCCAATCGACCACCCACCCACGGTTTTTGCTCCGATCATCTTTCTGCCCATCATCCTGGTCATCTGCGCCACCATCGGCGGCCTGATCGTGTTGACCCGCCGTATGGTGCGCGGACCGATCGCATACCCTCCCTTGCCCCGGCTATAATTAAAGAAGCCTAGCGCCCTCCAGCGCACTCTCTCTCTACAAGGATCCATGGACTTCCAGCTAGTTAGCGATTACCGCCCGCGCGGCGACCAGGGCCGCGCCATCCAGGAGCTCGTCTCCGGCTTGGCTGCCGGCGAGCAGCACCAGACCCTGCTTGGGGTTACCGGCTCGGGCAAGACCTTCACCATGGCCAAGATCATCGAGCACTCCAATCGCCCGGCGCTGATCCTGGCCCACAATAAGACGCTCGCGGCTCAGCTCTTTCATGAATTCAAGCAGTTTTTCCCGGGAAATGCAGTCGAGTACTTCGTCTCCTACTACGACTACTACCAGCCCGAGGCCTACATCCCTTCCGGTGACCTTTACATCGAGAAGGAAGCCACCATCAACGAGGAGCTGGACAAGCTGCGCCTCTCCGCCACCCGTTCGCTGTTCGAGCGGCGCGACGCCATCATCGTCTCCTCGGTGAGCTGCATCTACGGCCTGGGTTCGCCGGAGGCCTATTACGGCATGCTGCTGCTGCTGGAGAAGGGGCAGAAGATCCGCCGCGAAGACATTACCCGCCGGCTGGTCGAAATTCTCTACGAGCGCAACGACAGCGATTTCCGCCGCGGGACCTTCCGCGTCCGCGGCGACGTGATCGAGGTTTACCCCACCTACGATGAGATGGCGTATCGCATCGAGCTGTTCGGCAACGAGATCGAGGCACTGTCGCAAATCGATCCGCTATTCGGCACGGTCCGCCAGAAATATGCTCGTCTGCCCATCTATCCAAAATCCCATTACGTGGTCCAGCCGGAGCGCAAGAAGACCGCCATCGAATCCATCCTCGAGGAACTGGCGAGTTTGGGAAAAGCAGCTGGAGTCCGAGGGGCGGCTGGTCGAGTCGCAGCGTATCCATCAGCGCACGCGCTTCGACCTGGAGATGATCAAGTCCATGGGCTACTGCCATGGCATCGAAAACTACTCGCGCCACTTCTCCGGCCGGCTGCCGGGCGAACCGCCGCCCACGCTGCTGGACTATTTCCCGCGCGATTACCTGGTATTTATTGACGAATCTCACGTCACCGTTCCCCAGCTTCACGGCATGTGGCATGGCGATCGCTCGCGCAAGCAAAACCTGGTCGATTACGGCTTCCGCCTGCCCTCGGCGATGGACAATCGCCCGCTCAAGTTCGAGGAGTTCGAAACCCGCACCCACCAGACCATTTATGTCTCGGCAACGCCTGGCCCCTATGAGCTCACCAAGTCCTCGGGCGTGGTGGTGGAGCAAATCATCCGGCCCACGGGTCTGGTCGATCCGGAGGTGGAGATTCGGCCTATACGGGGCCAGATCGACGATCTGCTGGCAGAGATTCGCCTTCGCGTGGAGCGTAACGAGCGCGTGCTGGTCACCGTGCTGACCAAGAGAATGGCCGAGGACTTGTCTGGCTACTACTCCGAAGTTGGGGTGAAATGCCGTTACATGCACTCCGAGATCGAGACCCTGGAGCGGGTACGGCTGCTGCGCGATCTGCGCCGCGGAGAATATGACGTGCTGATCGGAATCAACCTGCTGCGGGAAGGGTTGGATCTACCCGAGGTTTCGCTGGTGGCGATTCTCGATGCCGACAAGGAAGGTTTTCTGCGCTCCTCCGGGTCGCTCATTCAGACTATCGGCCGCGCCGCCCGGCACCTGAGTGGCCGCGCCATTCTGTACGCCGATGTGATGACAGACTCCATCCGCCGGGCGCTGGATGAGACGGATCGCCGCCGCACTGTTCAGCGGGACTATAACGAAGAGCATGGCATCACGCCGACTTCTATCAGCCGCTCGCTCGATATGTCCCTGGTTCATATTCTGAAGGCGGAGTATGCGGACCTCACCAGCCAGGACGACACCCTGCCGGAGTTCAATACCCAGCAGGAGTTGGACAACTACATCGGCAAGCTGGAGTCGGATATGCGCGAAGCGGCCAAGAAATTTGAGTTTGAAAAGGCGGCCAAGCTGCGGGATAACATCAAGGACCTGCGGACCAAAGAATTCCTGTTCTCCTGAATCGGGCAAAACCGCGGTTCTCCAAGCACGCTGCGGTCGAAAACATTTCCAGGAGAGGTCTGCGGAACTGCAGATCCCTCGGCTGCGCTCGGGATGACAAAGGGAAGGGTGGCGCTTCCATGAAGAGTAGCTGCCGTCAAGCTGGTCTTCATCCTCTTGGTAGGCGCTATGATGTAATGCCGTATGCATTGGTCAGGCGAATGGATCCTGCTGGCATTCATTGTCACGGTAACGGCAATCATGCTGTTACTCCTGCATCTCACCCAGCTGGGGCTGATCCTCCACGAAAACCTTCCCGACCGCCCGCACCGCAGGATGTTGCTGGCGTCGATCAGCTTTTTCATCACTTTCCTGGCTGTCCGCCTGCTGGTTGCTTCCATTCAGCACCATATCGGGCCATTCCAATACGTCACCATGGGTGGACGGCATATCCATCACCTGGTTTGGGGCATTCTGATTCTGCTCGGAGTGGGCTACGGCTACCTCAATGAGGTCGGTGCCGGTTCCACACCGTCCTCCATCTTCTGGAGCCGGCTTATGTCCATCCTGTATGGTGTAGGCGCCGCGCTGACGCTGGATGAGTTCGCGCTCTGGCTCAACCTTGCCAATGTCTACTGGTCGCGAGAGGGACGAGAGAGTATCGACGCCGTGGTGCTGTTCGGAAGCCTGCTGGCGATAGGAACGTGGGGCGCTCCGTTGTACACCGCACTCCTGCGAAAAAAATGATCGCCGGTTACCTCTGCGGTTCCGCACGCTCAATACACTTGCATCGATCCATGTGCTTCTAGTATGCAAACTGTAGTGTATTGTCTGGCCGAATGAGACCGTCCTGCACTGGAATTCATGGAATCAACCAAAGGAAGTGCTAATGGAATCCCACAACCCAATTCCCCCGCCGGAAAAGTATTTCGTGGCCTTCGTCATCCAGGGCGAAGACGTTTTTAAAATAACCTCGGAAAGCATTGTTCACACCTGCGGAAATTCAGGCGAGCACGCTTTTCAGGGAGTGGCCAAGCTGCGTGCCGCCGCCGCCCTGGAGCAGCTCACCGCAATCCACAACGAACGTCCTGAAGAGTTGCATAGGATGGCTCGAGAGATGGCCCGTGAGGGCATGGCGCTGCTGGCGCGCTCCGGCAACACGGCAAGGACCAATATCGAAAGAATCGCGTAGGCTGATGGAGTGAAGTCGCGGACGCTTTTTAGTTCCGCAAGTACATGCAGAGACAGCCCGGCCTCCATTCCGGGCTGTCTCAACGCGATTGGAACCGAATTTATCCGCATTTCGAGGGCGAGAGCCTGCTCTGACCCGGCAGACCCCACAACGCACATTTAAGATATTGTCAGTGGCAGATAGGCCAAGAACGGGTCATGCTCTCCCAGGGCCTTCGCGCAACCGGCAGGCTCTGCGCATTACCCTCATACCCTCACTTTTCGGGAATTAAGGACATTATGCAGTTCTGGAATGAATTGGAAGGGCAAACAATCGATGGGCTTTATCCCTTGCGCCGCCTAGTGCGTTCCGAAGGCCGCAGCGCATGGTTTGAGACCGAGACGGGTGAGCCGCAAAGTACCCCCGCCACCATCAGCCTTACCGAAGCCCTGACGGATGCGGATGAGGTCATGGAGCGCCTCCACGCCGCGCAGAACCTGAAGCATCCGAATCTGGTCAGCATCGTCAAGGTCGGACAAGTCCAGGTGGACAACACTTTGTTGGTTTATGCCGTCATGGAGCACATCGAGCAGAGCCTCTCCGATGTGCTGCAGATCCAGGCCCTCTCACCGGAGGAAGGCCGGGAGGTGGCTGAAGCCCTGGTTGGTGCGCTCACGGCGATTCACCAGAAGGGCATGTCGCACGGTCACGTGGAAGCGGCCAGTGTGCTTGCGACCGAGGAGACAGTGAAGCTGCGCAGCGATTGCCTGCACACAACGGCCGGGGGGCAGGCCGACGATGTGGCGGGCATCGGCACTACCCTGTTCCATGCTTTCACCCAGCGGAAAGGGCTCACCGCCACCGATGTGCAGATCAATCGCGTCCCGGCGCCGTTCGCGGAAATTATCCGCAACTCCTTCGCCCGGCGCTGGACCTTAGCCCAAATCAGCAATGCTTTGAAGCCGGTGCTGCCGGTTGCCAGCGTGATTCCGCCCCCTCCTGCACCTGCTCCGACGCCTGCACCTGCTCCTGCTCCGACGCCTGCTCCTGCTCAGCCTGCTCCGACGCCGAGGCCTGCTCGACCCGCACCGGCTCCGGCTCCGGCTCCGATTCCCCCGCGCCCGCCTGCGCCCGCTCCGGCCGAGCCCTCAGCCCGAGCCGGTTGCGGTGAAAGCTCCTGCGCCCAGGCCGCCTATTGCCGAGCGCCTGGTCACTCCGCCGATTCCGGTGGCAAGAACGCTCCGAACCGAGGAGGAAGAGCAGCCGGCGGTCTCCAAACGGAAACCTCTTGCTCTGTACGGTGCGCTGGGTGTTGTCGTGCTGGCTATCCTCGGGTGGCTGCTCTTACGGCCGCACTCCGCGCCCGCCCCTGCGAACACGGAAACTGCGCAAACCGCCACCCAGCCGGCTGCTCCTGAAGCCCCGCCGGCCGAGAACCCCCCCGCTGTGAAACCGGCGCCCTCCTCGCCTGCTCCCAGAACGCCAGCCCGACTGCCTCCGCCACCCCTGCCGACGGGCGTTCCGTCTGGCGCGTGGTCGCCTACACATACAAAGGCAAGACCAAGGCTGAGGCCATGGTGGCAGAGATCAGCAGCAAACATCCCGACCTTGGCGCTGAAGTCTTCCCGACTAGAAGTGGTGTTTATTTGGTCACCGTTGGCGGCGCCATGGATCGCGACGAGGCGGCGAAGATGCGCGATAAAGCGCAACGCCAGGGTTTGCCTGCGGACACCTACGTCCAGAATTTCTCTAAATAGGCGTCGGCTGGAGGGCGCATAAAGCCGGGTAGCCCTAGAACTGCTCGGCTCGTTTCCCGCGCTGCGGGAGAAGTCCCTTTCCGAAACCAGTCCCGCAGGGACGGCTGAGAGTAGCCCAGGACGTGCAACCCGGGACTACATGGCGACTCTCAGCAATTCGGTCGATGGTGGAGTCCTCACACAGCACTCTGAGCTTTCGACCCGTCAAGGGCCAGCGAGACTTGCTGCAGGTACTTGAGGCTGGCGGCGACGCTCTCCACCGGCGGCACGACCGTCGCGCCATAAGTGACGTCCTGTTCGACTACCATCCAGCCCGAATAATTGTTCTTGTTCAGGACAGCAAAGAATGCAGGAAAATCGACCGACCCCTGGCCAATGATAGTGAAAGCATTGGCTGCAATCGCCTGCGCAAAGTTCATCTGCTTGCGGCGAACCTCCGCCATAACCTTGTCGTCGACATCTTTAATGTGAACGAACCTGAGAAGCTCGCGAAACTTCTCTGCTTCGACAGCGGGATCTCCTCCGGCGTAAGCACAATGCCCAGTGTCCAGGCAGAGTCCAATGTTCGACGCCGAGGTGGCGTCGAAGAATTGCTCCGTCTCCTCGGGCGTCTCAACATAGGTCGATGTGTGCGGATGGAACACCAGGTCCAGACCAAACTCCTGCGCAACCTGGGCTGCTTCCGCCACCACCTTCGCCACCTGCTTCCATTGCTGAGAGCTCAAGCCCTTGCTGCCATCCCTGGGGACCCGGCCCGCAATGCGGTCCCGCGCTTCCGACTGCGCGTCGGCAAGAACCAGGAAGGGAGCTCCCAAGGCGGCAAGCAGGCCGCCTACGATGCGGATCCTGTCGACCACGATTTTGGTGGAGGCGGGGTCGCTCAGAACCACCGGGACAAACGAACCCAACAGCTTCAATTTCCGCTGGGATAGCTCAGTTTGCAGGACCTTGGCGTCGGTGGGCAGAAAGCCGTAAGGTCCCAGCTCGGTGCCGGTGTAGCCCGCGAAGACCATCTCATCCAACATCTTCTGATAGCTCTGCTCCCACGAAGGACTCGGATAGTCCAAGACCCCCCAGCTATTGGGCGCCGAGGCGAACTTGAAGCGCGATGGTTGTGCAGTCATCCGGGAACCTCTGGCATGAGAATATAAGGCCTTTCGCTAAGCGCTTATATCGCCTATCATGCAGGGGGCTTTTCATCTCGTCAAGCCATAGGGGAAAGCAAAGAATGCGTAAGTTGGGGATGGGAGTCGTGGGGTGGGGGAGATGGGAAAGCGGCACGCGGAGAATCTGCGCCGCCTGGTCCCCCAGGCGAATTACTGGCCGTGGCCGATGTCGACGGCGCCCGCGCCGGCAAGGTGGCCGCGCAGCTAGAGATTGAGCACTCCTATTCCAGCCTGGAGGCGATGCTCGAACGCAAAGACATCCAGGCCATTGTGATCGCGAGTCCCGACAAATTCCATGCGGATGCGGTGGAAGCGGCAGCGCGGGCCGGCAAGCATATCCTTTGCGAGAAACCACTCGGCCTCAGTCTCGAGAGCAGCCACGATGCCCTGCGGGCGGTTGCCAAGGCTGGGGTCCGGCTGCAGGTGGGCTTCATGCGCCGGTATGACCCGTCTTACGTTGCCGCCAGCAAGCGGATCGAAGCGGGTGAAATTGGCGAGCCGGTCGTTTTTAAGTCCATCGGACGGGATAAGAACATGCCTCCGATCGGGGCTTACCAGTCCGGGATCAATGGAATGCTGCTTTACAACAGCACCATTCACGACTTCGATCTGGCGCGTTGGCTCACCCATGACGAGGTAGCCGAAGTGCACTCCTTTGCCACCGTCGCGATACGGCCTGAGATCGCGGAATTCGGAGATGTGGTGGCCAGCACGGTGAACCTTCGCTTCGGCCGGGGCGCTATCGGAAATGTCGAGTCGTATGTGCAGTGCCTGTACGGCTACGATGTCCGCACCGAGATCGTGGGCTCAAAGGGGTCTATTTTCATAGGAACCCTGCGGCAAAACTCAGCCACCTTCTTCCAGCCGAGTCATGGCAGCTACGAGTTGGAGGATCACTTCCTCTCTCGCTTTCGGGATGCTTACCTCGCCGAAGTGATCGACTTTGTCGACACTATCCTGAGCGATCGCGCGCCTCGTGTCACCGGAGAAGATGGCCTGCGTGCGGTTGAGATCGCAGTCGCCGCCGAGAAGTCGTATCGAACAGCAGCACCTTGCCCGGTTGGAAGAGCCGAATAAAGGCTAAAGTTCTTGTTCTCGGCCCCAGGGAAAGACCGTGGTGCGTCCGCCAGGTGCGCGCTTCGGTGGTTGAAAAGCTCCGAGCGACATGTGTAAGATAAGCACCCTCCGGGTCCTTCTACTCCGCTCCATCTAGCGCTGTGTGATAACACTACGCTCCAAAGGCCCTCTCTTATTTGTGCTACCTGGCGAACTAAATTGATTGGTTGTGGGGTAGAGGTTTTTTTTATATACTTTTTCTTCTTCTTTTTTTCCTTTTTTCTATTTTATATATCTTTTCTTCTTCTCTTTTCTTTTCTTCTTCTTTTTTCTTTTTTTTCTCTTTTCTTTTTTTTTCTTTTTTTATCTCTTCTTCCTTTTCTCTCTTTTTTTTCTTTTTTTTTTTATCTTTTTTTTTGT
The DNA here is from genome assembly GCA_963796145.1 of uncultured Acidobacteriaceae bacterium. Classification (GTDB taxonomy): domain Bacteria; phylum Acidobacteriota; class Terriglobia; order Terriglobales; family Acidobacteriaceae; genus PALSA-350. Next base: position 81,248 of record CAWCKO010000073.1, on the reverse strand, counting down.
TTTTTTTTCTTTCCTTTTCTTTCCCTAGAGTCTTTCGGGTCTTGATTCTCCGTTCCGCGTTTGCTGTTTTGTTTTTTGCTGTTTTTTTTTCCTGAGGGTTGGATCTGCTAGTGTTAGCGCGTCGTTGCGGTAGAGCTCGTCGTTCCGCTTTTTTGCTCGTAGTGTCTTTTTCATCACCTGCTTTCTTACTTTCTCACCTATCTCTCCTTCTCCTTTTCTACTGTTTTCGCAGTTGATATTGTCTTTTTTACTAGTAGCTATTTCTCTTTAGTCTCATCAGCCTAGTTGTATTGCTTTTTTTGTAGCTCTTAGCAGCAGTTTTCTTCTTTATAGCTTTTGCAGCAGTTTTATAGCTATCCCTTCATCTATTACTTATTACGTAGCACTAGTATCTCTCGCCTAGTCATCTCATCACATCTCTTCAAATCATCTCTTTAGCTAGCTCATAATCTCTCCAGCATCTTTATAGCATCTATATCTCATACCATAGCTTACAGTAGCATCTTAGCTCCCATATATCTTCAAATCATTGCTATATCAGATCCTACCTATACCTCTTTAGCACCACTAACACCTCTCTTTTTTATATTCCAACATCTTTTATATCCCTTTTCAACTTACATTTTCCACCTATACCTAAAACCTTTCCATTTTGCGGGTAGAGTCACCAACGAGAGCTCCGATTCGGCAGGTTGAGTGAACCGATGCGCCAGCAAGTGGAACAACGCACTCGTAGCAAGGTGTAGCAACACCTGGTGGACTGTAGCTACTTGCAACCGAGGATATCGTGCAGGCGCACCAGCAAGTCGTAGCGTTGTTGTTGCCCTCCAAGCCATCAAGTAATCCACAGAACCTCTCGCAGTAGTTGTAACCTAAGCCTAGCTATTCTTAAGCTATACAAGCATATAAGCGACTCATATCCAGCAAAGAGTCTCTATAAATCTACCAACAAAGAGCAGCCACCGCGAAACGTAATCTTATTTACGCACTTACGGCACGACTAAAGTTACGTACGCCTCATACAAAATCAAATGCGTGACGCTGTGGTGCGCCTTGGCTTACAACCTGATGCACTTCAGCAAAGCGCTGCTGAGCTAAAACCCGCCTGCAGAGCAGATGCAGAGCAAAACCGGATAAAACGGAGAGGATTTGACACCGCATGGCAAGCAGCACACCCTGACTTTGCACCTCAACCTAATCAGGATGACTTTTTTGTGGTGAGTTGGAAATGCGAAAAAATCCCGGAGCGCTGAAGCGCTCCTTCCCCTGCATGAATGCGGGGGCTCCCACCACGAATCCCACAGCTTTCCGAGTTGTTGCGCAGCCTTAAAGTGCGTCTCTTCCGTCATCGTCTGCACCCCATTTCGGTCGACAGCCTTCCCAGGCGATGGTACAGTGAAGGCCAATCAAGGCCCCCGTTTCGCTCCTTTACCCTTTGTTTACTTGTCGTTGGTGATCCATGCGGACGTCCGTGGCCGGCCTCGAAGGAACTGCGGCTGAATTCACAGCTCCACGCGAAATCTCTCCCACGAACCAGTCTCAAAATCGAACTGCAGTGAGGAGAAAGATCTATGGCTAAGCGACCCGGTGGAGTCATGGTGCAAGGCACCGAAGCCACACGCTCCCAGCTGATCCCCGTCATGACTAAATGGCACGAGTTGGGAAAGACCGCCCAGCTCGGACCGGTGCTGTTCTGCATCGTGGTCTTCTTCGGCATGGCGACGTTCGGCTCCACCACCACCATCGTGTACGGGATCGTGGCTGCGGATGGGAAGCACTGGGATGATCCCCGGTCTGTGGATTTACTACCTCCAACTTCCTGATCATGCTGGCTGTCTTCCTCACCATGGTGAGCATGTGGTTCATCTACCGCATGATCGGCAAGGCTAAGTCCTGGTACATCCTGTTAGGCGCCGCCGGCTTCAGCGCCTACTATCTGTGGCTGATGCAAGGTCGATCACGACTTTCTGTCGGATGTACGAGTTCTTCCACCTTCATCTGGCCGGCGGAGAGCCGGATGCCAATGCTCCCTTCATTCAGTTGTTCATTCAACACTTCCTGGGAACCGGGTTCTTCGAGGAAATCGTTAAGGCTTTGCCTATCTTTGCCCTGGTCGCGCCGCCCGCTATATGACCCCGGAAGTGCAGGCCAAGATTGGGATCGAGGAACCGCTCGATGGCATTCTGATCGGCGCCGCTTCAGGGGCGGCTTCGCCATCATGGAAACCCTCATCCAGTACACGCCTCGGGATCTGGTGAATACCTGGACCACCACCGTTTTGGCATTCCGCGGAGTTCCACAGTCCAAAACGTCGACGCCGTGTTGAACAACATGAATTTCCAGCAGCTAAGAGAGTTGATCAACCAGGGTAGCCAGCTGCTCAACACCGCCCCGGGGATCAAGTGGCTCATCATCCGCTCGATCGATTTGTCATTTGGGCACATGGCCTACGCCGGTTACTTCGGATACTTCATCGGGCTTTCTGTGATCAAGCCTGAACAGCGCTGGAAGATACTGCTCATCGGCCTGGCCTCTGCCTCCCTTCCCCATGCGCTATGGGATACAGTGGCCAGCATGGATACCGTGCCTCTGCAGGCTGCGATCGCACTGTTGTCGTACGCGGTGCTCGCGGCCGCAGTGCTCAAGGCTCGCGAAATCTCGCCCAATCGCAGCATTCTGCAACCGAGCGTGATCTTTGGCGGGGCCAGGACCGGCAACGGCTTATACCGCACCCGTGGTGAGTGCTCCGCCGGTGGCTCCCGCCGCCGCGGACGCTGCGCCGGTGGTGAGCGCTCCCCCGCTCGCCCGGGTTGGGCTGGCAGCTCCTACACCCGCCGCCTACCAATCCGGTCCGGCGGGCAGCAATGGCAACCGGTTGCGTGTAGGCGCCAAGTTTCTAGTCATCGTGCCCGGGCTGCGCCTGCTCGAGCACCAGGTGCCAGGTCTGGTGGCGCAGTCCCCGGGAGGCCCGGTTGCCGAGGTAACCCGGAACCCAAGCGATCCAACGGTTCTCGGGCTAACCAACCTTTCCAGTTCGGCATGGGAAGCGGTCTCGAGCGGCTCCCGACGCCAGATCGCGCCCGGGCAGACGATTAAACTGGCTCCCGGCGCCAAAATCGTCTTAGGCTCCACCAACGGTGAGCCTGGCTGACGCGGTGAACACCACCCAGAAGGGGCGCGGGTAACATGGCAACCGAAGTACCTCGCGAAAAGCTCAAAGAGCTGGTTGAGAAAAACGGCGACAGTCTGCTTCAGGACCGTGACCGCTGCGAAGGTTTGCTGAAGGACTATTGTGGGGGTCATCGCCGGGAGATTTCTGCCCTTGTCGGCGCACTGGAAGAAAGGGTCCCGCTCGAACTAAAGTCTTCGTGGCAAACCGCGATGACACCTGAGGCCATGCGCGCACGGCTGGTGCAACGGCTCGAGGACAACCGGGGCCTGGCGCCGGAGATAGCCAACTACGCTGTCGATACCTGGTCGTATGCACTCGGAGTCGGCCTGGGACGCAGCTCCGACCGGGTCATGGATTTGCCTGCCAGCAACGGTGTTGCGGTTGGGTTGACGGCTGCCGAACGCGCTGCGGCCGACCGACCGGCGGGGTCCGTTCCGTCCGTTGCCCCCGTGGTCCCGCCGGTTGTGGTCAAAGCCGGCATGAGCAATCAGAACAAGGCTGTAGTCGGCGGCGTGGGACTGCTGGCGGTGGCCGCCGTAGCCTTTGCGCTTCTGCACCATCCACAACCCACCGCCCCGCCGAACAATAACCCTCTCCCTGTTCAAAAAGGGCAGGAGGCGCAAGGCCAGAACGGACAAAACGGGCAAAACCAGAATGGACAGACGGGGCAGAACACTGTGCCTCCGGTTCAGGATGGACAAAACAAGGTTCCCCCGGTTCAGAACGGGCAGAAGGCAATGAACTCGGTGGTTAATTCCGGCAACTCGACCTCTAACCAGCAGACGAAGTCTTCTTCGTTGATGCCGGCCGGCACATCGGTCGTGGTGCGCCTGGACCAGGACTTCAATTCGGATAATTCCACCGTCGGCGAACTGCTTCCGGCGACCGTGGTCACTCCGCTGACCAGCGAAGGCAAGGTGGTGGTGCAGCGGGGAGCACCGGCGCAGTTGAAGGTGGTCAGGATCGATAAGAGCGGCAAGATCTCCGGTAAGTCGCAGGTGGAGTTCGCCCTGGTGGGACTGACTGCTCACGGCAAACTGATGCGCATCTCCAGCTCATCCAAGGTAGTGGACGGACCTTCGCAAGGGGTAAGGACCGCGGAGAGAACGGGCATCGGCGGCGCCGCGGGGGCTGCGGTCGGCGCCATTACCGGTCATCTGTTCCATCACGCTGGGGCCGGCGCCGCGGCAGGGGCCGGTGCCGGGGGAGCGGCCGGGGCATTCACTTCCCACCCTGCACCAGTCAAGGTGAGTGCCGAGACCGTGCTCCAGTTCCACTTGCTCAGGGGCATCCAGACGGGCTCGTAAAGAGAAAGGCGATGGGCAAGGCTTTGACCCTTAAGGTTTGGCCCCACTCAAGCCAAAACAAGGCTTGGATGGGGCACCCTCCGGAAGTTTCTCGATTCGGCACATCCTGAGAGAATAACGGGAGAATAAAAATATGGCTGTGCGACCTGGTGGAGAGTATGCAGGTAGACCTCTCCACGTAATCTGGCTGCTGGATTGTTCCGGATCGATGGCCATCAGCGGCAAGATCGAGGCGCTGAACAATGCGATTCGCGAGGTGGTTCCCGCGATGCGCAAGGCGGCGGAGGGCAATCCCGAGGTTCAGTTCTACGTACGCGTGATTCGCTTTTCGACCGGAGCCACTTGGCATATTGACCAACCCACATTACTCTCTGACTTCAAGTGGGTCGATCTGCACGCGGAAGGAGAGACCGACTTGGGCCAGGCATTTGCCCTGCTGGCAGAGGAAATGAGCAGGATGCCCGCGGAGGCTCGCATGCTGCCGCCGCAGATCGTGCTCATCTCCGACGGCAAGCCTACCGACGACTGGAAATCCGCGCTGCAGGCGTTGCTGAACGTTCCCTGGGGCAGGCGCGCAGTACGGCAGGCGATCGCCATCGGTCAGGATGCGGATCAGGAGACGCTGCGCAAGTTTGTCGACAATCCGGAAAAGCCGGTGCTGCGCGTGGACAATGCGGAACAACTGGTGCGCTATTTCCGCTATGTCTCCACTTCCGTAACGGCAACACCCCCGGGCAAACAACCCGCGGCTGTTCCAGTGGTTACTGCGGCGCCGGTCGACGACGAGACGTGGTGAGGATTTTTCCAGCCATGAGCACGAAGAGAGTTATCGTGGCTGAGGTGAAACGATGAGTTGGAAAGTAGCCCATGCCTGCGTACGAGGCAGTTCCCATCGGCGCTCCGGACTTCCCAACCAGGATGCCGTGCAGTGCACGGTCACTCCCGGTGCGCAAGGAACTGTGGCAGTGGCAGTTGTTTCCGACGGCCATGGAAGCCCGCGACACTTCCGCAGCCAGGTCGGGTCTTCGCTGGCCGTGAGCACGGTAGCCGCCACGCTGCAGGGCTTTCTTCGCGACTCCGTAGCCAGCAACGGTCAGGTGCCCTTCGTCCCCGAGCAGGTGCATGAGCTGGAACGCAAGATTGTGAGTGGGTGGCTGGCAGCGGTGCAGTCTGACCTCCAAAACAATCCGTTTACGGAAGCAGAGCTGGCAGGCGTGGAAAAGGAAGAGGGAGCGGAGGGACGGGGGGCGGTCGAGAGCTCTCCTGAACTGGCCTATGGCGCCACTCTCCTGGCGGCTGCGGCGACCGATACAGTACTGCTCTATTTGCAACTCGGTGATGGCGAGATCCTGAGCGTCAATGCGCAGGGAACCACCACCCGGCCGCTGCCACCGGACGACCGGCTGATCGCCAACCAGACGACCTCGTTGTGCCAGCCGGAGGCGTGGAAAGACTTTCGCTCCTCATGGGTGACGGATGGGGCGCTTCCTTCGCTGGTGCTGCTCTCGACCGATGGTTATGCCAACTCGTTCCGCTCCGACGAAGACTTCTTAAAGATCGGACAGGATTATCTGGAGATTATCCGGGAGCAAGGGATCGCCTCGCTGGCCGAAGAACTGCCCGCCATTCTGACCGAGGCGACGCAGCAGGGGAGCGGAGACGACATCACCCTGGCGATCCTGCAGGATGATCCTGAGCGCCCCGGGAACAACCAAGGTGCCGCGGCCTTTGATGACCGCGGCCTCGAAGTCTGCGCTGATTGAACAACTCAAGGCGCGTCACAGCAGCCAGCAGCATAAGCTGCAGGAACTCGCCGTCCGAGTGGAGCAGACGCGCAAGGATAACCGGCGGCTGCGCAATGCCCTTCTCCTTTTGTTGGCGGTGGCGATCGCGATCCCGGTGGCAATTTTTCACGACCGGATCTTTCCTCATTCGCCCGCTAGCTCTCCCCTACCCCCCGCGATGGGTGCAGCGCCAGCGATCGAGAAGCCGCCGGCGCCTGCCCACAAACAGCCCCCGTTGGAATGGTTGTTGGTCGTGAAGAACCAGCGGATCCCGCTCAGCAAGGGAAAGAAACTTCCTCTGGACTTTCATAAGGAAGCGACGGTTGGGACCTCGCAGGACGATTATGCCCAGGTGGCCTATGACGAGAAAAAAGATGGGATGGTCCTGATCAACGATTCAAAGGACACGTGGATCGTGATTAACACGGGCAAGAAGATCGGCCCCAACGAGGAAGTCAAGCTCGGCGGGGAGCCTCTCAACATTGTCTTTGCACCAAAGCTTAAGGGAACCGTGACCCCCACCCCAGATGCACCCACGCCAGCGCCGGAGCCATGATGGAGGGCATGCTGAAGCGGGGCCAGGTGCTGATCGCCCGTAATATGCAATCCGCGGCGGTAATCGAAGATACGCTGGGCGAAGGCGCCCAGGCCGAAGTGTACCGCGCGCGCATCGGCGACTCGCACTATGCTCTGAAGTGGTATCGGCCGGAGTATCTGGCTGGAGACCAGAGACTGTGGGAGCGGCTGAAGGTGGCCATCAACAGCGGAACGCCTACGGAGCAGTTTCTATGGCCCTTCGATCTGGTTTCCCATCCCCGCAGCGATGCTTATGGCGGGTATTTGATGCCGATCAAGACTCCCGACTTCGTCAGCATGGTCGATCTGATGCGTCGCCAGGCCGAGCCTTCTTTCCGGGTGCTCACCATTGTGGGTTTCAGGCTGGCGCACAGCTTTCTCAAGCTGCACGCCGCCGGCTTGTGCTATCGGGATATCAACTTTGGCAACGTATTTTTCAACCCCGACACGGGAGACGTTCGCATTGCGGACACCGACAATGTGGACGTGAACCTGAAGCCGGGCAGCATCAAGGGCACGCCTGGTTTCATGGCTCCCGAGGTGGCCAAGGATCTGGTAGAGCCCAACGCTGCCAGCGACCGCTTCTCGCTCGCTGTTCTGCTCTTCTTCATTTTCGTGATCGGTCATCCCTTGAAAGGCAAGCGAGAGCTGAGCTTGCCCTACGATGCAGCCGACCCCGATCAATCGAACCGGCTTTGCGCGCTGGATCCGGTGTTTATCTTCGATCCCAACAACGATTCCAATCGTCCGCAACCGGGAGTGCACGACAATCCGCTGAGCTTCTGGCCCATCTACCCCGGCTCTCTGCGCAAACTTTTCATCCGCGCTTTCACCGCAGGTCTGCACGACCCGGACGCCCGGGTGATGGAAAATGAGTGGCGTAAGGAAATGTGCGCGTTGCGCGATGCCATCTTTCTTTGCCCGCAATGCGGCGCAGAGAACTTTTTCGATCTCGAGCTTTTGCGGCAAAGGAAAGCCCTCGAACCGTGCTGGGGTTGCCGTTCGGTGCTGCGCACTCCACCTCGCATGCGCATGGGCGCGGCTTACGGCTCGCAGCTGGTCATGCTCAGCCCGGGCGCGCAACTCTTTGCCCATCACCTGGAGGGGGATACGTACAACTTCGAGATCCCGTTGGCCGAGGTTGTTGCCCATCCTCTGGGACTCAAAAACCTTTCCCCAGAAACGTGGACCAGCCGAGACCAGAATGGCTCGGTGATAGCGGTAAAGCCCAACGAGGTGTTAGCCTTGGCCAGCGCTTGCCAAATCCACTTCGGGAAGACAGAGGCCGAGGTGCGTATCAGTTAAGTACTCACATGCGCCATATTGCGCCATATTTCGCGCACAACCTCTACATTTAGGAATAGTCTTAGCACGTTGCCAAACGTGATCTCTTTTGCTCCTTTCGGGAAGCTCGAGTGACCCCTTGTCATCGTAACTTGCTTTTCTTGTGCAAGATAGCCGGCACCGTGCAGCAAGTTAGTGCGTCACGAAAGGACGTATCCGTATGGCTGTATTCCTCATCAATCCCAGCGACCATTCTTTTGGTACTGCCGTAATCACGCCACGGTGGCTCTATGTGCTGGCAGGTGCAACCCCTCTCTCCTTTGGTGATCCGGTCATCGTGGACGAGACGCTCGAAGCGCTGGTGCCATCGAGCATCCAGCCGGGAGACTTTGTCGGCATCGGCATTCACACCGGCAACGCCTTGCGTGGCTACGAAGTCGGCCGACTGGCGCGAGAGCGTGGCGCATGGGTTGATCTTTGGCGGTATTCACGCCACGCTCTACCCCGAAGAAGCGCTGGAGCGCGGCCATGCGCACTCCGTGGTGAAGGGCGATGGCGATGTGGTCTGGTCCAAGGTGCTGCAGGCCTGCGCCCAGGGAGAGCCGACCAGGATTTACGAGGGCGGCAAGATCGATGCGGATCAGTTCGTTGCCGCCCGCTGGGACCTGCTGCCGCCGGACAAATACATGTGGGCATCGGTGCAGACGGTTCGTGGATGCCCTAAGCATTGCTCTTTCTGCTCTGTCTGGCGTACCGACGGTCAACGTCCGAGACAGCGGCCATTTTGAAAGCGTCATTGAAGAAATTGTCCAGTTGCGGCGTAAGGGCTTCCGCGTATATTGCGCTGGCGGACGACAATTTCTATCCCGTGACCTTGACTGACCTGCGGCTTGCCCGGGAACAAAAAAACTACCCCAAGCTGGCTGAGCTGGAGCAGATCCGCAGCGATAAATTCGCGCTTATGGCGGAGTTGGCGAAGCTGCCGAAAAACATGGTCTTTTTCACCCAGATCACTATGGAATCCGCAGAAGATCCGGACTATCTCGATGCCATGCGGAAGGCGAACATCAAGGGCGCGTTAGTTGGAGTCGAGGCGGTGACCCCCGAAGGCCTGAAGTCGGTCTTCAAGGAGTTCAATTTATCGGGCGAGGGCCTGGTAAAGCAGCTGCAGACGTTCCGCGCGCATGGGCTGAACATGTTAGGCTCCTTCATCTTCGGCCTCCCTTCGGATAAGCCGGATACTTTCAAAGCCACCGCCGATCTGGCCTCCAGAGCGGGACTTGCCTTTGCCCAGTTTGTCCTGTTGACGCCCTTTCCGGGCACGGTTGATTTTCTGCGTTGGGAGAAAGAGCAGGAGAAGACGCCGGTGTATGTGGAGGGCATTCCGGTCACGCGATTCTGGCTTATTCCCGCTGCGATCCGGCCCAAGATGTTCATGCCTCACGCGCTCATGAGTTCGCAGGAGATCAGCAACCGGACCCAGGGAGTGTGGGATCGCTTCTACAGCTTCTCCTCCATCTGGAAGCGTTCCGCGTGCGCGCCGACGCTGCGCGCACGGATAGCCTTCGTGCTTCCTCTCCAAGCTTTACCGCAAGATGTATGCCGGCACCGGCATCAGCACCGACAGCGCACGCCGCAAGAAAGCCAATTCCGGTGCGCGCTGGCTTTCCCGGCATACACGCAAGTTCTTTATCTCAAAACCAATGCCCGAGCTTGCCATGCCGGTGTGGGCGAATGGGCTCCGCCCATTCCCGGGCAACCGGGATGAGTCCGTTCCCCGTTTTGAAGTAGATTCAGATTCTTCCTGGATTTTGACCGGCAACAAACAGGGACAGCGGCGTAACTGGACAGCGCTGCCGCTACGGCTAATAATCGAGGTATGGTGCGCGGGCTTTCACGTTCCGTTCAAGTTGCATTGATTTTGTTTGCGCCCAGTTTTGCGCTCCTGGCCCAACATGGAGGACCCGTCGGCTCGATGTCGTCGGCACACGTCGGCGGCGCAGTCCACGCTGGACCCTCCCCGTCGTTTTCAGCACCTCCCCGGAGCTTTGCCCCACCTGGGATCGTTATTCCAGGGCCACTACCCATCCTCACAAGCAGGCCGGTCAGGGCAATGGCCCTCCTGGAAACCGGCCCGCCGTCCTTATCAATGGCTATGGCGGGGTGGGATATCGCGGGCCTTATCTCTATGCGGGTTACCCGTGGTTGAGTTCGCTTCGGCTACGGTCTGCCGTTGGCGTATGGCGCCCCCTACGGGAATGACCAGGACGACGAGAGCGGCCCCCAACCGGCGCCGCAGCAAGCCTGACCAGCCCATGATGGATTACGGCCCGGAACCTCCGGGCCCTCAAGTTGCCACCAATGCGCCGTCGCCCTTCCGCCCCGCCTACCAGGTGGCAGTCGAGGCGGCTCCCGTGCATGCCCAGCCCGCCACAACCTTGATTTTCAAGGATGGCCGCCCGCCGGAGCAGGTTCATAACTACGCGCTCACCGGCAGCACCCTCTATGCTCTTGACGGCGAGTCGCGCCAGGAAATACCACTCTCCCTGCTCGACGTACCGGCCACGGTCGAAGCCAACCGCACCGCCGGGGTGGACTTCGCGCTGCCCGTCAGCCGGTGAACCATCGATACGTACCTGTTGTTGTGTCTTTCTACAACTTTCGTAAGCCCTCCTACAGCATCGAAGTGTCTCAATCTGCAACCTTTGTGCGATCAAATTCGCCGACGGTAACATGCTAGCCTTGCTCTGCCATGAAGTACCACATTCGACTTGTCGCATGCTCGTTGCTCCTGCTCAGCCCGGCCGTCTGCCTGGCTGGCAAGAAGCCGGCTCCCAGCTCCGCAGGTCAGTCCCACTGCGATCACGCCGGGCGCCGCGACTTTCCTGGACAACGCCATCGACATCATGCGGCAACATGCCCTGCATGGCCAGGGCGTTGATTGGGTTGCGCTGCGAACGGAAGCGTTCAAACGCGCGGGCGGCGCTTTCAATCCCATCGATACTTATCCGGCGATCTACTGGGCCCTGGTACAGCTGGGCGATCCTGGAAGCCATCTTCGCCTGCCCCCGGCCTTTATCCCGATCAAATCGCCCTGCTGCAACAGGCGGAGAAAGAGGCTCCGAACACCGCGCCAGGCGGCGCCCGGACAGAGACCTCCATTCCCACTGCCTTCACCAGCCGCCGTCTGCCCGAAGGGCATATCGTAACTGCGCAAGGTAGGAATTTCGGCTACGTCGTACTTCCCCGTTGTTCCGCCAAGGACAACGATGGCCTGCTGCTTTACGCCGCCGACGTGCGCCGCATTCTGACCGACCTCTCAGCGCAAAACCCCAAGGGATGGATCGTTGACCTGCGGGGCAACACCGGCGGCAATATGTGGCCGATGCTGACCGGCATTGGGCCGATACTGGGCGATGGCGCCCGTGGGCTCATTCGTAGCCGCTGATGGAAACGTCACCTGGTTCTACCAGGATGGTAAGACCGGAACCCGCAATCCCGCGGGCCTGGAGACGGTTTCGCTGACCCTGGAAGACGCACCCGTCCTCATGACCCCGTCCTCGCCGGTCGCTGTTCTGGTCGATAGCAGCACGGCAAGCTCGGCGGAAGCGATCACGATTGCTTTCCACGGGCGCCCCGATACCCGCTTCTTTGGCACGCGCACGGCCGGCAAATCCACCGCTGTGCAGCCCTTCAAGCTGGATGACGGCGCCGAACTCTACCTCACCACCGCCATCGATGCTGACCGCACCGGCAAGGCGTACCCCGATGGCTTTACGCCCGACGAGGTCATCCCTTACAACAGCAGCTCCATGCCGCTGGAGAGCAATGACGCAGCGCTACAGGCCGCTCAAAAGTGGCTGGTGGCAAGCACCACCCCGACTGCACCGCCACCTGCTCCGGCACCGACGCCGAAGACCCGAGGTAAGAAAGCCCCCTTGGTCCATCAGCAACTCGCTTCCACCCCGGCCACCCCGCCGCCAGCCGCGACCGCTGCGGTCACTCCGGCCACGGCGTCGGCCACACCGCCGCCGGCACCGACTCCCGCTCCAGCCGCCCAGGCCACCGCGACTGCTGTGACTGCCACCGTGACTGCCGCACCGGCTCCCGTGACTGCCGCACCGGCTGCTGCGACCGCCGCCACCGGCTGCTGCGACCGCCGCATCGACCTGCGCCGCAGGATAGCAGCACACCGGCTGCAGACCCTGCGCAGGCTCAAATGGTGGCAAGCAGCTACACCCGCTGCGCCGCCGGCACCCGCGGCAACCAAGCCTAAGACCCACAAGAAAGTCGTGGTTCACCAGGGCAGCTAAAGAGGCAGCTAAAGAACTCAGCTAACAAATCGACGTGCTCCCCTTTTTGGGGAAAGGTGCTGGAACGTGCACCTAAAACGGAAGGCGCACCCATCTGAGGTGCGCCTTCTTATTTATATTGGGGCATGGCGAAGGTGCTGGCCCTGTTCAGTTCGGAGCAGGGCGCGGCGGACCGGCTCATACCACGCTGGATCGTGCTGCGCGCTCTGGGCCTGATTTACTGCTCTGCCTTTGTTTCACTCCTGTTTCAGATCCGCGGCCTCATGGGGCCCGCCGGCATTCTGCCCGCGGGCAGATATCTGGCGGCGGTGGCGCAATCGTTCGGACCCGGTGTACGCCTCTGGTTCGCACCCAGCTCTACTGTGGCTTAGCAGCGGCTCGCACATGCTCATGGGGATGTGCTGGGTGGGCCTGGCCGCTTCCCTGCTGCTTACCTTCAACATTTGGCCTCGCGCCATGCTGCTGATCTGCTTTGTCTGCTTTCTTTCCTTCGTCAGCGCGGCCCAGGATTTTTCCGGCTACCAATCCGACGGCATGCTGCTTGAAGCAGGATTCCTGGCGCTGTTTTTTGCCCCGCCCGGCTGGCGCCCAGGCCTGGGCGGTGACCATCCCCCTTCGCGCGCCAGCCTGTTTCTGCTGCAGTGGGAGTGGTTCCGCATCTACTTCGAATCAGGCCTGGTGAAGCTGCTGAGCGGCGATCCGGAATGGCGCCATCTGACCGCCATGGATGAGTACTACCAGAACGGTCCCCTGCCCACCTGGGTCGGTTGGTACATCCAGCACTTGCCGCACTGGTTCCATTGGGCAACGGCGTTTGCCACTCTGGCGCTGGAACTGGTCATCGTGTGGATGCTGTTTCTTCCTCGCCGCTGGCGCGTGATCTGCTTCCTGATCGTCACCCCGTGGGAAATTGGCGTGATCTTCACCGCCAACTACACCTTTCTCAATTACCTCGTTCTGGCCCTTGGGTTCCTGCTGTTGGATGACCGCTTCTTCAGTCGTTGGGTAAAAACCGGCGAGCCCGCCGAGAAGCCCCCGTCAGGGCGGCGCGTACTTACTGGTATTGGCACCGCAGTGAGCGCCGTGTTGCTCACCCTGGTTGGCTACGTGACCACGGTGGAGCTGATCTCCATGGTCTTCGGTCGGCTGCCCTTGCCGATGCAACCGGTGACCATGCTGGAACCGCTTCGCATCGCCAACCAATATGGTCTGTTTGCGGTGATGACCCGGGGCCGCTACGAGATCGAGTTCCAGGGGTCGCGCGACGGGCAGGCCTGGGTTGCTTATCCCTTCCGCTTCAAGCCGCAGGCGCTCGATCGTGCGCCGGGAATCTATGCACCCTATCAGCCGCGCTTTGAGTGGAATCTCTGGTTTGCCTCGCTCGGTTCGTGGCAGGGAAATCCCCTGGTTCCGCGAACCGAAGAGCGCCTGCTGACCAATGACCCTGACGTGCTGGCGCTCTTTGCCGGCAATCCCTTCTCCGCTTCCCCTCCACGCCAGGTTCGTGCTGTGCTGTGGCAATACTGGTTTACTTCGATCCAGCAGAAACACACGACAGGCGACTGGTGGACCCGCCGGCTGATGGGAATCTACGCACCGGTGCTGGAGCGAGACGACCAGGGCGGGGTTACCATCGTCGCTATGCCTGACCTGCTGCCTACACACGACTAGGCGGTTAAAATAGTGGCAGAAGTGTATGTTCTCTCAGCTTCCAAACCGGCGTATGCGACTGGGCCCGACCTCGCTGTCAGTTGCGGCGCATGCGGTGGCGGCAGTGGCGCTTTTCTTCTCGCTGCGGATGCATCCGGTGAAGGTCTTCAGTTTGCCGGGCACGGACCTGGGCACCCGGGTGGAACTGACCTACCTACCCGGCCGAGCGCCTGCCCCTGCGGCTCATCCGCAAACAAAGGTCAATCCCAAGGCGGTTTCCAGGCCCTCTCCAACATTTCTGGCGGCCGCGCCATCCGCCGTCCATCTTCCGCCCCTACCACACCTTACGGTCACTGAGGCTGCGCCCTCCCCCAATATTTCCTCCCCCGCATCGGCTACTCCGGACTCGAATAGCGGCTCCGACTCGTGGGGCTCGGGCTCGATCCAGATAGCACTTACTACTTACTCCCCCAGCCCGGCGCCCGACCTTTCGGTACTCCCCCATGGTGTCCAGGGCGATGTAGTTGTCGATGTCACTATTGACCCCAGCTGGCAAGGTCGCCGATCTTGCTGTTCTGCACACCCTTGGCTACGGCATCGAATCCAGCGTGATCGGTACCCTGAGAACCTGGACTTTTCGGCCCGCCACCAAGGACGGCACGCCTATCGCCAGCGTGCAGGAGCTGCACTTTCACTTTGGCCCGGTCTAGATTTTTCCGGGGTATAAGGTTCGTAAATACCAGAATAAAAAGCTCCGGAATCAGGGCAACCGTTTTCATCCAGCCTTCATCCACTCTTCCATTGTTCATTGTGGAGAGGGTAATTGGGCCATTGGGAATGAGTGCGCGCATATTGTTGGTGGATGATAACCATATTCAGTCGGCCACCCGCCGGGCGATTCTGGAAGCGTGTGGCCGGGAGGTCTGCATCGCACCGCAGGGTCAGCAGGCACTGGAACTGCTCAATGACGCGGAAGCCTCAAACCCCATCGGCTTAATCATCACTGACCACTTGATGCCGGTCATGAGCGGTCCGGAGTTTGTCGCTGAGTTGAGGCGGCGGGATTTCACGCTTCCCGTGGTGGTACTGAGCGGCTTTCCCGATGCCGAATCCGCGTATGAAGGGCTCGATGTGATCTTCCGGCTTAAGCCTTTCGATCCCGAGCAGCCTTATCCAGCTGGTTCAGGATCTGCTCGGCGAGTGCATGCGCCGCTCTGCCTGACGTGTGCCGGGGGAAATGTGCGCGCCATAAGTCCGTTCCCTCAGCGGCTAAAGCCGCACTCCCTGCAACAGTTTACGTATGACCTAAAGGTCGTACCCTTCAAGAGCAGTGGGCTTTTCTGCAACCTGTAGTGCAGCGGATACATTCGCGAGTTTGTGCTCCCATTGCCGTCCCCCGTCCGCCTCTGCGACAATCTGGAAGGGTTCGTGACCCTCTCATGCCGGAATTTGGAAGTTTTTCTCTCCTCCTCGCTCTTGTCCTGAGCGGCTACACTCTGGTCGCCGGCGGAGTTGCGTTGCGGCAACTGGCCACCGGATCCCGCGGCCGGATCGCCCCTGACAGGCTGGCGGAAACCGCCCGGCGAGCCGGCATTGGCAGCTTTTTCGCCGTCACCTGTGCGGCCGTCGCCCTGGTCTACACCGCCTTTACGAACGACTTCTCCGTCTCCTACATCCTTCATCATTCGAATCGCGCGCTGCCCGGGCCCTACAAGTTCGCCGCGCTATGGTCCGGCCAGGAAGGGTCGCTGCTGCTCTGGGCGTGGTTGCTGACCGCCTACGGCTTTGTACTTCGGCTGCGGCATAAGGTCGACGTCACCCTGACCGCTTACGCGTCCACCATTCTGGCCGGGATCCAGATCTTCTTCCTGCTCCTGCTCAACTTTGCCGCACCGCCGTTTGCCCTGGTCCAGGGTCAGGCGCCGGCCGATGGGTTCGGCCTCAATCCTCTGCTGCAGTATCCGGAGATGGTGATCCATCCTCCGATGCTTTACCTGGGATACGTGGGCTTCAGCGTTCCGTTCGCGTTTGCTCTCGGCGCACTGATGATGCGCTACCCGGGTGAGAAGTGGATCCACATCACCCGCCGCTGGACCATGGTGACCTGGCTCTTCCTGACCTGCGGCATCTTCCTCGGCGCGCACTGGGCCTATTCGGTGCTTGGGTGGGGCGGATACTGGGGCTGGGACCCGGTGGAAAATGCCTCTCTCATGCCCTGGCTCACCGGAACCGCCTTTCTGCACTCGGTCATGATGCAGGAAAAGCGCGGCATGATGAAGAACTGGAACGTCTGGCTCATCTTCAGCACTTTCATGCTGTGCATCCTGGGCACCGACCTGACTCGTTCCGGCCTGGTCAGTTCCGTCCACGCCTTTGCCCAGTCTTCCATCGGCAGCTGGTTCACCGCCTTTCTGGTGATTGTGCTCTCCGTCTGTCTCTTTACCTTCCTGCGGCAGCGGGATCATCTCAAGTCGGAGCACAAACTGGAATCGCTGGTCTCCCGCGAGTCGAGCTTCCTGTTCAATAACCTAGTGCTGCTGGCCGCCTGCTTCACCATCCTGTGGGGCACACTGTTCCCCATCATTTCGGAGTACGTGCAAGGCAATAAGGTCACGGTCGGCGCCCCCTTCTTTAACCGCGTCGCGCTGCCGATCGGCCTCTTCCTTCTCTTTCTCACCGGCATCGGCCCACTGCTGGCCTGGCGCAGCGCATCTTTCAAGAGCATCCGGCGCAACTTTATCCTGCCCACTGCGGCGATTGTGACCACGGCGATCGTCCTGATTGCGGTTGGACTCCGCCCCTGGAACGATCAGTCCACGTTCTATTCGCTGGTTGCCTTCTCTCTCGGCGCCGGCGTCATCACTGCCATTTCTTCGGAGTTTCTGCGCGGCGCCAACGTCATCCGCAAGCACACCGGCAAGAACCTCTTCGCCTCCATGGTCCAACTCACACGCCGCAACACGCGCCGCTACGGCGGCTACATCGTGCACTTTGGCGTGGTGATCATCTTCATTGGCATTGCCGGCGGCGCCTTCAATCAAAGCCACGAGCAGGAAATGAACAATGGCCAAAGCATGACCATCGGGCCGTACAGGATTGTGTGTGAGAGTTTCACACAGGATTCGAATTTGAATTACGATACCGAGTTCGCCCTGCTTGACGTCTATCGCGGCAACAAGAAGATCACCCAGCTTGCGCCCGAGAAGCGCTTCTACGCCGCTTCGCAACAACCATCCACGATGGTTGCCAATCACTCCACGCTGGCCTGGGACCTGTATGTGATCTATGCCGGAAAGAATCCCGACAGCGGCTTGCCGATCATCAAGGTCTTCCTTAACCCGCTCATGGCCTGGATCTGGATCGGGGTGTCGTGGTCGCGATCGGCACGCTGGTGGCGCTGGCGCCCAACCTCAGCGCGGCGCTGGCCTCGAGCCGCACGCCGCGTTGCCGAGCCGGCGAAGCCCTCCGTCGCGGAGCCGCGGCTGGTGGATGAGCCTGAAGTCGCGGTCGCCGGCAGGAGTCGACGATTGATCTTCCGTAACCTTCTCCATCGTGGCTCGCAGCTTGCGCTGCTCGCCATCCTGGTCGCGATGACGGTCGGCGCAACCGATTCCTCTGCCCGGTTCGACAAAGACAGCCACGAGATGATGTGTGTCTGCAGCTGCAATCAGCTGCTGGGCGAATGTAACCATGTCGGTTGCCCGGATTCCGAGGGCATGCGCGTGCAACTGGCGGCGAGCATCGCCAGGGGGGATAGCGACAACGCTATCTTCCACCAGTTCCAGGATCAATACGGACCGGTGGTGCTGGCCGCGCCCAGATTCACGCGATTTAATCATCTCGCCTGGATCATGCCGCCGCTGATGCTGTTTCTGGGTATCGCGGGGGTTCTGCTTATCGTGCGCAACTGGAAACTCCGCACAGTGCCCATGCCTCCAGTGCCGGATACGCCCGCCTTTGCAGCCACCCGCGACCGCATACGCCGCGAGACCCAAATATGAGCACCATTGCCTGCGGCGTTCTCCTGCTCGCCATCTTTGCTTTCGTCTTTTATCCCCAGCGGCATACGGCGCGGCAGATTCCGAAGACGCGGCTCGACTTTCTGCGCGAACAGAAAGACGTGCTGTACGAGAATCTTCGCGACCTGAATTTCGAATACAGTGCGGGCAAATATACGGCGGAAGATTACGCAGCCCAACGCGCTGGCTCTGGAGAACGAGACCGCCGCGGTGCTGGCGGAAATTGAGCAGTTAGAGATGCATGCCGCGCTCCTCCCTGAGAATGTTCTCTGCACAGGACGAACTACGCATAGCATGAGAAGCCCGAAGATCCCTCCACCACGCTTGGCTCCGGCGGGATGACAAAGCGTACATTGGTTGGGCAGTGCGGGGTAGCGAAGTAAAGGCCCTGATTTTATTGACCGGAGTGGAGGGTCACTTAAGTTTGCAGAGAATTGCTCCACCGCCGTGCGAGTAGAAAAGATAAAGATGAGAACGAAACCGAGTCTGATCGTTGGCGCGCTCTGCGCCATGTTTGCTTTCGCCGCCGGGGCTTCCGCGGCCACCATTACGGGCACCGTCACCAACGGTACGACGCACACTCCCGCAGCCGGAGACACGGTCACGCTGATCTCGCTCGACCAGCGCATGCAGGAGATCGCGAAGACCAAGACCGACGCCCAGGGCCACTTTTCGATCGATGCACCCGATCCAGGTATGCACCTCATACGCATCGATCACCAGGGCGCCGCATATTTCCAGCCTGCCCCGCCTAATACGCCCAATGTGAATGCGCAGGTCTATGATGTCGCCGCCGTGGTCGCCGGAGTGAGCACGGTAGCCAACGTGATGCGCGTCGAGACCGACGCGCAGGGACTTCGCGTGACCCAGAGCTTTTTTATCAAGAACGACTCTAACCCCCCGCGCACCCAGTTCAGCAAGCAATCCTACGATTTCTATCTGCCGCCCGATGCGCAGATCGAAGGTTCGGCCGCCATGGCTCCTGGCGGAATGCCGGTACAGTCCTCGCCCGTTCCTCTAGGGGATAAGGGCCACTATGCCTTTCTCTTTCCTTTGCGCCCTGGGGTAACGCAGTTTCAGCTTAGCTATCACCTGCCCTACTCCGGCAGCCTCGCTTTTGACCAGCGCTTTGCCAATACGACCGACAGCTTCGTGGTGATGATGCCCAAGAGCATGAGCTTCAAGCCAGGTGGGGGCGTATCTTTCGAATCGCTGAATGAGACCCCTGGTGCGCTTACCTACCTTGCGCGCAACGGCACTCCGTCCCGCCCTTTCGCTTTCACTGTCTCCGGCTCTGGCGCCATGCCCCGCGATACGCAGGCGGAAAGCCAGAGCAATGACAATGCGGGGGCAACGGACGCAGGAGGGAGTGCGGCGGCCAACGATACCCGTCCCGGAGGCGGCCTTGGTGTACCCATCGATACGCCCGATCCGCTGAACAAGTACAAGTGGTGGATATTGGGGGGAATCACTTTAGTGTTTGCGGTTGGTGCGGGTTTTTTGCTGCGCAGTCCGGGAAACACCTCCGCTACCGAGGTTGCTGCAACTGTTCCGCCTATCCAGGCGGGTACGCCAGGTGGCCTGCTAGCTGCGCTCAAGGATGAGCTCTTCACGCTCGAGACGGACCATCTTCAGGGCCGTCTTACCGACACGGAGTACGAACAGCAGAAGCAGGCGCTCGAACTCGTTCTGCGTCGCGCACTCGCTCGCAAGCCTGCCTGAACCGCAGGCCCCTGCACTACACTCCTCCGGATTTCCTGCGGGATTGTCGATTGCCGCGTCAGCCCGATTCGATGATCAGGTTTGCGTACTGCGTGGTGTCAGCCGTGCGGATCAGCCCGATGGCTTGGGGCACTCGCTTCTTGAAGATCACGTGCGGTTCGTACACCAGTGGGCACGCCCGTCAGCGCCGCCGCAAATGCATCCTTGGTCGCGGGCGAATTTACGGAGAGGAACTCTTCGGCCATGAAGGCCTGGGCCACGACGAAGTTCTTACTCAGAGCCTGCAGTACGTCGAGGACCCGAGGTATGTCGTCGACCAGAGAAATGTCGACCGTCTCAATCTGTGGCCAAAATGGAAATCCCCGGTCGGCGATGACCAGGGTATTCGTATGCCGAATGCGACTTACAAGAGAGTTGATGGCGGGATTGAGGATGCCTGTCTTGAGCACGCCACCAGAGTAACCTAAAGAGAGACGCCGCGCTTCCAGGGGATGAAGTCGTTTTGATAGAGTTGCTCGGCCTTGGTCCGTACCTTTCCGCTGGCAACTTCGAGGATCAATTCCAGGATCGACTCGCCGACTTGCTCGATCGTGGTTTCGCCGCGAATGACAGCTCCGGTGTCGATATCAATGATGTCTGACATGCGTTCGGCGAGGCTGGTGTTGGTGGAAACCTTGATCACCGGCGCGATCGGGTTGCCGGTCGGGGTCCCCAGTCCGGTGGTGAAGAGAACAACATTGGCATCCCGCGCCCACTTGCGCGGTCACACACTCCACATCATTTCCGGGAGTACACAGCAAGGCCAACCCGGCGTCTCGTCATACTCGGGATAGTCGAGGACCGCGCAGACGGGCGATGTGCCGCCCTTCCGGCCGCGCCGGCGGACTTCATGGCGTCGGTAATCAATCCGTCCTTGATATTTCCGGGGGAGGGATTCATTTCAAATCCGGAGTGCACCGCCTTTGCCCGGGCAGCGTAATCACGCATCAGCTGGATGAAACGGTCGGCCTGGCTCGCATCCACGCAGCGGTTGATAAGACTCTGTTCCATTCCACAGAGCTCGGGAAACTCCGCCAGGATGGACTTTGCGCCCAGGGCGGCCAGCATGTCCGAGACATGCCCGAGCGCGGGATTGGCCGAAATTCCGGAAAATCCATCCGAGCCGCCGCACTTCAAGGCTACTGTGAGCTTGCTGAGAGGAGCGGGTTTTCGCGTAAGGCGGTTGGCTTCAACCAGGCCTTCGAAAGTGGCGCGAATGGCTTCGGAAAGCATGTCCGATTCAAGCCCGGACTGCTGCTGTTCGAACATCAGAACCGGCTTGTGCAAGGCCGGGTCCCGCTGACGAAGCGCATCCATCAGGATGGAGGGCTGGGCGTTCTGGCAACCGAGACTCAGCACCGTCGCGCCGGCGACGTTTGGATGATGGATGTAACCGGCGAGCAGCCCGCAGAGCGCCTTCGAATCCTGGCGCGTGCCGCCGCAGCCGCCCTCATGCACCAGGAACCTTACTCCGTCGACATTGGGAAAGACCTGCTCCGGTCCGGTCCGGAAGTGAGATCCGCCGCGCTCCGCTGCTCGCGCAGCCTGATGATGCTGAGCGATCAATTGCCGCACTTGCTGGCGGTAAAGTTTTGGCCGCCCGTAGCCAAGCTCTTCCTCGAAGGCATCGCGCAACGCTTCCACATTGCGGTTTTCGCAGAAGACCAGCGGAATCACCAGCCAGTAATTGCGCGTGCCGACCTGGCCGTCCGCACGATGGTAACCGTCGAAGGTGCGCGAAGACCAAGCCGAGACATCGGGCGCAGACCAGGAATAATCGCCCACCTTGGGACCAAAGCCGGAGGCGTCATGCTGCACGTTTCGCGTGCTGAGCAGGCCGCCGCGGGGGATCGCCTGGCGGACGAGCCCGACGATTCCGCCATACATGATGACCTCGTCTCCGACGGCAAGATCGCGGATGGCAAACTTCTGCTTGGCGGGTATATCGGATGGCGGAATATACTGCTCCCCGGCGAAGGTGACGGCTTCCCCAGCGGGTAATTGGGTCAGCGCTACAAGGACATTGTCTTTGGGGTCGATCCTGAGTATCTTTTCGGCAGCCATTTCTTCTCGCCGGCACTCTGCCGTGGATATAGACTCAATGTAGCGCTTACTTTATCGATGGTCAAACGAGCAACCAGCGATCTCCCCCTGAAAAAACATGAGTCCTTCCATTTTTGATTTGCAGGGAAAAACCGCCGTGGTTGTGGGCGGCACCACCGGCATCGGCCATGCTCTCTCTCTTGGTTTGGCAGACGCCGGCGCGGACGTTGTCGCCTCTTCGAGACGGCCGGAACAGGTGGAGCAAACTGCCGCCCAGATCGAAGCCAAAGGCCGCAAGACGCTCCGCCGCACCTCCGACGTGGGCGATCGAGCTACGTTAGAAGCACTGCGCGATGACGTCCTGAATCAGTTTGGCAAAGTGGACATCCTGGTCAATTGCGCGGGCATCACCAAGCGCGCGCCTACGCTGGACTTTCCAGAAGCGGATTGGGACCAGATTATCGACACCAATTTGAACGGCACGATGAGAGGCTGCCAGGTTTTCGGGAAGGCTATGCTCAGCCGCGGTTATGGACGCATCATCAATATTGCATCGCTTTCCACCTACGTCGGACTTTTCGAGGTTGCCGCCTACTGCGCCAGCAAGGCGGCGGTGGGCGCGCTGACCAAAGTACTGGCCGTGGAATGGTCCCGCCATGGCGTGCTGGTGAACGCCATCGCGCCGGGGGTGTTCCGCACGGACCTAAATGCAAATCTGCTGGATAGTACGGAGCGCGGACGGGAATTCAAGATGCGCACTCCGATTGGCCGCTTTGGCAAAACAGAAGAGCTGGTGGGCGCGGCCGTGTACCTGGCATCGGATGCAGCATCGTATGTATCGGGCGAGATACTTGTCGTCGACGGCGGCTTTCTGGCCAGCGGAGTCAACCAATAACGATGGAATACAGGAAGCTGGGCCAGACAGATCTTAACCTCTCAGTGGTTGGCTTTGGGAGCTCTGCGCTAGGCGACGTTTTCGGCAAACTCGACCCGGATGAAGCGATCAGGGCTGTTCATCTGGCGGTCGACAGCGGCATTAACTTCTTCGATTCGTCACCCTACTACGGGATTACGCTCGCAGAAACGCGACTGGGCGAGGCCCTGGCGGGCAGGCGCGAACGCGTCATCCTTGCTACCAAGTGCGGACGCTACGGATTTGACGAATTCGACTTTTCAGCCAAGCGCGTGACCGCCAGTATAGATGAGTCACTGCGACGGTTGCGGACAGACTATATCGATCTGTTTCAGGCTCATGATGTCGAGTTCGGAGACGTGCAGCAGATTATCCATGAGACTCTGCCCGCCTTGCGGCAACTGCAGCAACAAGGCAAGGCTCGCTACATCGGCATCACGGGATATCCCCCGAAGCTACTGCGGCGCATTGCCGAGGCCGCGCCGGTCGACAGCATCCTTACCTATTGCCACTACAACCTCATGAATACGGATATGGATGGAGTTCTGACCGCCTTCGCCCGGGAGCGTGGTATCGGGCTGATCAATGCATCCGGTTTGTGCATGGGGCTTCTGACCGAACATGGACCCCCCGACTGGCACCCGGCGCCACCACAAGTAGTCGAAGCGGGCAGACAAGCGGCGGAGTTTTGCCGCGAGCATGGAGCGGATTTATCCGAGCTGGGCCTGCGCTTCTGCCTGGACCATCCCTTTGTCTCCAGCACACTCATCGGTCTGGCAACACGCAGCCAGGTGGAAACGAGCCTTAAGCTGCTCCAAGGTTCAACTCGACAAGGCGCTCCTGGCCCAGGTCGAAGCTATTCTGGCTCCGGTATTCAATTATGTCTGGCCTTCCGGGCGTCCGGAGAACCAGGAGTAAGAAGGAACCGGTCGTCCTGCTACGCCAGGGAGACTCAGGTAACACACGGATATGAAAGCATTTGTGATGAGAGAACCCGGCGATGTTGCAATCGAAACAGTTGCGGATGCAGTCGCTACCAACGACGACGTGTTGCTGAAGGTGCGCATGATCGGCCTTTGCGGAACCGACCTGAGTTCCTATCGCGGTAAGAATCCGCTGATCACTTTTCCTCGCATCCCGGGTCACGAGGTGGCCGCTACCATCGCCGAACCGAGCAAGGCGCATCCGGAGCTTGCCGCGGGGATGGACGTCACCCTTTCTCCTTACTTTGGCTGCGGCAGCTGCCCCGCGTGCCTGCGAGGCCGCCCGAATGCCTGCCAATTCAACCAGACGCTGGGCGTGCAGCGCGACGGGGCGATGACGGAATATATCGCCGTGCCGGCCGCGAAACTCTATCCTGCCCGGCTGACCATCAAGGAACTCTGCCTGGTTGAGCCGTTGACGGTGGGCTTCCACGCAGTGGGCCGGGGACGCGTCACGGCGCAGGATGCAGTCGCGATCTTTGGTTGCGGCGGAGTGGGCCTCGGCGCCATAGCCGCCTCGGGCTTCCGCGGGGCCAAGACCATCGCCGTCGATCTCGATGATGCAAAACTGGCCCTTGCTATGCGCGCCGGGGCAACCCACACCATCAACACCACCAAAGAGCCCCTGCACGAACAACTGCTTGAGCTTACCGGCAGGTCGAGGGCCGGACGTGATTATCGAGGCAATTGGCCTGCCGCAAACCTTTCGCAGCGCCGTAGACGAGGTAGCGTTTACCGGGCGCGTGGTTTACATCGGCTACGCCAAAGAGCCGGTGGCCTACGAAACCAAGCTCTTCGTGCTGAAGGAGCTCGATATCCTGGGCTCACGCAATGCCCTCCCTGAAGACTTTCGTGAAGTGATACGCATGCTCGAGGAGCACCGCTTTCCGGTAGACGAAGCCGTGAGCGCCATCGTCCCGCTGGAGCAGGCGCCGGCAATGATCAAGGCCTGGAGCGAAAATCCCAGCGGATTTTCCAAGATCATGGTGCGTTTCGACTGACCCTCACCCGAAACGCTTGAGGTAAGCGGAGCAAAGGGCAACCGTTTGATCGGTGTAGGAAACCCCCAGGGACCGGGCGAGGTCGGTCTCCGCATGAGAGCCGACCCAGGCTACCAGCAGTAGCCGCCGCAGCATCACGAAGGTGGGGATCTCTTCTTCTTCGGCCTTGCTCACAGCCGACACCGTTCGATAGCCCTCCAGCCAGCGATCGATCAGGCCGGGCACCTGGGGCAGGTGCTCGTAAAACGACAGCGGTGTAGCGGCGTCGTACATATACCAACCGAAGCCGCAATCATCGAAGTCGATCACTTTGACTTCGCTTCCGTGCACAAGCAGATTGGCCAGGCGCAGGTCGCAGTGAGCCAGACCAAACCGGTCCGGGGCATTGCCATAAAGCTGCAGGCGCTCCCGGATCAACTCCGCCGTGCGGCCAAACAGGTCGAGCCTGGTGGCGGTCATGCCCAGCCCGTCGCGCCAACGGCCCCATCGGGGAGCCTCCCCCAGCGCGGTCTCAAAGTTCCAGGTGAATCGCTCAAAACCGTGCGGCCGCTGCCATGTTCTGCTGTGCGCATGCATCTGCGCGGTGATCGCTCCCAGGGTCCTGAAACTGTGGCGCAGATCCATTCCAATCTCAGGCTGGTGGCCGTTTTCCCATTCAAAAAGAACTACGTTTCGCTGTTCCTCATCGGTTGGGGACCGCGCAACCTGAACCCATTCCCCATTGAGCCCGGCTACGGGAACCGGGGTCGCGACGACGCCATCGTTCCGCAATGCGACCAGCCAGGAAATTTCCGAAGCCAGCGAATTTTTTGACTGATATCCCGGCCGCTGGAGACGCAAAGCCCACCGCCTGCCGCCGGGAGCTTCTATCTTGTAAGTCTCATTTTCGGAAAGGCTGACGAGGTGGACGCTCGAGTTCCGGGGAAGATCGTAAAGGCCAAGCGCCCGCTCGGCAAGCTGCGTTAACAACGTATGCCCCTCTCCATGCTCACTCTACACCGTCGAAAAATCCTTTGACTTCCCCCTCGGCTTCCCCGCAAACTAAGGACACGCTCTTCCGGCCTCCCTTCATCGTCGCACGCAAACTCAGTTACCTTGAACCAGTTTTCTGGAGGACGCACCACTGCCGCCCGAGACCACAGCTGTATTTGAATCGGACTCTCCCGTGGGCCAGATCGAATATGGCCTGCGCCATAACATCCTGACGCCCTGGGAAACCCTGGCCCAGTCGGTGGGCGCCATCGCGCCCGCCACCTCGCCGGTCCTGACGATTCCGTTGGTATTTGCCCTGGCCGGCAATGGCACCTGGGCCTCCTATGCCCTGGCGACGGTCCAGATCACGCTGATCGCACTGCTCATCGGGGCCCTGGCGCGCCGTTCCGCCTCCCCCGGCTCCCTCTATAGCTACGCCACGGATTCGCTGCCGCCGGTGTTTGCCAGCATCGCGGCGTGGGCCCTGCTTCTGGGTTACGTCGCCACGGGTTCTTCGATCGCCGCCGGCTTCGCCCTGTATGCGAACGTGCTGCTGAAATTATTGACAGGCCACCTGGCGTCGCCTTCCCTGCTCATTCTGGCCTGTGTTCTCGCAGCCGCGACCATGGCATACCGGGATGTGAAGCTCTCCGCCCGAACCATGCTCTGGCTGGAAGCGGCGTCGGTCGCTTGCATCCTGGTGGTGTTGCTTCTGGTTTTATGGAAGAACGGCCTACACCTCGATTGGCCGCAATTGCGGCTGCAGGGCAGTTCGATTTCGAGCGTCCGCCTGGGGCTGGTGTTGGCGATCTTCAGCTTCGTTGGCTTTGAGAGTGCGACCGCGCTCGGCCACGAGGCGAAAGAACCGCTGCGCACCATTCCTCGCGCAGTTCTGCAGTGCGCCCTGGGCGCGGGCGTGTTCTTTATCTTCACCGCCTATGCCGAAGTGCTCGGCTTTCGCGGCACAGGCCTGGCCCTGGAGAAGACCGATGCGCCGATGCACGTGCTTGCCAACCAGGCTGCCTTGCCTGTGCTGGGCATCGTGATTGACGCCGGCGCCATGGTCAGCATGTTTGCCTGCGGCCTGGCCTGCGTCACGGCCGGCGCCCGCATCCTGCTGCTCATGGCCCATAACGGGCTGGTTCCGGTTCATTTTTGCAAGACCCACCGCCGCAACGAAACTCCGCACCTGGCCGTTGTGCTCACCGCCGTCGTGGTCCTCATCCCAACCCTGGTGCTCACCATCCTCGGCTACTCCGGCCCCGACATCTATGGCTGGCTGGGCTCGTTTGCGGTCTACGGATTCATCACCATCTACGGACTTACCTGCGTTGCGCTACCGCTCCAGCTCAAGAGACAGGGTGCTCTGTCCACGGCGCTTTTGGTGATCGCGATTCTGGGAGGGGTATCCATGGTCATGGCCCTGGCGGGAACTCTTTATCCTGTTCCCGCTCCGCCTTATTCCTGGCTGCCGTATCTATACTTCGGTTACTTGCTCATCACCCTGGGGTTCTTTTTCCGCACCCGGCGCAAGCGCAGTGGCGCAGTGAGTGCGATCGAAGATTTCTCGTGACCACGTTGGTTCATTGTGGAATCGGTGTAACCCAAAAGTAACCCGAAGCGGCATCCACCTCCCCACCGCTGTTGCTATCATTGGGGCATGAAAAAGGCTCTGCTGTTTACCGCGGTTATGCTATTCACGGCGTCTGCTTTTGCGCAGACCCACCACCATCATCATCATCATCACCACCACCATCACGCTGCGCATTAGATAGCTCACTGCGGTGGAGAGGCAACGGTTGCAAGCCACCTGAGAACTGCTCCCGAAAGCAAGCCGCGCTGATCTGAGTAGGCGTGATCTGTATCAAGGTGCAGTGTCGCTACCCGGTTATTCCCCGCATGGCGTAGTGCGCCCGCGAATCCCTGGCCTCCCCGGGCATAGGCATCATCAGAAGTGACGATGAGCATTGGCCGGCTCTTGAGTGAACTGATCTTAGTCTTGAAGCTCCATTGCGCCGCATTGGCGAGCGCCTCGCGGGCCAGCCCCTCGGGCGTGCAGCCACTTAAAGGCGCCATTCCGTCTCGTTCGTAGCCCTCGCTCAGCGCCCTGATCGTTGCCTGTTCCTGGTCTTTGGCGAAGGGGCGCGGAATACGTCCGCCAATGTCGGCGGCTGAGATAAGACCAATGCCCGCAATCGCAGGGTCGGCAGCCGCCGCCTGCACCGCCATGAAGCCGCCCATACTGTGTCCTATGAGCACGATCCGCGAAGGGTCCAGGCGCAGGATATTCGCCATGGAGGCCGATCGCAAATAATCGACTGCTGCCGCCGTGTCTTCGATTCCATGCGAGAACGAGAAGTCTCCGGGGGAGCCCCAAGAGCCTCTGTAGTCGAAGTAGAGAACATCCCATCCGGCGCGGCGAATATCCTGGGCCAGATCGAGGTTGCGTTCGTTACCGGGAAACCCGTGCAGCAGCACCACCGCCGGATGGGGTCCCGCACCCGCAGCGACGTAGACGAACGCGTTGAGCAGCCCTCCGTGACTGGGAATTTGAAAACTCTGCATGGAAGCCCGCTGCGCCCCGAGAGGAGACCCTGCCCACAGAAGAACTAGAATGCCGATTGCGATCCTTTGCCGAAGCTTCGCCACGAGAGGATGGTTGTGCAGAGCTACCTCCGAAGATCTGTGCGCTTTGTAACCATAGGGTTTCTAGAGCAGTTTCGCAATCAGGGGGATGGTTAGAGGTTCTTCTCCCAGAAGGCGAGCATGGCGTTGTATCGCTGGAGGAGCGCGGGTGCATCGACGAATCCATGCTTGCGCATGGGAAAGAGCTCGACCTGGTAAGGCTTGCCGGCGGCGATCAGGGCATTCATAAACGCCTCCTCATTCTGCGGATGAACGTTATCGTCATAGGTGCCGTAGATCAGCATGAGATAGCCGTGCAGGTCGCGAGCCCGCGGGATCAACGAGGCGCTGTCGTAACCGGCCTGGTTGTTCTGCGGCAGCTGCAAAAAGGACTCACCCCACTTGGAATCGTAGAAGCGCCAGTCGGTCACAGGAGCTCCCGCGATGCCGGCTTTGAACTCCTTTGACCTGGTCATCAGGTTGAGGGTAACGGTACCGCCTCCGCTCCAACCCCAGACGCCGACCCGGCTACCGTCAACCCAGGGCTGCGCCTTGAGCCAGCGAATGCCGGCAACCAGGTCCGCCGTTTCTCCGGCGCCCGGACCAGCCGCCAGGGTGTTCTCGAGCGTCTTGCTGATCGCGGTGGCGGCGCGATTATCGATCGCCACCGCAATGTAACCCTTGCTGGCCAACACGCTGTCGAAGAGGGTTTCGCTCTGCCATGCGTCCTTAACCGTAGGCGCGGAGGGCCCACCGTAAACATGCAGGATCACGGGATACCGGCGCGTGGGATCGAAGTCCTTCGGCTTTAGGATCTGCGCCGGCATGGCAAAGCCGTCCGCTGCCGGAATAGTCGTTAGCTGCGGATACTGCAGGTCCGCAGGCAGAAGATCAGGTCGAGGTGCGGCGATGGTTGCTTTCAGGTCGCCTTCCGCAGTCATGGAGCCGCAACGCCGGAAGGGTGCGAATATTCGAGTACGCATCGAAGTAATAGCCGGCATCCATCGACATGCCGATCTCATGCGTTCCGGGTTCCGCGGAAATCCTCTTCAGTCCGCTGCCATCGCTATGGATGCGGTATAGTTGGCGCTCGACAGAGCCGTCTTTGAGCGCGGTGAAGTAGATCCAATTCTTTGCCTGATCGATCCCGACGACTCCCTGGTGCACCCAGAAGGCTCCGCCGTGAGAGGAGACGATGGCCCAATTACCCCTGGTCACCTGGTTGACCAGTGTTCCGTCCGCGTCGTAGCGATAGAGATGCATGTAACCATCGCGCTCCGAGGCCCAGAGAAAGTGACCGTCGCGCAGGAAATACAGATCGTCGTTTACGTTGACCCACGCGGGGTCGGTCTCGGTGAGCAATCGCTTCACCTCACCTCCGTCGCGATCGGAAAGATACAGTCCCAGTTCCCTTTGGCTGTGATCCAGAGTCTTGAAGCTGAGGTGCTTTCCATCGGGCAGCCAGTTCACCCGCAGGAGCCACTCATAGGGCTTGTCGGTAACTGGAATCCAGTGGGTGGAAGCGCTGTCAACATCAATGACGCCTACGCGGACAACGGGATTGTGCTCACCGGGCTTGGGATAGGTCTGATGAATCACACGCGGGTTTATCGGAGAGAAGTCCACGAACGTACTCACCGGCACGCCAGCCTCATCGGTCTGAAGATAGGCGATTGACTCCGAATCGGGTGACCACCAATAGCCACTGTCATGGCGGCCAAATATCTCTTCCCAATAAACCCAGGAGAGGGTGCCATTCAAGATCGTCTGCGAGCCATCGTTCGTGAGCTGTGTCTCCTTCCTGGCGGATAGGTCCCATAGGTAGATATTGTTGGCGCGCACAAAGGAGACGAAGCGTCCATTGGGTGAGAACTCAGGATCCTTCTCCTCCTCCGGCGTTTGAGTTAAGCGGGAGAAGGTAGCCGAATCCAGGTCCAGCAGGAAGATGTCTCCGTTAAAGACGTAGAGCGCCTGCTTACCTGCGGCGTTGAAAACGATGGGCCATGGAAGGGCGCTGTGAATGCCGGCGTCGGGATCGATTGATTTGAGCGAGGTCACGGCTCGTTTCATGTCCAATGCCGGACGCCGCTTTGCTGTGACGGGGTCAAGACGTTCGAAAGTCTGCTGTGATTCCGGCAGCCGCACGTCGTCAAGGATCGCCGTGCCGTCCGCCAGCCAGACAAACGAGGGCACGTCGTCCACCCTGCTTCCCGGACCCACTATCCAATCTGTAGTAAGGTTTGGCGCCTGGGCATGGAGCCAGGAAACCGCGGCCTGAACCAGAACCCCCAGGAGGAGGACCCGGCGGATATTGCTGAAACGCAGCATGCGCCTCGCAGACTACTCATTTGTTGTGCTTATGGTGAGCGCTGCAGGATCGAATCTGCGACTTCCACCGTGTGAATCAACCCATTTTAACGCAACATAAGCATTTGGTATTGGCGCCATAATCAGGCTCGACACGTCTAAAGGCTCGCAATTTTATACGGTGACAAACCGCATCGAGCTATCTGTCGTCGAGCATGCCTAGTCTGAAAAATAAGGCGGTCTTCCAAGTAATATATGTAGAGGCGCGGTTTCATCATCCTCTTTCCTGAGCAACGGTATTTCTCCGTTCGGCTTTGAGGCTGGTATCACGACTCCTCGGACAAGAGCGAACGGTAGCCGCCCTGCGAGAAGCCGGGTACCATGAAGACCGGATCCAAGAACTCCGGAGACTTGCTTGAAATCGGACCGAACCGCGCCGCCGATCTGGATGATGGGGATATCGAATTCATCGTTTGGGCTGTACGGTGGGCTGGCGTTTTTCGCTATACCCCAGATGCTGGCCGCACAGCATGTTTCCGAAACGAGGATTGCGGGCATTACGGCGGCGGCGCTGTCTCCGAATTTCTGGGCGGTCGTGTTTGGACCGATGCTCGATGTGCGCTTCAGCCGCCGCTGGTATGCGACTCTCTTTGCTGCGCTGGCGTCTCTGCTGGCGCTCATCGCGGTCCTGAGCCTCCATCATCTTGTCATTCTCGAAATCGCCCTGGTTACAGGCTCTGCTGCGGCGATCCTTTCGACGACGGCGCTGGGCGGATGGCTTTCGACCGTCGTGCGCAAAGAAGACGAGAACAAGCTGAGCGCGTGGTATAACTTCGCGTACATCGCGGGCATGGGCTTGAGCATGGTGGTGGCAGGCGAATTGGTGCGCCGGCTGCCGCTCTGGCTGGCAGCCGCTCTTGTGGGAGCGATTGTCTTTCTCCCCGCGATCATCTTCCTCTTTGTTCCCGCTCCAGGGCCAGACCGGCGGTTGGCGGGCGAAAGCTTCGCCCAGTTCAGCCGCGAGATCCTGTTGCTGTTGCGCCGGCGCGAAGTGCTGATCACCCTGCTGCTCTTCCTTACTCCCTGCGGTTCCTTCGCGCTGACCAACATGCTGGGAGGACTGGGCAACGATTTCGGCGCCTCACCCAGGATGGTGAGCCTGGCTGGGGGAGTGGGGGCAATCGTTCCCGGGATGGTGGGGTGCCTGCTCTTTCCTTTGCTCGCCAAACGGATGCCGCTACGCCTTCTCTACCTGGCCAACGGGACACTGGGCGGCCTGTTCACGTTGAGCCTGTTGGTGCTGCCCCACGCTCCGTGGACCTTCGCGGCTGCTCTTCTGGGCGAATTTCTGTTCCAGGCGATCTCGTATACGGGCACGGTCGCGCTTTCGTTTGAGGCCATCGGGGAGAATAATCCGCTGGCCGCTACCACTTTTACCTTTCTTATCGCCGCCACCAACGTTCCGGTGGCGTACATGCTGTACCTCGACGGGCGGGCTTACTCCTTTGGCGGGGTGCGCAGCAGCTTCGCAGCCGATGCGCTTATCAGCATTGTGATATGCGTGTTGATCGGCTGGCTCCTGTCCCGGCTTCCGGGCGAAGCCTTTCGTCCAGGTACGCCGGCTGTCGATACGGCGCAGACGCTGCCGCAGAATGAATGATCGAGATCGATCGGCGCGGCTCCGCCGAGTGACGGGACCCGCTGGCCAAGAATTCTTTGCCGGCAACCGCTTGCAACAGGAGGTCCCCCAAACTTCAGTCACTTCTTGACGGGGGGCGAATCGAGAACGGCCGCCATTACCGCAGGGAGCAGCGATTCCTCTCCCCAATTTGGAGGCGCATCTCCTACCCTTACCACCACCAAATCAAGCGAAGGAACGATATAACATCGATTGGCACCGTATCCCCTAAAGGCAAAGGTGTCCCGAGGCGCGGTGGGCCAGAGCACGCCGTCCGTATTGACCCAGAAGGTATATCCATAACTTGGATTCAACTGCTGGGAACTTCGCGTTGCCAGTTGAATCCAAGATCGAGGGACAATTTGCCTACCTTGCCATCGCCCGTCATGCGCCAGTAGGTACCCCAGGCGTGCAAAGTCACGCGCAGAAAGGTGCAAGCCGCTATGCGCATTCGTGTGTGGCCCGATATGTCCTGAGCCGCCTTGCCGATCCCAGCTAACATCTTCGATGCCAATCGGATTAAAGACCCGCTCCTTCATGTAATCGTCAATTTCGCGCCCAGTGGCATGTGTAAAGAACAGGGAGAGGTGAGCGAAAGCAGCGTCAGAGTAATCCCAGACTGTCCCTGGCTGACCGGTTAGCTTAGCTGCGGATATTCCAAAGCGGTTCGGCTCCTTCCCCAGAGCAAACTCGTACTCGCCACGTCGAGGGGCTACGGCCAAACCCATCACCCCGCGCGATTCACCTGGTATGCCTGATGTCATCGTGAGCGTGTGCCGTAGTTTGATGTTCTGCTTGTCCGGGTCGGTGAGCGGATTGCCCTCTGGTACAAAATCATAGAGAGACGTATCTAAAGTGACCTGTGCATCATGAGGAAGCTTGTGATGCACGCTATCATCCAAGAGTAAGCCGAAAGCGACTCCCGTTGCCGATTTGGTACAGGACCAAACGTCGAAGGTCGTGTGCGGCATCGTTGGAATTCCGAACCACTCCGCTACAAGATATCCATGGCGGATGATCACGATGGACCACGGCCCTTGAAATACTTGTAGCTGCTGATCTCTAATCAGGTTGAGGCGTTGCGGATCCATTCCCGCCAGAGAACGTACCTCCTCATCATTCTGGCATGTCCGCCAGCCTCCGGCGGACTCAGGGGGTGGGGTATAGGTTTCAGCCGCGAATCCCTTCGCGGTAAAGAGAACTAGTGCCGCGATTGCCAAGCTTCTTTTCATCTCATTCCTTTTCCCCAGCCCCCTCAACCTTAAGAGGAGTCGAGGTGCGCCGCCGTCGATCACAAGTACGCCTAGGGACCTTCCGTTTTGTGACCCTCCAACAGTAGGTCATAACGGTGGCTCAGCGGGGTGGCGTCAAGACGCTGGCGTTCTACTCCCTTGAGATACGCCGCAGTCAGCGATTGTGCGGTAGCCGATTGCTCAGCAGTGGTGTAACCACTGACGATTGTGAAACGCTCCGATTCGAGCTCGTTTACTTTTTCCGTATCGAAGGCTACCAGCCGGGCCTGTTCGAGCATGGGTGTTTCGATGGTCGCCAGGTTGATTCCGCTCGCCAGGCTGTCGGACTTGAAAGCGCCGACCTTACGGCCGTCAATGAGCAGATCATAGGTTCCGGACGTGAGGGAGCGAATCTGCAGTGTTTCCTGATCCAGCGCCGCCACTATGTCAGAATGCTTGAGCACTAGCGTGAGCACGGGATCGACCTCGGGTGGCGGAAATGGAAGTGGGAGCGCCTTGTCAGTTTGCGTCCAGCTGATTTTACTGGTGATTCCTCCTCTGGTGCGGATAAGGCCGTTCAAGTCCGTATTGGTCGCGCCGGCACTTGGTTTCGTGCCCGCGTCGATCACAACCGAGGTAACCAGCGGCGGCGCGTGCCAACTCTTCAGCAGGCTCTCCGCCATGATCCAGTGTGCGCCCTGCTGTGGATGAACACGATCGGGAATAACCTGCTGCGCCAGAGCGGGAGATTCTGTATGGACTGCCCTGAGGATGGCGGTCACCGGTGCATTGAAGTCGGCCAGCTGTGTGCCTCGTTCCCGTGCAAGTTGCGCGATAAAACTGCCGTATTTAAGAAGAACTGCGTTGGAGCCACCGGGAAAGACCGCTTCGCGGGTCACGTCGTCAAAGGGTGAGGGTTGAATGAGCGTGATCCGCGCCTGGGGAAGATTCTTCTCGAGCGACTCGACGATGTGCCGGTAACCCTGTGTGTAACTGGAGTAGATACCGGGCTGATCGGGCTGAGCGTTGAAATCGTTCATACCCAGCATGACGGTGACTACATCCGGATGCCATGCGAAGACATCCCGATCGAGGCGATGATCAACGGGGCCGGCCCACCCGCCGCCGACGGTGTCGCCCCCAACCCCGGCGTTATGGAAGCTGACCTTCCAGCTGGGATACCGGGTGAGCACGTACTCTTCCACGTCTTCGGTGTATTGGCGTTGCTCAGTAATGCTATCGCCGTAGAAGGTAACGCGATCTCCGTCGTGCAGTGCGAAGTTGGAAACGGTGCTCTGTGCATGCATGGTCCAGGACATCCCGCAGACGGCAAGCAACAGAACCCGGCGTGCAGCGCTCATTATTGGAGGGATGCTAATCATAGTTCCTCCTGCAATCGCCCACGACTGCGCCTCACACTGTAAGGCCCGCTTGCTCTAGAAGGTAAATCTCGATCCAAACTGAAATTGGCGCGGTGTGTTCAGTGTGTTCGTGATCGTGCCGAAATTGTTACCGGCCCACCCACTCGTGTACGACGGCACGTTCGGGTACCCTAACTGCGGCCGGTTAGCGATGTTGAAGGAAGATATCTCGAAGCGGAGGTTTCTCTCTGCCCCGAGCGATAAAGTTTTGTAAAAAGAGAGGTCCACGTCATTGGCGCCCATAGTCCGCACGTGGTCAATATACACCGGCGCTGTTCCAGCCACAAAAGGGCTGGCGGGTAGTGCGAAGCAGTTTGGATTAAACCACGCCGTTGCCGTATGCGGCGCGCCCTTGCTAGCGTCGCAAACCAGATCGGCCCGCTGATCGAAGTATGATACGTTTGCCCCGACAATCGGCGAGGCTATGGGAACACCATCACTCAGATAGAAAATACCGTTGGCCGTCCAGCCGCCCAGGAAGGCATTGGCCGGCCCGCGCAGATTCAGTCCCCGGCCTACGCCCACGGGCAGGTCGTAGGATACCTGCCACGTAATTGGTACTTCACATCCTGAGCACTGACCGCGTGCTCATATTCCAGATTTTTCCAATCCTGGGCCCTCCCGGCGTGAGAACCAATGAACCCCAATGTCGGCAGGTCGTTATCTGTAATCAACTTCCCCCAGGTGAAGGAAGCCAGCGTGGTGAAGTGCCTGGTCAGGCGCTTCTGCGCTTTCAGCTGCAGGGAACTCAACTCGGAATCGCCCCCGGGGTAGCCATGCACCTGGATGCCGGCGTTATAGCCGTTTCCCGGATCGTAGCTGCCGTTGCCAAACTGCGGAAACTCCTGCAACCCTACCCACAGCGGGACACTCGAAGCGCCATAATTGACGTTCGTCGGCGGCAGCATTGCCTCCCACTGATTCGGCACCATCACGCAATTCGGGTCTGAAGTATTAACGCACAGCGACGCTCCATATTTTCCGATGGTGCCCAGATCAAGTTGGTTCAGATCAACCGCGCTCATCACATTGAATAGACCTCTGCTGCCCACGTAGCCGGCGCTTAGAATCACGCCGTGCGGAGCTTCGTATTCAATGCCAAAGTTGAAGTTATACGTTTCCTGCGTACGCGCCGAGTGCAGCACTGTGTTCAGATATTGGCCAAGGTTGTTCGCTAACCCAGTCGGCGACTGGATGAGTAGAACCACACCCAGGGGAACGGATTCGTCAGTGAATAGATGCCCGTCGTGCTCGGCGCAGGACTCCCCGCCGCTGCATTTACGCAGGCGCTCGTACCGTTGAACGTTGAGTTACCGGCTGCGTTATAACAGGTAGCGTTCCAGTTCGTTATGGAACTGTAACCGTCGCTGTTATTCAGGTTGCAGACATTCTCCGCGGTCGGTCCAAAGTAGATGCCTGCACCTCCGCGGACCACCCAGTGAGTTACGGGCTGCCATGAAAAAGCAACGCGAGGACCAAAGTCCTTCATGTTGATGGCGAAAGGATTACGATTGCCGCTGGTTACATAGCGCTCGCCGCCGATGAGGCCCACGCCATTCGCTGTATAACTTGCCTTGGGATCGAAGTACTCCATGCGGTTAAAGCGCTCAGTCTTACCGGCGAAGATGTCCCAGCGAAGCCCCGCTGTGATGGTGAGAGTGGGGCTGGCGTGATAGGTGTCCTCGATGAAGGTTCCGTAATAAGGGCTGGCTTGCGCGGAGAAGATATCCTTGGTGAAGTTATATGACTCAGTGCCCGGCGCTGTTCCCAAACCCACCTCGAACGAAGCGATGTCGTTGCCGTAAGGATTGCCGTTCGGGAACGACCCAGGATTCGAGGTGTTGTCATCGGTTGCGGATTCGTCGAAGTTGTATGCGCCCGAGGGCGCCGGCGGCTGCCCTATATTCAAGAACCTCTTCATAAATTCCCCGCCGAAGCTGACTGTGTGCTTGGACCACACCTTTGTCACGGTAGCGCTAGCGTCGTAGTTCTCGTTGGCGGCGACAACTGTATTCTCCTGCGCCGTGCCGCCGATGATGGTGCCCGTATCATTGAAAGTAACGTAAGGAAGAGTCTTGTATACCTCATCGGCGGCAGTCGGGGTGGTGAATCCCAGCGTGGCGAGGTCGTCCTCCTGGCTCTGGCGAGGATCGCCCCCCTGGTTTACATAGGAGCGCGCAAAAGAGAAGCGGAGTTGCATCACCGTGGTGGGATTAAATGTGTAGTCGTCCGCCAGCAGGATATTACGCCCGTTGGTAATGTTCTGGGCGTAGTTGCCATCCCACGCGTTGTTGAAGGCGTTAACACCGGCCAGGTACAGCCGCTCGAAAGAGAAGCGGCCGAAGAGGTGCTGCTTCTCGCTGAGGTAGTAGTCCATACGAATGTCAAACTTCTGCGCGGTTGTCGGGTCCAGACCCGGAACATAAAGGTTGTTCAAGCGTTGGGGGTTGTTCACCGGGTCGTAGCTGGTTGCGGTCGGCAGGGGAAAATGCGATAAAAATTTCAGCGCGACCGGGTTCAGGTAGGCCTGGGGAATGCAGTTGGGCTGCGGAGTGCCGCATCCCGGACCGCTATTAGTGCCTATAATCTGATTTCGCGACCCGTCAGGATTAGTAGCAACCGGATCAAATATTTTCATGCCGGTATCGGCGGAAAAATCGCCCTGACGTTCCGCTGCGGTAGGAACAGTGTATATGTTGGAACCGTCGAACTGTTTCTGCTGCGTGGCCTCGTAATCGCCAAAGAAAAAAAGCTTCTTGTGCAGCACGGGTCCGCCGATCGCTCCGCCTTCCTGGTAACGGTGAAAGGCGGGCGGAGTGTTAGCCTCATTTTGCGACAACTCGTTCTGCTTGTTGAAATATTCGTTTGCAGACAAAACATCGAGCCGAATCACTACAAAGGCGTCGCCATGGAACCGGTCGCCGCCAGACTTGCTGACCAAACTGATGACGCCCGCGCCACCGCTCTGATAGGAGGCCGGCGTGTCCTGGGTCTCCATGCGAAACTCGGCTATAGCGTCCTCGGGAACATGAAGTGACGGCGCGATAGAGGCTCCTGTTGCGACGCCGAGCGGGCTGCCGTCGAACATATAGTAGACAGAGCCTTGAACAGAACCATTGATGGTGTACGCCGAGACATCAAGGTTCGGGTCTCCATTGGAGATGTTTTGGATGACATTGGATTGCGAAGAATTGGGCGATCCGTTAACCGGGGTCACGCCGCCGCTCAGTTGTATCAGCTCATAGACATTGCGAGTCAACATCGGGACGCGATCGATGGTTTCCGCGGAGATCAGCTGGCCGACAGTGGAGTTGCTCGATTCCATCAGGTCGACACCTTGCGATACGGTCACGGTGTCTGTCGCGGCGCCTACGCGTAGCGCGATGTTGACCGTCGTCGTCTGATCTACGGTCACGTTCACATTGTCTTGAGCGACCCTTTCAAAGCCCTTCAGGCTGGCCTTAACTTCATACAGACCAGGATCCAGCGAGACAAATCTTTACAAGCCCTCTGCGTTAGTCACGGAGTGCTGCTCAACCCCTTTTGCGTGGTTCCGCAGGGTCACCTCGGCTCCACGAGCATGGCCCCGGTTGGATCGGTTACCATGCCGCTGATGCTTCCGCGGCCGGCCTGCGCGAATGCCTCGGCGCTCGTCCAAAGGATCAGGATCCAGACGTAGAGACATTTCTGTGCAATCGCATTTCTTGTTTCGCGACCCTTCATAATAGCCTCCTGAGAGTCAGCAAAATACGGGGCCTTCGCCGAGTGCATTACTTGGAATGCAGGGTCGGGGTGCGATCTCATCTAAGACAAATCCCCAACAACCCATGGCTACCAGATCTAGAAAGGCTGCCAGATAGAAATAACTTCTTATATTCCCAGTCACACCGAACAAGATCGGAAACAAGATCGCACTGCCGAATGAACTAAGAAATACATCATATTCATGGCGCCAGATAGGGCGCCGACATGTTTTCCTCCCATGTCAGCACAAACCGTCCAGCTAGGGCTGAGGTTAGATCTACACCGAAAGTTGCCAAGCAAAAAACAGAACGAAACCACAGGCCGAAGGCACGAAAGCCGCCGCTATGACAGCTACGCACGCAAGTCCGAAGCCGCACATAGCGGGCAGTCTGCGAGATCGCTTCCATCGCCCTTTGCGATAGATTGCATCCACCGTCGTTCCACTGAT
This sequence comes from uncultured Acidobacteriaceae bacterium, assembly GCA_963796145.1. Classification (GTDB taxonomy): domain Bacteria; phylum Acidobacteriota; class Terriglobia; order Terriglobales; family Acidobacteriaceae; genus PALSA-350. The sequence goes on along the minus strand of CAWCKO010000073.1, from coordinate 42,015 downwards.
CCAATTCGCCACGGCTCCGCAAAGAAGCGGGATAGCGACGTACAGGACGGCCCTGGTGGCGGTGAGCCCATAGTGAGTTTCCAGATAGGGCATCAACCAGCTAAAGCAGATGAAAAAGGTGAACTGCGAGGCGAAATATTGAAACAGGATGAAGTAAACACTCGGGGAACGTAGCAAGGATTGTCCAGCGAGAGCTTCTCCCGCCAAACTTGCGTCAGCAGCCTGCTGCCGAACGACGGTCTCTGTCTGCGCGTGATCCGTCACCGATCGGTAATCAACTGAAGTGGCCGGTCACGGAACCACCAAAACCAAAGGGCCGACCACAGAATGCCTGCCACACCCAGCAACATGAAACTGAATCGCCACCCAAAGCTCAAAATGCAGAACGACATGGCTGACAAGCCAAAGGCTGCGCCGAGGCGGGAGCCGGTATTCAGAAGACCGAGGGCCAATCCTCTTTCCTGCGCCGGCAGCCAATTGGAAATAGCACGCGCAGCGCCAGGGAATGCTCCTGCTTCGGCCAAGCCAAACAGGAAACGAACCAGCAAAAGGATGGCTGTGCCCTTCACCCACCCGGTTGCGGCAGTCAGCACTGACCAGAGCAGTACGATCAGCGCAAGCGTTTTCCTGGGACCGTAACGGTCCGCCAACCAGCCGGAAGGCACCATCATGAGCGTGTAGCCGACATAAAGGCTCCGAATACCCAGCCAAACACATTGTCGGTGATGCCCAGGTCGCCCGACATGGGGCTCTTTGCAGCGGAGATAGCGACCCGATCGACGATGGTCAAAAACGAAAGCGAGCACAGGCAGGCCACGACATAGCCGCGCCGGAACTGCGCGACTGGTTGGCTCGATGCACCGAGGAAGGATGGGGACTTCATGGTGTTCTCCTCGAGAAGCGCGACATTTTCGCTGGCGCGGTGCATCCACTGTATGTAATCGATTTCTATTAACGTGTCAAGATTTTCCTAAAGATGACATGGATTGCAGTCCATTTGCCTAGTAATTCATTTTATTTTCGATTTTTTAGTGCAATCGATTACACTGCTCAACAATGTCGCGGCTACAGTTGCCACAAGTCGAATGCGTTCTCCCGGCAGCGGGCCTGCTCGGTGAATCCCCTGTATGGTGTCCGCTAGACAATGTCCTCTATTGGGTGGATATCAAACGCCCAGCGATCCACCGATTCCATCCTTCAACGGCCTCTTGCCATACCTGGCCCATGGAGGAAGAAGTTACGGCCATCGGCTTACGTCAACAGGGTGGCGCCATCACCTCCCTTCGCTCCAGTCTTGCTATCATCGATTTCCATACCGGCGAGGTTTGCAAATTGCCCGGCCCATCTTGCACCAATCCGACATGCGATTTAACGATGGACGGTGTGATCGTCGCGGACGATTCTGGGTTGGGACGCTGCATGAAGCCAGGCACCCTGAAACCGCCTCCCTCTACCGTTTTGATCCCGACGGACGGCTCACGGAAATGGTCGCCGGCGTGACTATATCCAATGGAATCGCCTGGAGTCTGGATGATCGGATCATGTATTTCGCCGACTCCTGGACGCGAACCATTTTCATCTTCGATTTCGATTTGGATAGCGGCACCCTGCACAACCAGAGAATTTTTGTGCAGTTGCCCGACGGGGCTGGAGTTCCGGACGGCGCTACCGTCGATGCGGAAGGATTCTTGTGGAGCGCCACCTTCGATGGTGGTTGCGTGACCCGCTATGCGCCTGACGGGAGTACTGACCGTGTGATCAAGATGCCGGTGCAACGTCCCACCAGCTGCGCTTTTGGTGGAGAAGATTGCAGCATTCTCTACGTGACCTCGGCCTCGCTGGGGCTAACCGAACAACAACGCATCGATGCGCCTTTTGCAGGGGGCTTATTCGCGGTCGATGCCGGGGTCAAGGGGCTGCCCGAGCCTCGTTTTGCAGGTTGATGGGACAGATTGGAAATTCACATGCAAGAGACGAATGGGTACGTGATCATCTCCGCCAAGCTGCTCACGCGTTTCTGTACCGTGGTCCTCATGAAGCTTGGGGTTCCTCTTGAACAAGCTACGGCGATCGCCGGCAACCTGGTTGCGGCAGATTTACAGGGTGTCGCATCGCACGGTGTCGTCCGCCTCCCGATATATGTCGAACGGCTGCGTGCCGGCGTTGTCAACCCACGACCGAATGTCCGCGTTGCTTGTGAGACGGCGACGACCGCCGTGGTGGATGGGGACAATGGCATGGGCCAGTGGGTTGGCATACGCGCCATGCAAACGGCGATCGGTAAGGGTCTCTCAGCAAGCTGTGCTTTTGTGTCGGTGCGGAACAGCAATCATTTTGGCGCTGCAGCCTATTACTCCCAAATGGCGGTTGCCCACGACATGATCGGATTCAGCTTTACCATCGGGGGCATCAACCATATGCCGCCATGGGGAGGAACCGAAGCTATCCTGGGCAACAATCCCCTTTCGATTGCCCTGCCGGCGGGAGAAGAGCGTCCCATCGTTCTTGATATGGCGTGTAGCGTCGCGGCCCGAGGTAAGATCATTGTCGCGGCCAAAGACGGCACTCCGATTCCTGACGATTGGGCGACAGGCCCAGATGGTCTAGCGACAACCGACCCGGTCGAGGCGCTCAAGGGCTTCGTGTTGCCCGTCGGTGGGCCCAAGGGATACGCCCTCACGCTGATGATTGGACTCCTGAGCACGATGCTGAGCGGAGCTGCGTTTGGCAGTGAGGTGACAGACATGTACCAAGATCTGGAAAAGGCGCAGAATGTTGGACACCTTTTCGGAGTTCTCCCCATAGCCTGTTTCGAGCCTATTGCGATTTACAAAAGCCGCGTCGACAAGGCGATTCGAGAGATTCGCGGCGTTCCGCGGGCCTCGGGGGTGGAAAGAATCTATCTGCCCGGCGAGCGGGAGCAGATATTGGCCGAGGAACAAGGTCGATCGGGAATTCCTATCAAGTCGTCCGTTTGGACCGAATTGTTCGAGATCGGCAAATCGCTGGGGGTGGTGCTGCAGAATTAATTTGGTCCAAACGAACGACGCAATCGATTACCGGGGTAAAGACAGCGAGGGTAGTCCCATTACGTTTCGTATCATGGTTGGCATTTGTCTTTCCGCGTTCCTCGCGGCAACTGGTTTTGCGCAGTCACCGGCCGCGGAAGGTTCGTTCGCGCTCAACGATTGGACTTTGCAATCCTCGGCTAACGTCGCGGAAACTGGCAAGGTTCTTTCTGCTCCAGGCTATCAAGTCACGAATTGGTACCCTGCCCTGGTCCCGGGGACGGTGCTGGGCGCGCTTGCGAAAGACAAACTAGTCCCAAACCCCTACTACGGCGTGAACCTGCGGAACATTATCGGAGATAAATTCAGAAGTGACAAGATTCAAGCCGAGTTACCCATGGATCCTACAAGTCGATTTGCCGTCCCCTGGTGGTACCGCACAGAGTTCAACCTTGCTCCCGGCTCTGGGGAAAAGTCGTCTGGCTGCGTTTTGGGGGAATCAACTATCGGGCGGATATCTGGATCAATGGCCATAAGGTGGCGGATGCGGGCACGACGGCGGGCATGTGGCGTGCTTACGAGTTTGATATCAGCGCTCTCGCCCGGTCCGGCGCCGCGAATGCCATCGCCGTCAAGGTCTACCCTCCTACCCATACATACGACCTGGCCATCTCTTTCGTAGATTGGAATCCCGGCCCCCCGGATCGCGACATGGGGTTGTTTGGCGATGTTTCCATCGTGACCAGTGGTCCGGTGGCCCTAAGATTTCCCGTCGTCCTCACTCACCTACGGTTGCCTGATACTTCAAAAGCCGACCTGACGATCGTAACCCGGCTAACCAACGCCACAAACCAGCCACAGGCTGGAACACTTGAGGGCGAGATAGAGAATATTTCCGTTTCTCAGAAGGTGGAGCTGAAACCACGGGAATCCAGGGACGTGTTCTTTGATTCGAGTACTTATCCCCAACTCCTCATGCAGAACCCGCGGCTTTGGTGGCCTGCGCAAATGGGGCGGCCCAATCTGTACCCGCTGCACATGCGATTCGTGACCCAGGGGAAAATGTCCGATTCCGCCGAGATCCGCTTTGGCATTCGAGAGATCACTTCGGAGTTGGACGAAAATGACCATCGGCTCTTCCGCATCAATGGCAAGAGATTGCTTATTCAGGGCGGTGGTTGGGCGATGGATCTACTGATGGAAAAGAGCTCGCAGCGGCTGCGCGACGAACTTCAGTACGTGGCGGACATAGGACTCAACACCATTAGGCTGGAAGGAATGTTCGAGAGAGATGAGTTCTTCGACTTGGCTGATGAAAAAGGAATCCTGATCATGCCGGGAATATCCTGCTCGCTGTGGCAAACATGGCCCAGGTGGCAGGAGGAGGATGTTTCCATCGCCGAGGAGTCGGTGCAATCGCAGTTGCTGCGCATGCGGTCCCATCCCAGCATGCTGGTCTGGCTGAATGGGAGTGACGATCCCCCACCCCCCGAGTTAGAACGAAAGTATCTCGCTATTGAACGAGAGTCCCTTTGGCCCAATCCGGTGATCTCGTCCGCCTCGGGCCAGATTACGAGCGTCACCGGAAAGAGCGGAGTCAAGATGATCGGGCCCTACGAGTACGTCTTGCCTGAATTCTTCATGGCGGAAAAGGGAGACGAAAACGATCGCGGAGGAGCATTCGGCTTCAACACGGAAACAGGGCCCGGGCCGGCCATTCCGGAAATCGAAACGCTAAAAGAGATACTTCCCAAAGAGCACCTTTGGCCAGTCGACGATTGGTGGACCTTCCATGCGGGCCTGGTGGATTTCAAAGACCTTCACGTCTTCATCAAGGCGCTGAACCAGCGTTACGGGGACGCGTCAGATCTCAGCGACTTTCTGCTGAAGTCCCAGATGATGAGATATGAAGCGATTCGAGCGATGTACGAGGCCTACGGGCGAAACAAATATGCGTCGACCGGGGTGGTCATCTGGATGTTGAACAATGCATGGCCTTCGATGATTTGGAATCTGTATGACTACCAGCTCCGTGTAGCCGGAGGATACTTCGGCGCGAAGAATGCCCTCGAGGCTCTGCATCCTTTGTACGGATACGACGACCATGGCATCTGGGTGGTAAGCAGCCAATACCAGGACGTTAAGAGGTTGAACCTCACCGCCACGGTTTACGATCTGGAGATGAGAACAAGGTTTTCGCGTCAGCAGGTGATCAATGCACCCGCCGATAGCACGAACAAGTTGTTCACCTTGCCCGCAATTGCCGATCTGACCCCGGTCTACTTTCTGAAGCTGACTCTGACCGACGATTCCGGAAAGGTGGTGGGTTCCAATTTTTATTGGCTCTCGACCAAGCCTGAAACAATCACGCAGCGAGAACCCAATGTGGGCGATGCTCTCGCGCAAACCTATGCGGATTTTCGATCGCTCAATAGTTTGCCCAAGGTATCGGTGAATGTAACAATGGAGACGAAACAGGAAGACGGGCGACAGGTTACCCATATTCAGTTGAAGAACCAGAATCCGAGCCTGGCCTTCTTCATCCGGCTGAATCTAACCTCTTGCCACACCGGTAGCGACATCCTTCCTATCTTGTGGAGTGACAACTACATTTCACTCTTACCCGGTGAAACCCGGGATCTAACTGCCACCTATGGAGCTCGGCAATCGGAGGCAATCCGTGTCGACGCGGCCGGATGGAATGTGAACCACTCCAGCTCTGCCTGTCCACGATCCTGACCAACGAATCCATGTCCTCAAGGGAGAACGTGATGAAAGACCGATACTGGAGCCGCTGCTGGCTGTTGATTTTTCTTCTCACTTCCGTTGCGATGATAGAAGCCGCAGAGGCGCAAGACACCAAGTACGTTCCCTCGGGCCCTTGGGACCAACTGATGATTGCGGCGCCCCCTTGCCTGACGCCGACGGATGAGGGCGTACCCGGTGTTGGAGACGGCACATGCGATCTTCATGAGGCGTGGTTAAAAGATATTACCCGTTGGCGCGCGGAGCGGAGGATTCGTATCGGGTACGATGGCTCACGCTACGAAATACCCGCCCTGCAATGGACGCAACACAGCTTTATCCAACCGCAAATGATGGTCGAAGAGCGCTACTTCTATGATCCGGTCGCGCAAAAGTATACTGTGGATCGCTACCTGGACGACCTGGATAAGAGGTACGGGGGAATCGATGCGGTTCTGATCTGGCCGACCTATCCGAACATGGGAATAGACGACCGAAATCAGCTCGACATGGTCCGCTCCATGCCTGGTGGTCTTCCCGGAGTGAAACAGATGGTGGCGGACTTTCACCGCCGCGGAGTTCGTGTTCTTTTCCCGATGATGATGTGGGACCAGGGTACGCGGCCTCCCGGGGAGCCATGGCCGAAGGCAATCGCTCGCCTGATGGCAGAGATCGATGCCGACGGGATCAACGGAGATACGCAGGACGGCGTGCCCCAGGCGTTCTTTCAAGCCGCGGAGAGTATTGGGCACCCACTCGCTTTCCAACCGGAAGGCGCGCCTCACGACGAAGCTGTGGCTTGGAATTTGCTCACATGGGGACAATACAAGTTCCAATTCGTGCCTGCCGTAGACCGATTCAAATGGCTTGAGACACGACACATGGTGAATATCTCTGACCGTTGGAACCGTTCCAAGACGGATGATCTTCAATTCGCATTCTTCAACGGCGTGGGCTGGGAGAGTTGGGAGAACATCTGGGGGATTTGGAATGGAATCACGCCCCGGGATGCGGAAGCCACCAGGCGAATGGCTACGATCGAGCGAGGATGTCTCCCCTACTTTCTAGTGCGGGCTGGGAACCCTTCTATCCGACCGTTGCTTATGGTGTTTTCGCCAGCAAATGGCCCTCCGACAAAGCGACGCTATGGACGATGGTCAATCGTAATGAATTTGATGTCGAAGGCATGCAGCTATTTGTCCCGGCGGTTGACGGAACCCGCTATTTTGATATCTATCACGGAGTCGAACTCACTCCCAACATGACTCGCGAGGGAAATTGGGCGCGGCTCTCCTTTCCCATCGAGCAGCACGGATTTGGCGCCGTAGTCGCAGTCCTGGGCGAACCTGATAAGTCGCTAATACAATTGATGGAGAGAATGAAGAGCATGACGGAAAGGCCATTGATCAGCTACCCGAATCAGTGGACGCCCCTGCCGCAACAGATGGTGGAGATCAAACCCACGACCGCCAGGCCGTCTTCCTCGTCGGAGATGATTCGCATTCCCGCAGGCGACTTTCTTTTTGCGGTGGGCGGAATGGAATTGGAAGGCGCGAACGATGCGGGTACTGATATCCAATATTCCTGGGAAGACATACCCCGCCGATTTCACCGGCACTTCATGCATATCAACGCGTTCGCTATGGATAAATATCCGGTAACCAACCGGGAATTCAAAGCCTTCCTCGATGCCACGCATTATCATCCCAAGGACGACGCGAATTTCTTGAAGGACTGGAAGGACGGCACCTACCCGGGAGGCTGGGCCAATAAACCAGTGACTTGGGTTTCGCTCGAAGATGCGCGGGCCTACGCAGCATGGGCCGGAAAACGCCTTCCCCACGAATGGGAGTGGCAATATGCCGCGCAGGGGCCGGACGGCCAGGTTTATCCCTGGGGAAATAGCTGGAAGCCGGAAGCGGTACCCATTTCTGACCAGGACCGGAGCTTGCACGGACCGGATGACGTGGATGCGCATCCGACCGGCATAAGTGGTTTCGGTGTGATGGATATGGTTGGAAATGTCTGGCAATGGACAGACGAATATGTCGATGAGCACACGCGAAGCGCCGTCTTGCGCGGCGGAAGCTATTATCAGCCGCAGGGTTCTAAGTGGTATTTTCCGCAAGCCTATCGCAATGACCAGCACGGCAAACTACTGTTGATGGCGCCGAGCATCGATCGTGCGGGCACGCTGGGATTCCGCTGTGTGAGCGATAGCTTCTAGATTGACAGCGAACTGGTAATCGTTTACGTTTCCTGACTGATGCAAAAAGAACCTGGAACACCTCCCGTCATCGCCGCCCCGACCGTCAAGGAGGTCGCCCAGCTAGCTGGTGTTTCCACCGCTACCGTCTCCAGGGTCCTCTCCAACAGTGGCGGAGTGCGCGGCGAGCTTGCCCGAAAGGTGCGTAGCGCCGCTCGCAAGCTTGGTTATCAACCCAACCTTGCCGCTCGCAACCTGCGTGTCCGCAGTACTCGAACCCTGGGCATGGTGTTTCCCGATATCGAAAACCCCTTCTACGCACGCATCATTGCGGGCGCGGAGGAGGTGCTCCAGAACGCAGGATACTCCTTGCTGCTCGCTAACTACGGCGAGGATCCTGAGCGCGAGCATATTCAGCTCAGCACCCTTCGTGCGGAGCGCGTCGCCGGCATTCTATTTGCCGCTAGTTGCAAACCCAGCGTCGACTATCAATACTGCCTGGACGCGGGCATAGCCCTGGTGGCCGTCTCCCGTATTCCCGACGGACTGAATGTCGATCTCGTGACTGTATCGAATCAAGAAGGTGCGCGCCAGGCGGTCGAGCATCTTCTCCGCTTGGGGCACCGGCGAATCGGGTTCGTTGACGGCCCAGTCTCGCTCAGCACAACCCGCGAACGCAAGGCTGGTTATGAACAGGCTCTTCGCACAAAGGGATTGACGGTGTCGCCTGAGCTGGCTGTATGTGCGGATTTCTCTCACCACGCGGGTGGGTACGAGGCTGTGTCGAAGCTGTTGCAGGCTGCAAAGAGGCCGACCGCAATCCTGGTAGTGAGTAACAACATGGCCCTGGGGGTTCTCCAGGCGCTTCAGGATCGGGGCATCGATGTACCTGCAGAAATGGCCGTGGTCGGGTTTGGCGACACGCCCTCGGCAGCATTGCTTCGCTCGCCTCTTACGGTCGTTGCCCAGCCTGCGCGCGAGATCGGCACCACCAGTGCCCGATTGTTACTGGAGCGTCTGAGGACCCGGACCGCCCCCGCCGTTCGATTGTTCTCGACACAGAGCTGGTCGTGCGTGAATCATGCGGCAGCAATTTGCCGGAGGCTCGTCACAGAGAGCGAGATTTGTTGGCGCGGCGCTGAATCCTGCGTGAGTGGAGCACAAATGCGGAGCTTGTTGCCGATCGCTATGTCGGCTTTCTTTATCTTTGCGGCCAACAACGCCCATGCGGCCGCGCCCCTCAGCGTTAGTAACCAGGGTTGGACGATCACTGCCGATCGAGAACGAAGCATCCTAAGTATTTCGCAGGAGAACCTGGGCGTAATCCTACGGGACGTTCGGATTAACCTCGGAGACCAGAACGCGATTCTGCCCCTGACCGGCTGGTCGGTTGAGCAAATGAGTCAATCCCAATTGACCATCCATACGGCTCACCCCATTACCACCTGGAATTTTGACATCAGCCACAACATGCTCAAAATCTCCAGTACAGAGACCAACGCCCTGCTCACGGCAGAGGCACCGGCCCCTTTCAATCGGATACCTGCACGCGTTTTAGATCCGCAGGGATTTCCCGTCGATTGGATCGGGACCGATGAAGCGCCGCTCGAATACGGCGGGACGGAAACACGCAACCAGTCCTTTCTTCCTCTGAAGAATCCCGAGGTTATGTATTTCGCGCTGGGGTTGGTTTCAGGATCGGTGTTTCATAGCTTGTTCGACCGTAAACAGGACGCGGTAATTCAATTCTCAGAGCACACAACATTACGTCGCGCCGGTCAGGATCCAAGTCTCATGGATGTAACTATGCCGGTTCCGGGGAATACCTACATCCGCATTGTCCCCGACTATTACACCAAGACTCTCGGCGTACCCTTCTACGTACCGATGGATGACAGCTACTTCAGCACGGCACCCATGGTGTGGTCGAGTTGGACCGGGTACTACAAAGACGTCACAGAGAAGGACATCGTCCAGAACACTGACTGGCTGGCAAAGAACCTCAAACCCTACGGATTTCAGTTTGTGCAGTTAGACGACGGCTATGACCGCGGAAAAGATGGAGAACACTACTGGATCGATAACTGGGATAAGACAAAGTTTCCGCATGGCCCCCAATGGCTCACAAACTACGTAAAGTCCAAGGGCCTCCGAGCCGGGCTGTGGCTCGTGCCCAATGTTTATGCGGGAGCCCTTACACAACATCCGGAGTGGTACCTGCGCGCGGTCGAAGGCGACCATATTCCCGATTACCACACTCCTGTCCTTGACTCCAGCAACCCGGAAGTGGTGGGTTTTCTTCGGGAACTGTTTACCACCCTGGATAAATGGGGTTTCGAGTATTACAAGTTTGATGGCGAAGGTTCGATTCCGCTTGCCTTCCCGGAACTCGACAAGGAGAAGCTCTACGACAAATCATCGGACCCTGTCGTTGTCTATCGCAACCGGATGAAAGCCATCCGCGAAACCATTGGGCCGCAGGTGTTCCTCGAAGGATGTCCGGCCGGCATGCCCCTCAATGGGGTCGGCTACTTCAATTCCTTCTTCAATGGCCACGACCTGTACAACAACTGGCAGGGAATGTATCCCCTCTTCAGTTCCATCAACGGGAACGCATTCTCGAATCACATCTTCGCCTACGTCATGCCGGGTGAAGGGATTGAACTTGGCAAGCCGATGACTATCGAGGAAGCCAGGACAAAGCGGTTGCCGGATGTACTGCACGAGATTGTCAGCCGGGAAGACCCTGTGACCGGGGTAGGGGTAACGGAGCAGGAAGCCCGCACAATCGTCAGCCTCATCTCCCTGACAGGCGTGGCCTACCCAGTCGGAAATGTCATGGCAGATCTACCCGAGGAACGACTAAAACTCCTGCAACAGACCATGCCTACCATGCCAATCATTCCGCTCGATCTTTTCAGCCGTGGAACCGACTCGCGATCCACGACCTTTCGCCAGAAACGCGCTGACTCCTATATTCACAATTATCCTGACATCCTCGATCTGAAAGTGAATGATAAGTCGGGAACATACGATGTCGTCGGCTTCACCAACTGGCGATCCGAAGCCACAAACCGGAAAATTTCGCTGCGAGATAAGCTAGGGCTCGACCCAACCGCCAGCTATGTCGCCTTCGACTTCTGGAGGCAGAAAGTTCTCGGTGTGTTTTCCGATGAGATTGCGATCGGCATCGAACCTCACGACACGCGCGTGTTGTCAATCCACCCTGTGCTGGCTCGACCGCAACTGATTGGGAATTCTCGCCATATCACCGGTGCCTATTCCATCCTTGATCAGCAGTGGGATAGTTCCAAAAACAAACTATCCGGAATGTCGGAGTCGGTGCCCGGCGAGCCCTATACGCTCTGGTTCTATCTTCCCGAAGGTTTTACCATCGAACATCTCAAGGTGGTTGCCAAGGGAAGTGATGAAATTGCAGAGCAACATCTGCTGACCGGTAACGCGCTTATGCTCAGCTTTAAAGGGCAGCAGCAGCCCGTGCGGTGGGAAGTGAGTTTTAGTGTCAGCCCTAAGGAATAGAATCGCTGGCGAAAAGGCTAACAGAAGATCGCGGACTGGCGTCGTTGACGATACGCGACCTGAAGACAATCAAATCGGGTGATCGACACCGCGCTGCTGGTAGAACACAAACAGAACGGACCGGCACGCGGTCACTCATCGAAATTCGTTTTCAATACTGCTCCCGGACCGGCACCGTGGGCAGTCGTATCCTAGCCTCAGAAGTTCGCTGCGGTCGCTCCTGGGCAGCCCTGGCTTTGTGGCGTCCACTCACAGGCCGTATTGGCACTGCGCTCAACGCTCCGATCGAGGATGCCGATCAACTTCATCATGGGGAGCCATCAACCAATACCGCGTGAGGCTTCGAAGGTTCTCTGAGAGAATGAAAGGGTCTTTGTGGTCGCACTGGTGAGCAGCCTCACGTTCGTGAAGGTCAGCCTTGTTCTCGACTCTTGCAGCGGTCAGGAAGCAGCTTAGACAGATAGAGTCAATCGTGTTGTCAGCGTTTAGGCGGTGGAAGAACTTGCGGCTTTCAGCGGCTTTCATGGGTGTACTTACAGTGGGCGCGGAGTACTCTTAGCTGTTCGAGCATTGCCCTGTGATAGGGGGAGGGCTCCGGTGAGTATAAGATAGCGTAGCCTTAAAACACCAGTCGAAGGTAATCGGATAGAACGTGCTGATCACATCACCGTTAATCGTATTAGGCTGGCGGTACATCAAGGGCGCCTCTCTGCGCTAGAAGATGCCAGATAAATACAAACCACCCTATACGTTCTCCACACACACATCGGTGCGGCTTGCGCCAAGCAATTTCGGACGTTCGTCGCTCTAGCTGAGAAGTTGAAGATGGATGTCACCGATGTGATGCGACAGTGCAACGGCAACGTCTCGCCGTCCGAAGCCCTCGTCAAGGATCTGGCAAAGGAGCTCGACATTGACGAGTCATTCCTCAACCGTCTTGCTGAAGCAGCAAGGCCGCTATTTTAACTAGTTCCCCTGCCGACAGCTACAAAGATAGCCTCTTGGCATGGACCGCGACAAGATCGTCGAGAGTATCGACACAATGATTCGGAGTCTGGAGCAAGCTCGCGCCTTATTGTCCGGTCATGAGGCACCCCTGAAGCGCGGATTACCTCGGACGACTCAGCCGGTCGCTGCTCCTAAGCGTCGGAAGATGAGCACAGAGGGACGGGCGAGGATTGCAGCCGCGCAAAAGGCGAGATGGGCGAAGGCAAGGAAAGGGTGAGGCGAGTGCGGAATTACGCTCTCCCAGGACTGCGAGTGCCCAGAGGCGGGAGGATTATGCTCGCGGTCTCCCAGCAGTCCGCACAGCGACCGTCATACCGGTTGCCGTGACGAGCGCACAGCAGCTTTGGGCAGTCTTCCTTGGAGCACTTCGCAAGATTCTGGGTAGCCCAACATGTGGAACATCTCGGCTGCATCGAGAGCCTCGCACTCCAAAGCATCTGAAGTGTACGGCGCGCTAACTCGAACTGTTCCACGACAAATTGCGCCAGAGATGGTGTCAATTATCCGAGAGGCTGGCTGCATCATTACCGCGCTGGATTTGATTTCGAGCGCTTCTGTGTCGTACCGCCTTATAGTTTGAATCGTGTCAGTCCCAATAAATCTGACACGGTCATCCACTACGAACTCAGGTCCGGCTGCCATTTCCCTGTCCTCAAGCGACACTTATGGAGCTGAGGAAGAATGGGGCGGACGAGAGGGACGCAGCCAGCAAACGTATGGAGGATCACAAGCAGAGTTGCCAGGTCTGCAAACACAACCCTGGCACACTACACTGGCGTAAGCGGACTGGTTAGCCCTGGCTATTGCGGGGCCAACTGTGGATTTAGTTGCGCTCGATTTCTAAGGCTTCCTTACGTACATTTTTTAGGGTTGACTCGGAGTATCATTTTTTGCCGCCAATTCCATGGTGGTTGCCACGTCCAACAGCATCGGGGCGAATTTCTGCATGATCTCTTCCAACTCCGCGTTGCGGCTCCGCAATTCCCGGTTCTCGGTGTCGCGGCGGGACAAAACCTCCCGCAATTCCCGGTTCTGGCGGAAAATGTCCCGGGCTGAGTCCAACCGGTCGAATATCGCGCTCAATTCCTCTTCGGTGACCGGCTGTGCGGCGGCCGGGGCGCTGGTCGTGGGTGGTTCAGTAGCGGCGATTTCTCTCCACATAGATCATCTCCAATATCGCGTTGCTAGTGGCGAGAGTCCCATCGCCCCCCGGTTAGGGACTCTCGCCCGCAGTCTGGAATCACCCGCTTCCAGTCTCAAGGGATTTAGAAATAGAAACCTTCGCGGGGGTTGCTTGAAGCCAGGGGCGACGGGCTGCGAGCGCCAATGACGAAAGTACCTGAGATACTGATTTTGTTACCTTTACAGAACGGAGAGCACTCGGCGCCGCAAGCTACGGCGTGTGCGGACTAGGGGCGCCGATTGTATGCGCGGCCAAGTGGGTCTCGTACCGCATGGGCGATCTCTATGACGTAGGTATGACGTACGGAGTTAAATCGCTGACCCGGCTAATTTTTTAAGTGACTTATTTTATGGGATTTATTGGTGGGCGCTGCAGGATTCGAACCTGCGACTTCCACCGTGTGAAGGTGGCACTCTACCGCTGAGTTAAGCGCCCTCCGGGCCAACCCGTAGTTTACACGAACGGTCACGGCGCCCCCGATGCTTCCCTAATTCTCAAGTATCCAGAGGGGGCCAGTATGCTACGGTTTGACCGGTTTATAGGCTATACCCCCTAAAGGTCGTCAGTGCCGCAACTGGGCCAAACGTTTTCACATAACTCATTGATTGCAGGCAGGTAGACGCCCGGTGCTCCCCAGATCGCATATCCCACGCAAACGGGGCGAGACCAAGGCCCGGGGCAACGGTTACAATCCATTCACCTTATGGCTCCTCCTCCCCCTTCGCACTTCCACCGTGTGAAGGTGGCACTCTACCGCTGAGTTAAGCGCCCTCCGGGCCAACCCGTAGTTTACACGAACGGTCACGGCGCCCCCGATGCTTCCCTAATTCTCAAGTATCCAGAGGGGGCCAGTATGCTAAGGTTTGACCGGTTTATAGGCTATACCCCCTAAAGGTCGACAGTGCCGCAACTGGGCCAAACGTTTCACATAACTCATTGATTGCAGGCAGGTAGACACCCGGTGCTCCGCAGGTCGCATATCCCACGAAACGGGGCGAGACCAAGGCCCGGGGCAACGGTTACAATCCATTCACCTTATGGCTTCTCCTCCCCCAGAGCAGCAAGGTCCTCCCACCCCCGGGCGTCCAGGTTTGGCCGGCGAAGAGGAGACCCCACAAAACTCTCCCGGCTCCGCGCAACCTAGTCAGGAGCGTGGGGTTACAAACGGTATGGGTAGCTTAGCCATTGCGCAGAACGGTTTCCAGGGCACCCAGCAGGGGGCGCAGGTTCATGCGCCCGGGGTCGACTGGGCACAGCTCTCCGACGCGGAGATCATGTTACGCGTCCGGGAGGGTGACGATTCGGGCTTCAGTATCCTGATCGAGAAGTACCGCAAACAGATGGTTCATTTTATGTTTCGTATGTCTCGTAATCAGGCGGTTGCGGAAGAGTTGGCCCAGGAGGTTTTTCTCCGCGTGTATCGTTCGCGGCAGACCTATCGTGCCGAGGCGAAGTTCAGCACCTGGCTTTACCGCATCGCGACCAACCTGGGAGTGAACCACGCGCGCGACACCAAGCATGAGCGGACCGCACAGAATGTTTATCTTGATCAGCCAGATCCGGAAACCGGCACCACTCCGGATGTAGCCGACAAGACCCTCAGCGTAGAGCAGGAGCTGGTACGCGACGAGAGAATGAACGCGATTCGGAAGCACGTGATGGCGCTGCCTGAACGGCAGCGTACCGCGGTGTTAATGCACAAGTATCAGGACATGGATTACAAGGAGATTGGTGAGGTTCTAAAGCTGAGCGAGTCAGCTACCAAATCCTTGCTGTTCCGGGCCTACCAGACGTTGCGCGAAAACCTGAAGGATTTTGCTTAAGAAATTGGGGAAGAATATGACTTGCACTGAGATAAAAAACGATCTGGCCGAAGCGGTCTTCGAGTCCCGGCCGCTGGCGGATGAGGCCCGCAAGCACGTCGCGGGGTGCGCCAAGTGCGCGGCCGAGCTGGCCGAACTGGAATCTACCTGGAAGCTGCTGGATCAATGGCAGGCACCGGAGCCCAGCGCCTTCTTTGACGCCAAGCTGTATGCCCGGCTGCGGACGGAACAGGCCACCGCACCTGCCAGCTTTTTTGAGCGTGCCAAAGCCTGGCTGCTTTACAGCAGCAACCTGCAGATGCGCCAGCTTGCGGCGGGCGCCATGGCCACGGTACTGGTGATTGGCGGCGGAACCTTTGCCCTGCTTGAAAACCAGCCGGTGGCGGTTGCTCAGACCTCGGCCACGGTGCGCGACTTGCAGTCTTATGATGGGAACGCCCAGCTGTTTCAGCAATTGAATGCTCTGGACGGGGACGAGGATAACGGGACCGGCGCTTCGAACTAATGGGAGAGTAGTCATCGGTGCCGATAGGCACAATAAACCGGGAAACGAGGCGCCCGAATAGGACGGTCGACGTAACCGCTTCGGAGGGCACCACCATGGCGAGGCACAACGAGCTCGAGGCAAGATCCCACAGCGGGAAGCTCGCTCGGCGTGTCTTCGCGGCGCTGCTGCTGGTACTGCCGGTCGTGGCGACTCCTTGTTTCGCCCGGCCTGCCCAGCAGGCTCCTCGGCCACGATTTGAAAACAACCAGCAGGCGCACCTCGGCACCTGGTTGCAGCGGCACGAGAATCTGTCTCCCGAGCAGCAGGAAAGGGCATTGCAGAGCGAACCAGGCTTCAAAGGGCTCCCCCCGGAGACGCAGCAGAAGCTGCTCGACCGCTTGCGGCAGATCAACCGGATGCCTCCCAATCAGCGCCAGCGTACGGTCGACCGCATCGAGGCTATGGAACACCTGAGTCCTGAAATGCGCCAGCAGGTGCGCGCGTCGGTGCAGGAATTCCGTACTCTGCCCGCGGACCGGCAGCGGCTGATGAAGAAGGCCTTTCGCGATCTGCGCGAGTACCCACCCGAACAGCGTGAGGCGATGATGAACTCCGGCCAGTTCCAGGCTCAGTTCACACCGCAGGAGCGCAGTATCCTGGGCAATATTCTTGCCGTTGAGCCCTATCAGCCGGTCCACGGGTCAGGGCTGGACAATGGGTTGGAGTACGGGCACTAGAGAAAGCATCGGCAGCCTGCTGTTTCTTCTTGGGGCATTGGCACCTCACACGATCACCTGGTAAACCAGAGGCGCTGGGGAAGGCGGCTCGGCACTCAACGTACAACACCGGTCCAGAATAGCCACCACAGACTCCAGGCGTCTGTCATCTTCCAGATACACCGTGAACAGCGTGTCGCCGGCTGCAACGTGGTCGCCAATCTTCTTGTGCGTTTCGACGCCTGCGTGCGCGGAGACGGCTTCACCAGGCACGGTCCTGCCCGCTCCGGAGCGTTGTACAGCCCACCCTACCTGGTCGCAATCCACGCGGGACAGAAAGCCCGCGGAGGGGGATTTGACCGCGTATTGATGGGCCGGCTTATGCAACCATTGTGGACTCTCAAACCACGCCAGGTCGCCGCCCTGCGCGGCAATCACGCAGCTGAGTTTCTTGAGCGCAAGGCCGCCGGCCAATAGATCCTCCGCCAACTGCACGCCGTCTTCAGGAGTCGGCACTTTCCCTCCCAGGTAGAGCATCCATCCCGAAAGCTCGAGCGAAAGCCGGCGCAGATCCTCGGTGAGCGGATGGCGCTGGTTGCGCAGCACTTCCACCGATTCGACAATCTCCGCCGCATTGCCAGACATGCGGCCGAGCGGCTGGCCCATGTTGGTGATGAGGGCGGCAGTCCTGGTTCCAGCGTGGTTGCCGGTGGCTACCATCAGCCTGGCGAGGTGGATGGCCTCTGCTTCCTGTTTCAGAAAAGCCCCCGAGCCGGTTTTCACGTCCAGCACCAGCGCGTCGAGACCGGCGGCGAGCTTCTTGCTCATGATGGACGCGCAAATCAGGAACGGACTCTCCACCGTTCCCGTGCGGTCGCGCAGAGAGTAGAGTGTGCGGTCTGCCGGCACCAGCCATTCCGTCTGGCCTACAATCGACAGGCCGCAGGCGCTCAGGACGGCGAATAGCTCATCCTCCTGCAGGTGCGTTCTGTAGCCCGGAATGCTCTCCAGCTTGTCCAGTGTTCCGCCCGTATGACCCAAGGCACGGCCGGAAATCATGGGCACATAGAGGCCGGCGGCAGCGACGATCGGCGCCACCAGAAAGGAGGTTTTGTCACCCACTCCCCCGGTGGAATGCTTGTCTACCTTGACCCCGGGCAGGCTGCTAAAGTTCAGGACCCGGCCTGAATCGCGCATGTGGGTGGTAAGGCTGTGCAGTTCCTCAAGGTTGAGGCCCCGCCAGACGATAGCCATGAGCCAGGCCGAGAGCTGGTACTCGGGAATGGAATTTGTCGCTGCTCCAGCGACCAGATAGGCTATTTCGGCGTCCGCCAAAACTCCGCCATCGCGCTTCTTACGTATCAGATCAACCACATGCATGCAGCAGCTCTCCTGCTGCCATTACCGGCTGCGCGCCTGTCTGGTGTCAAGCCGCCGGGCTCTGAGCGGAGGTAATAGCACCCGGCGGACTCGCGAGTGAATCAGGAACTACGGCGCTCTCATAAGGAAGGAGATGCGGGGGTGGTGGGAGTCATTACTACCTTGAGTTACCACAAGTCGGCGGCTTATTACCCAAGAACTATAGCTAATTCCGGTAGAAGAAGTATTCTCTCTTCAAGCGGCGATTTTCCAAGAACACTTTCATCGATTCTTTCGGGGGAGGGACTCGATGAAAGGGAACAAGGAACAATCGCCGTTATTGTTTTGGGCTAGAGTTCTGCGAAGCCTGGTCCTACCCGCTCAAGGAGGCTTTTCAGCTTTGCGCGCGGAGTGAGGGTTTTAAAAAGCGTCGCGCGCAGGCCAGGGCGGGAAAGAAAGATATCAGTGCATTCTTCGATGGGGCTGCAATATCTTCTCAGCAACAGGGAGCATCCGCCCACGAAGTTGATGAGCTTCTGCTTGCCTGCGATCTCATGTTCTAACATGAAGGCTCGCATCACGGCTGACAGCGATTCCTTCTTGAAGTTCACATCGTTCATCTGTAAGTCGATATAAGTCACTCGATTTCGACGCCACCCGCTCAAGATGCTCAACCAGGTACCATCGGGGGTGCGCATGCCCATGCAAAAGAAGTCAGGATTCTCGAGCTGCAGACTCTGGCGGGCGTGAAAGAAGCTGGTGGTTCGACGCGGTAGCGATTTTGATTGCAGCGACAACGCGGCATCCAGCGCCTCCACAGGGTTGAGCGAGGGTTTGAAAACAACATTCATGTTCTGCTCTAGTTGCCGGCGTTTCCCTGCGAGGCTACGGCGGGTGCGGGGCCCCATGCCGGCTAACATCGCCTGGTAAGTGTCTGCCAGCGAAAGCTTGTACTGGATGCTCCTCTGGGAGAACACCTTGTGCTTGCCTTCAGGCCCCATCACCTTGAGGCAGTCGTCCAGAGGAACCTTCATGGCGATGCTGACGCCGTGGATGCGCCAATGTCTCAGCAGTGCCTGGGCCGCTAAATAAACATGCTGAACGCGGAGGTCCTCGGGACCGGTTAGAAGACTTTCGCCGAGGTAGTCTCCCAGGCGCACCAGGCCGAGACCAATCCCGAACCTCCAATATTCATAGAACAGGACACAGCCTTCGAGCTTCTGATGAACTCGAATCAGCACAGCCGCAACTCTTCTCCCCTTCAAAGTGTTTGCGGCGATGAAGTACTGTGGGTCTGTCGTGAGGTCATCTTCCTGCCCGCAACGCATGCGAAGCTGGCGGATTTCCGGGAAATAAGCCTCGAGTCTTCGCTCGCCGAAAATCAGCTCAGTCGTTCTATTTGCATCGAGCATGAGGCTGACTTCCCGTCCCCATTCGCAGGTAGCCAATGCGCGTTCCGATCATCCGTGTGGAGCATTGCTCCGCGTGAAACCGCATGAATATGAGGGGGAAAGAGGCCCGACGCGGCCTGGCATGTGAGCCGGACCGCTGGATGCTGCACCTCTAATGATGCGAGACGGGTCTGAATGTGTCAAGACTGAGGTGTCGTCTGTCCTGGGTCGGTTCTGTCCCGAGTCGGTTCTCTGTATGTGCGAGCTAAGTCCTTTGTTTTATCAAGATGCTCAAATTTTATTATTTACCCGCCCTCCTAAGCTGGTTAGGTGAACAGGATGGATAGGTTTCGTCCCCCAGGATTTCCGAGAGAGACACAGTTTGGGTTGCGATTCTAAAAAGGGCATACGGTTACCTTTGTGCAGCCGCACTGTGACGTTCGATCGAGTTTTCTCTAGTCCTGCGAACACGCTAATACGGGTGCAGCATGGCGTCCAGTGCGGACGGAAATAAACATGAGGAAAAGCGGGAGTTAACTCCTATGCGGAATGCCTTGAGGCCAAAGGCCGTTGACCTTTCCGCCGTGGTGGTGGATCTCATGAGCAGCTCGCAAATCCGCCCGCTCGTATAAAAACCGTTGGCAGCTTAGGGGTGCAGCACAGCCTGTTCCCCCGAATGTATCTGCCTCATCCTTTCTCACATGCTCTGCATTCACGTAGAAAGTGACTTAGTGATCACTTGATGAAGGGCTTTCGCGAGACAGAAATTGTTTTAAACTTTAAAGCGGTGCGACAGTCGATGTGTCTGCAGATGTTCGCGCGACTGAAATCAAAGGAAAGCAAGCGCGCCGCATGAAGTTCAAAGATATCCCTTTCACTCTGCGGCATTCCTTGGCCAATCGCGGATTGATTCGCACCGTCGCCGTCTTACCGGGGAAAGTCATCAGTCGGTTCATGCAGGGATCTGCAGCGGAAAAGCAAGCTTTCTTGTTACACCCCTTCGACGCTGAATTCGGAACGGACACCGGGGGACTGATCCACGCGGAAGAACTCCGCGACGGGCGTGGCAGGAAAAGCATCTACAACACCGCCTACTATGCCACGCCTCCTTCTCTGTTTCAGCAGGCTCTTGCACGCCTTGAAGTCGCTTTTGAGCGGTTTACCTTTGTCGATTTGGGAGCCGGCAAGGGTCGAACGCTCCTCCTTGCTTCCAACTTTCCCTTTCGACAAGTGATTGGCATTGAGTATGCGCGCGAGTTGGCAACGGTGGCGAGCCAGAATATCTCTCGCTACCACCCGTCTTCGCGCCTATGCCAGGAGGTGCGCTGCATTCTTGGGGACGCTTGCGATTTTGCGTTTCCACCGGGCCCTTTGGTAATTTTCATGTGGAATCCCTTTGTCGGCGCGGTCTTCGAGCGGGTTCTGGCAAACCTCGAGGAGTCTCTGCGGCGCGAACCGCGTGAAGTTTACCTCCTGTACCTGAAACCTGACTGCGCGCAGCGGCTGAACGCCAGTCCATGGCTGCAGAAGCTTTGGGAATGCCGTCTGGAGATGACGGAGCAGGACTTCGCTGCCTACCAGTTTGGTGGCCAATCCGAGATCTGCGCTGCCTACCGGAGTTCCCCTCCCGCCGAGGCCAATCCCCCAGGTGCTGGCTCGGCAGTTCTTCAGTAGGTGTCGTCAGCTCCATTCGCCCAGTCCAGGCTTCGTAACTAGCGAGGTACTTTCACCTAACGTATACATACAGGGTAAAAGGGCGGTGCTAGACTGGGTGCCGTCCAGCGGGAACTTCAAATAAGGCTCCGGGCTGCACCCCGGCCGCGCTATTTGCCGCCCGTTGCATGTCTACTTCACGCTCGCAACCACTCTTGTAGGCAACCCGCAAAATTCTGAACGAGGAACTGAGGTCGACCGACGACCTTGTGCTCCGCGGTGATGGAATGGTATCAGGCAGAACGATTGCGGATCCGGTCGCCTACCCGATAGGTACCCTTCCCCCCTTTACCGCCATTCGTGGCCATGAGAACGTCCTGGCATTTCATGAAACTCTTTCTGATCTAGCGGAGCGCTGCGGACAGAGTGGAGTGATGACATATCTTCCGTTCTTCCTCTCTGCCTGCCGCTTTGCAGCGAAGATCCCACACCTGCTCCTGCTTCCGGATTCGGCGGGCGAACTCCAGGCCGCTGTACTCCTTTACGAGTACGGCATTGGCAGGCTGTCTAGTGGTATCTTCGTCCCCGCGGACAACTGCGGCGAACGTACCGTCCTTGCGCCTGAGCCACTACGATCCCTGTTTGCCTGGCAGGCCGCGGAGTATCTCATAGATCGCGGGGCGCATCTTGTTCTCCTTACCCTGCGCAACGGCGACTTCACGTCGCCAGACTCCGCTGCCTCTCCGAGACTACGGCCCAGCTCGCGGACCTGCGCCACACGGCGCCGTATAGTGCTCCGGGCCCTGCGCATAGAATCCACCTTCGACAAGACGGTGGCCGGTATGGGTTCTCACACTCGTCGCAATCTCCGCTACTTCCGGCGTCGCGCAGAATCGGAGTTTGGGGCAACTTTCGTGCCCGAGGCTGCCCTTTCCGAATCCGAGTTTCTCGCGCTCAATCGCCGCTCCTTGTATCCCTTTCTTCCTTGGGTTGTAAAATGGCGCTTTCGCTACGCACGCAAATTGCCCGGCAGCGTCTTCGCCGGGCTCCGAGCCAAGGACGGAACCTGGCTTTCGATGATCGGCGGGCGCCGTCTTAATGGGACAATATACGTAGATTGGCAGATGAATCTTAAGGACTTCCCCGCCTTCTCTATCGGAACTGCCCTGCGCGCCTACCTGCTGGAGCACGAAATCGCTCGCGGCACCCAGATGATGACCTTCGAAGACGGCACGCCGCACACTATGAATCGAGCGTTTGTTCCGGAAAACGTGACTGAACTCCTTCTCGCCCGGCCGTCCCTTTCGCCCAATATCCTCCGCAGTCTCGCCGCTCGCTGTCCTTTAAAGCGCAATGTGCTTGCGTGCACGATCCTCGATGACGCTTTAATTTGGCATTCTACCGATCCGAGGACGAAGCTGAGGTATCAAGCATCTGACGATCCCACTCTCCGTTGACTCGACCGTGCCAAACACTGAGCAAGCGGGAATCAAGCGTGACGAGAGAGTATCGCCCGCGCACTTAAGGCTTGAAAAACGATCTATTGCAGATTTAGATTATCTTTACCAAGTGGCTTCCGGGTCGTAAAGAACAAACGACCCCGCGACGGCAGCGAACTCTGATCTCCGAAGACTCGTTTGTGAAAGCCTAACTGATTTCCTTCGCTCTGAGTTCTGTTGTGAGGAACTGAATGCACCGGGCCTCGCTTCAAACTCAAACAGCCTTAGCCCTGGCTCTTCCGAGCTAAAATATCCCTTAGTTTCCGTGATTATCCCGTACTACAAGCAGGAGCGGTTCATCGCATTGACGGTAAAGAGTGTCAAGCAGCAGACGTACCCTCACTTCGAGATCATCGTTGTGGACGACGGCTCTCCTGTGCCCGCCAGTTCCGTTCTTCAGGAAAGTAGTGACGTTTTAGTGTTGCGCACAGAGAATCGTGGCTGCGCTGCAGCCAGAAATTTCGGCTTCAAACAAAGTTCCGGGGAATACCTGCTGTTTCTCGATTCCGACGACATGTTGACGCCGGGAGCGCTTGAAGCGCATGTCAAGACTCTTAGCGAAAACCCCGCGGCCGCGCTTAGCTTCGGCGCGCAGCGGATTATCGATGAAGATGGCAACGTAGTTCGTCCGGCGCATATCTGCAGACCACGGAAGGATTATTTCCTTCAGCTTCTTGAAGGAAATCCTATCGGGTGTCCCGGAGCGGCCATGATCCGCCGCGAAGCGTTCATTGAAGCCGGACTCTTCGACGAGTCGCTTCAAATTGTCGAGGACTACCCTCTTTATCTTCGGCTCGCGCTGGGTCATCCATTTGTCTGGCAGAGTTTTTGCGTAGTCGATTATCGCTTCCACCGGAACAGCTTGTCTCAAGATAAGGAAAGAATGCTTCGAGGGATTCTGGATTCACTCGACCAGCTGGAAGCGGAAAATGAACTTACTCCCTCGCAACGAAGAAGGCTCCGCCACGGACGCGGACGGTGGATGCACGATTTGCGTCCCAACAAAACATTTACATACCGACTCCGTGGACTCTATTACCGTTTTCGCGGAATGCTAGGGGTGCCGCTGCGCACCTACTTTGGGTTTCAGGACCCCAGAGCGCGCGTTCGGGTTGAGTTTTAACTAGCAAGAGCGATAGGACGTTGCTCTGTCCGGTCGCGACTTCAGGAGCTCGTCGCTAGCGTCTTAGTCAGAATTACCCCCATGCGCGGGTCTCGTTGTAAGAGTGCAGGATAACCCTGTTTAACCCGCCGAGCGCCCAGCACCATAGGCCAGAATCTTCCAAAATACCGTTTCAATCTCGCCATCTTGTTATTCCATTTGTTTCCGGCAGCGAGCAATCGTGCCGCGGCCTCGGTAACCTGCCCAGACTCGTCTAACCATGCGGGATATCCAGGTGCGGTAGCTAAAGGATGCTTGGATCGCGTGTACATCGACGTAAAGTCGCCCATCCGAATTGACAGACTGCTCATCTGCGCCAACCGTCGCATGGCGGTCTCTGAAAACCACCATAGGTGGACGGGCGGATTTTCGGTGTTCCAACACGTTCCGAGCGGGGAATCCGACTTATTCGGAGTCGTGAGGATTATCTGACCATTCGTTTTCAACAAGGAGGCTGCCGCACCCAGAAAGGCCCTCGGATCAGGAACATGTTCAATAACTTCCGTCATTATCACTACGTTGAAACTACCCGGTTCCTCCGCGGCTAGCAAGCTCAAATCCTTATGCAGGTAAAGATCTCCAAAGGTCGATCTCGCCTTGATGACCGCATCCTTCGAGATGTCGATGCCAGTGATGTTATAGCCCGCGGCGTGTATCCCATAAGTCAGATAGCCGAGACCACTGCCTATCTCAAGAATTCGTGCCGAGAGCGGTAACCTACTTAGCTCGGAGCGAATGAACCAGTAGGCAGCGTCCTGTGCAGCAAGCACGTCTAAAGGCTTGTCCGAGGACTGCACCAGGTCGCGGTAACGGCAATAATGACTATAACCTGGTAGCCGATCAGCATTAGCATAGATGCTATCGTATAGTCGCGGTGGAACAATCATTGGATTTGTGAATTGCAAGTCGCAATACTCGCAGTCCAAGATCCGATAGCAATATTTTTCCTGATAACCGGGATGGGTGTCGGCGATGACCGACGCATTAGCATTACAAAGCGGGCACGTCGCGCTGTGCGCCCGGCTCACAATTTGACTGTCCATATAACCCTTTCGAAGGATATCATGTTCGTTACCGACGCGTTGCAGGGCGACGGATACGGTGGCTTTATGGTGTCGGTGGATTCTTTAGCCAGTGCCCAGCTTGTGCCCTTTGATTACAGTCCAATTCTTAGGTTACCAAGGTGATTCCGTGCGGATGCATCGGCGCTGAATTTCCAGCGCAGAGGAGGAGAATAACCTATGTCACTGCGGACCGAAGCCAATCGCGCTGGAGCGCCAGAGCGGCAAATCCCTGCTCTCAAATCGGCCGTCTTGCCGGCTGTAACTGATTCTCGCCTCCCGGAGATATTCTTCTCCGTGATGGTGCTCGTGCTAGTGATTATTCGGCTTATCCAACAGTATGAAATCTTCGCCCGCGCACCGGGGTCCGACTGGAATAGCTCGGAATGGATGATCGATTACGCGGACGGCTTTGTGCGGCGTGGCCTGAGTGGAGAGTTCCTAGCACACATAATGCACTTGACCGGCTGGGGTTTCTTTCCGCTTTGGACGACCATCACAACCACGGCCTATCTTGGGCTGTGTGCGTATATACTCACGGTCAGCTTGCGCTTGGGTGGGCCGGCGGTATGGCGCTTTGCCCTGCTCCTGAATCCGATCCTACTTGCGTCCGCTGCCGAATACGGCTCTTTTGCTCGAAAAGATACGCCTTTCATCTGGGCCACTCTGCTGAATGTCTTTCTTGGCCATTATGTCCTCCGGCAGCATAAGACACTGTCCACCCCTCGCGCACGTCATGCTCTGCTTGTCTTGTCCGCTGCCACTTTCTCAGCCCTCGCCCTGGCTCTACTTCACGAAGGTATTTTCCTCTTCGCGTGGCTCCCGCTAAACTTGACGGTTCTCGCATACATCCTGTCGCGCCTGAGATTCAGCGGAAGATCCGTTGCCCTATTGCTGGCGCTCGCCTTCGCTCCGGCCTTGGTCGCCGTAGCGGCCGGCGCGTATCGACATGGCAACGCCCAGACTGCACAAGCCATTTGCCTGAGCTGGCGCTCTTTCGGCATACAGACCGTTTGTTCCCCCGGAGACAACTTCCCGCCGGCGGTCGACGCGCTTAGTTGGAGCCTTTCCCACGGCACATCTTTCTCGCGAAAATACGCGTGGAGATTTCCAGCCTACCTAGCCGTGTTCGCAATAGCCGGATCGGTTGAAATCATCACGATAATGGTACTAATTCGAAAAGCGAGACTGGAGTGTCTTTTGGCGACTCTGGCGTTCCCCTTCGTCGCATCACTGCCGCTCTTCGTCTTGGGCGACGACTGGGGGCGGTGGCTTTGTATGCTAGGAACGTCTTCCCTGATGGTGATGCTTAGTGATGAACTGCGCCCTGCGTCGTATAGTTTTCTTCCGGCTACCTTTCGATCCGCGTTCACGGATGCGATAGCGCGGCCCATGGGGCGCACCCTCGATTCGTTTCGCCGTCAAGTCGAACGCCGGCCGCTACTTTTTTGCATCGGGCTTATTATGCTGCCTGTGCCGGCTACTCCCAACCCTGGCTCATTGCTGGGAAATCCTCTGATCATTATATGGATGTTCCTGCACCATCTCTGGGCCAGATAAACGCGACGGGAAGCCCCTGGGAAGCGCATTCGCAGCCACTGCAAGACCGCAGCACGCGAGAACATACATGATCGACTGCAGATTATTCGGAAAAAGAACGGTAGCCTCATCGACATTGTAGAGAAGTGTCAAAAAAAGGATTCCGGTATACCACTCCACCCCGATCGATCGCCCGGACGGAAACAAATCCATGCGTCTCTAGTTGCCCTGGAAAAATGTGATAAGAAAAGCGACCAGGCCGACAAATCCAAGCTGGAGAAGAATTTCCAGCATTCCGTTATGTGCGTATCCAAAAACCCAATGATTAGCAAGGATAAGGTTCGCCGACTCTCCGTTTAACCTTGCCAGAATGCATAAAATCCATAACCCAAAATGGGCCGCTTGGATATGGATTGGATGATGCCCGCCCAAAGCCCGGTCCTTCCGGTAAGAGTCATATCTCGCCCGAAAAAGCCCAGCACGGTAGCGATATAGGGCACGCCCAAACAGATGACAAGAGCACAGAATGGAACGCCAACCAAAGCGAGAACAAGTGCGGTTCTGCGCTCAAGCCTTCGCGCCAGGTAAATGAGCGAACATAAACAGCGTGTAAAAAGAGCAAATTATTAATGCGGTGACCGCATGAGCCATCACGATGCTCGTTCCGACCAAAAGGATATAGGCAACACGCCAAAGGCTGAAACGGCGATATCCAAAGACAAGGGCGGGGCTCAACAGGAATGTGAGGCTTTTCGCGGCCGCGGTTCGATCGGTAAAGACTCCTCTCCATGAGCCTGCAGTTCTTACCTCGACGTTATATAGCCCGAAGCGAGGAAAGAACACTATCGAGCACCAATCCCAAAATGCAAACCAGCGCTCCCGTCAGCATCATGAGGGTCATGATCTGCTTCGGTTCAAACTTGACTATCAGATAAAAAGCAAACAGCGTGCCTATTAGGTAAAAAAGCCCGTTGTAGGCGGAGCGTATTGGGCTTTGCGACCAGATCGCTTGAAACAATGGTCAGTAACGCCAGAAGAGTAAGCATCCTCATCTTCAAGGCAAGAGAAAGGACTCGCTTTAAATTGATCGTAAGCAGCCACATGATGATGGCGTACGCGATGCCGGGAATCACAACATACCCGACGATACCCATACTCCGGGTTGATACGAGGCCGGACAGAGATGTCCCTCGAGAGAGAGTTTCGTTATAAGGATTTTCGAATGAAAAATTTCCGCCGACAGCAAGGAAGATGAGCGGCAGTATCAGTATCCAACCCAGAAACAGGTGCGCGACTGGCGTCGGTCGTAGAGTGGGGGCGACGGTCAGTTCCTGCTCTACGTCGACTAGCGGCATCTCTTGCCTTTCGGTGGAAAGATTTTCGTCATACAATCGCTACTGCCATGTTCGGGTAGGAAAGGCAGGTCGGTTCTGTCGGCCACCTTAACTACGCTTGGGCGTCGCAGCTCAGAAGCGTTTGCTTACTCCGTGGACTAACATTTCATTGATAAGAGGTCATCGCAAGCATATTCGTGTCCTGGTCCCCAACATCTTTCGCTCCCAGCACCTGGCTATAAATAGTCTCTAATCTCCGCCGGTGCAACTCGATACCAAAACCCGGCGGGGTCCAGAATCGCTTATGCGCTGCTTTCCCCATCCGCCCCGCAACCTCTGGATCTTTCATGATATTGATCTTCTCTCGCAGGTTCGCCTCATTGCCACTACTGAAATACAGGCCCGTCAGGCCGTCCACGACGGACTCACGCGCGGCACAGCTGTCCGGAACTATGGCCGGCACCCCGATCGCGGCAGCTTCAAGCACCACCAGCCCGAGTGTTTCATACCAAAGCGATGGAAATACAAGTGCCCGGGCCTCCCGTAGCGCCCGCATGCTATCACTATGGCTCATCCAGCCCGACAGGATGGCCTGTGGGTTTACATGAGCAATCGCATCCCTGGCCATCCCCGCCCCGATGAATCGGCAAGGCACTCGTTCTGCGGCAGCAGCTCGCGCAAACATTTCTGGACCCTTTTCTTTAACCAGCCGTCCCAGAAAGAAAAAGGTATCGTTTGCCGGCACGTTTGCCGGCGGAGCGTAGTCAATGTCAATCGCGTTCGGTAACCAATAGAATGCGGCGTCACGGGGCAGTTGTGACTGCATGAGATCGTGCGCCATCTGGGAATAATAAACGAAATGCTTGATTCTACCCGGTATTTGGCCGAAATGATTTTGTATCGCTTGACGTCCAACGCGCCATAGCTTGGTTTGATAACTCCGTACATCACAGTTGGTGCGAATGCACGCGCCACTCATTGGCTCCAGGGTACACTTCTGCTGGGTTTGGTGAACAAACAGATTCCCTGTAGGGCACCCGAGCTGGAAATCGTGCAGCGTGACGACTAACTCAAAGCCACGGTCTAATGCCGCCCGCATCACGCTCGAAGAGAGTGCCTTGGCAAAGTTATGAACATGGACCACAGTGTCTCGCGGAGACAGTGAATCAAGAAGCGTCGCTACATGCCGGCGTGAGGCCGGATTCCACCACCCGCGTGCGATCGCCCGCAGGCGATTAGGATCCTGGATGATGTCATACTCGCCCACGCAGTGCACCGTCAGGTTGACCTGATCTTGCAGCTCGGGTGCGACGGGCCCGGCGCCGCATACCAGGTACACCTGGTGCCCAGCCGACGCCAGGGCCCGCGCCCCCTCGAGCGCAATCTTTGCCGCTCCGCCGTTCACCGAGGCACTGTCGTTGAGGATCACTATGTTCAATGGAATGTCTCTCCAATCTCACCTTTGCTACGCACTCAGTTCGACAGATGCAGCATGCAGAGAGTCTGGTCGCCCTTTCGAGCGGCCCGCCCTCATCCGCCGCCTAAGAGCATTTTGCCTGCAGAGACAAGGCAGGCCTGCTGAGCGCCCATTCCAGCACGCTCCAGTTAATGATTCCCAACGCACCATCGGTTGCAAGACTCGCCCAAGCGGCGCCGTGCCAACCGTGCCTGGGTATCAACCAGAGGTTCAACCCGAAATTGATGGCCACGGCGGTTATCTGCGCCATGGTTCGATACCGTTGCAGACCTGCGCCAGTCAACACGCCGCCCGTGATGCCATGAATGCTGCGAAAAACGGGTATCAGGCATAGCCACCGCAAAGCAGATACGCTCTCAGTGAAGCCTTTGCCAACCAATAGCGGAATCAGCGGAGCAAGCAGAAACATTCCCACTGCCGCAATCGCGCTCGTTAACAGGCCGCGCTTGAGCAATCGGCGCCCGAACGTCGCCGCTCCTTGCAAGCTGATCGCACCCAATTGGAACAGGCGCGGTTCCGAAGCCATCTGTATTGAGGAGATGGGCATCGTTGCCAGATCGATCAACCCGATAAGCCATGGTGTAGATGCCATTGGCAGCACTCATTCCGTAATGGCTAAGCATTGTCTTATCGAGATCGTTGTATGCAGTGTCCGCCGACGCTGAAATTGCATACTCGGCACCCTCTGCTCCACGCTTCAGAAACAGCCGGGGAATAATCTTCGGCGCCCCGAACTTGATCGTCACCATGCTGACTGCGGCAATTGCCGCCATTGCCGACACAACAGCAGACGCAATCACCCATTCGAGCGCCGTCGCGCGATGCAACACGAATAACATTGCTCCGGCCGTTAACGTACGCGCCAAAGAGGTCAGCAGGTTCAGCGTCGCCGTGATTCTCATTTTTTCAAACGTCTGAAAGACCTGGCCGGCGCCGACGGTCAATTGTTCACAGAGGCAACTCGCAATTGCTGTGGGGATGATCAGAGCGGCACTCGCAGGAGCAATCAAGTGACGGGCGGCAAAATGCAGACACCACAATCAGGAAGCTGCTCATGCCCAGCGTCACCAGCAAAATGTTGCCCCAGTAGACCGCAAACTGGGTGCGATCTGCGGAGACATGGCGAATGAACACGACGCTGCTGCCCAGCCTGCTATAGTTCGTCACCATGTTGACCAGCGCGATCGCCCCGACAACGACTCCATACTGCAGAACGCCCAGCAACCTGGCAATCAGGACGAAGTAGACGCCTCGCAGGACGTAGCCCATCCCTTGGCCCACAAACATCCAGCCAAAATGGCGCGCAAAAGAACCTTCCGGAACCATCTTCGCGGCACTTTTCCACCACTTCACGATGCCAGGCCACCGATGAACGATTCGTAGTTATCGCGCACATTACTCCATAGGAAATGTTCGCGACTCGCCTGTAACGCCTCCTTTCCAAGCTTTTCTCGGTACGAAGCATCTTCCAGAAGCTTTGCAACGCTGTTGCCAAGGCCTCTTTATCATTTGGAGGGACCATGATCCCTCCTCCGTACGCGAGTTGCTTCGGGAATTCCACCCGTCTTTGAAGCCACGACAGGTAGTCCCGATGCCATCGCCTCCAAAAGAGCTCATGGGAAAGGGATCGTTCCAGATGGAAGGGCAGCAGAAGATGTCCGCCTCCCTCAGCAAGGCCTGCAAACTCATTGCCACTTCGATAGCCGATAAGTTCCGTATTGCTGGGCCGCGTCCGTTCCAGCGTTTTGATATACCGCGTACGCCTGCTGTTGCCAAACGCCGGATCCGCCGACAATCGTGCACGTGGCTGAGATGCCCTTGCGTTGCAGGATACCCATGGCCCCCGTCAACACATGCGCTCCTTTGTAGGGTACGAGGCGCCCGGTAAAGATGATCTGCGGCACAGGCTTCCGTGTCCGGCGCTCTGCACGAAACTTATCGCGATCAGCCCCGTTATAGACAACGTGCGTCCGTTGAAAGTGGCCTGGATACGCTGAAGTCGCTTCGTTCCTGAGGAACTCGCTGCAAAAGACAATCGGGCACGTCCTTCAATGCCGGGAAGTGCTTTCTGGCTGCGAGGATGCAGGAGCGAATTGTGCATATGCAGCACCAGATGGAATCCGCGTTGCTCAGCAATCCTTGCCAGTACGTCGGCGCAGTTTCCGGCCGATTATGGATGTACAGAATATCTCCCCTGTTCAATTTTTCGAGCAAAGGACGAAAGAATGCGAAGATAGATTTTCTTTTGTATTGCCCAGGGAGACCTGTACAAGCAGGGGATGAACTTGATGGCAACGATCCCAGCTGGGCAGGACGAAACAAGCGATCAGCGGGAAAGCCCCAGGAGGCATCAAACGAAGGACAGATAATCGTTTCGTTTCCATCTCTTAGAACGTTTGCAGCCCACCTGGAGATGGCGCCGCCACTAAATTCAGAAAACACCTCCCCCTCGTCGAGTAAGTGATAGATTCTGGACATTAGCCGCAATTTGCCTCACTGTGATATTTGAAAATTGAGCCGGACTCTCTGACGACCCTGCGCCATGCAAAGACTAACTAAGGCCGCCTCGCACGCCGCGGCAACGACTTCTTTATTCTTCGGGTTGACTTATCACATCTCCGGCCCTGCGCCGGTAGAGTGTTCCGTCCAGCCACTGGTTCCACCACTGCTTGAACACCACAACAAGAAAGATGGTGTTGCCGACGAGGTAGCGCTTCCACAGGCGCCGGGGCTCCATACAGAGACGCCACAACCATTCGCATCCTGCCCTCTGAACCAGCAAGGGTGCGCGTTTCCGGAAGCCTGCAACTAATTCAAAGCTGCCGCCTATACCCATCATCACTTTTGCCGGTAGGTGAGAGTGCCGCTCTATCCAATATTCCTGCTTCGGTGCACCGAGCCCCACGAAGAGCAAATCGGGTCTTGCTCGCTCGATTCGATGAGCCACACGCATACACTGGTCCGGATCGCTCAGGAAGCCGAGCGGTGGACAATCCACTCCCACCACCGTGAGACCCGAGAAGTCTTGCATCAATCGTTCGGCCGCCAAGGAGGCCGCTCCCGGACTGCCACCCAAAAAATATACCGTGCTACCGTCGGCTGCTGCCGCTTCACAAAGGCGCACCATCAGATCCGCTCCAGCAACCCGCTCTGGAATAAACTGACCTAGCCAGCGCGATGCCCAGACGACAGACAACCCATCGGCAACGCTCAACTCTGCACGGCGCAAAACTTCGGCGAACCGCGCTTCCTGATGGGCCATTTCCACGAACTGAGCGTTCATCGTCACCACATGCGCGGCGCGTTCCCTCACCTGGCGAACAATGCCGGATATGCGCTCAACGGCTTCATTCATGGTCACGGGATCGAGGAGAACTTTGTCTATGCAGACGCGTTCCATATAACCCTCCCTTGATGCAACTATTTCGCGCAGCTCATTGTGACCCGATCGACCAACCTTGGGTGCACATTAAAGACACTGCGCATTAGACTGAGATCTCGGCTACCAGAAACAGCAGCCTGCGTGTCTGGGGAAAGTGCGAAGAACACGCATTACGGGGAGCAAGCCCCCGCCGGTCTTTGCACCTTTATGTTCTCCGGCTTGAGATAGAGATCACTTGGTGTAGATGACGGCTGAAGTAGCGGCGGCGGCGATGCCCGTCAGTCCCAAGGCGGCATTGCGGAAGTAACTGAACGGCACATATACGATGTCACCCGCCTGGAGCGGCATATCGGGCTTCTTCCCTTTTTGCATGGCGCTGAAGGGAACGGGATCGCTTTGATAGCCCCCCACCGCCGTGCGCCGAATCAATCGAGTGTGACTGGGCACAGCCGACTGAGGCAGTGCCTCCGGCGGCGGCTATCGCCTGCAGAACGGTCAGCGTTCCATCGTTGTTGGTCATGGGATAGCCTCCGGGCCGGCCCACATCGCCCAACACATACACGATGCCTGCCTTCGGCACCACGACCTTGTCACCCGGGTTTACCATGACGGTCTGATCGAGGAGATCGCTCGGCGCGGTTCGACACATAATAGGATATCTGCCGATGACTGGTATGCCGCTCGATGGTTACGTGCCGGTCCGCCAGATCGGTCAAGCCTCCCGCGAGACCAAGTACATCCACCACAGAGCGAGGGGTGTCGATCGGGTAAGTACCGGGCTTCCCACCTGGCCAAAGACGGTCACGTTCTGCGTCGCATATTGCGTCACCGTAACCATTACGCGGGGGTAATACATCACGTGCGCCTGAGATCAATGCCGCTTCAATCGAGCGGGCAGCTTCGACAGGTGTCAGAGAGGCTAAGCTTGATCTTCCCACCCAGTACGAGCGGAAGCTCTCCATCGAATCGGTCACGCGCGCGTTTTCATCCAGATCAGGCGTGTCAAACACCTGGACATGCACCTCATCTCCCGGGCCGATGACCAGGCTTTCCTGCTGTGCAAGTAGAGTCGAGGTCAGGAGGAAGGCCAGTACGATCCCCTTAAGCATTTTCATATTTCCCCTCCTTGCCCCAGTGGTTGAAGTCGCGAAATCCGTAATAATCATGGTAGGCGCCGGATCCTTCGACAACCGCGTTCAGCACAATGCCAACCGGCCTCCTGGCATAAATGGCCAATAGATCGTGGGCGCGTCTCAGCGCGGTCTTTGTAGTCACTCCGATCCGCACCACTTGTACCGTCTCATCCGCCATCTCGCTCAGCACGCGCGCGTCGGCTACCGGCAAGCACCGGCGGCGCATCGATCACAATCACGTCAAATTCCTCGCGTAAGGTCATCATGAGCTCGCGCATGCGGTCCGACTCCAATAGTTCAGAGGGAAAAGCAGGAACGGCTCCCTCCGGAAGCAGGTAGAGGCCGGGCACCTGGGGATGAACGAAGATCGCATTTTCATTCTCGTGCGATTCCCCAGCAAGCAAGAGGCTTAACCCGCTTCTTGCCGGGCAGTCCCATGCTGCTGCGTATGGCGGGCCGCCTCATGTCAGCTTCCAACAGCAAGACCGTCTTCCCCTGCTGCACAAAGCTGGCGGCAAGGTTCATGGAAAGCGTGGTCTTGCCTTCGCCGGGAACGGCGCTGGTTATCAGGATCACTTTGGCTGGCGTCCGGTTCTTAACACGAGTCAATACAGAGCGGAGGTTGCGAACGGTTTCGCTGAACCTGGACTTTGGGCTAGCCCAAACCTCGATTGCCCGGTCGATGATTCCCAAATCTGGGCAAGACGCCGAGCAGGGGTAAGCCCATTTGCTCAATCACCACTGCGTCCTGAATTGTGTCATCCAGCGTGTCGACCACCAGTACGCCAGCGCCACCCAGGAAAAGCCCGAAAGCCAGTGCCGCCGCTAAATACAAGGGCACGTTTGGCTTCTTTGGTTTGCATCGGGACCAGGGCCTGATCCACAACCGTAATAGTGTTCGACTTGAGACCCTGCAGTATTCCTGCTTCCTTCAGCCGTTTGAGCAAATCTTCATACAACGTCCGGCTATCGTCCGCTTCCTGACGGGTGATGATGTACTGAATAGCCTTATTGTTCAGGGCATCCGCCTTGACCTTCTGGCTGTTGTAATTTTGTTCCGCATCCTTCCATGTCTGGTCGGCGACCTGGTAGTCATTCTTGGCTCTCTGACCGATACGGCCTATCTCTTGCTGGATGGCGTTCTGAAGGCCACTTAATATTCGCCTGCGTCTCTGCGATTTTTGGGTAGCCGGGCCCGAACTTGGTCTTCATCTGATCCAACTGCCCCTGCAGCGTCGCCTCTTGACCGCGCAGGTTCTGGATGGTCACCAGCGAGTTTGTGATTCCTGAAGACGCGGCCCCACCGAGCGTGTTTCCAGCCAAGCTGGAGAGCATCTCTGCATCCCCAGACTTCGCTGCCTGATAAATCGCTTCCTTCAGGATGCGGTTCTGCGCCGCGTCGCTCAGCGTTGTAGCTGCCCTCTGGAATTGATCCAATACTGCCGAATAAGCCTGCTGGCGCCCGTTGGCGTCGGTCGTTCCAATGCTGTAAATGCCCGACTCACGCTGCATTTGCGCGACCTGCGCCTGCAAGCTTTCGCTCCGGATTCGTAACTCGGCAAGCTGCTTGCTTAGCGATTCGGAGGCTGCTTCGGTCGCCTTGTATCGGGTCTCAAAACTGTAATCCACCAGCTCCTGCACCATTTGATTCACAACCGCAGCGGCAAGCTCAGGATCAGGACTAAGGTAATCGATCTCGATCAGGCGTGTCCCTCCTACGGGCTTCACGCTCAGGTTCTTGTGAAAGATTCTTAACGCGCTGGCTTGCCGCTGAGGCGATCTCTCCAATGTTCCCGCGGCCGGGTCCACAGAGCCAGCCAACGAAGAGCCACCGAGTAGCGCGGCGAGCGATTCGACTTGGGTCGAAACTCTTCAGTATCTTCAAGCTTCAGATTTCGATGGCCCGCAACGCGAGTTCGTTCGATTGCAGGATACTGGCTTGTGTTTGAATGTTGATGTCTGCTTCCAAGGCGTCGGTCTGGTTTGCAGCCGGCGCCCATCAGACTCTCCAGATCGAGCCCGTCAGAACTTTCCTTTTGCACCTGGATCGTTCCCGTTGCCTGGTAGCGGCGGGTACTGAAGACGCAAAACAAAAT
Organism: uncultured Acidobacteriaceae bacterium; assembly: GCA_963796145.1. Classification (GTDB taxonomy): domain Bacteria; phylum Acidobacteriota; class Terriglobia; order Terriglobales; family Acidobacteriaceae; genus PALSA-350. Next base: position 6,213 of record CAWCKO010000073.1, on the reverse strand, counting down.
TCCCAACACAAAAACCACACCAGTTGTCCCGATACACGATGACTCTCCGGCGGCGAAACATTTGAAGGAGATCGCGTAGGGTCAACTCCCGCTCCTGATAGGAGCTGATTAAATCTCCTCGCGGCCGGGTTGAGTATGAGTCGGGTTGCATCTGCTTCGCGCTGTCGACGAGCATGCTTGCTCCTATCAGGAAAGGACCCAAGTAATCCTGGGATGAACATAAAAGTCCGAATGCGTGGCAATGTGACGGGTAGAAGGGCGTGGCCGCTATCCGAGCTCCAAAGTGAGTGTTGTGTGAGCACCCCGATGCAGATATCCTCACACAGCATGCCAGGCCCATGTAGTCGCATGCTCAGTGCTCCGAGCAAAACATCGCGGGGTCCCTGCCGACCAGGATCTAAAATAGCCGGCACACGGATCGATCCTTATTCTGGCCAAGCTTCGCACTCTCGGTTAGCTGTGCAGCTAACCATAATATGGTTATCGTCTTAGGGTTAACAGCGAACCGAACCCTTAGGCCCCGTCATGGCCACGATTCGATTACTTTTCTGGTGACAATCGCGCTGGAGGCGCACACCCAACCGCGAAGGCCGCAGGCTACCTGACTGCGACTGAACTTTCGGGAGGGGCAATTGCTGTTACATCTAGCGGCACTACTGACTGAGATCAGCTTAGCCTAGAGTATGCCGCCAATCAAACAAAATAGTGCCACACTTAATCAACTTTCGTAACGGGTATCCGTTCTTGCAACATTCTCAAATGATTTCAAGTGTGGTACATTACTTTCGCCTTTTCCGCAAGCACCCGCGACATGCGGCATGACCGCGGATACAAATAACTAGATACCGTTACAGTTTCTTTACAATCTGGCGAACCTGTTTCTTGCTGAGGGCCACCGCAATGGTCTATTCTCGTGAAAGCGAGAGAAACGAACCTGTCGCTTGCCGTAACTACAGGTATGACAATCTGGACCGTCAGGCTCGTGGACTCGACGATGCTCCCTGTCTTCACAAATCTCAACCGAGCGTTTAGCTCTGAATCGAGACTTGAATGCACGTGGGTTCCGATGGCGACGCGCAACCAACAAGAAATGAGACGAACCGCACTCCACTGGTGTCGATCGTCATCCCTTACTACAATCAGCAGCTCTTCATCGCTGAGACGGTGTTGAGCGCGAAGCGTCAGACCTATCCCAAAGTTGAGATCATCGTTGTTGACGACGGCTCACCGGTACCCGCGGAGCCCTATCTTCGAGAGATCGACGGCATTCAACTCTTCCGCACCGAGAACCACGGCTGTCCGGCGACAAGGAACTTTGGCTTCGCAAAAAGCTCCGGAGAATACCTCGTCTTTCTGGACGGAGATGACATTCTCTTACCAGGCGCGATCGAGGCTCATCTTAAGGCGTTTGCTCAACATCCTGAGACTGGCCTCAGTTTCGGTTCCAGCAGCGGCATCAATGAACATGGTGAGCAAATCCGGCCAGCCCATGTCTGCAGACCGCGCAGGAACTATTTTCTTATGTTCCTGGAATCAAATCCGATTTGCTCACCGGGAGCGACGATGATTCCCAGAAGCGCATTTGCCGAAGCGGGCATGTTCGATGAGCGTTTGCGTTCCCAGGTGGACGACCTCGATCTCTACCTGCGCCTGGCCAGAAAGTATCGCGTTACCCAACACGATTTCTGCGTGCTTGCTTATCGGCTACATTCCAACAATGTTTCCCGAGACCAGGAGAAGATGTTGGCAGGGAACGCTCGCAATGCTGGATCAGATAGAAGCGTCGGATATGCTCACCCCGGCCGAGCGAAAACACTTGCGTTATGGGCGCAATCGCTGGATTCACGAGTTTCGTCCGCAAAGGACGATCGTTTACCGTTTGCGGCGCGGCTACTACAAAGTTCGGGCCATGTTCGACGTTCCGCTGCGCGCTTACTACAACGAAATCAAAGCATCGATTCGTTGAGGCGAGCATCTCCACCTCAACCGGTTAGGCGAATGCGACAATATCCGTCGATCATCCAATCATGCGGGAACAAATTGGGGTAGTAATTTTCCTACCCCGAGAAACCAGTGCCTGGGCGCGACGACCATCTTGTCCGGTCGAGGATTCAGCCACGCTCCCCACCAGGAGAAGGTGCTGTTGGCAATGATGTGATGGTGGCAAGAGGACATGAGCCGAAGATCTTCATGCGCGGCGAACTCATCGTTGTGCTCAACAAACACCATTGTTACATCGCGCGGCAGGTTTTCTTTAGCGAAAGTCATGTCGTCGGAAAAGACAAAAAACACAGGATCAATGAGCCGTTCCTTGATAATGGAGATAGCGTGGGAATAGTACTCCATTGGCAAAACGACCTTGCCTTCCCAGGGAAGTGTGGAGTCTCCACGGCGGATGTGGAGTGATACCGGATTCCTGCTTCGGCTGATCTGTTGCAGTAGCTCCAGATTCTTCCCCTGTGGAGGCTCCTTGAGAGTCAAATCCACCCGCAGCTCGTCGGCAATTTCCTCGACCAGGCGGTTGGTTTGAAAATAACCCTGAAGATATAGCGTCTCGGACGTCCGGCTCCAGGGATAGGTCCCGCAAGAAACAATAACGATGCTCACGTTGCTCGGTGAAGACTTGTATTTGGAGGGCCTTTTTGAATGGGGCGGTTGTGGCCTTGAGCCATGCCTTATCTGTCAAAAGGATACGATCGGAAATTGAGCGCTCCGCCAACGGCGCAGTAATCGAGAAGTGCGAGAGCAGGCATGGCCGTGGATACCCATTGCACTGAGCGTTCCATGCTGGATCGACCGCAATTCTCATCGCGGCGCCGTATCGCTTGGCGTAGTATTTCCCCGCCGCATACTGGAACAGCTGGTTTCCTAAACCGCCAAACCCTCTGATGACAACTTTCACGCAACACCTTGTTCAAACGGCCGCTGCTGACTCCGCAGCTAGCCGGCCAATTCTAGGTCGCAGGCCTGCACGCCGATAGCAAACGATCTCTGGATTAGCTGAATGGTGACTACAAATGTCAAATTGCCCCGATCTCGCTGTACATGTCCCCGTACTCCCTGGAACGGACCGCGCTTGATGCAAACCGTGTCGCCTGCGCGTGGAACGGGATGCGGCATAAGTGATGCACGTTGGGCACCGATGCGGAGGGCGTGGATCTCCTGATCATCGACAGGTACCGGCGATGTGCCGTTGCCCACAATAGAGACGACGCCTGCGGTCTGAACCACCGGAAGCCGCTCGTTGGCATCGACGCAGACGAAGAGGTAACCCGGAAAGAGCGGATGCTGGACTTCCCGTCGAACCCCGTTCTTCCACCGTCGTATGTCTGTGTAGACAGGCAGGAAGGATTGGATTTGCTTGGCTACCAACTGAGCCTGGACGAACTTTTCGTGGCGGGCTGCGGTGTAGACCGCGAACCACGTTTTCGTGGATGCACTCGGATACATGGCACTCGCTTCGACGCGAGGCTTGGTCGCGCCTCGATCCGAAACAGGGGGGATAACCAGCACAGCATACCTCCAGGTCAAAAACGTTTCGGCACCCATTCCAAAGCATATTTACCGGAAAGAATGGGATCCAGACTAAAGACGTTATCGGTCTGTTGCTGATTCCTTGCGTTGTAACCCAAGCCATCTGACCAGTCTTTTTGATGCAAGCTTCGCACGCTCACTTAGCTGTGAGGTTTACCATCCTATTACCACTTACAAGGTTACCTTGTGGTTCTTGCTTCGCCCCTGTTATGTTGCGCTGCTGTAACAACTTGAGCGACGATCGTGATGTGGAGGCGCGAACCCAGCCGCACAGGCCGCAATTTGTAACCAACTGCGACTGCGCTTTCCGGACGGGTCAGCTTGCCATTGAATTTAAGTGACACTGCTGACTGAGATCAGCTTAGCGCAGGACATGATAGGGATCAAATAAAAAACTCCCATTTGGTACCACCTTTCGTAACGGGTATCCTTTCTCACAACACACTCAGTCAGCCCCGGATGTGATATGCACATTTTCCGTCGGGCCTCAAGTCACCGCTAAGTCACAATGCAAGTTACAGTTACGATGGCAGGCGCAGACGAAGGTTACGGCAACAATAAAATTGATCCGAGATTAAATCGCGTCAATTTAGATAATTGTGCATCTCAGGAAAATTTCTGTTGGCAGTGGAATTGCTGGCTGAGGACGACACCAGCGTCAATACCCAAAATCCATGCAGGCAGATCTCATTGAGGAAAGACGCCTTAGCATTGTCACCGTGACTGTAGCGTGGCGGGAGCCGGCAGGAAAACTCAGGCAATCAGCTTCAAATAGTCCGGCTCGTCCGCGATCGTCTTATAGCGAAAGGCGCGGACGATGGCCCGATCGCGCAGATAGAAAATGCCGGGCATCTGGTCCGCATCTTCCTTGATCATGCCGATGCCGTGCTTGCGGACCGAGCCCTGCAGCCAGCCCTTCCATACCGCCGGAACCAGGAAGTGGGAAAAAACATTTTTCCGCGGCAACTGGAAGACGGAGCGGGCATACAAAGAAGCATCCGGATTGCTGACCCGCTCTACATCCGAAAGATGGTAGTAGTCAAAGTAGGGTTTGGCCCGCTCCGGGGTTCCGAGATGGACAAAGACGGGCCGAATACCTTTCGCCTCAATGGTATTTCGAATCCTGGATACGTCGTCCAGAGTCTGGCGACAGAACGAGCACCCAAAATGACGAAGAAAAATGAGCAACAACGGAGATTCATCCAGGAGCTCAAGCAGAGTTCGGCCGGTCTCGGTGCGGTACTCCTGGAGCACGGCAGCCATCTCCGTCTCCTGCGGGTCCGTCTGTTGCGGATTTAGGATGGGGAGCGTCATTGCGAACCTCACAGCCGGCAGAGGCAGGAGGTAACTCTTTAGCTACTGCCCTCTGGTTACGCAGCCCGCGGAACCCGGCTGGCCATCCCTAAACAGTATCCTAAAAAGCGACGCGGTGATCTTTCGCCATCGAAGTCATCGATTCTTTCGGGGGAGGGATTCGATGACCAGGGCAGCGAGAGAATCACCGCGTCTTGGTTTTGTTTTGCTGATGTCTGGGTTGCTTATTCGCCCCCGGTCTGTTCCAGCATCAGCTGGTGAAATTCCGGAGTGGAACGCAGCACGGCAAACTCCTTATCCTTCATTAACTGCTTTCGGTCTTTGAAGCCGGCTTCCAGGGCCTTGCGCAGGTAGCTGAGCGCTTCCTCCATCTTTCCGGCGGTGGCGTAAGTTTTGGCCAGGTAGTAGTTGACGGCGACGAGCTGGCGGCGAGTGCTGGTCTCCTGAACAATCTGGGTCTGGCCGGGGTCGAAGATGTGAGGGTTTAAAGCGAGCGCCTTGCGATACGCTTCCATCCCGGGCTTGTATTTCTCGTCTGCGAAATAAGCAGTGCCCAGATTGCAGTAGGTGATCGCGTTTTCCGGCGCGAACTTAAGCGCCTGCTTGTAGGTACGCTCCGCTTGCTTGTAATCGTGCTGGCCATGGTAGACGGCGGCCAGGTTGTTCAGCGCATCGGCATAGTTCGGATTCATGGCCAGCGCCATCTGGTAATACTTGCGGGCCTCATCGAGCGCGAACATGTGATGGTAAGCAACACCGATCTTGTTCAAAATCACAGCCGATCGTGGGCTTTCGCGTTCGTAAGCCTCAATCGCAGCCGCGTAGCTGCGATGAACCATGAGCAGATCGCCTTGAATCTCTGGCGAGAGTGTTGCAGCGGGTAAAGGAGATGAGGTGGCTACTTCCGGGACAGAAGAAGGAGGGTTGACGGTTGCGGCAGAGGCGGTGTGAAGGCACACCGCGATGGAAAACACTAACAAAAAACAGAGGCCGGATGACCTGCGACGATGAAGGTCACTCATACTTGCCTCCTTTCCTGACGACAGGGTCAGATGGACGCGGAAGTGATACTACTCCCTAAAATTTGCGATGGCAGATCACACTTTCGCGGAAGTATCGGTCACGCCATCCTCTCTGTTGATCGGCTTAAAACGGGGTTGGGTCAGGACCTGTTCAAACGTGCCCATGAACGAGACATGGGAAGGCAGCTCCGCGGGTTGGCGTAATCTGACGCCGGTCACTCAACTTCTTCCTTACCCTGGCTCGGTTGGCAGGCGCAGCTTTTCCTCAAGAAAAGCCGGCCTTCGCTGCACTCCCCTGTGCAGAGTAGAAGTGAAAATGCTCTAATACTTGGAATCATGAGTT
>CAWCKO010000072.1:0-102845 GCA_963796145.1 uncultured Acidobacteriaceae bacterium | reverse complement strand
GCCCGACTCAACAGGCTGCGGAGTACAGCGATCTACTAGTCAGGCAGTGGACCGAGAATATCGATACTGTATTTTGCGCAAAGCCTGGTCAGCTTTTCCATGTCGGGCGGGGTTGGCTTGGGCAAGACTCGTTCCGGAGCAGGTTCGCCCATTTCGCTCATCATCCCCACGAATCCGGTGCCCGGCGTCGCTAGAATCAGCATGCTTGTGGGACCCGAGCTATCGTGGCGTATTCCGTGCGGGATCCCACGGGGCAGGAAGATATAGCCTCCAGGACCAAGGACGGTCTTTTTGCCGTCGGAGTAAAAAGTAGTCTGGCCATCGAATACGTAGAAGGCCTCGTCTTCGGTGTGGTGAAGATGATAGGGAGTGGCGGCTCCCGGAGGTGCAAGCTGGTGTATCAGAGCAAAGGCCCCGCCGGTCGATGCGCTGGTCGCCTTGATGGTGGCCAGGTTATTGAGAAACCAGAAAGCGTCGCCTTGTTCTTTGGATAGGCTGATGGACTCGAGCTTATTCAGCACAGTGACTCCTTTCAGGGTCGTTACCGCTATTGACCGCGAGTTCTAAGGTGAGCCGAGCAAGTCTTCGAGAATGGATTGGCTAAAAATGTCCCTTCGATTCCGGAGACAATGACTGTTTCGTCCACCGGACTAAACTGGGCCAGACGGAATTCTCCATCGGGAATGTCATTGAGCCGTTTCCAGTGCCAACCATGATCTTGACTGGTGTACACACCGGTGAGCGAGGTGACCACTTGTCGATTGGGCCTGGAAGGGTCAACCTCGACACTGAAGGCCCGAATGTTGGAGCCCGCCTCATCTTCATCTCTATGCAAAAGAAAGCTCGCATGGGTCACGCGCAGAACGGTATCCGGGCCAGTCGGGTTGTAAACTCCCCAACAGGCCGCCAAATGAGGGCCTCCGACGGTGCTGATTCCCTGCACCGCTGAATCTGCACCCACGCCATCGATCTGCGTCCATGTCCTGGTGTGGGCTTTCAGAAGGAAGGCCTGATCGCCAGTTCCCACATAGAGAGTGCTTCGACCAGGCGTCTTTGGATCACCAAATTCCATGGAGAGGAGATCCATTTGCGTCGGAAGCGCGGGAAGGACCCCATCTCTCACCCAGGAGCCATCGGCGCCCTTGCGATAGGTGAAGAGTTGAGGGTTCAAATCGAAGTAGCCATAACCAACAATCAGGTGTTTCCCGTCGGCCGTTATCTTGACCACGTTCGCCGTTACCGGGTCACCCACTTTTTTGGGAATGGTTACCGTCGTATCGGGCTGAACTACCCGGGGTCCCGGGATCGATCGCACCACCGTGTCAGACATACCTGAAGGCGGAATAACCTGGAAGGCTCCCCGCTGCGTCGTGATCACAAATTCGGTTCCACCGGGAAAGACACTGAGCCCGTTACGTTCGCCCTCACCGATGTCCGCATCGAAATACCGGGAATCCACCCGCGCCACCTGGGTCCATGTTTTTCCGCCATTGGTTGATTTCGATATGTACATAGCCCGATCCCGCGACGGGACCTTGCTGCTTAAGTCTGCCGTCAAAGCCCAGACAAAATTGCGATCGCTGGCCCTGGGATTGGGATCCCTGGCCGTGGCTTCGATAAAGTCACTTCCGAAGTAATGACTTCCGGGAAGACTTCGCACTTCGTGGATGTGACAATTGTCCAGGTCTCTTTTTGCAGCATCGCTTTCATTAGAGGACGGGATGACTGGCGCAGTTTGAGACAGCGCAACCTGTCCCCATGCGATCAGGAGAGCAGCCATTAGCACAGAGACACACCCGGCTTTGTCAGACACCCCTCGGTCCCCTCTTGGCTCGGGGTTGATGGCGGCCGATGCCGGGCCATGGAGAGACCCGGGGATAAACGAGGACTGACGCCTAAAAGAACCTGGGATCAGACGCGACGCTCACCGCTCCTTCGCAGGTGCATTTGTATGGGCCGGCAAGAAACCCGGGGACGGGTTCATGACCTGGTCAGCCACCTGACATCGCATAAAAGCTTTCAGTTCATGCCGGAAGGCTGCCCGAAGTTCGCGTTCGGAGAGAGTTACCTCGGTGGTAAACGAGATGGTGCCAAGCTGGCGTTCTTCGTCCAGGTAGACCGTCCAGTCATACCCGTACGTGCCGGTTGAGTACTGGCCAACAGTGATCCTGGGGAACTTGTCGGCCTCTTCGGAGAGAATGCGCGTCAGGCGCTGAACCTTCTCTGAAATTTCCCTTTCCATCTTCAGTGCTCCTCGCACTCCAGTTTGTCTCCGATGAGACGAACAAGTCCAGTGAAACTGAAGGAAAATTTTTAGGGCGGAATCTGGAGGAGGTTCTAGACAAACCCAAGGTTCGCGGAGCTGAACGCGGCCAAATTGGGAAAAATCGAGCTGAGCTGGGCTGCGCTGACCCCGAACCAACTGGCGAGGGTGGCCGCGTACTGTACGCTGCCGGTGGACGGAATCCATCGGCCATTGGCGCCGGAGTCGTCGGGACCCCCGAGTGCGAGGGTGGGAAAGGTGCCGTAAAGTTTAGCACCCTGCACCGCGCCCCCAACAACCAGATGGTGGCTGCCCCAGCCATGGTCGCTGCCGCTGTTCGAGTTTGGCTGGAAGGCACGTGAGAAGTCAGACATGGTGAAGCTCGTCACCTGGTTCGCAATCCCCAGCTCCTGGGTAGCCTGATAGAAAGCGGAGATCGCCGAGGAGAACTGGGCCAGCAGCAGGCTCTGCTGGCCAAACTGGTTAGCATGGGTGTCGAAGTTGCCAACGCCGGCAAAGAAAATCTGCCGGTTCACCCCGAAACTGCTTCGCACCTGCATCAGCTGAGCGATCTGTTGCAACTGAGTGGCAAACGGATTGTTGGCTGGGAAGACGGTAGCCATGGGCGAAGCCGCGGAGAGGGCCTGGGTAAGCACATTGGCGTACTGATAGGCATTCTGGGTGATCACGTTTTCAGCCTGAACCAGGCTGAGGCCACTGGCGAAGCTGAGGAAGCTCTGTGCGAGCGTTTGCCGTACTACACACTCCTGTGCGCCTTCACCACAAGAGACGCCTGCCTGGTTGCCGGGGATCACCGCCAGCGGAGTGGTCGATTGCCCGTCGCAGAAAAGTGTGTCGCCGGCTACGGAGGTGATCATGGGGATGGAAGCGGAGGAGTTGAAACTGCTACCCAGCAGGTCGCTCATACGCCCTGCCCAACCTGTGGAAGTGACGGCCGTCTGGGCGGCGTTTTGCCATTGCAGCTGCTGATCGGAGTGGCTGAAAAGGTTGGCGGGCAGATTCAGCCGCGCGGCCACGCCGGCCGGGGTGGTGGGCTGAATCAGCGTGCCGACGTTTGCGACCAAAGCTCCGACTCCACTATCGATCAGTTGGCGAACTTCGGGCAGGCTGCCGTGGAGACCGTAGTTAGGCATCGAGGCAAGCTGCAGCAGCTGGCTTTGCGGCAGAGCCAGCGGCCCGCGAAGGCTAGCGTAATTATTGTAACCAACACTGTCGAATGGGACCAAGGTGTTGTTCGCGTCGTTGCCCCCGAAAAGAAAGATGCAGACCAGCGCCTTATAATTCTGCGTTGGGGCAGCCTGGGCAAAGGCGTTGAGGGCGCCAAAGGGCCGGAGCCCGGCAAGATGGCCCCCGGCGGCCAGCGAGGCGTATCGAATAAGACTGCGGCGATTGATACTCATAAGGTTAAACTCCTTCTTACAACCCAGTGCCACCTGGCGATGCCTTTAATGTTCGATCTGGTAGAAGTTTGAACTGATGACCAGCCAGGTGGACACGCGGACGCGCTGGCCGATATCCGTCAAAAGAGCAGCATTCGCCACAATCGCCGACATCATTGCGGCCGGCATTTGATTATGCGTGAAGAGAATATTGAGGGTGGTCACCAGATTGGCGCTGTCGGTCGCGGGGTTGCCGGTCGCTGAGGCAATCTGACCCAGAAAACTGGTCGGGCTCATGTCGATGTTGAACGACGTCAAGTGATTGCGGACGATGCTGTCCGCCAGGTTCAGCCGGGCAATGGCCGCGGCGGTGTTCTCTTGTGCGAACTCGGGCGCGTTGATGGCAGTGCCGGGAATGACATAGCTGGGGGGAAAGAAGTTAAACACGCTCGCGGCCGCGTAGGGTGTCTCCCCGAGTGGCGCGGTGTAACTGGAGGCCACGTAATAACTTCCCTGGGTGTTGACGTTGGTGAACTCCAGTGCCCGGAGGATACCCGTGAAGTAGAGGATAGGCTCACGCAGGTGGCCGCCGTCGACAGTTGCATTGGTATCGGCTGCGCGGGCCTCCGGATCATTGAGGATAGCGGTGATAACCGCCTTCATATCCCCACGGACACCAGAGCCATCGTTGGCAAATACAGCGGCGACGCGGCCAACGTAGGCCGGTGAGGGAAAGCTTGTGACCAGGTGCTGGATAAGCTGACGGCTAACGAAAGGGCCCACATTGGGATGATTGAAGATGGAAGCGATCACCCCTGCCAGGTCTTCTTCCGCGGTTTGTCCGGCGGGGAGCGTGACGCCGTCCAGCAGCACTTTTGCCGAAATGTCGTGCGAGACCTCGATGGCCTGCATCGGCTGATCGTAGTTTGGTACTCCATTGGGAAAGCTCGTGGGTACGCCCCCTGTGGGGTTGGCGTAAGTCCATCCAGTGAGCGCGCGGGCATATGCCTGCACCTGTAGCTGGGTGTAGACCGGCTGTGGAAGCCCCTGTGCGCTTAGCTGAAGAGTGCCGTCCGGGTTAAGCAGATACAGTCCCGTGGTGAAGAGCTGCATCAATTCGCGGGCGAAGTTCTCGTCCGCAATCAGACCAGCGGGGGGCGCGCCGCTATCCAGCATGTCGAGGTATTGACCCATAGCCGGAGAGGTAGCGACGTCATTCATGAGCTGTTGGAAATTGCCGAAGGCGTCGTTGGCGAGCAGGTTTTGGTACGACGGTATGGTACGGGCGTTCACCATGTCGGTAGAGACGACGAACATCTCACTCAGCGCAAAGGCGACGCGTTGACGAAGCTGGTCATTCGCAGTGAGTGCATTTTGCCAGAATGAACTCTGCGCGCAGAACTCGGTGCCGGCGGGACAAAGAGCGACCGGCGGATTGGGAATGGCAGGCATGAGCGTGGTCGGAGTGGCGAACTGGAGGTTGAGGTAACCAGCAGTGCCGAGTTGCTGCACCTGCTGTATGGAAAGGAGTGTGGGGCCGAACGTCGTCTGGTCAAGCAGCCGGGCCGCCTGGGTAAGGCTGACGGTCGGAATGGCTTGCACCGCCAGCGTCTTGGTAAAGGCAGTGTTCTGCGCCGCGTTGGGATTCAACACTCCTACGCTGACGGTAGTCGTTCCCGCGGCAACATTGATGGTGCTCTGCAGTTCACCGGAAGAGAGGAAGACGGTAGCAACATTCGCGCCCGCGGCCTGCAACTGCGAAGTGGAAACGAAGTCGGAGCCAAGTACATCCAGCAGAAAGGCGGTGCCGGTGGAGGTTTGGATTATGGATCCAGAGGCAAAGACCGGAAGCAAGTTCAAGACCTTGACGCTGAGTGAGGCCGAAGACGCACTGGCCGTCGCGGTAATCGTAACCGAGTGGCCGGCAAAGATGGTGGACGCGGGTGAGTACAGGCCTGAAGCGGATATTGGACCAGTAGAGCCAGTGCCGCCGGCAAAGCCATTGACCGACCAAGCGGCGGTGGCGGAGACGCCCCCGACCAGGGCGCTGTATTGCGCAGTGCCGCCCAGCCTCACCTGGGTCGGACCAGTAAGGGACACCTGCGCCTGAAGGCCGCTACTGCAAGCCGCCAGCAGGAACCCCAGCGATAACGCCCGAAAGGTTTGTCCCGTGAATTGCGAGAAAGGTGGCATCGTGGGGACCTCTCGTCGAGGCTAGGAGTGCGCCGGCGCAAGAGCCATACAACGTAGATCCAGTTACTGATGCCGTGGGCGCCCGCGAATTCGCTGGACAGAATGGAGAGAATAAGCTGTCACCCGGCTTGACACCCAATTCATATCGGCATTTAATCGCCCACGGTATGCACCGCAGCATCTCGCTTCTCCTGGTTGGCTCTCTGGCCATCTCCATCGTGGGTTGCAAGAAACCCGTTCCTGCCGCCGTCAATGACGGGGCCGATTGGCCGATGTACGGAAGAACCACAGACGAGCAACGGTTCAGCCCCCTGAGCCAGATCAATGAGCAGAACGTTGGCCGGCTCGGCCTCGTCTGGAGTAGAGAGCTGGGCACGACGCGGGGCCTGGAAGCGACTCCACTCGTCTCGGGCGGGGTGATCTATACCACCAGCCAGTGGAGCGTTGCCTATGCGCTCGATGCGAGAGATGGCAAGGTCGTCTGGACGTTTGATCCTAAAGTGTCTCGCTCCAATGTCCGCACCATCTGCTGCGACACCGTCAATCGCGGAGTCGCTCTCTACCACGGCAAGGTGTACCTCGGCACTTTGGACGGCCGGCTCATCGCTCTCGACGCCAGTTCTGGCAATCCTGTCTGGGAAGTGGTCACCGTGGACCAGTCCAAACCCTATGCGATTACCGGCGCTCCCCGCATCGTGAAAGGAATGGTGCTTATCGGCAATGCCGGCTCAGAGTTTGGGGTGCGGGGTTATCTCTCCGCCTATGACGCGGAAACCGGAAAGCTGGTGTGGCGCACTTACACCGTGCCCGGCGATCCGGCGAAGGGGTTCGAGTCAAAAGCACTGGAAGAGGCCGCAAAAACCTGGCACGGCCAGTGGTGGGTTGCAGGCGGCGGGGGCACGGTGTGGGACTCAATCGTCTACGACCCGGCACTCGACCTGATCTACGCCGGCACGGGTAACGGAACCGCGTGGTACCGCGATTTGCGCAGCCCGGGTGGAGGCGACAACCTGTATCTCGCTTCCATTTTGGCATTCCGTGCAAGCACGGGGGAGTTGGTTTGGCACTACCAGGTAACGCCGCAGGAAAACTGGGACTACGACGCCACGCAGCCATTGATGCTTGCCGATCTGAACATCGGTGGCGCTGCGCGCAAGGTCATCATGCAAGCGTCGAAGAACGGATTCTTCTATGTGCTCGATCGCCAAACCGGCCAGTTCCTTTCTGCGAAAGCCTTTGTCGACCAGGTTACCTGGGCCACCGGAATCGATCCCCAGAGCGGACGGCCGATCGAGTCGCCGGCCGCGTATGACGGGCTGCATCCAGTCCTTATTTCCCCCGCACCAGGTGGCGCTCATAACTGGTATCCCATGGCGTTCAATCCCACCACGGGTCTGGTTTATCTCCCTGCAAGACAGGGCTCCTTCGCGCTGCACGCTCCAGACAAGGGTTGGGTCTCAAATACCACTAACTGGAACCGCGGCGAGGATCCAGCCTATAACGGACCGCTGCTGGCTAAGTTCAATGCGACTCCTCCCATGCAGGGCTTATTGATCGCCTGGAATCCTGCGGAGCAGCGCGAGGTCTGGCGCGTCTCTCTTCCTATGGTGGAGAGCGGCGGAGTGCTGGCGACTGCGGGCAACCTGATCCTGCAGGGGCGCTCCGACGGACTTTTCTGCGCCTATCGCGCGACCGACGGCAGAAAGCTTTGGCAGTTCGACGCCGGCACCGGCATTATGGCTCCGCCTGTTACTTACCTGCTCGGCGGAGTGCAATACGTAACACTCATGGTTGGCTGGGGCGGCGCCGCCGGACTCAACAACATCCCCGGCAGCGGCGTGGTCAAACCCGGCTTTGGCCGCATCCTTACCTTCTCTCTCGGCGGTCAAGCAAAACTCGAAGTTCCTCCATTCCGGGTATCAGGGCCCGCCTTCTCCTGCGATCCACATGAACGCCACGCCCGCTATGATCCGCGAAGGCGATGTGCTCTTCGGGCGGCATTGCTTCTACTGCCACGGAGTGGGAGTCGTCTCCAGCTCCGGTGTTCCTGACCTGCGCTACGCTACGGCCGCGACCCACCATCAATTTGAGTCCATCGTATTGGGAGGCGCTCGCCAGCAAATGGGAATGCCGTCGTTCAAAGACGCGCTAACGCCTGATCAAGTGCGCGCCATCGAGGCGTACATCTTGTCCCGCGCTGCCAGCCCTCAATGATCCTTATCAAACGATACGTTGCGAGCGTTTACCGAAAATAAGCTCAGCCCGCTGACACGGTGGCTTGCATCTCTGTGGAAGACGACTGTACCCAGGTCTTCGCTCTCGAATTCATCGGGCGCGATGGGGTTCAGCTTCAGAGGAGGATTCCAGTTCAGCTGAAGGACCAGGCTTCCTTCGCTTATCGACAATGTGTACGTCGCAGCGATCTCGGTGCTTCTATATCGCCCTGTATATGCCGACAGATCCGACGGGCTCAGGTGAGGCGCCTCGATCCTGGTGCCTGCGAAGAAGGTCTCTCCGTCCATGACAAGCGTCGCCTTCATACTGCCGCTTGATCCATCGAACGTGATCGTGCCCGTACCCAAGTCTCTAAATTGATTCGGTCCGATGCGGCGCAGGTTCGCACCCCATGCCATGAGACTGCCGCCCGATGCGGTAAACGAATATACAAAATGATGGCGCGGGTCAAGGTATTTGCCGGCAAATAAACCAGGGTCCGGAAGGCGGCTATTGCCCGAAGGTTCTGCCCCGCTCGCCTCGGGCTGAAGGCTCTTTTCCAGGTAAACGTCCGCTACTTTGCGGGACAGGTTGCCAGGGGCCGTGCTCGATAGATTGCAAAGGCACACCACGGTAAACCGTTGCTCAGGAAAACGCAGGATATCAGTCCGGTATCCATACAAGGCGCCATTGTGTTCCACGATCTGCAAGCCACGGTACGTTCCGAGTTCGAGGCCAAGGCCATAGCTGATCTGCTTCCCGTTATTCAGCACACCTGGGGTTTGCAGTTCTTTGAGGAGCGTGCCCTTTCCCAACTTGTTGGCATAGAAGTTTCTGTCCCACAAAAGAAGGTCGTCCAGATTGCTCATCAGACCGCCCGCGCCGATGATGTCATAGCTGGTAGACCAGTCGACAAGAAAGCTGCCCCCCGCTCCCTGAGCGTAAGCTGAAACACGCCCGGGCAATACGACTGTGTGATCGTCGTAGTAACGAGTATGTGCCATTCCCAGCGGACGAAAGATATTCTCGGAGGCAAATTCAGCCAGGGGCTTTCCGGTTGCGCGCTTCACGACTTCCCCAAGCAGAAAATAGTTCGTATTGCTGTAGATGTACTCGTCTCCGGGCCGGTTGTTGAGGCCCTTCTGATGTGCAATAAGGTCGATGATTTCCTTGTCGGAGTGTATGGACCCCGGGTCGCGTCCGGAATATGAGAGCAAGGTCAGGAAGTCTTTGAGACCGCTGGTGTGGTGCAGCATTTGGCGAAGCGTGATGGTCTGGCCGTAGTCCGGAAGCTCCGGGATGTATTTCCGAACATTGTCATCCAGGGAGAGAAATCCCTGTTCGGCCGCCAGTACGACACTGGCAGCCGTGAACTGTTTGGAGACCGATCCCATGTAAAACACAGACGCCGGGGAAAGCGGGACATTGAGCTCAAGGCTGGCGGCGCCGTAAGCCGTACGGTAAATGAAGCCGCCATCCCGTATCACACCCAGCGCGCAGCCGGGGGAATCTGTCCGGTTGTAGGAAGAAAAAATCTGATCGACCCTTTGCTGAGTATCGTCCGCTGCAAGGGCAAGCCTAAGGATGAATCCGAGAAGTAAAACGGTAACCGTGGTAGTTCGCATCGAGTGTCTCTTCCAACTGCGTGGCCGCCTGGGTATGCCCCTAAGGTCTGCGATAGGTAACCGCTCCCTGGACCAGAACCTGTTGCACGTGGCTGGTGTACTCGAAGGGGTCGCCATCGAAAACCACTGCGTCGGCATCCTTGCCCTTGCTGAGCGAACCAACCCGGTCATCGATGCCCAGGATCTTTGCCGGGGAGATGGTGACCGCGCGTAACGCCGGTTCCATGCCCAGTCCATTGGCCGCGGCGACGGCCGCCTCGAACAATAGCACCCGGCTCTTGGGAACATAGGCGACATAACCGGTCATAATGGAGACCGGAATTCCAGCCTGCTGGAGCAAAGCAGCGTTCTCGTAGGTAGCGTTCGCGGTTTCCATGCTCTCGAGTGGCTGCATGATTGCCCCCACCAGGCAAGGCACTCCGGCTTGTCGGATCTTTTCGCGGATGAGATAGCCCTCCGTCACCGAGGCCAACATGTACTTCAGGTGGAATTCAGTGCCGATTCGGATTGCGGTGTCGATATCATCTGCGCGGTAGGCGTTGAAAATTGCCGGCGTCTTCCCTGAGACCACGTCGGACAGCGCAGCCTGTTTGGGGTCGATGGCCGGCTCTTTGGAGAGATCACTTCCCTCCTGCTTCCACTTATCCCACTTATCCTGATATTGCCGAGCCTGGAGCAGAGCGTCACGAATCATCTCCGCCGTCTTCATGCGCGTGACCGGAGCCTTATGGTTTGCTCCGTAGGTTTGCTTGGGCGCCTCGCCCATATTGAATACCATCCCCGAGTTGATCCGGACGATAAGTTGGTCCACAGTTCGAAAGGGAGACTGGGGACCAGCGGTCTTGAAGATGCCGGCATGCCCGGCTATAGGATTCCTTGGTCCCGGAGTGACCTGCATCGTCGTGACGCCGTAGGTGTTCACATATTGGTAGAGCAGATCTTCAGGATTCAGGCTATCGCGCACATTCACATCCGCCGTATTCGGGTCGGTGGACTCATCCTGATCCTGATCGGCGGGAATGTTGTATGCGCCAGAAACGCCGGTGGTAGTATCCGCGTCGATCAGCCCCGGAGTAACATATGCGCCACGGATAACCTCAAAGCCTTTGGGTGGCTGCAGGTTTGCACCCTGGCGCACATCCTCGATCTTGCCATCGCGGATGACCACCATCCCGGGCCCTCCTTGCGGGCCCGCATCCATGGTGTAGAGATGATTCGGCAACGAGGGCAACATTTTGCGCCCGCACCGACGAGGCGAAAGCCAAAGCCGCGACAAGCGCGATCGAAGAAGTACGCATTCTCATTGCGCACCTCCCGCCGCTTGCGGATACCGGCCGCTTACCTGGAAGCCGCCCGTGGCATAGTGCAGATCCGCGGGATTGCTACGGTCGAAGACCTTTTCTCCTTCGATCCAGGTTTCCTGTACATGCGTATACACGCTGAGCGGAGCTCCGCTGAGAACAATGAAATCCGCATCCTTGCCCGCCTCGAGGCTACCCACCCGGCTCTGCAGATCGAGCATCTCCGCGGGATAAATGGTCAGCCCTTTGAGCGCCGCATCTTCGCTCATGCCGCCGCGGACGGCGAGAGCAGCCGAGCGCAGCAACAGCCGCGAGTTGGTGATCGGGTCGTCGGTGTTGAAGGCCACCTTCACCCCCGCCTTCTCCAGGCGCGCCGGACAGCTCATACTGACGTTGATGGTTTCCGGCTTGCCGCCCGGAGAGTCGATCATGGTGTAGCTCACGCCGATATGCCGCTTGGCCAGCTCATCGGCCACCTCGCACGATTCCGTTCCGTGGTGCACCACCACGCGGTAGTGGAATTCATCGGCCAGGCGTAGCACGGTCATCACGTCGTCGGCACGGTGGGTGTGGTTGTGCACAATGCGCTTGCCGTCGAGAACCTGTACGACCGCATCCAGTCCCAGATCGCGATCCGGCTCCTTGGCTGTTTTGTCTTTGGCCGCAACTGCCTTGTTATAGGCATCCCATTTCGTTTTGTATTGTTGCGCCTTCTCGAAGATTCCGCGAGCCAGAGCCGCCTCTTCCATTCGCGTCATGGGAGCCTGGTTGCGCGTTCCGTATCCTTTAGGATTGGTTCCGTTGGCCATCTTCATGCCGCCGATGGTGCCGGGGATCAGCATCTGCTCCATGGTGGCGCCGCGCAATTTGACATAGGCCGTCTGGCCGCCCATCACATTGCCGCTGCCCGGCATGATGTTGGCGGTCGTGATGCCGCCCGAGGTCGCGATGCGGATATTCGGGTCCGCCGGGTCGATAGCGTCGAGTGCGCGCAACGCCGGCTGCACGGGACCGCTGCCTTCGTTTGCGTCCTGCGTATCGGAGACGACCGGGTTGCCATCGATGCCGATATGCGAATGAGAGTCGACGATGCCGGGCATGATGACTTTGCCGGTGGCATCCTGAACTTTGGCTCCGGCTGGGATCGAAACCTTGCCCTCTTCGCCAAGAGCGACAATCTTGCCCCCCTGGATCACCAGAACCCCTTGCGCAATGGGTGGTGCTGTGATGGGCAGGATCCGGGCGCCCCGCACCACCAGCACACTTTCATCGTGAGCGGTCTGGGCTGGAGCCAAAGAGAGGAAAGAGGAGAGCACCCCTCCCAAAAGCAACATCGTGACCGCGGCAGTTTTCCTTCTCTGCATCCGCAAACATCCTGATTTTTAGTTGCCCGAGTATACACTGCCCTTCTGGTGGTCCCCGCCCGTGCAAAATAGTGCGCACTAAGCGCACTAAGCGCATAAGTCCCCTGTGGGCACGGTTGCAGCTGGCTGGGCGAAAGAATACAGCGTGGTAAGTCGATTTTGCGTGCCAAAAGCAGCCGAGGCGGCGGTTGCGGTGAACTGGTTCGGCGTGGGGTAAATGATGGGGTAACCCGGTCATAACAGTTAGATCCCGATCGACCATGGTTCGATGACTCGTGAGCGCTTGTTCTAGTATCCGTGGTACCTCGTGAGGCGGCGTTTAGTCACCTGGGCTGGGTGACTAAACACCCACTCCTGTAAACTCATCCCGGACGTCGACTTTCCAGTGGAGGTTCACCCGCCCATGAACCGCACCTGCGCTTTGCCTGCATTCGTTCTGCTTTGTTCCCTGGCCTTCGCATCCGGCCCGCAGAGCCGCACACCGACCGATCCCGCCGGCGTGGTCTCTGCACAGCAACCAGGTACTGGCCCGGTGGATATCAAAGAGCTGCTGGACACCCCACGTCCTGGCGGCGCTGCGTGGTCCCCTGACGGTGAGCAGATTGTCTATGGCAGCAACGCCTCCGGCCGCATCAACCTGTGGCTCATGAACGCAGACGGCTCCGGATCGCATCAGCTTACGCACTCCGACGACTCCCAATTCAGCGCCACCTGGGCTAAGAATGGCAGCGGACTTGTCTACCAGCAGGACCGCGGTGGAGATGAGATCTACGACCTCTATTTCGTTCCCGCCGCGGGAGGCGAGCCGCAGAATCTCACCAACACCAACCAGACCACCGAAACCGGCCCCCGATTCTCGCCTGACGGAAAATGGATAGCATTCCAAACCAGGGAGAAGCAGGCGCCGTACACAAATCTCGCGCTCATGGACTGGTCGACGCACAAGGTTCGCCAACTCACCCACGAGCAAGACCCAAAGAAACGCAGTTGGCATACGGCCGCATGGAGTCCCGACGGGCTGTTTCTCTACGCCGATCGTGGCGACCTGAACGAGGATGCGAGCATCTACCGGGTGAACGTACAGTCGGGTGAGGCCGTCGAGCTCACCCCGCATCAAGGGAAGGTACTCATCGAAGCCACCAGCATTTCTCCCGATGGCAAAACACTCCTCATTACCTCGAACGAAAAGGGCGGATTTGGCAACGTCGCGCTGTTCGATATCGCGTCCCGCAAGAAAACCTGGGTGACGGACACGCAATGGGATGCGTCCTCCGGCAGCTTTTCTCCCGACGGCAGCCGATTTACTTACTCGCTCAATGCGGACGGGCGCACTTCCATTCACTTCGTAGACGCGAAGACGCGGAAGGAATCTCCGCAGAGCCTTCCGGAAGGCCTGAACTTCGAACAAGGCAATCCCTCACCGTTCTCTGCGCAAGACAAGTTCCTGTTCGTCCATCAGGACTCGACCCATGCGCCGAATCTCTACGTGCTCGCTGCGGGAACCGGATCGCCGCAACAGATCACGCATGTTGAAAGCGAATCGCTCCGATCCGCAGTGCTACCGCAATCGCAGATCGTGCACTACCGCAGCTTTGACGGCAAGCTGATCTCCGCTTTCCTTTCGGTTCCCTTCAATCTCAAGCGGGACGGCACAAACCCGCTCATCCTCTTACCTCACGGCGGCCCTGCCGGCCAGACGGTCGACAGCTTCTCGCCGCGGACCATCGCCCTGGTTTCACGGGGATATGTCGTGATCGCGCCCAATGTGCGCGGTTCGTCAGGCTATGGGGCGGACTTTCAAAGGGCCAATTATCAGGATCTAGGCGGGGGCGACCTGCAGGATGAGGTCTACGCCGTTAAATTCGTCGAGGCGACAGGGTATGTCGATACTAAGAAGGTCGGCATCACAGGTGGTTCCTATGGTGGCTTCATGACGCTCATGGCGATTGGCAAGACGCCGGCAATCTGGGCTGCTGCCGTCGAAGAGTACGGCATCATCGACTGGTACACCATGCTGCAGCATTCCAGTCCCGCCCTGCAGGAGTACGAGAAATCCCTGCTGGGCGATCCGATCAAGGACCGCGAGAAATACGAAGCCACTTCGCCCATCAAGTATCTGCGCGACGAGCGAGCGCCCCTGTTGGTGCTGCAGGGGGAAAACGACATCCGCGTGCCGCGGGAGGAAGCCGCGCAGGTGGTCGACATCCTGAAAAAGCAGGGCCGGACGGTGGATGTTGTGTACTATGCGCAGGAAGGACACGGCTTCCAAAAGCGGGAAGACCAGATCGACGAAATCACTCGTATGGTCGACTGGTTTGACAGATACCTGAAAGGCGCCGGCAAGTAGACGTCTGCGGGGAAATGCTGGGGACAGGACGGTGTGGTGAAAGCCGAATTGCTTGGCCCACTAGCGTGCCCACCGCAGGAGGAATAGGTATCATGTCACCGGATTAGGTAGAGGCCGATCTTGTCTGTCCATTCATATCTTCGTTGCCTTTGCATTTCGATCCTTCTGCTTGAGGGTTGCTCTTCCCCACGCGTCCGTGCGCAGACAACCATAGAAGTTCCGGCGACTTTTAACTTCGATCGTGACCGGGAACCCATCATCTCGCTCAACGGAGTGTGGCGCTTCCATCCAGGGGATGATGTGGACGGCAAACTCGGATGGGCCAAGCCGGACTTCGACGACTCCTCGTGGCCACTCCTTCGTTCCAATACTGGCTGGGGAGAACAAGGATATAAGGGCTACAGCGGCTTTGCCTGGTACCGCTTCAAGGTTGTCCTGCCCGATGAACACAGGCGCTGGGCCATTAGCCTGCCGCGCTTGCTTACCAGCTACCAGATCTTCGCGGATACCAGGTTGGTGGGTCAGTTCGGCGGGCTGCCACCGCACGCCCAATACGTGGTCGGATTTGATCAGATCTATGCACTTCCCGCCGATCTTCCCTTGCCTGGCCATGCCATTACATTCGCAATCCGGGTGTGGCACTGGCCGCTGTTCCCCAAGGGGGTGAGCGGCGGCCCCACCTCCACCACACGTGTGGGCGAGATCGATGCTCTCAGAACTCAACAGACTTATGACGCATGGGGCAGGTTCTGGTCCAGTAGTGCAGGCAATGCCCTGATGCTTATGAACCTGCTGGCCGCGTTTGCGGGGCTATTTCTATTCTGGATGCGGCCACAAGATCGTGAGTATCTCTGGTTCGGTATATATGAGCTGCTAACCGGTCTCGACCATCTGATACTCGACTATTACCGTTTTCATCCTACGCCCGAGTGGATCATCTGGTGGCTGGATGTGGCTTTGTCGGCCGCCAGCTGGTTTTTGTTTCTGCTATTCATCTTCACCATTCTGAATGGGCGCAAGAACTGGCTCTTCTGGGCCGCCGGAGCGGCACCAGTTGTGACGATTCTGGGGCACCTAACATTCAGGATGGGGTGGATCGACCTGGTCCAGTTCGATCTGATCTGGGCGCTTGCCCTGGTTCTCTACTTCTGCTGCATTCTTGGCCTGCTTTACCAGAAAGCAAAGCGAGGTGTTGCAGACGCACAGCTGATGCTGATACCGGTCGCGTTCTGCTATGTGTGTTGGCTTGCTCGCATTCTACTGAATGCCTTAGCCGATTCAGGCTATACGTGGGTTCATGTCAATCTCCACTGGTTCTTTGAAGTCTCCCGGCGACCCTTTCCATTTTCGGTCAATGACCTGGCTGACATGCTTATGCTGGTCGCGGTGGTCGCGGTCCTGCCTTTGCGTTTCGCTCGATCCCGTCGTGACGAGGAACGTCTCGCCGGAGAGATGGAGTCGGCGCGCACGGTGCAACAGGTCCTGATTCCCAATGAGATCGCACCCGTGCCGGGGTTTGCCATCCACTGCGTGTACAGGCCTGCGGGCCAAGTTGGCGGGGACTTCTTCCAGGTCATCCCGCTTGGATCTGGCGGCGCCTTGATCGCCGTGGGCGATGTGAGCGGAAAGGGCATGCCGGCTGCAATGACGGTTTCGCTTCTTGTGGGCACCTTCCGCACGCTAGCGCATTACACCCACAGACCATCCGAGATTCTCGGTTCTATGAATCGCCGCATGTTGTCGCGCAGCCAGGGTGGTTTTACTACTTGTGTGGTTCTGCGTATTGAACCACAAGGAGCAGTGATCGTGGCGAATGCAGGCCATCTCGCACCCTATCTGGGGGGACAGGAGATCGCAGTCGAAAATGGCCTTCCCCTGGGAATCACCGCCGAGACGGACTATCCGGAAGTCAGTGTTCCATTGCCTGTAGGCGCCCAGCTTACTCTGTACACCGATGGCGTGGTCGAGGCCCGTGCGCGGTCAGGCGAACTGTTTGGCTTCGAGCGGGCCGCGGCCCTTTCCATGCAACCGGCGGAGGTGATCGCCCAAACAGCGCAGAGCTTCGGCCAGGACGACGACATCACCGTGCTCACCGTAACGTTGCAAGCGTCAGCACTCGCACCCGAGACTCCGTTGGGATCACCTTGGTCCGCCACTCCGGTGCTGGAACGGCATGGAATTCAGTGAAGTTTCGGTGACGAAGTTTCAGGAGATACAAGAGATAAAGGGACAGAGATAAAGGACAGAGATAAAGATCGCGGTAGGGACGCATATTACTATGCGCCCCCCGCACAGAGCCGGTACGTGCGGCTTTCCCGCATACGGCTCCCACCTTGGGTAGTTGACGGCTTAGCCACAATTGCACGGCATGCCGTATGTGGCCCAGCGCATGTGACACGCCTGCCCGACACGGAGTTGGGAGCGTGATTTATCGGCCCACATTTCCCTTGGCCCCCGCCCTTGGCTCCATCCACTCCTCCCCTGGCTGCCCACCTTCGTTCATGGACTTCACAGCTACTACGACGGGGACTGACTTCTCGCGTCCGTTCATCATAAGCTTCGGCTCATCACCTTCCCTATGCGGACCGGTGCGGCCTATCTCCGCCCGGCCAAACGCGAGATCTCCCAAGTTCCGACTTGTTCCCTTTGTGCGTGATAAGGTCTTCGACCACGGCTGAGCGATAGACCCTCGCATAACGGGTCCACACATGTTGCCTTCGGCTCTGTCAACGGCCTCGGCCTCAGCGGCATAGTATCTTTCGCGGCTCAATAGCTTACCCCACACAATTGTTGTGTACGCTTCGCAGTGGTCGTCACCTTCCACCACGCAACACTCACTACCAGGCGGCCGCTACGCCTTACCTGGGCCGGTCTTGCACCGGCTGGAACACGCCAGCTTGCTTGGCGCACGGACAGCATACCTATTGCGGCACTTTCTGGGGATATGCTGTCCCCTTATCCCCTGACGTCGTCAGCGAATTATCTCGCGGAAACGTTCCTAGAGAATGATAACGTCCTTTATCATTCACGATCCTAACCAAAGGGACGACCGCAAGAAGGATGCAGATGCGATCGAATTCTGCGAACTCGGCTGTGGCTCGGCGATGTCATCAATTAGTCGAGCACCAGCTACCGACCCCGGAGGATGAAACAGTACCAGAAACGGATGAGCAGACGGGCCCCAGTCGAAATCCCAGTCCGTATTCGTTCCGTAAACACTTGCCGACTTCCGCGTAAGTAAGCGGCGCGCAGATTTGAGAGGGGATGACTGCCCGGACGGCAATACTTGGTCGGCATTTGTGAGAGGCGCCAACTTTCGGCAATCAATTGCAACGGGATGGCCAGTCATCCAATTGGCTAATATGCCGCCGCCTATTAGTCCAAGTGGATTACATCTAACTTGGACCATAGCAACAGTACTAGTCGCTCATTTCACTGTTGTCTTCGCCGCATCAATCGCCTCGACACGCTGCTGCATTCGCTGCGCCCCGCGAACGTCCGGAGCTGAGGTCACTGTCGGCGCATTCAGCCTAGCTGTACGTGGGCAGATTTCAGCATGGACATAGGTTGCGGCGGCTACTCGTGCCTATCGTGGTCATCATCCTCTTCGTGGTGATCGTCATGGTCATCATCGTCGTCGCAGCAGTCTTTGGGCTGCTCCTTGCAGCAACACTTGGGTTGGCAACATTTTGGGCAACAGTCCCAAATCGTGTAGGCGATCACATCCAGGTGTCTGATGGGATGATGGGGGTCGTCACTGTGGATCTCCAGCTCGCAAGACCGGGACACCCTCTCCGACGCCCTGTACTGAATCACCACATTCAAACATGAACCGGGCCGGAGCGTGGCCGGAAAGGGATTGTTGATCAATCGGTAGTGCCGCCGTTTCCGCCTGAATCCCACGTGACTCACATGCAGATTGCAGTCACCGGTATTGCAGAGGGTCACCGTGCGCTGTTCTCGATGACAGCACTTCACTCCGCCAAAAATAGTGGATCCGCAAATGGTGAGCCGGCCGGAAGGCACTTCCCCTTCGACCGTAATGATATGCGGGCTGGCCGGATCACTGCTGCTGACTGTGATCTTGGCTGATTTGAAACCAAAGCTCGCCGGCCTAAAACGAATGGGCGCCGGTAAAAAACTGCCCCCCGCAACGATAAGCGGATACGACAACGCTTGCGGAGCCAGGAACTCGGCTGAAGAGGACGTAATTCCACTAATTGTGAGTGGACAGTGGCTGCTGTTATTCAAAATCAGCGGCTCATCCCTGAACGAGCCTATACAGATTTTGCCGAAGTGGCCTGTGTCAGCAATCATCAGGCTGAGCCGTGACGTCTCTGCATCGCCCGATACCCGAATCGTGTGCGGACTGGCTGGATCGCTGCTCGTGACCGTGATCGTTGCGAACTTGTTGCCAGGGCTGGTTGGCTCAAAACGGAGGGGGATGGGCAGCGAGTCTCCCACCCCAACCGCCAATGGGAAAAGCAAAACCTCCGGAACCAGAAAGTCGGCCGAAGAGGACGCGATTGCGGTGATCGAGAGGGCGCACCGGCTGCTGTTATTCAAAATAAGTGGCTTATCGACAAAGGAGCCCACGCAGACCTGACCGAAGGCGCCCTTATCGGCGATGACCAGGCTGAGCCGTGAGGTCTGCCCCTGGCCAGACACGCTGACCTTATGGGGTCCCGCCGGATCGTTGCTGATGATGGTGAGGGTCGCCGACTTTGGCCCAGGGCTTGTGGGCTGAAAGCGAATCACCACGTCCAGAGAACTGCCTGACGCCAAAACAAACGGATAGGAGAGTACGCCCGGCGCCAGGAAATCGGCAGACGAGGAGATGATGTTCGATATCGAAAGCGGTCCGGAACCTGTGTTGTTGATGGTGAGTAACTCATCGGCGAACGACTCCACACATACGTCCGCGAACTTGCCGCTGTCGGCGATCGATGTCACCAATACTGTTATCGCAAACCCAACCCCCCAAATTTCCTCTCTCGCGCCGCTCCGTCGATCGGTCCAGCATGCGAAAAAACTGCCGGCGTTCCCTGTCAAGCCTATATAGTCGCCATATTGGTTCCCACTATCCGCACTTGCTGCGGTCTCGTCGGTTTCCGCGGACGTCATCTGGACTGGAACACTCCAGGTAACTCCATCGTCCGAGGACGTCTGCATCCATACGTCACTCTTGATCCGCCCCGGATCATTCACCGTGTCGTAGTAAATGACTACTAACTTGCCGTCGGTCTCATCGACGATTAAGTGTGAGTAGAATTGGTCATTCAGACTCGGCTGATCGAAAAGCTTGCGAGGGGCCTCCCAGGTGGCTCCTCCATCCGTCGAGCGGGTGAACCAGATTCGAGTCTTGCAAGTTGAGGCTACGCTGGCGCCCGGTCCGAGGCCTGAGGTACAACCGGGTTCGCCCGACAGGTCCGGCCAAACTGCATACACGTGGTCCTTCGCCACAGTGCGATAAACGCCTCCGGAGATAAATACGCGCGCCATGCGGCCTGTGTCAGCCGGAATTGATAATTTTCGGGTGCTGGCAATGATCGTGGCAAAGTCGACGTGAGCTCCGAACGTAGCTCCTCCGTCGGTTGATTTGACGACTCGCAGCTTATGGCTGCCATCCCCGTCCGGATAGAAAGCAAAAACATCTCCCACACTATTCGTCTTGATGTCGTTACCGATGGCCGGCCCCGTCTGTTCGCCACCACTTATCTGAACAGGTGCTTGCCAGGCTCCGCCGCCACCGGCGGTGCGTGTGGCAACAAAGGCAGGCACACCGTTATGCCATGTCGCATAAACCTGATCTTTGAAAAGTGATGTTGGGCTGTGATCGACCCAGATGATTTCTCTGTCGACAGCGGTTTGAGCGCCGGACGGAGTTGCCTCAAGGGTCCAGGTCGCACCACCATCAGTAGAGTTGTAGGACCGCAGTGCATTACCCGTTGCTGAGATTCCAAGGGTCAAAGCCCACGCAGTTCCGTCCGACGTCCAATCTACGGCGGGGTCACTGTGAAAATTGTCTCCGCCAACGAGCGGGAGAGTGCTCTGATTCCACGTGGCCCCGCTGTCCGATGAAAAAAATTGTGCTTGATTCCCGGCGGCGCTTATTGAGTTTGATGCCGCGACGATCTTGGTTGGATCGCCGTAGTTGAGTCGTATGTCGGACTCGCTTCGAGGTGTGGTCTGCGCACCGGAGAGTCGAACATTAGTTGCCATGTTTTCCCCTCCTCGGTTTGTGCTCCGAAGCCTGCAGCCATTTTTCGGGGTCGGGCAATAACTCCTGGTTTACCTCCATCCACTCCGCCGTCCGATTAAGCGACTCGGGATAATCGCCGATTGGGCCCGCAGGAGCGTGTGATTCATCCGGGTGCAGCTTGCGCCAATAGACCCGCAGCCAGGGGGGCAGCCGGATACTGTCGCTTTGCGTCTCGCCTGGCCGAAGCAGTTCAAAATCCTGATTCAGGCGGATGAATTTTTCAAATGCACTACCAGGGATAGCTTTCGCTGCCGATAGTTGCTCCTCGACGGATGGCCAATGGCTCTTCGGATCATGCTCTGTGGCTTGGTTTGCCATAAGGTTATCCCCCAAAACTATTCGCGAGGTTATACATCGTGGTCATCATCCTCTTCGTGGTGATCGTCATTCGTAGAACTCTTTTAGAACCAGCGGATATCCCGCGCTAGGCGGCTCAAATACAGCGTCCGAATGGTTTTTCCGCCAATAAACCCTTAACCACGGAGGCAAACGAAGCTTGTCGTGAAGTTCGTCAGGCCGAGCATTTCGAAATCCTGATTCTCCAGGATGAGCTTCTCTAGTGCACTTCCCGGCTTTACTTTCGATTCCCTGAGTTGCTCCTCAACGGTCGGCCAACGAGCTGGCTGGCCCCTCCTGGTTGGTTCATCCGGCATGTCACCCCCTATGGCCGCTATCTAAGGTTGAGAGACTCGTGAGCCGGTTGGATTTTCGTAACGCTAAATTCACTTTGTCGGCGGTTACGATTTTGATCGTCTGAGTCGATCAGATACGAACCACACTCCAATCGGCGTTGCGAAGAGGGAAATGAAGATAGTGCCCTCGCTGATCCCGGATTGCCGTATATATCAAAGGAACATCAGTGAAGCGATTCGGGGGGAGTATACTCTTTTTTGCATTTAGGAAAACAAGTTTCTATATTTTTTGTCTGTTCATCTTTGTCTCAATTTCTATCGGGTCGATCCACTTACACGCGTTTGGTAATCCTCACATCCGGATACGGATGTTGCGCCCCGTGACCCTCCACGGCGTCTGCATTACCAGGCCGATGCGGCAAGTGCGCCTCTGTCACTGTGCGAAATACTTCTCGCTCGTTAGTTGACCAGACCAAAATCGAAAGGGGTGGAATCGCTTGAGACTGGGCTAAAACCGATTCGTCGTACAGGTGCTGCGGCTATTGCGAGCGATATTTTAAGCTCACCTCCATACATCGATATTCGAATAGATCCGATACGGATAGCACAAAGCTAAGGGCTTATGGCGGGATCGCCAGAGGCGTGCACATTTGAATAGCCAATCGTTAAGAAGGGCTGTAGTCTTATTCCTCTTCGAGTTCCGTGCAGCCGAAATGCCTCGTACACGATATTTCGCCGCCCGGCCAGGTCTGCCGCTGGACGCATTTGTCGTGGATCAATCCGGAGGGCCGGTACCGCGAGAATGAACTGTCAGCTGAGCATCCCAGTCTTAGGCTTAAGAGGTTCAGTGCGTTGATTGAGATCGCCAGGATCGTTGTCCCATCTTTCGTTAAACTTACATGGGTTCCTGAATGGCCTTTTGGAAGGCGAGTTGACGCTGATTTCGGCGGCCGGAGCTCCACCCACACCACCAAGGTAGCTAGGCATCTAAATTTCGAACGGCAACAAGGAGGTCACTATGCATTTCATCGAGCAGGTCTTCGGTTTCTCTCCGGATGGAGGGTCTGGTCTTACTGAGATGTTGTTTCTACTCGTACCGATTGCTGGCCTCGTCGTTGTCGCAATCCTACGCAGACGCCGGTCAACCTCAGCGACCAAGCTCTGAGAACCCCAACTCTGTTCAGAACAGAATTCGTATACCCAACTGGGCCGCGAAGGGGATGCCGACGGTAGTCCCGGGGCCGAAAAAGTCGCCCAGTCCGCCAGCGGGTACTCCTAGCTGCTTCAGGTCGTGGACCAGCTGTGTAGTCGTGCAAGCCGAGTCCGTGCACACATCGGTGATGTTGCCCGCCGCGGCTTGATCCGATGGAACCGGAAGAGAGGCCACGTTGGTTACATAATTCGCGCCTGGATTATTTCGGTTAAAGAGATTGAAAAACTCTGCAAAGGGTATGATCGTCCAGTCGTCTCCCACTTTGATTGGGCGGCTGACGCGCAGGTCGGTTTGAAGATAGGGCGTCGCGCGAAATTCGTCGAGCGATGTGGAAATCCCGTTGACCGATATGCGTCCGCTGTTGTCCGTGGTCGTAATCGTGAAAGGGCGCGCAGTTTCCGCCTGGGACAACCCACTTACTTGAAAGCCTGCTGGAGCTTGCCAGGTACCGGCGATGACGAATCGATGGCGGACATCTTCTCCCGAGGGACCATAGTCGCCAGGACCAAAGGCGTTGAGTGGGTCGCAGACACCATTCACGTAGTCAAAAAGCTCTCCCAGTACGCAGCCCCAGGTCTGGGCTTTTGAGAATGTGTAGTTTGCGATCAAATTAAAGCGGCGCGCTACATTTCCCTGCAAATGCATCAAGAGGCCGTTGTAGCTGGATCGGTTGTTGGAGTGAAACACGTTTACGTCGGGAACATAAGTTGCCTGTTCCGGGTCTATTGGCGGTAGCTCCGGGGTAAACAGATTTATGCCGCCGGTGTAACTATAGGCGCGATAGCCGTGATTGCCCTGCTCGTGGATGTAGTCGGCACTTAGCGACCAGATTGCGCTGAAAGCATGTTGGACGCCACCTGAGATGTGGATTGCGTAAGGTGTCTTGTAACCAGGATCGATCACATTGGCTGTTCCGCCGTTCGCACCGCCTGCAACGCATCCAATATTCTCGGGGCCGTCTGGATTTTGGATAGGATCGATGCAGGGGCCGGGCACAGCATTCACGGACTGTAGCGCCGTCGCCCAGCCGGTCTGCGCCAGATCGTTGAAGTAAATCCCAAAGCCCGCGCGGATAGCTGTCTTTCCACTCGCTCCGGGAGAATAGGCGAAGCCCAACCGCGGCGCGAATTGCTTACGGTCATCATGGGGCGCGGCCGGGATCAGTGGGATATCCAGGGCGGCGAGGGTAATGTAGCCCGGGTTGCTAATCTGGCTTCGTCCTGAAGCATTAAACAATCCGAAGGTGGTCGAGTAGCGAAGGCCGTAGTTGAGAGTGAGACGTGGTGAGGCTCGCCATGAATCCTGCACATAGAGGGCAAGCCGTTGCACGTTCTGCGAAAAGGCTCCCCCCAGGTTGGAGGTCGACACTCCGTTGACGAGATCGGTGGAGAATTGATTAGGGTTGTTCAAGTAATAAGTCGGATTCTCGGGCAGTTGGTAAAGTGTCTCTGTGTTGTTCGGGAACGCGCCGCCAAGCACCGGTTCATGGATGAAGTTCACTCCGAATATCACTGCATGTTGGCTGCGTGCCCAACTCACGTCATATCGGAACTGATACTTCTCCTGGTTTCGTTCCGAAGGGAAGAAAGTAATCGGTGTGGCAAATTGATTGTCTCCGAAGGTCTCGAAGCCGGAAATTGTCAGTGCGGTTGAGCTGAATGGAAAAGCAATCGCGAAGCCGAGATTCGAGTTTCGGGACTGGGTAAGGTGCAATCCGCTGGCGTTGAATACGAATTTCCCCAAGAGTTTGGGGGTGAACGCGAACTGATTGCCGACCACCAGGCTAAAGTAATTGTTGTGGGTAAGCAGTCCAGTCGAGGGAAGTGTCCCTTGCTGTACCAGGTTGTTATGGGTGGTGTAGCTGTCGGTCGACGCCCGCAAGAACCACTGCAACTTTGCCGACTGGGCCCAGTCAAGCCTGATGGAGTCGAAGTAGTCCCGAAAAGGGATCGGTACGTTCGGCGGTACGGCGATGGAACTAACTCCCGGAACGAGTCCATCTGCCGCGAGTAATGCGAGTGCGTCGAATTGTGTTGTGCTGGCTGGACTGTAGGCGATGCTGGCATTCTCTTGTACACTCTCGAACGCCGCAAAAAACCAAAGCGCATCTTTCAAGACCGGGCCACCAAGCGTGCCGACATAGTTCTGCCGCGAAAAAGGCTGCTTGGGATTTGGGGCTGGATTTTCGATAGGGTAGCGAGCGTTCAGCGCCGCCGCCCGCTCGTAAAAGGCCGCGTTCCCGTGCCAGTCGTTGCTTCCACTCTTCGTGGTGATCACGATCGAGCCGGCGGTCGTTCCGCCCGTGTCCGCATCCTCCTGGGCCGTGCGTATAGAAAACTCCTCGATCGAATCCGGAGAGAAGTTCTGCAGAAAGCCACCTATAAAGTCATCCGAGTTATCGCCGCCATCGACGGAAAGTTCATTATTTAGGCCAGAGCTTCCGCCGGTCGATACAGCGGTGATGCGTGCCTTGGTCGGGTCCGAAGGCTCCACAGGTTCCGTTCCCGGAGCAAGATAGGCAATATTGGCAAAGCTCCTGGCGGGAAGGGGTAATCCTTGAAGGTCCTGACTAGTCGCGATAGCCTGATGAACGTTGCTGTAAAAGTCCAGGGGTTGGGCGGTGATCGAGGAGCCAAGAGCACGGACGCCAACGGTCTGCCGTACGTGGGACGGCCTCATGGTCACGACGATATCGCGAATCGTGCTAACGGCAACGGACACATCGGTCATGGCCGTTGCAAAGCCACTCGCATCGACCGTAATACGCCAGGTGCCTGGTGCCAGACCCTCGATGAGAAATTCTCCGCGCGGGTCCGAAGTTACGTGGCGCGTTAGTGAAGATCCCGTCAATTGGACGTCGACGGCTGCGGCGGCCACTCGCGCGTTGGCAGAGTCCTGCACGACGCCGCGTAAGCTTCCGCTCGAATTTTGCCCACGCAATGCGAGAGCGAAGAACAGGAGCAGTAGTTCACTGCAGATTTTGGTCCACATGCTTCTCTCATCGGCAGGAGATGTCAACTTCACGGACAATCGCGTCCGCTGCCTGATTAGCAGGTCACGCGATGATAGACCTTCCACCAGATCTCGGCAATGAGAATCGGCTTAGTCTTTCCTGCGCCTTTTAATTGCTGGTTAAGCTTCTCGTGCTGTGCCTTCAACCTCTTCCCTGGCAGCGATGGAGACAAGCCCGACCGTGCTCCGAGGCTTGAATGAGAGTTCCCACGGCCAGGGACGGATCGACGAAAGTGGCCTGGCTGTCCGTATCGACCACGAAATTCGACTGGCCCTTGTTGGTTAACTTTCGCTGGGATGACAATCAAGTCATGCGGCACCCGCGGAAACGGAGAGCGAGGCAGCAAGTCTAAACCCCGTTCCGTTTAGGGCTTTGCTCGGGGCAGAGCCTTCGCCCGCATTCTCTCCGGACAGGTCGCGAATCGCTCGGGCGGAATGGTAATCCCGCCTCGGCCGGACAGGGATTTGACCTGTACGTGTTTACGTCGGGCGTACCAACCTGAAGGCAGACATAAACTCCGCTAGTATTCTCCCTGTCGCCATCATTTTTTGTAACCACTCATGATTTAATTGAGCCAACGAGGAACCGCTCATGGCAAACGCAATTCGCCAGGAGCGGTTGATCCACCTTGCCGAGGTACTTAGCGCGTCTTGCCGTTCGACCAAATTCTTAAGTTCTTGGGCGAGCGACCGTCCATGCGGAAAATGCCACTCAGTTAACAGTCGAGCAAGGCTTCTGGCGTGGATGATACTGCGCGTAGTCCCCGGCTGGCGCGTGGCAGGATTTTACTGTATTGGGTGCATACGTTCTACACCGTGGTAACAGTGGATTGTAAGGGGTGGCAGATCATTGTGTTCAGCACCAACCAAGGTAGTGAATGATAAAGGACCTTCACATCAACAACCCCAGGTCCCCCTGATAGCCCGCCAAGGACTGTGAAGCCGACAGCGCCGCGTTCCTTGGAGGTTCCGCTCACCTCCACCCAAAATCGACGGTTTTAGTCCAGGGAGCAGGATCACTCCTTGAAGACGCCCCAGCATCGGGTGATCCCGTCCACCTGGTCGTGCGTTCAGGATTCATGCCGCCATGCAGACTTGCGAGGATTTATCTCGTCGAGAACCACTAACACGCAGAATATGAAATTGTTACACCGTTTATGTCGAACGCACCCACAGATTCAGATGAAGAGACTAACTAAATAGCCATTTTTCTTGACAAGAATCGAAAAGATGGCATACTTGCGAGGCATTTCCTTTCGGGGTACAACCCCTCCCCTGCATGCCCAGGAAATTTGGCATCCCGCTGGGCCTCCAGCAACGGATTTCAACGTGCTGCGACGTAGGGAACTGAAGCGGAAAACCCGCTGATTTCATTCCTGTCTCCGAGAAGTAGCAGCAACCCGGATTCGAAGGTGGACTCCAATGGATTGGATCGAACAGTTATTCCATCTTTCGCCTGATGAAGGCAGCGGAAGCACCGAAATTCTTTTCGCGCTCGTCATCGCGAGCATTGTCGCTTTGGCAGCCTCTCAATTCGTGCGGCGTCTCCGCCGGAAGCGTAGCTCGAGAGTCATTGCGGCCTGGGCGAAGGATCTCCTCCGCCCAAACTCATCGGGGCTCATTTAAAGAGAAGGAGCAGTCAAATGACAGCCGACAGTAATCTTGACGCACTCGCCAATTCGTCACCTTTCATTTTTACCGGTTCGATCGAGAAGGGCGGCATTCCCACCGCGCTGGTGTCTCGGTATTTTGGCGAGGCACAGGTCGGCTTTATGCTGACTCGGCACGGAAAGGCAAAACGGAATCCCAGATGAAAGCGTTGCTGCAACTCCTCCGAAACGTGATTCTGGGCTTCCCGGCGGCCGTGCGCGCGGTCCTCGCGGCGCTGAGCGGCGTCGGGCGGGGTGGGTTGCGCCCGGGCGCGGAGTGCTGCGACCGGGTCACCAGTCCGGTGGTCCGCATCCCCGATCCGCTCATATACGACCAGTATTACTTGTGGAGCCTAGGTTTGCCGTTCACCTGGGATAACCGGGATATTACAATCTGGCACGGCACCACCCAGGTCCAGCGACTGGATCTTTCGCCCGCAACGACCTACGAGATTGTGGCTCGGATTTGGAACAGCTCGACCGACGCGCCGGTTGCGGGTCTGGCAGTCGCCTTTTCCTATCTCAGCTTCGGAGTCGGCGTCCAGTCGAATCCGATCGGCCGGACGCACGTCAACCTTGGCGTCAGAGGTGGGCCTGACCACCCCGCATTTGCGCGAATGCTTTGGAAAACTCCCGCGACTCCCGGACATTATTGCATCCAGGTATTGCTCGAGCCTTTCGTTGATTTCAACTGGAGCAACAATCTCGGCCAGGAAAATACGCAGGTGGTCGCGGCGCAATCGCCGGCCGTTTCAAGCTTCATGTTGCGGAACAACACGCTCGTCCCCCAAACCTACCAGTTTCGCGCCGATGCATATCAGTTGCTCCCCGTGGCGCCCTGTCCGGCGGAGGAGACAACCGCAGTGGTCGAGCGAACCGACGCTGGAATGCGCGCGCATTTGGCTTATATCAGCGCACAACCCGCCGGGAAACAGGTTGCGGTGCCGCCCGGCTGGCGGGTGACGACGGCGCCGGAGCGGCTGGAACTCGATCCTTCCGAGGAGATTGCCATTGCGGTGACGATCGAACCGCCGCCGGGTTTCTCGGGGACGCAGCCCATCAACATTCACGCGTTCCGAACGGCAATTGACGGATCAAGCCCTGCTGCGATTCTGGCGGGCGGCGTCACCTTCATCGTGTCGGCAAGCTAGGAGTGCTTAATCATGGGGCAGATGCCACCAGTATTTACGGGGACCATCACCAACCCTTTCCCACAGTTCACGCAGTGCGTGGAAGCGGGCAATTTCAACACGGAGAGCCAGTATTGGCAACTCGCCAAAGCGGCGTTGCTCGGGGGAGGTATTGCTACTATTTATGAGGCCGCGTTTGGGCTGTCGCCTGCGTGCATTGCACTGGCTGTGGAACTCGCGGCGATCGCGGGTGGGATGGCTTACTGCGGCTGGTGGCTTAACGACCGGCTGGTTTGTCTGCCGGGGGATCCCACAAAGACAACGGGTCCGGCAGTGGATGTCTGCGCAGTGGGCATGTACCTCCCAGCCGACACACCCGACACGACCTTCATTCCCTTCGCCGTGGGAAATCTGGACACGGACTGGACAATGAACCTGGTTCTGTATGGAGCCGAGCCCAACATGCTGGACAACATCCTGATCGACCAGCAGGTGGCGGAAAACCAGCTTATTAGCGAGACGCAGGGGTTCAATCTGGATGCCAAGCTGGGATTCCAGGGAAAGACAGGCTCTTACACGTTCCAGGGCGTATACACCGACAGCAACTCGAGTTTAGCGAATAATTCAACGACCATAACCATGCCGGTTCTGCACTCTGAGATTGAGGGCGCGGGTGTGTATGAGTTTAACAACTGGCTGAACGTCCTTTTCTGGATCACGATTGGCGCACTGATTGTGCAGGAGGCCACGTCCTCGGTTCCAATCGTCTCGACGGCGATCTCGATTTTCATGGCGATCCTCATCTTTCTGCTCGCGGCGCTGGGCTTCTACGTTTCCGAGAACAACCAGGCGAACCCGTCGCAGGTGCCCAATGCCGGCCAGATCAATTTCAATGCGCCAGGATCGCCAACGAATCCGGTCGCGACCGTTGTGTGCGTCATCGGCACCTGGGTGTACGACACTGCCCATGAGGGTTGGAACGAGATACATCCGGTTAAATATGTGCAGGCAATCGGAGGAGTTGCACCCACTTACTACGGCGACATTGTTTGGAATCCAAGCTGGACCGCTATGTGCGGGATGTGCGCTTCCGCGACCACAGACACGGTGATCGCGGCGCAAAGTATGCCAAACAACAATTGGATCATCCACCCCCTTCTGGACGGCTGCGGGGACTACCCGGCCGCCACGCCGCAGACGACCCAATGATCCGTGGACTTGCGGATATCTCGGACACAGTTGCTGGCGCAGCCGCGCTATCTGTGTTGAGGCTTGGTTTGTTGACGGCCTTCGCTGTCGCTGGTTTCAACAAGCTCTCTGCTCCGCGAAAGACCCGCCAATCGATGGCGCGGTTTGGGGTGCCCAAACAACTGACAGGATTGGTCACTACCCTCCTGCCCCTGGCCGAACTCTCGGTCGCTCTGGGTTTGGCCTACCCGGTGACTGTCTATGTCTCGGCTATCACGGCTCTGGCGCTTCTCTCCATCTTCACGATTGCGATATGCGTTAATCTGGCCCTGGGCCGCAAGCCGGACTGCGCCTGCTTCGGCAGCTTTCAGCCCGCGGCGATCAGCTTGTGTTCCGTGGGGCGCAACTTAGTCCTGGTTTTGACGTGCGTCGGCCTGCTGGTGGGCGGACCGAGTCATTCTTTCTCACGCATAGCACGACCAGAAGTATCGTGGCCAATTGAGGTCTTGTGGACCCTTGGGTTAGGCGTGATTGCTTGTACTGTCGTGGGTTGGTTGCGGTTTGGAGCGCGGCGTAGAACGTCGCCGATGCCTCCCGTCAGACCGAAGGGCGTGCAGGCAGGAGCGAGTATGCCGTCGTTTTCTATTAGGCTGCTCAACGGTGCAGTCGTCACGCGCGAATGGCTTTCGCGGGGCGGGAGATCAGTGTTAATGGTGTTTACCCATCCCGCGTGCAAACAATGCGTCGAAATCCTCTCCAGGCTCGCTCGGCTGCAAAAGGATCACGAGGAGCGTATGAGCACGACTGTCTTCGTTCTGGGCGACGCCGACGCAAGCCGCCGATTCATCGGCGAACACCTAATCAACCTGGCCGCCGCTGACGAGGAAGCTCGCGTTACCCGGCTCTTCGGCGTTGCCGGTGTGCCAAGCGCGATTTTGATTAGACCGGACGGAACCGTTGCCCGTGAAGCCGCGGTCGGCACGGCAGCGGTACTCAATTTAGTGACTCAAGTTGAAGTGGATTTTTCGGCGGCTTCGGCCGTCGGAGAGATAGTGCGGTTTACCGAAGAAGATGCCTGCGGCAAAATGGCGGGGCTTTGAAGATGCTGAGAGGTTCTCCCGTCCGACGACCTGATCGGTCCCGAAAAACGCGATAGGCTCTAGAAATGCAAATGGGCGCATTTCGCAGGAGCAAACCAGTGAGCGGATAGTCGCTGTCTGGGGCAAACGACCCAATGCCCGCTTGGCAACGCAGATAGTGAATGATAAAGGACGTTATCACAAGCTTATAAACACGAGGGGGCGATAGGGGACCATGACCCAGCAGGCAGTAAACGAAGTCACGGATGGCCACGGAACAAAATCGGCAAAGATTCGCGCATTGGCCGAAGCCGGATATGAACGTGCCGAAATCGCCAAAGCCCTGGGAATCCGCTACCAGCATGTGCGCAATGTCCTCATCAGGTCCGGCAACACCGGCAGCCTTCGACGACAGATTGAAGTTGAGCGCGAACCCGTCACGGTCGAAGCCGCGCCTGTCTTGGAGAAAAGCCGTCGCTTGAAAGGATCTGCTGAACGCTGGTTTCCGGCACCTAGGTGGATGGATGCTCGATGGCGAGCGTGCAATCAAACTTGATGCGATTGCTCCGACCGAACCGGGTGTATGCATTTGCCATCGAGGAAATGGTTGTTTATGTGGGCCTCACCAGCAGTGGCCTGAAAACACGGTTCGATCAATACCGCCGCGGACACAAGGGACAACGCATGAGTTCGCGCGTCAACGACCTGATCATCAATGCGCTCGTGGGTGGCCAGCAGGTAAGAGTATTGATCGCAACGCCCGGAACCTCCGTCTGGAACGGGCTGCCGGTAAACATGGCCGCGGGACTTGAAGGCGGCTTGATTCAGACTATGCGTCCAGCAGCCTGGAACATCTTGGGGGCGGCGCAATGACCACTGAAATTGTTCGGTTCAACGAGCCCTCTCGGACTTGGAGTGAGTTCAGCGAAGGCCCCGAATCATCGATCCTCATTTCACACGGTATGGCTCTTGCGATGTGCATAACATATTGCACCAAGTTCCAGTGAACGCTTAGGATTTAAGAAGCTTGCGGAGATCCTTGAGCAAGCGGAACAAGTGATAGGGGTCGCTTGGTGATGGGACAAGATGGAAATGCGGATAGAACGCCTTGGCCTCATCATCCTCGCGTGAACCGCTAACGCGCGCGAATCCCGGCGATGTCTGCCGCCTGAAGCGTTCCAAGCATCGCGTCTCTGAGGAGACCGCTACCGAGTCCCTTACCTTGCCAGGGAATCGCGACTGCGAAACGCGCAAGCAGCATGATCGGTACGGGATGACGGGCCAGACCCTTCGTCAGGCGCTCGGGGCATCATTGTATTCGACCTGCCCAACCACAAGCGTATAACACCCGACGAGCTCCTCATCCGATAGAGCAACGTAGGTCTGTGAGGCTTCTGCCTGTTGGTTCTGAAACGCATATCGGATCAAGAAAAGGTTGAGAGCTTCACGGCCGCAGTAAAACGCGTCGATTGCGTGACTGCGTTGCAACGTTTCGTACGCAGCGAGCTCACTTAGAGGCTAGCAGCGGTCGAAGACACTCGGTTCCCTGAGAAGCTTTGCTAGCCGGGGGGCAGGGCGGGGAGGCGCAGCCAGGGCGGCCTGAAAAGCCTTCCACTGGTCCGCGGTTAATCCGAAACGCCGGCGATCCGGCAGGGTCTCTTCGGCACGAGCGAGAGCACTCTCAAGAACGAATTCGCTGACAGACTTGTGGGCGGCGAGAGCGGCGGTTTGTAACACGCGCTTTGCCGACGGCGTCAAGCGAAGGTCGAGCTTCTCACTGCGCGTTTCAGTGCTTTGCATTTCTCTCTCCGACTGCCTGTTTGAATAGTCATGGTAGCACATTGCCAGACACTGTCATGACATGCGTATCAGATTGTTAACAAAGGACATTTGGCTAGTCTAGTGCTGCGGAAGGAGATGTATAGCTGAGAACTACTCCCCGGTATCGAGCTGCTTGATATCCACAAGATCGGTTGCGCCGGCAAGTTGACCTCTTTGATCGGACGCGCTCACCCTTTTAATTTTCTGTTTTAGCATTTTGCGCACCGCAGTCTCGATTTCAGGTGCTGCTTTGGCGCGCATGAAGACATCTTCCTATATGACGAACCGCTCAACCGCCCTCTCGTTCCATGCTACGCCCGTCCCTGTCATGCCTTCGACAATCGCGATCCCTTGCTCAATCTGAAGTGGTTCGGCAAGCACCGGGTTCCACCAATTGGCATATTCGAGGAAATGCGCGGTCGGTGTGGCACACAGGAGTTGCGCGCTGATTTCCGGCCAGAGATGATTCGAGAGCGGGATGCCGTAAGCCTCCCCGAGCGCCGCGGCCCGCATCCATCCGGTCACGCCGCCAATCTTCATCACATCCGGCATCATGTAGTCTGAAGCGCGTGCTTCGACCGCTTGCCGCATATCATGCGACCCCCACCAGTTCTCCCCACACTGGATCGGGGTCTTGATCTCACGTGCTACGAGCGCATGACCTTGGTAGTCATGCGCCAGGACTGGCTCTTCCACCCAAGTGAGTCCCTCCTCATCAAGCACTCTGAGCCGCCGCACTGCTTCCGGCGGCGTAAGCGACTGGTTATAGTCCACCATGATCGCCATCTCATTACCAATGGCCTTTCGCATCGCCCGCACTACTTCAAGGTCCTCCTCTACGGTTGCATAGCCGATTTTCGCTTTCACTGCTTTGAAACCTAATCTTGCCCAATCTTCGGCAGCCTCCGCCGAACCTTTCACGCCATCGTGCCCCACCGCTCCATAGGCGGCGATCGGCCTCTCAGTACTGCCAAGTAATCGCACCAGCGAGGTATTATGGCTTCGCGCTAAAGCGTCCCACAGCGCCATGTCGATGGCAGAAACCGCCATGGCAACGAGTCCTTGCAGACCTAGGAGCCGAAAACGCTTCGCAAATTTGTCCGCCAACTCAATCGGCGCGAGAGGCTCACCCTTTACGAGTGGCTCCAGATTCTTGATGAGATCAGCGGTAGGTTTCAGGGCAGTGACGGCGTACGTGAATATCATGCTGTGTCCGATTGTGCCGTCGTCCGCGACGATATCGGTCAAAACCAGTGGAGATTCGGAGATTGTTCCACTCGCCGTCTTATGCGGTTGCGCCATTGGCACGCGCACGGCACGAACGCGCAGCTCGCGAATCTTCGGGCACGCCATAAAGAAAGAAGAATACACCTTCCACACTAATCTCCGACGCTACCGGCGTTCGTCTTCGAACTGTGCCGTTCACCGCGGCGCGTCTCCGCGCAGCGTTCCCCTAAGTTTATTCTCGGAGAGTGTATAAGTTGGCCGAAAGATAAACCTAGATCTAAAGATAGCTACTCACTCTTAAAACCCACGATTGTGCGCCTTGTGTCAACCATTCGCGCGCCTTTCCGTCTATTCGCAGTGGGAGGTGTGGACGACACCTTCGTTTAAACCCTTTTTAACGCAGCGGACCGGGTTCTGCGACATTCGTCTGTTTCGTGGCGACAGTGGAGAACCATGGCATCTCGTGCTTCTAGTTCGGTGGACATAAGTAAATTCGATGATCTGCTCGTGCCTGCGGCTGAACTCTGCGGAATTGTGAGAGCCTCCTACCTTAGTCCCTCTTTCCCGTTCCTCCTTTGCTTCGAATTGTGGCAGTACCTCCGGCGGCGGCTGCGAAAGGGCGAGCATTCTGGTCCGGCAAGACACAGTCGTCGACCACGCAGAAAGGAGACCTCAAGTACTGCAGGTTTTCCATCGACTCTGCGCCTACTTCGAGGAGCCGCTTTCGCCGTAACGTTGATGCTGCCGGCCGAAGGATGGGCACAAGTCCAAGTGGCGCCGGGGGCTCCCTTGCCTGCTGCTCCCGTTCCCCAACAGGGGAACGTAGCCGCACAACAGGACGGAACGTCGGGCGGCAATGGCCCGCTCTTTCCCCGAACGACAGTGAAGACAGGTGTAACTTCAGAGGATGTGCTGAAGCAAGAAGAGCACCAGCGCATTCTAGGGGTGGTGCCAAACTTTAATACCGTCGAGACCTCTGCTGGTGTGCCGAGTCTCTCGCCGAGACAGAAGTTTCACCTGGCGTTTAAAAGCTCTGTCGATCCATTTGTTTTCGTCGCAGATGGTTTTGTTGCCGGTCTCGGTCAGGCGCAGAATACGAATCCTGGATTCGGGCAGGGAGCCGAGGGCTACTTCAAGCGCTTTGGTGCAGCTTATCTCGACACCGCAGATGGCACTCTGTGGGGCAACGCTATCCTTCCCGTCCTCTTCAAGGAAGATCCACGTTACTTTCGTCTGGGCTCGGGTACCTTCACCCACCGCTTTCTCTACTCGGCAGCCACCACCATCTGGTGTAAGCGCGACAATGGCACATGGGGTCCAAACTACGCGAATGTGCTCGGCAACTTCATCTCCGGAGGCATTTCCAATGCTTATTATCCTGCTGCGGACCGGGGCGTTGCCAATACGGTAGATGGGGCGCTCACGGTTACCGCAGAAGGCGTTGTCGGCGCGGAATTTGTCGAATTCTGGCCTGACATCTCAAGGCGTCTCTTTAAGAAGCACTACGCCGCGCAGCAAGAAATGCGGTGACGCTAAAGGCGACATTGTTCATATGGGCCCCAGGCCCTACAGACTCGGGCGAAACTGATCCAACAACAGCTTGTCAGTCGACAAGCAGTGGCCTCAAGAGCGTGTGTGAGAACCCACCATTCACCGATTTAGTCGCGGCCTTGTCAGGTGCACTCGGGGTTCTGCCTTTGAATTCCTGGAATTGGTCTGGGGCAAACCTACTACTTCGCGCTCGGCGCAGCCGACTGGGCTGCCGTCGTTAAGGATTGGCTCCGGTCATGCCACTGGTCGACGAAGGCTCGGGTGCTAGGCGTAACCTTCTGTTGATAGTGGGCCAGTACTGGCGTAGCAGATTCCCGCCGAATTTCCAGCTCAAGTCGACGGCGTAGCGGGTAAAGGTACTGCCAACGGTGCGGTTTTGGTCGGGATAGTAGGCATTGGCAAGCCCTTCACCCAGCAACGGGCCTATCAGACCCGAATAGTTGACCTGCTTTTCGCCGGCATCCGTGCTGGTGATGACCACCCTTACAGCGGCGTACTTGACCGATTCCTTAAACGACAGATTCTTTTTGACAAAAAAGCGCGGATCCTGATGTAAAGCAGACGCCAACAGAAAGTTCCCGAACAGGTTATCCGACGCGGCACGAGCCATATCCGCTCCGAAGCGCTTCGCGTACCCTTCCGCACCCTGGTGATACCCCGAGGGACGATTGGTGGCCTGGCCGTACGCTGAGCCAATCAACGCCGCCCCGATCGTGGACAACGCCACGCTATTGTTCGCCGCCAGCTTGAATTTCTGCCAACTGCTCAACGGTCCCTGGCTGGTTGCGAGGTCGGGAAAAACCAGTGATTTCTGCTGCAGGAGTTTAAAGAGAACTACGCCGCTTTGTATGGCATTGGCCGGTTTCGGCGTCGTCTGGGATTCCTGGCTTTGAGAGGTCGCATCCGGCGCGGACTGTGATTGGGATTGTTGTGCGATACCACAATTGCAGATCAAGAAGCAAGAGGCGGCGAGGATCAAGCGGTGCATTCCGCGCCTTCGTTTAATGGCCTTCGTCTGAGGGTTAAAGATACGTTGGAGGGCAGCTATTCCAGATAGAAACGAGGGGGTGATATCTACTCCAATTGAGGTCCATCTGGTTGGGATCATGGGA
This sequence comes from uncultured Acidobacteriaceae bacterium, assembly GCA_963796145.1. Taxonomy (GTDB): domain Bacteria; phylum Acidobacteriota; class Terriglobia; order Terriglobales; family Acidobacteriaceae; genus PALSA-350. The sequence continues at coordinate 66,262 of CAWCKO010000072.1, read as the reverse complement.
TATTGTAACAATCCACGATTTGCCGCCGGCCACGACCGCATCCATACGCAGCCCGGCCTGCGGAAGTACAACGCCAACCGGGGCAGTATGGCACAAGCTGACCGTTTGTTCCTGGATCAAAGACAGTCTGGAAACTGGATCCGCTGGATTTGCTGCCATCACCCTGCCATGGTCTCTGTTAAAAGACCTGGTGAATCGGTATGCTGTCGGTGCATTTCGCTCCGTTCATTCCTGGCAATCGATCCTTTTGCTTAGCGTTTTGTGCTTTCACTCTCTAAACGCTTGTAGACTTCTTCGGCGTGATCGTAGGCTGCGCGCGCGGCCGCTTGCTCAGCGGGTGAAATTTTGGCTGCTTTTTGCGTCCAGCACTGATGAACGGCATTCAGATCCCACTCGGCGCTTGCACGGGAGGCGCGAATTGGCTTGCCAGCCACGACGACAAAGATAGGATTTGTATGTGCTGACGGCAGAATACGCATGGCAACCCAACTGCTCTCGTCCAGGGGTATATCAAATGCGACGTCGCGGCTCTTGCCATCTGCAGGAATGTTCTTCTTTGCAACAGCTTTGCCGTTCACCACAAGCTCGATTGGTACTTCCCCCGAGTTCCCGATGCGGGCGCGCTCAATGGTCCAATAAGGCTTCTGGTTATACGACCGGGTCTTCATACCGGGATCAGGAACCGGATTGAGCAATGCTGCAGCGCGAACTGTAGCGTGGACCACGCCGGGTGACGGAAGTGACAGCTCACTCGCGTCCGTTCCCACCTCGACGCCATTGATCGCATAGTCCATCAGATGCGCGCGCCCGTCGGAAACATAACTGCGTCCTGCCTTCAATCCTTCCAGCCAAGCCGAGTAGGTTAGAGGACCATCGAGCTTTACGTAGCTGCGGGCTTCACCGACACGTTCGTCGTAGATACATGGGAAGTCTGTCTCCCCAACAATTCTGGTGCGGAAGCCGACGTTCAACGTGTGATACCAAATGCTGAGTTCCCACACGAAGGGAGTGTCACCGGCCGAAATAAAATCGACTGCGTTCGGCTCGGTGACGTCGACGATGTATTCATTGGCGCCGATACCGTCAAAACCGGGCATTTGGAAACTGGGCACCTGATCATCGGCGACCTCTAACCCCCACCCCGAGTGTGCAAAACCTACAACCGCGCCCTGACTCCTGGCCCATCGCAGGATGGGTAGATCCCATGTTGGCCAGTCCTCGATCTTCCTGGTGTTGGGGTAGTCCTGATCCTTGAGCCCTAACAAGACCAGATGGCCGGAGTGGCTGGACGGAAAACCGGATACTTCGAGATCATAGTGCATTCGAAATTTACTCTGCGACAAGGGATCGTCGTGCCCGGAAAAGAACTGCTTCTGGTAATAGTAGTCGGGTCCCCATGTAAGCACAGCTCCGATGTTGAGCCGCTCCCCTTCCAGCTGCCGCATCATGTCTTTCGGCAGTACACCTTCCTCCGGATTCTGATAGTGTGAACAGCCAGCAGCATGAACGTGGCTGTCTCCGGAATACCAGCCGAACTGCGCAGGATCCACCCACCGCTCTAGTTGAACCATCAACTCCTGCGGACCTTTGGAGTCGACAGAGACCTGTTGCGTTTGCGCGCGGTACTCCGGACCGCCGGTACTGGTGATGGTGTATTCACCGGGAGGGAGTGAAATCGATTCCCCGTCGGATCGGTAGATCTGGGGTTGAAAGAAAAAATCGGGCGCAAGACGTTTCGAAGGGTTTGGATATACGCGATTGGCACGGTCGCGAATGGTCAGCGATGCGACCGCGGGTTGACCACTTTCGTCGGAGACGTGGAGTTTAATTGGATGTACAGGCGCCGCGTGAAATAGGACGAGAATGTCGTTACGGAAGCCTATGTCTTGCGAGCCTTGTCCCACATTGAAGCTGATATCGGCCGTTCGTTGCCCTGCATCACGACTGTAGACCTCCAGGATCTGATACTCCACGGAGAGGCCTGAGAGCCGCTTCTCCATCGGAGCAGTTTTGGAAACGGAGATGTTGGCCCAGCGATCGCGAACGTCGCTTTCCGTCAGCAACATCTTAGGGGACGGGTCGCCGGTCGAACGGATGTAGACGTCACCACTATTGGGACTGGTCGCAACCAGCGGTGAGGTTACCCCTGCCCGATTGATCACCTTGACCAGGAAGAAACGCGAGCCGCCCTGGATCAGCGCCGCCTCCGCCGGACCGTGTTCTACCTTCACGCGGCTTTCTGCGTTGATGTCGACAATCGCTAATACATAAGGATCCAAAATCTGCTGCAACGAGTTCGCTGCAAGCTGCGCATCAGGATCCGAGACGGCCTTATTGATCGCGTCCTGAGCGCTCTGGGAGAGCGGCTGGCCCAGGAAGTCGAGCGCTGACTCGAGGCGCCGGACCTGCTGCGCCAGAGGTTGGATTGCCACAGGCGGCAGATCGGAGCCCAACAGACCCTCTCCCGCATTTGATTGTGTTTGAAGGTTCGAGGCCGCGGGGTCGGAAGAACCCGGCCCGTTTACTCCGGCTTCCCATGCGTGCCCTTGGCTGTCCCCTGATTGGCCGGTCGCGCGAATCAGGGATATGTTGGCCAGGATGAAGCAGAGGAAAACGATGGCGCGAAAGCTATTCCGAGCGGCCTTCCACTCTACAGTCACGAGAGTACCCTCCCATTTGCAGCTGGCTGATGAGCGACCTCGCAGCAGGCCCTATCGATGCGAAGCCACTTAGCGGGAATCTCCTTTTTTGACTTCAACAACGGCATCCAGTGTATGCCTGTCTCTCCCGCTTGCAACATAAGATAAGAAAAGACATGGCATTGCCAATCCTTGATGCCGCGTGCTGCCCTGCCAAGCGTACCTACCGGCCAAAAGCGGTGGTGTGCAAATCTCCACTCCGCGGTGATTTCATATAGCCATTGGCTCCCAGAGCAACAAGCCCCAGCTAGAGCCGAAACTGACGACCACTTTTGTCAGATCACGTATATCCACTTAATTCTGGACAGATTCTGGACAGATTCTGGACAGCCAAAACCGGTACTGAACACTAAGATGATAATTACACGGGAAAGTGCCTATGGAGGCTCGTCAGATGAAGAAGACGCTTGTCGCAGTTGTTCTAGCACTGGTAGTAAACGCGCTGCCTGCTCATACACAGGATCAAGTCAAGAATCAAGCGCCAAAGCCGCCCGCAAGCCCCTCACAGGTTTTGCTGGATAACTGGAATGACATAGGGCGAAAGCTAACAGCTATGGCAGAAGATTTTCCTGAAGATAAATACGATTTCAAACCAAATCCTGTCGAGCGCAGCTTCGCGGAGCAGCTGCTGCATGCGGCGAACGCGAACTACTTTTTCATCAACCCTTTCCTTGGCCGAAAGCCGCCCCAAGGAGATCCCAAGCGCGACCAGTACAAGAGCAAGGCCGAAGTCGTGGCCTTCGTGAAGAAGTCGTTCGCGGATGGCGCCGCACTCATCAAGGAAAAAGGCGACAGTGGTATGAGTGAGTTGTCGTTAGATCCTTTCTCCAAAAATCCACAACAAGTTCGCATGTCGGATCAAGCGTGGGGATTCCTCGAGCATTCTGGAGAGCACTACGGCCAGTTGGTCGTCTATTATCGAGTCGCCGGCCTGGTGCCACCAGAATCCCGTCCAAAGAAGTAGGGACTGACCCAGACTTGTGACAAAGACCCCCAAAGGTGCCGGGCCGGGGAGCATAATGAGTCCATGACGACAACAGCTCTCGATAGGTTCGGTCTGCCGACGATGGAGGAGATCGGCGACGCGCAGCGACTGGTTTATGGTGTGATGCCGCCGACTCCGCAGTTTGTTTGGCCTTTGTTATGCGAGCGGCTGGGAACGGAAGTCTGGGTTAAGCACGAGAACCACACTCCGATCGGCGCGTTCAAGGCGCGGACCGCTGTAGTTTACGCAGCGGAGCTGTTTCGCAACGCGGGCGCCGTGCCGGGACTGATTACTGCCACGCGCGGCAACCACGGCCAGGCCGTGGCACTGGCGGCGAAAAGATTTAACGTTCCCGCTCACATCGTTGTGCCGTCAGGAAACAGCGCAGCGAAGAATGCCGCGATGCGGGCGCAGGGCGCCCAGCTAATTGAATTCGGCAGCGACTTCCAGGAAGCAAAGGAGCACGCCCAAAGCCTCGCAGGACAGCATAACTGGCACTTTGTTCCCAACTACCACCGCGACATCGTCAAGGGGGTTGCCACCTATTGGCTGGAGTTCTTTTCCGCAGCGCCCGGCCTGGATTTGGTGTACGTGCCGATTGGCCAGGGTTCGGGCATCTGCTCCTGCTGCGCGGTTCGCAACGGGCTGGGGTTGAAGACAAAGATTGTCGGCGTGGTCGCCGAGGACGCTCCTGCGTATGCCCTGTCGTTCGAAGCAGGCCGTGCGGTCGCCGCCCCGGTAAGCACCCTGCTGGCGGACGGAATGGCGTGCCGCGTGCCCGACGAAGCCGCTCTCGAGGTAATACTCGACAACGTAGAGCGCATCGTACTGGTGAGCGAGCAGGAGATAGGCGCAGCGATGAGGATCTACTTCACCGATACCCATAACGTGGTGGAAGGAGCGGGTGCAGCCGGACTGGCTGCCGCATTGAAAGAGAAACACCTGTTGCGGGGAATATGCGTCGGCCTGGTAGCCTCGGGCGGCAACGTCGATCGCGAGCTGTTTGCGCGGGTTCTGCAGGATTGACCGGCCGTATTTGTTGTCAGGGGCAAACAGAACTGCGCGCCATCAGCTGTACTTCAGCCAGCGCAGCATCTCCGGCAGAGTCGGCCGCTTGCCATACATCAGGATGCCGACGCGATAGATCCGCGAAGCAATCCACACCATCCCGTAGATGGACAACACCATCAGCACCAGCGAGAGAGCGAGTTGCCACGCCGGAACCGCCATGGCTGCCATGCGTAAACACATCACAATCGGCGTGCAGGGCGGAAATAGCGACAACAACACTACCGGCCACGCAGCTGGATTGCTCAGGATGTACACAATCAGCACCAGCCCAATCACCTGCGGCAACACCAGGAGCATGCTGAACTGCTGGACCTCTGACTCCTGGCTGACGGTGGCGCCGAGGCCCGCACTCAGCGCGCCGTAAAAGAAAAATCCCAGGACGAAATAGAGCAAAAAGAAAATCAGCCGCAGAGGTGTCACGCCATACGCCGCCAGACCGCCAGGCTCCAGGGTCATCCCCAGAGACGACGCGCTCAGCAGCAGAATCAAGCCGATCCACACCCCCATCTGGGTCAGTCCCACCGCGCCTACACCCAACAGCTTGCCTAGCATCAGCGACTCCGGCTTGGCCGAAGCCAGCAGCACTTCAAATACCCGCGAAGTCTTTTCCGCCGCCACGGAATGCGCCACGTTCACGCCATAAAACACCACTGCGAAGTACAGCATAAATGTCATCACATACGCGCTCCAGAACCCCTTGCCCGCGTCTGCCGCCACGGCTCTGCCGTTCTTCACCTGTTGCGTCCTCAGGTCTATTTCCTTGAACGAGGCCTCTATTTCTTCATTGGTCGCGCCGCGCTTCACCAGCTCTTCCCGAACCAGAGCGTGGCCGATCGTTGATTGCATCCTATCCCTTGCAACAAAATCCGCCGACCCTCGTGAGGTGTATGTCGCCTCGGGCCGGGTCATTCCCGGCCTTACATCAAGCCACAAATAGCCATCAATCCGCTTGCTCTCCACTTCCGCGTTCAGGGCCTCCAGTTCGTCCTCCGTAACCGGAGCCTTCACCTCCACTCTCAAGGCCGAAGACTGGCCATTTCTTCTCTCATTCCCTGCACCTGCTGCCCCCATCAGCTCCGCTCGCTCGCTCTCAGCCAGCACCGGATCGTTCGACGCCACCACGATATGCCTCGCGCCACCGATAAGTTTGCCCGAGAGAGCGCCGATACCGAAAATCAACCCAAATACCATCGGGATCAGCACCGTGCTGATGCGGAAGGCCTTACTGCGAATCCGCTCCACATACTCACGCGGCGCGATCAGCAATGCCTCACGCATCCACTTTCTCCCCTACCGTCTGGATGAAAATTTCTTCCAGTGACGGCTCTACAAGCTCAAAGCGGTAAATCTGGGCGTGTTGCTCGGCTGCGCGCAATAACGCCTGCGCATCGGCATGCTCCTTGAGTCTGATCTCCACGTGGCCCGGGTACTGCTTGCATTCGGCAATGGCCTCATGGTTCAGAAATCCGTCTTCACCCTCGAAATCAATAATCACCCGGTTGCGTTCGTAACGTGATTTCACGTCGCGCATGCTGCCCGAGAGCACGGCCTCCCCACGATGGATCAGACAAATCTCATCACACAGCTTCTCAGCCTGGTCCATGCGATGGGTCGAGAACAGAATGGCCCGCCCGGACTTCTTTAGATTCAGCAGGGTGTCCTGCAGCAAGGTCGCGTTCACCGGATCAAGCCCCGCGAAGGGCTCGTCCATGATGATCAATTCAGGCTCGTGCAGCAGGGTCACTATAAACTGGATCTTCTGCTGCATTCCTTTGGAAAGCTCATCTGTCCTGCTCTGTGCCGCATCGATTATTTTCAGCCGTTCGCACCATGCGCGCGAGCGCTTCGCGGCGAGATCCGCGGTCAGTCCGTGGAGCTGGCCCATAAAGATGAGCTGATCGATCACCTTCATCTTTCGATAGAGCCCGCGCTCTTCCGGAAGGTAGCCAACCTTCACCAGGCTCTCGCGCGTAAATGGCCGCCCAAACAGGCTTACTGTGCCGGAATCAGGTATGGTAATCCCCACCATCATGCGAATGCTCGATGTCTTGCCCGCTCCGTTCGGCCCCAGCAGGCCAAACATCGTTCCCGCCTCGATCCTCAGACTCAGAGCGCGCACCGCCGCCTTGTGCTCGTACACTTTCGATACGCGATCCAGCTCCACCAGCGGTGCCATTCCTCGACCTCTCGCGAAATACGAGGAGTGTAACAAAGCCATACCACAACCGCGTTCGCCGGAGAATCCGGCGTGTTAAGTTTCTACATTTCACAGCCGGTGGATAGGTTCCATCTCTGCCAAAATGCGCGAGTTTTTCTGGTAGCCATCAACTGGGTGCTTTGGTATCGGGGCCCGACTTTAAGTCGGGCCCTGATTGAGACAAAGCCCGAACATCAGCATCCAAAGGGGCTTTCTTGTTCAAAATGTCTTACCCTTCGTCTGTGAAATGTCAGAAAACTAATTGGCGGGTGAATCCGGCGTTCTCTCCGTCTCGTTGCGGGTACGGGTCAGGAGGATACTGCATTGGTTCCGGACATGAAACGATTCGCCCAGACATGTCACCATCCGATAAAGCGGTATCGAGATTCCGCTAATTATGGCCTGCCTGGGCCGTTCGGGGGGATGGCCCAGGCAGACTCAATGATCCGAGTGGTGAGACCGAATGTTTCCTCTGCTTTGCTCTGAAGTTCAATTGCCGTCATCCGGATGGGTACCGACGTTCCGTTGTTTGCATCATCGCCATCGAATCAACCTATGAACCTGCCAAAGTGGTCTCCTGACGCCGTGATTGAGTTTCCTGATTCGCAGGCTGCTATCGACGGCATCCTTGATGTTTGGTTGCCCCGGATCGTCAAGAGCAATCAGATCTTAACGGCGGCCTTGATGCGTGTAAGAGACTACTACCTGGCTGGAGCGCCACCATTGGCTGCCCATAGAGTGCTGGCGGAAATCGAGAGCGCCCTCGAAAAGGCTGCACAAGCCCACGATGGCCTCTAGTTCGGTCCCGTCATGTTATGCCTCCGCCTGAAAGGCGTGCCGCGCGCTCCTATAGGGGATGCGAATCCGGTGCATCTAACAGCTTCTGAAAATGGTCTACGAACTGGGCTACATGCAGGCCGTCAGCCAGTGCGTGGTGCACATGAATCGATACCGGCATCGTGCGGCGGCCGTCGGTCTCTGTAATCTTGCCGAAGGTGATCCGCGGCGCAGAATCGTCTGTGGAGAAGTCCCTCGCATGCGAAATGGAAGTGAAGTCGAACCAGGGCAACGTCGAATAGCGAATCAGATTGGCTTCCGTGAATCGCTCCACATCATCCCGCTTCCGCACCCGCTCCACTTCGACGGAAGCATCGCCCACGAATTCTTCGATGCGCTCCCGGTAAGGATAATGAGCGAATCCGATGGTGCCGTTCGGACGTCCAACCGCGCTGCCGCCATCGACCACTTCATAGCGCCAGACCGTGCCATCGACGATGCGCGTGCGGAAGTTCTCAACCTGTTGCGCGGCTACGAGGGATCGATGCAGAAGTGACAGAAAGACCGAGAGACCTTGCACCTTTGCGAAGTTGTAGGTTGCGGTGCAGTCTACGCGAATGCAGACACCGTGGTAGGGCTCGCTGAAAACCCGGAAAAAATCGAAGAGGGCGCGGCGCTCCCACGTCTCCAGATCGATCTTCTGCTTTCTTTCGTCGACAAGTTCATGCATATTCTCATGGTAAATCTCCGAGCCCTTAGCAGGTCGGGGGAGCGCTCATCGCCCGATGCGGCGCGGGTATTACTACCATGGGTTACTGCCGTGCCCAGCGATTGATTTGTTGAATGACGGATCAATCCGGACTCAGTATGCTTTTGCTCCGACGGAGTTTCTTCCCGAACTCTTCATTGATTCTTGCGGATCGGAATTTGATGAAGCGTCCGCTATTCCAATCCGTCGTCTTCCAGATTGATCCGGTTGGAGAGTGAAACATGCTTCAGCCAAGCCACATATCTACTCGTGTTCTGCCGTTCACGGCGCCACAGGACTCCATTGAAGCACTGGAGCGATTGCGTGATTCATATAAGGGCTCGCCGGCGCGAGAGACGCTGACCCAAGCCGATCAGGCCGTTCTGGTGGCGGTCGAGATCGCCCTGAAGCAGGTTAAGGAAGCGCAACTGGCCTAGGACGACCCGCCGAGCAGCATTCAGCGGCATGTGGCGCAACGGGTATGTCGAGCTGACGTTCAATGGAACTTGGCCGGGGGAAAAGCCGGCGCCTGTGACTGCGACCCTGGCCGGTTGGATTGATGGAGATTCAGCGAAGGGGCGAATGAAGGTGGAGGGCCGGGCCGATGGACAATGGAACGCTCTACGGAAGAAATGAGCATCCATTGCTCCTCTGCTCGCTAATGCTTTGCGGGGGTTCGAGGGGCCAGGATCTCGCTGAGGTAATCATGGCTTCCGGGAATTCGTTCGAGGTGCGGATTACGTACGCCCCCTGCATATTGAATTTCGCGGGTTTGTACGGTGTCGAAGTTACGAACAATCAGTGAGATCTTGCCATTTGGCGGATGGGCAATCGATTCGGTCAACGCTTCGGGAGAGTAGGGGCGACCATCGACTGCTACCACCTTCATCGATGGCCCTAAGCCTGCGTCATAGGCCGGCGTGCCGGGCACGACGTCGTAGATGGTTCCATCCTTCTTCAGCAGAATGCCGATGGAAGCGGTTGCATAGTAAGTGGGAACGCCGGGCAGATCGGCATAGAAGATCTTATTATTCGGGGCCGGGTTGTATACCAGGCGCCAACCTGCAGCCTCAAGGCCATCGGTTGGCGGTTGACTGTTCACCTGGTAGATTCGCTGCTCAAAGAAGGCATGCCAGTCATAAGGCCATATTGCTGAAAGCGATGCTTCCACATCGGCCCGGGTGTACGGAACCACCGTCGGCGGTGTGTCGTGCTGGCCAAAAAAGCTGCGCAGGAAGTCGTCGAGCGAAACGCGGTCGTGCGATTGTTCCCGGATTATCGTATCGGCCCGGAGCCAGATCAGCGCTCCTTCGTCGTAGTAGTCCTGGCGGCGGCGCAGTGAAGACCACCCGCCGCGGGCTGAGCGGAGCACCCAGTCTTGTGTTGCCGTATCGACAAGAGGTGTCGATTCGCGGCCGAGTTCTTGAGCGAGGTCTGAGGCTATACTCCCGAGGGCGTCCCGCATGTAAGGTGCGTCGTTGAAGCCGGCGCGTGTGGCGAGCAGCATTCCAATATATTGGTTTAAGCCTTCGTAGACCCAGAGCATCGAAGTCCGTTCAGGCCCTTGATAATCGGGTTTGGAGTACAGCTCCGCGGGACGCCGGTACTTCCCGTCCCAGGAGTGCGATTGTTCATGCGCCAACAGCCCCCAGCCGAGGCCTTCCAGTTGATCCGGCTTTGAGAGTCCTGCGTCACCGACAGCATCGTAGGGAGAGTCCTCATGCTCCAACCCGTCGAAGGGAACCGCCTCACTCTGCGAGACAAGAAGGTGCATGGTCTGCCAATGCCGGAAACCGAACATGGCTTGATCCTCGTCGATCAGTCGTCCAAATAGAGTAAATGCGTGCGCGTCATCGGCCTTGTCGACAGCGGACGGGCTGTCTCCTGTGATATCGAGTTCGGCCGGCCACACAGATGCCAGTGGCACCGCGCGAAAGAACTGGCCGGCCAGCACCGGTGAGTCGATCAGGCGTTCGAGCGATGCTGGTGCAAAAGTTATCCTGTCACCAGTCTGGCTGAGAACCGTTAACGAACTGCCTTGCTTCCAACCGGGTGGCAATAAAACGGAGGGTTCAATCATCAGCGTCCGCTTATCGGTGCTACGCGGGTAGAGGACGGCAGTATTCCAATTCAGCAGCAGCTGCTTATCAGAGATGGTGTTTTCCAATAACACGTCGAAGTCGACCGTGATGGCATCGGCGGTGGGCGGGGCTTCGATGTTGATGGTGTTGATGTCGTCGGGATCGCGTGTCCAGTGTAGGGTCAGGTTTGCGGAGTGCACCTGCAGCGCGGCAAGGTTCTGAATCGGGCCGGTCGGTCCGTGTTCGCCTGGAATCCAGCGCGGATAGGCAAGTGAAACGAGTCCGGGCTGTACCCGAATCTCTTCATGCACGAATGCTATCCGCCGATAGGCTTGTGTCTCGTCCACGAATAGCTTCATTGCCGCCACTGGGGTAACTTGCGCGCCGGCGCTGGTGGCGGTCGCCGTTAGCATAAGCAGCGCGAGTGCAGGAGCTGTCCGGCAAATCGGCATGATCATCCGCTTACTCTAGTACAAGGAATGAGTTGGCTGGTGTTTTATTTCTGAGGCTTAAGCAAAAGGAAGGAAAAGCGAGACAGACTGGACGTCCGCTGGAGTGGACCCAATTATCGGGAGCTCCGAGCCCGTAGACCCAGGTTTTCTCGGGGTGTATCGCATATTTTTAAATGCTTCCCATAGAAGTTCTAGCGGTGTATGCTCTTTGCCTAGAAGTTCTAGTGGAGAATGCAAGCCAATCGCTGGCGCGAGATGGCTCGGGCGATTGACCTGGTGATGGGGCGAAACAGCGTGGAGCGACGGAGGAGATAAATGAGCTGGCTCAGGTTCTTCCACCGGCAGCAGAGCGATGCGGATCTTTTGCAGGAGATTCAGCTTCATTTCGCCGAGGAGGTGGAGGAGAATACCGCGCGCGGGATGTCGCCGGAGGAGGCACGCCGCCAGGCTTTTCTTAAATTCGGCAATCCTCAGCGGGTGCGAGAAGATCTTTGGCAGCAAAACACACTCATCGCCGTAGCCAACCTCTGGCGCGACGTGAAATATGGTCTGCGCACTCTTCGCAGAGCGCCAGGGTTTGCAGCCATCTCCATACTGGTGATCGCCTTGGGCATTGGGGCCAACGTGGCGCTCTTTACCATTGTCCGTTCGGTTCTGCTTAAACCGCTGCCCTTCAGGGATCCTGACAAGCTCGTCCGGTTGTACGAGCGAACGCTCAGCGACAAGTATCCCTTCAACGGGAACGCCGCGGGAGTGTTCGCCGAGTGGAAGAAGCAGAGCCGAAGCTTTTCCGAAATGGCCCTGTATCGCAACGCCGACTACAACTTATCCGGAACCAATGGTCAGCTGCCGGAGATGGTGCGCGCCGCCACTTTCTCCTGGAACGTTCTTCCCACGTTGGGCGTAGAGCCCGCGCTGGGACGGAACTTCAACGCCGCCGACGATCAGCCATCGGCAAACGCGACCGTTATCCTGAGCTGGGGATTATGGAAGCGGCGCTTTGGCGGCAGCCCGTCCATCCTGAATCAGACCATTCTGCTCAACGCAAAGCAATACACAGTCATTGGCGTCATGCCACCCTGGTTTGCGTATCCGGCGCAGGCAGTGCAGTTGTGGACGCCTGCGTATCATGAGGAGCCGGCGGAGTTGATGCAGGCTTTCGATGATCATGCCTTCACTGCGATCGCGCGTCTCCAGCCCGGCGTGTCGCAGTTACAGGGGTCGGCAGAGCTTTCTACTATTACCCGGCGCGTGCACGATCAGCATTTAGGGAACCCGTTCGTAAGTGATGGCGCGCACAGCCGTCCGCTCCTGGATTCAATTGTCGGCGACATGAAGATGCCGCTTTACGCACTTCTTGCCGCAACCGGCTGTGTTCTTCTGATTGCATGCCTCAACGTTGCTAACCTTCTGGTGGCGCGCTCGGCAAGGCGCCGAAGAGAGCTTGCCATCCGCACAGCACTGGGCGGTAGCCGCACGGAATTGCTGCGGCAGCGGCTTATCGAAAGCTTCCTGCTGGCGGCCGCAGGGGGTGTTTTTGGCTGGCTGCTAGCCGGCGCTGTCATTCAGTGGTTTGTGAACGCCCGGCAGGATGTGATTCGCGTCGAAGCCATTCATCTGGATGGTGTGGTTTTGGGCTTCACGCTGGTGGTGATCGCTATCTTCGCTACAGTCGCTGGGCTGGTCTCCTCATTCTCCAACAGAGGCGATCGGCTACCGGCTTCGCTACAGGAGTCGTCTCGGTCGTATAGTGCCGGGCAAGCCCGCACTGGATTACGCAGAGTCTTGCTTTCGCTGGAAGTGGGAGTGACCGTGGTGCTGTTGATCGGGGCCGGCCTGTTGCTCAAGAGCTACGCCAAATTGCGTTCCGCTGATCTTGGTTGCATCACACGAAACGTGCTTACGATGAACTTCAGTCTTCCCGAGGCGCGCTATAATCACCTCGAATGTGTAACCTTCTTTGAAGGCTTGCTTGCACGGGTACGCGATTATCCCGGCGTCCGGGCTGCCGGGCTTGTGTTCCCCGTCGTTCCGGGCGATGGCAATGGCGGTGACAATGGATTCACCATCGCAGGGCGGCCGCCGCTGCCACCGGGCCACGGGCAGACTGCAATTCACCGCTGGGCTGACCCGGGTTATTTTCCGGCCATCGGAATACCTATGCTACGCGGCCACACGTTCGACGCGAATCAGCGGCCCGGCCATTCGACCGAGGTCATCATCAGCGACTCCTTTGCACGGCAATATTTTCCCGGCCAGGATCCGATGGGCCAGCGCCTGATTACCTGGGGCCAGCAGCTGTATGAAATCGTTGGGGTTGCCGGTGATACCCGGGACGAGATCGGTGAACCGGCCCAGCCCATGATGTATTTCCCTCTCTACGCTGCGGAATGGCTGGACCCGACGGAGTTTATCAACCGTGCCGCGCTTGTGGTTCGCTCTGACCAGGATGTAACTGAGTTCGCGCTGCCCATTCAGAAAATCTTTCAACAGCTGGACCCCGAGCTGCCGATATACGACATCCTGACAATGGATCAGGTGATTGGCAGGAATACTCTGGACGCGAGTTTCGACGCAACCTTGTTGGTGGTATTCGCAGCCTTGTCATTGGTTTTGGCTGCGGTGGGGTTATTCGGTGTCCTCTCGTATATCGTTGCGCAGCGCACTACGGAGATTGGCATTCGCATCGCGTTGGGCGCGCAGCGTGAACAGGTGATAAGGCTGGTGTTAGGTGATGGACTGCGTCCGGCTTTGATTGGACTGGGCTTGGGGCTGGCGGCCAGCGTGGGTGTAACACGCTTGATCCAGTCGATGCTCTACGCAACGCAGCCGCTGGATCCCATCGTGTTCCTGCTGGTTACCGCAACGCTGCTGTTGGTTGCGGCGGCTGCGTGCGTATTACCCGCCTGGCGAGCCTCACGTCTTGATCCTATGCAGGCGCTGAGGGTGGAACAATAACCGGCGGTGAATAGAGCGACAGCGTAGCCATTCCCGCGAATTTGTCTGTCTACGAAGTCCCTGTCTGCAGCACGCCTGGGTGGTGACTCCGTCCCCCGTCCGATTCGGGCCGATTTACGTTCTGTTTACCAGCTTCCCCTAGACTTCTCTTGACCGTGGCCTGACCGGAAGACCATGCCTCGCCACGGTCCTTATGCAAAACACCAACGCGGTTACCAAGCGATCCCGGGAGCCTATGGCGTTGCCGGTTTTATCGAAGACCGATTCACGCCGGAATCTGGACGATCCAGGATCGTACCTGAGATCGTGCCTGGGATGGCAGCTGGCGCAACGCATTGTCGCCTCAGGATGAAGAGTGCACCAGGCTGATTCATGAATAAAGAGACTATGACTGTCGTCCCAAGACTGAACCACGCTTGTATCGCCATCGTTGCCATTCTCTTTGCCTATCCTGTTGTGGCGGTCTTCGCTGCTGACCAAAGCCAGCAATCTATGGACCAGCAACCCGAGGCGTCGTCTCAGCCTGCGGCGCAACGAAACATCGGCCAGCCGACCAGGCAGCTTCCCAAATACATTCCCGGAGGCTTCGATCTCCCCAATGGCTGGCGCATCACGCCCGCGGGCAAAGCTATCGCGACGATCGAAGACCTGGTGCTCAACCTTGTGGTCTCGCCTGACGGACGGATCGTGATCGCCTCTCATTCCGGTTATCTGCCCCACGGGATCGATGTCTTCGACGTCAAGACCCAGAAGCAGATACAACACATCGAGCTAAAGACGACGTGGCTCGGCATGACCTGGTCGGCGGACGGCCACACTCTCTACGTCTCGGGCGGCAACGCCACCGGCGCTAAGAAGATCACGCAAAGTGCCGCACCCATCTATGAGTTCAGCTACAAGGACGGCCGGCTCAGCGACCAGCCCACAGGGAGCCTGCTCGAGACCGTCGACCCGTCTACCGTCTGGTGGTCAGGGGTCGCTTATCTCCCCTCCAAGAAGTGGCTTTATGCGGCAAATCGCGGCACAGGTCCCGGTCCAAGCAATGTGGTCGTCTTCGATCTGAAGACGCGCGCCATACTCACCCGCATTCCGGTGGAGATTAACCCCTACCAGTTGGTGCTCACACCTGACGGAAAAAGACTGTTCGTTTCAAACTGGTCGAGCGAATCGGTCAGCGTCATCGATACGGCCACCAACAAAGTGATTCGCACCCTTCGCGTGGGCATGAACCCCAACGACATGAAGCTCTCCACGGACGGGCGCCTGTTCGTGGCCTGCTCCAATGACAATACCGTTCACGTGATCGACACCCGGTCACTTCAGGTCATCGAACGTTTGTCGACCACGCTGACGCCGTTTGCTCCGGAAGGCTCAACCCCCGATGCGCTGGAGGTCGACGACGTTCACAAGCTGCTCTATATTGCCAATGCAGACAACAATTCCATCGCTGTCGCTCACATCGCCAACCGCGCTCACAGCACCGTGGTTGGGTTTATCCCGACTGGCTGGTACCCGTCAGCCCTCGTCCTGGTCGATCATGACCGCACTCTGTTCATCGGCAACGCCAAAGGCGAGGAGGGACATCCGGACAGGAAAGGCCCGGGCAGCCCATTGGCTTCGAAGTTCGACGGCGACGAGACGGTAAAGACCCTGCAAAAGAGCAGCATCGAAGTGCTACCGGTGGTTGATCTCCAGCAAGAGCTTCCGCACTGGACTAAGCAGGTTATCGACAACACGCCCTACAACGACTCGCTGCTCTCAGAGGCGCGTCCTCCATTGGAGCCAACGATCATTCCGCGCGAGGTAGGCGTTTCCACTGAGATCAAGCACGTCGTCTACATCATTAAGGAGAACCGCACCTACGATCAGGAGTTCGGTGATCTGGCCGGGGCCAACGGCGATCCTGCGCTCACCATCTTCGGCGAAAAGGTCACTCCCAATCAGCACGCCCTGGCGAAGCAATATGTGATTCTCGACAATCTCTACTGCGACGGCGAAGTGAGCGTCGACGGCCACTCCTGGTCAGACGCCGCCTACGCCACCGATTTCAACGAGCGCTACTGGCCGCCAACCTACGCCGGCCGAAGCAATGCGCAACCTGCCCGGGCCTACATTCCATCCGCCGGCCATCTGTGGGACGTCGCGCAGCGCAAGGGGCTTACCTATCGTTCCTATGGGGAGTACGCAGCCCGGGCGAGTACCGGCAACACGATGGACGCGGCGCCTGGGGTATCAGGTCTTGTCGGTCACGTCGCCGGGGATTACGGCGGATCTCGCCAGCGCGACACTGGCAATATTGCGGTTTTCCTGCGCGAGTTCAAGGAGTACGAGAAGAACTATGACAGCCCGGACCCCGAAAAGCGGTTTCCCAACTTCGTGATTATGAGCATGCCCGAAGACCACACCAGAGGAACCGAACCCGGCGCATTCACTCCCCAGGCCATGGTCGCGAACAACGACTACGCCATCGGACAGTTGGTCGACGCCTTGAGCCACAGCAAGTACTGGCCGAACACCGCGATCTTCATCATCGAAGACGACGCTCAAGACGGTCCTGATCACGTCGACGCACGGCGCACGGTCGGACTCGTCCTCAGCCCTTACGTCCGGCGCGGGATGGTCGACAGCACGCTCTACTCCACCAGTTCTTTTGTGCGTTCTATCGAACTGCTGCTCGGCATGTCTCCGATGAGCCAGTACGACGCAGCTGCCATGCCGCTCTATGCCTCTTTTGGCACGGATGCGAAGGTTACGCCGTTCACGGTGATCCCTCCAATGATCGATGTGAATGCCAGAAATACAGATAAGTCCTATGGAGCCGAGGAGAGCAAGAAGATGGACTTCTCCGATGTCGACCGCGCTCCAATGCATGCTCTCAACGCCATCATCTGGAAGAGCATCAAAGGCGCGGACTCTCCCGTCCCATCGCCGGTGCATCGCTTCCGGCCGCTGATCGATCCTAGCGAGTCAGCAAACGACAAGGACTAAGAACGAGTACCCGGGACATAACCTAGTCCTGGCGTCTTTGAGAAACCGCTCGCTGTCTCGCGTCCTCAGCCGGCCTTCTTGTACGCTAGCTCCTGCTGATCGAGTACTCAGCTGCGTCCGAGGTTGATCGTGATGCCCCGACGACCGCGGAGAGGCCAAAACTAAAGGAACTCCCCTTCCCCACCGTGCTCTCCAGAGAAACGGTGGTATCGTGTTTCTCGGCGATCCATCTCGCCAGCGCCAATCCTAAGCCCGAGCCGCGAACGGCACAGCCCCGCGTCCGGTCTACCCGATAAAACCTGTCGAAAACTCTAGGCTGATGGTCAAGCTGTCTGACGACGCTGACGATATGGTCTATGACCCGAAGTCGAAGCTGCTTTATGTTGGCCACGGCGGCGGCGATGCGGCAAATCCCGCCGCGATCGCGGTGATTGATACGACCGACCAAAAGCTGCTGACCAATCTTCCTGTGGCAACGCATCCCGAGGGCCTGGACATCGACAATGCGCACGACCGGATTTTCGTGAACATCGCCGAATCCGCGGAGGTGGTCGTCATCGACGGAGCTAGCCATACCCAAGCGGCTAGCTGGAAGTTGATGGGTGCCAAAGATAACGTGCCCCTCACGTACGACGCAGAACATGAGGTCCTCTTCGTTGCCTGCCGTACGCCGGCCCGTTTACTGGTGCTCGACGCTAACTCCGGCCGCGAGCTGGCCGATCTCCCCTCCCACGACGGCGCCGACGATGTCTTCTACGATCCCGAACTGCACCGCATCTATCTGATCGCCGGAAGCGGCGCGATCGACGTCTACGAGATCGACGGCGGCCAGGACAATATGCAATCCTACAGCACCACCGAGCCGGGCATCGATCTAACGGCAACCTCCTTTTTGATGTGGTCCTGGAGAATGGCCCTGCGATCCAACCCATGAGAGATTTGAACCCTGGAGGGACCCCGTTCGTTGGCAGGTGAAGGTCCGAAAGATACTTTTGTCTTCGTGCTAGAATCCGCGCTGAGGAAATCCCGAATGAGGGCTTACGTATTTGGTTTCTTGCTTCTTTGTGCAGTCTTGGGCCCGGCACAACCCGCGCCAGCGCAGACCAGCTCGACGCAGGCCAAACTGTCGGCGCACTGGGAAGAACTTACCGGCGCAGACTTCATCGACGCAATCAAACGTTCGCAGGGCGCGTGCATTTTGCCGTTCGGCATCCTGGAGAAGCATGGACCACATCTGCCGTTAGGGACCGATTTGCTCGATGTGCGCTATGCGTCACTGCACGCCGCCGAGCAGGAATATGCCGTGGTCTTTCCGGAGTATTACTTTGGGCAAATTTTCGAAGCGCGTCATGAGCCCGGTACCGTCGCCTATAGCCGCGATCTGCAGTTAGCCTTGCTTCAGGAAACCACGGACGAGATGGCTCGCAACGGCTGCAAAAAGGTACTGATTGTTAACGGCCACGGCGGGAATAGTAGTTTGCTGCCTTACTTTGCGCAATCGCAGTTGGCCAAACCGCACGATTACGTGGTCTATGTTTTCGACCAGCGTGCACCGGCTTCCGGCGGACCGAAGAAGAAGACGTCGGTCGACGAACACGCCGGCGAAAGCGAAACCTCGAAGATGATGATTGCCCGTCCCGACCTTTTGCACCAGGATCGCGCGGCAAGTGAATCGGGCGCCGACCAGCATCGTGAGAACCTGCCCGATGGCGTCTACACCGGCATCTGGTGGTACGCCCGCTTTCCCGATCACTATGCCGGTGACGGCTCAGCCGCAACCCATGAGTTGGGCGAATATCAAATGAAATGGTGGATCGATTCCATCGCCAAAGCCGTCGCCGCGATCAAGGCCGATGATGTGAGCCTCAAACTGCAAAACGAATTTAACGAAAAGAGCACCCACCCGTTGGACACCAGGCAGTAACTCAGTGATAGGTAATTGCTCGACGCTCGATGTTGGAAGGCTCAAACTCAGCGTTTACCTCATGCCGCACCAACACAGTCCTTTCGACCCAGTTTCCATATGCGTCGTAGCGGTATTCGAAGCGGACGTGTTGTGAAGTGACAGTGTCGGGAGTGTAGCGCAAGCTCCCGTCATCGTCGAGGCTGGCTTCGCGATGCCTATGTTCGGTGGTTTCCTCAATAGGGTTATCCCCATCGTCGTAACGATAGGTCGTACGATGTCCACCCAGGTTGAACATGGAATTCGTTCGTTCGAGAAGCCGGCCCTGGCCGTCGTAAGAAAAGGTGGTGTTTGAGAAGATTCCGCCAAAAGCTTGCATGATTAAGGAGACGGCCTTCTCGCACTCCGGCGAAACCGGCTGGTCGCGATGGCCAAAAATTGACTGTCCGCCCATGTGCATCTCAACCTTGACGAGTCTCCCTGCGCTGTCGCGTCTCATGATTACTTGCCTGATAGGGTTCTGGTTCGCATCCTCAAAGACCTCTTTGATCGGGAGGTCATTGTGGTCATAGATGGTTACCATCTTCGTCGCCCCGGGAGCACCCAGGCCCATGTTCGTCCCTTCAATACCATATGAGACATTGCCCGCCCGAAAACTCAGGGGCGACACTTTGGTTCGCCTGCCTTCGGCATCGTAACTGCAAATCTCCGTGTCTGTTTCGGAACCGTCCTGGCTCACCCTGACGGTTCGCACATGACGCCCGGCTTCGTCGTAGAGGTACAGACTTCTGTCTGCCGGTTCGTCATTCATCCAGGAGCGGTACTCCATGAGGCGGCCGGAGGGGTCATAGAGCCATTTCGAGTGAGCAATCGATCCGTCAGAATTGTAGGAATCACTGCTGCTGATTGTGCCGTCAGGACGAAACGAGGCTATGGTGAAGTATCTAGCCGGCTCCCAGTATTGCTGGTTGGGATCCCAGGTCGCGGTTTCGGTCTTCAGGCTTGCTACCGGGCCATGGACCTTCCATTTCGTAAGGTCATCCACGATATTGTGATGTTACGCATTTTGATAGACTTGCGCCGAGCGAATGAAAGAGCTAAGTGAACAGCTGCGAAACCTGGTCGAGACAGCGGAGCCGAGGCTCCTCGAAGTCTCTGAGCGCGAAAGTATGCAGACCGCATTGCCAGGGGGCTGGTCCCGCAAGCAACTGCTGGGCCATCTGATCGATTCGGCGTCCAACAACCATCAGCGATTCGTACGCGCGATGCTGCAGCCATCGCTGGATTTCCCAGGGTACGATCAGGAAGGCAATGTACGTGTACAGGCGGTGCAAGAAGCTGAGTGGTCGCTGCTCATCTCTTTGTGGGCAGCCTATAACCGATACCTGGCCCATCTCATCGCGTATATCCCTGCTTCCCAACTGGATACTCAATGTCGCATCGGAGCCGGAGAAGCAGTGACTCTTGGCTTCTTAGCATCGGACTATCTCACACATCTGCGCCATCATCTCAACCAAATCGGCGTGGCGGACTCGCAGTGACCGTAAGGAGAGCCCTGGCTGCGGCCATGCTCGTGCTCACCATGTGTGCCTGCCGGCAGACTACACGCGAGCCAGTAACATTGAGTTACTTCCGGCTCGGGTGGTCTCAACCAGACGAGCTGCCGGCAGCTGAGCCCTTGTCGCAGCAGTTTACGCGGAAGACAGGTATCCAGCTCAAAAGTCTTCCGGTTCCTGAGAATACCCTGGACCAAATGGCTCTCTCCCGTGAGCTACTCGAGCGGGGCGGTTCCGGTCCCGATGTTCTCGGCATTGACCTGATCTGGCCCCCACTTCTTGAAGACTACCTGATCGATTTGCGCCCCTACCTGGGGACGGAAATTGCGTCAGTGGAACCTGAACTGTTGCCAAGCTACACAGTCGACCATAAGATCTTGGCCATTCCGTATCAAATGCAGGTTGGTGTCCTGGAGTATCGGATAGACCTTCTGCACCAGTACGGCTACGACCATCCTCCCAAGACGTGGGACGAGCTTGAGCGTATGGCCCAGCGGATCCAGGCCGGCGAGCGGGCCAAAGGTAAGAAGGATTTTTGGGGTTATGTGTGGCAGGGAGCAGATGCCGAATCTCTGACCTGCAACGCCCTGGAATGGCAGGTGGCCGCGGGAGGGGGGCACATCATCGAGAAGGATCGCACGATCAGTGTGAATAATCCGGCGGCCATTCGAGCGTGGGAGCGAGCGAAACACTGGATTGGCTGGATATCCCCGCCCAGCGTCGTAGCTTACCAGGAACAGGATTCGATGAATGCTTTCGACTCGGGAAATGCGGCGTTTGGCCGGGTCTGGGGAGGCGCAACCATTCCGGTAAGCGGAAGAACCCGCCTGACCCATGCGCGGAGCTCGCCTCTGGATAGTCAGACCGGCTATGCGAGTCTTCCCGGTGGACCCGTGGGGTGGGCAGGGACCCTGGGAGGGTCGGGGCTGGCCGTTTCCAGCCACTCGCTTCATCCTCAGGAAGCCATCGAGCTGGTTCGGTTCCTGGTGCGGGCTCAAATTCAATCCAGCGGGCAAGAGGCCGCAAAACAATCTGCGGAGGAAGCGTTGGATATGCCGTCCCTCCAAGACCATGCTATCGACGACCAGCCTATCGACAACCAGTCTGCCCACGCCGGTTCATCCAATCGGAGCGGCGTCGTCCGCCGGCCCTCCGGCGTTTCCGGACGAGCCTATGAGCAGGTTGCCAAAGCTTACATCGCGGCGGTGCATTCGGTGCTGACCGGGCAGAGCGGCGCGCCCGAGGCTGCAGCCGAACTGGAGCGTCAACTTATCAAGATAACGGGTTTCGGTGCCGGACCGCCTAAAACGTTAGACTGATTGTGCTTAGCTTGAACGAGGTTCGGGGTAAGCTGCTAAGCGACCCACGATGAAAACGCCAGAGGTCAGCTATTTCAACATCGGTCCGCGCCTGACGATCACCTTTGCCTTCCTGCTCGCCCTTATTTTAGGAGGGAACGGACTTCTTCTATGGCAATTCCACATAGCTCGCCTGCAAACGGATCGTCTTACGGCTGCGAATCAGCAGGTGATTTCAGTACTGCGGCTGCAGGAAAGTCTTGTATCGGCGCACGAGCGACTGGATGAACTGGCAAAAACCAGGGATTCGGGCCGGTTGTTAGCCGACGCCGGACCATTACGCCGCGCCCTGCTGGAGCAGACCCAAAACACGAGAAACGCGCTCAGTCATTTACCCTCCCCTGCCCGGTTGGATTCGGCGTTTTCATCCACTCTGGATGCCATAGAAATCACCCTGCCATCCCAGTTGGAAGCGGTCAAAGCGTTGGCTGCATCGGGCGACTGGGGGGCTGTCCGCCTCCGTCTGGATCACGAATTCGAGCCGCTGGAGACGCAGACCGCGGCCCTGGTGGCAAATATCGATCAGGAAGTGAGCGGAGAACTGAAACACGCTGTCGCGAACATGAGAGCTGTGCAGCTCAGGATTCTGTTTATTGTGCCGGCCACAGCGATCTCCACGTTTTTCATGGCCGCCTTTCTGGGGTGGGCCATATCGCGGCGGATTATCGAGCTCCGTCTGGAAGAGCGCATTATTGAGCGCACGCGCATCGCTCGTGAACTGCATGACACACTTCTGCAGGGATTTATCAGTGCGTCGATGCACGTCCATCTAGCCATGGGTAAACTGCCGGAGGGATCCCCGGCAAAACCTCAGTTGGCTCGAGCGCTGGAAGTCACGGAACAGGTGATCGAAGAGGGGCGTAACACGGTTCGAGGTTTTCGTTCGACGGAGGGTGAGATCCAGGACCTTGAACGGTCCTTTTCCAGAGTTCCCCGGGAACTGGGCTTTGAAGACCAAATTGATTTCCGCATCATTGTGGAGGGCCGTCCACAATCGTTGCATCCCGTGATCCGCGATGAAGTCTATTCCATTGGACGAGAAGCCCTGGTCAATTCATTTCGCCACTCCGGTGCGACCCGTATTAAGGTTGAGCTCCAGTATTCTGCCAGCCAATTGCGGGTTCTGGTGGGTGACGACGGCTGTGGGATCGACAAGCAGGTACTGGAAGCCGGCCGGGATGGTCATTGGGGGCTGCCGGGTATGCGTGAGCGAGCTCGACGGATCGGTGCGACACTCAAAGTCTCCAGCCGCCATGGAGCGGGAACGGAAGTGGAGCTACGCGTGCCCGGTGACATTGCATTTGGGTCGTCGAGGTTGGCGCCTAAACAGTTGGGGGACCCGGTGAACCGCCCCATCGCAACCAACGAACCGTACCCAAACCAATGAGTAAGACGAGTGAGTGAGCCCAGGAAACCCGAGGAATGAAGAGAGTGTGGGATCTCCTATTGCCATCCAATACAGCCTTCCTATATGTTCCTATTGTTAACCAATAGGGGATGCGATGGGTGGAACACCTGACGCGTTTATTGTCCCCGGTGAGGAGCTCTCATGAGACGCCTGCGCGCATGGTTGTTGCGATGTGCCGGCCTGTTCCGTAAAGAGCAACAGAGCCGCGAATTCGTAGAGGAGATAGAAAGCCATCTTCTGGCGCACGTCGAAGACAACCTTCGCTCGGGCATGAGTGTCGAAGAAGCCCGGCGGCAGGCGCTGATCAAATTGGGCGGCACGCAGCAGTTAAAAGAGAACTACCAGCAGCGCCGCAGTCTGCCCATGCTGGAAACGCTGTGGAGCGACATCCGCTTCGGGATGCGGATGTTGCGCAAGAACCTGGGATTTACGGCTGTCGCGATGGTGACGCTGGCGCTGGGAATTGGTGGCAACACGGCGATCTTCTCGATAGTGAACGGCGTCCTGCTGAACCCGCTGCCCTTCCCCCAACCTGACCGGCTGGTCACGCTGCACGAGAGCAAACCGAATTTCGAACAAGGCTCGATCTCTTATCCGAATTTTCTCGATTGGCAGAAGGACAACCGCACATTTTCCTCGATGGCGATTTCTCGCCGCTACTCCTTCAGCTTCACCGGCAGGGGCGAGGCCGAGCAGCTAAATGCCCAGTTTTTGTCTGCAGATTTTTTCCCGCTGCTGGGAGTCAATCCGATCCTTGGACGCACATTTACACAGGCCGAAGAGCAGCCGGGCGCAGGCCCGGTGGCTATGATCAGCGAGGGTTTGTGGCGAAGAAAATTCGATGGCGCTGCGGATGTTCTGGGCAAAAGTATTACGCTCGACGGGCGGGGCTACACCATCATCGGCGTAATGCCTGCGAGGTTCCACTTGCACATGCCGAGCTTTCATGAGCAGGATGTTTATGCTCCTATCGGGCAGTGGAACCACCCCTTGCTCATGAAACGCGGCGCAGGTTTGGGGATCCACGGGATCGGACGACTCAAACCGGGCGTCACTCTTGCGCAGGCCCGGGCAGATATGGACGAAATCACGCGAAGCCTGGCGACAACCTTTCCCGACGCGGACCACGGTATCAGCGCAAGCATGCTTCCGTTGAAAGAGCAGATGGTAGGCGACGTGCGGCCATTTCTCCTGGTACTCCTGGTCGCAGTTGGCTTTGTACTCCTGATTGCCTGCGTGAATGTTGCCAGTCTCCTGATGGCAAGATCGTCTGCCCGGGGCCGTGAATTTGCGGTGCGCATTGCGCTGGGCGCAAGCCGGAAGCGGGTAATCCGCCAACTGCTCACAGAAAGCATTCTGCTGGGAGTCGCCGGAGGCGGAATCGGATTGTTGCTCGCAGCCTGGGGCACGCATGCAGCGTTAGGACGCTTGCCCACTGCCGTGCCGCGCGCAGAAGAAATCGGCATCGATTTCCGAGTCCTCGCTTTCACCACGATCACTTCGTTACTGGCAGGGACCCTCTTCGGTCTGGCTCCAGCACTCAAGACGTCGCAAGCCAATCCACTTACAGCGCTCAAGGAAGGTGGCCGCGGCGGGAGCCGGAAACATCGGGCACAGAGCATCTTTGTGGTGGTGGAAATGGCGGTTGCCCTGGTGCTGCTGATCGGCGCCGGACTGATGGTGCGCAGCTTGACGCGGCTTTGGAGCGTCGATCCAGGATTTAATCCGCGAAACGCGCTGAGCTTTGGCTTGAAGCTTCCACCCGCGATGATGAACGCTTCGCCGGAGAGGATTCGCGCCACCCTTCGCGAAATTGATGACGAGCTGGCGTCTACCCCGGGCGTGCAGGCGGTTTCGCAGACGTGGGGTGCGATTCCCATGGGCTCCGACGATGAACAGCTGTTCTGGCTTGATGGCCAACCAAAACCGGCAAGCGAAAACGACATGAACTGGGCGGTGGACTATATCGTCCAACCGGGTTATCTGAATGTGATGGGCATCGCGCTGCAACGCGGCCGTTTCATCACTACACAGGACGATGAGCGCTCTCCGCTTGTGGTTGTGATCGATGACGTACTCGCCCGAAGTATTTCCCCAACCAGGATCCTATCGGCAAACGCATCATTCTGAACAATACGGGCGCCAAACGGGAGATCATTGGGGTTGTCGGGCACGTCAAGCAGTGGGGCCTCGATTTGGACGACACACATTCCTTGCGAGCTCAGTTCTATCTTCCTGCATGCAGATGCCGGACGACTTTATTGCGATGACACCGTCAGGTTCGGCGGTGATGCTGCGTTATGAAGGGAGCCTGTCCGCGGTTTTCGATTCCCTTCGCAACACCAACCGGCAGATGAGCAGCCAGCAAATAATCTATGCCGTTCAAACCATGGAGAGCCTGATCTCTGACTCACTGGCTGCGCGGCGGTTTGCGATGATTGTGCTGGGCGTGTTTGCAACCCTGGCGCTGGTTCTGGCCAGCGTGGGCATCTACGGTGTAATTGCGTACCTGGTGGGACAGCGTACGCGGGAAATTGGTATCCGCATGGCGCTTGGAGCACAACGCAAGAACGTGTTGTACCTAATCCTGTGGCAGGCGGCACGTCTGGCTCTTGCGGGTGTCTGCGTCGGCATCGCGGGCGCTCTCACGCTGACGCGCATGATGACGAAGCTGCTCTACGGCGTGAGTGCAACCGATCCTGTTACGTTCTCTGGTTTGGCGCTGATTTTGGGGGCCGTCGCGCTTGCGGCATGCTGGCTCCCGGCGCGGAAGGCAATGCGGGTCGATCCTGTGGTGGCTTTGCGATATGAATAGCTGTGCCGCCGCTAAAGCGCATGATCAAAGTCGAGACTCTTTCCCGGAGCGCTGAAGCGCTTGAGTGTACCGGGACATGCGTTACATTTCGGACCGGGGAGATCTGTTACAGCCCCTTGCGATGGTTAGGGCTCAGAATCAGAGAGGATTGGACTGGTACTTGTTATTGCTTCTAAATACCTAGCCCCCGTCGCCGAGGCCGTGGGAATGTGGTAATCCCGAAGGGATTTCCAAAGAGTGTGGGGAGGGTGGGAAGCCGGCATTATGGCTTTCCATGCTTTCCATACTCTGTCATTTCCATGGCCCTGCTTTGGAGACGAGCGTCAGAAAATCACAATCACCGCGAAGGCCCATTTGGGGAACGGGAACCGCTTGTCCGAGCTGGCGACGATCGTCCAGGTGGATGGCTGCGCAGGGAAGCGCGCTCAATGGGCAGAATAGAGAATACGAATAGCGAAAGAGTTGCTTAG
Organism: uncultured Acidobacteriaceae bacterium; assembly: GCA_963796145.1. Taxonomy (GTDB): domain Bacteria; phylum Acidobacteriota; class Terriglobia; order Terriglobales; family Acidobacteriaceae; genus PALSA-350. The sequence continues at coordinate 39,796 of CAWCKO010000072.1, read as the reverse complement.
GCACGTCCTCCAGGACGCAGGTCGAGGCCAGCTGGCCGCTACTTCCCTATCAGCTTTGCGCCTGGCGGCAGGAGCGGGGCCGCATTAAGCGGCCCCGCAGGAGTTTAGCTTCGGATGAATGTCAGGAGGTCCGCATTGATCACGTCGGCATTCGTGGTCATCATGCCGTGAGGGAAGCCGGGGTAGATCTTTAGCGTGCCATGCCTGAGCAGCTTCGCCTGCAGCAGCGCAGCGTCTTTGTAGGGGACAATCTGATCATCGTCGCCTTGCACCACGAGGGTCGGCACTGTGATTGCTTTCAGATCGTCCGTCTGGTCTGTCTCCGAGAAAGCCTTGATACCTTTGTAGTGAGCGAGCGCGCTGCCCATCATCCCCTGACGCCACCAGTTCTGGATAACTCCCTGCGAGGTCTTCGCGCCAGATCTGTTGAAGCCGTAAAACGGACCCGTAGGGACATCGAGAAAGAACCGTGCGCGGTTCGCAGCCAGTGCCCTGCGAAATCCGTCGAACACCTCGAAGGTGCGCGGCATTTCCTTTGGTGATTATTTCGTCTCCCGAAACTACCCTGTCCCGAAACTACCCCGGTCCGATTTCGATTCGACCGCGGGAAGAATCGACCTTATCCCACGCTGGAACAAATGGTTAGCTCGTCATCCAGGCTGGATCTTCAGGTCAGGATTAAGTCCTTCTGAGGCCATTTTGATTCGGTGATCTTCCCGGCAACCTCGGCCCATGTCAAACCGAGGCTGTTTACTTCTGCTCCTTCTACAGACCCTGGCCGGCAACTCAAACACCGTCTCTGCTCAAACGTCTGCACTCCAGGTGCAGGTTTATGACTACGCCGGGTTGCCCCCGGCAGCCCTCCATGAATTGGTCACTCGGACACAAGAAATCCTAGCCAGTTCCGGCGTCTCGCTGGAGGTGGACGCCTGTACGAGAGGTACCGCGCCCTGCGAGAGTCATAGCGGAAGCTCCAGGCAGATCGTAATCAGGGTAGTCACTGATACCGCCAAGAATATGACGAATGTACGCTGGGAGAAGTTGGGCATGTCTGTTGCCGGCCATGATGGCGGCACCTACGCCACTGTTTTCCTAAAGCCGGCAGAGGAGAAAGCTTCTGACGCAAGCCTCCCTCGGACTACCGTGCTCGCCTATGCCGCCGCCCACGAAATCGGGCACCTGCTTCTCGGCGACCAGGCCCACACCAGCCGGGGTCTGATGAAAGCGACTTGGGGGGCCGACGATTTCCAGGCCATGGCACAAAACGGCTTTCATTTCAGCCCTGAGCAGGTCCGGGAACTGGCTGGCCGTTACGGGAGTTCGCTTCCTGCCGGTCCCGGTGCAAACACAGTGGTTGCCGTTCGCCACTGAGGGTCGGCGCTGCAAGCCTATCGTATCTGAGTCATCCAGATATCAGGATGTATATGCGGCAGATTGATCAGGATCTTGTCCCGAGCGACAGTGAGATCTGAAGTAATTTGATTATAGGCGGCGGCGCGACCCTCCGAGTTGTGAAAGTGCTCGAAGGCGAAAGGTGGCCCCAGTGGGTGTTTGGTCGCCGTATCGAGCCGCTGGGCCCAAATGCAAAGATATCCGTCGCGGGTGGACGTGAAATACACGGTGTTGCCATCGGGAGAGAACTGAGGCTTATCGTCGATGTTCCGTCCGTCGGTTACCGCGATCCATTCCGCTTGGCCGGCGGCCGCGCCATGCCGCACCGGCGCGATCAGTATTTGAGCGGGCCCAGCCATTGACTGCAATTTTTTAAACACCACCCAGCGGTCATCCCAGGAAAAGAAAGGATGGTAAAGCGGTTTACCCTGGTCACTCAGGAAATCCTGCTCGGTTTTTGTCTGTAGATCGAGGGCGACAATCCGATCCTTGTTTCCGTCTGTTTGGTCGTATTTCTCCAGCAGAACCACAGAACCGTCGGATGAAAACCCACGCGGCGTGCAACGCTCACAGACTTGCTCCGGCTCTCCATCCACCGCCGCAGCCATGAATGCGTCCGGCAAAGCGGACTGTGTGGCGTCAGGCCATCTACCCGCTTTGCCGTCGCGTGCGAAGATCACCCGTGATCCGTCAGGAGAAATGGAAGTTTCTCCGTTGCTCATCAGACCGAGGTCCCGCCGGCCCTTCTCGTCCAGGATGTGATCTGTGCCAGTGCTTAGATCTCTCAGCAGGATGGTGTTGGGCTTGCCCGGGTTGGAAGTGTCGTAGGCCATCCACTTTCCATCCCGAGAGAGCGACGGAGAGGTGTAGCTCCCGCCTTCGGGGAGATCTAACTGGAAGGTCGGACCCAGTTTCTGGCCCCGGTCGCCGATCGAGATCTGAGAGATCGATGTGCTGGAGTTCCAGATTGTATAGGCAAGCTTACCGTCCTGGGACACCGAGCCGCCCGGGGCGAGCCTGCCATTGCCGGAAGAGAGCAGTTCTGGGTTCTCGTCGATGACACCTCCCGGAGAGATTCCGATGCGCCAAAGCTTCCAGTTTTCGAGGTCAGCAGTAGAGTAGATGATCCATTCGTGGCCTTCCGCGGTCCGAACCCAGCGCGCGCGGATTCCCCAGGCAAGTAGTTTTGCGCCACCCCCGGAAGGTTGGCCGGCGTGGCACGGCCAGGAGCCAGCGGCACAATCCACCAACCGGGCGACTCGTTTTGCCGGCTACCCGGCAGCCCATAGAGCAAGTACTTCTTTTCCGTTGGGAGCCCAGATAGGCAGGCCATATACGCGGAAGTCCTGATTCAGCGGTAAGGCCGTGGGCTGGCCGCCATTCACAGATACGGTGAATAATTTCAGGTCTTGCCAGTAAAGGATGCTGTTGCCGCCAGGTGAGAACTGCGGCGCCTGGGCATCGCTGGTGCTGACGACAAGTCTAGGTTCGCCGGGTAGAGTGGAGGCGATGTAGATTCCGCCTCCTTTTCTTTTCGAATAGAAGACGATGCTGGCGCCATCGGGCGACGATGAGGCGTTTTTTCTGCGTAGGGACCCGCGGTCACTTGAATGGCTTCGCCCCCCGCGGTCTGTTGCACCCAGATGTGCTGTTGGCCACTACCAACGCTCGAAGAATAGGCAAGCAGCTTTCCATCTCGCGAAAGTGTGGGATCCCACCCATACGACTTGATAAGCCTGGTTTCCTGCAAGATGGGCTTCGTGGGCTTCCTCAACCACGCGACGGTCGCGATGCCAATGGCGGCGAGCACAACCGCGACCGTCAGCGCGGCGATGAGGGCGGTCCGGGATGGTAATTTATCGGATCTCGGCTGTGCTGGGATTTCAACCGAGACTGTACTTGCGGGGGCAGCCGGGGCAGGTGCTTCTGTTTGAGGGGCCGCCACCACAGGCGCGATAAATCGGTATCCCCGCCGCGGGACCGTTTCCACATATTGGGGCGTGCCGGCATTATCGTTCAATGCCTCTCGCACCCGATTCACCGCTTTATTCAGGGACTGATCGAAGTCAACGAAAGTGTTTCCCCAGATCTGCTCTTGCAGTTCCTCACGAGTGATGACCTCGCCCGGCCGCACCACAAGCATCGCCAAAACCCGGAAGGGCTGCTCCTGCAGCCGGATGGGCACGCCATGTTTGCGCAATTCCATAGCGTCGCGGTCCAGTTCATACACTCCGAAGCGGATCTTGCCAGACATCCGAGCACACCCTTGCAGCCTAATCTAACTCAAAACCAGTTCCACTGGTCCCAAGGGAGATTATGCGGAATTAAAAAAGGGAGATAAAGGGACAGCATACCTATTGCAGCAATTTTGGGGGATAGGTATGGTCCCATATGTCCAGGCCAAGCCCAACGATTAAGCCTGTAACATGTCTGCTGATCCGACGCACATCAGATCCCAAAAGGGAGGCCAGCACCACGGCTCCGGGAATGCTCAAGCGGAAAGAGTACCTTCTGGCGCGGCGGCGAGAGGCGAATCAGAAGCCTTTCGAAGTTCATGCCGTGTGAAGCTCCTGCATGGGTTGGACCGATGCTGGCCCCAGATAAACAGTACGTCCGCTCGCGCGATGGTCTTTCCTCCGCGACGCACTCATTCGTAGCGTAACGCCTCTAGCGGGTCGACCTTTGCCGCTCGTCGCACTGGCGCCCAGCACGCGAGCACCGCCACTCCGGCGAATAATGCGCCCACGACAATCAACGTTATTGAATCGTTAGGCTTCACCTCAAACAGAAAAGTCCTCAGCACTCTGGACAAAACAATCGCCAGCACCACGCCCACGAATACTCCGCTGGCGATCAAACGAAATCCTTCGCCGAAGATGAGGTTCCGAATGTCCTTTTGTTGAGCACCCACCGCTAGGCGAATCCCCAGCTCACGGCGTCTCGAGGCCACCGACAGCGCAAGCACGCCGAGCGCTCCTTCGCCCGCTCCCACCACGAATCCCGCAGGTTCCAGTTCTCCCGTTCCACATACAATTTTATTTGCATTCAGTTATTTCTGTCTATACAGAAATAACTGATATGATGAACACATGGTACTCAGCGATTCCATGAAGCAATTCATCCTGCACTGGGGAGAGATGGGCACTCGCTGGGGGGTTAATCGTACCGTTGCCCAGGTGCACGCGCTCCTCTATTTATCGCCCCAATCCCTCACTGCGGAGGAGATTGCCGAGACCCTCTCTGTCGCGCGCTCCAACGTGAGCACCAGCCTCAAGGAACTGCAGAACTGGAACCTGGTACAAATCGACAGCCGCATCGGCGACCGCCGCGACTTCTTCCACACGTCCGCCGACGTGTGGACGCTCTTCCTCACAGTGGTCGAGCAACGTGTCGAACGAGAGATCATACCCACTCTCAGTATGCTCCGGCGCTGTGCCGCACAAGCCCCGGCCGAGCACCCCTCACACCCTGCAATTACAGAACGCATCACCGCCATGCAGGTATTCCTGGAGGAGCTCCACGGATGGTACAGCCAGATCAAGAAGTTGCCTCCGGCCAGCCTGCGCTCGCTTATCCGCGTGGGCAACGGTATTACCCGGATACTGCCGAAAACGCGACGACGGAGGCTGGACTGATGACCACGCTTGTGACGCCCGCGACCGCAACTGCAACCACTGCTGTCAATTTTCAGCGCTACTACGAGGAAGCCGGTCCAGATTACGCGGCCTGGAGTGCTCGCTTCAACATGCACTTCGGCTTCTTTCGCTGGGGCATGAACCCCTGCAAACGTGAAGATATGCTGGAGCAGATGAACCTGGAAGTGCTCGCTCGTCTTCAGGTCGACGGCGAGTATTCGGCGCGCTTCCCTGCCCGCATTCTGGACATGGGTTGCGGTCTGGGAGCAACGTTGCGCAGCTTCGCTCAGCGCCTTCGCTGGGCCGACCTGCGTGGGATCACCCTCGTCCCCTGGCAGCTTGAACAGGGTCGTCGCCTGAACCAATCGTGCCAGGAAGCCGAGTGCATCACCCTCACTCTTGGGGACTACGAACACACGAGCGAGCCGCCGGCATCCTTCGATGCGGTCTACGCGATCGAGAGCAGTTGCTATGCGCGGGGCGCGAACAAATCCGCGTTTCTTAAGGAAGCACACCGTTTGCTGCGCCCGGGAGGCCGCATCGTTGTCACCGACGGCTTCCTGGGCCCCGGCCAACTGCGTGGCTTGCAGAAGCACGTCTACCGCACGCTCTGTGAATGCTGGGTAATCGATACCTTCGCTGAAGTTGAGCAGTTCACAGGCGAACTGGAGCGATTAGGCTTCCGGGATATCGTCGTCGAGCAAATCCAATCGCGCGTGACGCCCTGCGTCTTCCACGTTCCGTGGGTCACGCTCAAATTCCTGCTCACGGCCGTTGTGTTTGGCGGACGCAAGATGACTCGCGCCCGCTGGAATAATGTACTTGCGCCAGTCCTGCTGCCGTTCGTTAGTTTTCCCCTAGGCCCGGTAGCCTACTACATCATCAGTGCGACGCGTCGGTAGAGAGGCCCTAAGGATATTTCAAATTACGCCGCGCAGAAGAGGCCTCCAGGTACGCGGACGCAAAGAAGATGAGTTCCTGCCGCAAGATGTCGAACTCCTTCTCGGGCGCACCGGATTCGAGCAATCTCCGGCTGACCCCACCCATTGCCCCCTGCAGCATCGAAGCTACGAGTGCCGGGTCTTTCGTGAGCGGCTCGCAGGAGGCCTCCAACATTGCAACAATGGCCTTATTGGACCGTATACTCATCTTTTGCGCGATCTTCGCTCCGTCCACATCGGAGCTTACGGAATAGAGAGCGACACTGGTTTTGGCATCCCTCATCTTGGCATCGAGGAATGCGTTGATGAGAGCTGTCGCCATGTGCTGGAGAGGCTTCCCTTTCTGCTCCCGGCAGACTCGTTCCACTGCCTCCGCAACTTCGTCGAGGTGACGTTTCAAGACTGCCTGCAGGAGCGCACTCTTGTTGGGGAAGTATTGATACAAGGTTCCGACCGAGACACCGGCTCGCAATGCCACCCTGGTCGTGGTCAACCGTTCCTTCCCCACGCGGAGCAAAACCTGAACGGTTCCGTCGAGAATGGCGTCCACGCTGGCGGCCGAACGGGCTTGAACCGGCGATTTGCGGGGCTCCAAGAGCACATGCGAACGCTGCGGCAAATGCGAACTCCTAACCTGAGGCTTTCTTCATCTAAACACATGTGAGCATGATTACTGCAAGTCATGCACAATACTTGAGGAGAACAGAATGACGACACAGACCGACCTTGCCGGAAGCTTCACATTCCCGGGCACATCGATGACCGTGGAACGCATGGGCTATGGCGCAATGCAACTTGCCGGCCCACAGGTATTTGGGCCACCGCGTGACATTAACGCGGCGGTTGCTGTCCTGCAGGAGGCCATTGCATCCGGCGTGAACCATATCGATACCAGCGACTTTTATGGTCCCCATGTGACCAATCAGATTATCAAGCAGGCGCTCCACCCCTATCCGGACGGTCTGGTGATTTGCACCAAAGTGGGCGCTCGCCGGGGAACGGACAAGTCGTGGATCCATGCTCTTTCGCGCCAGGAACTGATCGATGGCGTTCATGACAATCTGCGCAACCTCGGGCTGGACAGCCTTGATGTCGTCAACCTGCGGGTCGGAGGAGTGATGGGGCCGACGGAAGGATCGATCAAGGAACCGCTGACCGTGCTCGTGGAACTCAAGCGTGAGGGACTGATTCGTCATCTCGGTCTGAGCAATGTCAGTCCGGAGCAGTTGGCCGAGGCCCAGACAATTTCTGAGATCGTCTGCGTGCAGAACCTGTACAACGTTGCCCACCGAAACGATGATGGCTTCATCGATGACCTTGCGAAGCAAGGCATAGCGTATGTGCCGTTCTTCCCGCTGGGAGGATTCAGTCCGTTACAGTCGGCGAAACTCGACGCAGCCGCAACGTCACTCGGGGTTACGCCAATGCAGGTTGCGCTGGCGTGGCTTCTTCAGCGCTCACCCAACATCCTGCTGATCCCGGGGACATCTTCCGTCGAACATCTTCGTGAGAATCTCAAGGCGGCAACGCTACAAATTCCTCCCGAGGTGCTCGCCGATCTCGACTCCATCGGGGGTGATCCTAAGCGGTGACGGGGCCGTTTTGCCTCGACTCGCTTTTGATATAGTTTTGCGCATGCGGTTTGCAGACGTTCCTCAAAACTTCAGGCGAAGGATTCTGAAGGATGCGCTTCGCGACAACGAGCAGCGTGATGCCGCCTTTCGGCGCATCATTTGTTCTGTCCCCAAAGGAAAGGTGTCGACGTACGGCAAGGTTGCCGCTGCTGCAGGCTATCCGCTGTATCACCGGGCCGTAGCCAGGCTGCTGCGAAAAGAGGGGATCGGTCGAGTTCCCTGGCAGCGCATCGTGGGCGCTGGAGGCGAGATCAAACTACGCGGTGAAGCAGCTGCGGAACAACGGCTGCGGCTTAGCATGGAAGGAGTCAAGTTTCGCGGCAAGCGGGTGAACATGCAACTCGCTGAACACACATTTCGCCCTTGGGAAACGCTCGACCGTTAAGCCCGATGAATGCTCAGAAGCGATTCGAAGAAGCGACCAGGCGCTATCGGCCGGATCACCTGCGGGTCCTGTTTATCGCAGAGGCTCCGCCCGCAGTAAAGGTTAACCGCTTTTTCTACTTTACGGATCTGACCAACGGGGACACGCTCTTTCTAGAAATGATGAAGGTCCTGTACCCAGTTGAAGTCGGATACGTCAAAGATGCCTTCCGGCCAGGCTCTTCGGTGGAACAGATACGGCAACGGAAACCACAGCTACTGCGACGGTTCCAAAACGACGGTTATCATCTGATTGACGCTTATGAACGGCCCATGCCCGATGGTGCGGATACATCGACCAAGACGCGGCTGATGCGGAGCACTCTGCCGGGCCTTCAAAGGAAGCTGCAGGGCCTCGTGGGCGAGAACTATGTGCCAATTGTCCTGATTGGCGGAGTCACATACTCAGTGTGCGCGGAGGCACTGCGCCTGGATGGCAGAAACGTTGCGAACAAAGCGATGATTAATCATCCAGCCCGGGGCAACCAAAAGCTCTTTCGATCAAAGCTCAAGACCGTGCTAGGGAAATTAGCGAAATAGCTCCAACCATTGGATCCTGCAGCCGTATTTGCCGTTTATCTCAGGCTCTCGGTCCATTCCTGCTCGCCGCGATGAAGTAAGGCTCCGGTCTTCCGGCGGAATCTATCGTCGCTGCATCAGATCGTCGATCGCCGCTTGCCGGCGGTTTCCCGCGGGGGCTCGCCCCCATCGGTGTGCGGACTACGATTCCGGCGGAACAAAATGCGGCTGTCGTGCATCTTTGTTGTGACTGCTTCTCAAACACGCCGGCATGGAGATCGCTATAAGTACATATATGGTTTTTACGCGGGAAAAGATGCTCGATGAACATGAGATGGCCACCTACTCAAAGGAAGTCCCAGCGGCTTTGGCCGGGCATGAGGTCAAGATTCTCGCTCTTTACGGTGGGCATGAAGACCTGGAAGGCGCTTCCACGGAAGGCACAGTGATCCTCGAGTTTCCCAGTGCTGAAGCGGCGAAGGCCTGGTATAACGGTGCGTCCTATCGGGAGGTGCGCGAGCATCGTTTCAAAGGGGCAAAGTATCGGGTCACGTTAGTAGAAGGAGTCTGAGTTCGGGGGAAGCATGCCCTAGTTGGCTTGCGGTCCGCCCAGAACGATGGAGTCCGCATGTTCGCTGAACTCAAAACTCGGATTCTGGCTGGCATTGAGTTCCGCCTTGACTCGGGAGGATACTCTCGTTCTTACCTGCGAAAAGACCTGATCGAGTCTAGCTTCGCCGTGACCCTCTCGCAGGACCTCTAACAGATAGTGGGTAAAATAGCCGTTCTGCAACTTCGGACTTTCCCACGATGACTCATTCGCACGACTTGCGGTGATGACTGCTCTTCCGTACCCGACCTTCAAATTTTCAAAAGCGACACTGAACGACGAGGAAGCCGGCGCGTCCGGGGGAGGATCATTGGTTCCCATTAGTAACGAACCCCTTGACGCTGCATAGTCCGGAGCCTTATTGGGATTCGTGAGTGCGTCGCCGCTGTAACAGGTATCCAGGATCAAGACCACTTGGCGAGCCTTGAGTTCGCGATTGATTTCCTGTACCAGGTCGATCATCTGCAAGGAGGATGCATAGAGCGTCGCAGAGTCTCCCAGGTCTGTATCGTGAGTGATGATATAGCTCACACCGTTGGGATCCATATGTCGCGACGACCCATGGCTCGAGAGGTAGAGCACGACAAGATCGTCTGGCTTGGCCTCGACACGCAGTCTGCCGAGTCCCTGTTTGATGCCTTTAAGGGTTGCGCCGTCGTTCTCCAGGTGCTCCACGTGGCTTGGATCGAAACGTCCGCCGTGGGGGTCTTCGAGGAAAGTGACAAAATCTTTAGAGTCCTTCACCGCGTAATTAAGCTGGGGAGCGCGCTTGTCCTCAAACTTATCGATACCCACAACCAGTGCCCATTTATTGGCGGTACTCGCTACCGTTTGGGTGTTTGAAACTGGCGGAGGAGTTGCGGCCGGCGGGACGGAGAAAGGGTCGAAGTGATTGCCGTAATCTAATTCATCGACTTTCTCTTTGGCGTAGCTGTAGTCCTTTTCCAGGCCGAGTCTTTGAGAGACGACCATCCGATAAAACCACAACTCGGGAAAGTCCTTGCAGAGATGAGTGCCGTTTTCCAGGGCGGACTTCATCACCTCAAGGCGCTTTTTGCCCGCGGCCGTGTTGGCTGAAAGTGCAGGGGTAATCTGCTCTTTTACCCGGTTAAGAGCATCCAGAGCGCCCTGGCAGCCATCACCCTGGGCCTCCGCCGGGCATGGCAGCAGCACCGCAATCACCAGTCCGAGCAACAGAAACCGCCCCATCGACGCCCTCACCTATGGGCGACACTCGCGGCCGGCGACAGCCGGGCCCGTATCAATTTTTGAAGAAGAGCAGCGTTCTGCTTGCAGGCGTCGTGCAGTCTGACGGGATCCTGCGAAAAGCTGAATTTGTAATTGGTCGCCTTTGCATCTGCCATAAAGTCGGGAGAATCAATGTAGTCCTTAATGCTGTCCACTGCCAGGCCACGAGTACAAAAGTCAAGCACCTGCACTAGAGGGCTTCTTCTTCCGCCAACGGCATCGGCATGGACAGGCGCTACACCTTTTGCCTGAGAAGCGAGTGCAGCTTTGGCCGCCATGGCTTTGGCATTTTCGTCCTTATAGCGTTCGATTTTGGCGTAAATCGCCAGCGCTTCTTCGGTCCGGGTGTCCCCTGCACGAAAGTCCTTTTCCTTCGAGTTTTCGGTAATGATCTGCTTGTAGATTGTTCCCGCCTCGTCCAAATTTTTTTGCGCTCTCTTGAAATCGGCTTCAGCCTGGGTCTCAGAGATATCTGTTCGCTTGCCCAAATCGCGGTCATTGGCTTCCCGGGTCAAATCATAGGCCTGGGCTTCCTTGGCGAGTGCGACAAGATAAAGACGATAGGCGTCATCGTTGGGCTTGGGAAGCTTATCCATCTTCTCACCCTGCTCTTCCAGAGCACCCCATCGACCACTGCGCGCAAGACTTGACAGCGGCTCCAACTTGCCTCCAGGCAGCGGTGCGTCAAAGGGTTGATCAAGCGGAGCGATTCTCCTGGCCATGAGGTCAACAATGCCATCTACCAACTGGTCTCTGGTTTCATTTTCGCTGCGTTCTGCAGCTGCCTTGTTCTTGTTGAGATGAAACGTGTCCATCAAGTTCGTTTGCCCCGGATCGTATCCTGCAGTCTTGGTTAGATTCTCAGAATCAAGCGCTGTGTCGCTGGCGACATCGATTGCCTGATACGCCACTTCGATCTTTCCCCGATTGGAGGTGGTTTGATTGGTACCCGTGCCCGTGGTCCATTTTTCGGTGTAGAAGTTGGTGATCGTAAACTTCAGGATGGTCTGCGGAGAGTTCTCATCGAGGATAAAGCGCGGGTCTTTCTGAATAAGCGTGACCAGTTTGGTCTTCAGCAACGCCTCCAGTTGGTCACCATTTTTTTGAACGCCGGCGGCGGTAGCTTCCACGCGAATTCTTTTGCCATTCAAATTCACCGTAGGAGGAAGAAGCCGGTTGATAGTCACGACTTTCTTCTGCAGCATTCCAAAACCCTGTGCGTGTAGACCGACGGGGCTAACCAGCAGCAAGAGCAATAGTTCCCAAGCCCGGGTTTTCATTCGAGGTCATCCTCTCTCACATTCAGCAAATCAAATTTTGATTGGTCCCATTCCCGCGAGGCCCGGAGAACGTATGAGGGGATACTGCCGGCACCACTTTTGACCCCTCATGGGTGTCAAGGTAAGAACAGCCGCTATTGCCGCCGCAATATGCCGGTCAGCGGACACTTGGGCAAAACTCTATCACGGTATGATTCCGCTGTACTTGAAATAACGAGAGATCAGGACCGGAAAAAGCGGCCTTCCCCGAACCCCCACCGCGCGGCTCGTAAGTTATTCATTCTAATATTCAGTTAAGGGCGCGCAGAGCTGGACGCTACCTGGAACTGGTGGTCAAATCGGGAATGACGATGGTGCTGAGCGGAACCTGAAGGGTTCCTGCAAGGTTGGCATTCAGGTCGTAGACCCCGCCGTGCAGGGAAACGCCATCACCTGGGGCATCGATTTCGAAATAAAGGTTGACCCCGTTGGCCTGCACGATCGCGTAACGCGCGTCGTCCAGATTGAGGTTGACCTGCCTTAGCAACCAGTTGAGCAACTTGCCCTCACGGTTGTAGACCAGCAGCCCGGCTTCGATCCTGACATGTCGGTGGCCGTCGGGAGCCGGGTCGAACTGCAAGCCGTGTGCGGGCACCATGAAGTCCACCGCGTATCGGGTGAGCGCGCCCTTCAGGCCGAGATTGTCTCCGCCTTGAGCCGAACGAGTGGTCGAAGCAGGACCGGCCCTGGGCGGGGCAGTTTTGCGGACCACCCGCAGCGTGAGAGGAATCTGTGTCGATTCGGGCACCCCGGGGCGCAGGAATGGAGACAGCAGATCGTAATTCGGGGTTGGATTCGGAGTGGGGACGGCTGCCAGGGTGGTCTTTGCGTCGTCGGCGTAATACCCGCGGCGGTAGTCGAGTTGGTAGCCGGGCCGGACCAGAGCCACCTGAATTTTCCGAAATTTTCCGTCGGTAGCCGGGTTGGTCGAGGTGTAGGTCAAGGTATAGAAATTCGATCCATGGGCGGCGACGCGGTCCAGCGCATTGGCCAAACCATTGGTGTTGTAGAAGGCCGCGCCCCCGGTATCTTTCGCGATCACTTCCATGGCTGCATGATTGGCGTTTCGCTCTTGTACCTGTCCCTGGGGTCTGGACAGCTGCGATTGCGTCACCAACCGGGCATCGGCGCCGGCACTATAGGGCGAGTCAGTAGCTAGACCCTCGGCGCCGATGGGGTAGATGGCCACTTGGGCCGCGGTGAGCAGAGCGTCCGTCTTACGAACTTCCTCCTGGTCGTCTCGTTGCGCGCCGGACGAGTCGCGCGCGTCGGGGTCGGGGAAGATAACGACCGGAAACGCGCCCGAGAACCAGACGACGTTCTTCCGGCCTGGAAATCCGGCTAGATAGTGGGCAAGCTCCTGCAAAGCTTCCAGCGTTAGCTTTAGACGCGTGTCGCTCCGGGTCGAGCTTTGATTGGCCATAAACTGTTCCAGGGCTTCGGCTGTTTCCTCGCCATGTGCCTCCCTCATGGCGGCTGCCGTTTCCTGGGCGGCAGCGGTTTCTGCATTCGATTGCAGCAGCGGCGAGATCTGCCTTCCCACTCCGTTTTTCTTGTTGTTGATGGCCGTCGACAGCAGCGCTGGATCGTCGGTGAAGCTCTGAATTAACCGCAGTTGTGTTCCCAGGGTGAAGATGGCCATCTTTTGCCCGGTTTGCGGCTTCTTGAGGTACTTGAGCACTTGTGCATGGACCTGGCGCTGGTCATCCAACGGCGTGTTCAGGGAATCGAGTACAAGCACGGTTACAGATCCACTGGGCTTGACCCGGGGAATATTGGTAAAGAGGTAGGGCGGCAGATCGGGCGGGCTCACCTGGAGGGGCTGGGCCCCGGTGTGCTCCTCGAAATAGTTGACGGCCTGCGGATGTCCATCTTCCGACACCAAGAAGTCTTGCTGGTGTAGACCGGTGAGCGGGCGGCGGCCCTTACCGGTAACCACCACGTCGAGAATGACAATCCGCGCATTCGCCTTGAAGACGCGGCCTTCGTAATCGCCGGGCGGGGCGGTCTGGCTGCGAAGCGGCGCGCCGGGCGGACTAGCCAACCCGCCCAGCAGAAGCACCCACGCTAAGGCCAAGCAGGAGCTCTGAGGCACTGGGATCTCCCTTAGATTGTGACCTCCGCAGGCTACAGAAGTCTTGTTAGCCTGACAAGTCCTGGCGATTGCCGGGTTCGCCCGAGGAAAGAAATCGGCGCAGTCTTTGCGCTTCCGCTTCGAACTCGCGTTGAAAAGACTTCTCGCGAGGTTGCGCCCCGGTGACAAATCCGGCATCGATTGTGAGGTCATCGCCGCGTCGTGAGGCGTTTACCCACCCGATCACTTCAGCTCTCCAAAGCAGAGGCATCGCGTAGTACCCAAGCTTCCGCTTGGCGGGTGGGGTGTAGGCCTCAAACCGATATGGCCAACCCCAGAAGTGCTCGAATCGAGGCCGGTCCCATACCACGGGATCAAATGGAGCGAGGAAGCGAACAACGTTCTCCGGCTCCCTGGGTATGGTGCGACCAGCGGGCCATAGATAACGGATGCCACCTACTTCCCCACTCTCCAACTCGCCGGACTTTAACAAGGTGGCAACAACGTTGGTTCTTCCCTGCAGATCTGGAGCAGCATAGCGCAGACGCTGCACTGCGGCGCGAAGACTGTTCTGCGGCGCGGGCGCCAGGATTCCGGCGATCAGCAACACCAGTCGCCGGAGGCGCTCGTCCGGGTCCACGGTCTGTTGTTTGAAAACTGCTCGTTGATAGAGCTTGACGCCCTTGTCTCGACCAGCAATTCGTATGAGGCCGAGGTAGTGCAGCTTCTGAAGAACTCGAGTGGTCGATTTCGAGTAGCCGCCCCAGGCGTTGGTTTCCCGATCTCTCCCCAAACTAACTTCGAGCTCCCGAGGGTGCAGTTGCCTGTTACGGGATACGAGATCGAACACCCTCTGCTCCGAGACCGTTAATTCCCGTTGCTCCCTGGGATGGAGGAGCCGCCAAGTCTCTACTGGAAAGAATCCGTAGGCGTAGAGGATGTCTTCTTCCAACTTGAGACTTCGGTAGCTTCGATTAAGGTCGTCTTCACGGTACTCCTTGACGCGGTGGCGCAAGATCAGGTCCTGAGCGCGGGCCGGAGAGCGGATCGGGTCAGCTTGAACGAAGCCGAGTTTGCTTATAGCTCGCCCAAGTGTCGTCGCGGGAAAGAGGGAGGAGGCAATGGCGTGTCGTTTGAGATCTTTTAATGTGATCATGATGATTGCATGAATTTGTGACCTCAACAGACAATACCTTGAGGGGCCAAAGCCGGTTGAGTTGCAAGGGTTTCAATGTATGGGCTTAAGAGGGTTGTGTGAGAACCCACCATTCACCGATTTAGTCCCGGAGGGACGACTGAGAGTAGCCCAGGACGCAGTCCTGGGAAGAGATTGGAGAGACGGACCAGTCCCGCAGGGACGGTTGAAAATTACCCAGGATGCAGTCCTGGGTTCAACCTGGTTAACTTTCAGCCGTCCCTTGCGGGACTTTTCGTCGTTATGTGTATAGACCCCCAGGACTGCGTCCTGGGCTACTCTCAGTCGTCCCTCCGGGACTAAATCGGTGAATGGTGGGTTCTCACACACGCTCTGAGGCCCTGTATCGCCAGCGCTGAAGCGCTCCTTCACCCGCATGAATGCGGGGCTCCCACACGAATCCGGCAGTTTTCCGATTCTCACACACCCTCTAAAGCCGGCCGACGGGGCTGGGCTTTGAAACCCTCTACATTTCACACGCAGCTTCTGACAACCGCACCTCTCGCAAACTTTACCTGGCGTGCATGGCCGCTTCCACCGCTTCCGGCGTGTGGGGCAGTTTTTCGGCGAAGTCAATCAGTTTTCCCTCGGTGTTGACGTAGAAAGTGTCTTCAATGCGGACGCCGATTTTCTCTTCGGGAATGTAGATGCCCGGCTCGATTGTGAACACGGAACCGATCACGAAGGGCTTGTCGTAGTCGTATGGATCGTGCACATCGATGCCAACGGAATGCCCCAGCGTATGGAGGAAGTACTTCCCCAGAGGGTCGCCATGGAGGTCCTTGCCATGAGCATTGATGTAGTCGAAGGCCACCTTGTCGAGCAGTGTTTTGTCGTCGTCTGGGCCGCGATGCAGGACGGAACCCATCTTCGATTTTCCGGCTACAAAGGCGTCGCGCGCTGCTTGCTGGGCGCCGAGCACGATGTCATAAATCTCTTTCTGCCGGGCAGTGAAGTGGCCGTCGACCGGCATGGTCCGCGTCAAGTCACTGGCGTACATCGAGTACTCTCCGGCGGCATCAATGACCACCACGTCGCCTTTGGCCATCAGGTTGCCGTTTTCAGCGTAGTGGAGGGTGGTCGAGTTGATGCCGGAGCCGACAATGGCAGGATAGCTGACGCGCTCGCACCCTTCGGCCATCATGGTGGCGACTTCAATGCCGGCAACGGTTCTTTCCCGTACCCCCGGCTTGATGGCTCGCATGCCGGCAAGCTGGGATGCGATCGAGGCATCGGTTGCTTTCTGGATGAGCGCGATCTCGCCAGGGCTCTTTACCATGCGCAGCTGCATGGTCAGATCGCGAACATCGTGGGTGGGAGGAGTGACGTCCGTGCCAAGCACAGTGGAAGTGAAGTTGAGGGTTGCGCTGGCGACGTCCATGTCCTGCTGGGTCCAGACCTCTTTCGCCCGCTTCGGGTCCTGGGCAAGGAAGGCGCCGTAGACTGCCGGCAGAGTCGAGAGAGGCATCACCTCATCGACACTGAGTAATTCCGGAGCGCCCGGAGTAGCAGCGTCGGTCTTCGCCCCGGTGTACTTCTCACCAATGGGATTACGCATGGGAAGGAAAAGTATTTCCCGGTAGGCGTGCGCTGGGAGGGGTCCGAGGCGAGTGGTTGTTGCCGGCCCGTCGCCGATGACCAGCAGCGCGCCACCGGGTTCGTTGGAGCCCGTCAGGTAGAAGAAGTCTTCATCCTGCCGGTAATCCTGGTACTCCATGGGCGGCTCGTGAGCGGCAAAGATCACAGCCGACCCGCCGTGCAGCTCTGCTGCGAGTTTTATGCGCCGCTCCCGATACTCGGCCTTGGGCACAGAATCAAGGGTGTGGGCCACTTGTGC
The DNA here is from genome assembly GCA_963796145.1 of uncultured Acidobacteriaceae bacterium. Lineage (GTDB taxonomy): Bacteria > Acidobacteriota > Terriglobia > Terriglobales > Acidobacteriaceae > PALSA-350. The sequence goes on along the minus strand of CAWCKO010000072.1, from coordinate 22,969 downwards.
AGCCATCAACAGCAGCAACAGGGTCAGTTTGCAGCGCATTCATCTATCTCCGTCAGTCAGTTTACGTTAGACGGCGACTGCTGAAGCGGGGACGCGGGTCTTGCGTTATATTGCAATATGCGATACGCTTATTGCGATCGGCGATAGCCATGAAGCTGTCCGACAAAATGAAGTACCTGCGGGAAGTCGAGGGCAGCCTTCGCGGCTTGGGGCGGGCAATGACGCAGCAGGAACTGGTTCGCGCGATCGCGGCTGAGATGGATTCGCCGATCAGCCAGAGCTACTTATCACAGATCGAGTCCGGCGCCCGGCCGCACCTCACCAACACCACCCGCCTGCTGCTGGCTAAGTTTTTCAAGGTCCACCCCGGTTACCTGGTAGAAGACCCGGAGGGTTACCATGCTGAGCTTCTCTCCGATATTCGAACGCAAGAAGAAAAGCTTGATCTGTGGCTGATCGCAGGCTCGGATCGGTTTCGTAAGGATCCTGAGCTCTGCCGCGCACTGCTTGCGATCGCGCGGTACCCCGACTCGCGCCGGAGTCTGCTTCTACTCGAGTCTGTGCTGGAGACACCGGTGCTGATGGATCGGTTGCTCGAGATTCTTCGTCCTTCTGAGCACTCAGCAGCCAAGACACCAGAGCGAGACCAGAAGCCGCAGGCCTCCGCTGCCAAGCCGGGCAAAGGGAAACGTCGTACAACACGAAATTCGGTGAAATAAAATGACGTGGGAAATCTTTTATCTCGCTTGCTTCATCCTGGGCCTGCTGTTGTGTGTACTCTCGCTCTTCACCGGCGGCCACACCCACGGCAGCCACTTTCACTTCGGCGGCCACAGCCACGTTCACGTGCCGCACGGCGGCGCGAAGATCGGGCATAGTCATGCGTCCACCGACGTGTCCCCCTTCAATGGATTCACGGTGACCGCGTTTCTCTGCTGGTTTGGTGGAGTCGGGTACCTGCTGCGCACACACAGTGGTCTGTTCGCTCCCATGGTGTTGCTGATCTCAACCATGAGCGGGCTTGCGGGCGGTGCGCTCATTTTCTGGTTTCTCGCCTCCGTCCTGCTGCCGCGCGAACGCGCTCTCACGGCTGAGGAAACGGAGATCACAGGTGTTGTCGGCCGCGTCACCGGTCCCCTGCATCCCGACGGCACGGGCGAAATTATCTACACCCAGCTTGGCGCACGCAGGTCGGTCCCTGCGCGCTCAGAAGACGGCGCGACCATCGAGCGCGGCTCGGAAGTAGTGGTGTTGCGGTATGAACGAGGCATCGCATATGTGCGCGCGTGGCACGATATGGACCCTTAACCCACTCGCAGTAAGCAGGTGCGACTACAGTTTTTTGACTGACCGCCGGCAGTCCCACTCGGCGGCTAACCACGAAGGAAGGCTTTATGCCGAACACAATCATTATTGTCATTGGACTCTGCATCCTCGCCACCATTGTTCTGCTCTCTTTGCTGGCCCACATGTTTCGCAAGGCAGGCCCCAACGAAGCGCTCATCGTCTATGGCTTTCGCGGTCCGCGGGTTATCAAGGGGCATGGAACCGTAATCTTTCCGGTGGTGGAACATTGCCGCGAACTTTCGCTCGAGCTCATGAGCTTTGACGTTGCGCCGCAGCAGGATCTCTACACCCGCCAAGGCGTCGCCGTCACGGTCGAAGCGGTCGCTCAAATCAAGGTACGTTCGGACCAGGAGTCGATCCTAACCGCGGCGGAACAGTTCCTGACCAAGACCCCGGACCAGCGTGAGGGCCTCATCCGGTTGGTTATGGAAGGACACCTCCGCGGCATCATCGGCCAGCTTACGGTGGAGCAGATCGTAAAGGAGCCGGAGATGGTCGCCGAGCGCATGCGTTCTACCTGTGCCGACGATATGAGCAAGATGGGGCTTGAGGTGGTGAGCTTTACCATCCGCGAAGTTCGGGACAAGAACGAATACATCACCAATATGGGCCGGCCGGATATTGCCCGCATCAAGCGCGATGCAGAGATTGCAAGCGCCGAAGCGGAACGCGATACCGCCATCCGCCGCGCCAACGCGCTCCGCGAAGCCGCGATCGCCAAGGCCGCATCCGATCAGGACCGGGTCATCGCCGAAACAGCATCGCTGGCAAAACAGGCAGAAGCGCAGCGTGACCTGGATATTCAGAAGGCCCAATTCACCGAGCAGTCGCGGCGCCAGGAGGCCCAGGCCGATAAGGCGTACGAACTGCAGACCAACGTCATGCAGCAGAAGGTAGTTGCCGAGCAGGTGAAGGTGCAGCAGATCGAGAAGGAAGGCCAGGTAAAGGTGCAGGAGGCAGAGATTCTCCGCAATGAGAAGGAGCTGATCGCCACGGTGCTGAAGCGCTCCGAGATCGACAAGCAACGCATCGAGAACATGGCAAATGCGGAGCGTGCTCGTCTGACGGCGGAAGCCGAAGGCCGCGCTTCTGCCATCCGGGCGCAAGGTGAAGCGGAAGCTGCCATCATCCTGCAGAAAGGCGAGGCAGAGGCGAAGGCTATGAACGTGAAGGCCGAGGCCTATCAGGAGTGGTCGCAGGCGGCCGTGGTCGACAAACTCATCACCAACCTGGCCGATGTTGTGCGCGCCATGTCTGAGCCGCTTTCCAAGGTCGATAAGATCACGATCGTCTCCACCGGCAAGGATGGAAATGTAGGCGCCCACAAGCTTACGGGTGAGATGACCGAAATCGCGGCACAGGTCCCTGCCCTGTTTGAGGCACTCAGCGGGATGAAGATGTCTGACCTGATGGCGAACGTGAAGCAAATGCAACCTCGCGCAAACGGCGACGCCAACAACACGCCGCTACGTTGATCCACCACCGCCTGGTGCCGAAGAGGCACCGGGCAACGAAAGGAATCGAAGTCATGGCACTCATGGAACGCGTCACCACTCTTCTTCGCGCCAACCTCAACGATCTGATCGACAAGGCGGAAGACCCGGAGAAGATGCTCAAACAACTGGTCCTTGATATGGAGAACCAGCTACTGCAAGTAAAGACTCAGGTCGCCATTGCGATCGCAGACCAGCACCTGCTGGAAAGGAAGACCGCCGAGCACGAAACGGCGGCCGCGACATGGAAGAACAAAGCCGCGCTGGCCGTTGCCCGAGGCCGCGACGATATGGCGCGGGAAGCGCTTGAGAGATCGCTGTCTCATGGGCAGATGGGCAGGAGTTTTGTGCAGCAGCTGGAAGATCAACGGGCCGAAGCCGAAGCTCTGCGCAGCGCGTTCCTCAAGCTGCAGCAGAAGCTCGTCGAAACCCGCGCGCACTGTGACCTGCTGATGGCGGAGCACAGACGGGCTCGCACCGTTGGCAGATCGCAGCAGGCCCACGCGGCCGCGCGCACAGACAAAGGCGCCGCTTCGATAGACCGGTACAAGTCCCGCATCAGCGTGCAGCAGGCTGCCAACCATGCCACCAAAGAACTCACTGCCGGCGATTCGCTGGAAGACCGCTTTGCAATGCTCGAACGCGATCAACAGGTGGAAGCTCTTCTGGAAGAGCTGAAGAAAAAGAAGGAACTAACCGCTTGAAATTGAGTGCGCACAATGGCGTTAATCCTGCCCTGCCACGAACCCAGGTGCCCCATATCTCGCTCGTTTTTCGCGAGATGTGGGGGGCGACCGTTGGTCGCCCCTTTACAACCTGGACGGATATCAGGGTGCAGTGCGGTGGTATCCCACATCTAGCGAAAACGAGCGAGATACCCGAATTTCCTGCACGCAGCACTGGACATGACTACGTGTGCGCCTTTCTTAAAGAAAGGCGCGTGAAGTGCGCGGCACCCAATAAGCTCCACAGGAAATCGGGGATCGAGGGGCACCCGGGTTCGTGGCAGGGCAATTGTGAAGTTCTGATCAGGATATAACCCGAATTCGCCCCTCATTCGCACCGCAGCGCCACATTTGGATCGACATTCATCGCGCTGATGGCCGGCACCAGCATCGCAAGCAGGGCAACTGCCATCAATACCAGAGCCACTCCAGCAAGCGAGAGCGGATCGTGCGGCCCCACGCTGAAAAGCAGGCTGCTGAGCAACCGCGACAGAAGTGAGGCCACAACCAGACCCGCTACTCCGCCAATCGCAACCAGGACCATCCCTCTGGCAACCACCAGCCGCAGAATATCGACGCGGCTTGCGCCCAGGGCTATCCGCAAACCAATCTCCCGCCTGCGCTGGGCCACAAGAAAAGCGATCACTCCGTACAGTCCAACCACAGCCAGCAAGAGGCCGACGATGGCGAAGGAGCTGACCAGCATGGTTTGAAAACGCGGGCGATCCGCGATCCGTTGCACCGTGTGGTGGAGTGTGTCTATCTGGACCGGAAGCGTCGGGTCCAATTCCGCGATTTCTGAACGAACCCATTGCTCAACCGCGTCTGTCGGAAGTGTGGTTTCAAGGATGACCGAGGCTGATTGACTCCAGTCTTCCACCCGGTTGCGCCGCAGGCGGTAGAGTTCGGGAAGCTGCTCGCCGGATAGTCCACCGTTCTTGACATTGGCTGCTACGCCCACGACCGTATACCACGGCCCCTGCAATCCCGGCTGCAAATGCTGTCCAAGGGGGTCTTGGCCAGGAAACATCCGCTCTGCCAGCATTTTGCTCAAGACAATGAAATGACCGTTCGAGTTCTGTTCCTCCGCGGTGAATCCATCGCCCTGTACAAGCGGAATGCGCAAAGCAGAGAAGTACTCGGGTGTGACCCAGCGCCACCAAACCGTTCCTCCTGTTCCCCCTTCCGGCTTCGGTTTCCCCTCAATACCAATCACTCCGTAGAGCATGCTGTGCTGATAACCCGCGGGGGGTAAGGCGTCGCTCAGGGCGAGTACCTTAACCCCCGGGAGCCGCCGTAGGCGCGCTTGCACCTGTTGAAAAAACACCATCTGGCCTTGTTGGGTCGGGTAGCTTTGCTGGCCCAGCGACATACTCGCGGTAACGATGCTCGCTGTCTGCATTCCTAGATGCTGATTTTCAAGCTTCCAGAAGCTGCGAAACAGCAGCATTCCACCTACCAGGAGGATCATACTTCCGGCAATCTCCGCGGAAACCAGCCACTGCCGCAACACTGCGCGCGCATGAGAACCCAGGGAGCGGCCTCCCAGCGCCTCGGCGCGCGGCTTCTGTAACGCGGGCACGAGCCCAAAAAGCACCGCGCAAAGCATCGACACGGCGATTGTGAACAGAAAGACGCGAAGATCGATGTGAGCCTGATTCAGAAAAGGAATGCCGTCAGGGGCAAAAACGATAAAAACATGGAGTAGCACCTCCGCCACGGCACATCCCGTAAAGGCGGCGGCCAAATAGAGCAGCAGTGCTTCCGTCAGCGTCTGACGAACCAGCCGGGCGCGGCTGGCCCCCAGGGCAGTCCGCACAGCCAGCTCGTGTTCTCTGGCTGCGCCACGAGCCATCATCAGGCTGGCAACATTGGCGCACGCAATCAGTAAGACGATCATCACTGTTCCGAAGAGCAACCAGGCCGTTAGGTTCACGTCCTGCATCTGCCGGTCGCGAACCGAGCGCACTTTCAGATGCACTTCGTTGCGGAATCGTGGTGGCGCCTTGCTGAGCGAATAGTCGAACATCGGCTTGAGGGCGGCCTCAGCTTGCTCGATGCCCACTCCGGGCTTGAGCCGGGCAAACACATAGAGCATAGTCACGGCATTGCTGTCAGGAATGCTGACCGCAGCCTGGTCGATCGCCTGCGGCATGAGGATGTCGGAGGCTTCGAGCATGGGCATCTCAAAGTCTTTAGGCAGCACGCCGATGACTCGGGTCTTGCGCCCATCGATGCTGATGGTCTGGTTGAGGATCGTGGGATCGAGACCGAAAGAGCGCTCCCAAAGTCCGTAGGAGATAAGCGCAACCTTGGGAGCATTGGGCTGGTCTTCATCCGGGTTGAAGTTACGTCCGAAAAGCGGAGTTACGCCCAGTGTGGGCAGGAAACTCGATTCGACACGCGAGCAACTGAGCCGGGCGGGTCTCTCTTCCGTTAGGTCGCAGGGCTCAGTTCCCTGCTCGGAAGTAATCGCAGTAAAGGGGATCTGATGGTCGCGCCATTCATAGTAAGAGTCGGTCAGGAGAAATTCATTGGGGCTGATCGGAGCTGTGAGCCCTGCAGACACGAGACGTCCCGCATCTGTATAGGGCAGGCTCCGAAACAGAATCCGATCCACCACGCTGAAGACTGCTGTGGTGGTCCCGATGCCCAGCGCTAAGGTGAGAATCGCCGTGATCGAATATGCCGGATTGCGCCGCAAGCCACGAAACCCATAGCGTACATCCTGCAGCATCGTCTCGATGAGCCATGTCGGTCGCTGCCGCGCGCATGCTTCGCGCGAGTTTTCGACCCCTCCGAAGGCAATCAGCGCCTGCCGGCGAGCTTCTGCCTCGTCCATGCCCGCGGCGCAGTTTGCTTGTATCTGCTCCTCGATATGGAACTGCAATTCCTCGTCGACCTCGCGCTGTTCTCTGCAGAAAAGAAAGAAACGGAGCCGCGTGGCCCATTCGCGCAGCCTTTCCAAGATCATGGCGCCTCGCTTCCTGCCTGGTTGAGCACCAGCGAAATGGCTGTCGTCATCCGGTCCCAGCTGTCGCGTTCCGCCTCCAACCGCCTTTTTCCCTTTGTGGTAAGGGAGTAGTACTTGGCACGCCGATTGCTCTGTGACGGACCCCACTCCGCCCGGATCCAGCCCTTGTATTCCAACCGATGCAGGGCCGGATACAACGACCCCTGCCCAACCTGAAGCACATCGTTGGAGACTTGTTGGATGCGTTGCGCAATCCCCCAGCCGTGCATTGCCCCAACAGCCAGAGTTCTCAGAATCAAGAGATCCAGAGTACCCTGCAAGAGATCGGTAGTGGATCCCATTTCTTTACCTCTCGGCATTCGACAAGACGTTAAGCTTTCACTTGTCGAATGTCAAGGGGAGAGGCTGGCTAGAGAGCCGGTGCTTCCGACGACCAAACGCTGAGCCTTTATTGACTCGCAATGTAGCAAGCAGCATTATTGCCCGAGCCGGTGCAGGAGAAGCCGACCACCGTCGTACCGCGAATAGGGTTATACACACCCACTGGTACCTGCTGGACGTACACATTGCCGGCGGCTTTGGCCTGGTTTGGGCGATAAAGCGAAACGCCTAGAAGAAGCCCAAGCATAACTGCCAGACAGGTTTTCAAGAAGTTCATGTAGTTAGCCTCCACGATGGAGTGATTTAACCACACACGCTTCACTTTTCCGGACTTTGGCCAATCACAATCTGGGCTCCCCCATGCTCAACGGCGTGAGCAACCCGTTTCGTGAGGATTTACACTTCTGATTATGCCCAAGCCTCTCGTCACCTTCATGATATTCGTGGTGGGTGCTCTGTCCGGATGTCTCTTGCTAGCAGTGATGGGAATGCTCCTGGGAGCGATCACGCTTGCGACCTACCGGCATACTCACCCGGGATTAGGGCTTGGCGCGGTGGCGGGCGGCCTTAGTGAAGTCTCTGTTCTTTTGGTTCCAATTCTTTCGGGAATAATAGCTGTCCTCTTGGGCGAGAGAAGGCGGCACAGCCGCTAAGATCTAACACCATACCGACTTTGCGGCTAAGTGAATTGCTCCCGTATCGCCCCTTCCCCGCTCTCCGCCTGACATTTTCTGTGCGATCCTACGCATTGACCAAGCCCGGCTGGCCAGCCTAGTATGGCGTTGCAGATTCAGCACCTAATCAGAATTGTGGGGGATTCCATGCGTCATCGCCTGAAGGCCCTGTTGCTGCGCATCCTGGTTGGCTTACCCTGTGCAGTGCTTCTGGTTGCTACGGGCTATGGCCAGGTGCTGACGAGCAGCGACCTTTATCACCTGCGCTCTATCGACAGCGTGGAGCTCTCGCCCGACGGCCGCTACATTGCCTATACCATCACCATGCGCGATCGACCCGGCCGGCCTTATGGCCAACTCTGGGTGATGGATCGGAACACCGAAAAAAGCGCCCGCCTGGGGGGTGACAAACCCGCCGGCGGTCCGCTTTGGTCGAGCGACAGCAAGTGGGTCGCGTTCCGCAGTGAAGAGGGAGACAAGCACGGCCTTTTGATCGCGCATCCCGATGGCAGCAACACGATCTTCCTAGCGGCTTTGGCGGGTACCAATTCTCCCTTGCCGGGAACGGGAAAGGACTTCACCTGGTCGCCGGATGGAAAGCAGATCGCCTTCGTATCTGCCACAGCCGGGGAAGAAGCCGCCCAAGCGAGCGGCGATCCTATGGTCATCACGCGTTACCTTTACAAGCCCGACTACAGTGAAGGGCTCACGCGCTTCAACGACAATCAGCGGCTGCACCTTTTCGTTGTGGACATCGCTTCCAAGCAGGTGCGCCAGCTCACCCAAGGCAATTACGACGAGCATTCCATTGATTGGTCGCCCGATGGGAAGCAACTCGTTTTCGCTTCCAACCGCGAGCCGAATCAGGATGAGTTCTTTAACTACGACCTCTTTACGTTGCAACTGGCCGACAACAGCATTCACCGCTTAACGGCGACTGAATCCTGCGAATACGGTCCTCTCTGGTCGCCTGACGGAAAATCGATCGCCTATCGAGCCACGCGCCGTGGCCTCACCGACCGCGAAACGACCATGGAAGACACGCATGTCTGGATCATGAACGCCGACGGCAGCGACCGCCGCGAAATCGGCAGCGCGATCGATAATCGTCAGGGCACGCCCCAGTGGGCCCCCGATGGCAGCGCCGTCTATTTCACTGTGCAGGAACACGGCAGTAGTCATCTGGTGCGCCTGCCTATCACTGGCGGCCAGCCTGAATACGTGGTCCCTGAATACATGGTCTAATGGATCAGGGCAGTGTTGGAGGCTGGTCGGCCGGCAGTAACGGCGCGATCGCTTACGCTTTGACAACGCCGCGTGATGCCTATCAGCTTTACTACAAATCCGGCGCCGCCCCGCCGCGCAAACTTACTGATCTCAACCAGGAACTTCTCGGGAACAAAACCATCGCCGAAGTTGAACCCTTCACCTTCGTCAGCAACGACAACCGGTTCGAGGTGGAAGCGTTTCTCACCAAACCCCTCGGCATGACTGCCACGTCGAAGCATCCACTCATCGTGGTCATTCATGGGGGACCACACGGAGCCAATGGCTCATGGTTCAACTTCAAGAACCAGGTCTACGCCGCGCACGGTTATGCGGTGCTCAATGTGAACTATCGGGGTTCCACTGGTTACGGGCAGAAGTTTGCCGACGCAGTCTTTGGCGACCAGGACGGCAATGAGGGGCAGGACGTTCTCTACGGAGTGAACGCGGCGGTCAGGCGCTATTTGTGGATTGATCGAGAACGTATGGGGATCGAGGGAGTGAGCTACGGCGGTCAACTCACCGATTGGCTCATCACGCAGACCAACGAATTCAAGGCGGCGATCCCCACGGCCGGAATCTCGAATCTGGTTAGCTACAACTACATGACCTACTACAACCAATACGAGGAGATGGAGTTTGGACAATTCCTGCACCAGGGAAACCTGATGGACCTGGCGTGGGAACGCTCAGCACTGAAGCATATCGCTGCCGCGCATACGCCGACACTCATCCTCCACGGCGAGAACGACAACGATGTTCCCATAGCCGAAGCGGAGCAACTTTTCATTGCCCTCAAAGACGTGGGAGTGGAGACGGTTTTCGTCCGATATCCCCGAGAAGGACATGGCCTCTCCGAGATCAAACACCAGATCGACGCTGCCGACCGATCGATTGCCTGGTACGAGAAGCATTTCCCCAAGGGCGGCCAAGAAGGTGTGACCAACGTCCAGCCCTAGGGTCAAGAGACAACGGAGCGCTGATCCCGTCAAGTTACCGGAAATCCCGTTTTTCTGGCACTTCGATATGCAAGCTTAGATCCTTAGTCGGTGCATGAGGTCCGAGTTGTCGAGCATGCCCTAGACACCTCCTGAAGAAGGTCCGATAGAAATCTCAATGGGTGCGTTTGGCCTGATATCGCCAGTCGAGGAAATGAAAGCTGCCCAGCTTCCCAAGAATGATTCGTAACAGGAGATGTGAGTGGATTGCATTCCAGCTCCTCTTTTCGTGACCGGCAGAAATTTGTAGGGGCGTCCTACTCTCATTCCTTTGAATCGGTCATACTGAATCCAACTCCGGCTCTCTGGGAGCAACCCGATGAGGTACGTGCTTTCGACCTTAGCCATCTCCTTTGTCTTGGTAATCCCACCTGCGACGGCGCAAGCAATACCGGGTTTGGCTAACCGCATGGAGCGAGCTGGAACCTATTACCAGAATCGTGACGGCTTTATGGGCATGGTGGCTGTTGCCAGGGATCACCAGATCGTCTTTCAACATGGCTATGGCTACGCCAATCTCGAATCGAAGATTTCCTTCACCCTGGACACGCGCTTCCGCATAGGCTCTCTTACCAAGCAGTTCACCGCGGCAGCCATCCTACTGCTCCAGCAGGATGGAAAGCTGAAGACAAGTGATCCCATTGGCCGCTTCTACCCGAACTCCCCCGGCGCGTGGAGTAAGGTCACGCTGCGCAATCTCCTAAACCACACCTCCGGTATTCCCGATGTAGACTTCGGTCTCGTGGCCAAAAACCCCCTGCACACCCCGGAAGAACTGATGAAAGGAATACCGGAAAAGGCTCTTGATTTTCAGCCCGGCGCTAAAAGCGAATACGCGAACATCAATTTCATGCTCCTCGGTCGCGTCATCGAGAAGGCCAGTGGCGAGCCTTACTGCCAGTTCATTCAGGAGCGCATCTTCAGTCCGCTGCAGCTCACCGAAACCGGCTGTGACACCAACTCCAACCTGGCTCCCGACCGTGCCGTTGGCTACCGCCCATCTGCGCATGGCCCAGTCGCCGTCGAAAGCTACGCCGTCTCCAGCCTCATCGGCGCAGGAAACCTTGACTCGTCCGCACGCGACCTGATTCGCTGGACCGAAGCCCTGCACGGCGGCAAAGTAATATCCTCTGCATCGCTGACCGAGATGACAACGCCGTTTCTTGGCGACTACGGGTACGGTCTCCAAATTGACACCGAGGATGGAGCCCTCGACATCTCCCACAACGGCACCGTCGACGGATTTTTCTCCTTCCTCGATTACATTCCGCAGACAAAAACGACTGTGGTCATACTGTCCAATCTCGTCGGCGAAGGCAATCACACCACGCCAAGTACCTTTCCCCTCGATACCGAGCTCGTGCATCTTGCCATAAGAGATGACGCCATCCTTCCCTCGGAGGGCAAGGAGGTAAATGTTTCGGAAAAAACCCTTCGCGCCTATGCCGGCAAGTATCGTTCGACCGATACAGAACACCCTGTGTTCCTCGTAGTGACCTACGTGGATGGTCATCTTTACGTCAAGAACGAAGGCGCGGAGGGTGCCCCCCCACGGATGTTTGCCGAGACCCCGTCGAAGTTCTATCTCACAAACCAGGAGGTTGAGCTGACCTTCGATCATGGCATCCCCGGCAGTCTCGAGGTGGTCGACGACGTCGGGGGCGCCCTCTTCATGCGGGTACCGGAGGCCGGGACGCAGGTTCCTGATCGTGGGGCGAGCAAAAGTGCCGAGCCGTCCCGCTCCCCTCCATAGGCGAAGCTTCTATTGGAGTCGTTGAACGAACTGAATGCCCAAGTGCACGCAAGAGACGCCAAGCCTTGGGTCGCGAGCGAATCTAGGGTCAATCCTCAAGGCATCCTTCGCAGTTCATGAAAAGTCGCATTCTCGGGAAATTCGCCCAGGCCAGCGATCGGGGCCGGCTTATCAACGATGCGATTACTTCTGGAGTGCCGCCCAAACGGGCATTATGCATTCCCATGTCTCAGAGACGAGCCCTGGCACCCATTTTGTGAGGTTGGAAATGGAGATGTGGGCGACCCGATGCGTCATAGAACGGCTCACCAGTGAACCGACGAAATCGTGACTGCTGCGGCCGCAAACGAAGCAAGGGCCAGAATTGCCGCCAATATCCATACTCTCGCCCCCAACGCCGCGGAAATCAGGGCGAGCAATAATCCCGAAATCCACAACGTCAGCCACAAGTACTGCGCGCCCGCGCCGACCCCTACATTCAACCATGCATCGTTCCGATTGAGTGGCGTGAAAAGGAAAAGGCCAGCCCACGCCCAGAATGCCAGAGAGCAGGCAACGCTCAGGCAGCCGATTCCGTTCGCAATTGTTCTCCCGTTCATTAGCGGTAACCAGCATATTACTCCTGCCAGGCCAGGCACTTAGAGCACGGTCCGAAGGTTATCCGCGTATCTCCACGTCGCGGGCGGTTTACGGTCAGTCCGGAGGCGAATCCCGCGAAGTGCCTGCAAAGTCGCATTTTCGGTATGTTGCCCGCTGGGTATCAAAGCAAGTTACTCAAAACCCCGTTTCACGGGAGCTTCACATCCAGAGAGCAAACCCCTGCTCTACAATTAACTTCCGGGTAGCGACAATCCACCCGAAACGCCCCAAGGCTATCTAGTCAACCTCAATGCGTGACTCGCCCTGATTGGTTCGCGCCCACAGAAGCCTTAGCGTCAGTGTTTCCCCCGTGAACCGGGCTGATTCATATACACTAACTGGCCTGCGACGAAGTAAGGCATGAACATAAGTGACATCGCATGGGCGACGGAGCATTCTGTTGAGACAACGGCAACTCCTGCGTTTACATGGACGTATATGACTTATGTGAAAAACTGGGACGACCCTCCTGCGGAATTTAGACTGAATGGATCGTTCACGAGTGGATCACTCGGTACCACCAAGATACCCGGGCAAGCGCCGCGGCAGTGGCGGCTGCGAGAAGTCAAGCCGCATGACTCGTATACGATAGAGATCGCTCTGGAAGGAGCAGTCATTTTATGCAAGTGGGTGTTCAAGGAGCTTCCTAACAGTCAAACTCGATTGACGCAGCACATTACCTTGGAAGGCGAAAACGCCTCGTCATACAAGGGCGACGTCCAGCGAACGTTCGATCTTACTCTTGCGCCGGGAATGAGCAGAATTGCAATCGCCATCGACCGGGCTTATGCGCGCGATCCGCGTCATTACAAGCAAAACTGAGGTTGGTCGGCCAACCGGGCAGATAGGTGGCTGGTCTTTCGGTTCGGTTTATGCCAAATCGCCATAACCGCTCACTTAGAGTCTCTCGATAGGCAAAACCCACCAGCGGCGGATTGCGGGCGAATCACGGGCAATCCTGAAGGGATCCTGCGAAGTGGCTGCAAAGTCGCATTATCGGTAACTTCCCAAGCTGGAGGGCCGCGGCGGGCAACAGCTTGTGCCACGGGGGTAGGACCCCTTCTGATACCTTTACCAGCATTACGCCTCTATGACGATCTTCAGCGTCTCTAGCTTGACGTGAAAAACCTCGTTCCTCAAGCAAGAGGGCTTGGTCACCGTTAGTTTTGTTCAATTCGCCGGTCCCGCCGCAGATCCCTTCAGAGTCACTGCGCCAGTGACCGTCTTGGGATCGACCGTGATCTCCTTCAGCTTGGCCTCTACCTCTGCCGGAACGTCCTGTTGGTAGCGGCCAGCGAGGTACCTAGCGAAGAACTCCTCCATCGCCGTGACCATGGCAAGATTGTTGATTGGCCGAGCGAAGCCGTGGCCTTCGTCCGGCGCCACCAGGTACTCGACGGGCTTGCCGTTGTCACGCACTGCGGCCACAATCTGGTTGCTCTCGCGGATATTTACACGGGGATCGTTCTTGCCCTGCACCACCATCAGCGGGGTCACGATGGACTTTGCCTGGGTCAGCGGGGACTCGGCGATGAGCAATGCCCTGCCCTCCGGTGTCGTTGGATCGGCCATGCGGGCGTATAGCTGTTTGCGGCCCGCCTCCCAGTAGGGCGGAATGGCATCGAGCAGCGTGATGAGGTTGGACGGCGCCACAATGGCTACGGCTGCAGCGTAGACGTCGGGTGTGAAGGCCACGCCGGCCAGGGTTGCGTAGCCACCGTAGGAGCCGCCTGCGATACCAACGCGCCTGGGATCCGCCGTTCCGTCGGCCACCAGAGCCTTGACACCCCAAGTCAGGTCGTCTTGCATTTTGCGGCCCCACTCACCGTTGCCGGCGTTCAGGAACTTTTCGCCGTAACCGGTAGAGCCACGGAAGTTGGGCTGTAGCACCGCGTAGCCGCGGTTAGACAGGAATTGGGCAAAGGTATCGTAGCCGAACGAGTCGCGACCCCACGGGCCGCCATGCGGAAAGACGATCAGCGGCAGGCTCTTCGCCTGCAGGCCTTTCGGCAGCGTCAGGTAGGCTGGAATATCGAGACCGTCCGACGACTTGAAGTGGTACGGCCTGCGCTCAGAGAGCGACGTGCGGGGCAGTTCTTCGCGGATGCGGTACTGCAGCACCAGCGTCTTCGCCTGGCGGTTCCATAGGTAGGTTTCGCCTGGTTCCCTGTCGCTGTAAGAGTTCACGATCCAGATGTTCTCGTCCTTCGAGCGCGCACCAAATCCGATCTCCTCGCCGGGCAGCTTCGTTGCAGCCAGCGATACTCCTTCTCGAAGGTCTTGTCCTTGAAGTACAGCCGAACGCGGTCGTCCTCATACTCGGTAAAAAGGATGCGGTAGTCGACGTCGGAGAGCTCCATATTGCGGATGTCCACACGCTTCTCCGGGTCGCTCTCGACCCGGGCCGTCGCGCCCGTCCCAGCATCCATCAGGTCCAGCTCGGTCAGGTCCAGCGATCCCTTGTTCGTCATCAGGTAAACCTGCTTGTTGGTGGCGTCGAAACCCCTCACGCCGCAGCTTTCCAACACCGTACAGCTGTAGATTTGCTTAAGGCCGTCTGGATCGACGCGCAGGATCTCTGTGTCGCCTACTTGATTGGTGCGTTCCGCCAGCCGCAGGTTGCCGTCGTGGTCGAACTCCCACCCGGCGATCTGCTCCGTATTCTTGCGGACCAACTTCTTCTCGCCGGTCGAAAGGTGCAGTTCATATAGGTCGTGCCAGCGCGGATCGCGGTCGTTCAGGCCAATGTACAGAATGTCCGGCTTCGACTTGGGTACCGCGAAGATCTCGGTCCGTACGCCTTTGAGGTTGGTGAGCGCGCGGGTTAGGGGAACCCCTGTCTTCGCGTCTGCAGGCAGGGTCGGATCGATGGCATAGATGTTGAAGTTTTCGTCGCCGCCCGCATCCTGCGAGTACAGGATGTACTTTGAATCGCGGCTCCAGAAATAAGCGCGGACGGGCCGCGTGGCCTCCGCGCTGACCGGACGCGCCGCGGTAAACGGATCGCTCGCCTTCTTCACCCAGATGTTGCGCGTCCCCTTGTACGGCTTCAAGAATGAAAGGTACTGGCCATCGGGCGAGATCTGCGCGCCGGCAATCTCTATCTCGCCAAAGAAAAGGTTTCGGTCGATGATGGGCGATTGCTGCGCCCGAAGAGCCGTTGGTTCGACGAGGCTGACTAGCGCTACGAAAGAAAAGATAAGCCTCTTCATGAGCGGCTCCGGAACAGAGGTCGACGTGTCCCCAAGATACTCCTGCCGGCTATGTCTGCGGAACTTTCCCGCCCAAGTGCCTGGGCGGCGATTTCACCATGGGAACGCGGACGTCATCAAGTCGATGGGAAGTTACCGGGAATCCCGTTTCACAGGAACTCCGTTTTAACAGCCGGAAAGCCACCTGTCGGATAACCGGCTAGTCGGAATTTTGGCAAACCGTTGATACGCGCGGGTGCGCAAGTGTACGAGATGCCGACTAGAACGAAGCCGCTGGCGCGGCGGACACTGCCTGAGCGTGGAGCAGCCAACAGCGGTAGCTGAGGTAAGGTTGGGTCACAAGGGAGGAGGTTCCTGTGACCCATTTACGCAAGAGGATGCTGGAAGAGCTCCAGCGGCGCAACTATTCCGAGGGCACGACTCGAGCCTATCTGCAAGCAGTCCAACAGTTCGCCGTACACTTTGGAAAATCTCCAGACAAGTTAGGGCCAGACGATCTGAGAAGCTACCAGGCCTATTTGCTGGTTGAGCGCAAGCTGGCAGTGGCGAGCGTGGTGGCCCGCGTTGCGGCGCTGCGATTCTTCTTCGTTCGAACGCTCAAACGACGCGAGTTCCGAGAGGAGTTGCCCTACCCGAAGTCTTATCGCCGGTTGCCGACGGTGTTGAGTCTGGAGGAGGTGGCCCGGCTTATCGATGCCGCCGGCAACCTCATGCAGCGCGCCCTGCTGATGACGCTATACGGCACGGGCATGCGGCGGACAGAAGTGTCGATGCTCAAGGTGCGCGATATCGACAGCCGGCGCATGATGATCCGCGTGGAGCGCGGCAAGGGCGGCGACAGTCGAGACCTGCCACTCAGCCCGGCGCTATTGGAAACGCTTCGTGAGTATTGGCGCTGGAAGAAGCCTCGGATCTATCTTTTTCCCAGCAGCATAGGTCAACGCGATCAGGACAGACCCATTTCCGACAAGACCGTTTGGTATGCCTGTAAAGAAGCGGCCCGCCATGCACGCATCACCAAGCATGTAACGCCTCACACCTTGCGGCAGGCTTGGGCATACTACACCACCTTTCAGAGTCCATTCATTCTAAAGACAATCGGCCTTGACCGAAGGGGATTTGCGGAAGTTTATGGGCACCACGACGTGCTGCTCTCACCGCTTGTTGCACCTCCGGAAGCAGTAGATCCTTTTTCTCGATGATCCATGGCGCGTATTCCACGACCTGTCTTGCCGGGAGGGTACGTTGTCGAATCAGTCGCTTCACCACCGTATTACTTACTTGTAGCTCTCGCGCCGCCGCTTCCTGTGTCACCCAGTCATCTTGGTTTTGGAAGGGAGCGATCTTGTGATATCCCCGCAGTCCGGCGACACGAGATGCATTCCAAGTTTTGTCTTGACCGGTTTTGTATCCGAGACGATTCAAGATAGCCGCGATCACCTTGTCCTGGCATATCTTCGATAACTCGCGAACCAAATCGATCACCGAACGGTCCGCACTGTGACGGTGGTGTCCTGGCTTGTTTCGTTCCATACGCAGTTCCGAGTGCACTCCACCAGCCCAGTGCAGACGCAGGCGATGAGTTGAGGGATCAGGTTCACTATCGACGATGATCTCTGTCAGGACTGTCCGCAGAATGCGCTTCTTCAGTGGGATCGGCGCTTCGGGCTGATTCCACAACACAGAGAGATCTTCGCTCAACATGGATAGTCGTTGCTTCTGTTCCTCGCTGAGAGGCTCGGCAGTTTTACCCGCCGCAACGAGGCGTGCCTCGGCTTCCGCAACCTGAGCCAGTGCGCTATTCCAGCGAGCCTCTAACTCACCGGCCACGAGACGATTTTCTGGCTCCACAGCATCAAACTGCCGACGCGCACGCTTCTCCTCATAGCGAGCCCGTTCCAGGGCCAGCTCGAGTGCTTTTCGCTTCTCATCGCCTTCGACTTTGGCGCACGCTGCTAATTGGATTGCAGCCTCGATCCCGGCAGGTCGAATAGCGGTCAGTACGCTTTGCACCACGGCTCGATCCAGCCGCAAGCTGCCCACCGTAAAGCAGTGGCCTGATCCGCGGTCTCCCCGATCACCCTGACAGACATATCGAGGGACTCTGCCGCTGCTGCCGCTATATACAACTTGCATTTTCCGTCCGCATCGACCGCAACGCAGCAAGCCTGATAACAGAGCTGCGCCTCGCTTCACCGCACCGCTGCTTTCACTGCCGGACCATGCCACATTGGCCTCCAGTCGACGTCGGTTCTCCAAGTACTCCTCCCAACTGATGTACCCCGGATGATGGTCGACAAGCAACACCTTCCATTCATCATGTGGTTTCCGGTAACGTGAGAGTTGCCGCGCTCGCCCATGCTCGATCACCGTGCGCGCCCCGGACTTACCGTACGCGAACGCTCCGGCATAGCACGGGTTGTTCAGCATCTGACGGATTCTTCCGCTGCTCGGCAACCCCCAGACTATCTCCGCTCCGGCAGTTCCGGGTTTGGTCTTGGGCACCGGGATTTGCTCTTCCCGGAACCAGATCGCAGCTTGACGAGCACTTCCCAGCTGTTGGAACTTGTGAAATACGCTGCCGACCGCCTGCTGCACCTGGCGATCAGGTGTCTTTTCGATCCGTCCTTCATCGGTGCGGATAAACCCCACCGGCAGTTCCCACATCGCAAAGCCGCGGCGCGCCTTCTGCTCAAAAGACTCGCGAGCCCGTTGTCTCAACAGGCCAAGTTCGAACTCCGACATCGTTCCCTTCAGACCAAGGACCAGGCGATCATTCAACTGGCGTGGGTCGTAGATCCCGTCACAGTCGATAAGCAACGTTTCCGTCAGTGCGCACAGATCCACGAGATGATGCCAATCACGGTTGTTGCGCGCCAGACGCGAAGCCTCCAGGGCTAATACCGCTCCGGCCAGGCCCTGGCACACAGATGCCAGCAGTCGGCCGAAGCCCGGCCTCTCCTGGGTGCCAGCGCCCGAGCGTCCCAAGTCCTCATCGATTACGGTGACCTTGTGAAAGCCCAGCTGGGATGCACGCTGAGCCAGGGCATACTGCCGTTCCTTACTCTCCAGATGATTGCGCACCTGATAGGGTGTCGATTGCCGCACGTAAACGTAGGCTCCTCGCTCCAACTGATGTCCCTTAATCTTCTCGTTCATTGGGCCTCCTGTCTGCGTCGTTGAGGACGCTTTCCAACAGTTGGCGCCACAGTCCGCGGCAGTGTTCCCGCGTCGATTCCGGAAGCTCGGTCCAAATCTCCTCTTCCTCGAACCGCAGTTTGCGCTGCAGTACGATGCGACTTTCCTTGTTGTTCTGCATCCTGACCTCCTGATGCAGATTCTGCACGACCCAGGTTCTCGAAGCCACGATCGACGCGCTGGGCATCAATGAGCCGGCGGAGCTCAAGCAGAGCTGTGATATCGATTCGGGGCCTATCTTCGTAACTCAACCGATCGCATAGTTCGGGAGTCAACATCCACTTGGGTAATGCGATCTGTGTTCCTGTAGGAAGTCTGACGACGAGAACCGTCGACTCCCTCCTTCGCAAATGCCGAACAACTTCCACCTCAACCCCGTAGAAGGGGTGACATGGATAACAGATCTTTGTGGGATGCAGATCATGAGTAGTACGAGGATGCCTTACGCCATAGCTGGGCTACCCATTTGCTCGAGGCGGGAACGGACCTGCGGACGATCCAGGTTCTGCTCGGCCATGGAGACCTGGAAACCACGGCCAAGTATCTTCATCTGTCGCAGCGGCACTTACAAACCGTATTGAACCCGCTGGAGAGTTTACAACTCTCCAGCGTTAGCCAGGCAGGCCGCAGCTATCATCGGAAAAAAAGTTAAATGGTGCGGCCTGCCGTAGAGGTCGCTGACATCCTTCGGGCCGGGGGAGACTGCTTCCGGGAACAGAACCGCTCCTGGCTGGGCTACCAGCAGCTCAAGGTGTTGCGGGCTATCACCGTATGTCGCACGGCTGCCCTGGGTGGCCATCTGGACGCCTGCTCAGGTTGTGACCACCAAGCCATTTCCTATAACTCCTGTCGCAACCGCCACTGTCCCAAGTGCCAAGCCCAGGCACGTCAACGCTGGCTGGCACGGCGCGAACAAGATCTGCTCAGCGTGCCCTACTTCCACGTCGTCTTTACCTTGCCCCACCAGTTAAACCCGCTCTGTCAGCGCTATCCACGGCTGCTTTACGATCTGCTCTTCCGCGCCAGCGCTCAGACCATGCTCGAAGTTGCGGCCAACCCCAAGCACCTCGGAGCCAAGATCGGCTTCCTCAGCATTCTCCACACTTGGGGACAGAACCTACGATTGCATCCTCACCTCCACTGCGTCGTTCCCGCCGGCGGTTTCGACCCAAGCTATTCCCGCTGGGTTCATCCCAAGTATCCCTTCTTCCTCCCCGTCAAGGTCCTCAGCCGCGTCTTTCGCGGCAAGTTTCTCGATCTCCTTCAACGGGCGCCCGGTCAGCATCGACCCGAGTTGTCCTCGACCCTCGTGCACACGTTGCTACAGCAGGATTGGGTGGTCTATGCCAAGCCCGCTTTTGGCGGACCTACTCACGTGCTGCGCTATCTTGGCCGCTACACTCACCGCGTAGCCATCAGTAATCAGCGCCTGCTCAGCTTCGATGGTCACAGCGTGAGCTTCCGATGGAAAGACTATGCTCACGGCAATAAGCAGCGCATCATGGCTCTCTCCGCTGCCGAGTTCCTGCGCCGCTTTTGCCAACATGTGCTGCCCCGGGGCTTTGTCCGCATCCGCCACTTCGGCTATCTCGCCAGTGCTCACCGAACCGCACTGCTCGCACTCGCTCGCCTTCAACTTGCCGGCCAACCTCGACCCGATCCCCGCATCGCCATCTCTCAGCTAGCCACCTGGCGCTGCCCACGTTGCGGAGCCAACATGTGTATCGGCCCCAACCTTACCGCACAACAACTGGCCTTCCGATGCAAAGTCCCCAACACCTCATGATTGCACTCCCATCCAATCGCTCTCAAACGTGTGCCGGCACGTCTTCGCACACCTACGCCCCAACTGCAAAACCACAAGCTTTTCACCGCTTCCTGCCTGCATGCAGATCGCGAAATTACTCCTTCCACGCATGCCTACCTCGCATAGCACCCTCTCCCGACTCTCACTTCCACATTCCTACCCGCGTTCACCTAGGCCGAGTCTCGACCGAAACTCCATAGCAGCGCCCACCACTGCCAGCGCCTTCCTTCAAGCCTCCTTATCGAAAATGCCTCGGAGCAATTTCTCGCTCCCTCAGCACCCTGCCCCGAGGCATTTCCGATCAAGGCTAACGACTTTTCGGCCAATGGCGGGTCAGATACGGAATAATAGGACATAAACGTCCTAATGGAGTGAGATCCTCGGTTGTGGGATGCCGATCACGACGCCCTCGGGCAAACAGCGGTCTGCCAGGCGGACGGCGACCGATATATGCGACATTTGAGCCTCGGGCCACGGTCTTGCTATAAGTGACATCTGATGCAATCAAGAAGCCGCTGTGAGGTTTGACAAGTATGACCGGGAGCGCTGCGAGCCAGATCACGGGCGACGACATCATCTCCGAGCTGATCCGGAATGCCGATGCTGGGCGGTTCAAGGTTCGATATACCGTTCTCGTTCCCTGCATCTTCAACGTATATCTGCATCCACGAGACTATGAACTCATCCAGCCCATCGCGGATCTCATTCGAGAGGAGGCGGTCCGTGCTCTCAAGGAGCACCTCTCGGACCTGAACAAACCCCGTACTGCACGTCCGTTTGGCAAGCGCTTCGGTTCAGCCGGCGAACCGCGTCCGGAATACAAGATCCTTGAAAAGCAGTGGATGATCCAGTTCCATGGAGACCAGGAGGAGCGGCTCCGGCCCGGTGAGATCGAGATCTACTCGGAGTTGGGCAGCGCTCGTCCGAAGGACTTCGGAGCCGGCGCTATGACGACCTTCATCACGCGACATCATGCCGGAGAACCGGTGACAGTTGCTGGAAATACCGACGGCGCTCATGATCAGGTTCTTGCCAGGGCGGTCCTGGCAAGGGTGCGCTATCGGGATTCTGGAATGGACAAGACGTTCGTGATGACCGGCGAAGAGATTGTGATTGGCCGTGGAGGAAAAGCTGTCTGGGTGGATCTGAAGCTCGAAGGCCCTGCGGATGTGTCCCGCGAACACTGCCGCATTCGGCGCGATCCGAAAACAGGAACCTTCTTCATCAGGGATCTCAGTCAATTCGGAACGACGGTGAACGGAACTCCCATTCCCAATAGTGTGGAGCGAATCGAAGGCGGTGAGAAGGTCGATCGCAACCGCGAGGTGCTTTTGCCATCGCCCGCGAGGATCATGCTGGCCGATGTCTGCACGTTGGAATTCGAGGCAGAGCCTTGACCTCCACCCTGTTCTGGCTCCGCATTCCGTTTCTTCTCGCACTCATCGCCATCGTTCTTTTCCTGGTGTGGGCGTTCGTGCGCCGCAGAGACTAGCACATGTTTGCCACTTCGCAATTGCTGGTTGGCGGCTATTCCGACCTAGGTCGGAAGCGAACCGAGAACGAAGACCGCTACTACATCGATGCGCAGCGCGGTATTTTTCTGGTAGTGGATGGACTCGGCGGCCATGCAGCAGGCGAGCGCGCCGCGGAGATCGCGGTGGACATCATCTCCACGCGGCTATCCCGCCGCACCGGCGCCAGCGACAAGCGCATACAGGAGGCATTCGCGCTCGCCAGCACGGAGATCTTTGAGGCCGCATCCCGCCACCCTGAATGGGCCGGAATGGCCTGCGTCGCCACCGTCGCATTGATCGAGGAGGACCAGGTTACGGTCGGGCACGTCGGTGACTCGAGGCTCTATCTCCTCACTCCGGGAAAGATGGAGAAGATCACGCGAGACCACTCCCCGGTAGGGGAGTTGGAAGACTCGCAAAGGCTCAGCGAAGATGCAGCCATGCGCCACCCGCGCAGAAGTGAGGTGTATCGGGATCTTGGAAGTACGGCGCACACGCCCAACGATGCGGACTTTGTCGAGGTTCATTCTTTCGCTCTGCCACAGCCGGCGGCGCTCCTGCTCTGTTCCGATGGCCTTACCGATCAGATGACAGCTGCGGATATCCGGCACCTGATCGAGCAGCACGCAGGAGACCCCGAAAAGGCAGCTCGCGCGCTGGTCGAAGCCGCCAATGAAGCCGGCGGTAAAGACAACGTCACGGTGGTATTGGTCGAAACAGAGGATTACGCGGGAGTATCCGCTGCCGCAGAGCCAGGTCATGGCCGCGCTAGCCACCCTTCTCATTGGACCTGGTTTCTTCTCGGCCTGCTCGCGGCTGCTGCCGTGTTCCTGGCAGCACGGCCGTATTGGGAGCACTCCACAGCTGGACTCAAACTTCGGTTTGGCGTGGTGCGTCTGCCGCGAAGCTGGACGGTCGGTCCGGATGCGATCCCTACCATCGGAGCCGCCCTGGATCGGGCGCGAGCTGGAGATACGATTGAAGTAAG
>CAWCKO010000071.1:0-26392 GCA_963796145.1 uncultured Acidobacteriaceae bacterium | reverse complement strand
GCGGGAACCCTGGAGGTTCCGCTGAACGCCATCGTCAGTCCCGATGTGACCACCAGTTCCAGATAGCGTTCCCTCTCACACTCCTTCTACTAATGTGACCCGATACTTCGCCCCTTTGAAACGATGCTCGCGCACTTCCCGATAGGCTGGCCCGTCATACCAGGCCTTCGCCGCTTCAGCATTAGGGAACTCCAGGATGACCGTACCTTCTGTGGCAGCGCCTTCCAGGTCTTCATGCGCACCGTAAAGGGCGAGAATCTTAGCCCCTTGTCCGGCGAGAGTCGCTGGGACTCCTTTTGAGTAGGTTGCCATCTCACCTTCATCGAGCATCTTGTCCCGGGTAAACACCATATATGCGCTCACAAAGATCTCCGTCGAGAAGTAGTCATAACAAAGATGCTTGGCAGCTGCATTTTGTTTCAATGGGAACCGTAGTCTGCACGCATGCTATGCTTGCGCGCATGCTCCTGCGGACGACAAGCTTCCTTTTCCTGGCCGCACTTCTGACTGTTGCTCCTCTGGACGCTAAGGTCCTTCACATCGACGTGGCTTCCCGCACCACAGTGCTTGATGGCAGGGCATTTGGAGATGCGGGAGCCTACGAGCGCATAACCGGACGGGTCTACTTCTCGCTCCCGGTCGACAATACACACAACCTGTGCATCGTTGATCTGAGCAACGCCGTGAACCTGAAGAACGGCGAGGTGGAGTTCTCCGCGGACTTCATTGCCGTCCGTCCTAAGGAGGCCCGTCGGGGCAACGGCTCCATGATTTTGGAAGTCCCAAACCGCGGCAACGCGCGCATTCTTGCCGTGGTCGATGGCGGCGATGAGGATCTGGTGCACGACGCCGGCGACGCATGGCTGCTGCGCAACGGCTACACTATCGTGAGCCTCGGGTGGCAGTGGGATGCGCAGGGCCAAGGCGCCCTCCGATTTTATGCCCCGATTGCCAAGGAAAATGGAAAGACCATCGCCGGCCTGCTGCGGGGCGACCTGATGCCTGCAAAGGTATTGCCAGAGATTCCCCTGGGGCACCTCATGGAAGGCCACCTGGGCGGAATTGAATACGCGGTGGCCGCGCCCAATGATTCCCGAAACGTGCTCACGGTCCGCGGCTCGCGCAATGGGCAGCGCACCATCATCCCCCGCGACCATTGGCAGTTCGCGCATACCGTCGACGGCAAACTCGTCCCCGCGGACCGGTACATTCACCTCAACGGCGGCTTCCAGCCAGGAAAGATTTACGAATACGTCTACGTCGTCGCCAACCCGGTCGTGGCCGGAGAAGGCTTCGCGGCCATCCGTGATTTTGCTTCCTATGCCAAGCACGATCCCGGTGCCATTGCTCCGGCTCAACGCGTTTACGGCCAGGGCATTTCGCAGAACGGGCGCTTCTTGCGCGACTTTCTCTACCAGGGCTTCAATGCGGATGAAGAGGGAAGGGTCGCGCTCGACGGCGTTCTCGCCCACGTAGCCGGAGCAGGCCGAGGCAGTTTCAACTACCGTTTCGCCCAGCCTTCGCGCGATGCGCAGCCTACCTCCTCGGTCTTCTTTCCCACGGATGTTTTCCCCTTCACCGGCGAACCTGAGAAAGATCCCGTAACAGGCGAGACTGCGGGGCTACTCGATCGCGCCACCGCTGATAAGGTTGTGCCCAAAATCTTTTTCTCCAATACCTCCTATGAGTATTGGGGCCGTGCGGCGGCTCTGATTCACGTGAGCGCCGATGGAAAGCAGGATGCGCCCATCTCAGACCTGGTACGGATCTACCACTTTACCGGTCTGCAGCACTTTTCCGTTCCCTTCCCGCCGGAGAAGGGAACTGGGGACCTGCTCGGGCAACAGCCGCAATCGCCGCTCCCGGTCAGATATTTCTGGCGCGCCATGATTGCCAACATGGACGCGTGGGTGCGAACCGGCACCCTTCCACCCCCTAACAATTATCCGAAGATCTCTGATGGAAACCTGGTGCCCCTAAGCGAATACGCGTTCCCTCGCATCCCTGGGGTCAACCTGCCGCACGAGGCTACCCAAGCCTACCGCCTCGATTTCGGACCCAACTGGCAGAAGGGAATTTTGAGCATCCAGCCGCCCAGGGTGGGCGCGGCTTTTCCTGCGCTCGTGCCCCAGGTCGATGCCGACGGGAACGAGCGTGATGGTGTGCGGCTGCCGGAGATCACCGTGCCCCTCGCCACCTACGCTGGTTGGAATCTTCGTGATCCGTCGATCGGTGCGCCCGATCAACGGGTCGCCTTTGAAGCGTCCTACCTCCCATTTCCCAGGACGGCAGAGGACCGGCAGAACACTGGCGATCCGCGCAAGTCGATTGCGGAGCGCTACACGGATCGTGAAGACTATCTCACCCGTTACAAAGCGGCGCTCGACGATCTGGTGCAACAACGATGGATTTTGCCGGAAGACCGCGCAGCCCTGCTCCACCGTGGCGAGCAGGAGTGGATCGAGAGCGTGAGGTAAGCAGCTGGCCCTATTTCGCTAATTTCCCTAGCACGGCCCTGAGCTTTGATCGAAAGAGCTTTTGGTTGCCCCGGGCTGGATGATTAATCATCGCTTTGTTCGCAACGTTTCTGCTATCCAGGCGCAATGTCTCCGCGCACACTGAGTATGTGACTCCGCCAATCAGGACAATTGGCACATGGTGCTCGCCCACGAGGCGCTGCAGCTTCCTTTGCAGGCCCGGCAGAGTGCTCCGCATCAGTCGCGTCTTGGTCGCTGCATCCGCACCATCGGGCATGGGCCGTTCATAAGCGTCAATCAGATGATAGCCGTCGTTTTGAAACCGTCGCAGTAGCTGTGGTTTCCGTTGCCGTATCTGTTCTACCGAAGAGCCTGGCCGGAAGGCATCTTTGATGTATCCGACTTCAACTGGGTACAGGACCTTCATCATTTCTAGAAAGAGCGTGTCCCCATTGGTCAGATCCGTAAAGTAGAAAAAGCGGTTAACCTTTACTGCGGGTGGAGCCTCTGCGATAAACAGGACCCGCAAGTGATCCGGCCGATAGCGCCTGGTCGCTTCTTCGAATCGCTTCTGAGCATTCATCGGGCTTAACGGTCGAGCGTTTCCCAAGGGCGAAATGTGTGTTCAGCGAGTTGCATGTTCACCCGCGTGCCCCGAAACTTAACTCCTTCCATGCTAAGCCGCAGCCGTTGTTCCGCAGCTGCTTCACCCCGTAGTTTGATTTCGCCTCCAGCGCCCACGATGCGCTGCCAGGGAACTCGACCGATCCCCTCTTTTCGCAGCAGCCTGGCTACGGCCCGGTGATACAGCGGATAGCCTGCAGCAGCGGCAACCTTGCCGTACGTCGACACCTTTCCTTTGGGGACAGAACAAATGATGCGCCGAAAGGCGGCATCGCGCTGCTCGTTGTCGCGAAGCGCATCCTTCAGAATCCTTCGCCTGAAGTTTTGAGGAACGTCTGCAAGCCGCATGCGCAAAACTATATCAAAAGCGAGCCGAGGCAAAACGGCCCCGTCACCGCTTAGGATCACCGCCGATGGAGTCGAGATCGGCGAGCACTTCGGGAGGAATTTGTAGCGTTGCCGCCTTGAGATTCTCACGAAGATGTTCGAGGGAAGATGTCCCCGGGATCAGCAGGATGTTGGGTGAGCGCTGAAGAAGCCACGCCAGCGCAACCTGCATTGGCGTAACCCCGAGTGACGCCGCGGCTGCGTCGAGTTTCGCCGACTGTAACGGACTGAACCCTCCCAGCGGGAAGAACGGCACATAAGCTATGCCTTGCTTCGCAAGGTCGTCGATGAAGCCATCATCGTTTCGGTGGGCAACGTTGTACAGGTTCTGCACGCAGACGACCTCAGAAATTGTCTGGGCCTCAGCCAACTGCTCGGGACTGACATTGCTCAGACCGAGATGACGAATCAGTCCCTCACGCTTGAGTTCCGCGAGCACGGTCAGCGGTTCCTTGATGGATCCTTCCGACGGGCCCATGACCCCTCCGACCCGCAGGTTGACGACATCAAGTCTGTCCAGCCCGAGGTTGCGCAGATTGTCATGAACGCCATCGATCAGTTCCTGGCGCGAAAGAGCATGGATCCACGACTTGTCCGTTCCCCGGCGAGCGCCCACTTTGGTGCAAATCACCAGGCCGTCCGGATAGGGATGGAGCGCCTGTTTGATAATCTGATTGGTCACATGGGGACCATAAAAGTCGCTGGTATCGATATGGTTCACGCCGGATGCAATGGCCTCCTGCAGGACAGCAACCGCAGCGTTCATGTCACGCGGCGGCCCAAATACCTGTGGGCCGGCAAGTTGCATTGCGCCATAGCCCATGCGTTCCACGGTCATCGATGTGCCCGGGAATGTGAAGCTTCCGGCAAGGTCGGTCTGTGTCGTCATTCTGTTCTCCTCAAGTATTGTGCATGACTTGCAGTATTCATGCTCACATGTGTTTAGATGAAGAAAGCCTCAGGTTAGGAGTTCGCATTTGCCGCAGCGTTCGCATGTGCTCTTGGAGCCCCGCAAATCGCCGGTTCAAGCCCGTTCGGCCGCCAGCGTGGACGCCATTCTCGACGCGACCGTTCAGGTTTTGCTCCGCGTGGGGAAGGAACGGTTGACCACGACCAGGGTGGCATTGCGAGCCGGTGTCTCGGTCGGAACCTTGTATCAATACTTCCCCAACAAGAGTGCGCTCCTGCAGGCAGTCTTGAAACGTCACCTCGACGAAGTTGCGGAGGCAGTGGAACGAGTCTGCCGGGAGCAGAAAGGGAAGCCTCTCCAGCACATGGCGACAGCTCTCATCAACGCATTCCTCGATGCCAAGATGAGGGATGCCAAAACCAGTGTCGCTCTCTACTCCGTAAGCTCCGATGTGGACGGAGCGAAGATCGCGCAGAAGATGAGTATACGGTCCAATAAGGCCATTGTTGCAATGTTGGCCGCCTCCTGCGAGCCGCTGACGAAAGACCCGGCACTCGTAGCTTCGATGCTGCAGGGGGCAATGGGCGGAGTCAGCCGGAGATTGCTCGAATCCGGTGCGCCCGAGAAGGAGTTCGACATCTTGCGGCAGGAACTCATCTTCTTTGCGTCCGCGTACCTGGAGGCCTCTTCTGCGCGGCCGTAATTTGAAATATCCTCAGGGCCTCTCTACCGACGCGTCGCACTGATGATGTAGTAGGCTACCGGGCCTAGGGGAAAACTAACGAACGGCAGCAGGACTGGCGCAAGTACATTATTCCAGCGGGCGCGAGTCATCTTGCGTCCGCCAAACACAACGGCCGTGAGTAGGAATTTGAGCGTGACCCACGGAACGTGGAAGACGCAGGGCGTCACGCGCGATTGGATTTGCTCGACGACGATATCCCGGAAGCCTAATCGCTCCAGTTCGCCTGTGAACTGCTCAACTTCAGCGAAGGTATCGATTACCCAGCATTCACAGAGCGTGCGGTAGACGTGCTTCTGCAAGCCACGCAGTTGGCGGGGGCCCAGGAAGCCGTCGGTGACAACGATGCGGCCTCCCGGGCGCAGCAGACGGTGTGCTTCCTTAAGAAACGCGGATTTGTTCGCGCCCCGCGCATAGCAACTGCTCTCGATCGCGTAAACCGCATCGAAGGCTGCCGGCGGCTCGCTCGTGTGTTCGTAGTCCCCAAGAGTGAGGGTGATGCACTCGGCTTCCGGGCACGACTGGTTCAGGCGACGACCCTGTTCAAGCTGCCAGGGGACGAGGGTGATCCCACGCAGGTCGGCCCAGCGAATGCGCTGAGCGAAGCTGCGCAACGTTGCTCCCAGACCGCAACCCATATCCAGAATGCGGGCAGGGAAGCGCGCCGAATACTCGCCGTCGACCTGAAGACGAGCGAGCACTTCCAGGTTCATCTGCTCCAGCATATCTTCACGTTTGCAGGGGTTCATGCCCCAGCGAAAGAAGCCGAAGTGCATGTTGAAGCGAGCACTCCA
Organism: uncultured Acidobacteriaceae bacterium; assembly: GCA_963796145.1. Taxonomy (GTDB): domain Bacteria; phylum Acidobacteriota; class Terriglobia; order Terriglobales; family Acidobacteriaceae; genus PALSA-350. The sequence continues at coordinate 20,458 of CAWCKO010000071.1, read as the reverse complement.
GGCCGCGTAATCTGGACCGGCTTCCTCGTAGTAGCGCTGAAAATTGACAGCAGTGGTTGCAGTTGCGGTCGCGGGCGTCACAAGCGTGGTCATCAGTCCAGCCTCCGTCGTCGCGTTTTCGGCAGTATCCGGGTAATACCGTTGCCCACGCGGATAAGCGAGCGCAGGCTGGCCGGAGGCAACTTCTTGATCTGGCTGTACCATCCGTGGAGCTCCTCCAGGAATACCTGCATGGCGGTGATGCGTTCTGTAATTGCAGGGTGTGAGGGGTGCTCGGCCGGGGCTTGTGCGGCACAGCGCCGGAGCATACTGAGAGTGGGTATGATCTCTCGTTCGACACGTTGCTCGACCACTGTGAGGAAGAGCGTCCACACGTCGGCGGACGTGTGGAAGAAGTCGCGGCGGTCGCCGATGCGGCTGTCGATTTGTACCAGGTTCCAGTTCTGCAGTTCCTTGAGGCTGGTGCTCACGTTGGAGCGCGCGACAGAGAGGGTCTCGGCAATCTCCTCCGCAGTGAGGGATTGGGGCGATAAATAGAGGAGCGCGTGCACCTGGGCAACGGTACGATTAACCCCCCAGCGAGTGCCCATCTCTCCCCAGTGCAGGATGAATTGCTTCATGGAATCGCTGAGTATCATACATATTCATTATATCAGTAATTTCTGTATATACAGAAATTACTGATATAAGAGCACTGGAAACCTGCGGGATTCGTGGTGGTAGCCCCTTCATTCAGGCGGGGGAAGGTGCGCTTTAGCGCTCCGCTGAAGTTTCTACATTTGGGATGTACGAACGTTGGGCTTTGTATCAGGGCACGACTTTACAGGCTGCGGAAAAAGTCGCTGTTGTGTAGGTCCGGGCTTTTAGCCCGGACACCTATACTCAAAAGTCATTGGCCTTCAGGCCCTGAGGTACGCTTTTCTCTTCATGTCTTCGCGGAAACTGAATGAAAAGCGTACCTCAGGGCCTGAAGGCCACACCACTTGCCCGGTTAATGTCCAGGCTAAAGCCCGGACCTACACAACAGGGACTTTTTCCGCAGCCTGTTTAGTCGGGCCCGAGCAAACACGTACGGTGCCGCATGTTCGCACCCGCGTACGTGCGCCGATATGGATGGGCGACCCGAATTTCCTGTACGCGGCTTTCACCAACGACCACTTATGCGGCTTTCTATGAGGAAAGCCGCATGAAGTTCGCAAACGCAAACGACCTTGACAGGAAATTCGGGGGAAGCCCCTCCATAGCTTCTGCTACTAAGGCCAACATTTTTATTGCGGGATAAGGAAGGCGTCGAAACATGTCATTTTCGGCCCACGTACGCTGGTGCGAACGTGGGGCACCCGTACATGTCTGCTTTGGGCCAAAATGTCCCGACCTAAAGTCGTGCCCTGATATGATTCAAAGCCAAAAACAGCTTCCAAGGGAGCTTCTCTGGTCGAAATATCAACTGCTTCGCCCTGATTATGTAGAAACTGTACGGTCGGGCGCATAGGTAACAAAGCAAGAAACACAAGACCAAAAACGGACTCCAGACCTCTGCACGGGCACGCCCGAGCAGAGGAGCGCTTTAGCAACGGGCAGCTATTCATATCGCAAAGCCACCACAGGATCGACCCGCATTGCCTTCCGCGCCGGGAGCCAGCATGCCGCAATCGCGACCGCGGCCAAAATCAGCGCCAAACCAGCGAACGTAACAGGATCGGTTGCACTCACGCCGTAGAGCAGCTTCGTCATCAAACGCGTCAGCGTGAGAGCGCCCGCGATCCCGACGCAGACACCCGCAAGAGCCAGACGTGCTCCCTGCCACAGGATTAGGTACAACACATTCTTGCGTTGTGCTCCAAGCGCCATGCGGATACCAATTTCCCGCGTACGCTGTCCCACTACGTACGCAATTACACCGTAGATGCCCACGCTGGCCAGAACCAGCGCCAGGGTTGCAAACACGCCCAGCACAATCATCGCAAACCGCCGCGCAGCCAGTGAGTCAGAGATCAGGCTCTCCATGGTTTGAACGGCATAGATTATTTGCTGGCTGCTCATCTGCCGGTTGGTGTTGCGAAGGGAATCGAAAACCGCGGACAGGCTCCCTTCATAACGCAGCATCACCGCCGAACCAGACGGTGTCATCGCAATAAAGTCGTCCGGCATCTGCATGCAGGGAAGATAGAACTGAGCTCGCAAGGAATGTGTGTCGTCCAAATCGAGGCCCCACTGCTTGACGTGCCCGACAACCCCAATGATCTCCCGTTTGGCGCCGGTATTGTTCAGAATGATGCGTTTGCCGATAGGATCCTGGCTGGGGAAATACCTGCGGGCGAATACGTCATCGATCACAACCACAAGCGGAGAGTGCTCATCGTCCTGTGTAGTGATGAAACGGCCGCGTTGCAGCGCGATGCCCATCACATTCAGATAACCCGGTTGGACGATATAGTCCACCGCCCAGTTCATGTCGTTTTCGCTTGCCGGTTTTGGTTGGCCATCAAGCCAGAACAGCTGTTCATCGTCGGAGCCCATGGGAATCGCACCCCACGTCTGTGAAATCGCCTTTACGCCCGGGGTAGACGCTAGCTCGTCATCGACTTCGCGAAAGGCGGCGCGAATCCTTTCCGGGGAAGCGTTCATCATCGACGGTGGAAGGTTCAAACCAAAGCTCAGCACATTTCGCGGATTAAATCCTGGATCGACATCCCAAAGCCGCGTCAGGCTGCGCACCATCAGTCCGGCGCCGATCAGCAGCACCAGGGCAACCGCCATTTCCACCACCACAAAGAGGCTCTGTGCCCGATGTTTCCCGCTCCCGCCGCGGCCACCTTCCTTGAGCGCTGTAAGTGGGTTGGCTTGCGACGTCTTGAGTGCTGGAGCCAGGCCGAAGAGCGTCCCTGCGAGTAACGAAGTGATCGTGGTGAAAGCGAGGACCCGGAAATCGATGCCGATTTCTTCTGCGCGCGGCACGGCAGTGGGTAAGCGTCCTAACGCTGCATGCGTGCCCCAGGCCGCGAGCAACAATCCGATTCCGCCTCCGGCGACTCCCAGCAGAACGCTTTCTGTGAGCAGTTGGCGGATTACCCGCTTCCGGCTTGCGCCCAGCGCAATGCGCACCGCAAATTCACGGCTCCGGGCAGACGACCTTGCCATCAGCAGACTGGCAACATTCACGCAGGCAATCAGGAGTACAAAGCCGACTGCGACCAGAAGTACCAGTAGAAATGGCCGCACATCGCCTACCATCTGCTCTTTCAACGGAAGCATGCTTGCGCTGATACCGTGGTCCGCGTCGGGAAAGGTTGTCGCCAGGCTTCGCGTGATTTCGTCCATATCGGCCCGGGCCTGCGCAAGAGTGACGCCCGGTTTAAGTCGTCCGATCCCGTGGATCCCCAAACCTGCGCCGCGTTTCATGAGCAAGGGGTTGCTCCACTGCCGGATAGGAGCATAAACATCCTGCTCATGAAAGCTCGGCGTGTGCAGGTGGAACCTCGCTGGAATTATGCCGATGATGGTGTAGCCCCGCCCGTCGAGCGTAATGCTTTTACCCAGAACATCCGCAGCGCCATCGAATTTCCTTCGCCACAAACCCTCGCTGATCATTGCCACCGGGCCCGCACCCGGTTGCTCTTCGGCCTGCGTAAACGTGCGTCCAAGGATCGGATTGACTCCCAGCAGCGGGAAGAAATCTGCAGACACAAACTCGGCATTTAGCTGCTCGGCCTCGCCCCTGCCGGTGAAGCTGAAGGTAGAGCGGCGGGAAATCGCCATTGAGGAAAATGTGCGGTTGTCCTTTTGCCAATCGAGAAAATTCGGATAAGAGATCGAGCCTTGTTCGAAATTCGGTTTGCTCTCGTGCAGTGTGACCAGCCGGTCAGGTTGGGGGAATGGCAACGGGTTCAGCAGGACGCCGTTCACTATCGAGAAGATCGCCGTGTTGCCGCCAATTCCCAGCGCCAGCGTCACCATCGCGACAGTCGTAAATCCCAGGTTCTTGCGCAACATACGCATCCCGAAACGCATGTCGCTCCACAGCGTTTCCAGCATGGACAGACTGCGGCGCTGCTGGTGGTTCTCTTTTAACTGCTGCATGCCGCCCAATTTGACCAGCGCCTGCCGCCGGGCTTCTTCGACACTCATGCCCGAGCGAAGATTGTCTTCGACGTGCGCCAGAAGATGGCTTTCTATCTCCTCTACGAATTCGCGGCTCTGTTGCTCTTTGCGGAACAGGCCGGCACATCGCAACAACCATGCGCGCAGGCGTCTCATGAGAGCTCCTTACCGGGGACAAAAAACGCGTCAGGTGTTCCACCCATCGCATCCCCTATTGGTTAACAATAGGAGCATATAGCAAGGTTGTATTGGATGGCAATAGGAGATCCCCCCACTCTGTTCTATCCCCGGATTTCCTGGGTTCACTCATTGGTCTTACTCATGGTTTGGGTACGGTTCGTTGGTTGCAATAGGGCGGTTAACCGGGTCCGCCAACTGCTTGGGCGCCGACTTTGACGCCCCAAATGCAATGTCACCGGGCACGCGTAGCTCCACTTCCGTTCCCGCTCCATGGCGGCTGGAGACTTTGAGTGTCGCACCAATCCGTCGAGCTCGCTCCCGCATACCCGGCAGTCCCCAATGACCATCCCGGCCGGCTTCCAGTACCTGCTTGTCGATCCCACAGCCGTCGTCTCCCACCAGAACCCGCAATTGACTGGCTGAATACTGGAGCTCAACCCTGATACTGGTCGCACCGGAGTGGCGAAATGAATTGACCAGGGCTTCTCGTCCAATGGAATAGACTTCATCGCGGATCACGGGATGCAACGATTGTGGACGGCCCTCCACAATGATGCGGAAATCAATTTGGTCTTCAAAGCCCAGTTCCCGGGGAACTCTGGAAAAGGACCGTTCAAGGTCCTGGATCGCTCCCTCCGTCGAACGAAAACCTCGAACCGTATTACGCCCCTCTTCGATCACCTGTTCCGTGACTTCCAGCGCCCGCGCCAACTGCGGTCTTGCCGGGGATCCCTCCGGCAGCTTACCCATGGCTACATGGACGTGCATCGACGCGCTGATAAATCCCTGCAGAAGTGTGTCATGCAGTTCGCGAGCGATGCGCGTGCGCTCAATGATGCGCTCTTCCAGACGGAGCTCGATAATCCGCCGCGTGATCGCCCACCCCAGAAATGCGGCCATGAAAAACGTGGAGATCGTTGTGGCCGGCACAATAAACAGAATCCTGAGCTGAACAGCTCGCATGTTCGCCACAGCTTGTCTCAGCTCTCCGCTCACCTCCTGATCGATATTTGCCACCAGGGCCGCGGTCTCCGTTTCCAGCGGCTTGAATTCGTGGTCCAGCCGAAGGCGAACAGCCTCCCAGTCGCCCGATGCAGCCAACGCTTTGACCGCTTCCAACTGGGATGGCAGGGTGATTTCTATGGCATCCAGAGTGGATGAAAACGCCGAGTCCACGCGGGCAGGGGAGGGTAAATGACTGAGCGCGTTTCTCGTGTTTTGGGTCTGCTCCAGCAGGGCGCGGCGTAATGGTTCGGCGTCGGCTAACAACCGGCCCGAATCCCTGGTTTTTGCCAGTTCATCCAGTCGCTCGTGCGCCGATACAAGACTTTCCTGCAGCCGCAGTACTGAAATCACCTGCTGATTCGCAGCCGTAAGACGATCCGTTTGCAGGCGAGCTATGTGGAATTGCCATAGAAGAAGTCCGTTCCCTCCTAAAATAAGGGCGAGCAGGAAGGCAAAGGTGACCGTCAGGCGCGGACCGATGTTGAAATAGCTGACCTCTGGCGTTTTCATCGTGGGTCGCTTAGCAGCTTACCCCGAACCTCGTTCAAGCTAAGCACAATCAGTCTAACGTTTTAGGCGGTCCGGCACCGAAACCCGTTATCTTGATAAGTTGACGCTCCAGTTCGGCTGCAGCCTCGGGCGCGCCGCTCTGCCCGGTCAGCACCGAATGCACCGCCCCGATGTAAGCTTTGGCAACCTGCTCATAGGCTCGTCCGGAAACACCGGAGGGCCGGCGGACGACGCCGCTCCGATTGGATGAACCGGCGTGGGCAGACTGGTTGTCGATAGGCTGGTCGTCGATAGCATGGTCTTGGAGGGACGGCATATCCAACGCTTCCTCCGCAGATTGTTTGGCGCCCTCTTGCCCACTGGATTGAATTTGAGCGCGCACCAGGAACCGAACCAGCTCGATGGCTTCCTGTGGATGAAGCGAGTGGCTGGAAACGGCCAGCCCCGAGCCTCCCAGGGTCCCTGCCCACCCCACGGGTCCACCGGGAAGACTCGCATAGCCGGTCTGACTATCCAGAGGCGAGCTCCGCGCATGGGTCAGACGGGTTTTTCCGCTTACCGGAATGGTTGCTCCTCCCCAGACCCGGCCAAACGCCGCATTTCCCGAGTCGAAAGCATTCATTGAATCCTGTTCCTGGTAAGCTACGACGCTGGGCGGGGATATCCAGCCAATCCAGTGTTTCGCTCGCTCCCATGCCCGGATAGCCGCCGGATTATTCACACTGATCGTGCGATCCTTCTCGATGATGTGCCCGCCTCCCGCCGCCACCTGCCATTCCAGGGCGTTGCAGGTCAGAGATTCGGCATCTGCTCCCTGCCAGACATAACCCCAAAAATCCTTGTTACCTTTAGCCCGCTCACCGGCCTGGATCCGCTGGGCCATACGCTCAAGCTCGTCCCACGTCTTGGGAGGATGGTTGTACCCATACTGGTGCAGAAGGTCTGTCCGATACTCCAGCACGCCAACCTGCATTTGATACGGAATGGCCACGATCTTATGGTCTACTGTGTAGCTTGGCAACAGTTCAGGTTCCACGGACGCGATTTCCGTCCCCAGGTAGGGGCGCAAATCGATCAGGTAGTCTTCAAGAAGTGGGGGCCAGATCAGGTCAATGCCGAGAACATCGGGACCGGAACCACCCCGCTCGAGTAGCTCCCGGGAGAGAGCCATTTGGTCCAGGGTATTCTCAGGAACCGGAAGGCTTTTGAGCTGGATACCTGTCTTCCGCGTGAACTGCTGCGACAGGGGCTCAGCTGCCGGCAGCTCGTCGGGTTGAGACCACCCGAGCCGGAAGTAACTCAATGTTACTGGTTCTCGTGTAGTCTGCCGGCAGGCACACATGGTGAGCACGAGCATGGCCGCAGCCAGGGCTCTCCTTATGGTCACTGCGAGTCCGCCACGCCGATTTGGTTGAGATGATGGCGCAGATGTGTGAGATAGCCCGATGCTAAGAAGCCAAGAGTCACTGCTTCTCCGGCTCCGATGCGACATTGAGTATCCAGTTGGGAAGCAGGGATACACGCGATGAGATGGGCCAGGTATCGGTTATAGGCCGCCCACAAAGAGACGAGCAGCGACCACTCAGCTTCTTGCACCGCCTGTACACGTACGTTGCCTTCCTGATCGTACCCTGGGAAATCCAGCGATGGCTGCAGCATCGCGCGGACGAATCGCTGATGGTTGTTGGACGCTGAATCGATCAGATGGCCCAGCAGTTGCTTGCGGGACCAGCCGCCTGGCAATGCTGTCTGCATACTTTCGCGCTCAGAGACTTCGAGGAGCCTCGGCTCCGCTGTCTCGACCAGGTTTCGCAGCTGCTCACTTAGCTCTTTCATTCGCTTGGCGCAAGTCTATCAAAATGCGTAACATCACAATATCGTGGATGACCTTACGAAATGGAAGGTCCATGGCCCGGTAGCAAGCCTGAAGACCGAAACCGCGACCTGGGATCCCAACCAGCAATACTGGGAGCCGGCTAGATACTTCACCGTAGCCTCCTTTCGTCCTGACGGCACAATCAGCAGCAGTGATGCCTACAATCCTGACGGATCCATTGCCCATTCGAAATGGCTCTATGACCCCTCCGGCCGCCTCATGGAGTACCACTCCTGGATGAATGACAAACCGGCACACAGAAGTCTGTACCTCTACGACGAAACCGGGCGTCATGTGCGAACCTTCGGGGTGAGCCACGACGGCTCCGAAACAGACGCGGAGATTTGCAGTTACGATGCCGAAGGCAGGCGAACCAAGGTGTCGCCCCTCAGTTTTCGCGCAGGCAATGTCTCATACAGTATTGAAGGGACGGACATGGCCTGGGCGCTCCCGGGGCGACGAGGATGGTAACGACCTATGACAACAACGACCTTCCTCCGAAATAGTCCTTGAAGATGCGGATGAGAATCCTCTCAGGCAAGTGATCCTGAAGCGCAATACCGCTGGGAAACTAGCCAATCTCGAGATACATATGGGTGGACAGTCGATTTTCGGCCATCGCGACCAGCCGGTCTCGCCGGAGGGCGAGATGGCCGTCTCCTTGATCATGCAAGGTCTTGGCGGAATCTTCTCAAACACCACCTATTCTTACGATAGCCAGGGCCGGCTTCTTGAACGAATGAATTCCATGTTCAGCCTGCGAGGAGACCGTACGACCTATCGTTACGGCGATGGTGATGATCCTATCGAGGAAACCACCGAACATTGGAGCCGCGAAGCCAACCTCGAGGATGGCGGGACTTTGCAATACGGTCCCAACAAGGTCACCGCACAAGGCATCCACCTCGAATATCGCTACGACGCCCATATGAATTGGGTCGAAAAGACTGTGTCGATGCGATACGAGGCAAACGCTGAGTTTCAGCCTTCAAACATCGAGCGTCGAGCAATTACCTATCACTGAGTTACTGCCTGGTGTCTAACGGGTGGGTGCTCTTTTCGTTAAATTCGTTTTGCAGTTTGAGGCTCACATCATATAGTAAATCTTGTATAATCGCGTCAATCGCGATACCATCGGTGTGATGGCGCCACCCAGAGAAGAAGCCCCATCAGCCGCCGAACTCCACTTTGAAGGAGACTCGCTGGAGGTGCTATCAAGCTTTCCCGATGAGGTCAAACGGGCGCTCGGATTCTCGCTGCGGCAGCTTCAAATCGGCAGGGAGCCGACATCGCAAACACGCAGCATGAGTTCCATCGGGCGCGGGGTCTACGAATTAAAAGAGGCCGATGAGCGCGCGTGGTACCGGGCGATCTACCTGTCGAAGGTGGGGAACACGATTTACGTGTTGCACTGCTTTGAGAAGGAGAGCCGCAAGACCCACCGGAGAGACATTGAGGTTGCGAGACAGCGTCTCAAGCTAGTCAAGCAACGATTGCAGGAGCAGTGGGCACATGAAAAGCGCAGTGGGAAATAAGCCGACCCATATCGTAAAAGGAAACATCTTCGACGCCCTGGGCTTCTCTGCGTCGGAAGCCAGCGCGCTGAAAATCAAGGCGGAGATTCTGTCCGCGATCCTTGAGCATGTGCGGGCCAAGGGCTACACGCAGGCGCAGCTTGTGGACATTCTGGACGAGTACCAGCCATCGGTGAGCAACCTGCTCAAGGGCCGAATCTCGCAAGTGAGCATCGAGAAGCTGTTGCGCTATGCCGACCGGCTGCATTTGGAGACGAGCATCGCAGTACGGCCCATAGATGGGCGAAGCTGGGCCACCGCAAGATCGCGACGCCCAGCGCCAGAACCCTATCAGGCAAGTAATCATGAGACGCGACAGCGCAGGGGTTGAGATACACATGGGCGGACAGTCGACCTTTGGCCATTGCAACCAGCCACTCTCGCCAGAGGTAGACAAAGCCACTTCGTTGATCGTGGAAGCTGAGGCAAACGCCAAGTTTCAGCCTTCCAACATCACGCATCGAGCAATTACCTATCACTCACTTTGATCGAGACTGCGTCACTGCCTGGTGTCCAACGGGTGGGTGCTCTTTTCGTTAAATTCGTTTTGCAGTTTGAGGCTCACATCATCGGCCTTGATCGCGGCGACGGCTTTGGCGATGGAATCGATCCACCATTTCATTTGATATTCGCCCAACTCATGGGTTGCGGCTGAGCCGTCACCGGCATAGTGATCGGGAAAGCGGGCGTACCACCAGATGCCGGTGTAGACGCCATCGGGCAGGTTCTCACGATGCTGGTCGGCGCCCGATTCACTTGCCGCGCGATCCTGGTGCAAAAGGTCGGGACGGGCAATCATCATCTTCGAGGTTTCGCTTTCGCCGGCGTGTTCGTCGACCGACGTCTTCTTCTTCGGTCCGCCGGAAGCCGGTGCACGCTGGTCGAAAACATAGACCACGTAATCGCGCGGTTTGGCCAACTGCGATTGCGCGAAGTAAGGCAGCAAACTACTATTCCCGCCGTGGCCGTTAACAATCAGTACCTTTTTGCAGCCGTTGCGAGCCATCTCGTCCGTGGTTTCCTGAAGCAAGGCTAACTGCAGATCGCGGCTATAGGCGACGGTACCGGGCTCATGACGCGCTTCGAAAATTTGCCCAAAGTAATACTCCGGAAAGACCACGGCATATTCCTGCTCGGCGGCGTGCAGTGACGCATAGCGCACGTCGAGCAAATCGGTCCCTAACGGCAGATGTGGTCCATGCTTCTCCAGGATGCCGAACGGCAAAATGCACGCGCCCTGCGAACGTTTGATTGCGTCGATGAAGTCTGCGCCGGTAAGTTCTTCCCAGTGCGCCGACAGTTTGGCCTGCGGCGAGCTGGTCTGCGCTGGCGCGGGTTGTGCCGGGCTCAAGACTGCACAAAGAAGCAAGAAACCAAATATGTAGGCCCTCATCTGGGATTTCCTCAGCGCGGATTCTAGCACGAAGACAAAAGTATCTTTCGGACCTTCACCTGCCAACGAACGGGGTCCCTCCAGGGTTCAAATCTCTCATGGGTTGGCTTGCAGGGCCATTCGCCAGGACCACATCAAAAAGGAGGTTGCTGTTAGATCGATGCCCGGCTCGGTGGTGCTGTAGGACTGCATATTGTCCTGGAAGAGCGCAGCTTGGGACGGATCATAGGTCCCGCTGTTTCCATTAAATTGCTTAAAAGTATCGACTCCGTTGGCGGGGCAAAGGATCATACCCGGTACCACGCCGGAAGTCGTATAACTGTCTGGCCCCTCGGTCGCCGCGCCCCATAGGATGGGCGTTCCGCCGGACGTTCCATCGAGCGCGCCCGCAAGATTGGCGACCTGATGTTGAATGCAATTGGGAAAAGTGCTTCCATCGCCCACGATGAAAGACGAGCCCCAGGAGTTTGTTCCCAGGATATTGGCCAGCCAACGCTGCGAATACATGTTATAGGAAGCCCCGCCCGTGAGGGAGTAGGCCTCGCTGGCCATGACGGACAGGCCGGCGCCGTGGGAAGTGGTATCGCCGGCGCTCCACTGGACTCCGAAGCCCCATGGATCCGAACCAGCTTGTGTGACGGCAGCGTCCACCTGAGCGAGAAATTGTTTTCGGATGAGCTGCTGCGAGACCGCCAACCCGTCTGGATCTCCCGCCTCCTGGAGTGCCCGATACAGCTCGAAATGGGCGAGCCCGCTCACGTCGTAGAGGTTCAGCGTGTCGGTGTAGCCTTGCTCATAAACATTCGTGATGTAATTGTCGGCAAACTGCGCGGCTTGTTTCAAATACACATTCGGGTCGGTTATTGACAATCCGGATGGCAAATTCGTTTGCGCCTTGAGCGGAGTGAAGGGCGAGATAGAGTTCGGTGGCGCCCAGTTCCATGTCGTCGTCCCAAACAGTTTCAGGATAACCGTCAAAGGGAGCGATGGTAAGCAAACAGCTCGCGCAGGTTCCCGAGCCAACAGAGGGCGCGGGGTCGGTATAGTGAGTATCCGCGCGGGCGAACGCCGCTTCGGCTGCCTGCAGACATTGATTCGCGAGCGCGGGATCCTGCGTGCGGTTGAGCTGATAGCAAACTGCGAAGTCCGCGGCCAGCCGGCCGGCAAGATTCGGACTGATAGAAGTAATCGGTCCTGGGGCAACATACACCGGACGGTTGCAAATATAGAAGGTCGTAAGCGGATCGCAAGGTTCTGGGTCCCCGGCTTGTTGGAAGTTGTCCGCCGCCTGAGGAAGCGTCCAGATGTCGTACTCTGTAATCAGGCAGTATGGCGTGTTGTAAGTGCCTCCACAATTGCCCGCGGCCGAGGCTGGGTTGCCTTCCCCGTAATAGTTCCAGTCCTGGGAGTTGTCCACCTGGTAGGCAAGAGTCTGTGTCGATTGGCCCCACATCTTCAAGAGCCACGCGATGCCGAACTGTGCCTCGGAGCTAAAGTCCGATGACGCCGGTGCTCCGGGACCGCTGTCCCCGGCGTAAGAAATCGAATTGGGAGGCGCCGGCGGATGGAGCGGCGCGTTCGGTCCCATCTGGTTGGGAAAGTCGCGGACCCCGATCTCCATAAGCGCGGTCGCGTAACTCACGGTCTCAACATACTTCATATAGTCGCCGGCGTCCCACCAACCGCCTTCGGCATCAATGTTCGGTAGATTCGCAGGGCTGAGAGGCTTAGCCGGAGGCACGTTGTTGATCTCGTCGTTATCATCCAGCGGAGGAGTCATGTACAGCTTGGCATTCTTGTCTTTGAGGTGCCCGGGAGCCGTGCGTAGTGCATTCGGGATGAAGTCTGCGCCGTCCCGTTGTGTCTCGTAGAAGAAAAGTGTGTTGACCAGCAATCCGGGGTAAAGAACATTCGGGAAGTCGACGGCAAACTTGGGTGACTGGGCGCTTACTGGTCCAGCGACGGAAATCGAATAACTGCGGCCGCTGCCGACGACAAAGTCAAGCGCGTAGACTTGGTAAACGAGCTTCTTGCTATTCGCCCAGGTGCCCAGCAGGGCCCCGACCTTTCCCTGGTACGCTGTGCTTCCATCGGCCCTCACAACTTTGAAGGTGGCGCCGGTCTCGGCGGCGGTGGACATCAGATAGGCGCGCGCGGAAGATTCCCCCGCTTCGTAGCCGACCTGGCTTACGCGTACGTAAGCAGATTGGGCTTGCGCCGACGATGCGCAAAAGCCCACCCCGAAACTTAGAAAGACGGCCGGAAGAAGGGGCCGGCGAGCCGACAAATCAAGACCAAAGAATCGCATCGAGCCTCATTTCCGACTGACAGTGACCATCCCATCGAATTGCAATCGAAGGCTAAAAGAGGCCCATGCGATTGTCAATCTACTCCGGTCCTGGGTTTAGTGGACGAGAAGTCCGTAAATCAAATGCCGGATCAATTGCCCGTGTCAGGGTCTGTTCGAAGGCTTTCCAATCGCAAGGGAAGCCATCTCCACCTGTGCTGCAGCCTGGAATGAAGACGTTCGCCCTGGCAGGAGGATCTTCCAACGTAAGCTTGGTTACCTTGCGCATCTGCTCCAAAGTCTGCGAAGTGTAGTAGGTGCGGATTTCGTAAGTTGAAGTTTCGGGGTGTACCCACAACTCGAAGACAAGTGCACCTCCGGGTGGAGTGTCGTCCCGGCGCCCGTCGACCAGCCAGTTCAGGTTAAGCGCCCCTGCCATGTTCGCGAGATTGGTGTCATGGCCAACCAGGATCACAGCGCGATCCCCCAGTTTGCCCAAGGCGCCAGGAACTTCTTTGCCGGTCACCGCCTGTCTTAAGGTGTCGGTGACGCGAGCCAGAGCGTTCGATGCCTGAGTGGTCGCCAGATAGGATGATCGGCGAGTCAGATCCGAGGCCGCTGTATGCAGGTCCATTAACTGTTTCAGCATCGCCAGATCAACCCGGCCCCAAGCTACCTGGTCCATGGGCATGCCGCTGGTGTATTCGAGGAGGAAATTTTCAGTGATGGTCGAAGCAGCATTCAGCGGCCCTTTCAACTCCGCCAGATGATCTCCCTTACCCTCTTCCAGGCTTGCGGGAACCTCCAGCAGTAGCTTGCTTGCGGTGTGGCTCGGCGCAGGGCAAGGAGATGCATCGGGGCATCCAAGAAGGATGCGCTGCAGCAGCTCGAGCTGGGGCCGATAGGCTTCAGTGACGCCCGCCAGATCGCTGCCGATGCGGCCGGCTATGGATGCGGCTGCGCGGTCGCGATCCAGCTGCCCTACCCCGGCGTTCAGCGAATGGAATAACTGCTCCGACTCACCTTCGGCAAAAGTATGCCGCTCCGATTGCTCACCCGTAGGACATCCCGGGAACATGCCCGCGGCAAGCGATTTTCCAGTTTCAACGGTGCGCTGGTCCCGGTCGGAATAGAAAGAGACGTGCGCGCTGTCAGTACATCCACTGGCGCTGAACAGCCCCTGCTGCGAAAAGTAAGAACGGTAGTAGGCGCCGAAGATCGTCATGAGCCTCGCGCCCTGAGGAGTAAGGTTTCCGGGTGGAACGTCCCACTTGGGCCACGGTTGAGAGGAGAATTGGTTGAGCTGGTCGGTGGTGCCCGTTGGCGACCGCACACCATGACGGACGAGGATGATGACGAACTTCAGCTTGCCCTTCGGGTTTTCCGGCCGCTGCGCCCAGATGGGAGAAGCGGCGGCCAGAAGACAAAGCACTAGAGCAAGAGAAGGCCGCATGGACCGATGTTTCTTCATGTTGAGAGGCTACTTTGTCGAGTAGTGGAGTATCTCGGCCTGCTTGCTGCCCGTAGCCGGGGCCCCGACAAAAAGGGCATGCTGCGACGGCACCAGCAAGCCCGTCTTAGCCCCGGGTGAGGTGGGGATGGTCCCTATTGCGCGAACGGCCTTGCCGCCGTCGATCTCGTAGACGTCGATCGCGCCGCTTCCGGCGATCAGATAGATGCGGTGCAGTTCGGAATCATAGAAGACATCGTCGGCGCCGTCGTGGGAGGGGAGATCGGCCAGCTCGCGGCCGGAGTGAGCATCGAGCACCAGTAGACGGGCCGGCGTGCGGCAGGCAACGAAGAGGACCTCATGTTCTGCGTCATACGTGAGCGGCACGTTATCTTTGGCACCCATCAACTTCCAGCTAGCCGCTTGGGTATGGCTGGCTCCGTCGATGACGATCACCTCCGCGGATTCGGCGACGTTCACGAAAATCCGGTCGTGCGCATTGTCGATGTCCAGGCCCTCGGGATGCGTAGCCACGGGAAGATTGGTCAGCAGCTTTTGGTCGGTCGTATCAATCACCGCGATCGCGGCGGGATTTGCCGCATCGCCGCCGCCGTGGCCAACATAAAGCAGCTTCGACTTCGGGTCATAAACCATATCGTCAGCGTCGTCAGACAGCTTGACAGACTTGGACTGGTTCAACGGCGAGCCGCCAAATATCTTCAAGTCACCCTGGGTCCCGTCGGCTGCATAAAGAAAGCCGGTTGCAGGGACCCACGCTAAACCGTGGGGTTTGCCAATGCCGGTGAGGCTTTCCGTGACCTTTCCCGCGTTCAGATCCAGGACCTCAACCGAGTGATTGCCGGTTGCGGCGATGAACAGACGGGTCGTATTCAGGTCAAAGGCGAAATGATCGAATTTGCCGGTGCCGTTTGGCAGGGCAATCGCTCGCTGCAAAGTCAGCGGGGGACTAGCCTGGGTGCCGGCAGAAGAAGCGCTCAGGGATAGTAGGAGCACTACAGCCGCAGTCTCTAAGTTCATCAATAGCTTTCTCGTGTTGTGCTCCTTTATTGCTCGTGGTGCGCATTCCAGCGCAGGCCGAAGGAGAAGGTGGGCTTATAGTATTCCCGCTGGGCCACGTACTTAGGGCTTCCATTGTAGAAACCGAAGACCTCGTTATTCATGTTTAGTCCAGAAGCAAGCACCGAGAACCCCTTGGCGACGTAATAGCTCCCTTGCGCATCAACCTGCGTGTGGGAGTAAAAGTAGTTGTCGCCGTTAGGCCCGGTTGGACCGAAAGGGACCGCCGCCGGTCCAGTACTCTGGTATTGGTAGGCGTAGATGTTCGCGCTGTTATGCGATACGCCCACCGTTACCAGGGCGCGCTTGGTGGCGTAAGAGGGGCCGATGTTCCAGGAGAACGGCGCTTGCCCAACCAGCTGAGGCGTATCTGAGCGGTTAAGCAGGTTGTAGTTCTTGGAGTTTGTGTAAGCAAAGTTGGCGATGATCCGCGCAGCGCCCAGGACCCCGGGCAGGCTGCTCAAGTGCTGCTGGTAAGCTAATTCGATGCCTTGCACATAGGCGTGGTCGCCGTTGACTTCCTGCTGGACATAAGCGCCGGCATACAGCTGCGACAACGGCGAACCGGTGGCCGGAACAATGGCCTGCTGGAGGTAAATAGGCTTGGTTATTTGCTTGTAGAAGTAGCCTCCTTCCAGCATGCCGACAGAAGGCAGGTAGCGCTCGTAGAGCAAGTCGAAATCATTGGCATGCTCAGCCACCAGGCCTGTATTGCCGATTTGAACAAGATTGTTGCCCGTAGGACCCCCGCCCGTGGTGAAGACGACATATGGAACCAGCTGGTAGGGGTCCGGCCGGGAGATACCTCGTCCATACACCGCGCGGACGTCGGAATTGTTGTCAATCGCATAGCGAAGCTGAACGCTGGGGAGCGGATTTACATAGGAACCGCTGCCGTATTGCGGGGTGGTGCCGCCATAGCTGCCATCCGCGTTGGTCAACACCATGTAGCCAGTGTTGGAAGTCATCGTGCCTTCGATGCGCAGTCCGGTCTGCAGATGGATGCGGTGGCCCAATTCCAGGGTATTCATGACATAGCCCGCGCCTACCCGCTCCTGGAGGTTGTAGTTCGAGGCGTCGGAGTTCTGATGAGTGGTCGCTTCGTCGAGGGGGAGGGAACCTGGATTGTTGGCAAGATAAGCGGTAAAGAGGTTCCAATTGGTGACCGGAGGCAGGTAGTAACTGCCACCGTAATAGTGTGGATTGGTAAAGCTGCTGAGAAACTGGGTCATCGGCGGGGTATCGCCGTTGTCGTAGGTCGGCGAATAAGCGTCCTGCCCCTTGTGTTCGTTGCGGTATTGCGCACCGAATTCGAAGGTGGAGGCATGCGTGCCGAGATGGTAATTGATGCCCATGGCTCCGCCGGCCTGCAGATTGAGCTGGGTTGCCTGACCGGTGGTGAGGTTAATGTCTGACAGTTGGTATTGGCTGGGGTCGGTGGCTGCGTCGTTCGGGTTGACGCAAGTGAACTGAGGGCGATATATGCTGATCGTGGTTGAGGGACTGTAGGCGCAGTCAGGATTTGCGGCCGAGCTGCTGAAATCCGCACCCGGATTGCCGGCCGCTCCGCCGAAGCGCGAGTGGGCCACGGCAATCTGGTAGTGGACGAAGGAGTGAGTAAAGACCTGGTTGCCGCCGATGGCGAGATCCGCGATCTGCAGATTGGGACGCCGGACACTGGTATGGAAAGCGGAGCCTCCGGAATTATCGAAGTCATACTCGTACTTCTGTCCGTAGTCCCGAAAGTTCGAAAACAATCCATGCGCGTACAGGTCGGAGTCTTCCGCCAGCTTGTAATCCAGTGCTCCGGCGAAGCCGTAGCGAGTGCGGTTGTAGAGATACTCCCGCACACTTAGCTTGTCGTAGAGGGTGGATCCGTCTGGATTGAGATCGGGCGCGGGCTCAATGTCGTCGATGCCCCGGCCATTGGAGTCATAACTGTAGCCAAGCATCACCCCGAAACGCTTTCCCAGGGTACTGTTATTCCCAAAACGCATGCCGGCTGCCGAGTTAAGGCTGAACACCCTTCGCGTGCCTGCAATGGGTGTGTAGCCGCCGATGGTTTCAATGGACAGAATGGATTGACTACCCGTTGCCTGCTTGATGCGCAGATCGACCGAGCCGCCGATCGCATCGCCATCCTGGTTGGCGGAAAGCGTCTTGTTGATAGCGATTGCCCCCACAATGCCTGCCGGGATGGTGTCGAGGTCCACTTGCCGCACCTGCGGATCGGGCCCCGGGACCACGACCCCGTCGATCGTGGTATTACTCAGCCGGGGCTCGGTACCCCGGATCTGTACATACTGCGCTTCGCCCTCGTTGCGTTGCACCGTAACCCCTGGCATACGGCCTGTCGCGTCCGCAACGTTTTGGTTGGGCAAACTCTGGATCTGGGTGTCGGTTTGAACGTTCAGAATATTAGCTGACGTGCGCTGTTCGTTGATGGCGGCGGCATCCCCCACCAGGTTGGCATTGACCAGGACTTGCTGGTTGCCCGAACTAACGGTCATGGTTGCAGTCAGCGGCGTCGTCTGGCCTGGCTTTACCTCCACAGTTGTTACCGAATTGTTGAATCCAACATAGGAAATCGTCACTGTGTACGTGCCCGGCGTCAGATTGGTAATCACGAAGTTGCCCTGCGCGTCCGAAGCCACGGTTGTTGCCGTCGGCTGCAAGACAATCTGCGCGCCCTGGAGCACAGCACCGGCGGTATCTTTTACCGTGCCGCTCACGATGCCGTTGGCGCTTGCGGCGATAGCTAGAGATGGAAGTAGGAACATTGCCAGGAGGAGGGGTGGTACACGTATGGCCTTCGCGAACATAACTCTCCTTGAGCCGTGATGGCGGCATGCGCCATCACTGTTTGTGGACTGTGCCTGACAATCGACTTCCACCTTGCGCCTGAAGCAGTTTTTACAACAAGCCAAGTCGTTTCCGAGGCACGGAACTGTAGGGTTTGCCCAAAACAGACGCTAAGCAGCCTTGTTAAAGAGGCGTTAACGATGCGGTGAAACTTTCCTAAGATTGGGCTCACGCTTTCCACAATCGAAACCCATGTGTTGCAATAGGGCAATGCGCATTCTGGTCATAGAGGACGAACCCCGGATGTCGGCTTTACTGCTCAAGGGACTCTCCGAGCATGGCCATGACGTTACCGTCGCCCTGAATGGCGCGGAGGGCCTCAAGTGCACGCTTGACGGGGAGTTTGAGGTGATTCTGCTCGACTTGGGGCTGCCCGATCTGAGCGGGTACGACGTCGCGCAAGTGCTTCGGGAAAAGAGGTACCCAGCCTCGATCCTTATGTTGACGGCCTACAATAAGGAGGACGAAATCGTTCGCGGGCTGAATCTCGGCGCGGACGATTACCTTACCAAACCGTTCTCGTTTCCGGAGCTGCTGGCGCGGTTGCGCGCCATCACGCGTTCCGCGCCTGAACTGCCGCCGGCCAACGTAACCATTGCAGACATGGTTGTCGATAAGACCCAGCATAAAGTGAAGCGACGGGCTCAGGGTATCGACCTGACTCGGACCGAGTTCATGCTGCTGGAGGTGCTGGCTCAGAATTCCCCCCGCGTGGTCTCGAGAAGTACATTGATCGAAGTGATCTGGGGCGGGCAGGCCGAGGTCACCGCGGGCGCGCTCGACGTGCTGGTTAACTCGCTCAGGGGCAAGATCGACGCTCCTTTCCCGGTAAAGCTGCTGCATACGGTGAGGGGCAGTGGCTATTTTCTGCGGGCCGAAGAAGTGACCCTGGCAGGCAAGCCGGCGACTGCATACATGAGAAAACAAATCCGATGAGACCACTGCCCATCCGTCTTCGCCTTACGTTGTGGTATTGCGCGATGTTTGCAACCGCCGCTGTTTTATTGAGTGTATCGAGTTGGTGGATGCTGCGCCGCAGCCTGATGGCGACCGAGTACCATGAATTGCAGGAGCGGGCTGAAGACGTGCAGCTTCTTTTGCGGCAGCTTGGGCCTCATGCCAGTCTGGAAGTTCTGCAACAGAAGTTTGACGAAATTTACCAGGTCAAAGACGACGGCAAATATCTGCAGGTCCTGGATCAGGACGGGAATTGGCTTTATCGCTCCAAACGTATGATCGACGAGGGCCTGCGCCCCGCCGCACCCGGAGATTTGCCGCATTTGGGGACGACCGTGGAATTTCATCAGGGCACCCGCTATGTCAGGGTGCTGGCGTATCCGATCCACGCCAACGGCCGCGCCTATTCCGTGCAAACGGGCATCGCGCTGAATAAGTCCATGGTGCTGCTTTCCGCCTTTGGAGCGCAATTGTTGCTGCTGACGCCGGCGGTTCTGGTCCTGGCGGCGATTGGTGGTCATTTCATGAGCCGCAAGGCGCTTGCCCCGGTGGCCGCCATTGCCACGGAAGCGCGCCGGATCAACGACAGGAACCTTGATGTCCGCCTGCCGATCGCTGAGACCAAGGATGAGATTTCCCATCTCTCTGAGACACTCAATCAGATGCTGGAGCGGGTGGAATCGGGTGTGCGCAGTATTCGCGACTTCACCGCCAACGCTGCCCATGAACTGCGGACTCCGCTGGCTCTTATTCGAACCGAGGTGGAGGTTGCTCTTTCCAAGCCGCGTGCGGCCGAGGAGTATCGTGAGGCCTGCGAACAGGTGCAGATGGAAACAGTCCGCATGACTGGCCTGATCGACAGTCTGCTCATATTGGCTCGCGCCGATGCAGGGATGGAAGCGCTGCGCTTTGAGCTGATAGATGCGAACCGGCTTGCCCTGGAGGTCGGGGAAAAGTGGAAGACAGCCATGCGCCTGGCGTTTCTCGATTTCAGCGTGGAGACGCCCGTGGAACAGACCTTTGTCAGGGGAGACTTGAATGCTCTGCAGCGGCTGCTGACGATTCTGCTCGATAACGCCCTCCGTTATACGCAGCCGGGGGGCTCGGTCAATCTTCGTGTGGCGCGGCAGGACGAATGTGTGCTTTTCACGGTTGCAGATACAGGGATTGGCATCGCTCCTGAGCA
>CAWCKO010000070.1:0-20213 GCA_963796145.1 uncultured Acidobacteriaceae bacterium | reverse complement strand
GCACATCGCGGACGCCCGGCACTCGCCGCAGGCCGCTGACAAGACGCGTGAGGTGGCGCATGTCTTCCGCTTCCAAAACAAATTCGACGATCGCCTCCGAGTCTCCGGTAGGCTTGGAATCGACACCGCGGATATTGGTGCCGTCGTCGCTGATGACCGCGGTCATTTCCTTCAGCATGCCGGCGCGATCGTCGCAAAATACGGTCAGTTTGACCGGGTAGGTCATCTTGCGGCCGGCATTTTCCTCGATCATCCGCGCCCACTCCACCGAGATTCGCCGGTCGCTCTCGTAGAGCAGGTTCTGGACGTTGGGGCAGCTGCGCGCATGCACCGCGACCCCTTTGCCGCGGGTCACGTAGCCAACGATCTCTTCGCCACGGATCGGATTGCAACATCGGGCGCGGTAAACCAGCAGATCATCCTGGCCTTCCACCTGCAGGGAGTCGGACCCGTGCATATGAACCCGCCTCACTGCATCCGACATAAGACCCTTGCCGGCATCCTTGCCCGGCTCGATTTCAAGGCCTGTCTGCGAGGTCACACCCGGAGAAAGCTTGTTCAGCACCTGGCGGGATGAATACTTGCCGAAACCGATGGCCGCCATCAGGTCGCCGGCCGTCGCCAGACCACATTCGCTGGCGGCGCGGGCGTAGTCCGTGTCGGTGAGTTTGCTCAGCGACACTTTGTACTTGCGCGCTTCCCGGTCGAGCAGCTTCTTGCCAATTTCGACCGCCCGCTCGCGCTGGTGCTCGTTGAGCCAATGCTTGATTTTGTTGCGCGCCCGAGAGCTCTTGGCGAAAGTGAGCCAATCGCGGCTGGGGGTGTGGCCATTCTGGGTAACCACTTCCACGATGTCGCCGTTGTGCAGCTTGGTCCGCAGCTGCGCCATGCGGCCGTTTACCTTGGCGCCCACGCAGGTATTGCCTACCTCGGTGTGGATGGAATAGGCAAAGTCGATCGGGGTCGCATCTTTGGGAAGGACCACCACTTTGCCCTTGGGGGTGAAGGTGTAAACCTCCTCCGGATAGAGATCGATCTTGAGCGTGGAGAGAAACTCGTTGGGATCGGTCATCTCCCGCTGCCACTCGACCAGCTGCCGCACCCAGGCCAGCCGCTGTTCGTCCCGGGCGCTGGTGGGCGAGCCGGCGGCTTTGTATTTCCAGTGCGCCGCGATCCCCTCTTCGGCAATGCGGTGCATTTCTTCGGTCCTGATCTGGACCTCGAACTGATGTCCCCCCTCCCCCATCACCGTGGTATGCAGTGATTGATACAGATTGGGCCGGGGCATGGCGATAAAGTCCTTGATGCGGCCCGGCACCGGACGCCAGATAGAGTGGATCAGGCCGAAGGCGGCGTAGCAATCCTGCACCGTCGTAGTGATGACCCGGACCGCCAGCAGGTCGTACACCTGGTCGACCGTTATCTTCTGCTTTTGTAATTTCTGGTAGATGCTGTAAAGCCGCTTGATGCGCCATTCCACGCGCGCCTGGATATTGTTTTCGCGCAGCCGTTCGTTCAGCAGCGATTCGACCGAGTTCAGAAACTGCTCGTCCTCATCGCGCGCCGCATCCACCGCGCTCTTCACCTGCTCATAGCCGAAGGGATCGACGTAGCGGAAGGCCAGGTCTTCCAACTCGCCGCGCACCTTGCCCATGCCTAGCCGATGAGCCAGGGGAGCATAGATATCCAGGGTTTCGCGGGCGATCGATTCCTGGCGATCGGGCGGCAGGTGCTGGAGAGTGCGCATGTTGTGCAGCCGGTCCGCCATCTTGATCAGGACCACGCGCACATCACTCACCATCGCCAGCAGCATCTTGCGCACGTTTTCGGCCTGGCGGTCTTCGCGGTTAGCGAACTGGATCTTGTCGATCTTGGTCACGCCCTCGACGATGTGCGCGACCTGCTCTCCAAATTGTTCGGTGATGTCTTCCGTGGTGACGGGGGTGTCTTCTACGGCGTCGTGAAGGAGACCAGCGGCGATTGCGGTCGAGTCCAGCTTCATCTCGGCCAGAACCTGGGCTACTTCGAGGGGATGGAGCACATATGGCTCCCCCGAGGCGCGGAGCTGGCCCCTATGGTGCTGCACACAAAACTCCCACGCCTTGCGAATAACGCCGATATCGTCGCTCGGTCGATTTTTGCCGATGGTTGCGAGCAACTCGGCAAACTTCGCTGCCAGGACGTCTGGCTCAGCAGAAGGCTCGAGTGGCGTGGAGTGAACGGTCGCCATACCTGATTATAGGCCGCTTACATAAGGCCTGCTACCGCGCCCAGGTTAAATAGGGGGCTGTGCGAAGATGATTTTGTGCCCCGTGAACCCATCTCCGCGCCCCCCAGCGAGGCTGCGAGCCCCCCGTATAGCGAAGGGCCGGTCGCGGTGATCTCTCGCAGGGCTGCGGATCGGCTGCGTGCCGGCCACGTGTGGGTCTACCGTTCGGATATCGAGCATTTGGTCGAAATGGATGCGGGCCTGATCGCAGTGGCCGATCATCGCGGTTTTCCCCTGGGCACAGCGCTGTGGAGCCCAACCTCGCAGATCGCGCTTCGTCTGGTGACTTCCGACCCCCACCTCACGCACCCGGCCTGGATGGCCCTGTTCGACCAGCGCCTTCGCCGTGCCATTCAGCTCCGGGCCGGCATGTTGGAGGAGGGCTCCGACGCCTGCCGGCTGGTCTTCAGTGAGGCCGACCAACTTCCGGGCTTGATTGTCGACCGGTATGGGGACCTGATCCTGTTTGAGATCCTCGCCAAGGCGCTGGATCGGGACGACATCCGTGCGGCGATCGTTCATGTGCTGCGATCGGAACTTGCGCCGCTGACGATTGTGGAGCGATCCGATGCCCGCATCCGGGAACTGGAGCAGCTAAGCGAGCCGTCGGAGGCGCCACTCTATTCCGCCGAGCCCATTGTGCAACTGACGACCATCTTTCATCTGAACGGGCTGGCCTTTCACTACGACGCCAACGCGGGCCAGAAGACAGGAGCCTTTCTCGACCAGCGTCTGAACTACGCCGCCGCAGCGCGCTATGCCCGGGGGGACGCCCTGGACGTCTGCACCTATCAGGGCGGTTTTGCGCTGCACCTGGCCCGATCCTGTTCCCGGGTCACGGGCATTGATGCCTCCCGAGCGGCTCTCGAGGTAGCGGAAGAAAACCTTGAGGTCAACCGGCACCGCATTCAGGCTTCGGTCGAGTGGATCGAGGCCAACGCATTCGATCTTCTCCGCGATTGGAGCACAGCGGGCACTACTTTTGACACGGTGGTGCTCGACCCACCGGCTTTTGCCAAGTCCAAGCGCGCCGTGCCCGGCGCCCTGCGCGGCTACAAAGAGCTCAATCTGCGTGCCCTGAAGATGTTGCGCCCGGGCGGGACGCTGGTGACCTGCTCCTGCTCCCACCACGTTTCCTGGGACGAGTTTCATGGCGTGGTGGCCGCTGCGGCCGGAGACGCGCAACGCCGAGTTCGCCTGCTGGAACGCCGTGAGGCGGCTCCAGATCACCCCGTAGTCCTCAATATTGCCGAGACCGAATACCTGAAGTGCCTGATCTTGCAGGTCGACTGACATGGCACTTGGTCCTCACTGGCAACACGCGTGGCTAGTCGTAGCTTCCTTTCTCGCTGGTGCTCTCAATGCGATGGCGGGTGGCGGTTCCTTTTTGTCGTTTCCAGCGCTGCTTGGCGTGGGGGTTCCGCCTATTCAGGCGAATGCAACCAACACAGTTGCCCTTTGGCCGGGCCAGTTCACCTCGATTGCCGCCTATTGGCAAGACCTGAAGGCCAACGTGAGGCTGGTCCTCCCGGTTTGCTCCGCGGCACTGTTGGGGGGATTAGCCGGGGCCATTGTCCTGCTCCGTACCGGCCAAGCCACCTTCCTGGCGCTGGTGCCGTGGCTGTTGCTGCTGGCCGCTGGGCTTTTTGCCGCCAGCGGTCCGGTGTCGGGCTGGTTGCAACGCAACCGCGTGAGTGCTGCCGGCACCCGGCCAAACCTGGCGCCGCTGTGGATCGGCTTGGTGGTGGTGTGTTTTTACATTGGATATTTCGGCGCCGGTGCGGGCTTTCTGGTGATGTCGGTGCTGGCGGTGTTCGGGATCCAGAACATCAACCAGGTCAATGCACTCAAAGTGATCGCCACCACCACGGCCAATGGCATCGCCGTGGTGACCTTTATCGTAGAGAAGCAGATCATCTGGAAGTACTGCCTGCTCATGATGATCGCCGCTGCGGTGGGCGGCTATCTCGGAGCACATTCTTCGCGTCGGCTGAATCCCCGGTTCATGCGCATGGTGGTGGTCCTGATCGGGCTGGGAATGGCGGCCTACTTCTTCTGGAAGCAGTATGCTTGAAGAGGGATTGTGATGAGCCACGAAGGCATTCGATTTATCAGCGAACAAGAGGCTCAGAAGCTGGCGCAGGAGACGCCGCACCGCGAGCTGCCCCGCGAGGCGACCGAACCCGCGCGTGTCCGGGTACAGAAGACGACCGGTACGGGCATGGAGATCGACTGGAAGGACGGCCACCAGAGCAGTTGGAACTTTACCTGGTTGCGCGATGCCTGCCCTTGTGCCACCTGCCATGAAGAGCGCGGAGCAACCGGCCGTAAGCCGGGCGAACCGAAACCACAGCCGGTGACGCTGCTGCAGATGTACAAAGCACCGGCGCGGCCGGAGTCCGTTTCCCCTGTCGGCCGCTACGCCATCAGCTTTCGCTGGAATGACGGGCACCAGAGCGGAATCTACTCCTGGGACTACCTGCGCCGCCATTGCCAATGCGAACCGAACTGCCGCGACCTGACCAGTGAATAGGATAGCGGAGTTGTGTTCGTCACCCTCGCGATTGAACGATTGTTTGATATGGTGTCTGCGGGCACGGCGACGGGCGGGATGACCTGATCGGCGACCAGCCGAATGACGCCGCCAACCGGATCAATGTGCATCTTGACCGGTTTGCTGTAGAGGTTGCCCGGGGAGCGCTCCCACCGCTGGCCTTCCCATTGGTCGTCGTGCATCCACACCGTATGTCCGTCAGCCCGATGAAACTCGGAGTAGACGTTGATCATGGCCTGGACGTAGTAGTCGCCGGCGGGAATATCCGCCAGGTGCGCGAGTGGTGATCCGAGGTCGGAGTTATCAATGGTCGCAGAGTCGCCGGCCTTAAGAGCATTGATATCGCGGCCGAAGAAGGGAACGCCGATGCGGCTGACCTGCAAGCGGGGCTCGCAAGGTTCTGCGGTGGCGGCAACCGCGTCGGCGGGGCCGCAGTGCGCGATGTCGCGCGACAGAATGATGAATACGCGCCCGGTAATGGGGTTCGCATGGGCTGCGGAAGGAAAGGATATCTGGAACTTGAGCCCCGGCTTTGCAGCGGGTTTAGGGGTCTCGCCGTGCGCCAAGCAGGCGGCGAGCAGGAGGGCGAAGCAGCTTGTCCATCTCATCGGTGAGCCGGTTATACCGCATGCCAGAACCCGTAGACAACAATTCAGGGAGCAGGCTCGGCCGGGGCGACGTGGCTGACGGGCAAGGTCTGCCACAGCGTTTGGACACAGGAGAGCGCCTCGGCGGCGTCCGCCACGACGTGGATCAGCGCATAGTTTTCCGGCTTGAGGAAGCCCTGATCGATCGCCATCTGGAGAAAGCTCAGGAGGTAATTGAAATAGCCGATGGTATTGACCAGCACGCAGGGTTTTGCATGGATCCCCAGTTGCGCCCAGGTGAGGATCTCGAAAAATTCATCGAGCGTACCGAAACCACCCGGCAGGGCGAGAAAGGCATCCGCCTCCTGCGCCATCAACGCTTTGCGTTCGTGCATGGTTTCAACCAAAACCAACCTGGTCAGACGCTGGTGCGCCACTTCGATGCCGGCTAGCGTACGGGGAATCACCCCGATGACTTCGCTTCCGTGGTCGAGCGCGGAATCGGCCAACGCGCCCATCAGACCCACTTGCGCTCCGCCGTACACCAGGCCCAACCCGGCTTCTCCCAGCAAGCGTCCCAAGCCTACTGCCTCGGCACGGTATGCCTGCTTCACCCCGGGATTCGATCCACAAAAGACGCAAACCCTTCGCCGTAATGGCTCACCCATACTCTGCATATCGGAATTGCAACACAACTCCCACAGGGCGATACACTGGTAGAAGAGAATTCATCGCCTCACCAGCCTCCAGAGACCAACCATTGCAACATCTGCTCGATAAATTAAATCCGCAGCAACGCGCCGCTGTTGAAGCCGTGGACGGTCCCTTGCTGATTCTTGCTGGGGCGGGCTCGGGCAAGACCCGGGTGATCACCCACCGCATCGCCTATCTCATTGAGGTACGCAATGTTGCCCCCGATTCGATCCTGGCGGTCACGTTTACCAACAAGGCATCGGCGGAGATGGCGGAGAGGGTCGACAAACTGCTCCAGCATCGCTCCCTGGCCAAGCCGCTGCTGGCTACCTTCCACTCCTTTTGCGTGCGCGTTCTGCGCCGCGACATTGAAGCGCTGCGTATTGGCAATGAAGGGCTTACCCGCAGCTTTGTGATCTACGATGAAGCCGACCAGCAGGCCATCGTCAAGCAGGCAATGCGGCGCATGGGGCTGGACACCAAGCAGTTGACGCCGCGTACGGTTCTCTCGCGCATCTCCTGGGCCAAGAACCACATGCTCGACCCGCAGGAGATCTATCTGCAATCCACCGATCCGGTGGCCGAGCGGATCGCCCACATCTACGAGATTTACCGCAAGGAATTGCGCAAGGCGAACGCGCTCGATTTCGACGACCTGCTGCTGGAGGCGGTGCGGCTGCTGCGCTCCTCCGCTGAAGTGCGGGAACGCTACAATCGCCGCTATCGCTACCTGCTGATCGACGAGTATCAGGACACCAACCGGCCGCAGTATGAGCTGATGAAGCTGCTTGCCGGTACGGAACACAACGTGTGCGTCGTGGGGGATGAAGACCAGAGCATTTACTCCTGGCGCGGGGCCGATATCCGCAACATCCTGGAGTTCGAGCGCGACTTCCCGGAAGCTAAGACCATCCGGCTGGAGCAAAACTATCGTTCCACGCAGGTGATTCTTGAAGGGGCCTCCGCGGTGGTGGCGCGCAACCTGCAGCGCAAGGGCAAGAATCTATGGACCTCGCGCGAGGGCGGAGCAAAGATCGGCTACTACGAGGCGCCGGACGGCGAAAACGAAGCGCTCTTTATCGCCGACTACATTCAGAAGTACATGCGCCGTGCGGGCGAAGAACAGGATCATGCCCCGTGCCGCGGTGCTCTACCGCACCAATTCCCAGTCCCGGCTGGTGGAGGAGGCGCTGCGCCGTTATGGAATCGCTTACACCATGGTGGGCGGATTTTCTTTTTATGACCGCTCCGAGATCAAGGATCTGCTGAGTTATCTGAAATTGGTGCAGAATCCCGATGATTCGATTGCCCTGGCGCGGGTCATCAATACCCCGGCACGCGGTATCGGCAAGACCACGCTGGAGGTGCTGGATCGGCTAAGCGTCGAGACCGGCATGAGTACGTGGGCGGCGATCGGGCACGCGGTGAAGGAGCAACTGCTTCCTGCCCGCGCATGCATGGCGCTGGCAACCTTCCGCAGATTGATTGAAGATGCCCGCGCCCTGCTGGAGCCGGGATTCGCCGAGAAACTGGCGCAAGACGTTATCCCTGAGCAGGAATCGTGCGCCGAAGAAGCCGCCGCATCGGATTCGGCCGAGTGGGAGGATGTTGGTTTTGACTTTGGCGATCTGGAACCAGAGCCGGGCGATGTGGACCCGGAGGAGCAGGCGCCTCCCCTGCTGAGCTTCGACGAGGCGGAGAAACCCTTCCTTCCCGCAACTGACCCCGTTGCTGTTGAAGGATTCCGCAAGCCCGGGGACGCAGCCACGCTCCCGGAATTGATTCGCTTCCTGATCGATCGGACGGGTTACATCCGAGCGCTCGAGGCGGAAGGCACTCCTGAATCCTTCTCCCGCATTGAAAACCTGAAGGAACTCGCCAACGCTGCCCAGGATGCGCAGCAGCGCGGCGAGACCCTGTCTGAGTTTCTCGACCACGCCGCCCTGGTCAGTGACACTGACCGTTACAATCCCGAGAGCCGGGTCACGCTGATGAGTCTGCATTCGGCCAAGGGGCTGGAGTTTCCCCTGGTTTTGCTGGCCGGAATGGAAGAGGGTCTGTTTCCTCATTCGCGGACACTCAACCAACCCAACGAACTCGAAGAGGAGCGGCGGCTTTGTTATGTGGGCATGACCCGGGCCATGGATGCGCTGATCGTGACGCGAGCGCGCTATCGCCGCAGATACGGGAACGATATGCCGGAAGCCAGCCTGCCCTCACGATTTCTGGAGGAAATTCCGTCGCATCTGCTGCAAGACCTGACCCGGGGACAGCGCCCCTCCAGCGGCGCATACGCTGGGCGTTATGGCTCAAGCCGCGACGAATGGGAATCACCCCGGCACTACAGCTACGAAGACGAGGACCAGCGTCCCCGCACCGTTTCCCCGGCCGCGGCTGCCGGCAAACGGCCGCAGACGGGTTCTTTGGACAACATCGCCCAGTTCTTCTCCTCGCGCAAGACCAGTGGAAGCCGGCCGAAGCTCGAGATCCCTATCCCCGGCGGAGCGACAGGATTCCGCAGCGGCCAGCGTGTGCGCCATCCCAAATACGGCGAGGGCGTTGTCTTCCGCCGCGAGGGAGACGGTGATGATGCGAAGATTACGGTACAATTTGCAGAATTCGGCGTAAAGAAGCTGGTGGAGAAATTTGCCCAGCTGGAAAAAGTGTAGACAAGGAAGAGAATGGCCAATACCAAGAACGTAGAAGATAAGTTGGAACGGAAGAAGATCAAGCGCACGGCGCGCAAGAAAGCTGCACCCAAGGCCGCGCGTACCACGCCCCGAGGTTCCAACAAGAAGAAGACCAGGAAGCTGTCGCGAGGTCAAAGCAAGCGTTAAGGTGAGGCTGTGCCACTACACTTGTAGAAATCTCACCCTTCAGGAGCCGAGACGCTGCGAAAGCAACTGTTCGCAACCAAATCGATCGACAAGCTGATCAGCGACTCGGAGCTTCCCGAGCACTGTCTGAAGAAAACGCTTGGCCCTTGGTCGCTTACGGCGCTTGGCATCGGAGCGGTGATCGGGTCGGGAATTTTCACCGTGATCGGCACCGCCATCGCGGGCGAAAAGTTTGACACTTCCTCTATCCTGAACACGCCGCTACTGGACTACCTGGTGAACCATCACGCCTTGGCAGGCCGCCCCGGGGCCGGGCCGGCCCTGGCATTTTCTATCGTGCTGGTGGCGATCGTCTGCGCCTTCACCGGGCTCTGTTATGCCGAACTCGCGTCGATGATTCCCATTGCCGGCAGCGCGTATACCTACACCTATGCCACCATGGGCGAACTCGTCGCCTGGATCATCGGTTGGGATCTCATCCTGGAGTACGCCGTCAGCAACATGGCGGTGTGTGTCGGCTTTGCTGCTCACATCGTCGACTTCATGGATTGGTTCGGCTTGCGTCCCAGCGCGCGTTGGATCTCGCCCGCCTTTCTCCCTTCCGGCCTCACCGACCTTCAAGGCAACACCATCTACCAACCGGGCTGGCACCTGGGCTTCAATTTTCCCGCCTTTCTCATCGTGCTGATTCTGACCGTCGTCCTGGTTAGGGGTATCCGGGAATCCGCCGGGACCAACAACGTCATGGTGCTGCTCAAGATCACCGCCATCCTGGTGTTTATCCTCGCCGGATCACGCTTCATTCACCCCGCGCATTGGCATCCATTTTTCCCCAATGGCTGGTCCGGCGTGCTCACCGGCGGCAGCATCATCTTTTTTACCTACATCGGCTTCGATTCGGTTTCGACCGCGGCCGAAGAGTGCCATCGGCCGCAGCGGGATGTTCCCATCGGCATTCTGGCGACCCTGGTCGTCTGCACCCTGCTCTACATCGGCGTCGCGGTTGTGCTCACGGGTCTGATCCCATGGCAGACGCTGGTGGATAATGCGGCGCCAGTGGTCAACACCCTCAAGAAGCTGAGCCATGATACGGGCTCGGGGATGCTGAATTGGGTGCGGTTGATCGTGCTCTGCGGCGCCATGATGGGTATGATTTCCTCCATCCTGGTCTTCCAGCTCGGCCAGGCGAGGGTCTGGTTTGCTATGTCGCGCGACCGGCTTTTTCCTCGCTGGTTCGGCAAAGTACACCCGCGCTATCGCACTCCCGCCGTCGCCACCTGGGTCGCCGGCTTTCTGGTAGCCATTCCCAGCGCCCTCCTGGACATTGGCACCCTGGCCGATCTGTCGAATATCGGCACGCTGTTTGCCTTTGTGCTGGTTTCGATAGGGGTGCTGATCCTGCGCGTTCGTGAACCGGAGCGTCGTCGCGGCTTCCGCGCCCCGGGCGGAATCTCAGTGCCAATTCTGAGCCTCTTCTTTTGCACCCTGCTCATGTCCGGCCTGCCAGTCATCACCTGGCTGCGCTTTTTCGCCTGGCTGATCATTGGCCTGGTCATCTACTTCCTTTACAGCCGCAAGCACAGCGAGTTTTCGTCCCTTTCATGACACGCCCTGCTACCTCACGCCGGAACGGGATGTCGTGGCTGCGGACGCTCCCCAAAGCGGAACTCCATCTTCACCTTGAAGGGACCGTTTCCCCGGAAACCCTGGTCGAATTGAGCCAGCGACACGACGACGATCGGCTGACGCTGGCCGAAGCCCGTGCCCTTTATCGCTACACCGATTTCACCGGCTTCCTGATGGCGTTCAAAGCAGTCAGTGAACGGCTGCGCACCGCTGCCGACTACGAACTGATCACCTTTCGCATGCTGGAGCGTTTGGCCGCTCAGGGGGTGGTGCATGCCGAGGTCATGGTCTCGGTGGGTGTGGTCTATTACTGGCGGCGCATCGAATTTGAAGCGCTCTTTGCCGGGATGGAAGCGGCCCGGGTGCGCGCCGAACGCCAATTTGGGATTACGCTCTATTGGATCTTCGACGCGGTGCGCCAGTTTGGTCCCGAAGAGGCTGCCCGCGTCTTTCGCAAAGCGGCCGAATTGCGGCCCGAGTCGCCCAGCATCGTCGGTATCGGCATTGGCGGAGATGAGCGGCGCGCCGGGGCGGAGCCCTTCCGCGAGCTCTTTCAGGAAGCGCAAGACGCTGGCCTCCGGCTGACCGCGCATGCCGGTGAGACCATGGGTCCCGAGAGCATCTGGGCGGCGCTCAATATCGGCGCCGAGCGAATCGGCCATGGTCTCTCCGCGCAGTTGGATCCAGATCTGATGGAGGTACTGGCCGAACGCCAGGTTCCGATCGAAGTTTGCGTCACGTCGAATTTGCGCACCGGGTGTTGTCCCACGCTCGAGGAGCACCCAGTGCGCCGTTATTTCGACGCCGGCCTCATGGTCACTCTCAATTCCGATGATCCGGCGATGTTCCTGAGTGACTTGCAGGACGAATATCGCCTGGCCCATGAGGCTTTTGGCTTTACCGAAGAGCATCTGCGCGAGCTGGCGGCCAATTCCATTGAAGCCAGCTTCCTGCCAGCGGCTCGAAAGATCGCTCTGCTGCATCAAATTGAGCAGGTGAAATAGCCCTTTGGTGTCGCCCACCGTAACTACGTGATTGCCATCAAGCTGCGCTATTATTTCGGCATGGAGTACACGGATAGTAACGACATGTACGGACTAAAAGGTTCCGGCCAAGCGCCGGAAATCTCTTCCCCCGAGGAAGAAGGGTCTGCAATGTGGATTGTTGGCTGGACTTCGCTTGCTGTCGGTATTGCTGCTGTGGGTCTCTACGTCGGTCGCGAGTTGCGTGCGCGGTATAAATTCAATCACCGCACGCAGTACGATTTCTACTCGCATGCCGGGGATAGCGTCTGCGCAGCAGATTACGGCACCGGAATTTAAGCTTTCACCAACGGACTCAGATCGCGGTGACGGCGCACCAGCTCGGCCGTCACGCGAATGGACACTGAATGAAGCGGTTCTGAAGCGCGGTCACTATATACTGCGGTTATTCGCCGCACTCGAGTGAATCTGGGGCCGCCAAGTCATGCGAGAAGAAGGAGGAAATCCTCCCGGGCACGACGCCTCAAAACCCGGCAACGGGGGTGTGCGCGCTCCTGTGAAGGGTGAGAGCTCGTCTGCCAACGTTCATCTCCCCAGCGATGCCGAGACCATATTCGGTTCCCCGCGCAGTCCCAGTCCCACTCCCATAGTCCCAGTGACAGTCCCACCATATTTGGACCTTCTCCTTCGCAGGTAATGCCCGGAGACTATTCGCAATCAGGACAGCACGTCCTGGCTGCGGGGCACCTGCTGGCGCACCGCTATGAGGTGTTGAGCCTGCTGGGTGAAGGCGGCATGGGCGCCGTTTACAAAGCCCGGGATGTTGAGCTGGGCCGCACGGTCGCCCTGAAAGTGATTCGCCCGGACTTGGCCCGCAACCGTGGCGTTCTCGACCGCTTCAAGCAGGAACTGATCCTCGCCACCCAGGTCACCCACCGCAACGTCGTTCGTATTTATGACTTGGGCGAAGCGGAGGGAATGAAGTTCATCACGATGGAGTACGTCGAGGGCAGGGATCTCGCCGCCATCATCCATGAGCGGACCAAACTTACTCCGCGGGAAGCAGTTGCGGTCATTGAGCAGGTGTGCCGGGCCCTGGAGGCGGCGCATAACGTCGGCGTCATTCACCGTGATCTGAAACCGCAGAACATCATGTGGGAAACGGGCACCGGCCGCATCCTGGTCATGGATTTTGGCCTGGCCAAGACGCTCGAAGGCGACCGCATGACGCAGACCGGCGCCATGGTCGGCACCATGGAATACATGTCGCCCGAGCAGGCCCTGGCCGGGAACCTGGACCAACGCTCCGACATTTTTTCCCTGGGTCTTATTTTTTATGAATTGTTGACCGGGCAAACACCCTTTCGCGCCGACAGCGCGCTGGCCAGCCTGATCAAACGTACCCAGGAGCGGGTGGTTCCCGTCTCGGAACTGGACAAGAGCGTTCCTCCTGAGCTGAGCCAGATCGTGAGCCGCTCCCTGGAGCGGGATGTCGCACTCAGGTACCAGTCCGCGTCGGAACTGCTGACAGACCTGGAGCTGTGGTCAGGCACCGGCAAGTCCGGCATCATCGCCGCCCGTCTCCGGCCCGGCCCCCGCAGGTGGGCGGACGAGAACAAAAGGCTGCTTGCGGGCGCGGCTGGACTGGTGCTCTTGCTGGTCGCGGCCCTGGCATATTTTCTCACCCGCCCCAGAGTGCTGCCTACTCCAGAGGCAAAGCAAGCGGAGCCAGCGGTGCGTGCGCGATCGCTTGCGATTTTGCCCTTTCGTAACTCGTCTGGCGATGCCAAGGACGACTGGATAGGCGCGAGCGTAGCTGACATGCTCAGTACCGATATCGGCCAGTCAGCGCATCTGCATACGGTGCCGACCGATAGGCTGCACCAGGTGCTTTCGGATCTTCGCGTTGGTCCGGAGGCTGCAGTGGATCCAGAAACGCTGCGGCGTGTGGCTCAGTTCAGCAATGCCGACGTCGTTGTTTCCGGCCAATATGCACGCTTCGGCGATCAAATCGTGGTGGACGCGACCATTCGCGATCTTCTGCACGACCAGACTGTTCCGGTTAAAGCACAAGCACTGGTGAAAGACCTGCCCACCGCCATCGATAGCCTGGCCGATTCTGTGCGCAAGAATCTTTCCCTCTCCGCCGACGTAGTTGAGGAGTTGAAGGCCCAGTCGTTCAAGCCCAGTTCGACATCAGTCGAGGCCCTGCGGGAATATGACCAGGGAGCGGTGCTCATGCGCGAGGGCAAATTCGTCGACGCTTTGAAGCACTTGCAGGCAGCAACCAACCAGGATCCTCAGTTCGCGCTGGCATTTTCGAGGCTGGCGGATGTCCAATCGGAGTTGGGCTTTCAGAGCGATGCCGAGCAATCCTCTATCCGCGCCACCGATCTCGCTCACAATCAAAACCTGCCCCTGCCGGAAAAATATCTGATTAGCGCAAGCAACGCGCGAATCATGAAAGATAACAAGAAAGCGATCGAAGCTTACGAGAATCTCCTGAAAAGCTCGCCTGGGGATGTGGACGTCCAATATCAGTTGGGTAACCTTTACCTGCAGAACGGTGAGTACGACAAGGCACGTGCGACGTTTACCGGCGTGCTGCAAACCGACCCCAAGAACATCAAGGCGCTGTGGAGCTTAGGTGTAGTTGACAACCTCACCGGCAATCCGCAAGCGGCCCTCGATTCGCTGACGCGAGGATCAAGTCTCGCTATCCAGGTCGACAATCAGGAACAACAAGCGCTGATCCTGCTCTCCATGGGCATCTCCTACCGCCTGCTCAACAAGCCCGACCAGGCACTGCTCAACTATCAGCAATCCATTGCGATCAACGAGAAGATCGGTCAGAAGCGGGGCGTGGCTGCGGCGCTGACCGAGATGGGCACGGTACAGAGAACGAGTGGCAGGCCGGATGCTGCGATTACCAGCTATAACAAGGCGCTGGTGCTGCTGCGCGACATCGGCATGAAGGATGAGACGGCCCTCGCCCTGCTTAACCTGGGCGCGGTCTACCAGGACGTCGGGAAGTTCGATCAAGCGCTGGACGTTTACAAACAAGCCCTGGGGATCCAGCGAGAGAGAGGCGATCAGAGCTACGAGTCACTGTGTCTGGACAATATTGCGGGCGTATATCTGGCCATGGGCGACACTGACAACGCATTCACCTATTCCCAGCAGGCGTTGCAGTTGCGCGAGAAGCTGGGCGTTCCGGGCGACATTGCAGCAACGTTGGAAGGGTTGAGCGAGGCTTACACCACGACGGGCCAGTACGACCAGTCGATGACTTCCTTAATGAGAGCGCTCGGTCTCGCCCGCAAGGCCGGTGATTCGGGCGGAGTCGCGGTCATTTCTCGTCAGATCGGCTTGGTTCTCGGTTATCAGGGCAGGTTTGGGGCGGCGGTCAAGTCGCTACAGGATGCTGTGAACGGTTTCCGCCAGCAAGGGGAAAACGGGCACACCATGGCGGAGGCCCTGAATGATTTGGCGGAAGCTCTGGCTCGGGCAGGGCGGGGCGACGAAGCTGCGGCACCGCTGGATGAGGCGGAGAAGATTCAGCAGGCTCTGAAAAGCGATGCTCTGCAGGCCGACATCCTCAACACTCGGGGCGATATAGCCTTCTATCGCGGAGACTTTAAGGGTGCTGGTCAGGGTTACGATTCAGCACTGCGGCTCGCCTCCAGTACTAAGGAAAATGCAGTCACGCTGTTATCCAAGGTGAATGTGGCCAAACTGCAGGCAGCCGAAGGCCAGTTTCAGGCCGCGCTGCGCGCTCTGCCCTCCGCGCTCAATGGGAAGGGCTCCATCAATGCGAATTTGGCGCTGGAAATCAGTCTCGTCAAGGCGCAAGCCGAGATTGGGCTCAAGGATTATGCGCGCGCCGACCACGAACTGCAGGAGCAATTGGCAACAGCGCAGCGAGCCGGAGTGCGCTTCGGCCTGGCCCGGATCTACTATTTGTTGGGAACATCCACAAGACTGAGTGGCAACGCCGCGCGCGCGGCTGACTATTACACCGAGGCGGTCCGACTGCTGGACGCCGTGCGCGGCGATCCGGGCGCGGAGAACATGATGCGCCGGGCCGACTTCAAGATGATGCACGACGAATCGAATCGCTGGAAAAAACAGTAAGCCCTGAGCGCTCCTGCCGTCATGATTCCTATGTCATTCCCGACTCGAGTCCCGCTACGGGATGGTCTGAAAATAGGCCAGGACGTGGTCCTGGGTAATCCGGACCTTGATCGAATAGTCCGAACGAACGGGACGGCTGAGGGCGGGTTGAGTAATTCAGCCGCCCCGTTCGAGACGGCTCGTCTCTATGCCCCAACCCAGGACTAAGTCCTGGGCAATTTTCAGCCGTCCCTTGCGGGACTACGAAGGGCCCAACTTCCACTCGTCAATAGACGGTAGTAGACGCCGTGGACTGGGTGTTGCCCGGGGGCACCACTGGGTTCGAGCTGGTCACAGTAGCCGTGTTCTTGATCTTCGTTCCCGCAGGTGCTTGCACACTCACGACGATCTGAACGAACACGGGCGTCAGCAGCGTCAGGGAAGGAGCTGTGCAACTCACCGTATTGCCGGCAGACGTGCAACTGGCTGCGTTGGAGCATTTGCCGCCGCTGCAGACCAACTGCTGTGCCGTGGCCTTCAGCAGCGTCACTCCCGAAGGCAGCGGATCCGTGATCGTGATCGTCGAAGCCGTCTGCCTGCCGAGGTTGACCGCGGTGATGCCGTAGGTCAGCTGCGTGTTGTGCTTCACCAGAGCCGGTGCCAGTTTCAGGATGGCCAGGTTCACCGGGGGCGCGGCCACGACCGTGTAATTGACTGACGCGGGGGTTGCCGCGTTTCCAGCCGCGTCCACGGCGTTCACCGTAAATGTTTGCGGGCCGGCCTTCGAGGTATCGACGGGGCTCGTGATGTTGCCGGTGTCCAGCGTGGTGCCAGGCGGGTAGGTCGATGTGCCGCACTTGACGATGCCGGAGCGATCATCTGTACAGCGGTAGGTCGCCGTGACTGTTTGGCCCAACAGATAGGAGTTGGCAACCCCTCCATTGGTAGAGGGCGCCGGAGATAACGTGGGCCCTGACAGAACTACAGGCGGAACCGTATCCACATTGATCGGATAGGTGTAGAAGGAGGTGGCCCAACTGCCCCCGATTTGGGTGAACTTTAGCTCCTGGGTGCCGGCGCAGTCCTGGGCAAAGTAATGCACCAGGTATTGACCGTCCGCCAGATACTTGAGAATTTGCGCTGGCGGGCTAAACGGGATCACTGAGCCACCTGGTGCAGGGCAGGCGCCGTTGGACAACGTGGTGTCGCCAGGGATCGGTGCCGGTGGCTGAGGCACGCTGGAGGGGTTGGAAATGCCGTAGGTGAGGCTCTCAATCGGCGCCGCCATGAAGTTGTTGGAGGTCAAGGCCGGCGGCGTGCTCAGGAAGTTTACGGTCGGAGTATGGGTATTCACCCAATACCCCGGTTGCTGGGTGGCCACGGTGACGGTGGTTAAATCCTCAGGCACCGGGGCTACGGTAATGAATGTGGAGTTGGGAGCCTGACCCGAGCCTCCGCTCCTGTACGCGCCCGGCCCCGAGAAGCTGGTGAGCACGTTCTGCGGGCAGAGCAAGCCAGCGATACTGGATGACTGGTCGAAGATGCAGGATCCGCCGCCCCAGCCTTCTTTGGCCTCCAAGAAACCTACGCCCTGATGGAACGTCAGGCCGTCAGTACCAGTGATGTCCGGAAGGGTAAAGCTCGGTCCATCGAAAAGTTCCACGAAAAACTCATTACGCTGCTGCGACACCGGGCACAACGCACCGGTCTGGCTGGGGTTGGTACCCACCTGGCACGTGAGGGTGTAGAGCACGCAGGCAGGCGAACCGTTGTACAGGTTGCCGGTATGGGTGAGGCAATTTGCAGTCGCGAACGAGGTGCCCTTTAGGAACGTGGATTGGAAGGTTGCCGGATCGAGCGGATCGTCCCCGGAGGAAGGGGTGCTGCCGTTGTTAATCGAGAGCGTTCCAGCATTCTGAGCGATGGAAAGATCGTAGGTGAACTGGGTCTGCTGGTTGTTGGCGGAATTGACTGGATACGTCTGCGTCAGCTGTTGGCCGGTTGGATTGCTGCTCGAAATCGGGTTGCCGGTGATCTGTCCCGAACCCGAAACCCCATTCGAAGTGCAGTTGGTTACCAGGTAGAGAGTAGAGCTGGTGAGAAAGTAGCCCGTATCTACGGTTCCAATCTGGACCGCGTTCGCACCAGGCAAGAGGTAGCTGCTGATATCGAGGGGAGGTACCCCTCCGCTTGCGGTAAGGCCGTCAGGGTCCGTCCCAATCAGGCTGCCGTTGCTGGCCTCGGATTCGTAGGTGGGATTAAAACAGTTCTGTTGGCCACCATTTTCCGTGGTGCCATTCCTGCAGATGTCGACGGGCTTCGACCCCCCGACGCTGAGCGAGATGTAGTTGTCGACCAGTACGTTGCCGTTGCCATCTGCCGTAGAGGAAATGGTGGCATGGATCGGCGCGGTGCAGGTGAGGTTCAGCGTTTTGGTGTTGAAGGTCACAGCCTTGGCGCCATATCCGGTTCCGCTGGTCGAGTACCTGACGTTTGCTGGGGTGAAAATCTGGACGGCCTGGCCGGAAAGGGCGGTGGCAGTTGCGGCGAGGCAGACGGCTGCAAAGCCCTGCACGAAAGCTGAACTCTTCATTGTGCGCAAACCCCTATTCCGTTTTGCGGTCTGGCCTGATCGCATGCCTGTCGGCAACGCTCACGGGTCATACGCGAATGTGGAGGAAACTTATTTTTTCGGACCCTGGGGGGAGGGCGTGTGGCCGGTCCAGTAACTTCAAAAGCCTTAGGGATTGTGCAATCCGCCAACAGTCCTGTCAACTAAAACTTCGCGCTGGACGGTTCTTCCTGAACTTGCATCAGCGATTCTTCGGTCAGCCGGTCGATCCCCCGGAGCCCGGGAAAGAGCACGCTCCAGATTCCGGTAACGGCCAACGCTCCCAGTCCGCCGGCTACCACGGCGCGCACCGCACCCCACCATTGAGCGGTCACGCCGCTCTCAAACTCGCCCAGTTCATTGGAAGCTCCCACGAATAGTGAGTTCACCGCGCTCACCCTGCCCCGCATGGACGCGGGCGTAGCCAATTGCAGCATCGACGAACGGATCACGACACTGATCATGTCCGAGGCTCCCACCACCATCAGAGCGGCGAGCGACAGCGGTAAGCTGCGGGAAAGACCGAAGACGATGGTCGCCACCCCGTAAATAGCGACCCCAATGAACATGAGCGCCCCGGCGCGCCGCAGCAATGGCCGGAAGGTCATCCAGATGGAAACCGCCAGCGCGCCGAGCGCCGGAGCCGCGCGAAGCGCGCCCAATCCCTGGGGCCCTGTACGCAGCAAATCGTGGGCAAAGATGGGCAGCAGCGCGGTGGCACCGCCTAACAGCACCACGAACAGATCGAGCGAAATCGATCCCAGCAACAGCCTGGATTTCCAGACGTAACGGAATCCCGCCAGGATCACATCGACCGAAATGGCTCGATGTTCCATGCGTCCAGGGCGCACGTGCAGGGAACTGATCAACGCCACAAAACCAATTCCGGTGAGCAGGGTGAATAAAAACACGATGGGAGCCCCGTACAGTCTGCCCATTCGCGGCAGGGTGTAGAGCAGACCGCCGACGGCCGGCCCGGCGATGTTGGCGACCTGGAACACCGTGGCGCCCCAGGTGATGGCGTTCACGAAGTGTTCCGTAGAAACCAGGTGAGGCAGCAGCGCCGAACTTGCCGGGCCGCTGAAGGCGCGTCCGGAACCGATAAGGAACAGCACAGCAAAAATCGGCTCGACTCTACGCAGCCCTTGCAAGGCGAAAGTCAGCAGGGTAAGAGTGCAAAGTATCTGAACGGTGTAGCAGACCAGGATCACCTGGCGGCGGTCATAACGGTCCGCAACATGCCCAGCGGGCAACAGGAATAAAAGCCCAGGCAAAAAAAGCACCAGCCCGGTATACCCCAGGTCGATGGCCCGGTGGGTGATCTCATATACCTGCCACGCCACGGCCACCGCCTGCGCTTCGGCGCCCATGATGACCATCACCCGGGCCAACTGATAGCGGCGAAAGTCTCGATAGGCGAATGCTGCGGTACCTGTTGTCGGTGGGGCCATAGGCCTGCTTGGGGAAAGGATATCGCAAGCGGATAAATACGATAGGATTCAGGCATGTCATCAGGATCAGCCGCTCAGCCAGGCGTGGAAGTCGCTGATTCTCAGCCGATCGTCGTCGGGAACGAAAGCGAGAGAAAAAGCAGCCCCGACGCTGCGCTGGATGAGTTGATCGCCGGTAACCGCAGATTTACCAGCGGCCGGACGCACTCCCATCGACGCGACCTCGCGATTCTGCAACAAATGATGGAGAAGCAGGAACCGTTCGCTGCGGTCCTGTCCTGCGCCGATTCGCGCGTGCCGGTGGAGGTGGTCTTCGATCAAACGATCGGCCAGCTCTTTGTCACCCGGGTAGCGGGCAACATTGTGACTGCGGAAATCGTCGCCAGTCTGGAGTATGCCGCGGCAGTTCTGGGAACGCACACCATCCTGGTGATGGGCCATAGCCGGTGTGGCGCGGTTACAGCCGCAATTCAAGCCTCAAACTCGGGG
>CAWCKO010000069.1:0-41070 GCA_963796145.1 uncultured Acidobacteriaceae bacterium | reverse complement strand
AAAACCTGCCCCTGCCGGAAAAATATCTGATTAGCGCAAGCAACGCGCGAATCATGAAAGATAACAAGAAAGCGATCGAAGCTTACGAGAATCTCCTGAAAAGCTCGCCTGGGGATGTGGACGTCCAATATCAGTTGGGTAACCTTTACCTGCAGAACGGTGAGTACGACAAGGCACGTGCGACGTTTACCGGCGTGCTGCAAACCGACCCCAAGAACATCAAGGCGCTGTGGAGCTTAGGTGTAGTTGACAACCTCACCGGCAATCCGCAAGCGGCCCTCGATTCGCTGACGCGAGGATCAAGTCTCGCTATCCAGGTCAACAATCAGGAACAACAAGCGCTGATCCTGCTCTCCATGGGCATCTCCTACCGCCTGCTCAACAAGCCCGACCAGGCACTGCTCAACTATCAGCAATCCATTGCGATCAACGAGAAGATCGGTCAGAAGCGGGGCGTGGCTGCGGCGCTGACCGAGATGGGCACGGTACAGAGAACGAGTGGCAGGCCGGATGCTGCGATTACCAGCTATAACAAGGCGCTGGTGCTGCTGCGCGACATCGGCATGAAGGATGAGACGGCCCTCGCCCTGCTTAACCTGGGCGCGGTCTACCAGGACGTCGGGAAGTTCGATCAAGCGCTGGACGTTTACAAGCAAGCCCTGGGGATCCAGCGAGAGAGGGCGATCAGAGCTACGAGTCACTGTGTCTGGACAATATCGCGGGCGTATATCTGGCCATGGGCGACACCGACAACGCATTCACCTATTCCCAGCAGGCGTTGCAGTTGCGGGAGAAGCTGGGCGTTCCCGGCGACATTGCAGCAACGTTGGAAGGGTTGAGCGAGGCTTACACCACGACGGGCCAGTACGACCAGTCGATGACTTCCTTAATGAGAGCGCTCGGTCTCGCCCGCAAGGCCGGTGATTCGGGCGGAGTCGCGGTCATTTCTCGTCAGATCGGCTTGGTTCTCGGTTATCAGGGCAGGTTTGGGGCGGCGGTCAAGTCGCTACAGGATGCTGTGAACGGTTTCCGCCAGCAAGGGGAAAACGGGCACACCATGGCGGAGGCCCTGAATGATTTGGCGGAAGCTCTGGCTCGGGCAGGGCGGGGCGACGAAGCTGCGGCACCGCTGGATGAGGCGGAGAAGATTCAGCAGGCTCTGAAAAGCGATGCTCTGCAGGCCGACATCCTCAACACCCGGGGCGATATAGCCTTCTATCGCGGAGACCTTAAGGGTGCCGGTCAGGGTTACGATTCAGCACTGCGGCTCGCATCCAGTACTAAGGAAAATGCAGTCACGCTGTTATCCAAGGTGAATGTGGCCAAGCTGCAGGCAGCCGAAGGCCAGTTTCAGGCCGCGCTGCGCGCTCTGCCCTCCGCGCTCAATGGGAAGGGCTCCATCAATGCGAATTTGGCGCTGGAAATCAGTCTCGTCAAGGCGCAAGCCGAGATTGGGCTCAAGGATTATGCGCGCGCCGACCACGAACTGCAGGAGCAATTGGCAACGGCGCAGCGGGCCGGAGTGCGCTTCGGCCTGGCCCGGATCTACTATTTGTTGGGAACATCCACAAGACTGAGTGGCAACGCCGCGCGCGCGGCTGACTATTACACCGAGGCGGTCCGACTGCTGGACGCCGTGCGCGGCGATCCGGGCGCGGAGAACATGATGCGCCGGGCCGACTTCAAGATGATGCACGACGAATCGAATCGCTGGAAAAAACAGTAAGCCCTGAGTGCTCCTGCCGTCATGATTCCTATGTCATTCCCGACTCGAGTCCCGCTAGGGGATGGTCTGAAAATAGGCCAGGACGTGGTCCTGGGTAATCCGGACCTTGATCGAATAGTCCGAACGAACAGGACGGCTGAGGGCGGGTTGAGTAATTCAGCCGCCCCGTTCGAGACGGCTCATCTCTATGCCCCAACCCAGGACGTAAGTCCTGGGCAATTTTCAGCCGTCCCTTGCGGGACTACGAAGGGCCCAACTTCCACTCGTCAATAGACGGTAGTAGACGCCGTGGACTGGGTATTGCCCGGGGGCACCACTGGGTTCGAGCTGGTCACAGTAGCCGTGTTCTTGATCTTCGTTCCCGCAGGTGCTTGCACACTCACGACGATCTGAACGAACACGGGCGTCAGCAGCGTCATGGAAGGAGCTGTGCAACTCACCGTATTGCCGGCAGACGTGCAACTGGCTGCGTTGGAGCATTTGCCGCCGCTGCAGACCAACTGCTGTGCCGTGGCCTTCAGCAGCGTCACTCCCGAAGGCAGCGGATCCGTGATCGTGATCGTCGAAGCCGTCTGCCTGCCGAGGTTGACCGCGGTGATGCCGTAGGTCAGCTGCGTGTTGTGCTTCACCAGAGCCGGTGCCAGTTTCAGGATGGCCAGGTTCACCGGGGGCGCGGCCACGACCGTGTAATTGACTGACGCGGGGGTTGCCGCGTTTCCAGCCGCGTCCACGGCGTTCACCGTAAATGTTTGCGGGCCGGCCTTCGAGGTATCGACGGGGCTCGTGATGTTGCCGGTGTCCAGCGTGGTGCCAGGCGGGTAGGTCGATGTGCCGCACTTGACGATGCCGGAGCGATCATCTGTACAGCGGTAGGTCGCCGTGACTGTTTGGCCCAACAGATAGGAGTTGGCAACCCCTCCATTGGTAGAGGGCGCCGGAGATAACGTGGGCCCTGACAGAACTACAGGCGGAACCGTATCCACATTGATCGGATAGGTGTAGAAGGAGGTGGCCCAACTGCCCCCGATCTGGGTGAACTTTAGCTCCTGGGTGCCGGCGCAGTCCTGGGCAAAGTAATGCACCAGGTATTGACCGTCCGCCAGATACTTGAGAATTTGCGCTGGCGGGCTAAACGGGATCGCTGAGCCACCTGGTGCAGGGCAGGCGCCGTTGGACAACGTGGTGTCGCCAGGGATCGGTGCCGGTGGCTGAGGCACGCTGGAGGGGTTGGAAATTCCGTAGGTGAGGCTCTCAATCGGCGCCGCCATGAAGTTGTTGGAGGTCAAGGCAGGCGGCGTGCTCAGGAAGTTTACGGTCGGAGTATGGGTATTCACCCAATACCCCGGTTGCTGGGTGGCCACGGTGACGGTGGTTAAATCCTCAGGCACCGGGGCTACGGTAATGAATGTGGAGTTGGGAGCCTGACCCGAGCCTCCGCTCCTGTACGCGCCCGGCCCCGAGAAGCTGGTGAGCACGTTCTGCGGGCAGAGCAAGCCAGCGATACTGGATGACTGGTCGAAGATGCAGGATCCGCCGCCCCAGCCTTCTTTGGCCTCCAGGAAACCTACGCCCTGATGGAACGTCAGGCCGTCAGTACCAGTGATGTCCGGAAGGGTAAAGCTCGGTCCATCGAAAAGTTCCACGAAAAACTCATTACGCTGCTGCGACACCGGGCACAACGCACCGGTCTGGCTGGGGTTGGTACCCACCTGGCAGGTGAGGGTATAGAGCACGCAGGCAGGCGAACCGTTGTACAGGTTGCCGGTATGGGTGAGGCAATTTGCAGTCGCGAACGAGGTGCCCTTTAGGAACGTGGATTGGAAGGTTGCCGGATCGAGCGGATCGTCCCCGGAGGAAGGGGTGCTGCCGTTGTTAATCGAGAGCGTTCCAGCATTCTGAGCGGTGGAAAGATCGTAGGTGAACTGGGTCTGCTGGTTGTTGGCGGAATTGACTGGATACGTCTGCGTCAGCTGTTGGCCGGTTGGATTGCTGCTCGAAATCGGGTTGCCGGTGATCTGTCCCGAACCCGAAACCCCATTCGAAGTGCAGTTGGTTACCAGGTAGAG
Source organism: uncultured Acidobacteriaceae bacterium (assembly GCA_963796145.1). Classification (GTDB taxonomy): domain Bacteria; phylum Acidobacteriota; class Terriglobia; order Terriglobales; family Acidobacteriaceae; genus PALSA-350. The sequence goes on along the minus strand of CAWCKO010000069.1, from coordinate 37,278 downwards.
AGTAGAGCTGGTGAGAAAGTAGCCCGTATCTACGGTTCCAATCTGGACCGCGTTCGCACCAGGCAAGAGGTAGCTGCTGATATCGAGGGGAGGTACCCCTCCGCTTGCGGTAAGGCCGTCAGGGTCCGTCCCAATCAGGCTGCCGCTGCTGGCCTCGGATTCGTAGGTGGGATTAAAACAGTTCTGTTGGCCACCATTTTCCGTGGTGCCATTCCTGCAGATGTCGACGGGCTTCGACCCCCCGACGCTGAGCGAGATGTAGTTGTCGACCAGTACGTTGCCGTTGCCATCTGCCGTAGAGGAAATGGTGGCATGGATCGGCGCGGTGCAGGTGAGGTTCAGCGTTTTGGTGTTGAAGGTCACAGCCTTGGCGCCATATCCGGTTCCGCTGGTCGAGTACCTGACGTTTGCTGGGGTGAAAATCTGGACGGCCTGGCCGGAAAGGGCGGTGGCAGTTGCGGCGAGGCAGACGGCTGCAAAGCCCTGCACGAAAGCTGAACTCTTCATTGTGCGCAAACCCCTATTCCGTTTTGGCGGTCTGGCCTGATCGCATGCCTGTCGGCAACGCTCACGGGTCATACGCGAATGTGGAGGAAACTTATTTTTTCGGACCCTGGGGGGAGGGCGTGTGGCCGGTCCAGTAACTTCAAAAGCCTTAGGGATTGTGCAATCCGCCAACAGTCCTGTCAACTAAAACTTCGCGCTGGACGGTTCTTCCTGAACTTGCATCAGCGATTCTTCGGTCAGCCGGTCGATCCCCCGGAGCCCGGGAAAGAGCACGCTCCAGATTCCGGTAACGGCCAACGCTCCCAGTCCGCCGGCTACCACGGCGCGCACCGCACCCCACCATTGAGCGGTCACGCCGCTCTCAAACTCGCCCAGTTCATTGGAAGCTCCCACGAATAGTGAGTTCACCGCGCTCACCCTGCCCCGCATGGACGCGGGCGTAGCCAATTGCAGCATCGACGAACGGATCACGACACTGATCATGTCCGAGGCTCCCACCACCATCAGAGCGGCGAGCGACAGCGGTAAGCTGCGGGAAAGACCGAAGACGATGGTCGCCACCCCGTAAATAGCGACCCCAATGAACATGAGCGCCCCGGCGCGCCGCAGCAATGGCCGGAAGGTCATCCAGATGGAAACCGCCAGCGCGCCGAGCGCCGGAGCCGCGCGAAGTGCGCCCAATCCCTGGGGCCCTGTACGCAGCAAATCGTGGGCAAAGATGGGCAGCAGCGCGGTTGCACCGCCTAACAGCACCACGAACAGATCGAGCGAAATCGATCCCAGCAACAGCCTGGATTTCCAGACGTAACGGAATCCCGCCAGGATCACATCGACCGAAATGGCTCGATGTTCCATGCGTCCAGGGCGCACGTGCAGGGAACTGATCAACGCCACAAAACCAATTCCGGTGAGCAGGGTGAATAAAAACACGATGGGAGCCCCGTACAGTCTGCCCATTCGCGGCAGGGTGTAGAGCAGACCGCCGACGGCCGGCCCGGCGATGTTGGCGACCTGGAACACCGTGGCGCCCCAGGTGATGGCGTTCACGAAGTGTTCCGTAGAAACCAGGTGAGGCAGCAGCGCCGAACTTGCCGGGCCGCTGAAGGCGCGTCCGGAACCGATAAGGAACAGCACAGCAAAAATCGGCTCGACTCTACGCAGCCCTTGCAAGGCGAAAGTCAGCAGGGTAAGAGTGCAAAGTATCTGAACGGTGTAGCAGACCAGGATCACCTGGCGGCGGTCATAACGGTCCGCAACATGCCCAGCGGGTAACAGGAATAAAAGCCCAGGCAAAAAAAGCACGAGCCCGGTATACCCCAGGTCGATGGCCCGGTGGGTGATCTCATATACCTGCCACGCCACGGCCACCGCTTGCGCTTCGGCGCCCATGATGACCATCACCCGGGCCAACTGATAGCGGCGAAAGTCTCGATAGGCGAATGCTGCGGTACCTGTTGTCGGTGGGGCCATAGGCCTGCTTGGGGAAAGGATATCGCAAGCGGATAAATACGATAGGATTCAGGCATGTCATCAGGATCAGCCGCTCAGCCAGGCGTGGAAGTCGCTGATTCTCAGCCGATCGTCGTCGGGAACGAAAGCGAGAGAAAAAGCAGCCCCGACGCTGCGCTGGATGAGTTGATCGCCGGTAACCGCAGATTTACCAGCGGCCGGACGCACTCCCATCGACGCGACCTCGCGATTCTGCAACAAATGATGGAGAAGCAGGAACCGTTCGCTGCGGTCCTGTCCTGCGCCGATTCGCGCGTGCCGGTGGAGGTGGTCTTCGATCAAACGATCGGCCAGCTCTTTGTCACCCGGGTAGCGGGCAACATTGTGACTGCGGAAATCGTCGCCAGTCTGGAGTATGCCGCGGCAGTTCTGGGAACGCACACCATCCTGGTGATGGGCCATAGCCGGTGTGGCGCGGTTACAGCCGCAATTCAAGCCTCAAACTCGGGGCCGGCCGTTCCGGGGCAGATTAGCGCGCTCTTCCCGTATATCGAGCCTGCGGTACAGCAGGCTGGACCTGATGTGGAGTCGACCATCCGCGCCAATGTGCTCATCCAGGCCGCCCGTCTGCGCGAATCTTCCCCATTGCTTTCGACCTTGATTGAAGAAGGCAAGCTGAAAGTTGCGGCTGGCTATTTCGATATCCGCACCGGAGCAGTAACGCTGCTGGATCCATAAGTCTAGAGCAGTTTCGCAATTACTGTGGACTGAAAAAGATCGCGAGGCGTGGTTTTCCTTGGGAGAAAACCACGAAAAGGCCTGTCGCTTCGGTCTGCACCCATTGCGAAACAGCACTAATTGCTGTGCAGAAAAGTGGCGTATTGGGTGTCGACGATGCCCAGGTTGCGTGCCAGCCCGAGTTTGGCCTGATTATGCTGACTGGTTGTATTGATCAGGTTGGTCTCGGCGTCGGCCAGGGTCGCCTGTGCCTGCACCACCGGGAGGTTATCGTCAACTCCCGGCCTGAAAACGATCTGTGGTTTGTTCGAGTTCCTTGCGCGCCAGCTCTACATTGCTTCGCGCCACCCGAACCAGTTCGGTGGCTGACTGCACATCCAGAATGCTATCCCGTAACTGCTGGTTGATCTGCTCTTTAAGGCCGGCCAGCTGCTGGGTGAGGTTGGTCAGGTTGGCAGCGGCGACGCCACTGTCTCCGCGAAACTTGGCCTCTTCGAAAACAGGCAGGTTGAGTGATCCCGCGGCCACGAACGTTCCGTGGTAAAGGCCGCCGGTTATCCCCGTTACGCCGTAGTTGCCTTGAAAATCCAGCGTAGGGAGCCGCTCCCATTTTGCCGCTTTCCGCTGCAATTGAGCCGCGCGGACCTGGGCCTGCAAACCCTGGTAGTCCTGCCGGCTGCGATAGGCGATTTCCTTAGCCTGGTCGATGTTCATGGTGACCAGGTCGGCATAGGGTTCAGCATCGGTGAGTTGGATCTCCTGTTCCGCCGGAAGGCCGATCTCACGGTTAAGCGCGATCTTTGCCTTCTCGAAATTCACTTCCGCTGAGATGACGGTCTGCTGCTGGGTCTGAAACTGTACCCGGGCTCTCAGCTCATCGAGATTCGCCGCTGTACCTGCCTGATGCTCGGCAATGGCTTGATTGAGCAGCACCCGGTCGGCCTCGAGCAGCGACTTCGCGCTGTCCACCTGAGCTCCGAGAGCCAGTGTCTGCAGGTAGGCGTTGCCCACGGTGAGCACGACCAGCCCGCGCGAGGACTGCTTGCTGTAATAGGCAGCCACCACGTTTGCCTTTGAAGCCCGGTATCGGTCGATGTTGGCCAGGCTGAAGAGAGTCTGGGAGTAATTCACCATGGCGTCAGTGACGTTGACCTTCACCACTGTGGGAAACGAGGTGATGTTCGGGTAGAGGGGCGCGAATTTTGCCAGCAGGCTGGAGGAGAATCCAAAAGATGCCAGATTGTATTGGTGGGCACCCGAGTCAGCCTGAGCCGTAACTGTCGGTAGAAGAGGCTGCAAGCTTTGCAGCGATTGTGCCTTTACGCTTTGCTCCTGCTCCCGAGCCTCGACCATGGCCAGATTGTGCTCGATGCCCATCGCGATGGCGTCGTCGATGCTCAGCGGCTTGACCCCGCCGGTCGGTTGCACGGTGGTTACGCTGCCGTAATAGGGGCTCTGCGCGGAACTCTGATTGGCCGTTTGCGCTGGCAGCATTCCGGGGGACAACAACACTGCCGTACACGCTGCCATAAGGCTCCGCGCTCGGATCGTCATTATGGGGGGTCGCTTCCTTTCCGCTCAATCCTTTAGATCGAATCGGGAGGCTCAGGTTGCCTAATTTCGGGTATTCCCATCGTACTAGGCCAGTACGAGATTGGAAGTGGTCAAGGCAGGGGCGCTGCTGCTGTCTTTCCCATCCAGGTTGCTGCCCCGAAAGCCGCCGATGCCGGGTCTTATAGCGCTTTTGGCGCTTATGGCGCACACTTTTCCCCGCGCGCTGGTCAAGGGAATCGTAGATTCTAGGATTCGTCGTCGGCCTGGACCTGCTTATGAGCCGAGGCGATGACCTTGTCTGCGGCCGCCGGGGGAACCACATCATAGCGGGCCAGTTCCATGTGGAAGCTGCCCAACCCCTGGGTGAGGGAAGTAAGCGTGGCGCCGTAACTCAGCATTTCAGCCATCGGAACTTCGGCCCGGATGATGGTGGTGCCTCGGCCACTCCCCATCCCCTGAACTCGGCCGCGCCGCCCGGTCAGGTCGCCCATGAGAACGCCGGTAAAGCCCTCCGGGGCCTCAATCTCCACCCGCATCAGCGGCTCCAGCAGAACCGGCTTCGACTGCTGCATGCAATTGCGAAAGGCCAGCCGTCCGGCCAACCGGAAGGAGAGCTCATTGGAGTCCACGTCATGGTAGCTGCCGTCGTAAAGCACGGCTCGGAAATCGACCATGGGAAAGCCCGCTAACCAGCCGCGCGACGCCGCCTCCTGAATGCCCTTCTCCACCGCGGGAATAAAGGTCCGCGGGATTGCCCCGCCGAAGATCTCGTTCACAAATTCGAAACCCGAGCCTAAGGGGAGCGGCTCCAGGCGGATCCAGCAGTCGCCATATTGCCCGTGACCTCCGCTCTGCTTCTTATGCCTGCCTTGGGCGTCGGCGCGGGCACGGATCGTCTCCCGATAGGGCACCTTGGGCGCCTTGAGCGTCACTTCGGTGTGGTAACGGCGTTGCAGCTTGTGCACGATGGACTCGATATGGGGCTGGCCCGAACCCGCCAGCAGGAATTCGTGGGTCGCGGCATCGCGATAGAAGCGGACCATCAGGTCTTCCTCCATCAGCTTATGCACCGCCGGCGCCAGCTTGTCCTCGTCCGCCCGCGTCTTGGGCTCGATGGCATAGGTGACGGCCGGTTCCGGCATGGTCACCGGGTCAAAGTAGATCTCATGGCCCGCGTCCCCAAGAGTGTCTCCGGTAAAGGTCTCGCGCAGCTTGGCCACGGCGCCGATATCGCCTGCGTGCAGCTCCGCGATTGGCATCGCTGTGCGTCCCTGCATGGCCGTCAGATGAGCCAGGCGCTCCGTGCTTCGGTGGGTGTAGTTGGTCACGCTGGCGTCGCTGCGGGCGATTCCGGAGAAGACTTTGAAAAAAGAGATCCTTCCCGCAAAGGGATCGGACATGGTCTTAAACACATACAACGACAACGGCTCGCGATCATCCACCTTGCGCAACACCATCTCCTCAACCGAGTCGGAGTCACTGTGCGAAGCGCCATCCCGGTTATTAGCCTCCCGGCGAACGGAGGGTTCCACGGCTGCCCCCTGGCGGCCACCGGAACCCGCTCCACAGGGGACGGTGTATACACCTGCAGAAAATCCAGCAGATGGTCACTGCCCACGTTTCTCAAACCGCTGGCAAAGAGCACGGGGAAGATCCGGTCTTCACGGATGGCCTCATGGAGGGCAACGATCAGGTGTTCTTTTGGAATGGTTCCTTCCTGGAAAAACTCTTCCATCAGCTCGTCTTTGCCCTCGGCTACCAGCTCCACCAGTGCCTGGTGGGCGGCCGTGGCCTCTTCGCGAAGGCGTACTGGAATCTCGGAAAGCCGTCCGCACCCGGTGCCGTCCGGTTCGTACACAAAAGCTTCCATGGTTACCAGGTCCACTACGCCGCGGAAGTTGGTATTTTGTCCATTGCCTTCCACGATGGGCAGCTGCACCGGAACCACTTGGCGCCCAAACGCTTCACGCAGCGCGTTCATGGTGCGTTCGTGATCGGCGCGGGGATGATCCATCTGGTCGATCACGATCGCTCGGGGCAGGTTGAATTCTTCCCCGAACTTCCACACCCGCCGGGTCATGGCCTCCACCCCGCAGGCCGCGTTGACGACCAGCAAGGCCGCTTCTACCGGCAGCAGCGCTGCGCGTGCCTCGTGCACAAACATGGGAAAGCCGGGCGTATCAACAAAATTGATCTTGAGGTTGCGCCATTCCGCGAATGCCAGTGCATTCTGCATGGTTGTGCGGCGCGCGACATCCTCTTCGTCGTAGGCGGTTACAGCGCTGCCGTCATCCACCCGGCCCAACCTCTCGGTCATTTTGGCGGCATGGAGCAGCGCGGCGATCAAGGTGGTCTTTCCGCAGTGCGCGTGACCTACCAGGGCGATGTTACGAATGTCCTGTCCTTGATAGATTTTCAATGAACGATTCATTCGGGGTATCTCCAATTACGGGTCCGTACGCGCCAGGAAGCGCGTCACGGAGGGCCCTGGGTCCGCGAATTCGAACGGGAAAGGAACACGTAGACCCGATTTTCCGTGCACACGAGCGGCCTGCTTCGTTTGCGGGAACCGAGTGTAGCACAGTGATCCCGTATCTTACTTCGACTACCGGCGATTGAGTTCGGCACGCTGCCGGCGCAGGTTCCAGGCAAAGATCCCAACCCGCAACAATAGGATCACCAGCAGGGCGACTGCCAGCGCTGCGGACTGGCCGTGAACCCCGCGGCGCAATAGATAGCCCAATGCCCCGAGGACCGCTATGACAAACACCCCGAACGTCAGCCATTCTGCGCGATTTTTCATATCATTTCCTTAGCCTCTACGTGACAGCCGCACGTAGATCACGATGGCAAGTCCGGCAAAAACGGCCATCGCAATCATCGCGCTGAGCTGGAAGCGAAAGAGCACGGTGCCTCGGGCTGGTGCCTGGGCTCCCGGTAGCATGGCTTCCAACAAAACAAAGACGGCAAAGCCAACTGCGCCCGCTCCCACCAGGCTGAGTACGATCTTCAAAGAAGCGCGTCCCATCCCCCACCGGAAGCCAGCATCATATCAGCCGCCGACCCATTACAATTAAAAGGAATCAAGGTCTTAAGAGTGAAGGGCAAAGGAACCATGCACGCTATCCCACATTTAAACGCGCACCCCAATCGACTCTGCATGGCCGGCGTCCTGCTGCTTGGCGCTTTCACGGCGCAGTTCGCCGGCGCGCAGGCCACTACCGTCCATGACCCTGCGGCCCTCAAGCCCCCGCCCGGCGCTCACGTAGCGATCGTTGAGTTTGAAGACATGGAGTGTCCTGATTGTGCCCGGGCGAATCCTCTGCTTAAGGATGCCGCCGCTCAGTACCATATTCCCTGGGTCCGGCACGATTTTCCGTTGCCTTTTCATGCGTGGAGTTTTGACGCTGCGGTGTATGCGCGCTGGTTCGACACCAAGTCGAAAAAAATTGGGGATGAGTTTCGCGACGCGGTCTTTGCTAATCAGAACCTGATTGATGCGGCGGGTGAGACTTCACCTGAGACCCCGGCAGGTCCGACTACGGCAGCGGCGGCGGCCATTCATAATTTCGCAGAAAAATTTGCCCAGGAACACGGCTTGGCATTGCCCTTTGTCGTTGACCCGCAGAAGAAGCTGGCTGCGGAAGTTCAGGCGGACATTGATCTTGGCAAGCGCATTGGCATAGAGCACACCCCGACCATCTGGGTGGTCACCAACAAAACGAATGGCGTACCCTTCGTCGAAGTGGTCGACCGGCAGCGGCTGTATCAGATCATCGACCAGGCGCTGGCCGACACCAAGGGCCAGACCGCGTCCGCCCATCACGGCCCGGGTCAGTGACGTTAGCCGACCGAGGACGAGACGGTACCAGTTATGTAAGAGTCCCGCAGGGACGGCGGAAAGTAGCCCAGCACGCAGTGCTGGGTAGGTTTGAAGAAATATAACCAGTCCCGCAAGGGACGGCTGATCCTAAAGGTTGGAACTCAGCCGTCCCTGCGGGACTTTTCGCATTATGTCGGATCTACCCAGGACTACGTCCTGGGCTACTTTCAGCCGTCCCTGCGGGACTTCCGAAGTCGGCGTGCAACGAGCCTTAGGTTTGGATCTTGATCAGCTGACCTGGGGTGGTATTCCGCGTCTGCGGCGAGCGCCAATGGTCGATGTAGGAGATTTGGTGCACGCAGGAGACGGTGCAGTGCGGCGCGCAGCTCTTCTCCGTCACGTATTCGCGCTCCAGATCGACTTTGCTGTATTGCGCCAGCGGAACTCCCGGGTATCCGCGCTGTTGGGAGCAATAGTGCACCAGCCCATCCTCGCAGACATACAGGAAGCGTGAGCCGGCCCGGCAGCGCCAGTTGTTCGGCTCTGCGTTGGCTATCGCCTCCTGAAACTTGTTGAAGCGCGAATAGTTCTTCTTCGCCATGCCGGCCATCTGGTAATAGACGCGCCGTTCCTCATCTTTTAGGGCCTTGAGCTGACCTTCCCCGTCGTGGATAATGCCGATGGTTGAAGTAAATCCCAGCTCCAGCGCGCGTTTGCCGATGACCAGCGCATCCTGGGGATTCCTGATGCCGCCGCCAACCACGGAATTGATATTGACGTGGAACTCGGCATAACGGGAGAGGAACTCCAGCTTCTTGTCCAGAACCTTGAGACTCTTTTTCGAAATCTCATCCGGCTCTATGTTGTCGATCGAGATCTGCATGTGGTCGAGACCCGCACGGTTTAGCCGCTCGATGCGCTCCGGCATCAGCAGGTATCCGTTGGTGATCATGCCCGCTACCCGTCCATGGTGGCGGATGCGGGCGATGATCCCATCCAGTTCCGGATGGGTGAGCGGTTCGCCCCCGGAAATGGTAATGATGCTCGAGCCCAGGGCCGCTAAATGGTCGATGCGCCGCGCCATCTCTTCCAGCGGCACGGGCTTCGAGACCTTGTCGTACTCGTTGCAGTAAGCGCAGGAGAGATTGCAGAAACGCATGGGGACGATCTGCGCCATGACCACGTGGCGGGTGGAAGCCAAAGCATGCCCCACCACAGCCAGCTCGCGTGCTTTGCGCGTCGCCGCCTTGACCCGGCCCTTCAGGGTGTATTTCTTGTGCTTTGCCTGCATCCGCTTGTATTCAAACACAATGCGGCCAAGGGCGGGAGTAACCAGGAAGGGAATGGAGCGGATCTTAACCTGAGCGGTATCTCAGGCCACTTGAAACGAGACTCGTCACTTTTTCTTCGGTTTACCGGCGCTCATGGTCAGGACCTGCTCCTGCTTATTGCGCATGATGGTCACCTGTACCGGTTGTCCGCGGTGGTTATGAATCGCCTTGAGCCAGTCGTTGCGGCTGGTCATTTGCTCTGCCTCCACCTTCACGATGACATCGCCCGCCTTCAGGCCGGCGCGTGCCGCCGGGCTCTGGTAGTCGACGCTTTCGACCAGCAAACCTGTGCCGCTGCGTACCCCGAAGTAGTCAGCTAACTGCGTCCGGACGGGGTTCACATCCGCGCCCACATACAGTGCCTTCGGAATCACACTGTCCAGGAAGGCAGGGCCGGCCGGCGCTGACGGTCCCAGAAAGCTCCCGCCCACGTTCTGCGGGGGAGTCGGTTCCGGAACACTGAAATGCTGCGACCAGGCTTGCTGCCCGAGCACCGCCCGGTCGCATAACTGCACGGTGACGTAAATGGGATTGCCGTCCCGGCTGATGAGCAAAGTAATGGTGCGTCCTGAAGGCATCTCGCGCAGCCGCCGGCGCAACTGGTCGGCAGTGTCAAAAGGCTGCCCATCGAGCTGGAGTATCACGTCGTGGAGCTTCAAGCCGGACTTGCCTGCAGGAGCGTCATGGTCCACCATGACTACCTCAGCTCCGTGGGCATCCTTGAGCCGGAGAGCCGTGACGCGGTCGGGGTCAATCTCCTTGACATCGACTCCCAAATAGCCTTGCGAGCTAAACAGCAGAAAATCCGGGCCCAGATCGCCCGGCAAATTCAGCGAACTCCCTAAGGCCCAGCCGGCATGCGCGGTGAGTAGACCGCCCAGAACCATAGTCAGCGAACCCAGGATCGGAAAGTGCTTCATCGGAGATCTCCCCAGGGATACCCAAAAGCTGAGACTTGTTCTATGCCCAAAAAGTACACTCCCAAGTTACTGGATCTGTGGGTATTGATCCAAAACTTCCTGGGAGACGGTTCGGATGTGAGGATTGTCGTCCTCCGAGGCCACGGTGTGCAATACCTCGCGCACGCTGCTATCGGCCTCGACCGGCTGCAGGAGCTCGATCGCCCGCGAGCGCACGGTGGCGTCCGGATCATCCATTAGCGCTTCCAGCACTCCGTCTCGTACCCGCATATCTTCTGCCACGTAAGGCTTAAGGCCGTTCAATGCTCTTAGCCGGACCCCGGTGTTCTTGTCATATTTCAACGCAACCAGCAAAGCTTTGCGGATCGGGCCATCGGAGCACTGGTGACCAGCCAGGCACTCATCGGCAAGCAGGCTTACAGAATTTTGGGCCACCCCAGGATTGACCTGGTTTTGCGCCCCGAGCAATAGGAGTTGCCGTATCTGCGGGTCATCGAGGGATCCCTGGGCCGTTTCCGGAACCAGACGATTGAAGTGTATGGCTACATTCTCGGTATTTGGTTCGCGGACGATGCTGTTGATATTGGCAATCTTGCCTGGACCCTCGATCGAGGCAGGCAGCTCGGCCACCGGCCGGGGGACGCGCGCTGCGAATTGGTAGCCGGCCCAGCCCCCGGAGCCAAGGCCCAGGACCAGCAACGCAGAAGCTGCGACCGGCGCCCGGCCGAGCATGCTGACACCTCTAAAAATTGATTGTTGGACGCGCATCAGCCAGCTGTTTCGTGGCATGCTGTCCAATGCTTCTTCCAGCCGTAAACGTGCCTGCGCCAACAGGTTGGCGGAGGGCTCCTGGGCCGGCGCGAGCGCCATGGCCTGCTGGAGCGCTTGTACGGCTGCAAACTCTTCCTGACACCGCTTGCAGGAGGTTAGATGACCTTCCAGTGCATGACACTGATCGTCAGGAAGCTCTCCATACGCAAAGAGAGCTATCTTCTGTTGAGCCAGTTCGCATTCCATTTGAAACCTCGCCTCACCGAATTGCCGCCAGATTTGCTCTTAGTTTTCTCGTCGCGCGGAAGAGCGTGTTCTTGGCGGTCTCTTCCGTGGTGTTCAACATTTCACCGATTGTGCGTAACCGAAGGCCCTGGTAGTGCTTTAACTCGAAAACCATGCGTTCCCGCGGGGTCAGGTGGCTCAGCGCTTCCTGGATCCGCTCTCCCAACAGCTTGCGTTCCAGTTCGCGCTCGGGGTTGGCCATCGAGCGCTCGTCCGAGATATTACTGAGAATATCCATCTCCCCGCCGCTGGAATCAACCACCACCGACTGCTCTTCACGGCGAGACTTGCGGCGGCGCAGATGATCGAGACACAGATTGGTCACGATACGGTAGATCCAGGTATAGAAGGAGCATTCAAAGCGAAAATTTGCAAGGTAGCGGTAGGCCTTGAGGAAGGCTTCCTGGTGGATGTCTTGCGCATCCTGTTCCGAACCGGTCAAGCGCAGCGCCAACCGCAGTACGGGCTGATCGTATTGGCGCACCAAGGCTTCGAAGGCAGTCCGCGAGCCCTTTTGTGCTTCACGGATAAGCTCGGTTTCGGTGGCGCGACCCCATGCTTCGCTTGCCATGCCTGAGGAGGATTGTAACGTTCGCTTCGGAGCCCAGGCAGAGCTCCCAGCCTTGATCGATCCTTGCGAGGTAAAGCGAAGCGCGTCCGCCGGCATTCTTGGTCGCTCCCAGGTACACACACCTAACCGCTGTCCCTAGGACGAAGTGGGAGGCGATTGGTAAGCATGCCAGAGGTCAAATTGGTAATGGCAAAAGTCACCCCGGCGGACATTCGATAAACTCAGCCTATGTCTCCCCAATCCCACACCCCCGATGGGGGCTTTCGTGCCCCGGCATTCGATGGAATTGTCGCCTATTGCGACGGCGGGTCTCGCGGCAACCCGGGGCCGGCCGGCTTCGGCGTCTACATCCAGGACTCGGCGGGAAAGGTCCTGGCTGAATTGAGCCAATATCTGGGCACGCATACCAATAACTTTGCCGAGTACTCCGCGCTCCTTGCCGCGCTGGAATTTGCTATCGCCAACGGTCACCGGAGCCTGCGGGTAATCTCTGACTCGGAGCTTATGGTCAAGCAGATGAAGGGGCAGTATCGCGTGAACAGCCCCGAACTTCGTCCCCTTTACGAGGAGGCCCGCCGTCGCGTCCCGCAGCTCGACCACTTCCAGATCCAGCATGTTTTGCGAGAGAAGAACCGCCATGCGGACCGGCTAGCCAACCTCGCCATGGACCGCGGCATGGGCAGGGCACCGGCTACTAGTCTCGCCCCGGCTCCGCCTCCACCCGCGAAGGCAGTCATGTTTCGGGGCGTGGTCAAGGGCGGGGTTGTGCACGTCCTGGGCGGCGAGTTGGCCGACGGCATCTTCGTCAAAGTGATCCCGGAGTAATTCGGAGGTGGGAAACAGCAGGTCCCTCCACTACGCGGTTTGCTTTGGGACTCAGGAGAATTTTGCTCACGGCACGCTCCCGGCCGGGACAGGCGAGATGCGGTCCTTTCCTGGCCTCCTAACCTAGGGCGGTCTTCACCATTTCGCTGACTACGCGCCCGTCAGCCCGGAGGCCGGTAGCCTGAATCTTCGCCTGAACGGCCTTCATCACGGTTCCCATATCTTTTGACCCAAGTTGTGCTCCCTGAGCCCTCAACTCCGCCACAGTAGAGGTGACCAGCTGGCGCAGTTCTTCTTCCCCTGCCGCCTTCGGCATGTACTCTTCAATTACCGTAATCTCGGCCGCTTCCTTTTCTGCCAGCTCCGGCCGATTCCCTTTGGTGAACTGCTCAATAGAGTCCTTTCGTTGTTTGATCAAAGTGGTCAATACCAGCACCGCCTGCGCATCGGTGACCGGCGATCGTTGCTCTATCTCCTTATTTTTCAGCGCCGCTTTGACCATGCGCAGGGTGGACACGCGCTCGGTCGCCCGCTGCTTCATGGCGCCAACCATGTCCTCATTAATCTTCTCTACCAGGCTCATACGCCTCCAAAACTCCGACTTTATTACAATAGAACCATGATCCGTAAGACCCGCTTATTTACCCCAGGCCCTACGCCGCTTCTCCCTGCAGCCCAGTTCGCCATGGCCGCTGCCGATATACACCACCGTACCCCGGAGTTCCGTGCGCTTTACCTTAAAGTACTCCGCGATCTGAAGACGTTTGTCGGGACCAAGAATGACGTGATTCTGCTCGCCTCCTCAGGTACCGGAGCGATGGAAGCGTCGGTCTCGAACCTCACGTCGCCAGGGGACCGCGTGCTGGTGCTCTCGGCGGGCAAGTTCGGCGAGCGCTGGGTTGGCTTGGCCAAAGCATTTAGCTGCGACGTCGATGTGGTGAGTGCGCCTTACGGCCAGACCTTTGATCTGGAAGAAGTGCGCAAGGCGCTCAGGATTGAGACCCGTGCCATATTCATGCAGGCGACTGAGTCCTCGACCGGCGTGCGCCACTGCGTTCAGGGAGTCGCGGAACTCTTGAAGCACAGCGGCAGGGACGCGTTGTTGGTGGTAGACGCCATCACTGGCCTGGGCACCACGCACCTCGATATGGATCCTGGGGAGTCGACGTGCTGATCGGCGGATCGCAGAAGGCGGTCATGATTCCGCCCGGCCTCTCCTATCTTGCGGTCAGCGATCGTGCCTGGGAGCTGATGGAGATCAGTCTCAATCCGCGCTACTACTTCGATCTCCGCAAAGAGAGAAAGAATGCCGCCAAGGGCGAATCCGCCTACACTCCTGCCGTGGCGCTGATTGCCGCCTTGGGTGCGGCTCTGGACTATATTGCCGCTCAGGCGGACGGCGATCTGGCGCAGGGCCGCGTCAAGCTGGTGGAAAACGCGGAAAGCTGCGCCGCGATGACCCGCGCCGCAGTGGAAGCGCTAGGTATGCGACTCTTCGCCCCGGAAGCTCCGGCTGCGGCGGTGACCGCAATCCTGCCCCCGGCCGGTCTCGATTCAGGCGCCATCGTCAAGGAGTTGAAGAACCGCTTTGCCGCCGTGATCACCAACGGCCAAGGCGAGATGAAGGGCCAGATCTTCCGCATTGCCCACCTGGGATTTTTCGACTACATGGACACCATTGCCTTGATCGGCGCTCTGGAACAGGTAGCCCACGCGCTCAAACTGCCCGGTTTTGCCTTTGGTAAAGCTTTGGTTGCGGCGCAGAATGTCTTCGCTTCGCGACCCGCCGACGGGGCAGCGCGGCGGGATTGTTCGTGCGGCCGGCCGCTGGGGCACTACGCCATGGCGAGCGCCTCTCTTCCCGCACGCTAACGAGCCGATAAAAGCCCTCGGAACCCCTTAGGAGATCGATGAAGATCGTACTGGCAGAGAAAGTCTCGCCCGCCACTGTGGCTGTGTTTGAAAGCGAGGCTGGTTGGAAGATCGTAACCCACGATCAGATAAAGAAGGGGCTGGCTGCGGAATTGGTTGACACCGATGCGCTCGTTGTTCGTTCCGCAGTGCAGGTGGATGAAGCACTGCTGGAAGCAGCTCCGAAGCTGCGGGTGATCGGACGCGCTGGTGTGGGGGTCGACAATATCGATGCTGATGCGGCGACCCGGCGGGGAATCGTGGTGATGAATACGCCCGGTGCCAACGCCATCGCTGTAGCTGAACTCACGATCGGATTGATGCTGGCGTTAGCCCGCCAATTGCCCCGCGCCAACGCGCTGTTGCACGCCGGCAAATGGGAGAAGAAGTCACTGCAGGGAGCTGAGCTACGGGGCAAACAACTTGGCATCCTTGGTCTGGGCCGCGTGGGGCTTGAGGTGGCGAGACGAGCCAAGGCCTTCGGCATGGAGCTGTTAGGTCATGACCCTTTTGTAGCACCCGCCGTCGCCCGGGAGAACGGAGTGCGCCTCTGCTCGGTTGACGAGCTATTCCGAGAAGCTGATTTTCTGACCCTGCATGTGGGTCTTACTCCGCAGACCTCAGGGATTATCAACTCCCGGACTCTGGCCACCATGAAGAAGAACGTGCGCATCGTCAACTGCGCCCGCGGCGAGCTGATCGACGACGCAGCCTTGGTGGAAGCCTTGCGTTCTGGTCAGGTAGCCGGGGCCGCGCTTGATGTCTTCAGCCAGGAGCCTTTGAAGGATTCCCTCTATTTCGGATTGGACAACGTGATCCTGACCCCGCACATTGCCGGTTCCACCGGCGAAGCGCAGGAAGCGGTTGGGGTGCAGATCGCCATGCAGGTCAAGGAGTACCTCAAGTTCGGGGTGGTCCAGAACGCGGTCAACCTGCCGTCCATGACCTATGAGGAGTATCAGGAGCTTTCGCCCTACATCCTGATGGCTGAGCGCCTGGGCGCATTTCTTTCTCCGCTGGCCGCAGGCAATCTTGAGAGCATCCATATTTCCTACAGTGGGCGGCTGGCGCAAGGCAAGACCGAGTTGGTGCGCAACGCCGCCATTCAGGGCGTGCTGGCGAACTCGGAAAATGTCAATCGCATCAATGCACTTTCTGTGGCGGCGGAGCGCGGCATCCGCGTGCACGAAGAGAAGAATGGAGAAGGATCGGGCGGCGCGGGAACAGTGCTCAAGCTGAGCTTGCACACCGCCAGCGGAGACACCACCGCGAGTGCCACGGTACTCCATGGCAGTTCGCCGCGGCTGCTTTCCTGCGATGGCATCGATATCGAAGCCCCGCTGCACGGAACGCTGCTGTTCATCCGAAACCTGGACGTGCCCGGCGTGATTGGCCGCATCGGCACCATATTGGGCGAGCATAAAATGAACATTGCGAACTTCGCTCTTGGGCGCAACCTGAGGACAGCCGAGCACAACGCACTTGCTGTGGTCCAGATCGACGGCCATGTCGCGCCTTCGGTCCTGGTCGCACTGCAGTCAACAGAAGCAATTACGCAGGTCCGCCTGATCGAGCTGGCTGATCGCCAGCCCGCATTGGCGGCCGTGGAATAGAGAACGGAGCGCACGTTGCCGCTATACGAATACAAGTGTAAGAAATGCGGACACCGATTTGAACGGATTCAGACCTACTCTGCCGAAGATGCAAAGGAATGCCCGGTTTGCCATGGCGAAGTGGAACGCTTGATTTCCGCGCCCGCGGCACATTTTAAGGGATCGGGGTTCTACTCCACGGACTACGCTTCCAAGCCAGCCGCTTCGAGCAAGTCGCAGGACGGAAACAGTGGCTCAGACGGCGGCTCAGCTCCTTCGGACAAAGGCGGAGCCGACAAGAGTTCGGCCCCGAAGACAGAGAGCACTCCCACCACGTCCAGTTCCCCCAGCAAATCCGAGTAGTTCTCCATCCCCGGCCAACGGACTCGGGCTCCGTTGGCGAGAAAACGCAGCCAGTAAGAAGTCGAGGTTCAGCGAGTGGCAGTGGTTGCGGGCAGAATCTCCGCTACGTCCACCCATTGCGTTGGGTAGTCGCCGGTGTAACAGGCTGTGCAATAGCGATTGCCTTCGCCCCCGTCGCAGGCCCGCTCCAGCCCCTCCAACGAAAGATAGCTAAGCGAATCGGCTTCGATGAACTGACGAATCTCCTCGACCGAGGAGTTGGCGGCGATCAACTCGCGCTTGTTCGGCGTATCTACTCCGTAGTAGCAGGGCGAGATGGTTGGCGGGCAACTGATGCGCAAATGCACTTCTCTGGCTCCCGCCGAGCGCACCATGCGGACGATTTTGCGGCTGGTAGTGCCGCGGATAATGGAGTCGTCGATCAGGATGATGCGCTTGCCCTCGAGCAGATTGCGCACCGGATTCAGCTTAAGCTTTACCCCAAAATCGCGCACCCGCTGCTCCGGCTCAATGAACGTGCGACCCACATAGTGGTTGCGAATGAGTCCGAAGTTGAAGGGAATCCCACTCTCCGCAGCGTATCCCAGTGCCGCCGTGACCCCGGAGTCGGGAACGGGCACAACCAGGTCGGCATCCACTGGCGATTCGAGCGCCAGACGGCGGCCCATTTGCTCCCGGCTCGCCTGTACCCAGCGGCCGAAGATCTTGCTATCGGGCCGGGCAAAGTACACATGCTCAAAAATGCAGCTCGCCTGGCGCGTGCCGGTTGCGTATAGCACTGACGTGACGCCCTCGCGCGTAACCATCACCACTTCGCCTGGCAGCACGTCGCGCTCGTATTTGGCGCGCAGCAGGTCAAAGGCACAAGTCTCCGAGGCGAACACCACTGTGTCTGGACCGCCTGGATTGCTGATGCGGCCCATGGAGAGCGGCCGGAAACCATACGGATCGCGGGCGGCAAAGATGCGGTCCCGGGTCATCATGACGATCGAGAAAGCACCCGATACCTGCCGTAGCGAGTCGCCGATGGCCTCAATGAGCGAGTTGGCGTTGGAGTGGGCAATCAGCTGCACGATGATCTCTGAGTCGCTGGTGGTCTGGAAGTAGGCGCCTTCCCGCTCCAGTCGCGTGCGCAGGGTACCCAGATCCACCAGGTTGCCATTATGCGCAATGGCAATCAGGCCGCGGGTCGAGTCCACCCGGATGGGCTGCGCATTCAGCAGCGCCGAGTCGCCGGTGGTTGAATAGCGAGTGTGGCCGATGGCTAATTCACCGGGCAATTTGGAGAGCACATCGTCGGTGAAAATGTCGGCCACCAGGCCCATTCCCTTGATGTTGTAAAGGTTGGTGTAGTCGGCCGTGGCGATGCCCGCGGACTCCTGCCCGCGGTGTTGCAGCGCGTACAGTGCGAGATACGCTTGTCGCGCCGCGTCGAGGTGGCCGTGCACTGCGACCACGCCACACTCTTCCCTTAATTTATCCAAATGGTCGATGGTCCCACTCTCCATGCCCTTTAGTTCCCTACCGGCGCATCGTTGCGCAGCAGCGCCGCGAGAGCGGTTGACCAGACATTGCGCAGGCCTGAAACCTTCTCCCGGATCAGTACCCGGCTGTCGACCGCAAGCTCAAAGAGATCAGCCACGGTTTCTCCCAGCGTGGCCACCATCAGACCCTGGTATTGACCAACCAGCCGTTCGACCTGCGCCACCGATGCTTTGGGACAACTGATGACGCACTGGCTGGCCGTCTCGCCAAAAAGATCCCACTCCGCCGGAAGATCAGGGGCCTTGGAAAGATTCGCGCGCACCCCGATTCCATGGCAAAAGCAGGCTTCGGCTAAAGCAACGGCAATTCCACCATCGGAGATGTCGCGAGCGGAATGGATCAGTCCTCGCTCCGCCAACTCGGCCAGGCAGCGGTGCAGCGAGGCTTCGACCTGGAGATCAAGGCTGGGCGGCGTTCCCCATAGCGCGGAGAGAACCTTGCGCGCGTACTCCGAGGAGCCAAACTCCTGCATACGCTCCTCGAGTGGTGGAACGGACGCGGGAGCGATAAGCAGAACCGCGTCGCCGGCACGCTGAAAATCCGCTCCCACAGCGTTGCTTATCTCGTCGAGGATGCCCACAACCCCGATGACCGGGGTGGGATAAATTCCCTGGCCGCGGGTCTCGTTATACAGCGAAACATTGCCTCCGGTAATGGGCGTTCCAAGAGCAACGCAGGCCGCGGATATGCCGTCGATAGCCAGCGAGAGCTGGGCCATAATTTCCGGTTTTTCCGGGTTGCCAAAGTTGAGGCAGTTGGTTGCCGCCACCGGCGTCGCACCGGTGCACGCGACCTTGCGTGCCGCCTCGGCGACGGCGTGGGAAGCTCCCAGCTTGGGATCCAGGTAGCACCATCGCTCGTTGCCATCGAGCGCCATGGCGAGACCGCGGCGGGTGCCCTTGATACGCATGACGCCGGCCTCGCTGCCCGGTCCTTGCACGGTATTGGTCTGCACCATCGACTCATACTGCTCGTGAATCCAGTTCTTGGAGCAAATATTCGATGACGCGAGCAGAGCCCGGAGCTCGTCCGCGTAGTTGATGGCGGAAGCGGTGGCGCCCGTGAGCGTCTCCTCGAAGAAGGTCAGCTCGTCCAGCACCTCCGGCGGGGGACTGAGGCGAACTGGGGCTTTCCATTCCCCGACCGGCCGGTGATACAGCGGCGCATCGTCGGTAAGCGACTGGTTGGGAATATCCGCGACCAGCTGGCCATGGTGCAGAATGCGCAATCTGGGTTCGGCGATCACCTGGCCCACGATGACTGCGTCCAAACCCCATTTTTCGAAGACCCGGATTACCTCGTCTTCGCGGTTTTTTTCTGCCACCAGCAGCATGCGCTCCTGGCTCTCGCTCAGCATAATCTCGTAGGCGGACATGCCCGATTCCCGCTGCGGCACATGGTCGAGTTCCACTTCCAGCCCGACGCCCCCGCGGGCGCCCATCTCGCAGGTGGAGCAGGTGAGCCCGGCGGCGCCCATATCCTGGATGCCCACGACCGCGCCGGTGCGCATGGCCTCGATGCAGGCCTCGAGCAGCAGCTTCTCCATGAAGGGGTCGCCCACCTGCACGTTGGGCCGCTTCTGTTCCGCGCCTCCGGTAAACTCCTCACTGGCCATGGTGGCCCCGTGGATGCCGTCGCGGCCCGTCTTCGCGCCCACGTAGATCACCGGATTGCCGATGCCCGATGCCTTGGCGTAAAAGATCTCGTCCCGTCGCACCAGGCCTAAGGCAAAGGCGTTGACCAGGGGGTTCCCCGAGTAGCAAGGCTCAAAGCGCGTCTCCCCTCCCAGGTTGGGTACGCCGAAGCAATTGCCGTAGGCGGCGATGCCGCTGACTACCCCTTCGAGCAGGGAGTGGTTCTTGTGGACGACGGCAGAGGCCGACCGGCCATGAGAGGACACATCGTCGCCCAGCTCCTCTTCGCAGATGGGGCCGAAACGCAGGGAGTCCATGACGGCGAACGGCCGCGCGCCCATAGTAAAAATGTCGCGCAGGATACCGCCGACGCCGGTGGCGGCGCCCTGAAAAGGCTCGATGAAGGAGGGGTGATTATGGGACTCGATCTTGAAAGCGCAGGCCCAGCCGTCGCCGACATCAATGATGCCGGCATTCTCTCCCGGCCCCTGCACCACGAGCTTGCTGCGTGTCGGCAGCCGCTTGAGGTGGACGCGGGAGGACTTGTAGGAGCAGTGCTCGCTCCACATGACGCTGTAGATGCCCAGCTCCGTGAGCCCGGGAGTCCGCCCCAGGGCGGCAACGATCCGTTGGTACTCTTCGGGTGTGATGCTGTGCTGAGCCAGAAGTTCCGGCGTAACAGAGATTGATTCCAGGTCCACGGAGAGCGACTCAGGTTTCATGCGGGTAAGTCTATTGTCGCATGTTGCAGGAATGTGACGACGCTTACTTGCCGACGCCGGCCTCCGCCATGTTGAGGAACACGTTGGTCATGCTCTCGGTTCCCTCGTCGGACCGCTGAATCAGCAGGATGGAGATCAGGTCGTTGTTGGGATCGATCCAACCCTGGGTGCCAAAGGCTCCGCCGTGGCCGTAGGTACCTATTGTGTGTCCTGCAAGCTCGCCCAGCGGATCGGTCACCACTTCCCAGGCGAGGCCATAGTCGGAGCCGCGCATCCATCCCACCGGCTGAATTCCTGTGGTCTGCGGTTCCGTCATTACGTGGACGGAGAATGGCGACAGGTAGCGATGGCCTTCGTACACACCGTCGCCGAGCATCATGCGGTAGAGATGCAGCAGGTCTTCGGCGGTGGAGTAAAGGCCCCATCCCGGTGCCGGAAAGACCGCTCCCTGGCGGTATTTTGCCGGGTCGCCTCCCAGAATGCTTGCCGGGGCGCGCACCAGTTTCCCGTCCTTCTGGGCGTAAACCATGGCAATGCGGTTGATCTTGTCGGGCGGCGGGAAGAAGAAGCTGTCTTTCATTCCCAGCGGCTTGAGGATGTGTTCTGTAACGTAGTCCACATATTTCTCGCCGGAGCAGACCTCGATGATGCGGCCGAGAATTTCGATGCCCGGACTGGAATAGCTCCACTGCGTGCCCGGCTGAAACAGCAGTGGCTGTTTGGCGAGCTGCCTGACCACCTCATCCAGGGGCACGCTCATGGTTTGGGCGTAGTCGCGGATTGCCGGCGGCCCGGGGTAGTCCTGAATACCCGCGGTGTGGGTAAGCAGGTCGCGGATAGTGATGGCGTGGTTGGGGATACTAAGGCGTTTGGCGTCCGGACCAGCGTGGTGGCGACGCGCAGGTCGTGGAACTCGGGCAGGTACTGTTCCACCGGGTCGCGCAGAGCGAGCTTGCCTTGTTCGGCGAGCATCATGATCCCGATCGCTGTGACCGGCTTGGTCATGGACATGATCTGGAAAATGGTGTCCTTCTGCATGGGATGGCCGGCTTCAATATCGGCCATGCCGGTGGCGTCGAACTCCACAATGTCGCTGCCGTGGGCGACAAGGGTAACGGCGCCAGCGACGGTCTGCTTATCGACGAACGACTTCATTCGCTGCGGGATTTGCTGCAGGATTTCCTGATCCATGCCCGCGGTTTGCTGTTGGACTGAGCGACGGCGAGGGACACGGTCCCGGCAACGAACAGCAGGCAGAAAAGTAATTTGTGCACGGAGAACAGCTTAGAGCATTCCCGCTCAGCCACGCCAGACATCGGCCACCTCCCTCACGTGTTCGGGCCCGGTGCGGCAACAACCTCCGATCCATTGCGCGCCGGCGGTCCGCCACCTGCGCGCCAGTTCGCCAAACTCGCGTATCTGCCCGTCGCCCTGCCAACAGTGATGAATCGCGTCCCACTGCTCGCCGGAGTTGGGATAGACGATGATAGGTTTTTTTGTGACCTGTGCCAGCTCGCCGATGAGGCTGCCGATCAGCTCGGGACGGGTACAGTTGACACCGATCCCAACGACCTGAGGCTGCTTATCAAGTAGTTCCGCGCATGCTTGCAGGGCCTCTCCATGGGAGACGTGCGTTCCATCCTGGCAGGTAAAACTGAGGTAGGCGGGCAAATCGGGATAAGGGCGAAGTGCGGCCAGGATAGCCTTGGCTTCTTCAAGCGAGGGAATGCTTTCTAGTGCCAGGAAGTCGGCATTGGTTTCGGCGAGCACCGCGATGCGGCGGCGGTGGAACCCCACCAGCTCATCGAAGGAGGCGGCGTAATTACCGTGGTACTCCGCTCCGTTGTGCAGCATCGCACCGTAGGACCCGAGCGAAGCCGCAATCCAGATCCTGCGCGGTGAGATGGCTTGGTACTCGCTCCTGACTTTCTCGGCGATGGCCACCGCCGCCCGAAGCGCATTCGCCGCCGCCTTGGCGGCGTTTTGTGGTTCGCGGCCGATCTTCTGAAAGCCCTCGGCGGAAACCTGATAGCTTGCTGTCAGCAGGCAATCGGCGCCGGCCTCGAGATAGTCGCGATGTACGGCGGCGATGGCCTCGGGCGAGTTCTCCAGAACGTGCGCAGACCACAAGGGACCGTCGAGGTTGAAACCTCTGCGCTCTAGTTCAGTAGCCATGCCTCCGTCGAGGACATGTAGGCCGCTGAGATCGAGTTGCTGCACAGGTTTCATCGAGAACAAGTCAAGCTGGAATACGCAATCTTCGTCAAGTCCCGGCCCTTACTTCAAGCCAGACTTACTTCATGCTGGACTTACTTCATGTTGAGCGGTGTCGGGGAACTCTCCCACGCAATTTTTGCTCGGTGATTTGGTGTTTTGGGGCTTCGCGGTGTGGAATTTTCACCATTGGGCGAAGGCTAGGTTCGTACGGGCAGTAAGTCGACTGGGAGGGTTGGTTGTTGGTGGTGAAATGCGAGCCGATGAACGAAGGGAGTGGCAGCTGCTTGAGGACAAGACACTCGTCGATCACGGAGAGAGGGGCGTAGACTGGAAAAACCAGGCAAGCCATTTCTGCAACTTTCGGTGCAGTTGCGCCGGGAGCCGGTAGTGCTCTAATTTTGGAATGTCATGTACGGCCTGAGTGCTCCAGTTGTCGGCTCTTATATTGCCACATGGTGGAGTTCCAAACTGAAGAGGCCACGCAAGTAAGCGGCCAGTGGAGCGTCAAACAGACCGCTCTCCTCGGCGTTTCGGCCACCAGCGGAACAGAAGGGGCGTACGGCGGGTCCAGTGCCACTACTAACCACACGACGGACATGGCCATGTCGGTGTCCCCGACCACGGCGGTAATCACGGAGTCGAAAACAGGCTGGATTGCGAACAGCTACGTAGCGTACGACGAGTCGGGTTCAATTCGTTTGACTCCGCCGCCGCAATCCCAAATGTTTGCATCGAAGGAAGTGGGTTTAACGAATTGGCTGGAAGGATGACTTTCAAATGAGACAGATGAAGAAATTCGGGGTTCTGATCGTTGCGTGTTTGGTCGCAACCGTTTCTAGCCAGGCTCAGAGTCCGTCGTTAATCCAAGTGGGCGATGACCTCGACTGGGCTCTGTACTACATGGGCAGCGGCGGGAGCCTCCAAGCGGGACAGTACGTGCTGAGTCAGTTGCCGAACCCCAGCCTCGCCGGGAACATGCTCATGGACATCGTGACATTCGACCGTACGGCGAGCACTCCAACGGTCACCGACGACCAGAACGACACTTACTCACTCGCCGCAACCTGCTCCGATACCACCGGCGGAGAAGAGATTGGCATTTACTATCTATTGAACGCTCCAGCCGGAGTTAGGCAAATCAAAACGACCTACCACGCGACGACTCAGAACCAGGGTGCGCCGGCCGTGGCTGAGTGGACAAACGTGTCCGCGAACGCATCCACGGCCTTTGACGGAAGCAGTTGCGGCTTCGCCAATTCCACGACCGTTCAGGGATCGAGTGGCGTGACTCCAAGTGCCGCGAATGATTTGGTCGTGCAGTTTGCGTGGAACGATGACGTAGGTGTCGGTAGCGGGGGCGGAATAGGCGTTCACTACACGCCAGGCAGCCAATCGAATATTAGCTGGACCAACTTCCTCGGTACTTGGGCATGGGCGGAGGGCGCACAGTGGGGCGCTTACAATTCGACCAATACGCTCAACCCTCAAATGACAGAAAGCACGGGAGGCTTTGTCAGTCTTGCGGTATTTTTCAAATCCGCCTCCGCCGGAACTCCTATGCCCTCGGGCATAAGGATTGTGGCGCGAAAGAACGTTCCCTTCACGAATTACTCGCCGTGGGATCCCACCCCCCTCAAGGTTTATTTCCCTTGCCCAAGCACCGCAAACTTACTTGTAGCTGACTTCATCGGGGCCAATCAGGACATGACTGCGGTGTCCGACTCCAACGGGGATACCTGGGCCTCCAATCATGCCCAGCAATGCGACAGTGGGAACAATACGTGCGTCCACAACTGGTCCGCATCTGGGGCATCACCCTCGCCCGCCGAGAGCGTGACCTTCACCTTCAACGCGTATACCGGCGCGGATAGCGTGGAGTTGTACTGCGTCCAGGGAGCCGCAGCCTCTGCCTTCGACAAGTCCGTGGCTGCAGCGGGAAACCAGACGGCCGCCGGGAACTGGACCTCTGTTTCCATCACCCCGAGCACCTCGAACGGACTTGTGCTGATGGACGGCTCGCAGTACTCCGATACCGCCGTCGGCTTCGCGGGAAGTGGGCAGAACTATGAGGGCTGTTTCTGGTCGGCTGAAGCCCTCAGCAACGGTGGATGCGCCTCAAACAACGCCTGGGGGGCGTACTACAACCCCAACCAGAGTCAGGTTACCTGGACCGCCACCGAGGAGGCGGGGGTTTCCGTGGGCATCTGGGCCGCCGAGACCGATGCGTATAAAGCCGCTGGTGGAGCGGCACCGGCCCCCGCTCCTCCGACGAATCTTGTGGCCGTTCCTCAATAGCTACGACTCCTGCACCCTTTCGCCATCGGATGCTTGGGGGTCTGGCCGTGGGCATCTTCTGATACACTTTGAGGTGTTCGCGAGCGTTTACAAAGGGATCAACCAGGACCCCTTCGGCCGTGAACATCCTTCCGCTGGCAAGTTCGGGGAGTGGCTCAGCCTGGTAGAGCACCTGGTTCGGGACCAGGGGGTCGGAGGTTCGAATCCTCTCTCCCCGACCATTATTTCTCACTCATTTGAAAGACTTACGCGGTTTTTGACTTTCACGAGAGACCACTTTCGGACATGGCGGCAACGGGCGTTTTAACGCGGAGTTGTTCACCTCCGAAAGAGGTAGCTTACGGAGTGCAGAGTTGAGCCACTTGCGCAAGCAGCCCTCCCAGTTTTCGAGAGTTGAACCAGCCCCCAGCTTCTGTTTACGAGTAAAACCCTTTCGATTGCTTGGTCTTCACAGCCCTTCACAGAAGGAAACTGTCTTTGTGTACGAAAACAGTTTTGAGCGCTGCGAGCAGTTCTTCTCCGGCACCTTCTTGTTTTGGGAAAACAGCATTGATGGCAGCTTGTTCCGGTGAAAGTCTACTTATCTTTCCCCATCTGCAAACGCCGTTGACCACTTGGGAAAGTCGCGCTCGGCTTCTGGGCCACGGAGGGTACCGTTACTTCACTATGACGGTCATCAAGCCGGATAAGGCCAAAGAGTTGCACAACTGAATTTTGCGGGCCCTCCAGGACCTGCGCGAAGACGCCAGCTTGGAAGAGCAAGGCGCTCGTGATATTGAGGCGCGGATTCTTGGGTCGAACGGATTCGAGCAAGCTCAACAGGGCATCCGCCACCTCTTCGCCAGTAGCCGGAATCTCACTACGGCTGTAGTGAACAAGCTTGTATAAATCGGAACTGATGTTTTTTGTCCCTCAGAAATGGCTAGTTGCCGGCGAGGGCAATCGGAAGTCGGTCCGAGCGCGGCCACGCCGCCCTCTTCTTTCGGGATGTTTATCGGCGCCCGGGTAGCTCTCGCGACTCCCCGACCCCGCCATGCCAACTTCGCCGCCCTGGTCTCAGCGCTGACCAATATCGTGACCACTGCGGACTTGGAGAACCCGCTCCAGATGGTGGACTGGTCGGCGAGCGCGACCTTCACGCCTTTGGCAGCGATTCTTGTACGTTCGGTACAACTGAAGGCAGTTCAAAACCGAGGCCCGACTTTCGGCCCACTGCCTGCAGAATCGCTCGTCCT
Organism: uncultured Acidobacteriaceae bacterium; assembly: GCA_963796145.1. Taxonomy (GTDB): domain Bacteria; phylum Acidobacteriota; class Terriglobia; order Terriglobales; family Acidobacteriaceae; genus PALSA-350. The sequence continues at coordinate 10,990 of CAWCKO010000069.1, read as the reverse complement.
CCTTTATTTTGTCGTAAAGGTCTTCCATGCTCTCAAGGAAGAAGCGATATATATTCTTCGGCCTTGGGTTTGCTCATAGCCGCATAGGTACGCGCTCCGAATGGCGCCGACGCTGCTGCGTCTTTGGATTTGAAGATTTCGACCAGGCCCGCTTTCTCCGCCAGGACCTCCAATTCGCGTGTAACCAGCTGCTCCGACTGTTCCCTGTCATGCCCACCGATGAACAACGGAAGCGTTCCAGATTCCTTGCGGCGGTATAAATTTCCTGAAGTGAGTTGGCGGCCAAGTTGATACTTGGTCTCATCACAAAGCATAGGCACTCACAAAGGGCTTAGCGTGTAATTTCACCTACCGTGGGTAGCGCACTTTTACGCAATCCTTGCAGAATATGCACACGTCGGACGTTGATGCATGGTTCCCAGCACTTTGGTTTAAATAATCGTAGCCAAAACAAACTTCTCGCTTCGCGGAATTGTGTATCATCCCCTCTAAAGCACATTTGGTGTGCTCTTCGTGTGGTAATGCGAATGGAATGCCATGTTACCGATTGATGGCTCCGCTCTTCGGACGCCTTAAATTTTTATTAGGAGAACTTTGCTGGGTGTTAGGCAACACAAGTAGAGCAAACTTCATCAGTACCTGCTAGTGTGGCGTCGAAGTCATTCGAGACCAGCATCTTAGGCTTCCGTCACCAGCATTCCGACAGCCTCTTTTGATCCACCTTATCTGCCTGCTTTGGCTCATGCTGCTCCCTGTGCTTCAGGGAGCGAGTGGATTAACACGTTTTATTATTAGTGTAGGGAGCGGCTAAAGAACATAAGGACTCACTAAACTTAGCGTCAACTTATCTGATCACCCTGATATGTCCTATCGATCGAGCGGATGTATTTGCATTCGCTTCGAGGGCATCTAAAGTTGATTGAAATTAAGGCGAACACTATTTAGAACCACTGGAGTAGTCTCAGAGTGACACAAATACTAATATGTCAAGCCACATTTGCGATAGATACCTGCATGAGGGGTTCTTGCATCCAAAATGCTCGTCTCCGCAGTCGACGCACCCTAACGTCATTGATTTTCCTCTTGTTAGTTTGCGGTATTCTATCGGCACAGGCCACATCCGCCCAGGCTAGGGCTAGCGAGCGCTATAACCATATAACGTTGAATTCGCTGTCCTGCAGCAGTTCGTCTATAACGGGGGCAGGGAGTGACACGTGCACGGCAACGCTGAGCGCGGCCACAAGATACAGTTTGAACCTGAGCTTGGCGAGCAGCAATGCGGCTGTTACTGTGCCGGCTACGGTGACAGTTCCTGCAAATGCGACCAGCGCACAATTTACGGCAAGCGCGTCGGCAGTCACGTCTGCCCAATCGGCGACATTGACGGCAAGCTTAAACGGCGTCTCGAAGAGCTTCGTCATTGAGCTCCTCAATACTACGCAACCGGGGTTAACGATAAGTCCGTCTAGCCTGGTGTTCGGGAACGTGGCGCTCAACACGGCAACTACGTTGCCGGTGACGTTAACCTCGACGGGCACGACGGCAGTGACGATCAGCTCGGCGAAATTGAGCGGTGCGGGTTTCACAATGTCGGGGGGTGCGAGCTTCCCGGTCACATTGAATCCGGGTTTGGCCCTGACCCTGGATGTTCAATTCGATCCTACGGTTACCGGGTCAGCGACGGGACAGTTGGCCATTCAGAGCAACTCGGCGACCAGCGGTAGTGCCGTGATCGGCCTGAGCGGCACCGGGGAAAGCGCGTCACATCAGGTCAGCTTAAGTTGGAGCGCACCTGCAAGTTCCCCTGCTCCAGTCGTAGGCTATTACGTCTATCGATCGTCTGGCGGCAGTAGCGCTTACCAGCAACTCAACTCCTCAGTCGATACTCAAACTACCTATGTGGACAGTACAGTTCAGGCGGGTTTGACCTACGACTACGTTGTAGAAAGTGTTGACGCTGCTGGGGTAGAAAGCAACCCGTCTGGCAGCGTCGCCACAACGATCCCCTAAGGCAAGGCCGAGTTGGAGTTGCCGTGGCAGGATCGTTGCGTTGCTACTGGCAACCCAATCTTCGAAGTCTTGTCTCATGTAAATTGAGGCCATCCACAATCCGAATTAGTTATCCGAGACTCTGCCGGATTGCCGCCACTGCAGTTACAACGGCCGATGCGGATATTCCCAGCCGTCTAGATACCGTAAAGGTCTACCTGATTAAATTCTTCCACTCTCCGCTTGGGGGATGAGATGTTCGGCGGCAGGGAACGCGAGAGCCTGGATTGGCATCGTGGGGTGATTGCGACCACCGGTGACGAAGCTGCTGCCGTCCACGATGTACAGGTTGGGGACATCGTGCGCGCGATGGTACTTGTCGACGACTGACGACTTCGGATCGTTCCCCATTCGGCAGGTGCCACGGCTGTGAGCACCTCCGCGAGCCTGGCCCGTCGGCTCTGCCCACACTGCGGTCGCCCCCGCGGCCTGAAGAATCTCGATTGACTTCTGCTTAAAGAGCTCCATGGCCTTGATGTCATCAGGATGACCTGTCATCGTGATTCGCATCGCCGGCAAGCCCCAGGCGTCCTTCAGGTCGGGCTCTAGATCCACTCATTGGTCTCGATCGGCAACTGGGTGACGAAATTGGATAGGATCATCTTCCGGTTGGCCTGTTCCCTCAGCGCCTGCTTGTAAGCTGCCCCCTATTTCGGGGCGTGGTGTGCCCCTTCGCGCCCATATTGGATAGGCTCCTGCCGGCCTCTGGCGGTCATGCGGCCACCGCCATAGAAACCTTGCTTGGGATCGCTGGGGACATAGTCCAGAACACCGGCTCCGCTTACGATGCCCTTAAATTCGTTCAGGGGATGCTCGAAGAGCCCGCTCGCATCCACGACGTTTCCGCTCATCAGATATTTGCCGACCACACCATTCGAATTCGCGAGGCCGTCAGGATACTGGGCCGACTTCGATAGCAGCAGTGCTTCCAGGCCATTTGCGGACAGAACGACCGCTTTGGCCTTCTGAAATACTTCCTGTTTCTGGGCGTCGAAATAGGCTGTCCCGGTCACCCGGCCGCTCTTGTGCCAAGACAATATCGCTCTGCGGCGAAGGCCAAGGTCTCGTCGCTAGTTTCAAGCAAGAGGAGAGAGGAGCTAGGCCCCCAGACCATCTACGCTACCTCTGGGTTACTTTGGTTACGTGGCCGGCTACAAAAAATAGGGGCAACAGCACGGACGTAATTCTGCACAATTCGTGCTACACAGGTGCATGCTGTTCTGACCTTAGGCTGATTTCAAGCGGAGAAGGACAGCTACGGCAAGTCTAAGAGCCCGTTCACTTACCAGTATAGGTTGTGGTTACCTCTTGGGAGTCCAAACGTCGAAATCAATCAGTGACTAATTCGTGTCATTGAGGACCCCCGAAGATGGAGTGACAATCCCTTGACGCGTTACCTTGCAAGATTGAGTTACCAGGCGGCTTCGATCTCAATTTGCGTGAGGGGATTACAATGACGTGCGAAGTCCACAGTGGGCTTTAAAGTGAAAAGCCGATAACCTTCACTGGAGCCGGACGTCTCCCTCGAATCGAGGGAGCTGCAGGCCCCAAATTTACGAGCACCATTGCCTGGGAATGTTCGTTTATCAACCTCGGAAGAGTAGGCACATTTACAGAGGTGAGGACGTTGTTCAGTTCATATCGCCCATGCAAGCGAGGTCCGATCTCCAGACTCGATGGTTTGTGGGCGAAGCTGTTCACAATATTGACGTGCTGCCTCGCCGTCGTCTCAGTCTCAGGTTGTGGTAGTGCGGCGGGAAGCAGCACGACAGGCGAGACCAACACGGGCACGTCGGGCACAGGGACGGCCGCGTCGGCGGCATTGAGTGCTCTCGCTTGCAGCAACGCGTCCGTGACAGGAGCGGGGAACGATACTTGTACGGTTACGCTGAGCTCGGCCGCCGGGAGCAGTGGTCTGAGCGTGGGCTTGGCCAGCAGCAATGCGGCGGTCACGGTTCCTGCCACGGTGGCGGTAGCGGCCAATGCGACCAGCGCCGGCTTTACGGCTACTGCGTCGTCGGTTAGCGCGGCGCAATCGGTAACCCTGACGGCGAGTGCGGGTGGTGTTTCCAAGACGTTCGCTCTGCAGCTGAATGCTGCAGGTACGACGGTCCCCACGTTAACCATTAGCGCGACCAGTTTGGCGTTCGGTAATGTGACGGTAAATACTCCGTCAACGCTGCCCGTGACGTTAACCTCCGCGGGGACGGCGCCGGTGACTATCAACTCGGCAACATTGAGTGGGACGGGTTTCACGATGTCGGGCGCCACCTTCCCGGTCACCTTGAATCCAAGCTTGGCGGTAACACTGGAAGTGCAGTTCGATCCAACAACTGCGGGAGCCTTGACCGGGCAGCTGACTCTCCAGAGCAACTCGTCGACCAACGGTACGGCGGTGATCGGCCTGAGCGGCACAGGAGCAAGCGCAGGCGGAAGCGGTTCACACCAAGTGACGCTGAATTGGGATGCGCCGAGTAGCTCTTCTGATCCGGTAGTAGGCTATGACGTCTATCGAGCGACAGGTGGCAGCTCAACCTATCAGCTGCTCAACTCGTCGGCTGACGCGCAGACAACGTATGTGGACACGGCAGTCCAGGCCAGTGCGACATATGTTTACTACGTGACCAGTGTCGACTCCTCCGGGGTGCAAAGCACTTCGTCCAACCAGGTCACCGCGACGATTCCCTAGACGCGAAAGCGCCGTCGCGGGCCGTCTGACAGCATTACCCGCGCCATACACCTTCCGCAAAACCCCACCCGCAAAATCTAAGATTCGCGAGCAGGCTTGGATATGAAAGCAAATTAATTTCTCCAATCTCATTCGTTTGGAAAACATCGCGTATCCTTCCGGTATTCCTGGGCACCAGGTCGGCACACAAAGGTTACTTAAGGAACGTCTTGTTACTTATGTACTGATTCGCTACAAACCTATGACTAATTAGTGTGATTGAGGAGGACCCATAGTGGAGTAAGAATCCATACAAGTTGCAATCTACCTCGTCAGGCTGTCACTGCACCGCTGAACTACCAGGCGACTCGATCTTAACTTGCATGAGGTTTTTTCCAACGTAAACAATGATCGAGTTCACGGCAGCCGGATGCCCCTTCGAGAGCTCCGCAGCCTCCAAATTTGACGAGTAACACTTCTAACAATTCTTCTTTTTGTCTGCCTCTGGAAAGCTTGCACGTTTACAGAGGGGTGACGCGTTGTTCAGTTCATATTGTGCCGGCGGGCGCAGTTCGATCCGCAGATTCGACGATTTGTACTCAAAGCTGTTTGTCATATTGGCATGTTGCCTCGTCGTTGCGCTGGCAGGTTGCGGATTTTCGCCGAGTTCTTCAGCCACCGGTCCACTTAGCGTCTCGCCTGGTTCAATCAGTTTTGGTGCTGTACCTGTCGGGCAAACCGCCACTAGCAAAGTCCTGCTTTACAATGTCACTTCTGCGCCCATCGATGTTTCCCAACTAAACGTTTCCGGGCAGAGTTTCTTTGTCAACGGTCAGAGCAATCTTCCCGTTACTATCAATGGCGGAGCTGTTTACAACTTCCAGATCGGGTTCAAGCCCGGCAACAATACCAGCTACTCTGGCCAATTCAACGTGATGGGTCCCGGGGGCAAGCAGATCTATCAGGGTACAATCACCGGCCAGGGAGTCGGTGGGAGTACCAGCAGTTCGACGCCGATTTTAACCGTCAGTGCCGCCAATTTGGCATTCGGCAATTCAACGGTTGGCTCGGCATCCACGCAGCCCGTAACGTTGACCTCCACGGGGACTGCGCCGGTCACGATTAACTCGGCAGCGGTCAGCGGTACTGGCTTCATGCTATCGGGAGGTACATTCCCGGTCACTTTGAATCCGAGCCAGTCGCTGACGCTGAATGTGCAGTTCGATCCCGCCACTACCGGAGCGGCCTCTGGCCAGCTGACTATCCAAAGCAATTCGTCGACCAATAGCACAGCGGTTGTCAATCTGAACGGTACAGGCACGCTGAGCGGCACGGGCACGGCGGATGCCAGTCCACAGTTGACGCTCAGCACGGCCAGTCTGACGTTCGGCAATGTGTCGGTTGACACGGCGTCGACACAGCCAGTGACTCTGACTTCCACCGGGATTGCGCCGGTAACAATCAACTCGGCAGCACTCACCGGTACTGGCTTCACAACGTCGGGCGCCACGTTCCCGGTGACCTTGAATCCGAGTCAGTCGGTGACGCTGAATGTGCAGTTCGATCCCACCACCACGGGAGCGGCGTCTGGCCAGTTGACGATCCAAAGCAACTCGTCGACCAACAGCACAGCGGTTGTCAATCTGAGCGGCACGGGCACGGCAGTCGAAAGCCCGCAGTTGACGCTGAGCGCGGCGAGTCTCACGTTTGGCAATGTGACGGTGAACACACCGACGAGACTGCCCCTGACGTTGACTTCTACGGGGACGGCCCCAGTCACGATTAACTCCGCAACGCCGAGTGGGAACGGCTTTACGGTGTCGGGAGCCACGTTCCCGGTCACCTTGAATCCAGGCCAGTCAGCGACGCTGAATGTGCAGTTCGAGCCGACTGCGACGGGAGCGGCGTCAGGCCAGTTGACGATCCAAAGCAACTCGTCGACCAACGGCACAGCGGTTGTTAATCTGAGCGGCATGGGCACGGCGGCCACCAGTCCGCAGTTGACGCTCAGTGCGGCCAGTCTGACCTTCGGCAATGTGACGGTGAACACGGCGTCGACACAGCCGGTGACGCTGACTTCCACCGGCACGGCGCCGGTCACCATCAGCTCGGCAGCATTAACGGGCACGGGCTTCACGATGTCGGGAGCCACGTTCCCGGTGACCTTGAATCCAAGCCAGTCGGTGACGTTGAATGTGCAGTTCGAACCCACCACGACGGGAGCGGGGTCGGGCCAGTTGACCATCCAAAGCAGCTCGTCGACCAACGGTACAGCGGTTGTCAATCTGAGCGGCACGGGCACGGCGGCCACAAGTCCGCAGTTGACGCTCAGCGCGGCCAGTCTGACGTTCGGCGATGTGACGGTGAACACGGCATCGACGCAGCCCCTGACGTTGACCTCACAGGGACGGCGCCGGTCACCATCAATTCGGCAACAGCGAGTGGGACTGGCTTTACGGTATCGGGAGCCACGTTCCCGGTAACCTTGAATCCAGGTCAGTCGGTGACGTTGAATGTGCAGTTCGAGCCGACTACCACGGGAGCGGCGTCCGGGCAGTTGACTATCCAAAGCGACTCGTCGACCAACAGCACGGCGGTTGTTAATCTGGGCGGCACGGGCACGGCGGCTGCAAGTCCGCAGTTGACGCTCAGCGCGGTGAGTCTGATGTTCGGCAATGTGACGCTGAACACGGCGTCGACACAGCCAGTGACGTTGACCTCTACCGGGACGGCGCCGGTGACCATCAACTCGGCAGCATTGACGGGTACAGGCTTCACGATGTCGGGAGGCACGTTCCCGGTCACCTTGAACCCAGGCCAGTCAGTGACGCTGAATGTACAGTTCGAGCCGGCTGTCACGGGAGCGGCTTCTGGCCAGCTGACTATCCAAAGCGACTCGTCGACCAACAGCACGGCGGTTGTCAATCTGAGCGGCACGGGCACGGCGGTAGCGAGTCCGCAGTTGACGATCAGCCCGGCGAGTCTGGCATTCGGCAATGTGACGGTGAATACGGCATCGACGCTGCCCGTGACGTTGACCTCCACGGGGACGGCGCCGGTGACCATCAATTCGGCAACGCTGAGTGGGACTGGCTTCACGATGTCGGCGAGCGACCTTGCCGGTCACCTTGAATCCGACCCAGTCGGTGACGCTGAATGTGCAGTTCGATCCAGCGACAGCGGGAGCGTCGACGGGTCAGCTGACCGTCCAGAGCAACTCGTCGACCAACGGCACGGCGGTGATCGGCCTCACAGGCACAGGCACGGCTGTGCCAGGGGTATTGAGTGGGCTCTCTTGCAGCAGCGCATCCATGACGGGAGCGGGGAGCGATACGTGCACGGTGACGCTGAGCTCGGCTGCCGGGAGCGGCGGTGTGAGTGTAGGCCTGACCAGCAGCAGTGCTTCGGTCACGGTTCCGCCACGGTGGTGGTTCCAGGCCAATGCGACCAGCGCCGGGTTTACAGCGACGGTGTCGTCGGTGACGACGGCGCAATCGGTGACCCTGACGGCGAGTGCAGGTGGAGTTTCCAAGACCTTTGCACTGCAGCTGAATGCTGCGGTGCCCACGTTGACCATCAGCCCGGCGAGTTTGGCATTTGGCAATGTGACGGTGAATACGACATCGACACTGCCCGTGACGTTGACTTCCACGGGGACGGCGCCGGTGACCATCAACTCGGCAACGCTGAGTGGGACTGGCTTCACGATGTCGGCAGCGACCTTGCCGGTCACCTTGAATCCGACCCAGTCGGTGACGCTGAATGTGCAGTTCGATCCAGCGACAGCGGGAGCGTTGACGGGTCAGCTGACCGTCCAGAGCAACTCGTCGACTAACGGCACGGCGGTGATTGGCCTCACAGGCACAGGCACGGCTGTGCCAGGGGTATTGAGTGGGCTGTCTTGCACCAGCGCGTCTATGACGGGAGCGGGGAGCGATACGTGCACGGTGACGCTGAGCTCGGCTGCCGGGAGCGGTGGTGTGAGTGTAGGCCTGACCAGCAGCAGTGCTTCGGTCACGGTTCCTGCCACGGTGGTGGTTCCGGCCAATGCGACCAGCGCCGGGTTTACAGCGACGGTGTCGTCGGTGACGACGGCGCAATCGGTGACCCTGACGGCGAGTGCGGGTGGAGTTTCCAAGACCTTTGCACTGCAGCTGAATGCTGCGGTGCCCACGTTGACGATCAGCCCGGCGAGTTTGGCATTTGGCAATGTGACGGTGAATACGACATCGACACTGCCCGTGACGTTGACTTCCACGGGGACAGCGCCGGTGACCATCAACTCGGCAACGCTGAGTGGGACTGGCTTCACGATGTCGGCAGCGACCTTGCCGGTCACCTTGAATCCGACCCAGTCGGTGACGCTGAATGTGCAGTTCGATCCAGCGACAGCGGGAGCGTTGACGGGTCAGCTGACCGTCCAGAGCAATTCGACGACTAACGGCACGGCGGTGATTGGCCTGACAGGCACAGGCACGGCTGTGCCAGGGGTATTGAGTGGGCTGTCTTGCAGCAGCGCGTCTATGACGGGAGCGGGGAGCGATACGTGCACGGTGACGCTGAGCTCGGCTGCCGGGAGCGGCGGTGTGAGTGTAGGCCTGACCAGCAGCAGTGCTTCGGTCACGGTTCCTGCCACGGTGGTGGTTCCGGCCAATGCGACCAGCGCCGGGTTTACAGCGACGGTGTCGTCGGTGACGACGGCGCAATCGGTGACCCTGACGGCGAGTGCAGGTGGAGTTTCCAAGACCTTTGCACTGCAGCTGAATGCTGCGGTGCCCACGTTGACGATCAGCCCGGCGAGTTTGGCATTTGGCAATGTGACGGTGAATACGGCATCGACGCTGCCCGTGACGTTGACCTCCACGGGGACGGCGCCGGTGACCATCAACTCAGCAACGCTGAGTGGGACCGGCTTCACGATGTCGGCAGCGACCTTGCCGGTCACCTTGAATCCGACCCAGTCGGTGACGCTGAATGTGCAGTTCGATCCAGCGACAGCGGGAGCGTTGACGGGTCAGCTGACCGTCCAGAGCAATTCGATCGACTAACGGCACGGCGGTGATTGGCCTGACAGGCACAGGCACGGCTGTGCCAGGGGTATTGAGTGGGCTGTCTTGCACCAGCGCGTCTATGACGGGAGCGGGGAGCGATGCTTGCACGGTGACGCTGAGCTCGGCTGCCGGGAGCGGCGGTGTGAGTGTAGGCCTGACCAGCAGCAGTGCTTCGGTCACGGTTCCTGCCACGGTGGTGGTTCCGGCCAATGCGACCAGCGCCGGGTTTACAGCGACGGTGTCGTCGGTGACGACGGCGCAATCGGTGACCCTGACGGCGAGTGCAGGTGGAGTTTCCAAGACCTTTGCACTGCAGCTGAATGCTGCGGTGCCCACGTTGACGATCAGCCCGGCGAGTTTGGCATTCGGCAATGTGACGGTGAATACGGCATCGACACTGCCCGTGACGTTGACCTCCACGGGGACGGCGCCGGTGACCATCAACTCAGCAACGCTGAGTGGGACCGGCTTCACGATGTCGGCAGCGACCTTGCCGGTCACCTTGAATCCGACCCAGTCGGTGACGCTGAATGTGCAGTTCGATCCAGCGACAGCGGGAGCGTTGACGGGTCAGCTGACCGTCCAGAGCAATTCGTCGACTAACGGCACGGCGGTGATTGGCCTGACAGGCACAGGCACGGCTGTGCCAGGGGTATTGAGTTGGTTGTCATGCAGCAGCGCGTCGATGACGGGAGCGGGGAGCGATACGTGCACGGTGACGCTGAGCTCGGCTGCCGGGAGCGGTGGTGTGAGTGTAGGCCTGACCAGCAGCAGTGCTTCGGTCACGGTTCCTGCCACGGTGGTGGTTCCGGCCAATGCGACCAGCGCCGGGTTTACGGCGACGGTGTCGTCGGTGACGACGGCGCAATCGGTGACCCTGACGGCGAGTGCAGGTGGAGTTTCCAAGACCTTTGCACTGCAGCTGAATGCTGCGGTGCCCACGTTGACCATCAGCCCGGCGAGTTTGGCATTTGGCAATGTGACGGTGAATACGGCATCGACGCTGCCCGTGACGTTGACCTCCACGGGGACGGCGCCGGTGACCATCAACTCAGCAACGCTGAGTGGGACCGGCTTCACGATGTCGGCAGCGACCTTGCCGGTCACCTTGAATCCGACCCAGTCGGTGACGCTGAATGTGCAGTTCGATCCAGCGACAGCGGGAGCGTTGACGGGTCAGCTGACCGTCCAGAGCAACTCGTCAACTAACGGCACGGCGGTG
>CAWCKO010000068.1:0-161258 GCA_963796145.1 uncultured Acidobacteriaceae bacterium | reverse complement strand
GTGTACAGCAAGCCGCCACACGCTATTACCGTTCCGTCGAACCTTGAAGAGCTCGCCTTCTCCACCGTGGTTGAGCTGGCAGACCTGGTGCGGCGGAAGAAAGTTTCCTCTACCGCGCTAACCGAGATGTACCTCGCGCGGATCAAACGCTACGATCCCGTGCTCCACTTCGTCGTGACCATTACCGAAGATCGCGCTCTCGCCCTGGCGAAGGAAGCGGACGCGGAAATCGCCCGGGGTAAGTACCGCGGCCCGTTACATGGTTTGCCCTGGGGAGGCAAGGACCTGCTGGCGGTGAAGGGATATCCCACCACCTGGGGTGCGGGCGGCTTTGAAACGCAGCGCTTCGACGAGGATGCCACCGTCGTCAAGCGCCTCGATGCCGCCGGCGCGGTGCTGATCGCCAAGACCACGCTGGGCGCACTGGCTATGGGCGATCACTGGTTCGGCGGACGTACCCGCAATCCGTGGAACCCCAAGCAGGGCTCCAGCGGGTCCTCCGCCGGTTCCGCCTCGGCCACCGCCGCTGGATGCGTCGCCTTTTCTATCGGGACGGAAACCCTGGGCTCCATCGCTTCACCTTCGACCCGCTGTGGCGTGACTGGCCTGCGTCCGACTTTCGGATTCGTTCCCCGTACCGGGGCCATGGCCCTGAGCTGGACCATGGACAAGATCGGCTCTATCTGCCGCGCCGTCGAAGACTGCGCCATTGTGCTTGAGGCCATCTACGGTCCGGATGGAGAAGACCTCTCCGTGCGCGATGCAGCGTTCAACTGGAACGCCGGTTTGGACTGGAAGAGCCTCAGCATTGGATATCTGAAGGACTCCTTTGATCCCGAGAAGCCTGCACCCGTCGAAACGATTCCCCCGGGCGAGACCGAGGAGGAGAAGAAACACCGCGAGCGCAGTGAACAGCAAGATGCCGCACGCCGGGTGCGGCGAGCCTATGACCTCAAATACGATTTAGCCGCGCTCGACAAGCTGCATGCTTTGGGTGTGAACCTGATCCCGCTCAGGCTGCCCGATCTGCCTTACGAAGCGATGAGGCCCCTGCTCACCGCCGAGGCCGCTGCCGCCTTCGACGAACTGACCATTACGGGCCGTGACAAGCTCCTGACACAACAGGGACCCGATGACTGGCCTAACAATTTTCGGGTTGCGCGCTTTTATCCTGCTATCGAGTACATTCAGGCTAATCGCGCGCGCTCGCTGGCCATCCGCGAGGTCTCCGCAATCTTCAGCAAAGTGGACGTGATCGTAGCGTCCACCTTCAGCGAGCAGCTTCCCGTCACTAATCTCACCGGGCATCCCGCTGTGATTGTGCCCAATGGACTACGGGGTGCGGATGCGCCGATACCCACGGTCGCCGACAGCGACGACCAGGTGGGTGGACCAGGCACCCCGGTAAGCATCACCTTTCTCGGCAACCACTACCAGGACGCGAAGCTCTGCGTCTTTGCAAAGGCCTATCAGGAAGCAACGGGATTCCAGAGGCTGCACCCCAACCTGCGCTAGCAGTCCATAGAAACGCGGCTTCAGCCGCGCCCCGTTTGACAACCTGGGCTTTCACACTCAGCAGGATCAGTTCGTACGAGACGGTGAGCTCTCCACGAGAATGGTCTTGGCATCGAGAGTGACATCGCCATGGGGATTCAGGATACGGAGACCATGCTTGCCACTCCGAGCTTAAAGGGTCTCCTCGATTTGTCGGAGTATACCGAGCACTTGTGGAATCTGTCCCCTCAATGTCGGCCATCTGTCTGACGCGCTTCATTAGAATGTCCCCGAAATTTCCCGTCACGATGTTTTGCTGCCGCTCGAGTAGTACTTTAGTGACGAGTTACTTTCCAATTTAGTGCAATGGGCCCACTTGTCTCCCCCCGGTAGTCTCAGAGCAATTCTGCCGTCCGAGCCGCAAGTGCTGTAGAACGCCTAACTTAACGGCCACCCCCGGCGATTATCGTAAGGAACCTTACCTATGTTTCGCTCGGGTCAATCAGGATTATCGAGAGATGCAACTGCCTTATCCGCCTTTGCCTCCCTGCTGGCGGCGACCTCCGCGCTCGCACAAGCACCCGTAGGCTCGCCCGTCACCTACGATACCCAGGTTCCCTTCAGCTTCACCAACTTCGGCGCACCCACTCTGGGGGGTGTCCGCGGGTTAGCGGTTTCGACCGGCGGCACGGTCTATGTAGCAGGCACTGTAACTGGAACGCCGGCGGTCGTCATGATCGATCCAACGAGCGAAAATGTGACCGGAAACCCTGGCTTCAACGGCTATCTTCCGGCAACAGCAACTACTCTTTCTCTCCAGGGTGCAACTCTGAACACGCCGACCGCGGTGGCGGTGGACTCGAACGGCACCCTATATATTGCCGACTCTGCGGGACACCAGGTCCTCAAGGTCGCATCCCCCGGTACCCCAGAGCAAGCAGTCTCGACAATCACCTATGCTCCCCTGGAGACTCCAACCGCTTTGGCCGTCGACTCGGCAAATGATCTGTACATCGCGGATAACACGCAGAACGCGATTTATCGGGCGGCAGCCGGCGCACCCACAGGCTCGAAAGTCACCCTGGGTTCTGGGACTTACCATCCCGTTGGGCTGACAGTGGATAAGGCGGGCGACCTCTTTTTTGCCGATACCAGCAATCAAATCTATGAACTTGCATCCGGAACAACTGCTGCCACTTCCTATCTTTCGATCCTTGTTTCCAACAACTATGCTTTCAAGTTTTCCACTGCAACAACGCCTGTCGGCATGGGATTCGACCCAGCGGGAGACTTGTACGTCATGGATAGTGGCGCAAAACATCTCTTCGAAATTCCCGGCGCGGGCATCTGGTATCTGGTGCCGTTCTCAACCAGCTCAACGCCGGCGAGTATGGGAGTTGGTCCCACGGGTAATCTATTCCTATCAGATAGCGCAAACGAGGCCGTTGACGAGTTATTTTATAACAGCCCTGTGAATTTCGGCAGTGTCGACGCAGGTACAAAAACCCCGCTGGTTACCGCCAATTTTCAATTCAACACGGGTGTTAGCGCGCCAACGATTTACCAGAGCGTACAGGGAGATTACACCGGAGAGTTTACGACGAATGCCGTAAGCTGCTTGACAGCAACGGGTGGAACGGGAAGTGCGGGGACGGCCGGAAATACTTGCTCCTTCACATTCGACGCGACCTATCTGACCACCACGCCTGGCCTGCGCAGCGGCGCTGTCGGCTATACCGACAGCAATAACGACACATTGGCCGTGCACGCGAACGCCATCGATGTTGCGGGATCCTTGGCCCTCTATCCTGGAACCCAGATCTCGCTCACCCAAAGCTTCGCAGAGCCGCAAGGACTGGCAGTAACCGGGGATGGAGGTACGCTGTTTGTGGCCGATGAAGGGGGGGTATTGTCAGGTAGCTCCTTTACCTATAACGGCGCAGTCTGGGCGATCAACGGTGCCTCCACGTCTACGCCCACGTATACGAAGCTGAGTCCAAGTAGCTTTCCGACGCCCACAGCCGTGGCCGTGGACTCCGCGGGTAATCTGTATGTAGCGGATTACTCCGGCAAGGTGTTCGTGGTTCAGCCGACCTACAGCAGCAGTCACGGTAACCACGACCACGGGCTTTCATGGTCCGGCAATTCTGCCAACCCCCTCACCTTCCCCAAAGGGGTAGCGCTCGATCATCCTATGTCGCTCGCAATCGATCCACTGGGCAACTTGTTTATAGGAGATATGGGTCCAGAAGGAACCGTGGCGTCTATTTCCAATCCCGGTTTCATCGTCGAGGTACCGGCCGGCCCGATGGCCTGCGGTCTCTCCTCGTGCACGGTAGGCGGTGCGCCCGCGTTCAAGCTGTCAAACACCAGCATTGCAGGCATTCCGATCGTCTTCCCTCAGGCCCTGACGACGGATTCCTCAGGGAATCTCTACATTGCCGATGGCGGCGATGGGGGCACCGATATGGGAGGCGTTGATGTGATTCCCGTGGCTACGGGAACGCCTGTACAACTGTCCCTCGGGGCTCTCGATTTACCCACCGGCCTTGGTTTTGACTCTGCCGGTGATTTGTATGTTCTGAACGGTAACAGCCCGCAAGTCCTGGTAGCCCAGATCGACCCGAGCGACCCCGCAAAAGTCGATTCCAGCGTCTTGTTGGGTACAAACCCCGAAGGCGGAAGCGGCACCAGCGGCATCACCTCTACGCTTACCGATCCAACCAGCTTGATTGTCTGGCCGGGAGGGGGGAGCATCTCGATAGCTGACATCGGGTTGCAGCAAGTCGGCCAGACGGCGATTCCTGCACAAGTCTTTACCCTCAGCGGGGCGCTCTCAAGTGTGAATGTGGGTTCGGGCCCTGCCTCCGTTTTGGGGGTCAATGTCGGCAACATCGAGGTCGTTTTTCAAGCTCCCTCCCAAACTGGAAGCAGGAATTTCTCACTATCCAATTGCGGCAGTGCTGCTGAAGACACGCTGGCTATTGGTATCGAGAACACCTGCGTCTCCACTATCAGCTTTACAGGAGCGGGGTCGGGAGCGTCTGCGACATTCACTCTGAACGGCAGCACGGTGATACCTCCATACTCCGCGCTCGGCAACCAGATCGTGGCAACCGCAACTTCCAATGTGCCGCCTAACGGAAATGCCTGCAATGGGACATACAGCGGTATTTTCAACGGGAACATAACGGTCTCGGCGGGCCAAAACTGCATTTTCGTTAATGGTGGAGTGACCGGGAACGTGACGGAGAATGGCGGCAACCTGACGTTAACTCAATCCCAGGTGGGCGGCAATGTGCAGGTTAACGGAGGCACGTTCACCATAGGCCCAGGCTCAACCATTGGCGGCAATCTTCAAGTCCAGAACCTCCCCACCGGTTCTGGTTCGAACCAGGTTTGCGGTACCACCGTAAACGGCGATTTGCAGCTCCAAAACAGTGGGACCGCGGTAGTTATCGGCAATCCAGCCTCCTGCGCCGGCAATACTGTCGGCGGTAATCTGCAGGTGCAAAACAACACGGCGGCCACAACCGTGGACGGCAACACCGTAAACGGCAACCTGCAGGACAACAACAATACGGCACCGACGCAGGTGTTCACCAACATGGTGAGCAACAACTTGCAGTGCGGGGGGAACTCCTCTATCACCGGAGGCGGGAACACGGCGGGCTCCAAGCAGGGCCAGTGCGCCACGTTCTAGAACGTAATAGGCGACAGGAGCTGTGTAGTGCCCCCAAAGGTGAGACGCTGACCAGGCTGGTAGACGCTGTCGGAGCGCTTGGCAACCGCACCCCTCCAGGCCGTGGCTCTTCACGAGTCGCAGCATTTCCGCCGCCGACCGGTCAGACACTTGCGACAGCGCGACGTGCTCGCCAGGTTCGACAACGCTAGTCAAGATAGCTCGGCGTTCCAAGAGCGGATTTCACGGGACTTCGATCCACTACCTTGGAAGAAAGCATTTCTGGACACGCTTGCCGGAAAACGGTATAGAACATACAACCATCCGCAAGCATTCCTGGAGGACGACCCGAAGACGATGCCTAGACTCCTGGCGACGAAACCCCTCTCAACACTCACCAAAGAAGCCTACGAGGTGGGGGAACACACGCTCAGGCGCTCTCTCGGTCCGGTCAATCTGATAACTCTCGGCATCGGTGCCATCATCGGCGCGGGCATCTTCGTGTTGACTGGGCAGGCGGCGGCGCTCCATGCCGGCCCGGCGGTGGCTCTCAGCTTTGTCTTTGCCGGCATCACCTGCGCCTTTGCCGGGCTTTGCTATTCGGAGTTCGCCTCTATTATTCCCATCGCCGGCTCCGCTTACACCTACGGCTATGCCACCCTGGGCGAGCTGGTCGCCTGGATCATCGGCTGGGACCTGGTCCTCGAATACGCTTTTGGCGCCGCCACCGTAGCCTCCGGGTGGTCCGGCTATTTCGTGAGCCTGCTGCAGCAATTGCACATCCACCTGCCGCCCCAATTCACGACCACCTACGGGAATGTGCTCTATTTATATGCAGATAAATGGCAACCCGCGGCATCGCTGCCTTCTACCGTCAGCGCCGCCGGCCTGCCTCACGTCGCCGGCATCTTCAACTTTGTCGCCTTCTTTGCCATCCTGATCGTCACCGCGGTCCTGGTCATCGGCATCAAGGAATCGGCCAATCTCAACTCCGCCATCGTGATCGTTAAGCTGACTATTGTCGGCATCTTCCTGGTTCTCGGTACCGGATATCTGTTTCATCACCCTGAACTCGGCAGGGTGAACTGGCATCCCTTCATTCCTCCATCGCAGGGCCCGGGCGTATTTGGTTTCGGGGGTATCACCGCTGGCGCGGCCTCAGTTTTCTTTGCCTATATCGGCTTCGACGCCGTTTCGACTGCAGCCCAGGAGGCGCGCAATCCGCAGCGAGACATGCCGATCGGGATCCTGGGCTCGCTGATCGTCTGCACCATCTTGTACATTCTGGTTTCCACCGTACTGACCGGCCTGGTCAACTACCGCAGCCTGGATGTCGGCGATCCGGTGGCTGTGGGCATCGATGTCACCGGGGTCACCTGGGGCAGCCTGCTGGTGAAGATTGGCGCCGTCTTCGGCCTGGGCACCGTCATGCTGGTGATGCTGCTGGGCCAGTCGCGCGTGTTCTATTCCATGTCAAAGGACGGGCTGTTATGGAAATGGGCTTCGGCCGTTCACCCCAGGTTTCGCACCCCGTGGATTTCAAACATCGTAGTGGGCACGATCGTCGCCTTTCTCCCCGCGCTGCTTCCTATCGATAAGCTTGCGGCGCTGGTCAATATGGGCACGCTGCTGGCTTTCACCATTGTTTGTGCCGGGGTCTGGATTTTGCGCCGGCGGCACCCCAACATGGAACGGCCCTTCAGGACGCCGCTGGTTCCCCTGGTTCCCATCCTTGGCATCTGTAGCGCCTTCTATCTCATGGTCAAGCTTCCGCTCCTCACCTGGGAGGTGCTGATCGTCTGGCTGATCATCGGCTTAGGAATTTATTTCAGTTACAGCATCAAGCACAGTAAAGTACAGGCGATGAGTCCGGCGGAAACCACCGGCCGCACTCGCTAAAGCGCTTTCACAGTTACTTTGCCCCTTCAAAACCGCGAGATGAGGGTCCCGGCAAGCCGGGACCACGTGGGGTTCCTACGCTCCGGACTACCGCTACTGTGAAATCGCTAAAGAATATTCGCACTTAGAAATGGGCAAGTGGCCTTATACTTCTCTGGCCTAAGAGGAGGCGTCCATGAACAAGTATTTTGCGGAACTGGTCGGTACATTTGTCCTGGTTTTCGGGGGCGTCGGCAGCGCGGTGCTTGCGGGGAGTCACATCGGCTTCGCCGGCGTCGCTGCGGCCTTCGGGCTTTCACTGCTCGCCATGGTTTACACCATCGGGCCCATTTCCGGCTGTCACGTAAACCCGGCGGTCACGCTGGGCGTCTTTCTTGCCAAGAAGATCAACGCCCGGGACGCGGCCGCCTATATGGTCGCGCAAGTGATCGGCGCGGTCATCGCATCCGCAGTAATCCTGTTCATCGCCAACGGCCTCCCCGGCGGCTACAGCGCCTCGGTAAGCGGCCTCGGGGCCGACGGCTACGGCCTGCACTCTCCAGACCACTACTCACTGGCTGCCGGCTTTGTCGCTGAGGCCGTCCTCACCATGTTTCTCGTCCTCACTGTATTGGGAGCCACGGACATCAGTGCTCCGGTTGGTTTTGCCGGTTTGGCCATCGGCTTGGTACTGACCCTGATTCATCTGGTCGGGATTCCCATCACCAACACTTCCGTCAACCCGGCGCGAAGCATCGGCCCGGCGATCTTTGTCGGCGGTTGGGCCCTGCAACAGCTGTGGATGTTTATTGTCGCGCCCTTCGTGGGCGCGATCGTTGCCGCAATCGTCTATGCCGGCCTTCGCCACTCTAGGGTACTGATCACCACCCGCAAAGCAGAGCAGGCGCTGCCTGGCGAACAGATCGACAGGATCGCGTAAGGCACACAGATTTGCAGCCGGTCACAGCGGCCGGCTGCAAACCTTTTAGACCATTCTTCGTGCCAGACGGCGAACCACCTCGGTGGTCACGCCATAGATTGCGTGGGTCACCAGTTCGCTGGCATGCTCGCGCGCAGGTTGGTTTTCCGGGCTTTCGGTCAAGCCCATCATGGGTAATGCGGACGCGTGCGTGATCCCGCAGAGGGTCAAGCCGAAGTTGGCTCCAAGCCGTCCGGTGACCGCAGGCTGATACTCGGCCAGTGCTCCGTACACTCCACCCACCAGAGCTCCAAAGCCCCAGTGAATTGCCAGCACCGACACCTCCTCCTCCTTCTCGCTCAGGGGACGGTCCGCCAGTCGATTCACCAGCACAGCGGGAGGAGGTATTTGCCCCTGGGTCCGCGGCGGGTACACTGCCTCGCCCGCGGCCTTCGCTGCCGCTCCCGCCAACCCCCCGATGGCTCCGGCGAGAAACCCCTTGTACAGCGATCGCTTACGGCGAGGAGACGCAGTTTCTTCGGTCGTTGTCATATAGATAGAGTGCGGCCTTTCGTCCTGTTAACCTGAATCGTCATCGTAGGCAATGTGAGGTTGGAGAGAGCATGGCCATCAGCAGGCAATGGACTGAATGGCATTTGACGCCGGCTGGTTGGGTCTCCGGATCCAGCCGCCGCGACGGGCAAGGGAACGTCTGGCGCGATGAGCCGGAGGACCGGATCATCACTTTCGTCTACCAGGAGCAGATGGACAAGGCGCATCCCGAGCCGCATGCCACCGTGCAGGAGTCCTGGCGATCAAAAAGCGCAGGGGCCGGGATAGAACAACTGCTCGCCCAACATGGTCCCTGTCCGCGAAAGCTTTAGCTAGTAGTCTTTTTCTACGCTGTCGTTCTGGAGCACAGCTCGTTCATTGCCCGGGTCAGTTCCTGGGCGATCATGGGAGCCGTTGCCGTTTCGATGGCGGAACGTTGCATCAGGTACACCAGCTTGCCGTCGCGAAGGAACGCGATAGCCGGAGAAGTCGGAGGGTGACCCTCGAAATAGGACCGGGCACGCTCCGTGGCTTCGCGATCCTGTCCCGCGAACACAGTGATCGCCTGGTCAGGCAGAATCTTATTCTGGAGTGCCAGCCTGACGCCTGGGCGCATCTTGCCTGCGGCGCACCCACAGATCGAGTTGACCACCAGCAGTGTGGTGCCTGGCTTTGCCAACGCCGCGTCGACTTCCTCTGCCGTCCGCGCTTCTTTGATGCCGGCGCGGGTAAGCTCTTCGCGCATCGGTATAACCATGATCTCGGGATACATGCTTGCTCCTTCGCAACGCAGATTTGATTGTAAAGATTCCATCCTGGTTTCGCCAGTACATATGCCCCGGTAGCTCTCCTGATATACCTTGATGGAAAATGCAGTTCCTTGAGCAAGTACCGCTAGCCCCCTACACCACCTTTCAGATTGGGGGTCCTGCGCGCTGGTTTGCCGAGGCGGCGAGCGAAGACGACATCGCTGCCGGCATCGCTTTTTCGAGCCAGCACCAGTTGCCGCTCTTCGTTCTTGGAGGAGGCAGCAACCTGCTGGTTTCCGACGCCGGTTTCTCCGGTCTCGTCCTGCGCATCGCGCTGCGCGGTATCCAGTCCACTCCGGAGAGTGATCGCTTGATCGTTTCCGCTGCGGCCGGAGAAGACTGGGATGGTCTTGTCGCCTATGCTGTCGACGCAAACTGTGCGGGGGTTGAGTGCCTTTCCGGCATTCCCGGCACGGTGGGCGGCACTCCGGTGCAGAATGTGGGGGCCTATGGGCAGGAGGTTTCGCAAACCATCGTAACGGTACGGGCGTTCGACCGGAAGACCGCGGACTTCGTCGATTTACCCGCGGCCTCCTGTGGGTTTTCCTATCGCCACAGCATCTTCAACAGCACCCAGCGAGAACGCTATGTCGTGAGCCGTGTTGACTACGCACTGCGTAGGGAGGGCCCCCCCAACTTTGTCTACGCCGACCTTGCAAAGTACTTCGCCGCCCGCAATGTGGTGTCGCCCACGTTGGCCGAAGTTCGCGACGCGGTGCGCTCCATCCGCGCGCAGAAAGGAATGCTGCTGGTGGCAGGTGACGCGGACTGCCGCAGTGCCGGTAGTTTCTTCAAGAACCCGGTGGTGCCGGTAACGGTACTTGATTCGCTGGCGCATGAACTGGGGATTGAAAAGCGGAGCATCCCGGCCTATCCAGCGCAGGACAGCGAAGTAAAGCTGTCTGCTGCATGGCTGATCGAGCGCGCTGGCTATCAAAAGGGTTACGCGCTCGGCAACGCGGGAATCTCCAGCCGCCATACGCTGGCGCTCATAAATCGCGGGGGCGCCAGCGCGGCCGAGATGATGGCTTTGCGCGACAAGGTCATTGACTCGGTGGCATCCCGCTTCGCCATTCGCCTGGAGCCCGAACCGGTCTTGCTGGCGTAGGCTCCTGCTACCACCAACCCGGGTGCCCCATATCTCGCTCGTTTTTCGCGAGATGTGGGGGGCGACCGTTGGTCGCCCCTTTACAACCTGGACGGATACCAGTCGCAGTGCAGTGGAATCCCACATCTCGCGAAAAACGAGCGAGATATGGGGCACCCGGGGTTCGTGGTGGGGCAAGATTCTTAATGCCCACCGGATGAGTTAAAGCGCTCTATCCCTCGCCAAGCTGCCGCAGCAGTTGCACTCTCCGATGGGCGAGCACCAGCTGCGCTGGGCCTTGAGCCTGGATCTGGCCATGATCGATCACCATCACATCCGCCGCCGTTTGGAAGGCTTCCACCACATCATGTGAGACATAGAGTGCGGGAACATTCCGCCCCGCAAGCCAGGCCGTCAGCTGCTCCATAATTAAGCACTTCAGGTCCGCATCAAGGCCAGTGAATGGCTCGTCCAGCAGCAGCAGCCGCGGCTCGGGAGCGAGGGCACGAGCCAGCGCCACCCGCTGCTTCTCGCCACCGGAAAGATCGGCAGGAACCCTCCTGGCGAGGTGGCCGGCGTGAAAGAGCTCGAGCATCTGTGCCACCCGCTCTCCGCTCAACTGCCGGCTGAGCCCGGAAAGGCCAAAGGCAACATTGGCGGTTACATCCATGTTGGGAAAAAGTGTAGGACGCTGGCTGACAAACCCAATGGCGCGCTGCGCGGGAGGCACCCACGCTCCGCTGGTGGTCTCCACGAGTGTTCGTCCATGTAGGACCACCCGGCCGCGGTCGGGTCTAATCAAACCACCAAGAACGCGCAGCAGGGAAGTTTTGCCTGCACCCGACGGGCCGAATAGTACCGTCCAGGGCGCCGACAGCGCGCATGACACACGCAGCTGCAGAGTGCCCAGCTGATGTTCCACATCCACCTGCAGGTATTCAGACACCAGCTCTCCCCCGGCGTCCGTAGATGATCAACAGCGCCAGGAAGGAGAGGCTCAGCAGCAGCAGAGCCGTGTGGTTGGCCTGCGCATAAGCAAAGTCCTGAACCTGGTCGTAAATGGAAATGGACAGAGTCCGGGTTACGCCCGGAATGCCGCCGCCAATCATCAGCACCACCCCGAACTCGCCTACCGTGTGGGTGAAGGCGAGCACCGCAGCAGTGAGCAGAAAAGGCCGAACGAGAGGCAGCAGCACCCGCGCCAGGATCCTGCCGCGGCTGGAAGAAAGGAGCTCCGCCGCTTCTAGAATCTCTCGATCCACCGAGCGGAAACCCGAGGTTATGGGCTGCACGGCAAAAGGCAGGCTGAAGATGACCGAGCCAACCACAAGCCCAGAGAACGAGAAGGCCAGCGTGTGACCGAAAACCGCCGACAGCGCTCGGCCGGCCGCAGTGCGTGGACCCATCAACACCAGCAGATAGAACCCCAGGACCGTCGGGGGAAGCACCAGGGGCAGTGCGACCGCAGCTTCCACCAGCGGCTTCCAGCGCGCCTTACCGTAGGCCAGCCAATACCCGAGAGGAACGGAAAGCGCCAGCAGGATCAACGTAGTCAGGGTGGCCAGGCGGAAGGTTAGAAAAATAGCTTGCTGATCCATAGGAAGGGAAAGGGTCTAAAGCATTTTTCCTATTACTGTGTTCTTTTTAGAAGCGGCGATGTGCGGCTTTTCTTGACAAAAAGCCGCGTTTACACCGTCTCTTCGGTCTACACCAATGGGAAAAATGCTTCACGGCGCTCTCAAGCCACGCTCAGCCAGCTGCTTTCTGATGGGCGACGAAAGGAGAAAGTCGAGGAATTGGTGAGCGTCTGCAGCAGCAGTTCCCTTGATCACCACCGCACCCTGCAGTATTGGAGGGTACGAACCCTCAGGCATCTCGACGTATTTCCCTTCCGAGCTCAGGCGTGGTGTCAGCGCCGAGGTAAGCGAGATCAAGCCTGCATCCGCGTTGCCCGAATCGGCGTATTGGGCTGTCTGCGCGATGTTTTCGGCTACCACCAGTTTGCCCTTCAGTGCATCTGTCAATCCCAGCTTTTCAATTGCAGCCTTGGCCGCGCGACCGTAAGGCGCGTGTTCGGCATTCGCAACTGCGACCGTTCGCAGCGAAGAGCTGCGAAGCGAGTCCACCGAGAGTGGCTGCGCCGGCGAGTCGTTTCGCGCCCAGAGCACCAGCGTTCCGCGGGCATACGGAATCGGTTCTCCGCTATCTGCCAGGCCGGCGTCGACCACCTTCTGTGGGAACGATAAATCAGCCGAAAGGAAGAGACTGAAAGGCCCCCCGTTGAGAATCTGCGTGGCCAGCGTAGCCGAAGAAGCGTAAGAAGCTTCGACTTTCTTATGACTCTGCTTTTCAAACTGTTCGATAATCGCCGGCAAAACCGGCTGCAAGTCCGCGGCTGCGGCAACCTTGAGCGTGTTGTTCTCCTGCGCCTTACACCAGAACGAGGCCAGAACCACAACCGCAAGAAACAAGATTCGTCGAGAGCAGTTTCGCAATCGGTGTAAACCGAAGTGGAAGGCCTTGTCGTGGTTTTCTCTCAAGGAAAACCACTCCTCGCGATCTTTCTCAGTCCACAGTAATTGCGAAACTGCTTCAAACACGCAGCACCATGACTTCCGTGGACTTGATCAGGGCGGCCGCCGTTTCACCCACTTGGAGGCGCATTTCCCGCGCCGCTTCGGCGGTGATGATCGAAGTAATAATTTGCCCGCCAATCGAAAGCTTGACCTGTGCCAACAGTCCCTCAATCTTGAGCTCGACAATGCGGCCGGTGAGCTGATTCCGCCCACTGAGCGTGCGCAGCATCTCCCGCTTCGGGGTCTCCGGGCGTTTCGCCTGGTGTAGCAGGCTGTCCAGTTCAGCCTCGGGAATGCGATAGTGGCCGCCCGGGGTCTTCACCGCCTTTAACTTCCCTCGATAGAGCCACTGCTTGATGGTGGGATAGGAGATCCCCAATCGCTGAGCGGCTTCGCGCGGTGAAAGCAACATGGCGAAATGATACGATACGATCCCGGAACCCATACGAATTTATCTCAACTTGCGACAATTTGTGCTGGCCGCATCTCGCGATTTTGCGAGATGCGGGATGCTGCGCGGAGTTATGAAAGCCGGTTCTAAGCTAGGCTTAAACCATGCACGAAGCTTCTCATCAACTGCGCTGCGTCGGTTGCAGCGCAGTCATCCCCCCGGACACAGTAGAAAAAGACTTCCGTTGCGTCGACTGCGGCGAACTTCTCGAAGTGGAATACCCCTCCTGGAGTGAGGTTAGGAGCGCGGCTGGCGCCTCCATTCCCGCCCCCGTATCAGGACCCCGTAAAATGCCCAACCCAGGCGCCTTGCGCTGGCTGTGGCAGGAGAGGCTCCAGTCCCGACTCCCCATCGATCGGAGCGGTGTGTGGCGTTTTCGGGAGGTGCTGCCGATTCTGCTGTACCCCGAAAAGGCGGTCACGCTCCGCGAGGGCAACACCCCCCTATACCGGCTCTTGCAAAGCGCAGAAGAGCTTGGCCTGGAGCACCTCTACGCCAAACACCAAGGCATGAATCCCACCGCTTCCTTCAAGGACACGGGAATGACCGCAGCGCTTTCACAGGCCCGGGAGCGCGGCTTCCAGTGGGTGGCGTGCGCTTCAACCGGGAATACCTCGGCCTCCATGGCGGCCTATGCATCGCGCGCCCGCATGAACAGCCTGGTTTTGCTGCCCGCGGGCAAGATCTCCTGGTCAAAGCTTTCCCAGGCCCTCGATTACGGCGCCGTCACCTGCCAATTGAATACCGACTTCGATGGCTGCGTGCGCGTGCTGACCGAAGTAGTCCGGCGCGCCCCCGT
Source organism: uncultured Acidobacteriaceae bacterium (assembly GCA_963796145.1). Taxonomy (GTDB): domain Bacteria; phylum Acidobacteriota; class Terriglobia; order Terriglobales; family Acidobacteriaceae; genus PALSA-350. The sequence goes on along the minus strand of CAWCKO010000068.1, from coordinate 147,011 downwards.
TTATTTGCTCAACTCGGTCAATCCCTACCGGCTTGAAGGTCAAAAGACCGCCGCGATCGAGATCGCCGAGGAGTTCGATTGGCAGATCCCCGACCATTTGATCGTGCCCGGCGGAAATCTGGCCAACAGTTCCGCGCTGGGCAAAGGCTTTCTCGAAATGATGCACTTGGGACTCACCAGCAAAGTCCCCAAAATCAGCGTGGTGCAAGCCGAGGGCGCCAACCCCCTCTACCTGAGCCTTCTTCATCATCAAGGGCGCGAAATCCGGCCCATGCAGGCCAACACTCGGGCCACCGCCATCCGCATTGGAAACCCGGCTTCCTGGCGCAAGGCAGCCCGCGTCATCCAGCAGACCGGCGGCTATTGCGAACAGGTCAGCGAAGCGGAAATTGCTCTGGCAAAAGCCCAGATTGGCCAGGAAGGTATCGGGTGCGAGCCCGCGTCCGCCGTAACCCTGGCTGGCTTGAAGAAGTTCGTTCGCCAAGGCTATATCCAGCCCTCCGAATCGGTCGTGCTCCTGCTTACCGGGCACACCCTCAAGGATTCTGAGTACACCATCGATTTTCACCAGGGGAAGTTGTTGACCGGGGAAGAGAGCGCCGGGCTGGATTTGGAACTGGCAGAGAAGCGCCGTGCCACGATTTCGCTCGAGGCTTCCGCCGACACCGTACTTCGTGTCCTCGATGCGGCGATCCAGGCATGAAGACGGGCATGAAAGTGCAACTAAGGCTCCCTGCTACCTCCGCCAACCTGGGCCCGGGCTTTGACGCCATGGCGCTCGCGCTGGGACTCTTCCTGGAGATCGAGGCCGTGCCCGCCCCACAGTTCTCGATCGATGCCACCGGGCGCAATCGCAATATCTGCGCCGGCTTGACCAGGAACCTGCTCATACAGACCTATGAATCCGTGCTCGCCGCCGAGCAAAAGCAGCTCGTGCCGCTCGAGATTCGCATGCACAACGGCATTCCTATAGGCATGGGCTGTGGTTCCTCGGCTGCCGTGCGGCTGGCCGGAGTGGCGCTCGCTTCTGCGTTCGGGGCGCTCGATTGGGACGCCACCAGGATTGTCGACCATGCTGCATACCTCGAAGGACACCCGGACAACGTGGCCGCCTGCTGGCATGGAGGCCTGACGGTTGCCGCCGGAGCGGAGCCCCTCGCCATCGTCTCCATCCCTCCACCCCCACATTGGCGAGCGTTTTTGGTCCTTCCCGAGACCCCGGTAGCGACCGCCAAGGCGCGTTCCATGCTGCCCCAAAGCTATGTACGGCAAGACGTGGTTTCGAGCCTGCAAAATGTAGCCCTGTTGACCGCCGCATTTGCCTTAAACCGAGCAGATCTGATGCAGCTGGCTACGCGTGACCGCCTGCACCAGCCCTACCGGGGACAGCTCTGCCCGCTCCTGCCCGCTCTGCTGCCTCTGGCTGGTAGCCATGGAGTGATGTCGGTTACGCTCAGCGGTGCGGGTCCGGCAGTCATGCTGCTGACGCAAGAGCCTCATGCCGCTGACGAAAGCCTTAAAGAAGCGATTCTGGAGATAGCGAATCCTGTTTGCCCGGTGGAGATTCTCCCCGCGGAGCTATGCCGCGAGGGCGCCGCCATGAGCTAGGGCGGAGAGAGTTGTCCCCAATGACAAAAAGGTTATTTTCGTTTTCCTCAGATGTTACTTACCCGTTACCTAAGTTTTGTTTACAAAACTCTGTGCTAAGCCCTAATTTACGCCTCGTGGGCAGTTCTGGGGGAGGGCTGCTCTAGCGCCTGTGGCCGCGAGGTCCAGGCGCTTTTGATTTGTGGGGCCGTTGCACCTTTTAGTTCCATTCTGCATCCATTGATGAGGGCTGAGTTTGGGTGGGTGTTATGCTCAGCCAGGGAGTGAAGGAGGAACATGGCAGGACCAGGGGTCTTTGAAGTGAACGATGCGACATTTGAGCAGGAGGTTTTGCAGTCTGACAAGCCTGTTCTGGTCGATTTTTGGGCTGCCTGGTGCGGGCCGTGCCGGGCGTTGGCGCCCGTTGTGGACGAAGTGGCCGCGCAGTATCTTGGCCAGCTCAAAGTGATGAAGATGGATGTAGATAGGAACTCGGCAACGCCGATGCGTTACGGAATCCGAGGCATTCCCGCCCTGCTTCTCTTCAAGGGTGGCAAAGTGGCGGAACAGATCGTCGGCTATGTTCCAAAGGATCAGATCGACAAGAGCATCAGCAAGCTGATCGCCGTTCCGGCGACTGCCCCATCCGGCACCACGACCGCAGCCAGCACTGGCGCGCCGGCCGGCATTCCGGCCGAATCAGGCGCTAAAGCGAATTAGATACTGTTGTATTCAGGAAAGGAAAAGCCTCGGCGAAGCCGGGGCTTTTTTTGTTGCTGCGGAAAACCTGGTTTTGTATCAGAGGCACGACCTTACATGCTGCTGAACGAAGCCAAAACTAGGGCGCTAAACATGCTGCGGAAAAAGTCTTTCTCGGGTAAGTCCGGGCTTTAGCTCGGAGACCCATACTCAAAACCCATTGGCCTTTAGGCCCTGAGGTACGCTTTTCTCCTCATGCGCTCCGCGGAAATCGAATGAAAAGCGTACCTCAGGGCCTGGAGGCCGACGTCATCCGCTCGGTGTAGTGTCCGGGTCCGAAGCCCGGAACTACCCGACAGCGGCTCCGCAGCCTGTTTAGCCGCTGAGGGACTTTCCCGCAGCCGTAAAGCCCGTACCGAGCCCTTCAAGCGTAACGGCGCAAAACCCCCAGGACGCGACCCTGGATGGCAATCTGGGAAAGGGGAACATAAATGGGTTCCATCTCGATATTTGAGGGCTGCAACCGGACCATGGTTCCTTCAATGTAGTACCGCTTCAGGGTGGTCTCGCTACCGCGCACCAGAGCGACGATGATCTCCCCCTGGCGCGCCGTACTAGTCTGCTCTACTAATACATAATCCCCGTCCACGATGTGCTCATCGCGCATGGAGTCGCCGCGTACCTGGAGCGCAAATACCTCGCGATTTCCGATAATGTCGCCCAGCGCGATGGTTTCGTTTGTTTCCGATGCTTCGACCGGTTGGCCGGCAGCGATCCGTCCCAGCAGCGGAAGCCGATCCGAACGCCGCGCTTTGCTGCGCGGCGGTAGAACGTCGATCGAGCGGCTGCGGTTGTGAGCCCGCTGCAGCAGTCCCTTCTTCTGCAGATTCGTAATGTGCTTGTGCACCGTGGCGAGTGACTTGAGACTCAGCCCCCGGGCGATTTCCTCAAAAGAAGGGGAGTACCCATTGCGCTGCACAAAATTGCTGATGAAGTCCAGGACTTCTTTCTGCCTGCGGGTCACCGACATTCCAGCATTATAGCGAACAAAAAGCGAACCAAGCGAAATCTTTTTTCCCCAGCGACATTCGCCGCGCCGCGCATAGCCGATGTCTCGATTTGGGACGAAGTCTGAGCTCCATCCCGTTATGAGACGGCGCACACAGAAACCCCCGGATTGCGCTTGTTTCGGCAGTCATTGCGACGCAGGGTAGAGATGCAACGGGGAGAGCGATCACAGAGTAAGTGGTCACGGGGTCGCCAGGGTGACGCCAGTTAGTAAACCAACGGCAGGTCGAGTTCCCCTGGGTAAAGCCGATAAGCAAAAACAGAGCTTTCGTTCATCGGCATCGACGCCATACCAAAACAGCCTGTGCCTTTCCCGGAAGATACGTGGCGCCTCGGCGGCGCCTTACCGCTCTTCAACAATTCTCGGCTCAGTTCTCGGATACAGGTTGGATGGTGAATATGCAAGAAACAGGAAAAAGTCAGAGGCGTCCCCGGCGGAATGGAGCAGCGACGCAAGACATCAGTGGCGTCAACCATGTCGCCCCTGAGGGTGCCAAAAAAGAAGCTCCTGCCGCCGCGCCCGCAATAGCGCCGGGCCAGCAGCAGGGCGATGTGCTCTCCGCCGAACAGGAAAAACTCATGATCGAGCATCTACCCATCGTGCGCTTTATCGCCCGGCGCATCCATGAAAGACTCCCTCAACATGTGCCCATCGAAGACCTCTACAGCGCCGGAGTGGTGGGGCTGCTCGACGCCTTCAGCAAATTCGATCCGTCCAAGCAGGTCCAGTTCCGCAGCTACGCGCAATTCCGTATCCGCGGGGCAATTCTGGACAACCTGCGCACCCTCGACTGGAGTCCGCGGGAGTTGCGTCGCAAGGGGCGGGCCATCGAACAGGCAATTCAGACACTCACCGCCCAGTTCGGCCGCGCCCCCAGCGACCTCGAAATCGCCGGCCAAATGCACATCGATCTGGCCGCCTATCAGCAACTGCTGGGCGAACTCAAGGGACTGGAAATCGGCACTCTCCATTCCGAACGCTCCGAGGATTCGGGCGAAGAAGAGCTCGTCTACCTGCCCAACCGGGCGGAAGACGATCCCCTTTTTCGCTACCTCCACGCTGAAATGAGAGAGCGGCTAATCGAGGCCATCGGCGATCTGCCCGAGCGCGAGCGACTGGTCATGACCCTCTACTACTACGAGGAGACGACTATGAAAGAGATCGGACTCATCCTGGGAGTGGTGGAATCCCGCATCTCGCAGATCCACGCCTCCGCCGTGTTGCATCTTCGCGCCCGCCTGTCCGACTTCGCTGCCCGGCAGGAGCCAACCATCGGCTCCCCCTCTCCACGCCGAGCCGTCCCTAAAAACGCTTGCTGAGGCCCTTTCACGATGGCTGTTGCGCTGGTTACCAAAGGTACCCTTTTGCATGCCGATGATGCTACGCTAAACGGCATGGACCATCCCGGCAATCCGTCGCCAGGCGATCGGCGCCCAACTGATCCTCCTAAACCCGTTGACGACAATGTCATCGATGAGGAGCGCCTGAAAAATGTTGCCAGGCTGAAGCAGGCCGTGGCTGACGGAACCTATCATGTAACCGCTGAACAACTGGCCGACAAGCTGATCGAGCACATGCTGGAGCCCAAAGGCTGAAGCAGTTTCGCAATTGGTATAGACCGAAGAAGAGACCGAAGAGATAGGCTTTTTCGTGGTTTTCTTCCAGGGAAAACCACACCTCGCGATCTTAATCTGACAACAGTAATTACGAAACTGCTTTAGATATACTTCTTGTGAAGAGGTCGCCTGGGCATGGCGGTTCGCTTTTTGTGGAATGCGACGAGAGGCCATCGGCTTACTCCGTGGCGGAGCGAATACCTCAAATGGCGTATCGAAACCTATTCCGGCCGAAAGGCTGACACCATCGACGCCGGCTACTTCTGGTTCTTCCTGTGGAAGGAAAGAGCCCAACTGATGCGGTTCCTCGGTTGGACGCGAAATTTCGGAACCCGAAGCCGGCAAAACTCTTGAGCCTTCGCCTCATACCCCGGCTCGCCGCCCTTCGTCATTGTCTGCTGATTTCCGCCCTGTTCTTTCTGGGCTTGGAAGCGCATGCCCGGCAATCATCCGCGCCCGACACCACAATTCGCGTGCAAACCTCAGAGGTGTTGGTCCCGACACTGGTCCAGATGCCATCGGGGGAAATTGTTTACGGCTTGGGGCCGACCGACTTTCAGCTGATGGATAACGGCGTACGGCAGCAACTTCACGTGGACGATGACCTGGATAACGAACCGGTTTCCGTCGTGGTCGCGGTGGAGAAAGGCCGTTTGGCGGCGCTTGAATTCGACAAAATCAATCGCCTGGCCCCATTGATCGATCTCTTTCTCGGCGACGGGTCAAGCGAAGCGGCGTTCGTAAGCTTTGATTCCAAGCCTCAGCTGGTAGTGCCTTTTACTAAGGACCAGGATCGTCTGGGTCAAGAGTTGAAGCGCATCGAGCCGGGTGACGGCGGAGCCGCAATTCTCGACACCGTGGGCTATTCGGTCAAGCTGCTGGAAGACAGACCGAAGGACTTTCGGCGCGTTTTGCTGCTCATCAGCGAGACCCGCGATCACGGCAGCCACGAGGTCGACGAAAAGCGGCTGGTAGAAGAAATCGGCACCAGCAACACTTTGGTTCTAAGCGTCACCTTTTCTCCCTCCAAGGCTCTGTTGCTGCATGATCTCAAGAATCCCGATGAGGGCGCGGGTCCGGATTTCCTGGCTCCCTTGATTATGGCCGTGCAGGCGATGCGCAAGAATGCGGCGCGCCAGATTGCCCTGATGAGCGGCGGGGAATACGCTCCCTTTACCACCGAGCGCGGCTTTGAAGCCCGCGTGCAAGAGGTTGCCAAGCATGCCCGCAATCGCTATCTGCTGAGCTTTCGCCCTACCGACAATACTCCCGGATTGCACGTGTTGGATGTTCAACTTACCCGCAATCTGGGTGCCCGGGTGGTGGCCCGCGCCAGCTATTGGGCATTGGATAAGCAGTCAGTTCAATAACCCCGTCCTGCCACCCATCCGCTAGCATTTTCACTTCTGGTGCATACAGAGCAACCGCTCCCGCCGTGGCTGCTCCGAAATCGCGTTGCGTTTCCTCAAGAAAAGCCGCACTTCGCGGCGCTTGCCTGTGCAGAGTAGAAGTGAAAATGCTCTAGCATCGAAGCAACAGGAATCCGCGTTCCAATGGTGCGCGGCCGAGGAGACGGAATGAGCAGAGTAGTGAAGTTGCAGGCGAGCGATGGGCACGAGCTGGATGCCTATGTAGCCGAACCACATGGCAAACCCTGGGGCGGACTGGTGGTGATACAGGAGATCTTCGGAGTCAACCAACATATGCGTTCGGTGGCAGATCGATTTGCGCAGGAGGGTTTCTACGCCGTGGCTCCGGCGCTCTTCGACCGCGTGGAACGCAATGTCGAGCTCACGGATTCCGGCGAGGGCATGCAGAAGGGGATGGCCCTCGCCCAAAAGATCAACATCGACGACGCGGTCAAAGATGTGGATGCCGCACTCCGATACGCCGGCAAAGAGACCGGGAAACCAGCGGGCGTAGTCGGCTACTGCTACGGAGGAACGCTTGCCTGGCTGGCCGCAACAAGACTGGCGCCGGCCGCCGCAGTGGGCTATTACGGTGGCCACATCGCCCGGTTTGCCGGCGAAAAACCGCGCGTACCCGTCATGCTCCACTTCGGAAAGCATGACAACCATATTCCGCAATCCGATGTGGAAAAGATAAAGGCGGCCCATCCGGAGGTAGAGATCGATTGGTATGACGCTGGGCATGCATTCAATAACGACACCCGCGCCAGCTACAACGCGGAGGCATCGAACGAAGCCATGGCCAGAACGCTGGCATTTTTCAATCGCCATCTTTGACCTCGTGCATCCAGAAATGGCGTCCCCCAGGTCAAGCCGTGCATCTATCAGTCTGACTTCGGTTTGAGGAGAAGGATGGCCGCAGCGACCACGACTGCCAACGCGTCCGCCGAAAGAGCGGCGATGTTCGCATGGAAACCAAAGACAAATCCGTGGGTGATCGCGGCCACAGTAGCACTCGCGGCTTTTATGGAGGTGCTGGACACCTCGATCGCCAATGTGGCTCTTCCCCATATAGCAGGCAGTCTGGGCGCGAGTGCTGATCAGAGCACGTGGGTGCTCACTTCTTACCTGGTGGCCAATGCTATCGTCTTGCCCATGGGTGCCTGGGCCGCGAGTGTGGTGGGGCGGAAGAATTTCTTCATGCTCTGCATCGTCATCTTCACCGTGAGCTCATTTTTGTGCGGCATCGCCCCCACGCTGGGTCTGTTACTGCTCTTCCGTGTATTTCAAGGGGTGGGAGGCGGAGGTTTGCAGCCCATGGCGCAGGCCATCATGGCTGACTCCTTCGAGCCCTCCAAGCGCGGTCTCGCATTTTCGCTCTACGGGCTGGTCGCCGTGCTGGCGCCTTCCATCGGGCCAACCCTCGGCGGGTGGATCACCGACAACTACTCCTGGAATTGGATTTTCTACATCAACATCCCCGTAGGGATCCTGACGCTGTTCCTCACCAACCGGCTGGTGGAAGATCCTCCGTTCCAGAAGTCGGACCGGAACAATCTCTACCGCATCGACTACATCGGCGTCGGTCTGCTGGTCATCGCTATGGGCGCGTTGCAGATCACGCTCGACAAGGGCGAGGAGAAGAACTGGTTTGGGTCGAATTTCATTGTGGGCTTTGCCACTACCTTCATCATCTCGTTCATAGCGTTGATCATTTGGGAATTCCACGCCGAGAAGCCGCTGATTGACCTGCGGCTGTTCAAGTTCAAGAATTTCGCCGTCTGTGCTTTTCTCATGCTGCTAACGGGTGGCCTGCTCAATGCGACCACGGTCCTGCAGCCGCAATTCCTGCAGCAGCAACTGGGCTACACCGCTACCATCGCCGGGCTGTCCCTTTCGGGCGGGGGACTGGTGCTACTCGTCGTCATGCCCATGGCGGGTCAGGCGGTGAGCCGATTCCCCGCGCGAAACCTGATTGCGATGGGCTTCGTTATCTTCGCCGTCGGCTATTTCTACACCGCGAAGCACCTCAGCCTGCTCATCAGTTTCCCCTTCGCCTCCAAGCTGCGTGTGGTGCAGATTGTTGCTATCCCGTTTGTATTCATTTCTGTAACCACGGCGGCCTATTTTGGTATTCCTCCCGAGAAGAACAACCAGGTATCGGGGCTCATCAACTTCGTGCGCAATATCGGAGGCAGCATTCTCATCTCGCTGACCAACGCCCTGGTGATCGAGCGGGCGCAGTGGCATCAGAGCACGCTGTCCAAGAACACCACCCTGGCCGACAGCATCTATCAGCAGAAAGTGGACGCATTGCGTAACACGCTGGATGTGACGGCAGGAAAAGCAAACGGATTACATCTCGCGCAGGGGCAGTTGTATCAACAGCTTCAGGCGCAAACGCAAGCCTTGGCTTACGTCGATGTTTATTACGTGCTCGCCTTTGCTGCCATCCTGATGGTACCCCTGTCCTTCCTGCTCGATCGCAATCGGCCAGGCGGCGGCGGAGCCGTCATGATGGAATAGCTCTCCCCTCAAAACCTCTCTCCAGGCCACCGGCTTGAAGGGTACGGGCTTCAGCCCGTACATAAACCCGGCAACCTCGTTGGGGCTTTAGCCTCTGAGGGAGTGACTCTTCCGCGTCCAGAGCCATGCTCACGCAGATACTGAAATCCCCTGCACGCACTGATTTCCATATCAAAATGGGGTTCTGCCCGGGAGCGAAGTTGGGCCTCATGCATGGACGCACCATCGAAGCCATGTTATTCTTAGTCAGACACTTAGAGAGTGGACTCGATTTAACGTAGAGGAGTAACGCGCTGCCGTGCTGGCAACTGCAAAGAAAACCGAAGTTATTACGCGCTTTCGCACCCATGACACCGATACGGGTAGCCCGGAAGTGCAGATTGCGATTCTCAGTGAACGTATTGGCGAGCTGACTGAGCACTTCAAGCTTCACAAGAAAGATCACGCCTCCAGGCGTGGCCTGTTGATGCTGGTGAGTAAGCGCCGCCGTCTGCTGGACTATCTCAAGACGAACAATTCTGACCGCTACCGTGACGTGATCGGTAAGCTGGGCATCCGCAAGTAACAAGCGAGCAACTTGTACCCCACAATAAGGCGAAGAGACTGGATCAAGCGGTACGCTGAAACGGCTGGTGCACACTCGGTCGCACCGGTTGGAGAACGTACGCCGCATCATTTGCTCTTACCGTCTCTGCACGTTGCCTCTCGCGCCGGAAGCATTCCCGCCCCCTGCACGCGCTCTCGCCCTTTGTGCACATACGAAATGAGGATTTTATGAAACAGGAAGTGACTGTCGAGCTTGCTGGTGGCAAGCGACTGACTTTTGAAACAGGCCGCCTGGCCAAGCAGGCCTCTGGTGCCGTGGTAGTGACGCAAGGCGACAACGTTGTCCTGGCCACTGCTGTGGCCGCGCCGGAACCCAAGGAAGGCCTCGATTTCTTCCCCCTGACCGTGGACTACCGCGAATACACCTATGCCGGCGGGCGTATTCCTGGCGGCTTCATCAAGCGCGAGGGACGTCCCAGCGAGCGTGAGGTTCTCACCTGCCGCCAGATCGACCGCCCCATTCGCCCCATGTTCCCCAAGAACTTCCGTAACGAGACCCAGGTAATCGCCCTGGTGCTGTCCGCGGATAAAGATAATGATCCCGACGTCGTAGGCATCAACGCTGCCGGAGCGGCCCTGGCCCTTTCCGATATCCCCTTCGGCGGCCCCATCGGCGCCGTGCGCGTAGGCCAGGTAAATGGCCAGTTCGTCGTGAATCCCTCCTATGCGGAGCGCCTCGAGAGCACGCTAAATATAACCGTGGTGGCTACAAAAGACGGCGTGGTGATGATCGAGAGCGGCGCCAGCGGGGTTACCGAGGACACGGTTGTCGATGCCATTGAATTCGGCCACGCCGAGGCTAAGAAGATTTGTGCCGTGATCGACGACTTGGTTTCCAAGGCCGGGAAACCGAAGCGTGTGGTGCCTCCACTCGAATTCGACCAGGAGTACTTCGCGGCGCTGCAGGCCAAGGTCGGCGACAGGTTGAAGGATGCGCTCGACACTAAGACCCATCCCAAGGCGGAAAGCTCCGCGCTGGTCAAGCAGATCAAGGACGAGCTGGCCAAGGGGCTTCCCGAAGGGGATGCGGACGCCAAGAAGAAGCTGGCCAAGTATTACGAGGTGGTGCGGGAGAGAATTTTCCGCGAGCAGGTGACCAAGGAGCGCATCCGGCCCGACCGGCGCAGCTTCGATCAGATCCGGGACATCAGCATCGAAATCGGCGTGTTGCCGCGCGTCCATGGCTCGGCGCTGTTTACCCGCGGTGAAACCCAGGCACTGGTTACCGTCACCCTGGGAACCTCGGACGATGTGCAACGTCTGGAGACCTTTCAGGGTGAGCAGCGCAAGCGTTTCATGCTGCACTACAACTTCCCCCCGTTCTCCGTGGGCGAAGTGGGCCGCATGACCGGCGTAGGCCGGCGGGAGATCGGCCACGGCGCTCTGGCCGAGCGTGCCATCGCAGCGGTGCTGCCCGGGGAAGATGAGTCCCCCTATACTTTGCGCGTAGTCTCCGACATTCTGGAATCGAACGGCTCATCGTCGATGGCCAGCGTCTGTGGCGCCAGCCTGGCGCTCATGGAGGCAGGCATCCCCCTGAAGGGAGCCGTTGCCGGGGTAGCCATGGGACTGGTCAAGGAAGGCGATGACTACGCTATCCTCACCGACATTGCCGGTGCGGAAGACCACTACGGCGACATGGACTTCAAGGTGGCAGGTACGCGCGAGGGTATCACTGCGCTGCAGATGGATATCAAAATCAGCGGCGTGACCGGACAGATCATGCGCGAGGCCCTCGAACAGGCTCGTCGCGGACGCTTGTGGCTGCTGGACCAGATGGATGCGGTGTTGGCTACTCCGCGCACCGAACGTTCGAAGTTCGCTCCACAAATCCACACCCTGCAGATACCGACCGACAAGATTCGTGATCTGATCGGACCGGGTGGCAAGACGATCCGCGGCATCATCGAGGCCACGGGGGTAAAGATCGATGTGGACGATACCGGGCGCGTGAATGTCGCGTCCAGCGACGAAGACGGTCTGAAGAAAGCGCTGGCCATGATCAGCGACCTCACCGCCGTTCCTGAAGTAGGCAAGACCTACCTCGGCAAGGTGGTGCGCTTGGCCGAGTTCGGCGCGTTTGTCGAGATCTTCCCCGGCACTGACGGACTGCTGCACATCAGTGAGATTGCCGAGCATCGCGTGAAAGACGTAAAGGACGAGTTGCGCGAAGGGGATCAGGTACTGGTGAAGGTTCTGGGCATCGAAGGCAACCGGATCAAGCTTTCGCGCAAGGCGCTTTTGCGAGAGCAGCGCGAGAAGCTTGGGCTTCCTGAGCCATCGAGAGGCGGTGCCGGCGGAGACAGTGGCGGCGAAGTTTCGGCTCCACGCGCTCCGCGGCCACAAGCGCAAACCCCGGTAGAACGCCAGCCGGCGTCGAATGCCAGCACCATCACCATCGAAGGTGGGGAAGAGTTCGACGACGATGAGCCATTCATCGAGAACGGGGAAGAGCCAAACTTCAATCGCGCGGATGGTACCTCCGATGCCGTACCGGCTGAGGTTCGCCGGCCGGCAGCGCCGGGTGGCCCCGCAGGTCAGCGCCGCCGGCGGCATCGCAGCCGGGGTCGCGGTCCAGGTGGTGGCGGCGGCGGCGGAAGCCGTGGTCCCCAGTAACCGGGTTGCAGTGGACGAGGGGTTGCGCGATGTGCGCAACCCCTCGTTATTTCGGAACTCAATGTTTTTGAAGGGTACGACCTTTAGGTCGTACGTAAACTAATGCAAAACAGCTGCGGCTTTAGCCGCTGAGGGAACGACCCTCACCCCTCCAGGACTTTTTCCGCAGCCTGTTTAGTGGTGCCGTGTGTACGTGAAACAGAGAGGGCTAAAGAGCGTGTGTGAGAACCCGCCGGTCCCAATTCTGTCCCGACCACCAACCTTGGGTGCCCCACATCTCGCTGGTTTTTCGCGAGATGTGGGATGCCACAGACCTCGATTGGCAGTCCCTGGAGAGCCGAAGAATGTAGATCGGCAGCCGTGGTATCCCACATCTCGCGAAAAACCAGCGAGATGCCCCGAATTTCCTGCGCGCAGCACTGGACACAACAGCGTGTGCGCCTTTCTTAAAGGAAAGGCGCATGAGGTGCATTGGAACCCACGAAGCTTCACAGGAAATCGGGGATGTGGGGTACCCACTGATTCGTGGCACCATGAAATCTTTCGACTGGCGAGCTCTCACACACGTTCTGAAGCCCCTGCGGGATGATTCTTGCCCGCTTGAAGCACTGGTTGGCCCTTGCATCTCTGGGCATCGTTTGGGGCACAACCTGGTTGGCCGCCGATTCTTTGGCGGAGTACGTTCCGCCCTTGCGTGGAGCGGCCGCCCGCTTTCTGCTGGCTGCACTGCTCTGGATTCCGGTGATCCTGTGGAAGCGGCTCAAGCTGCCTCGCGGCCGTGCTCTCGGCTGTGTGCTTCTGCTCTCAGTCACCATGATCGCCTTGCCATCCATGCTGCTCCTTTGGGCGCAGCAACACGTTTCATCGGCAACCGTGATGGTTCTATTTGCAGCCATGCCGCTCCTGGTGGTGCTGCTGACGTCTGCTTTTGACAGTAGGCCCGTTCCCCGCATTGCGATGCAGGCGGCCATTATAGGGCTGGGAGGCATTGTCCTGGCGGTAGGCGCTTCTTTCTCTGCGGTTCAGGCCGGGGGTGCCGCTGTAGCCCTGCTGGCTGTGGCATCCCTCGGCGCCTCTGCGCTTCTTGCCCACCGCGAACTCAGGAATGTGAGCCCTGTGGTGACGGCCTCTTTACTTCTGGGTGCAGCCGCATTGCTGCTTTTTCTAGCCAGCGAGGTAATCGAACGCGGACAGCAGGTGGAATGGAACCGCAAAGCGATCGGTTGTGTAATTTTTCTTGCCATGGTGGGGGGCGCTCCAGCCTATGCCGTTTACTTCTGGTTGCTGCAGCGAATGGGGGCGTACAAAGTGGTTACAGTGCAATGGATCCAAACCCTGGTATCCATAACCGAGGCTGCTTTCTTTCTTCGCCTCGGCCTGTCGTTCAGCAGCATCGCCGGAACCCTGGTTACGTTGGCGAGTTTGTTACTGGTAATCCGCGCACAGCCCGAAGATGACGATACCGTTTCCCTCCTCGTCAATTCGTAAGGGCAAGAGCCGAGGGATGCGATAAACTGCAGGCGATGGGCGCCACTTTATACATTGTCGTTGAGGGCGAGGACCCAGGCTTCGACATCTTCGTGAATGGCAGGGCGCTTGCTCGAAACGAGGACGCTCTGGAGAAGATGGCGCAACGCATTGGGATCAAACCGTTGCTGGAATTCTTTTCCGCAGATGAGAACTCCATGGCTCTATTGCTCGAAGAAGGCGCGGGCGATCCTGAATGGGCCAAAACCTTACCGCCGCCCCAATGGTTTTCCCCCGAAGACGGCCTGATTACCGTCTGCACTCTGCTCGACCATCTCAAAGCCTCGCCGACCGCGCTCGGAACTGAGACCCAGGCAGTCCTGCGTGAGATGGAAGAGTTCGAGCGCGTGTTGCGTAAGACAGCCCAGCGCCAGATGCGGTGGCAACTGGCCGTTAGCTGGAAATAACCTCCACCTACGGTCACTAGTCTGAGGGTCTAGCGTCTTTAGAGTGCCAGTTCAACCCTTCCAGGCACCCAGCAACTTGCGGAGATAAACCAGCGCCCCCGTGTGATAGCTGGTGTGATCGGCAGCCAGCAGCACTTCGCGCAATAACGTCTGGTCCTTCTTGCCCCAGGGAATCTGCGCGTAAAGGTTGCTCTCGGGATCCTTGATCAGCTTTTCAAACGCCGCCAGATCTTCCTTAAGCGCTCTCACCGACTTTTGCCACGCCTCCTTGGAGGCCGGCGCAGCAGACGCAGGCCAATAATCATCCGGCCATTTCTTCTCGACATACTCCGCATTCGTGGAAAAATCCCACAAGTCGCGCAACGCAATGCGCATGTGCTCCAGAAGTTCCCATGCGGAGTGGGGCGCGTTCTCGGGCTTAGCACCATACAATTTCGGGGGAAAATCCTTCAGTGCCGCCAGCACCTCGACGTGCGCATTGCCGCCGCGGAGCAGCTGAACCAGTTGATCTCGAAGGGAAGCGTCGTTGTCCGGCATACTCTGTTCGGATGCAATAAAAGGAGGTATGGAAACTAGACTTCGGCCTCCACCGCGACCTCGCGCTTGCCACTGCTGAACAGGTCACCCATGCGGCGAATCTGCGCGCCAACCCCGCGGAGCTTCTCCTCGATGCGCTCGTAACCCCGGTCGATATGGTAAACGCGATCGAGGATGGACTCGCCGTCGGCCACCAGCGCGGCAAGCACCAGCGAAGCCGACGCACGAAGGTCGGAGCACATGACCACAGCCGAAGAGAGCGGTGTTTTCCCTCGTACCGTCGCCGTTCGTCCGTCCACTTTGATATTCGCGCCCATGCGGACCAGCTCCCCCACATGCATGAAGCGATTCTCGAAAATATTCTCTTTCACTGTGGTGGTGCCTTCGGCCTGAGTGGCCAAAGCCATGTATTGCGCCTGCATGTCGGTAGCGAAGCCAGGGTATTCCTCGGTGGAGATATCGTTGGCCGAGAGATTGCCTTCGCTGCGCACGCGTAGCGAATCGCTGCCCATAGGCACGATGCGTACACCGCAAGCTTCGAGCTTGGTAATGATGGCGGAAAGATGCGCCGGTTGGCAGTTGGCCACCACCAGGTCGCCTCCACTGATAGCACCCGCAACCAGAAAGGTCCCCGCTTCGATCCGGTCGGGATTAATGCGGTGCTTGGCGCCGTGCAGCTTGTCCACGCCCTTAACTCGAATGGTCGCCGTACCCGCCCCCTGGATATTCGCGCCCATGGCTACCAGCAGAGCGGCCACGTCCACCACCTCCGGCTCCCGGGCGCAGTTTTCCATCAGCGTATCGCCCTCAGCCAGAACCGCCGCCATCAGCAGGTCTTCCGTGCCGGTCACGGTGATCTTGTCGAAGACAATATGCGCGCCGTGCAACCGTTGGGCGCGCGCTTCCAGATAGCCATGCTCCTGCACGATGCTGGCGCCCATGGCCTCCAGCCCTTTGAGGTGCAGATCGATAGGCCGGTCGCCAATGGCGCAACCGCCAGGCTGGGCCACACGGGCCAGCCCACAGCGTGCGACCAGGGGACCCAGTACCAGCGAAGAAGCGCGCATGGTCTTGACGATCTCGTACTTGGCAGTGGGGTCGGAGAGTACGCGGCAACTGATCGTGGTTCGGTGCTGTGCCCGCCCATAGCCGAGTTCTACCTCGGCGCCCATCGACGTCAGCAGTTTTCGCTGGGTCTCGATGTCGCGGACCTGGGGGATATTCTCCAGCACCACGTCATCTTCGGTAAGAATTGCGGCGGCCATGCAGGGCAGCGCGGAATTTTTGGCTCCGCTTACCCGAATCGTTCCTAGCAGCGGGTTACCGCCGCGAATCACAAACTTATCCATGAGAGCCCGGGGGTGCTCCTTACTTGTAACTTGGTTCTATAACTCCAACGTCGTATCTTCGATAGCCAGCCGAACATTTCCGTCGGACTTAGCCAGGCGGCGCACCGCCTCGGGTTTGTCAACTCCCGCCTTGAGCATCACCAGGGCGACGGGCACGCTACGTCCCGCAGACTTGATGGTAAGCACGGCCTGCTCGCGGTCGATATTGCAGGCACGCATCAGAATACTGATGCCGCGCTCCACCAGCTTGGTGTTCTGCATGTGTACATTGACCATCAGGTTGTCGTACACATAGCCAAGCCGGGTCATGGCGCCGGTGGTGATCATGTTGAGCACCATCTTTTGCGCGGTGGCGGCCTTCATACGCGTCGATCCGGAGACGACCTCCGGTCCAACTTCGGCCACGACGCAGATGTCTGCCGCGCCAGAGAGCGGTGTGTTGTGATTACAGGTAACAGCTGCAGTCTTGGCGCCGCGGGCGCGAGCATATTCAACCGCCGCTACCACGTAGGGCGTGCGGCCACTCGAAGAGAGACCGATGACCACGTCTTTGCGCGTCGGGCGGCGACGGGCAATATCGCGCTGCCCCAGTTCGGTCGAATCCTCGTTCACCTCCACCGCCGATGCCAGAGCCTTCGGGCCTCCAGCCATGATGTACTGAACGCTTTGCGGCGGGGTGGAAAAGGTGGGCGGGCACTCGGAGGAATCGAGGCCGGCGATCCGTCCACTCGATCCGGCGCCAACGTAGATCAGGCGCCCTCCGTCGCGCAGGCTGCGCGCCACCATGTCGATGACCAAAGCAATCTCGGGCAGCGACTTCTTCACCGCGGCCGCAATCTTCGAATCTTCGTGGTTTATAATGCGGGCGATTTCAAGGGCAGATTTGGTATCGAAGCCCATCGAGGCTTCGTTAGAACTTTCTGTCGTAAGATCGTGCAGGTCTTGCGGCTGATCGTTACTCGCCTCGTTGCCGGTGCCTGTCTCCGTGTGAATAGGACTGGTTGTGGCCATGTTGGTTTGCTCATCTCCCACTGGACTAAATGATTTTATCTCTAAGTGACAATACTTTGCTCTGAAATTAGGGCGTCGCGTGCCATCCACGCAAACACTTTTGGGTTATGGCAATTTACCTGAGTGGGATGCGCAGTGCTTCCATGACCGCATCGTGAAAGGCAGGCCGCACCGTACGAATGGTTTGGCTCTGGCGGTGAGGCCAGGTGCGATTGGTTAGCAACACAATGGCCACTTGGCGTTCGAAATCGATCCACAGGGAAGTTCCCGCATAACCGAGATGACCGGCCGAATGCCGGCTGAAAAAACTGCCCGATGATGAAGGCTGGGAGGGCGTATCCCATCCCAGCGCCCGGGAACTGTCCGGCGGCAGGGCAGCACGGGTGGTGAAGAGTTGAATGGTTTCCGTCTTGAACAATTGCTGCCTGCCCAGCAGGCATTCCGCATAAAGAAGCGGATCGAGGACATTGGAGAAAAGACCGGCGTGGCCGGCAACTCCCCCAAGTACAAAGCAATTCTCATCCTGGACCTCTCCCTGGATGATCCGGTGGCGGAAGGTCAGGTCTTCTTCGGTCGGCGGGATAGCCGATCGCCAGTCAGCGGGCGGTCGAAAGCAAGTGCTCGTCATAGACAGGGAAGCGAATACTTCGCGTGCGCAGAAGCCTTCCAGCCGCTCTCCGGCAAGGACTTCGAGCGCCTCGCCCAACAGAATGAATCCGGGATCGGAGTACTCGGTCCGGCTTCCGGGCGCGGATTCGAGGGGCAGGCGGAGGCAGGCGTGGAGCAGCGCCTCGCGCCCCTCGCTCTCCTCGAAGAGCCGGACGTAGCCGGGCAGGCCCGACGCATGGGCGAGCAGCATGCGCAGCGTCACCTGGTGCCTCGCGCCGCCCGCGACTTCGCCCTCGGCAAAGGCGGGAAGAATCCGCGCCAGAGGCTGGTCTAGTGAGAGCTGCCCACTCTGGTACAGGAGCATGGCCATCGAAGTAGTCGCGATTACCTTAGTGACGCTGGCCAGGTCAAAGACAGTAGCTGTGGTAACCGGCTCTGCCGGCAAATCGTAGGTAAAACCGCCAACGCCGTCGAGCGCGAGCACCGCGCCTTGCGCCAGCACACCGAAGACTGCGCCCGGAAAAGCCTGCTCCGCAATCGCTCGCTCGAGAATGGAGTACGCTCCGGCAAACTGAAGACGCTGCGCAGACGCGGAGCCTGGAATTGTGACTTGCGGCGGAGCCATGGTCACCACCAGCGATGTTACCCGACCCGTTGCCTCATTTCAGGACAAATGCACCCTCTGCGCTCGCCGATCACTCTTCGGACCCGTCTATACTTGTGAATTGAGGTTGATAGGATGAGCGTTCGCGGTCAATTCGTTGCAGTGGGGCTGTTAGCCGCCATCGCGGCCGCCCAGGGGCTGGCGCAGACAGCAACCGCCCCCTCAGCCACCGTCCAACCGCCTGCTGCCACGGCTCCCCAGACGTACACGGTTCCAGCAGGAACCAAAGTGCTGCTATCGCTCAAGAGCGCCATCAACACCAAGACAGCACAGCAGGGGGACGGCGTTTACCTGGTTTCCTCTTTCCCCGTGGTTGGCAATTCGCGCACCATGATTCCGGTCGGAGTATACGTCCAGGGTGTTGTTGATCGGGTACAGCGGCCGGGTCGGGTAAAGGGACGGGCACAACTCGACCTGCACTTCACCACCATGATCTTTCCCAACGGCAGTGTGGTTGAAGTGCCGGGAGTCCTCAACAGTTTGCCCGGCTCTGACGGGCCTAAGGTGAAGGATAGTGAAGGCACGGTAGAGCAAGCAGGGAACAAGGGCCGCGACGTGGGCAACATACTTAAAGGGGCGGCGATTGGCGCCGAGGGCGGCGTGATTGGTGGCGCCGCGACCGGAGATGTCGCCAAAGGAGTCGGCTATGGCTCACTTGCCGGAGCGGCGGCGGGCACCATTTACACTCTGTTCACGCGCGGCAATGACATCGTGATTCCTACCGGAACTTCGGTAGAGATGGTTTTGCAGCGGCCGCTCGTCCTGCAGGAATCGCAACTTGCTGGCAACGACGAAGCGCGCGGGCAGGCGCAGATGGTTCCTGCAGGCCAACAGCAGCCAATGCCAAAGCGGAAGCAGCGAATTCTGTGCCCGTTCGGAAGTCCGGGTTGCGACTGATGGATCCGGAAGACCATGAGCATGGGCGAGTAGCGGTGCCGGGACGTAGTTTCTGGCTGTGGGGCCGCGACATGCTGTTTTCGCTTGCAGTCTCTTTTTTCATCATCACTTTTCTTTATCAGCCGGTAAGGGTTGAAGGCACCAGTATGTTGCCGCGTCTGGGTGACCAGGACCGTCTGTTCATCAACAAGTTCGTGTATCACTTTGAGAGCATCCATCGCGGCGATGTGGTGGTTTTTCATTACCCGCGCGATCCTCAGAAGAGTTACATCAAGCGCGTGATCGCGGAGCCCGGCGACGAGCTACGCATTGATGACGGCCGCACCTACATCAACGGCAGGCTACTGCCTGAGCCTTACGTGCCCAGACGGTTTCACGACAGCCGGTCGCAGGACGCGATGGTCATTCCCCCCGGCGAGTATTTCGTGATGGGCGATCATCGCTCCATTTCCAGTGACAGCCGTGATTTTGGACCGGTGCCTCAGGACCTGATCTACGGCAAGGCTGCGTTTGTCTATTGGCCTGCGGAAGACATGGGAATCATCCACTGATTCGCCGCTGATACCTGTTAAACTTGAATGAATCCACTCGACGGAGAAGCCATGCAGGCAGTCCTAGCGCTCGAAGACGGGCGCATCTTCCGCGGTGAGAGCTATGGCGCCAAACGAGAATGTTTTGGTGAAGTGGTTTTCAATACCGCCCTGACAGGCTACCAGGAAATCTTTACCGATCCTTCCTACGCTGGACAGATTGTTGTCCTGACTAATCCGCAAATCGGAAACTACGGCACCAACGCCGCCGACAACGAGGCCAGCCGTCCTTACATCGAGGGGTTGGTGACGCGCGAGTTTTCGCCCATAAGCTCCAACTGGCGCTCCCAGCAGGTTACGGAAGAATACCTCGAACGCTTCAACGTTCCCGTGATCGCTGAGATTGACACTCGCGCTGTGGTTCGCCATTTGCGCACCTACGGCGCGCTGCGCGGGGTCATTTCATCGCTGGAGACGGATCCGGAAAAACTCGTCCTCAAGGCTCGCGGCATTCGCAAGATGGATGGCACCGACCTCGCGAAGGTCGTGAGCACCAAAGCCTTATACGAATGGGACTGCAACGACCGGCGAAACTTCAACGGCGATCCCTTGTTGCAGGGCGATGAGAGCCTGAAGTTGCCGCCACCGGATCTGCATGTAGTGGCTTATGATTTTGGCATTAAGCACAACATTCTGCGCATGCTGGCGCGCGAAGCCTGCCGCGTCACCGTCGTTCCGGCCGAAACTTCGGCGGAGGATGTGCTGGCTCTCAATCCTGACGGCATTTTTCTGTCCAACGGTCCGGGAGATCCTGAGCCGGTGACCTACGCCCAGGAAAACATCCGCAATCTGGCTGGGCGAAGGCCGATGTTTGGCATCTGTCTCGGGCATCAGTTGATTGGATTGGCCCTCGGTGGCAAGACCTACAAGCTCAAGTTTGGGCACCACGGTGGGAATCACCCAGTACAACAAACGCAGACCGGCAAAGTGGAAATCACTGCTCACAACCATAATTATGCGGTCGATCCCGACTCCATCAACCAGAGCGAAGTCGAGCTCACCCATGTCGACCTGAACGACAACACGCTCGAGGGCCTGCGCCATCGCACACTGCCGCTCTTCAGCGTGCAGTACCACCCGGAGGCAAGCCCCGGGCCCCACGACTCCAATTACCTCTTCCACGACTTCCGAAAAATGATGGAAGAGTGGAAGAAGTGAAGCTGGCGATTAGAGTCCAAGGATCTTTGAGGGGAAGGCCTTGAAGGGGACGGGCTTTAGCCCGTCCATTTAATGATCAAAAGTGAGCGGCTTTAGCCGCTGAGGGAGAGCATGCGGCGTCCAGCCAGAGAGATAGTCAGGAGCAGCGGACAGACATACTTTGTCAGCTCACAGACGGCTGAGCGGCAGCCATTCTTTCGTCACGAACGATGGGCAACATTGATGCAGGACATTTTTCAACACTATCGAGGCGAATCCTATCTGCTCCACGCCTATGTCGTCATGCCGGACCATTTCCATCTGATCATCTCTCCCAAGGAAAGTCTCGAGAGAGCAATGCAGAAGATTAAGGGTGGATTCTCGTTCCGCGCAAAATCGGCATTCGACTGGAAACACAATATCTGGCAGCCAGGGTTTTCAGATCATCGGATTCGAGATGCTGAGGATTGGGATTGTCACGTTGCCTATATGCGCCACAATCCGGTCAAAAACAAGCTCTCCGTATCTTCAGAGGATTACCGATACCTTGCGGTGAATCTGGACCCGATCCCCCAGCGGCTAAAGCCGCTCACTCCGGCTAGATCTGATGGCGGGGCTGAAGCCCCGCCCCTTCAAAAGCCGCTCCCTCGGCTTCTCTCAAATCCGGCAGAGCCCAAGCCCCTTCATAAGCCTGAACAGGCCAAGCCTCATGGCAGTTGTGAAGCCTCGCCACTTCGAACGGAAGAATAAAATGCCACGCAGGAACGATATAACTAAAATTCTCGTGATCGGCTCTGGGCCGATCGTGATCGGCCAATCGGCGGAATTCGATTACTCGGGTACGCAGGCCTGCAAGGCACTCAAGGCCGAAGGCTATGAGGTGGTGCTGGTGAATTCCAACCCGGCCACCATCATGACCGATCCGGAGCTTGCTGACCGCACCTATATCGAGCCGTTGACTCCGGAGTACGTGGAGGAGATCATTCGCCGCGAATGCGAACGGATGACCGATACCAACGGCCACCGCTCGGGCAAATTCGCCCTGCTGCCGACGGTAGGAGGGCAAACGGCTCTGAATCTTGCCGTTGATCTTGCCGACGCCGGCGTCCTCGAGAAATACGACGTAGAAATGATTGGCGCCCGCCTTGAAGCCATCAAGAAAGCGGAAGATCGCCTCCTCTTCAAAGACGCCATGGCGCGTATCGGACTCGATGTCCCGCGCTCCGCACTGGTGAACAATATTCGCGACGGCGCGGAATTCGCAACCAAGATCGGCTTCCCGGTCATCATCCGGCCATCCTTTACCCTGGGCGGCTCCGGCGGCGGCCTGGCCTACAACCGCGAAGAACTGATGGATATCCTGGGTCGCGGTCTCGATCTTTCTCCGGTACACGAGTGTCTGATCGAAGAGTCGGTGTTGGGCTGGAAGGAATACGAGCTCGAAGTGGTCCGCGATCTCGCCGACAACGTGATCATCATCTGTTCTATCGAGAACATGGACCCGATGGGTGTGCACACTGGCGACTCGATCACGGTCGCGCCGGTCCAAACCCTGACCGATCGTGAGTACCAATT
This sequence comes from uncultured Acidobacteriaceae bacterium, assembly GCA_963796145.1. GTDB lineage: Bacteria > Acidobacteriota > Terriglobia > Terriglobales > Acidobacteriaceae > PALSA-350. The sequence continues at coordinate 124,580 of CAWCKO010000068.1, read as the reverse complement.
CATGCGCGATGCGGCCATCCGCATCATGCGTGAGATCGGCGTCGAAACCGGTGGATCCAACGTGCAGTTCGCGGTCAACCCGGCCACCGGCCGAATGACTGTGATCGAGATGAATCCGCGAGTATCGCGGTCTTCGGCTCTGGCTTCGAAGGCCACCGGTTTTCCCATCGCCAAGATTGCCGCCAAGCTGGCCATCGGCTATACGCTCGATGAGATTCCCAACGACATCACCCGCAAAACCCCGGCATGCTTTGAGCCCAGCATCGACTACGTGGTGGTGAAGATTCCCAAATGGCAATTCGAGAAGTTTCCCGGAGCAGATGAGAACCTCGGACCGCAGATGAAGTCTGTGGGCGAAGTAATGGCATTGGGCCGCACCTTCAAGGAAGCGTTGATGAAGGCGCTGCGCTCGCTCGATACAGGCAAACGCATCAGTGCGGAGGTGATCGAGCCCAAGCGGCTGACGCAGCGTCTGGTGACCCCGCAACCGGAGCGGCTGAACTACATCCGCTATGCCTTGCGCAGCGGACTTTCGGTGCGGGAAGTAGCCCGGATGACCTCGATGGATCCCTGGTTTCTTTATCAAGTCAAAGAAGTCACCGACGCCATTCAGAAACTCGCCGACTATTCGCTTGAGACCATGCCGGCGGATGTGCTGCGCAAGGCCAAGCGCATGGGCATCTCCGATGCCAGGATCGCCGAAGTATGGGGCATGGATAGTGTGGATGGAGCGGTCGCGGTACGGGAACTGCGGCGCCGCCACGGTGTCACCCCGGTGTTCAAGAAGGTGGATACCTGCGCCGCGGAGTTCGACAGCGATACGCCCTACCTGTATTCAACCTACGACGAAGAGGACGAAGCACCGCCCACGTCCCGGCGGAAGGTAATCATTCTGGGCAGCGGGCCCAACCGAATCGGGCAGGGAATCGAGTTTGATTACTGCTGCTGCCACGCGGCGTTTGCCCTGCAGGGAAGACGACTACGAAACCATTATGGTCAACTGCAATCCGGAGACGGTGTCGACCGATTACGACACCAGCGACCGGTTGTACTTCGAACCACTGACCCTGGAAGATGTGATGGCCGTCTACGAACACGAGGCCTCATCCGGCGCCGACATTGGAATGATTGTCCAGTTCGGCGGGCAGACCCCCTTGAACCTCGCCCTCCCGTTGAAGGCAGCAGGGCATTAAGATCCTCGGCACGTCACCTGAATCCATCGATTTGGCCGAGGACCGCAAACGCTTCGGCAAGTTGCTCGAGGATTTGAATATTCCGCAGCCGCCGGGCGCCATGGTCACTACCGTCGAGCAAGCCTTGGAAGGCGCTGAGCGCGTAGGCTACCCGGTGCTGGTTCGGCCGTCCTATGTGCTGGGTGGCCGGGCGATGGTCATTGCTTACGACGCCGATGCGGTGCGCCGCTATATGGGCGAAGCGGTGGAATATTCCCAGGAGCGCCCTGTACTCGTCGATCACTTTCTCGAAGATGCGGTCGAAGTCGACGTGGACGCGCTGTGCGATCGGAGAGACGTCGTAATTGCCGGGATCATGCAGCATATCGAAGAAGCGGGCATCCACTCCGGCGATTCTTCCTGCGTTCTGCCGGCAGCCGATCTGGCGCCTTCGACCCTCGACACCATTCGTACCTACACTCGCGAACTCGCGCTGGCCCTCAACGTAGTCGGCCTGGTGAACTTGCAGTTCGCCATTCAGCGGCGCTCCGGGGAGCAGGACAAGGTGTTTGTCATCGAAGTGAATCCACGTGCTTCACGCACCGTTCCCTATGTCTCCAAGGCGACCGGGGTGCCGCTGGCGAAGATGGCTGCGCGGCTGATGACAGGCCGAACCTTGCGCGAGTTGATGCCGGAGCAGGTGGCCGAGCGCACGGATCTCGCCACCGGCAGTCACTTTTTCGTCAAATCGCCAGTCTTTCCCTGGAACAAATTTCCCGGCGTGGATACTGTGCTGGGACCGGAAATGAAGTCGACCGGCGAAGTGATGGGAGTGGCCGATAATTTTGGCGAAGCCTTCGCCAAGGCGCAGCTGTCCGCTGGACAGGTGCTGCCGGTAAAAGGCACGGTCTTCTTCAGCGTGAACGATCGCGATAAAGCCGTGGTAGTGGACCTTGCCCGGCAGTATGTGGAGTTGGGTTTTCATCTTGTAGCCACCCAGGGCACTGCAGACGTACTGGAGCGCGCCGGTATGGTCGTCGAGCGCGTCTACAAGGTGAAGGAGGGTCGGCCAAACGTGGTGGACTTCATCAAGGGGGAGCGTATTCAGCTCATCGTGAACACCCCCCACGGCCAGGACACATTCTTCGACGAAAAAGCGATTCGCCGGGCAGCTGTGACCCAGAGGATCCCCACCATCACGACCATCGCAGCGGCAAGAGCGGCGGCGGAGGGAATTGCCGCGACTCAGCGCCGCCAGATCACCGTCAACGCCCTGCAGGAATTGCGCCGGGAACCGGTTGCCGCACATTAGATAAAGCAGCAGGGCCTACGCAGTTTGCTTTATATCAGCGTGTGTGAGAACTCGCCGGTCGAACGATCTCATGGTGCCACGAATCAATGGGTGTCCCACATCTCGCGAAAAACGAGCGAGATGTGGGGCACCCAAGGTTAGTGGTCGGGACAGAAGTGGGGACCGTCGTGCCCTGATACAAAGCCTTGTCAATCCAGACAGTCCCTCCACTACGCAGTAGACGACTGTGAAACCGTCCTAGTTACGAATATCCACCATCAACTCGTCGACCACCCGCTGCTCGTCCCCGGTCAAGGGCAGCAGCGGCATCCTCGGCCGCCCGCCGTAGTATCCGTTTAAATCGAGCGCATACTTCACGCCCGGAATCCCCATCTTGCCGGCAATCTCGATGCCCGCTCGGGCAATCCGCTGCTGCTTTTCCGCTGCCAGCACAGCGTCCTTCTCCGCCCACGCCGTGTAGACCTCACAGCACGCCTGGGGAGCAAAGGTGGCGAGCGCCAGCACCCCACCCGTGGCTCCGGCTTCGAGCGAGGGGTAGAGCGTCTGGGCAGAACCGCAAAGCAACTGGAACCCCACTTCCCGGGTACGTGTCTTAAGCGGTGGCCGGGGTGGCGCCACGGCAATCGCCGTGCCGCCGGAACCCAGCTCATCCGCGGCTACGAACGTCGCATTGCTCTCCTGCTGCCCAGTCTGCGAGGAGAGCATCCTCGTCGTGACCGCAGCAAAGACGGTAGTGACCGGGACCGTCCGCTTTCTGGCCGAGCGCGTGGCCTTCACCAGCTCTGCAATACGCTCCACGTTCCCGCTCGAGTCCTTCATGCCCACAATATTCGGATGCATCGCCAGCTCGGCGACCACCTCGATAGGCAGGTCGTACGCAGTGCAGTTGGGCACGCTATAAAGCAGCACCGGCAACGGAGAACGGTCTGCGACCGCCTGGTAATAGGTCAGCATCTCCCGGTTCCGCATCTGCTTGCGGTAGAAATGAGGGGTGCGCACCAGGATGGCATCGTACTCGAGCTCCGCGGCATAATCCGCCAGGCGCAAGGTCTCAATCACGCTTTCGCGGCCCACTCCCGCCAACAGAACCTTTTCCGGCGCCGCCGCATACCGGGCCACCCGCAGCACTTCCCGCGACTCCTCGTCGCTCAGCATGACGGCCTCGCCGGTCGAGCCCAGCAACACCATCCCACTCATCGGCGTGCGCGAGTAGCGATCTATGTTTGCTTCCAGCTTGCGCCAGTAGGGGCGTCCGTCGGGATAGAAACAGGTCGTTACGGCAGCGAAGATGCCTTCCAGCAGCATGTCATGATTGTATTCCCGGCCCCGCAAGCGGGCGTCTCAGTTCGGGATTTCTCCGTCCAGTGGCAAATTAGAGCCATTGGACGGGCCAGGCAGGAGCCGGGCAAGTCACTGAACTATAATGTTTGGAGCGGAGATCAGGGTCCTTCTTGATTCAGACGGCAACAAGAGGTCTGGCCGGCGATGGTGCCGCTCAATCTATCGGGGAAGGAATCCGGCCAAAATGGCGACAGGAGACGTTGCCGTAGGGGCACCCGGAGCGGGTAGCTCAGCGGCACTACAGACGCCAACATCCAAGCGGATCATCAACGACTTCAGCATCCAGGTAGCCACCGTAAACGGGTCCGGCTCGCAGTCCGCCAACCTGGTCCTGCTCAAAAGCATCTTCGGGATGGGTATTCCGGTAAGCGGAAAAAACCTGTTCCCCTCCAACATTGCGGGGTTGCCGACCTGGTACACCATCCGCGCCAGCAAACAGGGCTACGTCGCCCGCAGGCGAGAAATAGAACTGCTGGTGGCGATGAATGCCGAGACCGCGCGCGAAGACATCCTTTCGCTGCCCACAGGCGGCGCCGCCATCTACGACGAAACCCTGAACCTCAAGCAGTATCGTGACGACGTCATCTGCTATCCGGTTCCTTTCGACAAGCTGACAGCTGCGGTTTGTCCTGAAGCCAAGCTGCGCAAGCTGGTGCGGAACATGGTCTACGTAGGCGTGGTGGCGCAGTTGCTCGCCATGGATCTCACAGTGGTCGAGAAGGCCGTGCGACGCCAGTTTGCCAAAAAGCAGAAGGCTGCCGACCTGAACTGGACGGCGGTAAAGGCCGGATACGACTTCGCTGCCAAGTCTCTGACCAAGCAGGACCCACTGATGCTCGAGCCCATGCACGCGACTGATGGCAAGATCATCATCGACGGAAACTCGGCTGCCGCTCTGGGCGCCATGTTCGCAGGGGTCACCGTGGTTACCTGGTACCCCATCACGCCCTCTTCTTCCGTGGTCGAGAGCCTCATCGATTACATGAAGAAGTATCGCGTTGAAGAAGATGGCAAAGCAAACTTCGCTATCGTACAGGCAGAAGACGAACTCGCCGCCATCGGCATGGTGCTGGGCGCCGGCTGGGCAGGCGCGCGTTCCATGACCTCTACTTCCGGTCCTGGCATTTCACTGATGACCGAGTTTGCCGGTCTGGGCTATTTCGCTGAGATACCAGGGGTTATCTTCGACATCCAGCGGGTCGGTCCGTCGACTGGTATGCCCACGCGCACCATGCAGGGTGACCTGCTCGCGATTGCTTACCTTTCCCACGGCGACACCAAGCACGTCATGCTGCTTCCCGCCTCGGTCAGCGAATGCTACCAATTCGCCATGGAGGCCTTCGACCTCGCCGAGCAATTGCAAACTCCCGTCTTTGTTCTCTCCGACCTTGATATCGGAATGAACAACTGGATGTCGGACCCATTTGTCTATCCAGAGAAGCCTTTGAACCGGGGCAAGGTTCTCTCCCGCGAAGATCTGGAGCGGTTGGGCGGATTCGAACGCTATAAAGACGTGGATGGCGACGCCATCCCCTACCGCACTCTGCCTGGAACCGACCATCCCAAGGCGGCCTACTTTACTCGCGGTAGCGGGCACAACGAGAAGGCCCTTTATACCGAGCGTCCGGACGAGTATCAGAGCCTGATGGAGCGCCTGGGGAGAAAATTCGAAACCGCGCGCACCCTTGTGCCCCCGCCGGAAGTGGTGCAGACAGGCAAGTCCAAAATCGGACTGATCGCCTTCGGCAGCTCTGATTTCGCGGTGCGCGAGAGCCGCGACCAGCTGAAAAAGGAATACGGGCTCGAAACCGACTACATGCGCTTGCGCGCCTTTCCCTTTTCGCCCGAAGTGCACTCTTTTGTAGCTGCTCACTCCCGGGTCTACGTGATTGAGCAGAACCGCGATGGGCAAATGCTGAGTTTGCTTAAGCTCGACCTGCCCGCCGACGACATCACCAAGTTGAGAAGCATTCGCCACTTCGACGGCCTGCCCCTCGACGCGCGCACCGTGACCGACAAGCTGGTCCTTCAGGAGGAAATCTAATGGCGACGACTTTAAACCCACCGGTGGCGCCCGGTCCCAAGAAAAACCGCCTGGGACTGCAGGTGTTGGACTACCGCGGGGGAAAGACCACGCTCTGCGCCGGCTGCGGACACAACGCGATCTCCGAGCGCATTGTCGATGCCATGTACGAGATGGGCGTCGCTCCCGAGCGGGTGATGAAGCTCTCCGGCATTGGCTGCTCCTCCAAGACCCCGGCCTATTTCATGAGCCGGGCGCACAGCTTCAATAGCGTCCACGGGCGTATGCCTTCGGTTGCCACCGGCGCGCTGATGGCCAATCACACCATGATGGGCCTGGGGGTCAGCGGTGACGGGGATACGGCTTCCATCGGCTTCGGGCAATTCGCCCATCTCATGCGGCGCAATCTCCCACTGATCTACATCATTGAGGATAACGGTGTTTACGGGCTTACCAAGGGTCAGTTCTCAGCCACCGCCGACGTGGGTTCGACCTTAAAGACTGGAGTTATCAACGACCTGCCCCCCATCGACACCTGCGTGATGGCGATCGAGTTGGGGGCGACCTTCGTGGGTCGTTCCTTCTCTGGGGATAAGAAGCAGCTGCTGGCCATGCTCAAGGCGGCGATTGCCCACCATGGCACGGTCATGCTCGACGTCATCTCGCCCTGCGTCACCTTCAACGACCATGAGGGCTCGACCAAGAGCTACAAGTACGTCCAGGAGCACGAAGAGGCGGTCAACGAGGTGGGATTTGTTCCTTCTTTCGAAGAGATCGCCGTCGATTACGATCCCGGAACCACCTACGACGTTGAGATGCACGACGGATCCCATATGCGGCTGCGCAAGCTCCACCCAGACTACGATCCAACCAAACGGATCGGCGCGGTGACCGCTCTGATGCAGGCTCACGAGCAGGGTGAGGTTCTGACTGGCGTCTTTTACGTGGATACCACTAAACCCAGCTTCACCGACCTACTGAATCTGGTAGATGAACCGCTGGCCACCCTCCCGGAGTCCCGCGTCCGCCCCTCGCGCCAGGTTCTGGAGCAGATTATGCAGAAGCACCAGTAGCCACATTCCGGAGCAGCAGCCCCCCAGGTAAATTTGACACGAAGTTACCTGAGGGTTGGCCCTTCCGGATGAGTGGGTACTAATAATATGCAGCAAATATTGTTCATCCATCCCCTAAAGGTTGTATCATCAGCTCGTTTCTCCACACAGAGCAAGAGGATGGCATGCGTAAGAATTTCCTGCGGGGGATCTATTTGGCGGTCGTTGCCCTAAGCACTTTAGCGCTTGCCAGCGATCATTTGGAAGCCCCCAAGATTGCTCCTGAGATAACGAAGATGGATGTCTGGGTGGGAACCTGGGAGTCCCAGACCCAGGTACTAACCACGCCCTATAGCGAAGCCGCCTCGGTAACCTCTGAGATGACCTGCGCCTGGTCGCCCCACCATGGCTTTATCCTATGCGACCACCTGATGAACGGCCCTACCGGCGTCAGCAACAGCCTGTCTGTGTATACCTATGACGAGACAGCCAAAACCTACAAGTTCTTCGGCGTCGACAAGGACGCTTCTCCTAGGGAAATACCGATGCAGGTCAAGGGCAACGTCTGGAGCTTCGGTACCGAGGTGCAGAACCAGGACAAGACCATCATGTTCCTGACCAATGACGAGTTTCTTTCCGACAAGGTAATGCACTTCCGTACCGAGTTCAGCGATGACAACGGACGGAACTGGAAAGAACTGAATCAGGGCCAACTCACCAAGATTGGTTAAGGAGCATTTTCACTTCTACTCTGTACAGTCAAGCGCTGCGAAGTGCGGCTTTTCTTGAGGAAAAGCCACGTCGAGAGCGATTGCTCTGTGTACACCAGAAGTGAAAATGCTCTAGATAAACTCGATCTCGAAAACATAGCCGCTGTTTGGGCTGTGCGTGAGTTCGAAGCCCGGCGGCCCCACGCCGGCGTCGCAACTGATCAGAGTGCCGTTGTGCATGGCAAGGCCGTGTGGATCGGCCGATCCCTCGACAAATTCCGCCGTCTCCAGTGCTTGCCCGGTCGCCGCATCGTACTTGACCAGACCGGGTGTGGTGGTGTGAATCATCTTGCCGTCCTGCTGAATAAAGCGATCGACATCGGAGCTGCCCGTTACCATCCAGATCGAGCCATTGTCCCAGGCAATGCCGTGCCAGCGGGCGGTGGTAATGGGAATGATGAATTCCGGCTCCCAGGATTTTGGATCGACCCGCAGGATGGCGCGCAAACGGTTGGCCACAATCCACAGTTTGCCCTCATGCCACATCAGGCCATGGCAGCCGCCTCCATTATCGGGGGGCCCCAGCGGGATCTGGCGGTGGGAGATGGTTTTCGAGTCCATGTCGGTCTGGTAGATGCCTTCCGGGCCGCTATTGGCGCCCATCCAGATATAGCCATCGCCGTAGGCCATGCCGCTGGTGTTGCAGGACTCGGTGAGCACCGTCTTGATCAGCTTGCCGTTCCAGTCCAGGAGCCAGCAAGCTTCCGGGGAGCGCTTGGCGTCTTTGCCGAAATTCTGCGCCTTCTGCTCCGCGACCCACAGGCCCTCCGGGGCAATGGCTACCGCGTTGGGATAACCGGGCGGAGCCTTGAACAGGGGCTTGGTCTTCACCTTGCGTTGCGGTAGCTCCCGCTTCGGGGGAGGTGGTGGCACCTGGGCCAACGCCAGGTTTGTCATCAGCCCGGCACCTAGGCCGAGACCCGAGGTCAGAAAATCTCTTCTCTTCATTGCCATCTCAGTCCTCTCGTTATTTGCCGTCAGGTAGAGCGAAGACGTAGAGCTGCTGGCCGCTGTCCGGGCGATGCACCTCGGTGAGGATCACGTTGGGCATGTTTTCCGGACTGCCGCCGCCCAAGCCGGTGGTCACCGCAATATACTGCTTGCCGTCGATGCTGAAGGAGACGGGATAGCCCTGCACCGTCGTGCCGAGCTGCGTCTCCCATAAAATATTGCCGCTTTTGACATCCACTGCCTTGAACGACCGGTCGTAATCTCCGACAAAGGCGATGCCGCCGCCGGTTGAAAGCACAGCAGTCAGAAACGGCGCCCGCTGCTGGAAGGACCATACCTCTTTCATAGTCCTGCTGTCATAGGCCGCTAGCTTGCCCATGTTGCCGTTGGTACCGGGCATCTCATAAACCCGCACCGCGGCGGCGACGCCGCCCGAGCCCGCCTTCCACTCGACATCATGTCCGTTCAGTTCGTCGCAGCTCTGGGAGAGCGGGATGATGAGCAGGTCGCTGGGCGCGTAGTAGCTCATCGCCTGCCAGTTGTGGCCGCCCTCCGCGCTGGGGCAGGATTGAATCCACTCATTGGTCTTACTGTTTACGATTTCGTCGCGGTAGGTCGGCACTCCGGTTTTGGGATCAATGCTCGAGAAGACGTTCTGCAGCACAGTTTCCTTGTAATCGAGAAACTTGCCACTGGTCCGGTCCAGCTTCCACAGGATGCCGGCCTTGCCAATCGTCATGACGGTCTTCTGCGCGCCGTGATCGATCAGAACGCGCTCGAACACTTCGTCGAGATCGAGCGACTCACCCGGCGCATGGCTGAAATTCCACTTGAGCTTGCCGGTGTCGGGATCGAGCGCGACGGTGTTGCTGGTATAGAGCGCGGCGCCGTTCGCGGTACCGCGGCTCGCCCGCATCCAGGGCTTGGCCTGGGCCACCCCCCAATAGGTGAGATTGAGGTCGGGATCATACGTGCCCGCGATCCAGGTCTCGCCGCCCACGCGATAGAGATCGTCCAGTCCGTTCCAGGTATCGCCCCCCGGAGTGGATTTGAGGGCGATGGTCGAGAAACGCCAATCCTGGGCGCCGGTGGTAGCGTCGTAAGCGCTGATGGCGCATTTTTCGGTCCCGAAGGCGCTGCAACCCGTGAGGCCGACGAGTACCTTGCCGTGAATGACCATCACGCCGCCGGTCTGGTTATGGCCCTTGCCGCCGATCGCAACTTTCCAGGCGACTTGCCCGCTGCGAGCGTCGAGCGCGACCAGATGAGCATCCGTGGTAGCTACAAATACCTTCTCCTGGTAAAGCGCGAGGCTGCGATTGCCGCCATAGAGATACGGCGATCGCGGACCGATGCGGTTTTCCCAAATTAACTTGCCCGTCCTGGCATCGAGCGCCTGCACGATATTGTCGGTGTTGGAAAGGAACATGATGCCGTCGTGCACGATAGGCGTCACTTCATTGGCGCCGCCCTCATTCATCGCCCAGGCCCATTTGAGCTGCAGATTTCTAACGTTGCCTGCATCGATCTGCTTGAGCGGGCTGAAGCTCCAACCCTGATAATTGCGGCGGAACATGAGCCAGTCGCCATCCGCGGGATGATTGAGCATCGCATCGCTGACCGGCGTGTAAGCCGGTATCTGCCCCGCGACCGTGAGGCCGGTGCGAAGGGGTGGAGCGGTTTCGGCGCGAAGAGCAAGGCCGCCCGGTAGCTGACCGTTGGCGACATTGCCGATCCTCACATCGGTGTCAGACGCGAAAGGTGTGCCGCCTGGCAGTTGCCCCGTTCGCCTCGAGCAGAAAGGCCACGATGTTCTGATAGGTTTGGTCGCTCAGGCTTCCGCCCTTGCCCAGAGGCATGGCCGCATGGAGATAGTCGTAGAGTTCCCGGGTCGAACGGTTGCCCCAGGACTTGATGAAATTGCCGCCGGCCAGGGACGGAGCTTCGCCGCCGCCGGAGAGGTTTTCGTGATGACAGGAGGCGCATGCGGAGGAGTAGTCGGCGCGGCCTTGCGCGGCTTGTCCGGCGGTGAAAGGGCCGGTATCCTGCTGGGCGAGAGCGCCGCACGTCCACAAGGCGAAAGCGCTCGCCGCCAACGCAATCCTTCTGCTCATGTTTTTCACGCGCAGAACAGCGTACCGCATGCGGGGCTTATTGCGGAATGATCCAGCCCCAGAGGTCGCCCTCGGGCGCCCGATTACTGTCGATCTCCACATAGAGACCGCCCTTGCGCAAGGCAGCGAGCTGGCTCGGGTTGAGCTGCACCGCGCCGCTCAGCGTTCCACTGGTCGCCGGCGAGACGGTGAGATCGGCGATGACCGGACCGCGCACGCCGGGCAGCGAACCCATGCACAGGTGCGCAGCAGTAGGAACGGCGAGCAGTCCGCTGAAGGAACCCTTGAGCGTGAGCTTACTGTCTTCAAGTGTAGCCGTGACAGAACCGCTGCCGGAGCTACCGGCGCGCGTGCCGACCAGGCGCGGCCCTGGAGAAAGGCGGAATTGGAATGTGGTGGAGGCGGGCGCCGCGGCGCCGAGCAGCACGCCGAGAAAACACGCCCCAAGCAGAATGCTAGCGGTGCTCTCCGCTGTGCTCCGGACTTGACCCCGGCTCAGGAAAATCCGTGTCTGCGTCCTTGAGCATTTCTTCCTGATCGCGGTGACCCAACTGGCCATGCAAATTGGGATTGCCGCTGGTGGAGGGTACGCTGGTTTCTTCTTCAACAGCTCCCTTGTGGATATCACTGTCCGGATGATCTTGTTTTGGCATCGTGCTTGAGGGATGAGGGTTTCGGCCGCAGTGTTGTCCTCAGGGCCGGAGTATCTCCGGCCCTGAGTTATTCGTTCTATAAAGCAGCAGTTACGGCCTTCACCTGGGTGTAGTTTTGGAGCACTTCCTCGCCCATCTCGCGGCCCCAGCCGGATTGCTTATATCCGCCAAAGGGAAGGGAAGCGTCGAAGACGTTGTGGCAGTTGATCCAGACGGTACCGGCCTGGAGGCGTCGCGCCATCTTGTGCGCGGTGCTCAGATCCCGCGTCCACACACTGGCGGCGAGTCCATAAACGCTGTTGTTCGCCTCCCGTGCCACGCGGTCCAGATCGGCGTCGGAAAATGATTCGGCGCATACCACAGGTCCGAAGATCTCTTCCTGAACGACCTTCATCCCCGGTTTGGTATTGGTCAACACGGTGGGCTGAACGAAATACCCGCGGTCCCCATGCCGTTTGCCGCCGGCAGCCACCTTGGCTCCCTCCTTGATGCCGGAGTCGATATAGCCGGTGACTTTATCGAACTGTTCCTCGCTGACCAGCGGTCCCATTTCGGTCTTGGGATCGATGCCGTGACCCATGTTGATGCCGCCGGCGATATCGCTCACACCCTGCAAGACTTTCTCGTACACGCTTTCATGGGCGAAGAGCCGTGAGCCGGCGCAGCAGCATTGTCCCTGGTTGAAGAAGATGGCGCTCGCCGTGCCCGGGATGGCGCGTTCGAGGTCGGCATCGGGGAAGATAATGGCCGGGCTCTTACCACCCAGTTCCAGGCTTACCCTCTTCAGGTTGCCGGCCGAAGCTTTCACGATCAGCTTGCCCACTTCGGTTGAGCCGGTGAAGGCCACTTTGTCGACCATCGGATGCGCGGCCAGCGGTGCGCCTGCGCCTTCTCCGAAGCCGGTGAGAATGTTGACCACGCCCGGGGGAAAGCCTGCCTGATCGAACAGCTCCGCCAGCCGTAGAGCGGACATGGGCGTTTGCTCGGCGACCTTGAGCACGATGCAACAGCCAGCCGCAAGGGCCGGGGCAAGCTTCCACGCCGCCATCAACAGCGGGAAATTCCAGGGGATGATCTGCCCGACGACGCCGATGGGTTCCCGCATGGTGTAGGAGTGGAAGGCCCCCGGAGTGGAGAAGTTAAGAGTGGAGCCGGAAATCTTGGTTGACCAGCCGGCCATGTAGCGGAACATATCAATGGCTAAGGGAAGATCGGCTACTCTCGCGACAGAAAATGGCTTGCCGTTGTCGAGCGATTCAATCTCCGCGAATTCTTCCAGATTCGCCTCGAGCAGGTCAGCGACTTTCCAGATGAGTTGTCCTCGTTGCGAGGTGGACATCTTGCTCCAGGGTCCTTCATCGAAGGCCCGGCGCGCGGCGGTCACGGCGCGGTTTACGTCCTCTGCTTCTGCTTCCGGTACTTGCGCCACCACTTCGCCGGTGGCTGGATTGTAGACCGGGAATGTTTTGCCGGATGCGGCCAGGACAAAGCGTCCATCGATCAGCATGCGGTGTTGCCGCGAGAAGAATTCCGCGGTTTTGGAATTGATACGTGAATCAACGGGGATGGTTGCCATCAAATACCTCCGGCGGCGATCGGCAGTTGCCGACTTATAACGCCGAAGGAACGATAGCACCGGATCGGAATAGCAGTCCAGCGCAGGACCGGTGACGATTTCCACGTTCCATAATCCACTCCTGATCCACCTCTGACAGGTCGCGTTGGATCCCAAGAAGTGCGTATGTAGGTACCGGTTTTTGTTGCAATTCGGTTCGCGGCTGCCCCCGGCGTTCCAGCCCGGTTATGCTGGCAGTAGGTAATCGCGCCATATCGCGCCGTTTGCGACCAGCGCTGAGCACACCCTTCTGCCCGAATCCGGGTTCTATCGAACGAGGCGCTTCCCCTCCCGCCCCATCCACGCCACGGAAGCCGAGAAAACGCGGTACGAACCTGATCTCCGAGCCAGCTGAGGAGAACGCCATGACCCGCTCGAACATCCCCCACAATTCCATTATCCCTGGCCACAGCCGCGTCCGACTTTCCGGTCTCCTGGGCATTCTGTTTCTCGCTGCCGTCCCTTGCCTGCGCGCCCAGAACGACATCGGGGAAGACCCACCCAACCGCGTCGCCCGTGTCTCCGTGATCCAGGGCAACGTGTCGCTCGAGCCTAACGGAGTCGACGCCTTCTCCCAGGCCGAGATCAACTATCCGCTCACCGGCGGCGACCGCATTTACGTCGACAACTCCTCCTTGGGCGAGTTCCAGACCGACGGGCTTGCCGTGCGCCTGGGCAATGGCGCCGATGTCACGCTCTCTTCGCTCACCGACAACATTGCCCAGTTCGGCTTGGCCCAGGGCTCGATCCGAGTCCGCACGCGCTCACTGGCAGGGTTCAACGGCCAACCCGGAACCGTCGAGATCGACACCCCTAATGGCGCGATTCTCGTCGACCAGCCGGGCGACGTCCGGGTTGACTCCTACCCCCAGGACGACACCACGGTCGTGACTGTCTCGTCCGGCGCGGTCGAAGTTACCAGCCAGAATCTAGACCAGCAGCTCGGCCCCAACCAGTCTCTGCGTCTCTCCGGGTCGAACCCTGTCTACGCCGAGCAGGTCCAGCTCCTCCCGCCCGACGGTCTGGACCAGTTTGACCAGGAACGCGAGCGTCGCCGCGAGCACTCTTATGCCTACCAATACGTGTCGCCCGACATGGTCGGTGCTGCCGACCTGGACGACTATGGCGACTGGCAGCCGGCGAACCAGGACAACCAAGGTTACGGAGCCGTCTGGTACCCCCGCGGCGTCCCCGTCGGGTGGATCCCCTACTCGAACGGTCACTGGGCCTGGGTTGCTCCCTGGGGCTGGACCTGGGTTGAGGCCGAGCCGTGGGGCTTTGCGCCCTTCCACTATGGCCGCTGGGCCAACTTTGGTGGCCGCTGGGGTTGGGTCCCCGGACCGCCGCCCTCAGCCTTCGGGGGCGAAATCCGACCCATCTATTCACCCGCTCTCGTAGTCTTCGTCGGTGGGGGAGGTGGCGGTCTTTCCATCTCCATCGGAGCCGTCGCCGCATGGTTCCCGCTGGGCCCGCGCGAGGCTTATCACCCCTGGTATCACGCCAGCCCGGCCTACATTAACCGCGTCAACGTAACCAACATCTACACCACCAACGTGACCGAGATCCACAATACCTATATCAACAGGACGGTCAACGTTTACAACACCACCAATGTTACAAATGTCACTTATGTCAACCGCAACGTCGCGACAGTCGTGGTGCCGCAGCATGCTTTCGCATCCGGCCAGTCGATTGCCCAGGCGCAGCGCATCCAGATCACACCACAGGTTCGTGCCCAGCTCAACGCCGCGCCCATCGTCCCACACCCGCTGGTCACTCCGGCAACCGCGATTGTCGCCGCGAAGGCCCCAGCCCGCGCCGTCCCTCCTGTCCAGGGCCGCCCGGTGGTTGAAACCCGACAAGGCTTCGAGCGCGCCGGCTCCCCCGGAACGCCAGTCCGCGCTCCCCAGCCTCCCGCCGCAGTCAACCGTCCCGCTGGCCAGCCCCAGCTCACGGCGACCCAGCCGATAAACCGCGCCGGCTTCCCGCAGCAGCGGCAGCCGCAAGTCATCGGTCCGGCGCCCATCGCCCACCCAACCCCCACAGCGCAGGTTCCAGCCAACAACCGGCCAGCCCCGGAGGCCCTGCCGACGCGTCCAGCCGCGCCCCCGCAGCCAGCGATGGAGCACCCGGCGCCGGCTCCTCAGCCAGCAATTTCCCGGCCTGTCCAACAGCCTGAACCCGCCCGCGCGCAGCCTCAACCCGTTGCATCTCAGTTCGAGCGGCCAGCCCCACGCCCACCTGACCAGCCGCGTCCGCTCATCAACAAGACGCCGCCCGTGCCGGTTCAGCCACCCTTCGAGCAGCAGAAGCGCGCCATCCAATCCGTCGACCCTGGGCGTCCCCTGGGCCCGCAGCAGGTCGAAAATCTCCGCAATGGTCGCCCCGCTGGGCCAGCTCAGCAACCCGAAGCCCCACACGCGCAACCTGCGCCTCACTCAATCACAACCCCACCGCCCAACAAACCTCTACCCAAGCAACCCAACGAAAAGGAGCCCCAACAACCCCGCGGCTGAGTTCCCAGTGGCTAAAACTAAAGAGGCTGCAGAAAAAATCCTGGCAGCGATTTCTTGTCCAAAATAGTGCGCACTAAGCGCACTAAGCGCACTAAGTGTCCCCCTCTGGCCTTGATTTTCATGTTCCATGGCCGATCGGACGGCGGCGCGGCGATAGCGTCCGGCGTCGGGTCAATGAAGGTGTAACCAGCCATACCCTAATAAGATCCCGGTTGACTAGGGTTCGATTAATCATGAGTGCTTGTTTCGTACCCGCAGTACCCCGTGAGGCTGGTGTTTAGTCACATGTGGTCGGTGACTACCCATCACTAAATTTTTTGTGGATCCTTCCACTACGCTTCCCCGGATTCCGGTGTCGTTCCTGTGAGGTTCGTCGGAATCACGAACTTCATGCGACTTTCCTTACAGAAAGCCGCACAAGTGGATGTCAGATGGCGCCGCGGACAAGCGAAATACGGGTCGCGCTCGCGTACGTGGGCCGGTACAGATGGGCGAAGCCCCACCATAGCTTCTGCTCCTTCGACCAACAATTTATTGAGGGATAGGGAAAGCATTCGAAACAAATCATTTTCGGCCCACGTACGCTGGCGCGAACGAGGGGCACCCGTCTAGTTCTTCTGCTAAACGAGCTCTACTACGACACCGAAATCCGGGGGAGGGATCTGCGATTATGGCGAGGTTGGCGGATACGCGCTTGGCTTGGCAGCGTAGATGCGCACGCCCATTCCATTTAACTTGCTTCGCCCTTCCTGGGCTTCGGGGGTCTGCGGGTAGCGCTGCACCAGCGTCCGCAATTCACGGACACCGGCATCTTTCTGGCCCATTTCGATCAGCGACTGGCCCTTGCGTAATTCGGCGGCGGGAGCCTTGGAGTTGCCCGAATACTGTTCCAGCACCGCGTCGTAGGCCTTGACCGCGGCCGCGTACTTGCCTTGACGGTAGTTGATCTCGCCCAGGTAAAACTGGGCGTTACCCGCCAGCGGATCCTGTGGGTAGTAGTGGATCACGTCGCTAAATTCAGAAGACGCAATGTTGTATTTGGCCGAATTGTAATCACGCAGAGCGCTTTGATAGAGCTGGTCGACGGGAGGCGCCTGGGGCGTCTGGAGCGGCGGCGCCGCAGCCTGGCCTCCGGGACCCTGGTTTGCCGGCATGCCTCCGCCCGGCGCCGGGCCGCCCCCAGGCTGCGCCGGTATACCATTCACGTTTTGCAGCTGGCTTTGGATGGATTGCATCTGCGTGGTCAGGTTGGCAATGCGCGTCTTCAGCTCATCGACGGAGTCGTTCAACGACTGGATCTGGGCGGAGAGTTGGGCATTACCGGACCCCCGCTGCTCATTTTCCATTTTCAACGTCGTCTGCAGAGCATTGACCGAAGCCATCATCCGGTTCACGTTGTCAGTGTTTTGCTGCACCAGGTTGACGATGACGCCCATGCGTTCGTCATTCGAGGTCTGCAGGTGCTGCACCATGTCCTGCAGTTGCTGAACCTGGGTTTGCAGCTGAACCATTTCCTTGGAGACGGCGAATGCATGAGGCAAAGACAAAGAGGGCAACGGCTGTGAGTCCGACGATGTGTTTACGCATGATGCTCCCCCGATGAAGGAGCGGCGAAAACCGCTCCTTTCTAGTCTAGTCCGCCGCTATCGATCGAGCGAGAAACCGGCGCGGCGGTTCAGCTGCCAGCAGGCCTCGTCGTTCGTGGTGCAGAACTGTTTTTCCTTGCCGTAGCTCACGGTGCGGACGCGATCCGGGGCGATGCCCCCATTGACCAGAGCCTGCTTGGCTGCATTGGCGCGGTTTTCGCCCAATGCCAGGTTGTATTCCGCCGACCCGCGGTCGTCGCAATACCCGCCGATGACCACCTTGAGCGTGGGATGCGCGGCCAGGTAGCTGGCGTCCTGAGCCAAAATGGTCTGGGCATCGGGACGGATCTCATAGCTGTCGTAGTCGAAGAACGCCGGTTTGACGTTCTGCTCGAACGTCTGCTCGTCTATGTTTTCGCTCGCGGTCTGGGGAGGTGCAGCCGGAGCTGTGACGGTCAGACGCGCGGTTGCGTCCGTAGAACCACCGGGGCCGCGCGCGACCAGGTGATAGGTCGTCGATTCCGTAGGCGTGACGTTCTGCGTACCGTAGGCATTCACCGCGCCTATCCCGTCAATCGAGACGTCTGTCGCATCCGTCGTCTTCCACGCGAGCACTGCGCCTCCACCCGGGTTGATGGTGTCGGGTGTCACCGTGATCGAGGCCGTCGGGGCAGGCGAGGTGGCCGCCGGCGGAGGAGGCGGCGGGGGTGGCACCGCTTTCTTGTGGCAGCCGGCAGCGAGGGTTAAGGTGGCTACGGCGATCAGCGAAGCAAAACGCCTGTGGTGCGGAGTCTTCACGATATTCTCCTCTTAAAACGGTACGGCTATTTCCAACTCCAGTTGGGCATGGAATTTCCGCTGCTCTGCGTGAGACGATGCTGCTCGGTGCCGTCGGCGAGCATGGTCCATATCTCAGAGCCGCCACCGTTCTCTCGCTGGAAAACGATGTGGCGTCCATCCGGGGACCAGGAAGGGAAATCCTGCCGGCCCTCGTCGTGCGTGAGCTGGGTCCAGCGCTTGCTGGCAATGTCCATAATGTAGATGTCCTGCCCCCCAGGGGCGCCAGGACCGTATTTGCGGTTCCAGGCAAAGGCGAGGAACTGCCCGTTTGGCGACCAGGACGGCGAGGTGGCATATCCGCCGTCGGTCATGCGCTGTACGCTGGTTCCGTCCGAGTCCATCATGTAGATCTGCGGCAGGCCGGTGCGCCCGCTGCACCAGGCGATTTGCGAATTGGTCTTGGGATTCCAGGTTGGCGAGACATCCGGACCTTTGAAAGTGGTTATCTGCTTCACGTTACCGCCGCTGGCATCGGCGGTATAAATCTCGGGATCACCGGAGCGTGAACCGGAGTACGCGATCTTGGCGCCATTGCTGGACCATGCCGGCGAGAGCGTGGTGCCCACCATGGAAGGAAAGCTGACGACGCGGCCCAGCACCAGCGAATACATGCGAATGGCCCAGCCCTGACGCTCCAAAGATGCGAAGGCGACGCGATCGTTGTCCGGCGAGACACGCGGGGAAAGCGAAATCGTGCCCAGATGGGTGACTTGGTGTTGGCCCTGCCCGTCGTAATCCATCTGCCACACTTCTTTGTTCCCACCGCGAGACGCGATGTAGTAGATGTGGGTCTCGGCGATACCGGGAATGCCGCCTCCGAGGCGGGTGATGATCTCGTCGGCAAAGCGGTGAGCGATCAGGCGCGCATTATCCTGGCTGGCTGCTTCGTTGTACTGCTTGCCCAGGATCTGCGGTGAATCGGGATTCTTAGCGTCGAAAAGCCAACCGTAAACCGCCAAACGACCACCGGTCACGGAAAGTGACCCGAAGGCCACAAAGGCAGCATTCGCCGGCGCTGCTGCCCACGCGGCAAGGTTCATTTGCTGCGGAGAGGCTGGCATGAGCGGCGGAGCCATGCTCTTCGAAACCATGTCGAAAATGCCGGCGTTGTTCAGGTCGTTATAGAACGTGGTGTCGAAGGTGGTTTTCAGCGCTGGAGTCTGTGCGTCGGCAGAAGCGGGATTGAAGTCCGCCGCTGCCAGGCGAATGCGTGCCGCACCCAGATTGGTTCCGGTGCGAACCCAGTCCTGTGCACCTGCCTGCCACCGAAGAGAGAGGAACAGGAGGATAAGAAACAAAACTCGGGAGTGGGGGAAGGAAATTCCTTTGATAGCTCTCATGCCCTACGCAGTCTTGAGTTTATATGATAAAAACCCAACTTAGTTACACCGGTAACCTCATCGGGCACCTTCACCGCGCACCTGGATAGGTGCAGTGATAAAGCACATTCAAACTGCTTTCGTTGTAACCGGCGGGCAACGGCCCGAAAGTATCTACTCGCTGCACCGCGTGCAGGCATGATGAGTTGAGCGACGGGGAACTACTCGGCGTGGCCAACGTAATGCTGCCCGGAGAGCCGTCGCGGGCGACCGTGAACTGAACAAAAACAGTAGCTCCCGCAGGAGTACTTTGCTCTACTTCCGGCAAATACCAATTCTGCGCCACCTTGCGCTTGATCACATCCACATACCAGCCAAAGCGCGAGCCAAAGTCTCCTCCTGTTTGTGCGATGGGACTATTGGCGTTGTTGTTGCTTGCCGTTGCCCGGGGTGTGTTGGGCGGGGCTGCTTCCCCATAATTTGCTTTGTTCTGCGGTTTGGGTGGCGGCTGGTGCTGCGGTGGAGTTTTTGGAAGCGGCTTCGCCTCAGGCTTAACCGGCGTCGGCTTCTCCGGAATGGGAATGGCGTCGGGCAGCGGGAGAGGCTCGGTCTTCTGCTCCTCCAACGCGGGCGCCACACTCGGCGTCTCTGTGGCCAGCACATTATCCGTTGGCGGGTGATCCTGAGGCAGGGGAAGAGCGGCTGTCGATACCAGCGTGGCCTGAATCGCGCCTTGCTGAAAGCTATTTGAGCCCCACTCGCTGGTGTGGAACAGATTGTGCACGTAACCGTAGCCGATCAGCAGCCCGAACACCAAGCCATGCATGAGGGTCGACATGGCGAACGGCGAGCCGATGCTATCAGGTTGATCAAGTATTTCGCTCGAGTAAGAACCTGCCATGGCGGCCTACTTCGCCGTCTTCTGCAGCGGCTGGGTCACAATGCTGATATTGCTGATCCCGGCTTGTTTCACTGCGTCCATGACCGAAGCGAAGGCTCCGAAGGGAACCCGCTCGTCGGCCCGGAGGTAGATGACCTGGTTGGCTGGGTCTGTCTTAGGCTGGTGCAACAGCGTGGGCAGCTGGGCCAGGTTGACCGGCTTGTCACCCAGGAAAACATTTTGATCGCGATCGATGGTCAGCACCAGCCGCTGCTGGGTTATCTCTTTCACGCTGCGGGTTTTTGGCACCGAGACATCGATGCCCGACTGCAACACCGGCGCCGTGACCATGAAGATGATGAGCAGCACCAGGACGACGTCGACCAGCGGGGTGATGTTAATTTCCGCAAGCGAGGTGCGGGTATGGCCGGAACTAGCGGTGAAGGCCACTCGCGGCCTCCCTCTCCATTGCTTCCTGTTTGGGGCTGATCTCTTCCAGGCTGTTGAGCAATTCGCGAGAGAAGTCGTCCAGGCGGGAGGCAAACTCGCGCAGCGAAGCCGTGAACTGGTTGTAGGCGATCACGGCCGGAATGGCGACCAGCAGACCCGCGGCGGTGGTGATCAGGGCCTCAGAGACGCCGGGCGCCACGGCGCGCAGAGTGGCCGCGCCTTCAGTGCCCAGGCCGTGAAAGGCATCCACGATCCCCATCACTGTGCCGAAGAGACCGACGAATGGCGCGACTGCGCCGATGGTGGCCAGCCAGGTCAGGCGGTGCTCCAGAACAGTCAGCGATTCGCTGGCTGAAGCCTGGGCCGCGCGCTCCAGAGTAACGATGTTCTTGGGCGGTCCGAAGCCTCCGGTCTGGCGGCGATAGGTGTCATACACCTCATCGAAGACGGTCACCAGGGGACTCGGTTTGAACTGGTCGCTGACTGCCGAAATTTCCTGCAGGCGGTCGGCTTTGCGAAAAGCGCGCATAAAACGGCGGCTCTGTGAGCGAGCACGCCGGAATAGGGAAGATTTGCCGAGAATCACTGCCCAGGAGTAGAGGCTGGCGATCAGCAGCAGAACCAGCACCGCGATGGCGACAGGACCGCTGTTGCGCACCATGTCCAAAACGGCGCTGAATCCGTAGGTCGGGGGGTGCGCTACGGGTGCTGCTCCGTCGTCTGTCTGGAGAATAAGAAAAGCCGCGATATGAACGGGGGACATCATCACTTCCTCTTTCACGGTAGCAGACATCCGCAGGTGAAACCAAGTTGCAGCATAAGATGCCGCTGGAGGGTAACCCGGCCAATTACCGGGTAGTCAAGTCATGCTATGCTGCGCTCGAAGCTCGCCATGCTGCTCGAACTCCGTGCTGAAAACTACGCTGTCATTGATCACGCCATTGCTGTCTTTGGTCCCGGCCTCAATCTGCTCACCGGAGAGACGGGTGCGGGCAAGTCCATCCTGGTAGATGCGCTGGCGCTTTTGATGGGTGATAAGGCGTCTTCCGATGTGGTGCGGCATGGGGCCGAACGAGCGGTGGTGGCCTGTGTGTTTGAGAGCACGCTGGGGGCGGAGAACACGCTTGAAAATAACGGCATCGATGCCGAAGGCTCGGAAATTATTCTGCGCCGCGAGATACAGGCTGGTGGCAAGGGCCGAGTCTACGTGAACAATCAACCAGCCACGGTCAATGTGCTGCGCCAACTCGCTCCGGAGCTGGCCCTGGTGCACGCGCAGAGCGAGACTATGGGCAGCTTCGACCAGGCCCAGCAGCGGCAACTCCTGGATCGTAGTGCCGGCATCACTACCGAGCGGGTGGCGGCGGCGTTTTTGGAGTGGTCTGACATATGTGCGCGGCTGAGTCGTCTGGAGGGCGACGAACAGGCACGCTTGCGTGAAGCCGACCTATGGAGTTTTCAGAAAAACGAAATCGAGAGTGCGGCCATCAAGGAGCGGGAAGACGAAGAGCTGGAGATCGAGCGGCGCGTGTTAGCCAACGCGGAGAAGCTCCTGGCCGCCTCGATGAGCGCGCATGAGTTGCTCTACGAGAGTGACCGGTCGGCCGAGGCTGCCTTGCGTGGCGCGGAGAAAAACCTGGAGGAGCTCGCGCGCTACGATCCGCAGTTCGCCGACGCGGTACAGCAAGTGAAGTCGGCCCGTGCGGTGGTCGACGATGTCAGCAACACAGTGCGGGACTATGCCTCCAGGATCCAGGCCTCCCCAGACCGGCTGGTGGAACTGGAAGATCGCCTGGAAGCACTCAATCGCATGAAGCGGAAGTACGGTTCGACTCTGGCGCAGGTGCTGGCTCATGGGCACGATGTGGCGGCTAAGTTGGCGGAGGTGGAGAATCGCGACCAGTTGCTGCTTGAGCTGCGGGCAGCCCGTAGCAAGGCCGCGGACGCTTATCGCGCGGCAGCTTCGGAACTAACCGCGGAGCGCACCGCCGCATCCCGTAAGCTTGAAAAGCTTGCTGAAACGCACATCAATGATTTGGCGATGAAGGCCAGGTTTGCGGTGCACGTCACGGCGCAGGAGGGGGAACAGCACTGGACCCGGCAGGGATGGGATTCCATCGATTGCCGCATCGCTACCAATGCGGGGGAACCGTTGAAGCCCCTGGAGCAAATCGCTTCCGGGGGCGAATTATCCCGGGTGATGCTGGCAATTAAGGTGAGCGTTGAGGAGGGAGCGTCTCGAGGGCAGGTAGGCGGGCGACGTAAGACGCCTATTCCCCGGACACTGGTGTTCGATGAAATCGACATCGGGATTGGTGGCCGGGCGGCGGAGGCGGTGGGGCAGAAGCTGAAGGAGCTGTCCCGCGCGCAGCAGGTGCTTTGCGTGACGCATTTGCCGCAAATTGCGGCCTTTGCCGATCAGCATTTCCTGGTAGAGAAGCAGGAGCGGCAGGGAACGACCAAGACGTCAGTCCGCCTGCTTAATGATGAGGAGCGAACCGAGGAAGTGGCGCGCATGCTCAGCGGAGCCAAGTTGACCGAGACCTCGCTGCGCCACGCGGAGCAAATGTTGAAGACCAGCCGCAAGGCTGCCAAGCCGAAAGCGTAGTGCCAGGTGCGGGCTTTGGTGGTTGAAAAGCTCCGAGCGGCGTGGGTGAGATAAGCACCTCGGGGTTCCCTCGGCGACGCTCGGGACAGGCTCTTCGACTCCGCGCCATCAAGCTGTCCGTCTCATCACGATAAATCTGTGATGCGCTCCGGCTCAGGATGACGGCCTTTTGTGGTGAGTCTCGCAGATGTGTTAGTCGTCAGCGGCGTTCATTGAAGCGGCCGGGCACTCGCCTGGGACCTTCGTGAAGTAACCGCGTTTGGCGCAATATGGCTGCCGGGGTGGCCTTTCGATGATGGTTAAGGGCTCTCTATCTCTCAGACAAATAAGGGCCGGCGCGGTATACTGGTACTTGTGACAGGTTCCCTACTATCCTCCCCAGTCAGCCGTCCCCGCGCTGAAGGCGCAACCAAGCGGGTTCTCCTTCTTAAACCGCGTGGCTTCTGTGCCGGCGTGGTTCGTGCCATCGATGTCGTCAACATTGCGCTCGACACGTTTGGCGCTCCTATCTACGTCCGCAAAGAAATTGTGCACAACCGTTTTGTGGTCAATGAGCTGGCGGAGAAAGGCGCGATCTTCGTCGATGACATCGACGACGTTCCTGAGGGAATGCGGGTCATTTACAGCGCCCATGGGGTCTCCCCGGCGGTTCGCGCACGCAGCAAGTCGCGCAAACTAAAGGTGATCGACGCCACCTGCCCGCTGGTCACCAAGGTCCATGTGGAGGCGGTCAAATTCGCCCGCCAAGGATATTCGCTGGTGCTGATCGGGCATCGCGATCATGACGAGATCGAAGGCACGCTCGGCGAGGCTCCGGAAGTCACCCAGGTGGTCTCCACCGTGGAAGAAGTAGCAGCCCTCGAAGTATCTGATCCTGAACGGGTTGCGTACCTCACGCAGACCACCCTGAGCCTGGATGAAGCGCGGGACATCATCCACGCGCTCAAGGCCAGGTTCCCCAACATTGCCGGACCACATACCCAGGACATCTGCTACGCCACGGAGAACCGCCAGGTGGCGGTGAAAAATGTTGCACACCAGGCAGATCTGGTGCTGGTGGTGGGATCGAACAACAGCTCAAATTCTAACCGTCTAGTGGAAGTCTCGCGCAATCTAAGTACTAATGCGTTCCTCATTGAAGATTCGGGCGCCATCAATCCCGAGTGGCTGGAAGATGCAACTACGGTTGCGGTCACTGCGGGGGCATCCGCTCCCGAAGTTCTGGTCGCCGAAGTAGTCACTTACCTGCGAGGCCGCGGGTTTTCAGACGTCGAAGAAGTAGAAGTCATGCCGGAAAATGTTCGCTTTGGGCTGCCTCCGGAGATCGTCCAGGCCATCCGGCCTGTGCCGGTTAGCAGCCACTAAATACAGCAGTACGATAGCTGTTTTTCGAGAGAGAGCGTTAGTCCAGAATGAGTAGATCGTTTGAAGGTGGACAGCCCGTGAGTCCCCGTTTTGGCCGTATCGATACGGGGTTAGACCAAGTAGAATCCTCCGTCGCACGGGCCCGCGATTTTCTATTTTCACAGCAGCATGCCGACGGCTACTGGTGCGGCGAGCTGGAAGCGGACACCACCCTCGAATCCGACTACATCATGGTGCATACGTTGCTGGGGACCGGCGACGAGCGCAAGATGAAGCGCGCTTGCTCAGAGATCCAGCGCAAGCAAAATGAAGATGGCGGCTGGAGTATCTATGCCGGCGGCCCCTCCAATATCAGCGCTTCGGTGAAGGCCTATTTCGCCTTCAAGCTGATGGGCTGGCTTCCTGAGCACCCGGTTATGGTGCGGGCCCGGCAGTGGATCCTGGAGCATGGCGGGGTGGTGGAATGTAATACCTTCACCAAGATCTACCTGTGTTTTTTCGGCCAATACGAATACAACGCAGTGCCGGCCATTCCGCCTGAATTGGTCCTCTTTCCCAAGTGGTTCTACTTCAACATTTATGAAATATCTTCCTGGTCGCGGGCGATCCTGGTACCGCTTTCCATCGCTTATGCCAAGAAGCCCTTCAAGAAGCTGGCTCCCGAAAATGGGATTGACGAACTCTTCGTTGGCGGTAAAGCCAATGCCAAGCTCCGCCTCCGCTGGGATCGCAAAAAGGTATTAGGCTGGCGCAACCTCTTTCTGGTGATGGATCGCCTTTTTCATGCGGCCGAGCGGGTACATATCCGGCCCCTGCGCAAGGTGGCTATCA
This sequence comes from uncultured Acidobacteriaceae bacterium, assembly GCA_963796145.1. Classification (GTDB taxonomy): domain Bacteria; phylum Acidobacteriota; class Terriglobia; order Terriglobales; family Acidobacteriaceae; genus PALSA-350. Next base: position 99,182 of record CAWCKO010000068.1, on the reverse strand, counting down.
GAAAAGCGGAGAAGTGGATCCTGGAACGCCTCGATATGAGTGATGGACTGGGCGCTATTTATCCCGCCATGCTCAATGCCATCCTTGCTCTGCGCTGCCTGGGTTACTCGATCGACGACCCTCAAACCATTCGGGCGATGGATGAGTTCGAGAAGCTGGGCATTGAAGATGAGGGGATTCCGGACTTCCTGGAGCCCACCTTCCGCATGCAGCCTTGTATGTCTCCAGTGTGGGACACCGCTTACGCTGTGTATGCACTGGGCCAGTCCGGCGTTCCGCGTACCGATCCACGGCTGCTCAAAGCGGCCGATTGGATGCTGTCGAAGGAAGTGCGGCACAAGGGCGACTGGGCGGTGAAGGTAAGGAACGCACAGCCGGGTGGCTGGTATTTCGAGTTTAACAACGAGTTCTATCCCGACACAGACGATTCGGCGCAGGTGCTGCTGGCCTTGAACAAGGTCGACAACCACGCCCGGGAACGCTATCAATACGATGTTTGCCAGCGCGCGATTGCCTGGATCTTCGCCATGCAGTGCAAGAACGGCGGCTGGGCCAGCTTCGATAAAGACAACACCAAGATGGTGTTTGAGAACATTCCGTTTGCCGACCATAATGCCATGCTCGATCCACCGACGGTGGACATTACGGGTCGCATCCTGGAGATGCTGGCCACCTATGGCTACACGCAGAAAGATCGGCGGGTCGAAAAGGCTATCCGCTTCATCTATAACGAGCAGGAGCCGGATGGAAGCTGGTTTGGCCGCTGGGGTGTCAATTATCTCTACGGCACCTTCCTGGTGCTGCGCGGTCTGGAGGCCATCGGGGTGTGGAACCACGAGCCCCAGATTCAGCAGGCAGCGGAGTGGATACGAATGGTGCAGAACGGCGACGGCGGCTGGGGCGAGAGCTGCGCCAGCTACGACGATCCTACGACCCGGGGTGTTGGCCTCAGCACGCCCTCGCAAACAGCGTGGGCAATCCTGGGCCTGCTATCGGCCGGGGACACGCGCAGCGACTCGGTGGCTAAGGGAGTTCGCTGGTTGATCGAACGGCAACGGCCCGATGGTTCGTGGGATGAAAGCATGGGAGAAGGTGCGGCGCGTCAGGCGGTGATCACCGGTACCGGCTTTCCCCGGGTCTTTTACCTCGCCTACCACCTTTACCGGAACTACTTTCCCTTGCTGGCGCTCACCGATTACCGGCGGGCGATGGAACGAGCTTAAAGGAGATTTGAAACGATGGCAGTGCCGATCTCACAAATGTGGACCGTGGCCAGCTATGTGCTCAAGAAGCGCTTGACTGGGCAAAAGCGCTATCCACTGGTCCTCATGCTGGAGCCACTGTTCCGTTGCAACCTGGCGTGTGCCGGCTGCGGCAAAATTCAGTATCCCGCACACATTCTCAAGCGGGATCTGTCGCCGGAGGAGTGCTTCCGGGCGGTCGAAGAGTGTGGTGCGCCCATGGTCTCCATTCCCGGCGGCGAACCGCTCATGCACCCGCAGATTGCGGAGATCGTGGAAGGGCTGGTGGCGCGGAAGAAGTACATCTACCTGTGCACCAACGCCCTGCTGCTCAAGGAAAAGATCGGCCTCTTCAAACCCAGCAAGTATCTGACCTTTTCGGTCCATCTCGACGGCCAGCGCGAACACCACGATTTCTCAGTCTGCCGCGAGGGTGGTTATGACAAGGCGGTCGAGGGCATACGCGAGGCGGTCAAGCGTGGATTCCGCGTCACCACCAACGCTACGCTGTTCGATGGCGCCGATCCCAATAGCGTGCGCGCCTTCTTCGATGAAGTGATGGCCATGGGGGTCGAAGGCATCGTTATCTCCCCAGGCTATTCCTACGAAAAGGCGCCGGACCAAAAACATTTCCTTGGCCGGGCGCGAACCCGCAGGCTCTTTCGCGCGATTCTGTCCAACCGGGAGAAGCACTGGAAGTTCAATATGTCTCCGTTGTTTCTCGAGTTCCTGATGGGCAAACGCAATTATGAGTGCACGCCCTGGGGCAACCCTGCCTATAACATCTTCGGCTGGCAGAAGCCGTGTTATCTGCTGCAGGATGGGTACGCTTCCACGTTCAAGGAACTGATCGAGGAGACGGAGTGGGAGAATTACGGCACCGCTTCGGGCAATCCGAAATGCGCCAACTGCATGGTCAGCTGCGGATATGAGCCTTCCTCGGTCAACGAAATGTTTGGCTCGTTCCGGGGATTCATGGCCGCGGTGCGCGCGTCACTGTTCGACACCTACGCGGATCAGGGAGCACGCGATCTGCTGACCTCACCGCTGTTGAACGGGCATTCGTCGCCGTCGCTGGTGCAGATCTCGAGCGATGCGAAGCGTCAGATGGAAGAGACACGAGTATGACCGGGCAAAAGGGCGCTACCACCCCGCAGCTTGACCCCGATTCGCTGGAGCTGGCGCCGGGAACCGAGCACCAGAACCTGGAAGGCTGGACACCGGCTTTGGGCAGTGATGCAGAGGTGCTCGACGCGCTGGAAAAGGCCTTTGATTACCGCGGTGACGTCACCATCACCTGCAAGGATGGCTCGGTGATCGAAGGCTACATATTCGATCGCAGGACGGGCGCATCGCTCGCCCAGTCCTGGGTTCGGCTTTTCCCCAAGGATTCGCCAGAGAAGCGTTCCATCGCATACAGCGAGATTGCAGGACTGAACTTTACCGGCAAGGATCGCGCGGCCGGCGCAAGCTGGGAAGCCTGGGTGAAGAAGTGGAACGAAAAGAAGGCGGCCGGCGAAAAAGGTTTTGGCCTACACCCCGAAGTACTTGAATAGCGAGTGAAAGTTACGGGCTTCAGAGTCTCGTGAGTGCACCTAGGGACGGCTAGCGTAAGGCTGGAATTTCAGCGTCCCTGGCGGGACTAGTCCAGATCGTGGCGGTCAGGACTCGTCCTGGGCTATTTCAGCCGTCTTCGGACTCGGATGAGATCGGCTCATGTGCTGAACCGTACCCTTCACGGGCGCCTCAGAACAGGGGTTTAGTTTTTGTCACTGGAGCTACGGGGTTCGTCGGGAGCCACGTAGCGCAAGAGCTGTCCCGTTGCGGCGCTGATCTACGTATCCTCATCCGCTCCACCAGCAAGCTCGAAAATCTCGCCGGACTCGCCGGAACGTGACCGGTGATTTGCTGCAGGTGGAAGCGCTGCGCAGCGCCGTTTCCGGGTGCGATGCTGTCATGCATGTGGCGGCTGATTATCGGTTGTGGGTGACCGATCCGGAGAAGATGCTCGCGACTAACGTGACGGGCACGCGTGAGTTGCTGCGCCTCGCTCGCGAGGAAGGCGTTCCTCGGGTGGTCTACACTTCGAGCGTAGCCACCATGGGTTTTTTCTCCGATGGAAGGCTGGCGGATGAGGCGACCCCAGTTTCCCTGGCCGACATGATCGGCCACTATAAGCGGTCCAAGTACCTGGCGGAGCAAGAGGCGGTCGCCGCGGCACGGGAGGGCCAGCAGGTGATTATTCTCAATCCCACTACGCCCATTGGTTCCGGGGACATCAAGCCCACACCGACCGGCCGCATCGTGGTTGATTTTCTCAACCGGAAATTTCCGGCGTATATGGATACCGGACTCAACCTGGTGGATGTCAATGAAGTAGCGAGGACGCACGCGAATGCCCTGGAGGCCGGCCGGTCCGGCGAACGCTATATTCTGGGCGGCGAGAATCTAACCCTGAAGCAGCTGCTGGACAAGATGTCCGCGATCACGGGCTTGCCCTCTCCTACGGTGCGGGTTCCGCATAGCGTGGCCATGATCTTCGCCCTGTGGGATCAAACGATTACCGGGAAGCTGCGGGGGCGAGAGCCGCGTGCTACCGTGGAGGCCGTGCGCATGGGCAAGAAAATGATGTTTGTCTCCTCCGCCAAAGCTGAGCGCGAGTTGGGATTCCGCGTACTTCCGGTCTATGCGGCGCTGCGGTCGGCCATTGATTGGTTTCGGGCGCATGGGTACGCGCCTTCCGTATGAAACGCGTTGGCATTATTGCGGCGATGCCCGGCGAATTGAAGCCGCTGGTGCAGGGATGGAAGCCCCTGCGCGCACGTCACGGAGAGGCCGTGTGGCAGGGCGTCATTGACGGGGCTACGTGCATCGCGGTCTGTGCGGGAATGGGTAAGGACGCGGCGGAGCGGGCTTGCGCCATAGCCGCTCAGGATGCTCCGTTGAATGCCCTTGTCTCTATGGGCTGGGCCGGAGCCCTCTCCTGCGGCATGCAGCCTGGCGGTGCTTATGTGTTGAATGAAGTGGTGGATGCTGCCACCGGGGAGAGGTTTGCCACCAATTCTCCGGCTCGCGCGGGAAACGCCTCGGCGCTCAGGTTAGTCACCATCGACCACGTTGCCCTTGCCGCAGAAAAGCGCCAGCTGGGGGAGAAATACCAAGCCGTTCTGGTGGATATGGAGGCGGCGACAGTGGCCCGGCTCGCCCGCCGCCAGGGGATCGCGTTCTACTGCCTCAAGGCGGTTTCGGATGTGGCGACGGAAATGTTACCGGACTTCAGCCGGTACACGGACAGCCAGGGGCAACTGCAGTTGGCTGCGCTGTTGGCGCATGTGGCAATACGGCCCCGCTATTGGCCAGGCTTGGCTCGGGTCGGCAGGAATGGGAGAACGGGCGCGGTAGCGATGGCCGCGGCCCTGGGTCCGCTGATGGGTGACGGGTAGTATGTTTCAGGGCATGTTCCTTCCACGGACTGGGGCACCCAGTGTCTGTTGGCAGGTGAGAATTTCCAAGTATGCAGACTGCAGCCGAAATTGAAAAGAAACACCTGCTCGCCCTGCCGGCGAACATGCAGGCTGCCGTATATCGCGGCATGAACGACGTGCGTATCGAGACCGTTCCCGTGCCTGCGATCGGCCCGGGTGAGGTGCTGATCCAGGTCCATAGCTGCGGAATCTGTGGTACCGACCTGAAGAAGATCCACACCGGGTCGCACTCCGCCCCGCGCATCTTCGGCCATGAGACCGTGGGTACGATCGCGGCGGTAGGAGCCGGGACAGAACCGTTTGCTGTCGGCGACCGGGTGGCCGTCTTCCACCACATACCCTGCGGCACCTGCTATTACTGCCGCAAGAAGACCTTTGCCCAGTGTCCGGTTTATAAGCGAGTCGGCTGCACCGCGGGTTTTGAACCTTCCGGCGGGGGCTTCGCCGGCTATGTCCAGGTGATGGACTGGATCGTGAAACGCGGAATGGTGAAGATTCCCGATGGCGTCCCTTTTGCCCAGGCTGTTTTCGTCGAGCCGCTGAACACCTGCCTCAAAGGCGTGCGCAGCCTCAATCTCTCGCCGGATGAGACGGCGCTGGTGATCGGCCAGGGCCCGATCGGAATCATGCTCGCCTCCCTTGCCAGGCGATCGGCCGCGAAGGTGTTCACGGCGGATCTGTACCCGGAGCGGCACACCGTAGCGGCCGGCTTCGGGCTCGATTCGCCTATCGATGCTTCCCAGGAAGACGTGGTTGCGGTAGTTCGCGCGGCCACTGAGGGCCGGGGGGCGGATGCTGTCATTTTGGCTGTAGGGGGCAATGCGCTGATCTCCACTGCGATGGACGCCACCCGTCCCGGTGGCCGTGTGCTGCTGTTCGCGCAGACCCAGCATGGCGAGGCGATCATCGATCCCGCCGCGGTTTGCGTGGATGAGAAAACGCTGATGGGGTCCTATAGCGCCTCGGTTGACATTCAGGAGGAGGCGGTGGGTATGGTCTTCGAGGGTTATGGCAAGGGATACGACCTGACCCGGCTGATCTCGCATCGGTTTCCTTTGTCAGAGGCGGTTGAAGCTCTGGCCATCGCCTCCGAGCCAAAGGCGACTTCGATGAAGATCATGATTGAAGGCACGTAGGCGCGGATTGGGCGAGAATAGAAGAGCATGCTAAGTGAGATGAACGCTGCCGTGCTCTACGGCAAAGAAGATGTCAGGATTGAACGGGTACCGATTCCCGCCGCAGGTAAGGGGGAGATTGTCATCCGCGTTCACGCCGCGCTCACTTGCGGTACCGACCTGAAAGTTTTTCGCCGGGGATACCATGCCAGGATGATCGCGCCACCGGCGCTCTTCGGGCATGAACTGGCGGGAGTGGTTCATGAGACCGGCGCCGGGGTACGCGGCTTCAAACCAGGGATGCGGGTGGTGGCGCTGAATTCGGCGCCCTGCGGCGCGTGCTTCTGGTGCGTTCGCAAACAGGAAAACCTGTGCGAGGACCTGCTCTTCAACAATGGTGCCTACGCCGAGTACATCCGCATTCCGGCTCGCATCGTGTCCAAAAACACGCTCATTGTTCCAGAGAGTCTGCCCCTGGAGCACGCAGCGTTGACCGAACCGCTGGCTTGCGTGGTGCGCGGCCTGGAAGAGACGGGCGCCAAGCGAGGAGATAGCGTCGTGGTGATCGGCGCGGGGCCGATCGGGCTCATGTTCATGCACGTGGCGCAGCTTTCAGGCATGAAGGTAATCGCGGTGGTCAAACGCGATGAGCAGATCGCGTCGGCGACCACCTTCGGCGCTACTCATGTGGTGCAGACTGGCTCCGTCATCGATGCCGTAGCCGCAGTGCGCGGCATGACCCCCGATCACCGGGGCGTAGATGTGGCCATCGAGGCGGTGGCGACCCCGCTTACCTGGCAGTGGGCGGTGGATATGGTTCGCCGCGGTGGAACGGTGAACTTTTTTGGCGGCTGTGCCGCTGGAACCAGGGTGGAGATCGATACCAATCGGCTGCACTATAACGACATCACGCTGAAGGCGAGTTTTCACCATACGCCGGCCGCATGCCGCAAAGCGTTTGACCTGCTGGCGAGCGGGCGCTTCAAGTGCAGCGAATACATCACCGGCCGGGCGCAGCTTTCGGACCTGGAAACCGTGCTGCGGCGGCTGAAGGATCGCTCCAACGACATTAAGACGGCTATCATTCCATAGGGGTGATTCGCTCCCTCAGTGGCTAAAGCCGCACCTGTAGGTAAAGGCTTACGTACGACCTAAAAGGTCGTACCCTTCAAAGGCATGAGTTTTGTGAAGGGTACGGGCTTCCGCCCGTACAAATCTCCTACAAAGCCAACTGGGCTTTAGCCCCTGAGGGAAACGAGGCAACATGGCAGTCGAGAGCGCGCAGGATGATCGGGAGCTGGTAGAACGCGGCTGGTCGGCGTTGCCGGCGGAATACCGCATCCCCCAACAACGCCCGACCCTGGAGGAGGCGCGCGCCTACTGCCAGCGGCTGGCCACCACCCACTATGAGAACTTTCACGTGGCCTCGTGGTTCCTGCCTGCCCGGCTGCGGCCTCATTTCTACAGCATTTATGCCTACTGCCGCATCGCGGATGACCTGGGCGACGAGGTGGGGAATCGAGAGCAATCGCTCGCGCTGCTGGATTTGTGGGGAAGGGAGCTCGACGCCTGTTATCGGGGCGAGGCGCACCATCCGGTCTTTGTCGCGCTCGCGGAAACCGTACGCGCTTGCGATATCCCTCAAAAGCCCTTTGCCGACTTGCTGGTGGCCTTTCGCCAGGACCAGAATGTGATGCGGTACCAGACGATGGACGATGTCCTGGATTACTGCAAATGTTCTGCTAATCCGGTTGGGCGGCTGGTCCTTTATGCCTGCGGCTATCGCGCCCAGGAAATGTTTCTGCTCTCCGACTTCACCTGCACCGCGTTGCAATTGGCCAACTTCTGGCAAGACGTGAGCTCCGATTATGCGCGGGGCAGGATCTACCTCCCACTTCAGGATTTAGAGCGTTATGGCGTGGACGAGGCGACGATCGCCCGGCGCGAGCCGACCCCGGCCTTTCGTGAGCTGCTGCGGTATGAAGTCGACTATGCTCGCGAACTGTTCAACCAGGGCTTGCCCCTGATCGCGATGGTGGATCGGGAGCTGGCGCTGGATCTCGATTTGTTCAGCCGAGGGGGTCTGGAGATTCTGCACGCCATCGAGCGCCGGCAATACGACGTGCTCAGCGCGCGTCCGGTGATCTCAAAGCGCAGAAAGCTGGGGCTACTCGCGCGCGCTTTCTGCGGCAAGCTGATGCCCGGGTTTGCAAGGGGAAGGCCGTGACCGCGGAGGTTCAAGCGGCATACGCAGCCTGCCGGGCCATTGCGCGCAAGAAAGCGAAAAACTTCTACTACGCATTTGTAGCCCTGCCGGCCAGCAAGCGGGACGCGATTTGCGCTGTGTACGCCTTCATGCGCCAGGCGGACGATCTCTCCGATGATGAATCCCTTCCCATCGCTGACCGCCGCGTCGCGTTGGATCGCTGGCTTGGGGACTGGCATCAGGCGCAAGCCGGCGCGGGCACCAGCGATCCTGTCTTTGTCGCGCTGCTGGATGCGCAACGTCGCTTTGCTATCCCTTCGCAGCTGCTGGATCAGCTGGTACAAGGCACAGCCACGGATCTCGAACCAAGGCCCGCCGCGTATGCTACATTCGCCGATCTCTACCGCTACTGCTACCTGGTTGCTTCTGTCGTCGGATTGGTTTGTATTCGGATTTTCGGATACCTCGATCCGCGGGCAGAGAAGCTCGCGGAAGAAACCGGCATCGCCTTCCAGTTGACCAACATTCTCCGCGATGTGCGGGAAGATGCGCAGCGTGGCCGGCTCTATCTGCCGCTTGAAGATCTGGATCGCTGCGGGGTGGCGGCCAACTCCATCAGCGGAATTTCCAGTGGGCGCCAGTTGACGCCGCAGCAGCGGCAGGTGCTGGCGATTCAGGCGGAGCGTGCGGGGCAATTTTATAAATCCGCGGAAGCATTGTTGCCCTTGATTTCACCCGACAGCCGGGCCGCGATGTGGGTTCTGGTCACCATTTACCACCGTTTGTTGCGGCATATCGAACAGCGCAACTTTGATGTCTTTTCGGCGCGGATTGGCGTTCCGGCGTATGAGAAGCTGAGCATATTGGGATGCGGCCTTTTCAAGACGCTGGCGCAGGGCGTGTGGGCCTGACTGGTTCATCGGTCATCGTGGTCGGCGGTGGATTGGCAGGGCTCTCGGCCGCGTGTGCCTTAGCCGAGGCGGGCTACCAGGTGCGGCTGCTGGAGAAGAGGCGCTACCTTGGCGGGCGTGCTTCTTCTTACGAACACCCGGGAACGGGAGAGGTGATCGACAACTGCCAGCACGTGTTGCTCGGCAACTGCGTCAACCTCATTGACCTTTATCGCCGCCTGGACGTCAGCGATGCGATTCGCTGGTTCGATCGCCTTACCTTTATCGAGCCGGGTGGACGCAGAAGCATCCTCGAGCCTTCGTTTCTGCCCGCGCCCTTCCACGACATGCCAGCCTTTCTGCGAGCGCAGGCCTTCTCTTTTTCCGACAAGCTTGCCATCGGGCGCGGGTTGAGCGAGTTTGTTGCCGGTATTCCCGATGATTCTGAAGAGAACTTTGCCCACTGGCTGGCGCGGCATGGGCAGACTCGAGGGGCAATTGAGCGCTTCTGGAAACCGGTGCTGGTGAGCGCGCTGAATGAGGATCCGGATTGCATGTCGGTGCACTACGCCGGACAGGTGATTCGTAAGTCGCTTCTTCTTTCGCCGGGAGCAGGGCGCTTTGGTGTCCCTACCATTCCTCTGAGCGATCTGTATGGCCGCGCGATCGATTACATGCAGAGCCGCGACGGGCAGGTGGATTTGAACTCCGCTCCGGAGTCGTTTCAGTGGTCCGAAGAAACGCAACAATGGACAGTGACGACACAGGACCAAAGTTTCACCACGGACGCAATCGTTCTGGCGCTGGCGTTTGAAGGGTTGAGCAAGCTGCTGCCTGCTTTGCCGGGAAACCCCGAGGCGGATCAATTGGCGAAGAAGCTGGAGCGTTTTGAGCACTCGCCCATCACCGGCATTCACCTTTGGTTCGATCGCGAGATCACCGATCTGGAGCATGCGATTCTTCTGGATAAAACTATTCAGTGGATGTTTCACAAGTCGCGGCTGCAAACGGAGAAGCGGCGTGGCGAGCAGGGCAGCTATGTGGAGTTGGTGGTGAGCGCGTCCAAGTCCATGGTTGGGATGCAGCGCCAGGAGATCATCGATCTGGCGCTGCGAGAATTGGCGGAGTTCTTTCCCCTGGTCGCGGAGGCGAAGCTGCTCAAAGCTGCCGTGGTGAAGGAGGTTCGTGCCACCTATTCCATTCGTCCGCAACTGGACTTGCTTCGACCGTCGCCGGCGAGTCCATGGCCGCGGGTTTTTCTGGCGGGCGATTGGATTGCGACCGGATGGCCAGCTACTATGGAGGGCGCGGTCCGTAGCGGATATTTGGCTGCCGAGGCCGTGAGCCGCACCGCCGGAAAGCCGAGTAATTTTCTGCAAGCCGACCTGGCGGCTACGGGACTTATGCGTTTTTTCCCCTAACCACGGAGCCCGGGTGCCCCATATCCCCGATTTCCTGTCAAGCTCGGTGGATTCTGCCAACTTCATGCGCCTTTCCTTAAAGAAAGGCGCACACGCTGTCATGTCCAGTGTTGCGTACAGGAAATTCGGGGTATCTCGCTCGTTTTTCGCGAGATATGGGATACCACCTCCGCTCAACTCGACAGCTTCTCGGTTCCTACAAGGAGTAACGTAAGGTTTTGTGGTATCCCACATCTCGCGAAAAACGAGCGAGATATGGGGCACCCGGGCTCCGTGGTTAGGACAGTTGTTAGAGCGAACCGCGATTGAGTGACAGGAAGCCGATGGGCAAGGATGTGTTGCCCTGGAGCAGCAGATCGGCCAGCGCCTCGGCGATTATGGGGGCGAACTTGAAGCCGTGACCGGAGAAGCCAGCGGCAAAGACGACGTTTTTGAATTCCGGGTGATGATCCACGATGAAGTCCTCATCGGGCGTCATCGTGTAAAGACAGGTCGCCGAACGGTGCAGGCGGGAACGGGCCTGGTTATAGTCGCCGGCAAGCCGGGGCAGGTATTTCGCAGCGGTGGCGGCGATCGGGTCCAGGTCGGCCGGTCCTGGAGGAGCGACGGGATCGTCGCCATCGGCCAGGTAGCTGCCACCCGAGTGCTCTGCCATCTTGACCCCCATGCCGGGCAGGTTGGGGAATCCATAGCTCCAGTTGTCCGGAAAGCTGAAGATGGGTATGCGGTCGGCCGCGAAGAGTTCCGGGGTCAGGGGATCGAACCACGCGATCACCTTTCGCTTCACCACCAGCGGGAGTCGAAGTTGGTGCAGCAATCTGCCCGTCCAGGCACCCGCGGTCATAACCAAATTGGCCGCAGTGATGGTTTCATTTTCCAGATTCACACGGACTTCGGTCGCGGTCGCGTCCCATCCTTTGACCGGCTGGTCGAAAAAGCATTCGACCCCAAGGGCCCGGGCGTGCGCGTGACTGGAAGAGATCGACGCGTCCACATCGATCCAGCCAGCCTGGGGATCGAACAGGCCGACATAATCTTCCGGGATTTCGAAGGCAGGATAACGACGCTCGACCTCGGCGGCCGAAAGCATTTCCACTGGCAGACGGTTGCTGGACGCACTCTCTGCCACCTTGTTGACGAATGAGCCGCCAGGAGGGCCCATGTAGAGCATCCCGACGCGGTGCAATAGTCTCGTACCCAGTTGCTCGGAGGCCTGGTCCCACAATTCGCCCGCGCGCTGCGCCAGTGGTACATAGCCAGTGCCTTCGGCGTAAGCGACGCGATAAATGCGGGTGGCGCCGGAATGGCTGCCGCGGCCATGAGGAGGAGTGAACTGATCGAAGCCGGCGACAGTCAAGCCACGCTTCGCCAGTTCGACCGCCGCGAAACTGCCCATGGTCCCCAGCCCGATGACGGCCACATCGTAATGTTTGCGTCTGGTCATCATCCCTTGAGCGCATTGCCTTCCAGAGCCACCGGGTCCTCCAAGGGCAGCAGGGGCGTGCCCGCAGCCCGGCGCACGGTCAACATCAAGACCATCCCTCCAAGCAGCCAGATCGCGGCCAGAATCGGTGCGTACCGAACCGGTGGCTCGGGTAAGGGCACCGCCGACTTATAGGCCACCCAAAGTAACGAGATCGTCGAGAGCAGGGGAAGAAGAAAGTGGAGCAGGAAGCGGAACTCAGCCGGACGCGCGCGGCGGTAATAAACGTAGACGCCGACGTTGCCGGCACAATAAATGAACATGAGGCCTAAGGTCATGGCTACGCCGATTACGTAATACTCCTGATCCGGACCAATCCAGAAGCCGACGCTGAGGCCGATTGCGAGAGTAAGAAAGGTTTGCAACAGGATGGCATTGCGCGGCGTCTGGAAGCGGGGGTGCACATAGTCGAGAGCGGCGGGAAGCGCCCCCGCTCTGCCCATGGCAAAGAAGACGCGGGTGGCGGCGTTGGCGCTGGCGATGGCCACCCCGAGGATGGAGTTGGTGACGGCAAGCAGCACCAGCAACCACGCGGTTCCCCACAGCCGCTTAGCCAGCAGAACGACCGGCGCCTCGGTTGACGACGCGAAGCTGGCGATGTGGCTGTTGCCCCAGCCCGTCAGCAGCGCCATGGCGCAGACTACCATGAAAACGCCCAGCAGGCTGGTGGAGAAAAGAACCGCGCGGGGAAGGGTGCGGCGCGGATCACGGGTTTCCTCTGCCAGCGGGGCAACCGACTCGAAGCCGGTAAAAACCGAGATGGAGAAAACGACGGCGACATAGAACCCCTTCTGCCCGAAGCTATGCCAGGAGCCGAAGTCCTGCAGCTGGATTCGTCCATCGCCCGGATGCATGAAGCTGGCGATCGAAAGGCAAGTGATGATCAGAATCTCAACCGTTGTCAGCCACATGACGACAGTGGCGGAGATCTCGATGCCGCGATAGATCAGCACCGTGACCAAAAGCACCGCGGCCAGGAAAAACACGTACCAGGGGCAGTGGATGCCGGCTTCCATCAGCACGATGTTATGCAGCATGTAACTCAGGAATGCCAGGTTCACCGCGGCGCCGGGAGGTTCGTACAAAAAGAACATCCAGGCCGCCAGGAAGCCGACCCGAGGACTGAGAGATCGGCTGAGATAGGTGTAGTAGCCGCCGGCAGAGGGAAGATGAAGCGCGAGTTGCACCATGCAGACGGCGGTGGGGAGCACGAGCAAGAATGCCAGGGCATAGGCCAGCGGGGCGGCAAGGCCTGCCATGGTCGTGATGTACTGCAGCACGAAGATCAGGCCAACCGCGGGGGCGATGTGGGTGATGCTCTGCATGAGCACGGAAGGGAAGGAGAGCGCATTGGCCCGCAGGACCTGAGCGCCAGCGGTTTGTGGAGAGGATATTTTCATCAACCAACTAACAAAGCGTTAAGGGGTTGTTCAACGCAAAACTAACATACTGTCTGCTATGGGGTTGTAATTTCGGCGGGGTCCAACGCCATGGCTTCGATCGGCAGCAATGGCATGTTGGAGGCGCGGCGTACCGTCAACAGCACCAGCACACCGGCAAGCAGCCACGTGCCTACCAGAATGGGAGCGTAGCGCAGCGGCGCATCCGGCAAGGGCACGATTGACTTATACGCAACCCACACCAGGGAAAAGGTGGACAGCAAGGGAAAGACGAAGTGGAGCACGGGGCTAAACTCCGCCGGCCGCTCGCGCCGGTAAAGGAAGAAGACACCGATGTTGCCTGCGGAATAAATGAAGATGAGGACCAGGGTCATGGTGATGCCGAGGAAGTAGTATTCCTGGTCCGGGCCGATCCAGAAGCCAATGGCAATGCCGATGGTGAGGGTGATGATCGTTTGCAGCACGATGGCATTGACCGGGGTTCGGAAACGGGGATGGATTCTTTCGAGCGCGGCGGGCAGGGAGCGCGCTCTTCCCATGGCAAAGAAGACGCGGATGGCGGCATTGGTGCCGGAAATCGCTGCGCCGAGAATGGAGTTGATGACGGCAATGAGAACGAAGATCCAGGCCGCACCCCACAGGCGTTTCGCCAATAGGATGACCGGATTTTCCGCCGAAGTAGCAAAGGAGTCGATGTGGCTGTTACCCCAACCGGTGATGATGGCTACGGAGGTGAACACGAAAAAGGCACCCATGAGGGTAATCGCGGCAAGGACCGCGCGCGGAATGGTGCGGCGAGGGTCTTTCGTTTCCTCTGCTAACGGGGCAATGGCCTCAAAGCCGGTAAAGGTGAAGATGGAGAAGACGATCGCGAGATAGAGGCCCTTGGTCTTGAATTGGTGGAGGGAAACGAAGTCCTGCAAATGGAGTCGTCCATCGCCCGGGTGCATCAGGCTTGCAATCGCCAGAACGATGATGATCGCCACTTCGATAACGGTCAGCCACATTACGAACGCGGCGGAGATTTCGATGCCGCGGTAAATGAGCAACGTGATGAGCAGCGCGAAGACCACGTAGACCACATACCACGGACAGTGGACGTGACCTTCAATCCGCAACGTGGTCTGCAGCAAAAAGCCAAGGTAGGCCAGGTTCACGGCTGCGGTGAGCGGATCGTACAAAAAGAACATCCACGCGGCCAGGAAGCCGGCCTTGGGGTTGAGCGAGCGGCAAACGTACGTGTAGTAGCCGCCCGCCGATGGCAGATGAAGCGCCAATTGGGCGAGACAGACGCCAAGCATCAGCACGATCAGGAAGGCGATTCCGTAGGCCAGGGGCGACGCGATGCCCGCCATGGTGGTCACGAATTGAACCGTGACCACCAGGCCCATTGCGGGTGCGATATGGGTGATGCCTTGAGTGAGCACCGAAGAGAAGGAGAGGGCGTTCGCTCGCAGCGTATCGGCTGGTGGTGAGGATGGCTTCATAAGCTCCTGATTGGGCGAAGCAGGGGCCTGCTATCTTGAAACAATGCCAGGGGATGACTGTGCGTCTACGTTGTACCCTAGCACATCGCAAATTCTCTACAGGACAAGGGAGAGCTTTCATGCTGGAACGCTTAACAGTGAAGGGTGCGCCGACACCCCAGGGGCCTTATTCAACCGCAGTGCGCGCAGGAGATTTCCTGTTTATTTCCGGTCAGGGGCCGGTGGATGCCGTATCGGGCGAGATCGAGGAAGAGGCCAGCGTGCAGGATCAAACCAGGCTGGTGTTGCAACATGTGCGGACAATTCTTCAGGGGTGCGGGGCCGATCTGGAGGATGTTGTGAAGTGCTCCGTGTTCCTGCACGATGTCAAAGACTTTGGCGCGATGAATGAGGTGTATGCGGAAGTGTTTGGTCCTTACAAGCCGGCGCGCACTACGGTCGGGGCGGGAATGGTTGCCCTGGGGATGAAGGTGGAGATTGATTGTATTGCTTACCGGCCCCTGCCAAAGTAGCACTGCACATTTTGACTGGACAAAGCAATGCGGGAGCCAGAAACAGCAGGTTCTTTCACTGCGCTTCCCCGGATTTCTTGTGGAGGTTGATGGCGTTGGCGAACGTCATGCGCCTTTCCTTACTGAAAGGCGCACACGCGACCGTGTCCGGCGCAGCGTGGCGGGAAATCCGGTTCGCTCGGGATGACAAAGGCGAGGGCGGCGCTGCCAGCTGGCATCTGTTAGTGGATGACGGAAACAGCAGGTCCCTCCGCTTCGCTACGCTCCGGTCGGGATGACAAATTTGTTTGAGGGCGGAAACTGGGCGGCATTGGTTGCTGGTGGAGTGAACTGCAGTCGAACAACATCTCCACGACCGTGAACGCTCTGGGCGGGATGACAACTTTGTTGTGAAAGCAGATGGCGCATGCCTGCAGGGAGCTTCAGTGCTTCAGCAGTGCGACGCCGCAGCAAACAAACAACGCTGCCAGCCAGCGGCGGCGATCGACGTTCTCGTGCAGCACCCACTTAGCCGCCACGGCGTTGCTGACGAAGGTGAGGGAACCTGCGGCAGGGGCGATGAGGCTGACATCCGCGTGGCTGAGGGAAAAGAGCAGAGAGAAAAAGCTGAGCGCCATGAAGGCGGCCCCGGCCAGGAAGCGGCCTTCACTGATTACGGCCCAGATCGCGCCCTGCAGACCGCGCTCTGCTTTGATGTGGTCCAAGTCGCCGACCGCACGCATGGCAGAGGCGAGCAACACATCGCCGGCAGTGGCGGTCAGGACGATGGTGCCGATCATCCCGGCAATGGCCGGACCGGAACTCAGGTTCATCATGCAGGATCAAACGGAATTGCGCGGAGTGTAGGCCGGGCCCCGGGTTACGAAGCCTACTCCGGCAGTTATCAGGGCTATGCCTAACCAACGCGCGGGCGAGATCTGCTCATGCAGCCAGAATTTGGAGAGAAGCGCGACCGCGACGTAGGCGAGGGAGGTGGCCGGTAGTACGAAGGTAAGATCTGCCCAGGAGAGCGCCGTGAGATAGCAAGCAGTCCAGACCAACAGAATCAGGATCCCGCCCAGCACCCAGGGGGTTCGTAATGCAGAGAGAAGCGCATCAGGATGAGCCAGGGAGACAGGCCCAATTCGCTTCATCCCGATCGCGAGCGACGTATCTCCAAAGGCAGCGGCAAGCGCTACCACCGCCAGGACCAGGTACCGCCGGGGCGTCATGCCCCAGCGTTTACGGGTGTATTCGCAGCCTTGAGTTTGCCGTCTGCTACCACCTTGTTGCGAGCGGCGCGCAGCTTGAGGAACGATTTCGCTTCGACATAAAGCCGCTTGACGTCGCGGTTGACGACAGCCTTGCTCACGATGCGCCACGCCGCCTTGGGGCGGAAGTAATACTCGTCGTAGAAGCGGTGCACCATTTCGAGCACGTAATCCTTGGGCAAACCAGGATATTCAATGTGCGCGAGCTGATGTCCGCCTTCATCCACCATGGCCCCGTTGTTGATGATGAAGCCATTCTCAGCCGCGAAGTCATAGAACTCCGTACCGGGATAGGCATGGGCAATCGATACCTGGATGGTCTCCACATCAAGAGCTTTGGCGAAGTTGATGGTGTTGCGGATCGACTCCTTGGTTTCTCCGGGGAGGCCGAGGATGAAATCACCATGAATGGTGAGGCCGAGATCATGACAGTCGCGGGCGAAGTCGCGGGCCCGCTCCACGGTGGCGCCCTTCTTGATGTTCTTGAGAATCTGCGGATCTCCAGATTCAAAACCAACAATCAACAGCCGGCACCCTGCTTCGCGCATGGCCTTCAAAGTTTCGCGATCCGTGGTAACGCGGGAAGTGCAGGACCAGGTCAGCTTCAGCGGCTTCAGCTTGGCGCAGAGTTCGACCGTTCGCGCTTTCTGGATGTTGAAGGTATCGTCGTCGAAGAAAAATTCCTTTACGTCGGGGAAGAGCTCCTTGGCGTGAGCCATTTCGGCGGCGACATCGTCGGTGGACCGCTTGCGCCACGCGTGGCCGCTTAAGGTCTGGGGCCAGAGGCAGAAGGTGCACTGCGCAGGACAGCCTCGAGTGGAGTAAAGAGCAACGTAAGGGTAGAGCAGGAAGGGGACGTTGTAGCGCGTGACATCGATGTCGCGCTTGTAGACGTCGGTGACCCACGGCATTTGATCGAGGTTTTCTACCTGGGGCCGGTCGGGATTGTGGACCACGCTCCCGTTCTTGAGATAGCTGATGCCGAGGATCTGATCGAGCGTCTTGCCGTTGGCAAACTCGACCACGGAGAAGTCAAACTCGCGCCGGCAAACAAAGTCGATCGCCGCACACTCGTTGAGTGCGCGATCCGGCGAAGTGGTGACCGGCGGTCCAACGAAGGCAATCTTGATTTGGGGATTGGCGCGCTTGATGGCTTCGGCCAGTTTTTGGTCACCGGTCCAGCCCGGCGTGCTGGTGAAGAGCACCAAAAACTCATAGCTCTTGCTGATCTCGATGGTTTCGGTGGCGGAAATGTGATGTGGCGGCGCATCCAGCATCCGGGAACCCTCGAGCATGCCAGCCGGGTAGGCGAGCCATACCGGATACCAGTAGGATTCAATCTCACGCGTCGCGGGCCAGCGAGAGCTGGCTCCGCCGTCAAAATTCTCGAACGATGGGGGATTTAAGAGTAACGTCTTTAGCGGCATAGGCTTAACTTCCAGTCTAACAGCACCTCGGGTGCTGGAGGGTCGGAAAGAGAGCAGCAATTGGTTAGACGCTCGGCACCCGCAGGAGGGTTCGTAAATTCAATAATGGCAGAAGGTTAGCGCGGTTTCGGGCCGGTCAGGGGCCGGGTGCCGGTACTGCCTTGGCCCAGTCTTCGATTCTCCCCGTTGAGCGCAGCAGGGCGAGCCGGGACTGCATCAGTTGAAAGCGGGTTTCAAGCATGTCGACGAAATGGCTGCGCTCGCGGATGTGGGCACCCTGCTGGTCCTTGGGTAAGGGCGCCGGTCCACCAGGGCTGCCACTTCCCAATTGGAGCTGGGTGGTAATGGCGTCGAGTTGATCCTGGGACAATTCGTCTTGCAACTCCGCCACCTGCTCCTGTGCCACAAGCTCGGCGATGTTCTTCTGCAACTGCAGAATCTGCTCCCCGGTTTGATCGCGCAGTTGATCGGCTTGCGCATGTGCCTCCGCGGCCTCCGCACTTGAACCCTTCGCCTTTGCCTTGCGAGTTGCGTCGAAAAGTGGAATGGTGATCTGAATGCCGACGTTGAAGTTGTTGTGCTGAAAACGCAGGTAGTACAAGTTGTAATTGTTGAACTTGGCGTAGCGGTTGTACTCCAATCCGAAGCCAAAGGTGGGGCGATCGTTCTGGCGGGCGTCGCCATAAGCGATGTAAAGCTTTGAATTGGCTGAAGCATAAGCGGCCTTGATGCCGTTATTGCCCTCGATTCCACCTGGTTCGGAAACCTCGGGCGCCTTGGGAATCGTCTGCGGCTCGGAGACGATGTCTCCCGGGTTTAGACCCGTCAAATGAGCCAACCGGACGCGCACCAGGTCGGCTTGGTCCAAGAGATGGAGCCGCCTGAGCGCGATCTGAGCTCCGGTCAGGCGCGCCTGCGTCAATTCAACCTTGCTATCCAGTCCGGCATCGACACGATCGGTTTCGATCTCAACCAATTTGCTGACGAAGCCAGTCTCCTGATCGAGAGCGGTGATCTGCTGGTTCAGTGTGACTAGTTGGATGTAATCGGTTGCCGCCTCGAGGATGACCTGTTGCCGGATATCCTTCAATTGGAGCTGCGCGGCCACCAGCGCCGCGCGAGCAGCGCGAATATAGTCCGGCTGGGAAAAGGAAAAGGCCAGCGATTGCGCGGCGACGCTGTAGACCGAAGGTTGGCCTACCGGGAAACCGTATGAGTATCCCAGACTCGAGCCCACCGAAAAACTGGGCCTATAGGCGTACACGCTTTCCATCACCGCGGCCTCGGCGTGCTGGACCTGGGCTGCGCTTACGCGCACCTGGGTGCTGTTACGCAGCGCCAGATCGACTGCGGTGTAAAACGAGACCTGGGCACTGGCGCCGGTTTGCGCCAGCGCGGTGACGATACCCAGTAACACGAACTGGCAGCCGCGTCTCACCGATATCCTCAATTGACGATGCGAATGGGAACACTCTCGGAGATCGGCTGGCCATTGGTTGTGCCCAGAGCGACCACCGTATGCTCCTTGAGGCCGCTCACGATCTGCACCATGGTGAGATTAATGGCGCCCACTTGCACCGCAGCGCGATGCAGCGTGCCGCGCGAGACAACGTAGACATAGTCGCGCCCACCCTCGATGTGCAGGGCCTCGCGGGGGACGGTGAGCGCATTGCGCACCTCCTGGGTGGTGACCGTAACCACGACGTTGGTGTTCGGCAATAACACTCCATTCGAATCGTCGACGCTCACCAGCACTTCGCCGACATTGCGCGTTCCGTAGGTGATGACGTTGGAGGGCAGGCGGATGATGCGCCCATGGAATTTCATGTCCGGTTTGGCATCCCACACAATGCTGACCGGATTGTTGAGTTTCAGGTCGCCAATCTCAGGTTCATCGAAGTAGGCGCGCACCTGGAGCTGGGAAAGGTCAGCCGCCTGCAAAATCTCTGCCCCAGGCTCGAGGTATCCGTAACGGGTGGCGGAAAGAGAATAAACCGTGGCGGCGAAGGGAACTCGCACGTGCGACTGTGCGATGACCGCGGTGGCCGCCGCAACGGCTGCCTGTGCTTCCGCAACGTTGGCATGGGCCCGGGTAAGATCAACCGGAGCGAAGGGTTTGCTCTTCTGTTCTTCCAGCGCGTCTAAGGATGCCTTGGCCAGGCTCAGGCGCTGCTGGGCCTGGGCGACCTCGCTGGGTGCCGCGGCGCCTTTCGCCGCCAGCTTCTGGACTACATCCAGATTTCGGGTCGCCTGGTCGCAATCGATTCTCGCTTTGACGATGTTGCTGGACAGCGCGAGCTGTTCCTGATAAGTGCCCCCACTCTCCACGCTTTGGTAGCCGGCTTGGGCTGTACGCAGCGCGGCCGTTGCGGCGGCTAACCTGGCAAGTGCGTTGGTGTCATCCAGGACCACCAACAACTGGCCTGCGCGCACTTTCTCGCCCACGTGGACGTAGACGTTCTTGACCACCGCCGCTTCTGGCGCATAGGCCTCAAAGATGTGCTGCGGCTCGACCCGGCCATTGGTGCTGTTGACCTTGATCAGATCCTGCACCTGGGCCTCGGTGACCCGCAGCGGCAATTTCTCCCGCGTCATCCGGCGGACACCGAAGAAGATGAGTACGAGCGCGATCGCGGCAGCAATCCAGAGCGCACCGCTGCTGATTCCTTTTCGTCTTGCTTCTGCCATTCAATCGCAACCGGAGGTCAGTATATAAGATGCGTTGCCATGCCCCCTGGAGTCATGGTGCTATGACTCTACGAGATGCCTGTCTTCTTCCGCATCGTGCTGGTGGTGGACTGGCTTGTCGCCCTGTCCTGGATGATGCGCGTGCTGGTTTGGCGGCGAATGCTGCAGCGGGTACCCGATCTGACGCGGACCGATTCCCCGTATCCAAGCCAGACCTTGCCGTCCTTAACGGTGATTGTTCCGGCGCGGAATGAAGCTGAAAACATAGCCGCGACCCTGCACTCCTTGCTGGCTGCGGATGGCGTGGTGCTCCAGATCCTTGCCGTCGACGATCGCTCTACCGACCACACGGGTGCCATTATCGAGAGGTTAGCTGAATGCGAGGCAAGGATCGAGGTTCTGCACGTGGCGGAACTTCCGCCGGGCTGGCTGGGAAAAACGCACGCCATGGCAGTGGCGGCGCAACGGGCCACGGGCGAATGGCTGCTCTTCACCGACGGAGATGTCCTGTTTCGCCGCGATGCGCTGCGCCGGGCACTGGAATATGCCACCTCCAGCGGCGCGGATCACATGGTTCTGCTGCCCACGATCCTGCTGCGCAGCCTGGGAGAGCGCATGATGGTCGCGTTTCTTCAGGTTTTATCTATATGGGCCGTCCGCCCGTGGCGAGTGCCGGATCCAGAGGCTCGTCAGGACGCGATCGGCGTGGGCGCATTTAATTTGATCCGGCGCGAGGTTTACGACGCCCTTGGGGGATGGGAGGCGTTCCGCATGGAGGTGGTGGAGGACTTGGCTTTGGGGCGCCGGGTCAAGGAAAGCGGGTACGCGCAACGGGTCGCACTGGGTGTTGATATGGTGAATGTGCGCTGGGCACAGGGAGCCTTTGGGGTGGTTGAGAACCTGACCAAGAATCTCTTTGCGCTTTTCCGCTTCCGGCCCGAATTAGTGGTTGGTTTCGCCGCCGGCCTGGCATTGTTCACGCTGTTTCCGCTGCTGGCATGCCTGGCAGGGCGAGCGATGTGTTGGCCAACCGCCACCATGTTGATTGCACTTTTTGGGGCTTACCAGGGGATGGGCAGGTATCATCACTTTTCCGCTGTGCAGATGCTTCTGTTTCCCGCCGCTACTGTTATGTTTCTGTACGCGCTGCTTCGTTCCATGTTGTTTGCGGTCTGGCGCGGTGGTGTTCTGTGGCGTGGAACCTTCTATCCTTTCAGGGAACTCCGCAACAAGCCGCCGAGGAGATGATTTGAGCGAACTGGACGTGGGGCACTCGTCGATTTCTAGTCTGGTTTTGGTATGACCCATTACGCTGAGGGGTTCGTGCTTGCCGGAGGCCACAGCACGCGCATGGGGCAAGACAAAGCTTTGCTTCAGCTGGCTGGCCATTCGCTGCTCGACCTCGCTCTCGACAAGCTTCGCGCAGTTCCTCTTGCGGCCGCACCGCGCATCGCGGGCGCGCGTTCTGAGCTGTCGTCCCATGCGCCCGTGATTGCCGACCTGCATCCCGGGTGCGGTCCTTTGGGCGGCATCGAAGCAGCGCTGGCCGCGAGCAGGCAGCCGCTCAATGTTTTTCTGCCCGTGGACACGCCCTTGTTGCCGGCGCAGTTCCTGATCTGGATGGTGCGGCGGGCCGAGATCACCGGCGCCCTGGTCACCATTCCTCGCATCAATGGCTGGCCCCAGCCCCTTTGTGCCGTATATCACCGGCAATTGCTGGCTCCCATCACCGCGGCGCTGATCGCAGGCGACTACAAGGTCATGCCCGTGGTCACCGCGATAGCCCCACGATCCCAGTCAATCGATGTCTTCGATGTAGAACTGGTGGCCTCGACTGATCCGGAAGTGCTTGCCTTTTCCCCTCTGCCTCTGTACCGCTGGTTCGATAACTGCAACACGCCCGAGGATGTGGCAGGGATCGGAAATGCTTTAGTCTTGACCCAATGAGTATGCCGCCAGATTCTCCCGAACCGGTGATGGGTATCCCCGCCGGAACGCCCATCGAGATCGTTGGCCCGCCTGGCGGCGAAGAGAAGAAGGAAGAAGCCCGGCAGGAAAACCGCCCCTATATTGCTTTCGAACACGTATCGAAATCCTTTGGCGACGTTCACGTGCTCGATGATGTCAGCTTTACTGTCCAGGCGGGGGAGACGCTTTGCATTCTGGGCCGCTCCGGGGTGGGTAAGTCGGTTTCGCTGCAGCAGATCATGGGCTTCCTCAAGCCCGATTCAGGGCGCATCATGGTGGCTGGACAGGACATCACAGGCTTTACAGAAGACCAAATGGAGACGGTGCGTAAGAAAGTCACCATGGTCTTCCAGAGCGGTGCGCTGTTCGATTCGCTGTCGGTTGGCGAAAATGTAGCCTTTCCCTTAAGGGAGCGCGGCCAACTGCTCGAAGATCAGATTCAGCAGGTGGTGAACGGACTACTCGACATGGTCGGTGTGGCGGGAATGGCAGACCTGCTTCCGTCAGATCTTTCTACCGGCATGAAGCGCTCGGTGGCCATTGCACGCGCTCTTTCCTCGCAACCCGAGGCCATCCTGTACGACGAGCCCACTACCATGGTCGATCCGCTCATGGGCCGGCTGCTGGGCAATCTCATTCAGAAGCTAAAGCATCAGCTCCGCCTTACCAGCATCGTGGTGACGCACGACATGCGCTTTGCCGAACGGCTGGCGGACCACGTGCTGTTCCTCCACGAAGCCAAAGCTTACTTCTTCGGCACCATGGACGAACTCAAGGGCACGGAGGATCCCTTTCTGCGGGAGTTCCTCGATCTGGATAAGCTGGTGCTGCCCCAAGCCTGATCCTTTGCTCCTCCAGAGGGTTCGTGAACAGGTGATGACTTCCTGGTTATCGCGTCCCCTAATAGTAACCATACTTTCATCGTTACTTATGCCCTGAACGGGGTACCCGATGGTATGCTCTGTGGGTAAGGAGCCTGTCTCAAAAGAAGTCGTTTTGACGGCTCTTGCAGTCTGAAAAACGGGCCCTTGAATTGCTCCCACGGAAAGATTTAAGGGGTTTTGTCGATCTGGCTTAACTCTCGAAGAACAAAGGTTTAGTTGCTATGCAACCCGGACTTTTTAACTTCAGTACAGAAACCCTTCTGGGCGATTGTTGCATCCCATGTTCTGCTTCGATTGCCGTGCCTGGCCCACAGTTTTCCCAGTCACCCAGGCTTATCCAATCCAGCCACCCGTACGGTAACGTGGTGATGGCCCGAGTACCTGACTAGTAACAGAGTAACTTCGACAATTTATGTGATTCCGGCTCTTACGAGGGGCAAAGTGTAAGTAGACTTCTGCACCCTCCTCGGGCTTCTGGCGGGGACATCGATGGCAACGTCCGGACTTCTAAAGCGTTTGGCTAGCAACGGCCGCGAGGAACTGCGGCCCGGCAACATCGCGGTCCAATCGCGGCCGAACACTCAGGGCAAAGGCACACGTATTGGTGTGTTGTGGATTTTAGGCGATGTAATCATCGTCCTGGCCGCTCTGATGATTGCGGTTCGCGGCTGGCTTGGTGAAGGGCTATTTGGAGCCGATTCACCCTACCGCACCAATATCATGTTCCATAACCATCCCACCGTCCTGCTGGGCTGCCTGGGGTGGTTCATTCTCTCGCTCATTCTGGTCAGCAAGCGTTATCACTTGTACGGACCGATGCAGATGCGCAATACCCTGCACGAACAGCGCCTGACGATCCAGGCCTGTCTCACTGCGGGCCTGCTGCTTTCCGGGGCTCTGTACCTGGTGCGCGGCGAGGTGATCTCCCGCGGCGTGGTGATCATCACTGTGGTGGCGACCACGGTATTGCTCTGCGGCCGGCGGCTGATCTGGCGGATGATGATGTACCGCCGTTTTGAAAGTGGCCTAGAAGTACGCAACATCATCATTGTCGGAACGGGCAGGGTTGGCCAAGCCATGCGCCACCATCTCGATAGCATTCGACACCTGGGCTACAGCTTCAAGGGCTACGTGAAGATTCCTGGAGTGGATGCCGAGAATCCGGCTCTGGCGGGCGACATCCTCGGTTCCCTGGAGCAGTTGTTGCCGCTGGCGCGGCAATTCTTTGCGGACGAGATTTTCCTCTCCGCGTCCTGCGACGCTGGTGTGGTCACGCGCATCGTAGAGCAGGCACGGGAAGCGGGCGTCGATATCCGGGTTGTGCCTGAACTTTATGACGGCCTTGCCTGGAATAGCCCGATCGAATATATCGGCCAGTTTCCGACCATTCCTTTACACCGCGGGGAAACCCCAGTCATCGGACTCTTCCTCAAGCGGGTTCTCGATGTGCTGCTGTCGTCGCTCGCGCTGATCATCCTGTCGCCGCTGATCGCGGTCATCGCCCTTGCCGTGAAGCTCGATTCCTCCGGGCCTATTTTCTATAGCTCCGACCGCATCGGGAAAAAGGGCCGGGTGTTCCGCTGCATCAAATTTCGCACCATGGTGGCCGATGCTGAGCGGCGCCGGGCTGAAATTCTGCACATGAACGAGCGCGACGGAGTGCTGTTCAAAGTCAGCAACGACCCTCGCATCACCGGCGTTGGCCGCTTCCTGCGTAAGTACTCTCTGGACGAACTGCCGCAGTTTCTGAATGTGCTGCGCGGGGATATGAGCATGGTAGGCCCGCGGCCGCCGATCGCCAGCGAAGTCAAGCGCTACGATCTGAGCCATCTGCGCCGCCTCGACGTGCTCCCCGGCATGACTGGATTGTGGCAGGTACAGGCGCGTCAGGACCCTTCCTTCGACAGTTACATTTCGCTCGATACGGCGTACATCCAGAACTGGAGCATCTGGCTGGACATCAAGATTCTCGTCCGCACCCTCTCGGTGGTAGCCGGCGGCACCGGCTCCTAGTATTCACCAGCTGGCGTCCAGCACTGAGTCCCGCAGAGCCTGCCCTGAGCTTGTCGAACGGGGACGGTTGAATGTCGGCCAGGACGCCAGTCCTGGGTATACTTCGGCCAGTCTGGACAGTCCGTTCGGGACGGCTGAGCACGGGCGCGCAGGATTTCAGCCGTCCCTTGCGGGACTGGTCCAGTTTCGTCGGCTCTACCCAGGACTGCGTCCTGGGCTACATTCAACCGTCCCCGTTCGACAAGCTCAGGGCAGGCTCTGCGGGACTCACATAAAGGCCGTCTAGAAACCGCGGTTGGTAGACTGTAGAAGTGAAGATCGCTCTCGCCCAGATCAACCCCACGGTTGGGGATTTTCAGGGGAATACGCAAAAAATCATCGAGTTCGCACGGGAGGCGTCGGCAGCCCAGGCCGACATTGTCATTTTCCCGGAGTTGGCGGTTTGCGGTTACCCTCCTGCCGATTTTCTGGATAAACCTTCCTTCGTGGCGCGAGCTGCTGAGGCCGTGGCGGAGATCGCCGCGACAGCCACCACCGGCAACCCACTGACCGTCATATGCGGCTACGTCACTGCAGCGCCCCCTGGATCAGGCAAGCAGGTAGCGAATTCGGCTGCGCTGCTGCGCAACGGGGTGGTGGAGTTCGTCCAGTCCAAACGGCTCCTGCCCTTCTACGACGTCTTCGACGAGCAGCGCTATTTTGCTCCCGCAGAGAAGCAAAACCTGTACTGCCTGGCTGACCAACGCCTGGCCCTCACCATCTGCGAAGATGCCTGGAACGATAAGTGTTTCTGGCCGAGCCGCCTCTACTCCGTCGACCCGATCGAAGAGCTGATGCGTGCGGGTGGATCGCTCATTCTCAACATTTCATCCTCGCCCTACTACCGGGGTAAGCGGGAGTTGCGCCACCGCATGTTGGCCGCGATCGCCACCCGGCACCAAGCCCCTGTCGTCATGGTCAATCAGGTGGGAGGCAACGACAGCCTGGTCTTCGATGGATCCAGCTTTGCCTTGGCGCCAGATGGTTCGGTCGTCGCCCAGGCTCGCTCCTTTGCCGAGGACCTGGTCTATTTCGACAGTACAGCGCTCACCGGTGATCGCCGGCCGGTCGATCCAAGCGAGGATTCGGCTGTCTACCAGGCGCTGGTCTTAGGCACCCACGACTACGTCCGCAAATGTGGCTTCTCCAAGGTACTTGTAGCCCTGAGTGGAGGCGTCGATTCAGCGCTGGTCGCGGCCATCGCGGTCGACGCCCTGGGCAAAGAGAATGTGACCACCATCGGCATGCCCAGTCAGTATTCTTCCCCCGGTTCGATTGATGATGCCCGCGCGTTGGCGGCGAACCTCGGCATTTGCTATACCACCATCCCCATCCACGACCTTTTTGCCCAGTACATCAAGGCGCTCGAGCCGCTCTTCACCGGCCGGCAGCCGGATATCACCGAGGAAAACATCCAGTCACGCATACGCGGAAATCTGCTGATGGCGCTTTCCAACAAGTTCAACGCGCTGGTGCTCACGACCGGGAACAAGTCGGAGATGTCGGTTGGGTATTGCACCCTCTACGGCGATATGGTGGGAGCGCTGGCGGTCATCGGCGACGTGGTCAAGACGGAGGTCTACCAGCTCTGCCGTTACCTGAACCGGCAGCGCACTGTTATTCCGCTGCCCATCCTGGAGAAGCCGCCCTCTGCGGAGCTTCGTCCGGGGCAGAAGGATACCGACTCTCTACCACCCTACGAGGTGCTCGATCCGATTCTGCAGGCCTACGTCGAGCGCTACGAGACTCCGGAACAGATCGCTGACAAATACCATTTTGATCTGGCAACCGTCAGTCATGTGGTCAAGCTGGTAGAGCGCAGCGAGTACAAACGACAGCAGGCAGCCCCGGTGCTTAAGGTCACCAGCAAGTCTTTCGGCATGGGGCGCCGTTTTCCCATCGCCGTTAAAGTTCAGGTATAAGCAAAGTTAGAGAGGAATTGAATGCACCTTCGTACAACCATGTGTCTTTATGTTCTGGCAATGGCAAGCGCCGCCGCACTCGCCCAGAACGGACCCCCCCAGGCTCCCGCCCCGCAGGCTCCGCCTATAACGGTGCCGTCTGCCCCCGCCGCCCCCGCCGCTCCGGCCTTTCCCCCGGTTGATCCGGCAAACTTTACTGCGACCTCGCCCACCAAGCAGACGGTGGAAGACTTTCTGAACGCGTTTTGGGGCTACGACCCCAGCCGCTTGTGGCAGATCCAGGCTATCCTGCCAACACCCGCGCCGGGCGTAAGCCGGGTGCTGGTTCTGGTTAAGGCGGCGAATCCCGGACCCAAGGATCAGATAGCGCAGCTTTCGTTCTTCACCCTGCCCGACGGCAAATGGCTGGTGGCGGATTCGCTGCTCCCGTTCGGTTCCAAGCCGTTCCAGAATTACCGCGAGATTTTGCAGGCAAACGCCGCCGGGCCGTCCAAGGGTGGAGCGTCGAAAGCCATAGAGTTTGTGGAGTTCTCCGATTTTGAGTGTCCGCACTGCAAGGACGCACAGCCTATCATCGCCAAGCTGCTGGCGGACTACCCCAGTGCTCACTTCGTTTATCAGGATTTCCCGCTGACCCAGATCCACACCGAATCGCAAAAGGCGTCGACGCACGGTTATTGTGTCGCCAAAGCCGGCGGCAACGAGGCCTTCTTCAAGTTTTCCGACGCGCTCTTTGACACCCAGGCAGGACTCACACCGGCCACTACGGATGCGACGCTCAAGGACGCTGAGACCAAAGCCGGGCAGGATCCGGCTAAGATCGCTGCCTGCTCCACCACCCCGGCGGCTAAGGAGGCCATCGACGCTTCGCGCGCTCTGGGCGAGCGGGTAGGCGTGAACCAAACGCCTACACTTTTTGTCAATGGCCGCGCGCTGCCCCTCAACGGAATTCCCTACGAGATGCTGCAGAAGATCGTCGAATTCCAGGCGAAACTGGACGGCGTGCCTCTGCCGCCAGCTCCGCCGGCTCCCCCCGCGAAACCGGCTCCATCGCTGCGATAGGAGCCCGGGCTGCGGTGACTGGGACAGCACTTAAAGGGACTTCATCTGACACAATAAGCGTGACAGATGGAATCGGCGACTGAGACCGTATCTTCGGCGGTGCCGCGAGCAGAATACTCGCGGCGCCGGGACGAACTGTCGATGCGCCGCTCCCGGCTTCAATATCGGGAACGGCTTGCCGGCTATGCACAGCTTGCCCTGGCCGCATTCGGTTTGACGTGGATCTTGTTCCGGCTGAGTCACTTCAGTAAGGCCGATCTTCTACTCCTGGTTCCGGTAACGGCTTTTGCTGTTCTCGCCGTTCTGCACTCGGCGGCTCATTCGCAGAGTGACCGCTTGCTCCCGCGCCATCAGCTTTTATGAGCAAGGGCTGGCGCGGCTCGACGGCAGTTGGGCGGGAAGTGGAGTCACCGGCGAGCGCTTCCTTGAACCATCGCACCCCTGCGCTCGGGACCTCGATCTGTTCGGGCGAGCCTCTCTTTTTGAGTTGCTGTGCACGGCGCGTACCCGCGCGGGAGAGGAAACCCTGGCTCGGTGGCTGCTGGCCCCCGCGCCACCGGACGAGGTCCGCGCCCGGCAGGCAGCGGCCATCGAGCTAAGCGGCCGGCTGGGGTTTCGCGAAAGCCTCGCTACCTTGGGGGAAGATGTGAGGTTGGGCGTCCGCCCGGCACAACTGGTTGCCTGGGGAGAAGCGAAGGCGGTTTTCCCCTCCGGGATGATCCGTGTCGTAGCCCCAGTGCTCGCGGCTCTCTGGGTCCTCAGCCTGGAGGCGTGGCACTTTTGGGGCGGATCGGGAGTTGCTGGTGCTGGCCACTACCGTGGTCAACCTGGGGCTTTCTTATCGCTTTCGCGCGCGCCTCAATGAGGCGGCTCACGCGGCCGAAGAGGCCGGGCATGACCTGAACCTCCTCTCCCAGGTGTTAGCCGCATTTGAGCGCGAGCCTTTCACTAGCCCCAGACTGCTGCAGCTGCAGGCTCAGCTCAAGCAGTCTGGGGTTCTCCCCTCGCGCGCTATCGCCAAACTCAATTGGCGAGTGGAGTATCTCGCATCGGCGCACAACCTTTTCGTTCGCATCTTCGATCCTGTCATCTTTTATCGACTGCAATTTGTTCTCTCTACCGAGAGCTGGCGTCGGCGTTTCGGACGTTCGCTCCGGTTCTGGCTGGAAACAGTGGGCGAACTGGAAGCGCTCGCCGCCCTGGGCGGCTACACCTACGAACACCCCGAGGATGTGTTTCCTGAGTTTCTCGACTACGCGCCCTGCTTTGCAGCCGAGGGTCTGGCCCATCCCCTGATTCCGCGGCACCGGGCGGTACCGAATGATCTCCGGCTGGACCGTGACCTTCAGCTCATGATCGTGAGCGGTCCAAACATGGCGGGAAAAAGTACGTTCCTGCGCGCCATCGGAGTGAACGCCGTGTTGGCGCAGAGCGGTGCCCCGGTGCGCGCGGTCAGTCTGAAGCTTTCGCCTCTGGCCGTGACCGCCTCTATCTGTGTCCTGGATTCGCTCGAGGGCGGCGTCTCGCGCTTCTATGCCGAGATTCAACGGCTGAAGCAGATCATGGAGCTAACCGGCGGCTCGTTGTCCGTTCTGTTTCTGCTCGATGAGTTGCTCTCGGGAACAAACTCGCACGATCGGTTGATCGGCACCCGATCTTTCGTCACCAAACTGGTCGAACGGGGCGCAGTGGGCCTGGTGAGCACGCACGATCTGGCACTGACGGCGATCCCCCAGGAAATCGGACCGCGGGCTGTCAATTGCCATTTCGAAGACCACCTCGAAGAAGGGCAGTTGCGCTTCGATTACAGGCTCTATCCGGGCATCGTCCAGACCAGCAATGCTCTGGCTCTTATGCGATCCATTGGGCTTGAAGTTTGAACGTCGGCTCAGAGCATTTTCACTTCTGGTGTATACAGAGCAACCACTCCCGACGTGGCTTTTCCTCAAGAAAAGCCGCACTTCGCGGCGCTTGACTGTGCAAAGTAGAAGTGAAAATGCTCTAGGGGGTGGGGAACCGGTTATCAGAGACTTGATCGGGTGGCACATCCTTCACCAGGCCCTCGCTGGTGATTCGCGCCGTCCAGATGGGATGGATACGCCGATCGTTCAGGCCCCGTGCCGATAACCGGACTTCGGCAAACCCCGAGTTGCACATGTAGTCCTGAATATCAGGCGCGGACAAGTAACCTTCGATCACCGAGCTGACCCGGCTGGAGTACGGCTCCGCAGGCCAAACCACGGGAAACTGCAGGGATAGGATATTGGCGTGGTCCCCCACCAGGTCCACCGTGACCGTTCGCGACCCGAAGGCTGCCGCCATCTCATCGGCTTTCTTGAGCCGTGCCTGCACTGCGGTTGCGCGTTGATCTCGCGGTCGCAGAAGGATGTAGGAATAACAACTCTCGCTGGGCGAGGGACGGTAGACCTCCTCGGAGGTGCGCCGCAAGGCGGCATGGAACTCCTCCGACCCAGCCGCGTGGGCGACTGGCAGGGAAAGCTGCTCTTGCCGGCACGCAGTCAACAGGAACAGCAACGGGGTGAGAGCCAGAAATCTGCCTGCCATTTTGCCTCTGAGAAATTCCTCAGGAGTCTATGGCCTTCTAGAATGCACCCTTATCGGGGCGGAGTTCAAGTTGGAGTTCAAAAATCTGATTAGAAACCTTGCCGGTTTCATAAGATTTTAACTATCTGAAAAAGGAGCCTGCAAAATGAGCCTGGATCGTTGATCCAATGGGCGAGATCCCGCAGCGTCAGCTGTGGCGGGGCAAAGGAATGAGCGGCCCGGTCAGGTCATTGTGCCGCCGGCGAAGGATGTGCGGGGTTACCAGAATGGCAATGTTGCTCACGTCAAATTCTTTGGTGGTGGTGCTGAGCGCGGAGAAGCCGGGCAGTTCGGCGAGGCCCGGGTTGCCGCTCACGGCATTCGATTCCTGCCGGGAAAGGTCACCCACCACCAGCGCGCTGGCTCCCCCACGCAGACGGATGTCGGCGGTATAGCTGCGATTAGTAAGCACTGGCAGGCTATTTAGGCTGGCGCCCTGAAGCGCCTGGATTTTGAGGTCCAGCTTAAGCACCACGTCGTCGTTGCGATCAATCCTGGGAGTGACTTTCAGGGTCAATCCGAGGTCCTGATATTGCACCTGGGGTATGGGTTGGGCGCTGGAGAGGCTGGTGGCACTAATTCCCAAACCGGTCAAAACGCTGGAGAGTCCGGCAGTGGTGATTCCCGGGATGTTCACACCCGTGGAGGCAATGCTCGAATAACTGGAGGTGATAATCGGATATCGGGTGCCGCTGCGGATGGTTCCTTCTGCGTTGTCGTCGAGACGGAGCTGGACCTGGTCCAGCGAACGCGTATCCGCTGCATTCAGGCTCAGGTTTCCCGTAATGCCGCCAGCGGCGAGGCCGGTCAATGTAAGGCCGTTCCCGAAGGTGGCAAAGGGTTGGCTCAAAATGGAGCTGGTCACCTCGCCCGAGGCGATCAGAATAGCAGCGATGGCCGCATAGTCCCCGGCACTCGCCAGGCCACTGGAGATAATTTGCTGCACCAGGCTCGAATTTTGGGCGATGACGCTGTTCAGTTCGCTGGGCACGTTGAAGACGGTGGTGGTTTGCGGCAGCTGCACACCGACCAGCCGCGTCCGGGTGTTCTCGACCTCGTAGATTTTTACGTCCAGCAGCACCTCGCTCTTGCCATCCAGCAGATCGGCCAGAGTTTGGTTGAGCGCCACCAGGCTGCTGACCGGCGCGCGTACCGTCAGGGTACCCGCACCCGCATCCACCACCGCCTGTTGGATGCCGAGCACATTCTTGGCCAGGTTGCCCATGTCGCTGAACTCAGTCGCGGTGAGGCCGGGCAGAAAAACCGTTTCGAGTGACAAGCGGTCGTATTTCTCGTGGTTGTCCTTGCTCTCTTTGGCCACCATGACCCGGATGGGATCGAGCGGCACCATGAAGGAGTCGGTGGTCAGGCTCAGCAGGTGCGCAGCTTGGGCAAAGTCTACGTCGTCGGCGTCGAAGCGGATACTCTTGGTGGCCAGGGAACCGTCGTCCACCATTCTGATTCCGTAGGCGACGAGCACCTGTCGCAGCACCTCCTGCT
This sequence comes from uncultured Acidobacteriaceae bacterium, assembly GCA_963796145.1. Taxonomy (GTDB): domain Bacteria; phylum Acidobacteriota; class Terriglobia; order Terriglobales; family Acidobacteriaceae; genus PALSA-350. The sequence goes on along the minus strand of CAWCKO010000068.1, from coordinate 66,585 downwards.
CGGTGCTCCGGAGGTGGAAGCTTTGTTTTCCTGGTTTGGGCGTTAGTTCGATTGCAGGAGCGTAGGTTGCGGTGAAGGTGTCGGCGGGTAGTTCGGCGAGGTTTGCCAGGTCATCGATGTGTTGTGCCACTTCCTGGTTCCTCGGGTCCAGCGCCAGCGCCTCCGTGAGCTTTGCCCGGGCCACCTCGGGCTGGCCCAGGAGCCGCGCCTTATCCGCATCCTGTATCAGCTTGGTGACACTGTGCTGGCGGGCAATCTCCCAGTCGAGCGCGTAATCGCGGTTAGAAGGATCCGCCTTCGACGCTTTTGCGAAAGCCTTCTCCGCTGCCTGCACATCTCCTTTTTCCATGGCGCGCACGCCTAACACGTAGAACTTCTCCGCCGTTCGGGTCTGCCTGGGGGAGGGGTCGGGCGAAGCCGGCGCGGATTGCTGCGCGTAGCCCGCGAGGGCCATCAATACGCACCAGGCGGTAATCAAGCGGGTTAGACGCATGTGCTTATCGTAGGTGGCGCGCAATCAGCGGGCAAGTTACCAGGGCCAACTCGGTTAACGTACCAACGAACTGCGGGTGGGGCACCCGGGGTTGGTTGGCAGGGCCAGAATTTAGAGCAGAGCCTGCAGGGTAGGGGTGCAGACCTCGGGGTGGTGCTGCAACAGATCATCGTAGGAGAAATGGCCTGTGGCCACGGCAATGGTTGGCAGCGCATTGGCTCTGGCTGCGGCAATATCCGATGGGGTGTCGCCGACCACGCATACTTTGACCATGGCGCCGGCAAGCTTCCGCGCTTCGCCGAGTGCGTTGGCGATCATATCGGAGCGCAGAGCATGGCGATCGCTGAACCCGCCAAAGCGAAACCAGTCTCGCAGCCCGGCGATCTCGATCTTCAACCATCCGATCTGCTCCAGGTTGCCAGTGGCCACGCCCAGAAGCTTGCCCCGGCCCTTGAGGTACGCCAACATGGACAGGACGCCGGGCATCACGGTTACGCTCATGTACTCCCGCCGCTCCAGGACCGTTTTCCGCATGCGCACGAGAATTTCTTCCAGGCGGGGCTGCCACACCTCGTCGGCGATCGCTGCGTGGCGAAATGCTTCGCGCAGGATACCGGTATCGGTGCTGCCGTGAACGGCCACGCCATCAATGGAGAGAGGGTGACCCATCACCGCTTCTACGCTCGAGGAAAATGCGTCGTTGTGCACGCCGCCGCGGGCGTGGAGCAGGGTGCCGTCGATGTCGAAGAGGTAGGCATCGCAATCGTCCCAGCGAAATCCATCGCGGACGGCGACGAGGCCCTCAGCCACTTAGTTGCGCACCGTCTGCTTGTTCTCAAAGACAGGCCGTTCGGCGCGTGGCGGACGCTTGAGTCCACTGCGAATTTGTTCCGGATCGAGTTTCAGTTCCGCGATGGTGCGGCGAAGCGTGTTGCGGTGCATGCTCAGCTCCCGCGCCGCCTTGCACTGGTTTCCCCTGTGATGCGACAACACTTCCAGAATGAAGCGCCGCTTGAACTCGCGCACTGCCTCGTCATAATGAATGCCGCCGGCGTGCATTTGCGTCACAAGACTATCCAGCTCACGTTTCACGAAAACCTCTTTCTCTTTCCTACCCGCTCGACGGCCGGGTTTGTGTTTGTCTCGAAATGAATTTCCGAACTCGGTTTCAACCAATTGGGCTGCGCCATGCGGAGCGCTTCTAAGCCCTGACGAATTTCTTCCCCTAGAGCAAACGGTACAACATGTGAACCGCCGTGGGCCGCGGTCAAAAAGACCGGAGCCAACCGGGAGCTACCCAACCAGTCCTGCCGGGGCAGAAATGCCACGATGCCCATCAGGACAAGCGTGACCACGATACAACCCTCGACCAGCCCAACGACCGCCCCCAGCAGTCGATCCACAATACCCAAGCCCACTCCGCGGAATAAGCCGCGAAGCAAACGACCTACAATCCCTGCCAGCAACATCACCAACAGCGCAATCAGCAGGAACGCAATCAAGTTGGCGGCCTCGCGGTTGTGCACCACGAGCAGAACCCAGGGTGCGAATCCTGCGTAGTTTGCCGCGGCGATGAAGAGCCCAAGAATAACACCGGCCAGGGAGAAGACTTCGACAAAAAAACCCTTCACAAAAGCAGACACCACGCAAACTACCAGCACAATAATGATCAGCAGGTCGGCCAGGTTCATGCTTACGATTCCTAAATCAAGGCCGGGTAACACGAACGGCGTCAATCGCCGGGCCGGTGAGCAAGTGTAAAGCCTGCTCATATTTTTCCTGCGTCTGGCGTACTACGTTGGCCGGAAGTTCGGGTGCCGGCGGCTGCTTATTCCAACCCACGACTTCCAGATAGTCGCGCACAAATTGCTTGTCAAACGACGGCTGCGCCGCTCCCGGGTGGTAACCTTCGCTGGGCCAGTAGCGAGACGAGTCCGGGGTCAACACCTCGTCGGCCAGCACGATGCCTTTTGCCGTCAACCCAAACTCAAACTTGGTATCGGCAAGAATCAAACCACGCTGCAGCGCATGATCAGCCGCCTTGGCGTAAATCGCGAGGCTTAGCCGGCGCAGCTGCTCGGCATGGTTACTGCCGACGCGCGCCGCCATCTGGTCGAAAGAAATATTTTCATCGTGCTCGCCGCTCATGCTCTTGGTCGCAGGAGTGAAAATCGGTTCCGGCAGGCGCTCCGATTCGCGCAAACCCGGCGGCAGAGCGATGCCACAAATTTTTCCGGTCCGCACGTAGTCCTTCCATCCGGAGCCGGAAAGGTATCCCCGGACCACACATTCAGCGGGAAACATGCGGGCGCGGTTCACCAACATGGACCGTCCCCGCAACTCACTTTCGTAAGGCCTCAACTGGGCAGGATATTGTTCTACATCCGCGGTAACCAGATGGTTGGGAACGAGGTCGCTGAGGTAGTCGAACCAGAAGAGAGAAATTTGCGTCAGTACACGGCCCTTGCCGGGTATTCCCGTAGGCAGCACGTAATCGAAAGCGGAGATTCGATCCGTGGCTACCAGTAGCAGGAGGTCGCCTACCGCATACAGATCGCGAACCTTACCCCGCGTATACAGTTGCAGGTCTTCGAATTCGGTTGCGATGAGCGTCGGCAAAGGTTCCGCCTCGGGAGAGGAATGACTTTCCGATTGTCCGAGGTGGCGACCGCTTTGTCAACGCAGGAAAATTCGAGATCGCCCGGGGCCGCGCAAACCCATGAAGGACAACCGGCTGTCAAGCGCAGAATGCCGTCACGCCGTCGCCAGTCGACGCTCCGGCGCCCGTTCCCGGGTGCGGTTGTGGATTGCTTCTTCCCCACCCAGGCGGACTGAGACCAACTTGGATACTCCCGGCTCCTGCATGGTTACGCCATAGATTAAGTCCGCCGCAGTCATCATGCGTTTGGAGTGGGTCACCAGCAGGAACTGGGTTTCGCTGCTCATGCTCTTGAGCATCTCCGCCAGTCTGCCCACGTTGGTCTCATCGAGCGGAGCATCCACTTCGTCCAAAACGCAAAACGGGCTGGGTGCGTATTCGAAAATGCCCACCAGAAGGGCGAGGGCGGTAAGCGCTTTTTCACCACCCGAAAGCAGCAACACGTTTTGCAGCTTCTTACCCGGAGGCGAGGCCACGATGTCGATGCCGCTTTCCGCCGTGTTCTCTTCATCCGTCAAGCGCATGAAGCCCTGACCGCCTCCGAAGAGACTGGTGAAGGTCCTGGAAAAGTTCTGGTTGATGCGGGCGAAGGCCTCGTCGAACTTCAGCCGTGTAATCTGATCGATTTCCCGAATGGTCGATTGCGTGTTCTCAATCGCATCGATCAGGTCTTTACGCTGGGTTTCGAGGAAGCCGTGGCGGTCTGCCGTCTCCTGGTACTCTTCGAGCGCCATCATGTTAACCGGCCCCATGGCCTCCAGCTTCTGCTTCAGCCCGCGGCAAGCCTCGTCTTCTTCCGCCAGCGTCTCGCCTTCCAGGCGGGGTACATCCTGCTGCTGACGAAGTTCGGGCGCCTCGATTCCCAGGTCGCTTACGCAGGCCGCTTCCATGTACTCGAGCTCCACAGCCAGCTTCGCCGAGAGTGCGCTGCGGGTGCTGCGCGCCTCGCGGAAGGCATCCATCTCCGCGCGTAGAGCCTTCAGGTTCTGCTCCAGGTCTTTCAATTGCTCGCGCAGCAGCCTGGCCTCTTCCGTCGATTGCGCTGCTTCCTCCAGAGCGCTTCTGCGCACTTCGGCCAAGCGCTCGCGCTCCACCGCCAGTTGTTCGTTTTCGCGGGTGCGTTGTTGTTCCTCCGCGGTCGCAGAGGCCAACTGCTGCTCCAGTTGGTTAACTCGCCGTTCCAGGTCGCCGTACATGCGATCGATGCGGGTGAACGCCGCCTCCGCGCCCCGGCTGCGCTCTTCCAATCCCGCCAGCACAGCGGCGACAGTTGCTGCCTGCTGCTGCGCCTGCTCCCGCTGACGGCGCAACTCCTCCATGTTCTGCTGCAGCTCGTTGACCTTGATCTCCGCCGTAGCATGTTCCGCTTCCAGACGCGCAACCTCTTCACGCTGGTTTTCGATCGCCGCCTGGCGCACGCCGCGCAGGTCCTTGTTGCGCTCACTCTGGACAATCCAGTCATCGAGCCGCCGCTCCAGCCTGGCTACTTCCGCTTCCATCTGCCGCAGCGCCGCGCTCTGGTTGGCGCTTTCCCGCTCCGCGGTGCGCCGCTCTTCGCTGATTTTCTCGGACTGGGTTGCCAGTTCGCTCAACAGCCGGGCGAGGGAAGCTGCGCTGATTTCTGCACGGCCCAGCTCAGCTTCGACCAGGTCGAGTTTCTTCTGCGTCTCGCGCAACTCGCCCTTCAACGCCAGCGGACCCTCCGCTCTGGGCTTACCACCGGTAACGGTGACGTTGTGAAAGCACTCGCCGGATGGGGCAAGAAAGAACGCGTTGGGGTTTTCCAGGGCCAGCGTTTTTGCCAGCTCTGCATCGGGAGTCACGAAACCATCGCGCAGTTTGGGCAGAATCACTTCGAGCGATCGGCCAAAGCCATCCAGCACCCGAATGCAATCTTTCAGACGTTTCACGCCGACGCTGCTGTGCTGTCTATCGTGGGTGTCCCCGGCAAAAGAGAATTTTGCCTGGGAGTCGTCGGGATGAACCAGAAACGTAGCCCGCCCATCGACATCGCTCTTCAGGAGGCGCATGCCTTCATGCGCGGCATCCCAGCTCTTGACCACGATGTAGTTCAGCTCATCGCGCAAAAAAGAATCAACCACGGTTTCGTATTCGCCGCTGACTTCGAGAAAGTCCGCCAGTGTGCCCACCGGAGCCAGGCCGCCGCCGAGCGAATTCGACTTCAGCAACTTACGCACCGTGTCGGTGGAATAACTGTGTTCGCGGATGAGCGCCTGCAGGGAATTACGCCGCCCAGTCAGCGTAGCCATCTCGGCTCGCAGGCGATCCCCGTCGAGCTTGGTGGCGCTCTCTTCACTGCGCCGCGCTTCCGTCTCCGCCCGCAGCGCAGCAAGCTCGGATTCGAGACGCTGCAGCTGCTCGGTGACCGACTCGAATTTAAGCGAAGCCTGTCCCCGCTCCGCGCCCAGCGATGCGAGCTCCGCGCTGGCGGTACTGATTTCCCCGGCGAGCCTCTCCGCATCCTGCTCCAGCGCGGTCAGCGACTCTTCCGCGTGCATGGTCTGGTTGCGTGCATGCCCAGCCTGGGTGAGCAGTTGCATGGCATACCGGCGGGCGGCCTCCAGACGCTGCTCCGCTCCGTTGACGGCTTCGGCCGCGTCCCGCGCTTGTCCCTGGCGCAATCGCGACTCTTCCCGAACGCCGGCGGCCTCGGCCGCGGCTGTCTCCAGAAACGAACGGTGCGACTCGCGTTCGACGATCAATCCCTGCAAGTGAAGCCGTGCCTGCTCCAATTCCGCCGAACCGGCGGCCGCGCGAGTGCGCAGTTCGGCGATCCGCTCCTGGTTGGATATTTCCCGCGTGGTCGCCCGCTCCAGGTCCACCGAAGCCTGGTTGGCTCGCGCGTTGGCGTCTTTCGCGCTGGAGTCCAATTGATAGCCGCGCGCCATGCCAGACGAGTACTCACCCTCAAGCGCGCTCACCTGCTCGGCGCCGTGCTCGATCTGCGTTCCCAGCTCCGCAATCTCCACCGTCAGCGCTGCCTGCTCGCTATCCATCTGTGTGATCCGGCTGGCCAGGACCACACGCAGCCGGGCGCGCATTTCGTCCCGGAGTGCGGCGTAGCGCTCAGCCTTCACCGCCTGGCGCTTGAGCGAACCCATCTGTCGCGTGACTTCATCGAAGATGTCGTCGACCCGCGCGAGATTCTGTTTGGCCTGTTCCAGGCGAAGCTCGGAAAGTCGCTTTCTGCTCTTGAAACGAGTGATCCCGGCGGCCTCTTCGATAATCGCCCGCCGGTCATGAGGCTTGGAACTAAGCAGCTGCCCAATGCGCTCCTGCTCGATGATGGCGTAGGATTCGGGACCGAGCCCGGTGCCCATGAAGATGTCCTGGATGTCGCGCAGGCGGCAAAGCTTGCCGTTGAGCAGGTACTCGCTCTCGCCGGTGCGAAACAGGCGGCGGGTGACTACGATCTCGCCCTGCCGGGCCGCGCGCTGGAAACGCCGGCGGCGAATCTTCAGGACGACCGAATTCTCAGCCGGCTGCTCCGTAGGTTCGGTCGTGGGAGGTTCGGCCGTGGGCTGGCCTGCTTCGATGACCGAACCTTCTGCTAAGGAACCTTCTGCCAGGAAACCAGGCTGTACGTCGGCGATGATCTCTTCGGTCTCCGCTGCCCGCTCGGCCCGGTTCTTCTCTTCATCCCAGTCAGCCTCGGGCTGGGCATCCTCGGCCGCTTCGGCCGAATCAAGCAAGGGTCCTTCTGTATACGCCTCGGGATCGATCAGGGAGAGAGAAACTTCGGCCATACCCAGGGATTTGCGATCCCGGGTTCCGGCAAAAATAACGTCTTCCATCTTGGCCCCGCGGAGAGACTTGGCCGATTGTTCGCCCAGCACCCAGCTCACCGCGTCGAGAATGTTCGATTTGCCACAGCCATTAGGACCCACCACGACCGCGATCCCTTGACCTGGGAGAGTCACCTCCGTGCGATCACAGAAAGACTTGAAACCCAGCATCTGGATCTTCTTAAGCTTCAGCATGGACGTGTTCCTTTGGCCTTAGAAATGACTGTAGCGATCGCATTCTCCTGAAGCAACATGGAGACCCCAACATGTTGTGGATAAACCGTACACAACCCAATGCATAGGCCGTGCACCGGTTTTGGTTGTCCTGAAAACGTCCCGTTGCGACGCTGGTCGCCCAACGTTTTCCTGAAATGACACACATTAGAGGCTAGACCGGCACCGAGGAGGTTACAAGTAACGTTCGGGGCACGTGGTTCAACCAGAATTGCGGGTTCAATGGGGTAAATGTTTGACAATAAAGGCCCTATCGGTTCGACCGTCACTGCGGGACTGGTTCCGCCTCTCAGGTTACCCAGCACTGCGTCGTCCCAGCTAGATCGTACATAACGAATCGCCAATTTCTAAATCTAGTCCCAACCTGGAAGTGGCCCAAGCCGGTAGTGAGCCCCGAACACGGCAGCCGTTGACGCGTTAGGGTTTCATTGTAGGCCGCAGTAGAACTTCGCTGACAAAGGAGGTCGGCGACTGATTCACCAGCATGGCGACCACCTGGGCGACGTCGTCGGGCTGGACCATCCGAGTGCGGTCCTTCGTCGTGCCCGAACCCCCAAAGTGCGTGTTGACCGAACCCGGGGCGATGACCGAGACGCGTACGTTGTATTGGCGTAGCTCTTCGGCGACTGAATAGGTCAGTCCATTGAGTCCCCATTTGGAAGCGGAATAGGCTGCTCCCTCGGGCAGAATATTTTTTCCGGCGAGCGACGAGATATTGATGATATGACCAGACCTGGCCGCGATCATCATCGGACCAAAAGCCCGGATCATAAGGTAGGGTGCTCGCAGATTGGTGTGCATCATCTGGTCCCACTCCTCGACCGGCAGCTCGATCAGTGGTTTGCGCAGCACACCGATGCCGGCATTGTTCACCAGGATGTCGCAGCGGCCATGTTCCTGGCCGACCCGCGCCCCGAAAGCCGCGACGGCTTTCTCGTCTGTCAAATCGCAGGGCAGCACGCAGGCTTTTCCGCCGCGCTGCTCAATGTCTGCTTTGACCTGCGCCAAGCGGGCCTGGTCGCGGGCCGTGAGCACCACGGCGGCACCCATGCGCGCAAGCTTCACGGCAATGGCCTCACCGATGCCGCGCGCCGCGCCGGTGACCACTGCTACCTGGTTGCTTAATGGAGTGATCGGATCCACCTCACTTTGTTTTTCTTTCATGGTCTATCCTTCGCGTGATTGGATGCTTTCGGACTTGCTCATTCGTTTACTTGTCAGAAGTGACAACGGTTTCTATAATCCTTCCACAGCTCATCAGAAAGACCCTGAATTTTCTCCATGAGGGTCTAAACTATCGAGCGAAGGATCGAAGATCAAAGCGTTTAGCTCAGATACGAGTTTTCCGGCTGGCATCCCATCAAAGGTGAGAGACTTTCGGCTGTATCGTAATGATTGCTGATCCCTGCGTTTCCCTGATTCCCGCATCTCCTAGGAGCGTTGCATGAAGAAGTCCGTCCTTGCTTCCTTGTTGGCCTTGGCCACCATCTTTCCGGGCAGCGTTTCTATGGTCCATGGCCAAGCCGCTCAACCCGGTCAGCTCACCATCAAAGATCCCGCCGAATACAACGCGTACACCAACGCCATCGGCCAATCCACGCCGGCCGCAAAGGCTGCGGCCATCGAGGCGTTTTTGACCCAGTATCCCAACTCTGTGGTCAAGAACGACCTGCTTGAGCAGCTCATGGCTCACCTACCAGCAATGGGCGACGTGCCCAAGACGTTGGCCACCGCGGATCGGCTGCTGGCGGTTGACCCGGGAAACCTGCGCGCGCTGGCCATTTCGGTTTACCTACGAGAAATCTCAGGCCGCTACGCAAGACCAATCCGGCCGACGCTCAGCCTATTCTCGACAAGGCCGCCGCCGAGGCCCAGACGGGTCTCAGCGCCACCAAGTCGGCGAACATGGCGGATGCCGACTTTCAGAAATTGAAGGCCGCCACCGCACCCATCTTCGACAGCGCGATCGCCCAGGATGACGCAAACAAGAAGGACTTCGCCGGAGCCATTGCGGCCTTCACCAATGAGCTGAAGGCCTACCCAGATCCGGCGCATGACGCAGTCCGGCGCCTGGACTCAACGACACCTACCTTCTGGGACAGGCCTATGCGCAGCAGACCCCGCCCGACCTCAAGAATGCAGCCTGGTTCCTGACCCGGGCGGCTCAGTTCGCTCCTGACCAAGCCAAGCCGCAGATCGAAAAGGCCGCGGAGTACTTCTACAACAAGTACCACGGCAGCATGGACGGCTATCCTGCGGTGCAGGCTCTGGCCAAGACGAACCTCTTCCCGCCGGCGGAATATAACCCCACTCCGGCTCCGCCGCCCCCGTCGCCTGCCGACCTTGCTGCGCAGACCGTCGCCTCTACTCCGGATCTTAAGACGCTTAGCCTCTCCGATCAGGAATTCATCCTTTTCAACGGCAAGCCGGAGGACGCGCAAAAGGTTATGGGATGTGCTGAAGGGACGCCGGGTCCAGGTGCCGGGTCTGGTCATTTCTGCAACGGCTGATTCGGTTCAGCTTGCGGTCACCGAAGACAATAAGCAGAGCAAGAAGGCGGACTTCACCATCAATATGAAGACTCCGCTCAAGACCGTTCCCACCATCGGCGCGACCGTCACCTTCGAGGGCACGTTCGATTCCTACACGGCTAACCCGCCGATGATCACGCTCAGCGATGGCGAACCACCGGCTAAGGCGCCGGCAGCTCGTCACCGCGCCACGCACTAAAGCACAACTCTGGCCAACCAGGAGGGGCAGTCCCATGCGGGGCTGCTCCCTCCTGAGACCAGGTTCTACGTCACGTATCAAGAGAAGTTCAACCCAGATAACAGGACCAGAACCCCACTCAACCGCATGGTAGAGTGAGGGAGTTGATGCCGCCGATCATCTCCACGTTCTGGCCTACGTTCTGGCCCATGTTCCGGCCTATGTTCCGGCCTCTGCTGCTTGCCAGTGTTGCCCTGCTGACCTTCCCGCTTTTCGCGCAGGCACCCAGCCAGGATCTTTTTCCCGGGATCACTCCAGTTCCAATCGGAACTAAGCCGCTTGCCGCTCCACCTACCGTGGTCTCACTCGAGCATCTCGATCAGGCGCAGATGAGCGCTGCGGATTACGAGGTTGTCTCCAACCTGACGGCCGAGCTCTCCAAACAAGCCGCCCTGGCGAATTTCGACATCAGTAATCCCGCGTGGCATTTCCAGCAAATCGTATGCCCGGCATTCCCGGATTACGTGTTGCTGTCCTTCACTCACGGCCCGGATGAGAGCGGTTCTTCCCGTTTTGGAGCCGTGCTGCCGCGCAATAACGCCCAGGTGCGGGTGGTCTCCACCTATGCGCACGGCCTTTTGCCATTTGAAGCCTCCTGGAACAGGCCAGGCACCTTTGAAGTCTTCAACGGCATCCTGCGCGAGGAGCGTGGGGATGTTCCCCTGAGTCATGCGCCGAACTGGTTGACGATCGCCGTGTGCTATGCGGAACTCAGCGGATATCCGGTTCAGGTGCTCAACACCACTCCGCTACCCGACCGGACGCTGGATATGCTTCGCCTGGATGCAAACCGCCCACAAATGGTGATAGCCCCCGATCAGAGTGCAGATGTCACCTTCAGTGACGTTTCCCGGCCCACTATCACCACCAATTGGACACTCCGCTTCGACCGGCACGGCCAGATAACGTCCGCCAGCCGGAGCCTGGCGCGCCAGCCTGCCAAGATTGCACTCAAGCCCTAGCAGGCTGCGGAAAGTCGCTCTCGGGTAGGTCCGGGCTCTAAAAGCGTGTGGGAGAACCCACCAATCACCGATTTAGTCCCGGAGGGACGGCTGAGAGTAGCCCAGGACGCAGTCCTGGGAAGAGATTCGGGAGACGGACCAGTCCCGGAGGGACGGCTGAAAATTACCCAGGATGCAGTCGTGGGTACAACCTGGTTAACTTTCAGCCGTCCCTTGCGGGACTTTTAGTTGTCAAGTGCATAGTTCCCAGGACTGCGTCCTGGGCTACTCTCAGCCGTCCCTCCGGGACTAAATCGGTGAATGGTGGGTTCTCACACACGCTCTAAAAGCCCGGACCTACCCGAGAGCGAATTTTTCCGCAGCCTGCTAGGGTTCACTCGCCTAACATCAGGCGCTGGATGGAGCGCGCCCGGCCGCTGGCGCCGTCACACTCCACTAACGCCGCGCACATCCGGGGATCGCCTTTGGCCGCTTCGAATTTCCCCGGCATCCCGGTTAGGAAGCGGTTGATAATCTGCTCTTTTTCCACACCGATGACGCTGTCGAAGGGGCCGCTCATTCCCACATCGGTCTGGTAGGCCGTACCACCGGGGAGTACGCGCTCGTCGGCGGTGGGTACGTGCGTGTGGGTTCCGATTACCGCGGTAACTCTTCCGTCTAGGTACCATCCGAGCGCGACCTTCTCCGAGGTGGCTTCGGCGTGAAAATCCACCAGGATCACTTTGGCGCGTATTTTCTGCAGCAGGGAATCCGCCACCCGGAAAGGATCTTCCAGGCTGGCCATGAAGATGCGGCCCTGCAGATCGATCACCGCGTAGGTCTGTCCCGAGGGCAACTCCCCCTCGTAAAACCCATATCCAGGTGTGCCGGCGACGTAGTTGGCCGGGCGCAGCACGCGGCGGGCGCGATCATGGCTATCCGCAGGCACGGACTGCATATACTCGATAATCTCGCGTTTGTCCCAGACATGGTTGCCGGTGGTGAGGACATGCGCCCCCTGGTCGAAGAGCTCGTCGGCAATCCCTGCCGTTACACCAAACCCGCCCGCCGCGTTCTCCGCGTTCACCACCACCAGGTCGACGCTCCGCTGCTCGATCAGGGGGCCAAGATGTTCGCTTACGATACGCCGCCCAGCCTGGCCAAATACGTCACCGACAAAGAGAATACGCAAAAACCATCCTCCCTTTGGCGTAGAAGGTCAAATGATCCTGCGACGAGTACGAAATTGGGCTGGAAATGATCATGGTTACCTATTATTGGGTCTGCAACCTTGGAAGTGACTAACGTGCCGTCACAGGGTCATGCCGTTTTTGCCTCAGTTATGGTAGCGTTCGGGGATGGCCGTCAATTGTAGATTTGCTACCGGGGTTCATGTCCTGGTTCTGCTCGCTTCGGAGCCGGATACGCTACAAACTTCAACCGATATAGCGCTCAAGCTGGACACCAACCCAGTCGTTGTTCGCCGTGTCCTTGCCTCTCTTCAGCAGGCGAAGCTGATTGAAAGTCAGAAGGGGCCGACGGGTGGTTCAAGACTCCTGAAATCTCCTAAAGCTATCTCTCTGGCGGATGTTTACAAGGCAGTAGAGACCGGCTCGCTGTTCCATACTCCCAATGTCCGCGCTGCAGCGGCTCTGCGAGTCAACGCCTCGCTCGAAAAAATCTTCTCCGGCTCCATGATAGCGCTGCTGGATGAGTTTGAGAAAACGAGCCTGAGCCAGGTACTGAAGCGGGTCGGTAAACAGACCAGCAGGAAATAGAGCCGGGTCGGCTGTCGTATTGGCCACTCTCCTCGTCGCGGGGAGAGACCGCGGTGCTTTCACTCGCCAGCCCCGGCTCCTGATTGGGAGCGCAGGAGCGGGAAGAGAATCACGTCGCGAATCGACTTGGCCCCGGTCAGCACCATGGTTAGCCGGTCGATGCCGATGCCTTCGCCCGCCGTCGGGGGCAGCCCGTAGGCCAGGGCGCGCACGTAATCTTCATCCATCACATGGGCTTCTGTGTCGCCCCGTTCCCTCTCCGCCAGTTGCTGCTCGAAACGTTTGCGCTGCTCTTCCGGATCGTTTAGCTCACTGAAGGCATTCCCCAGCTCGAACCCTCCCACGTAAAACTCAAACCGCTCCACCCAGTCAGGTTCGTCCGCCTTGTTCTTGGAAAGCGGGGAAACGGCCACGGGAAAGTCGTAGATGATGGTGGGCTGAACCAGGTGTTCCTCGGCCACCGCTTCGAAGATGCTGGCGATCGTCTTTCCCGCCGGTTGACCGGGCTTGTACTCGAGAGAGATTCTGGCCTCTCGTACTCTTTCCGCCATCTGCTCCACTGCGTGATCGCTCGAAAAATCCTGGAGCGACGGCTTGGCGCCCGCAGCCTCTGGCCAGAACTCGAGGATGGCCTCGCGCATGGAGAAGCGCCGCCACCGTGACAAATCGATTTCGTGGCCGGCGAAATTGGTCACCGTGGACCCATTCACCTCCATCGCCACCTGCACGATGAGCTCCTGGGTCAGTTGCATCAGGTCATGATAGTTAGCGTAGGCCTGGTAGAACTCGAGCATGGTGAATTCGGGATTGTGCTGTGTAGAAACACCCTCGTTACGAAAGTTGCGGTTGATCTCGTAAACGCGGTCCAGACCGCCCACCACCAGCCGCTTGAGATAGAGCTCAGGCGCGATGCGCAGATAGAGCGGAAGATCCAGCGCATTATGGTGGGTGCGAAAGGGCCTGGCGGCGGCTCCTCCGGCGATGGGCTGCATCATGGGGGTCTCCACCTCGATGAACCCGCGCTGGTCGAAAAAAGAGCGAATCGCCTTGAGCACCTGGGCACGCTTGACGAAGACCGCGCGCACATCGGTGTTCATGAACAGGTCAACGTAACGCTGACGGTAGCGAAGTTCTACGTCGGCCAGGCCGTGATACTTCTCCGGCAACGCCAGCATGGCCTTAGCCAGGAAGGTGATCTTTTCAACGTGGATGGTCAGCTCGCCGGTGCGGGTGCGGAATACGTAGCCGGAAACTCCGATGTGATCCCCCAGGTCGAGCAGCTTATAGAGCTGAAACCCCTGCTCTCCGACCGCATCCAGGCGAACGTAGATTTGCAGCCGCTCGCCGCCCTGTTGCAGTTGGGCAAAACCGGCCTTGCCCTGCGCGCGAATGGCCATGATGCGCCCGGCGACCGTGACCACCGTCCGCTGTGCGTCCAACACTTCCGGCGGGATATCGCCGAATTGTTGGCGCACTTCCGCAAGGGTGTGCGAAGCGACAAACTGGTTGGGGTAGGTTTGCTGGCCGAGCTCGGAAATCTGGCGCAGCTTGTCCTGGCGGAGCGCAAAGAGATTGCACTCGAATTCCGACTCAAACAATGGGTGCCTCTCCCGCGTATTATAACTGCCGAGGATAAGGTCCAGAGCCATGGGTACACCCAATCCGCCAGAGAACCACTCAAAAGACCGAGCGCTTCACTCCCTGGTGCGCGTGGAAAGCCTGATTCAACTAGGCCTGTTGTTGCCGGCCTCTGTGGTGATCGGGTGGGCGATTGGTCTGGCCCTTGATCACTGGTTGAATCAGCACTGGATGAACATTGCCGGCCTGATCTTTGGCGCAATTGCAGGATTTGTGCAGACCATTCGTATCGTTCTATCCCACAGCAAGGAATAAATGGAATTCAGCGATCAGGATCTGCGGGCGGTCTTGAACCAGGCGCTGCGCAGCGTGGTCATCGCCATCGTGGTGGGGATTCCCATTATTTGGGTCGCATGGGGTTGGCGGTCCATGTTGTTGTTTCTGGTAGGAGGCGCCATCGCAGCCACGGGTATTTTGGAGTGGCGGCTGCTCATGGCCGCCGTTCTCGTCCGGCTGGATACAGCTAATATTGAGAGCCGAGGCACACCCCGTCCACTGGGCCCGGTTTTGTTCTGGTTTTTTGTTCGCCTGGTAGCCGCCGCCGGCCTGCTTTATGTTAGCCTGAGGAGTTTGGACGGCAAGGTGGCGGCGCTGTTCATCGGCATCGCCCTGGCGCTCGTCGCCCTTTTAATCGAGGCACTTCGGCTGTTCCGCGGCTGGTCCGCATGAGGCTCGAACCACCGGTATGCATGAACTAGACCCTATCACTGCGACGTTAAACAAATACTTCGGGAATTTGGCCACACAGGTTCTGCACGCTGTGCACGTCCAGCCCTACAACCCACAGGCTCCTATCACCGAGACATTCGCCATGGAGCTGCTGGTGCTCGGCCTGCTGCTGGTATTTTTCGTGCTGGTACGCATTTCCCTGAATGTCGAAAATCCGGGTACGATCCAGCAGATTGCGGAAATGATTCACGGTTTCGTCTCCGGTCAGGCCGAATCGATCATCGGACCGGGATCGGGACCGCAACGCTATGTGATGTTCGCCACCTGCGTGCTGCTTTTTGTGTTGAGTTCGAACCTTCTGGGCATGGTGCCGGGTTTTCTCGCCCCAACGTCAGTGGCGACCGTACCGCTCGGTGTGGCGCTGTGTTGTTGGTTTTATTACCACTACCATGGCATCCGCGAGCAGGGCTTCCACTACTTCAAGCAATTCATAGGGCCCATCTGGCAGATCTTTCCCTTAATGCTACCGATTGAGTTGATCTCACATTTAGCGCGTATCCTCTCGCTCACCGTTCGTCTTTATGCCAACATGTTCGCCGGGGAGGAAGTCACGCTGGTTTTCTTCTCCCTGATACCCATTGGCATCCCGATCATCTTTATGGTCTTGCATCTTGGGGTGGCGCTGATCCAGGCCTACATTTTTATGCTGCTGACGTTGATTTACGTATCTCAAGCGGTAGCACACGACCACTAGATTTCAGTCTTGTGCCGGGGGACTATGCTTCCATCCCGGTTCGAACGCCGCAAGCGTGAGGGGGCCAGCACGGTGAGCCTCAACCACCCACTGGCGGCAATTCTTAAGGAAGCAAGGAGAAAAAATGCGCAAACTGCAATATCTATTCATGACCCTTTCGGTCTTATTTCTGGCTACTCCGGCCTTCGCCCAAGCCTCAGGTGAGGGCGGGGGCATCGGACATGGACTCGTCGCCATCGCCGCCGGTCTTGGGATGGGGCTCGCTGCCGGTCTTTGCGGCCTTGGTCAGGGCCGGGCAACCGCTTCAGCAACCGAAGCGCTGGCCCGCAACCCTGGAGCGCGCGCGGGTATTCTGCTACTGCTCACACTCGGCCTGGCGTTTATGGAGTCACTTTCCCTCTTTACGCTCGTGATTATTTTCATTCAGGTCAAGTACTGATTAGCAGCGGTGCAGATCGAGAAAAGGAAGAGATCAGGCCTCAGCACGAGTCCTGATCTCTTTTTGCTTTAAAGCCTGTACCTTTCCGCAAAGTCGGTCCCTGACATGACCCCACGCCTGACGTTCGCGGCAATCTCGAAGCAGTTCGGCAGCCAGACAGCCCTCCATCCGCTAACGCTGAGCCTCGAGCCAGGAGAGATTCTCGGCTTTTTGGGGCCCAATGGGGCGGGGAAGACCACTGCCATCCATCTTGCGCTGGGCTTTCTTCGGCCCTCATCCGGAAGCGGGTCGCTGCTGGGCAAGCCCTTCGGCGATGCGGAGGCCCGGGCTCGGCTTGGCTTTGTACCGGATGTGCCGGTGTTTTTTTCCGAGAGCGGCTTCCGCAGCGTCGAGTTGGCAGCGCGTCTCAACGGTGTTCATGACCCGCAGCTGGCCAAGGACATTCGTGATCTTCTCGGAGCTGTCGGCCTGCCCAACGACCGAAAGGATGCGCGACAGTACTCGCGCGGCATGCAGCAGCGGCTGGCTCTGGCCCAGGCATTGATCAACGATCCGGAATTATTGATCCTCGATGAGCCGGCGGCCGCTCTTGATCCGGCAGGAGTGCAGCAGGTAAGGGAATTGCTGCGCAATGCGCGCCACGCGGGCAAGAGCATTTTCTTTAGTTCTCACCAGCTAACCGAGGTGGAGCAGATTTGCGACCGGATCGCCTTTCTCAATCAGGGCCGCCTGGTTCACTATGGGTCGCTTAGGGAATTTCAGAGCGCGTCGGACCGGGTAGAGATGGAGGTGCGCGGTATTACTCTGGGCCAGGCTGACCGCGTCTGTCCCGGGGCCGCGACTGCCGGTGCCGGCCCTGCTTCCATACGCATAACGGTTCCGCAGCAGGAACAGCGCCGCGTGATCGAGGCGGTATGGAATGCGGGCGGCGAGATCGTGAGCCTTGCACCGCTTCAGCGACGGTTGGAGGATCTGTTTCTTGAGTGGAGCGGGTCATGAAGTCCTGGTTCAAGATCTGGGAGATCACGCGCCGGCTGCTGTATCAGAATCGCTGGGTCTATTTACTTCTGATGCTGTGGCCCTTTGGTATGGCAGCGATTCTGCTGGTGCCCGCGGCCAAACCGGAGACCGACGATGTGCTCTCCATCCTGCACCAGGAGTGTCTCTACGGACTGGCGCTGGTGGCCTTCACCGGGAGCGCATTGCTGGGCAATGAACAGCGCTCCCGCCGCATCGCTACGGTGCTTTCGCGTGCGGTAAGCCGGCGCCAGTACTTCTTCGCGCTGGTCGCCGCAGCGTGGCTGCCGCTGGCCATCTACGTAGTCAGCTTCGTGGTCAGCGGAACCGCTCTCCTGGGTGCCATCCATCGATCCCCGCCTCTTTTGTTCGCCCTGGCGCTGGCACAGCTGGTGCTGGGAATGTGGACGGCCGCCGCGGCCCTGTTCTTCTCCACCTGGCTCCCCATGATGCTGGCGTCCACCGCTTCGTTGGGGTTGCTTGCTCTTCTGGGCCTCGCGGGCTATCAGTGGCCTGGCTTTGCTCCTGCGCGGCTGCTCTTTACCTTGACCCAGGGAGACCTGGAGGCGGCGGCACGCTTGCTTCGGGATCCCAGCGGGTTCATCCTGATCGTCCTGGGGGCGGCGGTTCTCTTTGCCGCGGGCACCGCTATCTTCGAGCGCCGCGATCTGGGCCTGAAGAGCGACTAAGAGAACTAATAGGGCTGGATGGATAAGCCGCCGCTCTACCTTGCCAGGGCGTTTGCCGCGGCGAGCAGAAACACCAGTGGCGCATTCCAGTTGATGGCCACCTCGTTGAGAGAGGGAGCCATGGAGTCATCGAGCCACATGCGCATCGGGGGTAGCTTGGGCAAGGTCCGCGCCACTTTGTCCGCCGGCTTGGCGTTTGGGCCGCCAGACAGAAGGCCAGGCCACGGTGCCGCAATCTGGTCCGCTATGCTCGGGCGGTGGTGAGGATGAAGAAACGGGTTGGTTCCGACGTGCGTAACCCAGGAGACGCCGAAACAATTGCGGCCCAGCAGATAATGCAGATTGCCCAGCGCCGCTTCCACAAACTGGGCATTCGGTTGCAGGTGGTTCGCTATGAGCAGCAACAGGGATTGATTCGCAGCCACAGAGTTCGAGCCCCAGAAGTAATCTGTGGTATCGAGCGTGTTGCCATATCCGTTGGATCGACGTCGAGTCAAGAGCATTTGCGCGGCGGCCCGCGTCTGCGCCAGTACACGGCCTCGCAGGGCATCATCCCCCTTGCGTTCCGCCAGAGCGTAGGTCCAATAAGCCAAGGGGGCGACGTTCGACCACGACGGCGCCGCGACCGCAATCTCGGGAGACAGCGCCTGCTGCTGATGCAGGAAAGCCTGCTCGTATTGCCGGTCACCTGTGGTACGCCAAAGCTCAGCGGAAGCCCAGAGAATATTGTCGTCACAATGCGCATCGCCGTAAGCGCCGGTCAGGATACCCGGAGGATTCGCAAAGCCCACGTCAGGGTGATCGATCGCCCAGGTCCAGCCGCGCTTAGCTGCGGCCAGGCAGGTTGCGGTGAAGGTGGAATCGTATTCGCCGTAACAGCGGGCGGCGATCGCCATCACCGCAGCCAGGCCGGCGGTGGCGCAGGTGCTTTTGTAAGGAGATGCGCCGGTGCCGATGATGTAGCTGGTGAGCTTGTCGTTCTGCGGCATAACAAAACCACAGAACTGCTCGCTCGTCTGCTTGTGCCAAACTCCACCATCCAAGTCCTGCAAGGAAAGCATCCACTCCAGATTCCAGCGTATCTCCGCGAGATAGTCAGGGACCTTACCGCCCGACTCAGGGATGCGAAGGGAGAGTGCACGAAGGTTACGAGGGTAAAGCTCCCAGGCCCACAGCAGGGTACCGGTGGTAATGCTGCTATTAACCACGTAGCGGCCATAATCGCCTGCGTCATGCCATCCGCCGTGGTTCGGCAGCACACCCGTTCGTCCGGAACTGGGATGGAAAGCGTCTGCCCGATGGCAGGTGGTATAGCGATAGCCGTCGCCAAGGTCGACGGCACCTCCACAACGTTGGCCATAGAAGGCACGCATGCACAACGTCAATGGATTGCCATAGACATCGTTACCGATTACGAATGGCTGGCTACGTATGCCCTGGGACACGAACCGGTATTTGCCGGGCGTAGTCAAGCGAGAAAAGTCGGCGAGCGCCACCCAGTCCCCGGACGCGGCATCGACCGAAGAGGCTGTTACCCGGCCATCAAAAACCGAACGCCCGGTCTGATCCGAGAAGATCTGAAACGACCGGCCTCGCTCATCGTCTACCTGCACGCTGGCCATTTTTTCGCTTTGCTGCAGATAGCCGGTTTGGTTGAAGACCACCTGGTTTGGATTGAAGGCAGCGGCGCCCAGCAACGGGCCTCGCGCGGAGAACGCGACGCTCGCGCTCCAGGCGCTTATATGTTTCAGGACGGCTCGGCGCTTCATTCGCCCCATCTTACGACAGGGGAATTAGTCTGGCTGAGAAGGGGTAGTTTTACGCGACCTGTAACTCGTCCCAAAGGGTATCTTGAGGCTCGCGAAGGTAACCTGGAGTTATAAAGCGCGCGCAAAGGTGGCTCGCCGGCTCATCAGAATAATACAGATTTTGATTGTTTCGTTTAAGAAACACATGCTAAGCTGTTTTTCACTGATGCACTGGTTCTGTAGCAATCAATGCAGTAGTAAGTACCAGAGGTCTTGCATCAGACTGTGTCGTTGGGCCCCGCTCGGTTAATTCAGCAGCTTTCAATCACTCCCCCCAGGATCCCGTGGATATGGATCGTTCTAATTCCCGGTGACTCTTCACGCCGGATAATCGGTTAGTCCTGTTTCATTCGGCCCTCCCCCTGATCACGGTAGTTGTTCAGACGCTGTCGATCTGAGCTCGCCGCCTTTGCTTGATAGGCAAAGGACACTGGAGGTGTGTGTTGAGTGATTCCCGGGGGCCTGTTCCCCCAGGCGAAAGATGTACGTGCGCTTTTTGACAAAGCAAACATTGGGGATTTGCGTTACCGCACCTTTGCGGCCCAGAAAGCACCACAGAGAAACGAAGCAGAACGCACACCGCCGGTTACTGCGGAACCCGCGCCTGCGGCTAACGGCAGCCAACTGCGGCGCGCGCTCAATGCCGTCTTTGAGGGCAACGCGAGGCTTCGTGTTGCTTCTTCACGGTCACGCCTGGCAGCGGGCTCCGGCGCTGCGCTCATCTTTGCTTCGTCCGCTGGAGGTGTGGGCAAAACGACACTGTGTGCAACCGTGGCCAGGGTCTTGTCCTCTCGCTTGAGCAATGTGCTGGTCGCGGACCGATGCAGCGAGGGCATTATTCCTTACTACTTCAGTCTGGAGCGGCTGAGAGCAGGTGGGTTGCAAACGGTTTATCCCAATGCTCGCCGCGCGGGCTACCAGATGACCATGGTCAACGCACCCTGCGACGAGCAACCTAATACGCCGACTGCCGCCTGGCTCGAGCAGCTCCAGACCGAGTCGTCGCTCACTTTGATGGATCTCCCCACGCTCAACGGCCATTCCTCGCAAACCCAACTTGTGCGCGAAGGCCAGGTAGTTGTTCCCCTGGTCCCCGACGTCCAGTCGATCGCGAGCCTCGCGCGGGTTGAAGAGCTTTCGGGCATGTTGCCAGAAGGACAGAGTGGACGAAGCCTGTTTGTGCTCAACCGCTTCGACGAGGCGCGCCCTTTGCATCGCGAGATCCGTGCCCATCTGGAAAAGATTCTTGAAGACCGGCTGGCCCCGGTGGCGGTGCGCGAGTCGGAGTCTGTGGCCGAGGCGTTGTCCCTGGGCATGACGGTCGTCGATCACGTTCCGCAGTCGCCTGTTGCCAAAGATTTCGAGCAGCTCGTCTCATGGCTGGAAACGCGTCTCTCGGAAACCTCCGCCGAGAAGGTAGAGATCGCATGAGCAGCGATCGACAGCAGGGCGCCGCAGCAATGTGGCTCAATCACCTTTACCCCTGGTTTGTTCTTCCCCTCATCATTGCTGTGCTGGCGTTGGTTGCGCTCATTCCAATGACGTGGCAGCAGCAGGCCTTCTTCGGTGTCCTGGTGGTGGTGGCAGCCTTGCTGATCGACCGCAGAAAGCGGGGACAGGCCGCCACCATTCTGATGGTTCTGCTGTGCCTTAGCGCCACCTCCCGCTACGCCTATTGGCGTTCAGCAACTCTGTGGAGATATCTGCACAGTCCCTGGGGGCACGTCAGTCCGGTAGCCGCGACGCTAATGCTGACCCTGTTCGCAGCGGAGTTCTACACCTTCCTCATCCTGGTGCTGGGCTTCTTCCAAAGCATCGCACCGCTCAAGCGTCTTCCCTTGCTTATGCCGGAAAGTCCTGAGTCATGGCCTATGGTCGATGTGCTGATTCCGACCTTTCACGAATCGCTCGAGGTCGTTCGCTACACGGTACTGGCAGCGTTGCAAATGGATTGGCCGCCGGAGAAGCTCAACGTGGTTCTGCTGGACGATGGGGCGCGCAGCGAATTCCGGCAATTCGCTGCGGAGGCCGGTGTGCGCTACATCGCGCGCACCGAACACTCCGGGGCCAAAGCCGGCAATCTGAATCACGCGCTGCGCCTGACCAAGGGAGAGTTTGTCACTATCTTTGATTGCGACCACATCCCGACGCGTTCATTTCTGCAACTCTCCATTGGCTGGTTTCTACGCGATCCCGGGTTGGCAATGTTGCAGACTCCGCAACACTTTTACTCTCCCGATCCCTTCGAACGGAACCTGGGAAAGTTTCGCCGGATCCCCAATGAAGGCAGTCTCTTCTATGGCATTGTGCAGGATGCCAATGATCTTTGGAATGCGACGTACTTCTGCGGATCCTGCGCCACGCTGCGCAGGACAGCTCTGGACCAGATTGGGGGAATTGCCCAGGAGACGGTTACAGAAGACGCCCACACCTCACTCCGCTTGCAGAAGGCGGGATGGAACACTGCCTATATCAACATCCCCCAGGCCGCGGGCCTGGCGACCGAAACGCTTGCCAGGCACATCAAGCAACGCATCCGGTGGGCTCGGGGGATGATACAGATCCTGCGCCTCGACAACCCGCTGTGGACACGGGGACTTACACTGCCTCAACGGCTCTGCTACTTCAACGCGACGCTGCATTTTCTTTACGCTCTGCCGCGCCTGGTTTTTCTTACCGCGCCGTTGTTGTACCTGCTCTTCGGTGTTTCCAACGTTCCCGGATACTGGCTCGCGATCGTGGCGTTTGCCGCTCCCCACCTTGCTGTTTCGACCATTACCAATTCCCGCATTCAAGGCAGCAAACGCTTCTCCTTCTGGAATGAGATCTACGAGACCGTTCTATCGCCCTACATACTCTTGCCTACTCTCTTCGCGATCCTCAATCCGAAGAGCGGGGCTTTCAATGTCACCGAGAAGGGAGGCGCGCAGGAGCAGGGTTACTTCAGCTTCAGATTGTCCTTGCCTTTCTTCATTCTGCTGGCGCTTAACCTGGTTGGCCTGGCATTTGCGGTCCCGCGCTATCTCTACTGGGATCGCGGACACTCCGGCACCATATGGATCAACGTGTTCTGGGCCTTCCTCAATGTAGTGATTCTGGGGGTGGCGCTGTCCGTTTGCGCCGAGCAGCGGCAAAGGAGACATGCGGTTCGGATTCCCTGCGCGATGCCGGTTGTGCTTCACGCGGGTGGAGAGACATACGAGGGGACGACGGCCGACCTATCCACCAGTGGCGTGGCGGCCGAGGTTGGAGCATCGCGGCCGCTGGGGGAGCCGGTGGAGATCGGATTCCCAGAGGAGGACGGAGCGGGGCGATTGCGCGGCCAGGTGATCGGTGGCGACGGAGGCCGGCTGCGCATCCAGTTTGCCCCGCTGTCACTGTCGGAGCAGAAGCTTCTGACGCGGGTACTCTATTCCCGTGCCGATCGTTGGCTCGATTGGGACGAGGGCTTTGCCCCGGACCATCCGCTGCGCAGTTTTTTCAGCTTGCTTCAATCCTCGGCGGCGGGTTTCTGGAAAGTGCTGTTCATGGCTCCGGGCAGGCTGTCCGGAGCCTCGGCCAAGCCACTCAAGCCGGTGCGCACCGCGGTGATTACAGGGCTGGTGCTGGCTGTTCTCGGATTCGCCTTTTGGCGAGCCAATGCCAGCACGGCGCGAACCCCCAAAGAAGCGCCTCCCGAGCTTATTGAGCGGTCCTTCACCCTGGGCTCACTGGCGCGGCCAAGTGAAGGCTTCTTGCTGAAGGAGCCTGGCAGCCGGGAAGTGCTCAAGTTCGCCACTCCGGAAAGCTGGTTGATCCGGGGCGGCAAGCTACAGCTGAAATACCAGATTCCCCGGAACGCGCGCGAGCAATACACCTATGCCGATGTTCGCCTGAACGACTCACTGATAGCCTCCATCACCCCTACCGTGGAGGAGCGGGATGCAGGCGCCGGCGAGCTTTTGCTTCCTCTCCCGGCAGACCTGCTACTGGCGCGCAACGAATTGACCATTCAGCTTACGGGCCAGGGAAATAGCGCGTGCGCCGCCCCGGCGGAAAAGAATCCGCCATGGTTCCGCATCGATCCCGGCAGCCAGGTCACGCTCGATGCGCAGCCACTGGCCCTGGCTTCCGAACTGTCTGCGTTACCACAGCCGTTCCTGGAGCATCTGGCTAACTCGCCGGTGGTGGTGCCATTTGTCTTCATTCATCCACCGGATGCGGAAACGCTCCAGAGCGCCGGTGTACTGGCTTCATGGTTCGGTTCCCTGGCAGATGACAGCGGCGTCCGCTATTACACCCAGCTAGGCGACCTGCCCACGGGGAATGCAGTTGTGCTGCTGGTGGGAACCGAGCAGCTTGAGGGGACAGCCGTGCCCGCCCAGACCGCGGTGTCGCTCGCGGCTAATCCGAGGGACCCCTACGGTAAGTTGCTGCTGATTCATGGCCAGACCAGCGAGGATTTGTTGGCGGTGGTCCAGGCGCTCTCCACCGGGCAGCTGAAGATGGCGGGCAGCTCAGCTTATTTGAGCGGACCCGTCTCTGCGCCCACGCGAGCCCCCAATGATGCCCCGCGCTGGATCCACAGCGATCGAATAAGCCTCGCCGATCTTAGCGGACCCGCGGAGCGCCACATCAAGGGACAGGATCCCCTAACTATCTACATGCATCTGTCGCCGGACTACAACTTCGGCGTGCAGCAAAACATGTATCTCCATCTGGCCTATTCGGCTGACCCCACGGATCTGGCCAAGTCTTCCAATGTCGCCTCCAGGATGAATGGAGTTCCGCTGGGCAGCGTGCCACTGCTGGCTACCGGGGAGCAACACGATGTGGATATTCCGCTGCTCGATGTCTCCGCGGCAATCTATGCCAATACGCTACAGATACAGTTTTATTTCGTACCTGCTGGCGCAGACCCGTGTGCTCCCGGCGTCGGCGGTTCCAGCGCTCGAATACTCGATTCCTCCTACCTCGACCTGGGCGGTGCGGTGCACTACACCGAGCTGCCGAATCTGAACCTATTCGCCAAGGCAGGCTTTCCTTTCACCAGGATGGCCGATCTGAGCGAGACAGCAGTGCTTCTGCCCACCAACGCCGGACGTGAGGTCTGGGGACTCTACCTCGATCTGATGGGGTATTTCGGGGCACAAACAGGCTACCCCACTCTCCGTCTGCAGATAGTATTCCCTGCGGATGCGGCACAAATGCCGGGCAAGGATTTGCTGGTGTTAGGCAGCTTTGCCGATCTGGCGAGCATCCCCCAGATCACCGGCAGACTGCCGCTGACTTACGTCGACCGATCCTTCACTTTGAGTCTGCGGGCGCGGTTGGGCCTGGCGTCCGATTGGCTCCTGCGGCGCAATTCCGGTGCCTGGAGGACCCTGAACGGCTCTGACAACATCTTACCCCAGGGCATCGTGGAGGGTATCGGATCACCCTTTACTCGCGGTCGAAGCGTCGTAGTCATCGCCGGCCGCGATCGTGCTGCGCTACCCGGGCTCGCTTCCGCGCTTCTGACGACCATGCCACTCGATGGCATCGATAACACCGTTAGCTTGTGGACCGGGAACAACTTCGTGAGTTATCCGCTCTCGACCGCGGTCTATGGGTCGGAAGATCTGCCGTGGTACCGGGCCTTCGGTTATTGGCTGCCGCACCATCCGTTCATCCTGCTGCTGTTGCTGCTCCTGATCCTGGCCCTGCTGGGATGGTGCACACAGCACTTTTTGGCGGCTCGCGTCCGGTCCCGGCTGAGTTTGGCGCAGTACAACGAGGGGCAGGAAGGCAGCAATGCGGGATCTTTTACTACGGCAACCTGAGGTTGCAATCAGTTCTGCCCGCGCTGCGGGCCAATGGAGGCAGATATGTTCACCAAATCTGAGATAGCTCTTGGCCTTCTCTTGCTGACCGTTTTCGTCCAACCGGCGAAAGCGCAACAGAGCGCTGCCGATGTTCTCATCCAGCGTGCGCGCACGCTCGACGGCCAGGGCAGACATGATCTCGCCTCCGCCGCATGGAAACAGGTGCTGCTGCTGAACCCCACCCAGCCCGATGCGCTTGCCGCGCTGGCGAGCTATTACCGGAGCACGGGAGATACGGCGACCGCGGACCACTATCTGGCGCTGTTGCGTAAGGTGTCGCCCGGCGATGCCAAGGCGGCGCAAGCTCCGGCCACACCAACACCAACAGGTGGGAACGCAGAGTTTGAAGCCGCGGCCAAATTGGCCGCACAGCACCATTATCAGGAGGCGCTGACGCTCTATCGCAAGGCGTTTCACGGGGCTGAGCCTTCCGGAATATGGGCCGTTTCCTACTACGAGACGGAGGCCGCCGTTCCCGCTGAGTTGCCGCAAGCCATCGCTGGGCTACGCGGGCTGGTCAAACAATATCCTGCCAACCCCAGTTATCAATTGGCACTGGGCCGGGTGCTGACCTACGACACCAAGACCCGTGTTGAGGGAATACACCTGCTGGCCGACTTGCACGGCACGGCGGAGCAAATGGAGCAGGCAAAGGTCGCCTGGCGGCAGGCGATCGTGTGGGGCATCAATGGGCCGGCCGCGGAAACTGCGCCCGATTACCTGGCGCGCTACCCCGATGAACAATTAGCGGCGCGTCTGCAAAGCAGCCAGGCGGAGCATGTGAGCCACCCGGCCATCCCCGGCCAGGCGGAGCAGGGAGCAGCTTACGAGGCGCTCAGCAAAGGTGATTTGCAACAGGCACAGCATCTTTTCGAGCCGCTGGTGTCCATTCCTGCACAGCGGGGCAAGGCCCTGGCCGGGCTGGGCTATATCGATATGCAGCAAAAAAACTTTGCTGCTGCGCAAGAGCACTTTGAACAGGCCGAGAGCAACGGTTTCCGCGCGCCTGAGCTTAGTGCCGCCCTGGTCGATGCACGTTATTGGAAAGCCATGCAGGATGGCAACCGGGCGCTCGACAATGACGAATTCGCCCACGCCCTGAGCGCCTTCGATGAGGCCCATGCCATCAAGCCAACCGCCCCGGAAGCAATCCAGGGTCAGGCGGGGGTATGGATGCAGCAGAAGCAACCCGAGAAGGCATTGCCTCTCTTCGAGCAGGCGGTCAAGATGCAGCAGGATCGGCCCCAAGCCTGGACGTCGTGGTTCGACGCCCTGGTGCGGGCTTCCAGAAGCAGAGAGGTGATCGCCGACCAGCCCTACATCGGGGTAGAGACACTTACCAAGCTGGAGTCTGATCCGGACTACATGGCAGTGCTGGCGGCGGCGCAGATGAACGGCGGCAGCGAAGCCGAAGGGCATCGTCTGATGGCTCAACTGGCCCAGGTTCCCGAGATCGATAAGCGCAGTTCGGCTCAGCTCCGCTGCGCCGAACTGCTGGCCGTGAACGATCCCCGGTCCTCCGCACGGTTGGCTTTCGAGGTCATTCGCGTACAGCCCGACAACCTGGATGCCTGGAAGCTGCTGGTGAGCGATGAACACCGTCGCCGGCCGTGACCAGATGGCATTGACCGCGGCCGATCGTATGCCGGCGGGGGTCTATAAGCAGGCCATCCGCGACGTGGATTTTGTGACCATGCTGGCCGCTACCCACCAGGCGATGGGGCAGTACAGTACCGCGTCGAACCTGCTGGCGGAAGCGCGCAGTGAGGCCCGCGACGATACCCGTAAATCCAATGCCATCGAGGCCCAGACAGCCTCACTGTTGCTGGCCGAGGGAAACGCGCAGAGCGCCTACAAGATCTACGTGAAAATCCTCAGGCGGTCCCCCAACGATAGCGACGCATGGAATGGAATAATCTCCGCCCTGCATCAGGCTAAGCAGGATCAGGACGCTTTAACCCAGATTCAGCAGCTGCCGCCGGAGGTCGCCGAGAAGCTGGAACAGGATCCCGGATTCCTGCAGACCCTGGCTGCCGTCTACGGGGCTACGGGACACAATCAAACGGCGGTGGAAATGATGGGTCGCGTCCTGGCCCATTATCAACCGGGGAGAAACGATGCTCCTTTCGCCGTGGAAGCGCAATATGCCTGGCTGCTGCTGAATGCGGGAGATGAAAGCCGGCTGGCGACCACCCTGGCGCAAATGGGGCGGCGACCAGATTTGACCCCCGGCCAACAACAGCAGACGCGTAACCTGTGGGCCGCCTGGAGCATTCGCAAGGCCGCCCACGAGGAAAAATCCGGTAACACCAAACAGGCCCTGGCCATCCTGGAAACGGCGTCTCAGGCGTTTCCCTCCAATGGAGATATTCGCCGGGCCATGGCGGGAACTTATATTCGTAACAATGAAGGTAAGCTCGCCTTTGCTTTGTATCAGCAGATCGACTGGACGCGCGCCACGGTGACAGACTATGCCGGCGCAGTTGCCGCCGCCGGTGCGGCCCACCAAAAGGAAGCAGGGCGGCAGTGGCTGGCAGACGGACTCGAGCAGTACCCCAACGACACCGAATTGCTGACAGTGGCGGCCCAATTTGAAAAGGGTATGGGCGACACCCGTAAAGCCGCAGTCTACTGGCGCCAGGTGGTGGCGAACAGTTCGCAGATTCAACTGACCCAGCAGCTCACTGGCCCCGGTGGAGCAGCTGCCCCCGCGGCGGTCAACGCCAGTGACGCGCTGGCTCGTATGCTCGCACCTCAGCAAGCGGCAGAGACGGCACCCGCGCCCGCAAGCCAGGCCGAGCCGCTGCAAGATGCGATTACGGCTCTGCCCATCATCCAGCACCCAATCAGCGAGGCCGACACCGGGTCTAGTACGAACTCCGGGACAGACTCCAACAGGCAAGCCAGCCCATGGTTGGTACGCAAGTCGCCGCCCCCGGCTCTACGGACCGAGCCCATTGCGTATCAGGTCAGCAGATGGACAGTACCTGTGAGTGAGGCAGCGCCGGAGCCCATCCCGGCGGAGTTCCAACAGCCGGTCAGAAGTTCAGCTCCGGTAGTGACCGATGCCAGCTTTACGGTTTACTCGCCGGCCGGGGGCAGCGCCGAGTTGGCGCCGGGCTCCGCTCTTACTTCGCCCGCAACCGCGCCACCAACACGTGCCGTCGTGCTGGGGCCGGGACAGCAGGCGCAGGCTGAGTTGGAAGGGCTGGCCAGCCGCTATAGCTCTTGGCTGGGAGGCGGTACCCAACTGGGCAGCCGCAGCGGGCAGCCGGGCTTCGACCAGTTGACCCGCCTGGAAGCCGACTTCGAGTCGAGCGCAGTTCTGGGAGAAAGTGCACGTCTCACCGTTCGCGCGCTTCCTGTTCTGCTCTCCGCGGGAGCTCCGGATGGCACATCGAACTATAACTTTGGCACTTCAGGCGCGCCGCTCATTGGACAGACCCATTTCCAATCCGGCGTAGGCGGGGAGGTGCAGTTGGCCACCAGGGTGGTCGATGGCAGCTTGGGCTTTTCCCCCAATACCTTCTACGTATCTCACATCCTCGGCAGCGTCAGCGTACATCCGACGAACTTTCCCTTGAACTTTCGGGTCTATCGTGACCAGGTGAAGGAGACCATGCTTTCCTATGCCGGGGAGAAGGACCCGATAACCGGGCAGATCTGGGGCGGAGTGGTGGCCACCGGCGCCGAGGGTGGCCTCTCGCTGGGTTCCGCAAAATCGGGATTCTATCTTGACGGCGGCGCAGCTTCTCTGACCGGCGTCAATGTGAATCGTAACAGCCGCATATACGGATCGACTGGCGCTTATTGGACGGTTTACAGCAATCCATACGGAACGCTCAAGATGGGAGCCAACCTGACCGGTCTGCACTATGCCCAGAACCAACGCTACTTTACCTTTGGGCAGGGTGGCTATTTCAGTCCCGATTCGTACGTGTTGTTGAACGCGCCCTTCACTTGGGAATCAAATCCGATGAACCATGTGACCTACCGCATCAACGGCAGCCTCGGTGTGCAGAGCTTTTACGAACCACGGCGTTCCCCGGATCGACCATTGCCACAGATACAACCCCCACGGCCCAGTCGAACCTCGCCGCCAACTATAACCTGGACGCAAACGTGGCCTATCGTTTCGACGAGCACTGGTACGTGGGCGGCTTCGTCGGGGTCAACAATGCGCATGATTACCAGGATCGGATAGCGGGCATCGCGGTGAAGTACATGCAGCGTCCGCAGGTGGAGGTTGAGGGCGGCGCTACCGGCCTATTCGACGAGCACGCCATTCGGCCGCTGATCGTGCCGTAGGTAACTGTAACCGTATCTAACCTCCGGCGTGGTCGTTGAGCATTACACTCATTCAACGGCTGCACAAAGAGAATGCAGGCGCGTCCCCGGGCGCCGGGGAGACATGTCAATGTTGGCAAAAGCGGCAAAGGTCTGCGCGATGTTTGCGTTGGGGATCGTCTCAGGCGGGGTCTGCGTGGCCGCGCCCGGGACGGGTTATTGGCATACCAGCGGAAGCAAGATTCTCGATTCCAATAACCAGGCGGTCCGTATTGCAGGCATCAACTGGTATGGCTTCGAAACCACCGACGAGGTAGCCCATGGTCTCGACAGCCAGGACTACAAGACTATCCTTCAGACCATCCTAGCGAACGGATATAACACCGTGCGGTTGCCGTTCTCGAACCAGATGGTGGAGGCGCCGATCGTTCCACCGAATATCAACTACTCGAATGGCAGCGGACCGATCAACACCGACCTCAATGGGCTGAATTCACTTCAGATCATGGATGCGATTATCGACTACGCCGGGACTATCGGGCTGCGCGTCATCCTGGATGACCATCGCTCGGAGGCTGGCAACGGCGCCGAGGCCAGCGGATTGTGGTATACCGGCGCGTATCCTGAAAGCTCCTGGATCAGCGACTGGCAGGCGCTGGTAACCCGCTATCTGAACAACCCGGCTGTCATCGGCGTGGATCTGCGCAATGAGCCGCATAACGCCGTCAGCGGTGGCGCCTGCTGGGATTGTGGCACGGCCAACGACTGGCATCTGGCGGCAGAGCGTGCCGGCAACGCGGCTCTTACTATCAATCCCCACCTGCTGATCTTTGTCGAAGGCACCGATGAGTACAACAACAACTATTACTTCTGGGGCGGTAACTTGCAGGGGGTACAGAACTCCCCGGTGACGTTGAGCTTTGCCAATCAGCTGGTCTATTCCGCACACGATTACGGTCCGGTGGAATCGTCCCAGACATGGTTCAACGGCAGCACCAGCTATGGCAGCCTGGTAAGTACCTGGACATCGTATTGGGCGTACATCAGTTTGAACGGGATCGCGCCGGTTTGGGTGGGCGAGTTTGGCACGCCCAACGACAATCCCGATATTCAAGACACGACGCCTGGCTCACAGGGCCAATGGTTCTCGAGCCTGGTGCAATTCCTGGACGCAAACCCCTCCCTGAACTGGACCTACTGGGCCCTGAACGGTGAAGACCGCTACGGGCTGCTGGACTCCACGTACGATTCGACCCCGGTGAGCCCATTGAAGCAGCAACTGCTGGCGCAACTCCAGTTTCAGCTGAGTGGGGGAACGCCGATCACCACCCCGTCGTTTACCTTGGCGCAAAACCCGTCCACGGTAATTGCCGCATCCAGCAACACGGATCTTGGCAGTTCCGGCAACACCACTGAGGTGACCTATACGGCGCTGGTCAACAACCGCACCAGCAGCAGCGAGTCAAATGTATCCATCACGCTCGCTCTTCCGTCGCCGGCCGTGGTCATCAGCGAGGCGAGCACGGGCTCAGCGGGTACGTGCAGCACAGGAGCGGCAGGATACACCTGCAGTTTTGCCAGCATTGCAGCGTCGGCCAGCGGGGGAGTGACGGCGACGGCGATCTATCCCTCTGCCAACCTGACGTTCAATAGCAGCGGTCAGGCTTTAGAGACGGTGAACGCCAGTGCGGCTGCAGGCTCACAGACCTTGCCTGCAGCCTCCGTTACTACCACGGTCGACAAGCAGAGCCAGCAGCAAAATACGCCAGAATCCGTCGTAGCCACGCCCATGCCGGGCTATTCCTTTACTTACGGGCAGCAGGCAACGGTCGACTTTACCCTGTCGCCTACTCCCACCAGTCCTATTCCCCTGGCATCGTTCAGTGCGCAATTGGATGGAACACAGAGTCTGACCATTACCTCGCTGGGGAGTAACCAATACCAGATTCCTGTCGGCCTGTTGAGCCCTGGTCCGCATAGCATCGCCATCCACCTGGCTGCCAGTTCCAGTTATGCCGCAGCGGCAGCGACGGTGTCGCTGGCCGTACAAAAAGCGTATGTAACCGCATCGGTTGTCGGTGCACCTCTCTCCGGAAACTACGGAACGCCCATCCCCATAACCCTGGACCTTACCGGGCTGAGCGGCACGGGTTTCTCCGTGCCAACTGGAACCGTGAGCCTGGTGATCGACAGCCTGGCGGCCACAACCTCACCGCTGAGCGGCGGCACGGCCAGCTTCACTGCCCCAGCCGGCCTTTCTGCAAATACCCACTCTCTGACCTTCAGCTACCCCGGCGACACCGATTACGCGGCGCAAACCCTGGCCGCAACCCTGCAAGTGAAACAAGGGCAGCTGGTGGCCATCGCTTCCCCTGCCAGCCGGCCCTTTGGTGCGCCGAACCCTATGTTCACCGGGACCTTGACGGGCGTAGTCAATAACGACGGCATTACCGCAACCTATGTCTCGCAGGCCAACGCAACCACCGCCGCCGGAACTTATACCACCGGCCCTGATGCGATCACACCGGTTCTGGCGGATCCTAACAACCGGCTAAGCAACTACGCCACTACGTTGAACGACGGCGCGCTGTCGATTGAGGGAGCGAATCCAGACATCACCTGGCCTACTCCCGGTCCGATCATCTATGGAACTCCGCTGAGTGCGGCACAGTTGGATGCAACTTCGACCATTCCCGGAACCTTTACCTACAAACCTGCCGCCGGAGTTGTGCTTGGGGCGGGCACGCAGACGCTCACGGTGACCTTCACCCCCACCGGGTCAGCCGCGCAGACCTCCCAGACGACGCTGGTGGTCAACCAGGCCACAACCACAACCGCCTTGACGGCCATCAATGCTACCATCGCTGGTTCAATTACCCTGTCGGCGGTGGTGACCTCCGTCGACGGTGGCTCGGTCACGGGCAGCGTCCAATTCCTGGATGGTTCCACCTCTCTGGCCGCGGTCACGGTCAATGCGACTGGCCTCGCGACCTATTCGGTCCAGTTGTCCAATGGACCGCACACCCTCACGGCTGTCTACTCCGGAGATGTAAACAATCTGGGGAGTACTTCGACCGCACTGTTGGAGAGCGTCAGTGGAGGCCTGGACTTTTCTCTCTCGGCGAACCCGAAGATGTTATCTCTGAGCCCCGGTCAGAGTATGCCTGTAACCCTCTCTGTCTTCTCGTCAGACGGGTTTACCGGAGTGGTTACGTTCAAGTGCACCGGCCTTCCCAATGGGTCCACGTGTTCCTTTGCGCCGGCCAGCATCACCGGAAATGCCACCAGTACCGCCCAATCCACGACGCTTACTATTGGACTGCCCGCAGCGACGAGTTCTGCTGTGCGCGGGGCGGGAGATGGCCGCTATTTGGCGGGATTCTTCGTGTTGCCGGGCGGCTTGTTAGGTCTCTGCCTATTAAGGCAGCGCCGGCGGCTGCAACGCACTCTGGGAATGTGGATTCTGGCAACCGTCTTTCTGGTCAGCGTTGGCATCGGTTGCAGCGCGGGTTCTTCGACTCCGGCCTCGACCTCCCCCGGCGGCAACTCCAGTTCGGTAGGAACTTATAACGCTCTCATCACCGCGACGTCCCCAGCTACTGTTCAGACGCTAACCATCCCGGTGACGTTGACGCAATGATCCGTCCGGTCATCGCCCGAAGGTAAGTGGCAAACATGAATTGTCGTCCCGCCTGGTTCCGGCGTGCCGTGGGACCAGACCGTAGCGTCCAGTCCCCTTAACGTTCAGCTAATTGCACGGTGTTCCGTTGACGGTGAACGACGTGGGCACAGCGTTGGTATTGTTGTTCCAGGTTGCATTGAATCCCATGCCGTTGTAGCTGCCACCTGCAGGTATGCTGCCGTTGTAACTCATGTTGGTTACCTTAACAGTGGAGCCGCTCTGCGTTTCATTGCCATTCCAGAGCTGCGTGATAGTCTGCCCGTTGGCAAAGGTCCAGGTCAGCGTCCAGTTGGATAGGGCGGTAGTTCCGGTGTTGTCGATGGTGACGGAGGCGCCGAAGCCGCCTGGCCATTGGTTCGTAATCGCATAAGCAACATGGCATGCGGAGCCGCTGCCACTGGCAGGCGAAGTCTTTGCGGCCGCTTGCGCCGAACCCGGCGATGTGCCGTCCGCATCCACCGCTTCCACGATGTAGTAGTAGGTAGTGGCGGGTGTGAGGCCGGTGTCGGAGTAGCTCGTACTGGTTACCCCGCTGGCTATTTGATTGCTCGATGACGGCGTGAAGCCATTGGTCGTGCTACGAAAGACATTGTAGGAGCTGATGGTGCAGTTGGCTGGCGCTGTATCGGCCGTCCAGCTTACGTTGATGACGCTGGATGAAGCCGCTGTGCCCTTTACGCCGCTCGGCTGCGATGGCACAGCACCGCATGGCGAGCCGCTTCCGTCGCTGCCGGCGGCAGCACTGACCGAATAGCCGCTCATGGCGAGCCCCTGGCCGCCGGTCCAGATCTCAAAGCCATACTCCACATCGATCAGCCACCATGAAGGTTCCAGACTGCCTCGGGATACGGCATCGCTAAAAAAGGGAAGAAGATTCAGGTTGCTCACGGATGTTACTGGAGTTTCCCGGACATACGAGACAATGTTCCACGATGACTGCCGTCCCGTCCACACCTCCCACGTGGTTCCATCGATGGTTGCCGTCGCCGTTTGGGAGCCGAAGGGCTGTATCGATCCCTGGTGGTTGATCCAGATCATGATTTCCGTACCGTTGGGCTGCCCAGACGTAGTGGATGTCTGGTTGAACCATATGTCGTAGGCGGCGTCATTGTTGTACCCGGAGGGCTGAGTAATGCTGACGCTGGTGCTGGCCGATGCGATGTTGTTTTCCTCGATAGGGAAAGGATTAGAGCTGGTGCAATCGCCCCAATGGCATCCCCTGAAGATGGATGGGTAGGTGGCCGGGGCACCGTTCGTGGGTAGATCAAAGTCCGCGGTCGTCAGGGTGAAGCCCGTTCCGCTTACTGTGGCGCATTGCTCGGCGCTGGAGTTCCACTCGTTGTTCTGGAAGATATACGCGCCGCTATCGATCGAAATCGTGGCGAAAGTGGAACAGGTCGATTGGGCCGACGCTGAAGCCGGCATTCCCAGTAAAGCGCCAAAGACGGCAAACGCAATCACGAATAGCTGGAAACGGGCTCGATTGTTCAAGAATTATCTCCTCTACGGTTACAGTTTCTAACCCCGTTGTTACAGGCTGCGGAAAAACCCGTGTTTTTGAAGGGTCGGACCTTTAGGTCGTACGTAAACTGTTGCAAACAGGTGCGGCTTAAGCCGTTGAGGGAACGACCCTCGCCCCCTCCAGGATTGTTTCCGGAGCATCTTTAGTCAGTGACGGAACTCTCCCAGAACTTCACCCAGCACTTTACACCGGCTGACGATTGCCGCTGAAGTAGGATGAGTCAGCGAAGTTACTAAAGTCAGAAAAACTGGAGCCTGATTCGTGCAGTGGCATCGGCAGCGGCGACGCAGATGCTCAGTGCCATCAAGAGTTTACGGCAAATACTGCGACAGGATGTCTGCTGTAAATGCATGGCAGTCGAGTCTTAATTGGACGGGTCTTACATAAACGACCTGCTGCAGCAAGAACGACGACGGCTGCGCCTTCCGCCGCAAGAACTCGGGCAATGTCTCCCCCTAGTCCAGCGCTACTGCCGGTGACCAGGGCGTTTTCCCTCGAGTTGAAGTTGCATCAGGCGATCGTCAAATCGCTGTTGGCAGTGGCGGCAATCTGCGCACATACGGCCTCGGTTACCTGGGCCGTCGTAGCGGTGCCGCCAAGATCACGGGTGTGCAGCGAAGGGTTCGCCGTCACATGTTCGATAGCTTTCATGACCCGCGCCGCACCTTCCATTTCGCCAAGGTGCTCGAGCAGCATCACTACCGACCAGAAAGTGCCGACCGGGTTGGCCCAGCCCTTACCCATGATGTCGAAGGCAGATCCATGAATAGGCTCGAACATAGATGGGTAAAGGCGTTCGGGGTTTATGTTGGCCGTGGGTGCAATGCCCAGGCTCCCGGCCAGCGCGGCTGCGAGATCGCTCAGTATGTCGGCGTGCAGATTCGTAGCAACGATAGTATCCAGTGACGCGGGACGATTGACCATGCGCGCGGTAGCCGCATCGACCAGCTCTTTATCCCAGGTGACGTCGGGAAATTCTTCGGCAATTTGAGCCGCGATCTCATCCCACATCACCATGGCGTGGCGCTGCGCATTGCTTTTTGTAATCACCGTCAGCAGCTTGCGGGGCCGGGATTGGGCCAGTCTGAAGGCGAAGCGCTGTATGCGCTCGACCCCTGCGCGGGTCATCAAGGACAAGTCTGTCGCCACCTCGATCGGGTGACCCTGATGCATTCGGCCACCCACGCCCGAATACTCGCCCTCGGTGTTTTCGCGCACAATGACCCAGTTCAGATCTTCCGGCTCGCAGTGCTTAAGCGGTGTCTCGATACCCGGAAGAATACGGGTGGGACGCACGTTGGCGTATTGATCGAGCCCCTGGCAAATCCTGAGCCGAAGACCCCACAGCGTGATGTGGTCGGGAATATGCGGGTCGCCGGCAGACCCGAACAGGATGGCGTCTTTGCCGCGCAGAGTATCGAGTCCGCTCTCCGGCATCATTACGCCATGTTGGCGGAAATAATCTCCACCCCAGTCGAAATTCTCGAACTGGAAGCTAAAGGAACCGCCGCCCAGCGCTTCCATAACCTGCCGTCCAGCAGGCACCACTTCCTTACCTATTCCATCTCCCGGTACGGTGGCAATGCGGTAGGTCTTCATGTGTTTGATCCTGTCTAAAGCATTTTTCCTATTACTGTCTTCTTTTTAGAAGCGGCGATGTGCGGCTTTTCTTGACAAAAAGCCGCGTTTACACCGTCTCTTCGGTCTACACCAATAGGAGAAATGCTTTAGCCGCGATAGCTGACGGGCGGGGGATTGACGCTTGACAGCTCCTTGAACGCAGCGTCGGGAAGCTCCAATCCAGCGGCGGCAATATTCTCCTCCACATGGGCCGGGGAAGAAGTTCCCGGAATCGGCAGCATTATTTTAGACCGCTTGAGCAACCAGGCAAGCCCCGTCTGCAATGTGGTTGCGCCGAGTTGCTTGGCAATCTTCTCCAGGATCTCAAGCGCTTTCCTGTTCTGGCCCAGCGGAGCCCAGGGCAGGAAGGCTATGCCATGCTGCTCGCAATAGTTGACCACGTAATCCCACTCGCGGTCGGCAAAGCTGTAGCGATTTTGCACCGAGACGATGGGGACGATTTTGCGTCCGCGCTCGATGTGCTCCTGGGTCACGTTAGAAAGGGCGACATGGCGAATCTTACCCTGCGCGCGTAGAGCAGCCAGGGTTTCCATGGAAGCGTCGTAGGAGACCGCAGGATCGGGAATGTGCAGTTGGTAGACATCGATGCGATCCAGGCGAAGCCGCTTGAGACTGCCTTCCACTGCTTCGGTAAGGTGCTTGGGGCTGGCATTGTGGATCCACTGCCCCGGGCCGACGCGCTCCCATCCGCCCTTGGTAGCGATTACCAAACCCGTGGGATACGGGTAGAGGGCCTCGGCGATCAGCTCTTCGGATACATTGGGGCCATAGGAGTCCGCGGTATCGATGAAGTTGACGCCCAGTTCGACGGCGCGGCGCAGAGTAGCTAGTGCCGCGGCTTTGTCGGCGGGAGGGCCCCAGATTCCTGGGCCGGTGACGCGCATGGCTCCATAACCCAGGCGGTTGACGGTGAGGTCACCACCCAGGGTGATGGTTCCGGCAGCTGCGGCAGAGACGGCTTGGGTTTGGCTCATGCGAGTGCTCCTTCACGATAGTATTCAACTGTAAATACCGGGAATAAATACTGCCCCAAGGGAATCATATAAGAACGATGAGCGCGACACACGCCGGTACGTCCATCAATTCGCCCCGCCAGGTCTTGTTTGCCAGCCTGATCGGTACCACGATTGAGTTCTTCGACTTCTACATTTATGCCACCGCGGCAGTGCTCGTTTTTCCCAAGCTGTTCTTTCCCGCCACCGACCCAGCCTCGGCCACACTCGAATCGCTGGCCACCTTTGGCATCGCGTTCCTGGCACGACCGATCGGCTCCGCGCTCTTCGGTCACTTTGGCGATCGCATCGGGCGCAAGACGACACTGGTCATCGCGCTGTCGACTATGGGTCTATCCACGGTTGCGATTGGTGCGCTTCCGACCTACCGGACGATTGGCTTTGCTGCGCCGCTGCTGCTGGCGCTGTGCCGCTTCGGCCAGGGCCTGGGTCTCGGAGGCGAGTGGGGCGGGGCGGTGCTCCTGGCTATCGAGAACGCGCCTCCCAACAAGCGCGCCTGGTACGGTATGTTTCCCCAACTCGGCGCGCCACTCGGCTTTTTCCTTTCCGGTGGAGTCTTCCTGCTGCTCTCCCATTGGCTCACCGACCAACAGTTCTTTGCTTTCGGTTGGCGTCTTCCTTTCCTATCGAGTGCGGTGCTGGTATTCCTCGGCCTATATGTGCGGCTGACGATCACCGAGACGCCCGTGTTTCGCGAAGCCCTCAATCGCGGCCAGCAGGTGAAAGTGCCGATGCTGGCGGTTTTCCGTGACTACACCCGGGCGCTGATCGCGGGCATATCGGTGAGCCTGGCGACATTCGTTCTCTTCTACCTGATGACGGTGTTCGCGCTCTCCTGGGGCACCAGCGCGCTCCACTATAGCCGGCAAAAATTTCTGCTCATGCAGTTGTTCGATATTTTGTTCTTTGCCCTGACCATTCCTATTTCCGCAATTCTGGCGGAGCGAGGGCGCCGCCGGGTGATGATCTCGGTAACGATCGCAATATTCGTCTTCGGCCTGGTGCTGGCGCCCTTGTTCGTTGGCGGAACCACCGGTGCGCTGCTGATGATGGCGGTGGGCCTAACGTTGATGGGTATCACCTACGGGCCGCTGGGCACGGTTATTTCTGAACTTTTCCCGACCCAGGTGCGTTACACGGGTAGTTCTCTGGCCTTCAGCCTGGCCGGCATCCTGGGGGCCTCGCTGGCGCCGTACATTGCCACCTGGCTGGCCAAGACCTACGGTCTCCAATACGTGGGCTACTACCTCTCCACTGCCGCAGTGCTGACGCTCCTGGGGTTGCTTTCTATCCGGGAAACGAAAGACGATGATCTGGCTGCGTCTCATTAACAGAGGGGGCAACGATGGCAGAACTAGCCCGGACCGGGGTTTCGCTCGACGAAGAGCTTTTGAGCGAGTTCGACCGATTGATTACCAAACGCGGCTACAAAAACCGCTCGGAGGCTTTCCGCGATCTCATCCGCGAGGCGCTTCTGACGGAGACGGTGGACTCCAACAAGCCTGTGGTCGGGACCTTGACGCTGGTGTACGACCACCATGTTCCGAATCTCTCCGAGAAGCTGACCGCGACCCAGCACTCAGCCGGGACAATGGTTCTTGCCGCCACGCATGTCCACCTAGATCATCACTACTGCCTGGAGGTGATCATCATGAAGGGGAAAAGCAAGGAGTTGCAAGAGATTGCGGATCGTATGCTGGCGCTGCGTGGGGTGGAGTTAGGGAAGCTGGTGCTGACTAATTCCGGCAAGGAACTTAAGACACACAAGCACTGATGTTCCTGGGGAAATATGCGCTAAGAAAAGCGCTATTAAGAGCTGGAAGTTACTTTTTGGTTACCATTTCCTCTCCCGCTGCTGGATGGGCACGCCGGTATTTTAAGTGCCTCTATCGGGTGCTTTGCCTGCAAGACGCGGGAACATGGACACGGCCTACCGGCCGGAGTTGAACCGCCAGGAGATTGACCCACCGACCCACGAGACCATGCGTATGCCGACGCTTCGCTCGGTTGTTCCGCAGTTGAAGTCGTTGGGTTTGCCGCTCGGGCCCGACCCCGGCGCGCAGTACGGCAAAATGGTGGCGCTCGTGGACACGCTCCAATTCGGATCGAAGGTTTCGGTGGTCTGTCCAGTGTAGCCGCGAGCCACCAGTCCGTTCACGCCTAGTTCCAACCGGTCGTTCAGGAACGATCGCACCATGGCGATCCTCGTTTCGCCTGCGGGAATGGCTTCGTATTGGTCGGGGTGCTGGTCATTACCCACGTCGAGAAACTTGTGGCCCACATACTCGTATTCCGCGCGTGCGTGCACGCTCAGCGGTAGCCGGTCCAGGGTGGTGAGAGCGTCGAAGATGGTGCGCGGCGCTTCAGGCGTTACCGTACCAGGAACTCCGTTGAAGGTTTCCAGGCGCGCGTCGGCTTTGGAGAGGATTGCCTGCACGGTGCCGAAGCTGAACTGATGCCTCACATTGGCAGTAAGAAACTTGAGTGTTCCCGGACCCAGGTCATCCGCCAGGCCGTTATCTGGATCGATCTTGGCCAGCGTCGATGTGGTTGTTGTTCGGCCCAGCGTCACGCGCACATCGGTCGCGCCGATTTCTTTGTCGAGCACTAGTTGCTCGGAGTGAGAGCGCTCGAACGGAGAAGCCAGTGATGCAGATCCCGTCGCGGAGGGGCTTGCCACGCTGATGCGAGGATCCTGGATGAAAAAGGCCTGGCCGATACTGAAGGAAGCCGCCGGTAGCCAACCTATCGGACCCGATCCCGGTGTCCAGGCCAACGTGGCCTTCGGATTCTCGAATCCCCGCCACTCGTTGAAGGAGTAGGTTGGCTTCAGCTGGTCAGTGTTGACCACCTGGATCTGGTCATGACGCAAGCCGGCATACAAGCGCAGATGTCTGCCGAGATCGCCCCGCAGGGCGACGTAGGGCGCCACCTCGCGAATCGTGACGTTGTTGGCAAGGACCTTTACAAACGGACCTGAGTAGAGGGGATTGTCAGAGAGGTAGTGGTCCAGATTGTCGTTGC
Organism: uncultured Acidobacteriaceae bacterium; assembly: GCA_963796145.1. GTDB lineage: Bacteria > Acidobacteriota > Terriglobia > Terriglobales > Acidobacteriaceae > PALSA-350. Next base: position 25,879 of record CAWCKO010000068.1, on the reverse strand, counting down.
GAATATCGTCTTCGTTGTAAAGGACGCCCGCCATGCCCTGAAGCCACGGCTTGAAGGTGTGCGTTTCGCGTGCCTCCCCACCTTCCACGGTGCGGAACTCGCTTTGCCGGATTAGACCCTCGCCGAAATCTGAAAAAAGCGTCAGATTGTAGGTGCGAAAGAATCCCGAGAAGGCAAGTTCATCGTTGTTGCCGGTCCTCCACTGATCGTTCGCCGCCAGGATAAAAGTATGTGTCTGGTCCTGCTGCCGCGGATCGACGGTGTCATTGACCTGCACCCCGAATCCTGTGGGAACCAGGTTTCCCTCGTGGGAGTTTCCGTAATATCCAACCGTGAAAAGCGTGATCTCCTGCTTGCCTGGATCGAAGATGCGCAGCCCGTTCCACTTGTATTGCTGCCGGTGCTCGAGTCGTCTCAATAAGCCGTTGCCGTAGTTGGCCTCCAGAGCTAACCACTCCTTTTTCGCCGGATCCGAAGGCGCAAACCCACCAGTCAAATCTGCGTCGCGATAGTCAGCGGTCAGGGTGACGAACCGATGCAGTTGCGGGCGCAGCCCATACGTGGCAGCCAGGTTCAGCGCGTGATTGCCTTCGAGCACATTGAAGGCGCCGCCATCGGTTGCGACGCTGCCAAGCGCCCCGGAAACGTAGATGTTCGGGTCTGCATAGCCGTTGCCGTGCGCGTTGGCGGAGAGATTGTTCGGAACCAGGTAACCGCCCACTGCGATGTACTGCGCGATGGGCTCGCCGTGATCGCCGGCCACGCCGGGCACAAAGTACTGTGGAGCCTTGATGCCCCCGGATGCGGTTTCAACGGGGAGGCCAGGAATCGAGATCGGTGCACCCGGCCGTCCGGGGTTGGCGTCCAGCAGTTCCTCGCGCACCATCACCCTTTGCGAAGGGTCGGGAGATGCGATCTCTATTTTGCTGACGTTGCCATTGACGATGATCTCTTCATTTGCCGTGGAGACTTTGTCCAGCCGCAGGGTGAGGTTTGTGTTCTCAATGCTGAGCGGCAGCTTGCGCGTAAGCGTAGCAAAACCTGCGGCTTCCACCTGCACCGTATAGGTGCCCCCGGTGGGCAAATTGAGGGCAAAGCCGCCATCGCCGCCAGTTGCCGCAATCAGCCGCGCGCCGGTTGCCGAGTCAACCTCGACCTTCGCTCCAGCCACATACTGGCCGGCCGGATCGAGCACCGATCCGGAGATCCGGACTGCGCCGGTCTGGGCGGCTGCAACAACGCTGAGAAGACCGCCCAGCGAAAGGCTTGCGATTCGGAAAAACAGGCCGCGGAAGCCACAGGCCTGGTGCAGTTTGGTTAGCACGGTTGATGATTTCGTGCTACCGCGTCGCTCACAAGGGAAGATCAACCTCGAATTGCGCATCCGAACCCTCTACTGGGGGGCGTTTCCGGGCCTAGGGCGGTGGTATGATGCCTTTGGAAATCGTGTTACCTGTAGTACGAAGCGTTGGGCCCGAACAGATGTTGAGATTCTAGAGCGCGCTCAGAGTAATACATTCATGATAATCGTGCTACCGGGCAGCCAGGGACCTCGGCGGGCATGTAGTTCAAGCCTTTCAAAAAAGGTGTGATGCGATGCGGCCTTTTCTGGGGACGCTATTCAATGATGCAGCCGGCAACACCCGGAGCAAGGTGCTGGGGATCTACAGTGTCCTGGTGGTATTCAATGGGGCCGCCTGGCTCTGGGCTATTGTGGCTTTCCGTCATTTTCCGGTGTTGTTGGGCACGGCGTTTCTTGCCTACAGCTTAGGCCTTCGGCATGCGGTAGATGCTGACCACATTGCAGCCATCGACAACGTGACCCGCAAGTTCATGCACGAGGGCAAACGGCCGGTTGCCGTCGGACTCATGTTTTCCCTGGGGCATTCGACCATTGTCCTGCTGGGATCGGTGGCGATCGCCTGGACCACCCTGGCGCTGCAGCACCGCATGGATTCCGTCAGGGAAATCGGAGGAATCGTCGGCACGCTGCTATCCACGCTGTTTTTGTTTGGGATTGCGGCGGTCAACCTGGTGGTTTTGCATAGCATCTGGCGTACGTTCATCAAGGTTCGCGATGGTGAACCCTACGTGGAGGAAGACTTTGATCTGCTGCTGGGCAATCGCGGCCTGTTGGCGCGTTTGTTTCGCCCCATGTTCGGGGTGATTACGCGCAGCTGGCACATGTATCCCCTGGGCGTGCTGTTTGGTCTGGGGTTCGATACGGCTACCGAGATTGGCGTATTGGGAATTTCCGCTGCCGAAGCATCCAAGGGGCTCTCGTTCTGGTCGATCCTGATTTTTCCTGCGCTTTTTGCAGCGGGCATGTCGTTGATTGACACTACCGATAACATCCTGATGCTGGGCGCCTACGGATGGGCCTTCGTGAAGCCGATTCGCAAGCTCTACTACAACATGACCATCACCAGCGTTTCAGTGGTCGTCGCGCTTGCTGTTGGAGGTATCGAAGCGTTGGGGCTCCTGGTCGACCGATTCCACCTGCGGGGCACCTTCTGGGATGCAGTCATCCGGCTCAACGCAAACTTCGGCACCCTGGGGTATTTCATTGTGGGTTTGTTTGTCTTCAGCTGGTTGGCGTCGGTGGCGTTTTACAAGTGGCGGCGGTTTGACGACCTGGAGCTGGGTACGTGAGGGCGGCAGGAGCCTAAGACCATTACTTGGGACCCGTCCTGCTTTTGCCCCTCTCTTTTGTTTTTCTTAGGATCGAAGCCCCTTCTCGGCGGCGGCTAGCAGAACGCAAATGGCTACGCCCTCGGCGGCCTGGGAGACTTCCGCCAATTCAGGGAAGGTGGGGGCGATGCGGATGGTACGGTCGCCGGGATCTTTGCCGTACGGATGGGTTGCTCCAGCCGGAGTGAGCACAACACCTGCATCTTTGGCCAGGGCGACCACTCGTTTGGCGCAGCCTTCGCCTACGTCAAGGCTGATGAAGTAACCGCCCTTGGGCCGCGTCCAGGTCACATCAGGAAGTTGAGCAAGCTTTTCGCCGAAGATGTCGAACACCTTCTGGAATTTTGGCGCGATCACCGCCTGCTGACGGTCCATCAGGCGCAGAATCCCCGCATAATCCTTTAGAAAACGGACGTGACGCAACTGGTTGAGCTTGTCCGGACCAATGGTCCGCGGCGTGAGTCTTGCCAAAAGCCACTGCACATTATCTTTTGACCCGGCAAACAGGGCCAACCCGGCTCCGGGCAGCGTGATCTTGGAGGTGGAGGCGAAGACAAAGGCGCGGTTGGGAAACGAATGCAGTGCGCACAGGTCCAGGATGTTGGCGATCTCTATGCGTTCGGCGGTCAGGTGATGGACGGCGTACGCGTTATCCCAAAACAGCCGGAAGTCCGGGGCCGCGGTCTTCATGGCCGCCAGGCGCTCGATGATTGCATCGGAATAAACGGTTCCCGTCGGATTGCTGTACTTGGGCATGCACCACATACCCTTGATGGAGGCGTCCTGGGCTACCAGACGCTCTACCTCATCTATGTCCGGACCATCTTCCCTCAACTCCACCGGGATCATCCGAATACCGTAATCCTCGCAGATTTTGAAGTGCCGGTCGTAGCCCGGAACCGGGCATAGGAATGCAATTTCCCCCTGCTTCGACCAGGGGGTGACGCTATCGCAGGTTCCTTTAAGCAGCGCATAAACAATTGTGTCGTGCATCAACGCCAGACTGGAGTTATTGGCGGCAACGACTTGCTCCGCCGCCGCTCCCATCACTGCGGAGAAGAGTCGGCGTGCTTCCACCAGCCCCTGGAGTCCGCCGTAATTGCGGCAATCCACGGCACCCTCGGCAAGGTAGTCGTCCGCCCCGGGAAGCGAAAGCAACCCAGCACTCAGATCCAGCTGGGCCGGCGAGGGCTTTCCTCTGGTCAGGTCAAGCTTGAGTCCGCGGGCCTTGAAGGCATCGTAGTTTTCCTGCAGGCGTTGCCTGGCTGTGGCGACTTGGTCTGGGCTAAGTTGCGCGAGGTTTGTCATTCTGCGAGTGAACATCCTTTCAAAGCGGCCTGTGATTATTATGAAGGATTTTGTTTCTCCGGCCGCGACCGTGCCCAGCCCTGTAAAATCATTGCTGCGCGCGGGCAGAACTAACGCCGGCAGTTTGGGTCAACATTGATAACCGTTCTTGGCCCCCGAATTACGGTTCCTGGCGCGGACGTAGAGGCAAAATGATACTCAGACGTTTCGTCGCATTGACGATGGTCTTGCTCCTGATGCCGCTCTGGCAAGTCGAGCTGTTGGCCCAGCAGTACTATCCATACGCCGCCCAATCCGCGCCATACCAACAACCAGGCTATGGACAACCGGCTTATCAGCAGCCACAGCCTTATGGGCAGCAGCCTTACCAGCAGCAGGCTTACCCACAGCAGGCTTACCCGCAGCAACAGGCTTATCCTCAGCAACAGGCTTATCCTCAGCAACAGGCTTATCCTCAACAACAGGCTTATCCTCAGCAACCCTACGCGCAACAGCAGGCGTATGGGCAACAGCCCTACCCGCAGCAGGGTTATGCGCAGCCGCAGCAGGTACAGCCGCTCAATGCCCAGCAACTGGAGCAATTGGTGGCGCCGATCGCACTGTATCCCGACTCACTGGTGGCTGAGATGCTGGCCGCATCCACCTATCCGCAGCAGATTGCGGAGGCGGACCGCTGGCGGCAAGCGCAGGGCTATGCACCTGCTGAGCAGATTGCAGCAGGAGCCGCGGCTCAATACTGGGACCCCAGCGTGAAGGGGTTGACGGCGTTTCCCCAGGTGCTGGCCGAGATGGACCGCAACCTGCGTTGGACCAGCGACCTGGGCAATGCCTACTTCAACCAGCAGCAGGATGTGTTGGAAGCGGTGCAGGTGATGCGCCAGCGGGCACAGGCAGCGGGAAATCTGCAAAGCACTCCACAGGAGACCGTAAATTACGACCAGGGCAATATAGAGCTGGCGCCTGCCAATCCACAGGTGGTGTACGTGCCGGCTTACAACCCTTGGGGTGTCTACGGCCAGCCTGTTTCTCCCTATCCCGGGTTCTCTCTGCTGGGGGCACTGGGATCCTTTTTCGGTTCATCGCCGGTATCGTTCGGGCTAGGCATCGCGATGACAGCCTTCAGCCGCACACCCTTTGGTTTGCTGGCCTGGGGCCTGAGCTGGCTGGCCCAAGCCGTGCTCTTCAATCACTCGAACTATTATTCGCACAGCACCACGGTGGCCAATTGGGGCTTCCCGCACGGAGGCCGGTGGGCTTATTCGCAACATGGCTTTAACCAGGCTCGCGGCGGATACAACTCGGGTTATGGACAGGGCTTCGCCCGCGGGCCGCAAGGATATGCCTCGAACCGGCCCGGGGAGGGCCGGGGTTACCAGACGCCCGGAGCCGGTTACGCCCGTCCGGTCCAGCAGGCTTACAACCGCATGCAGCCTTCGATCAACACCGCGCCGTACGCGCGGCCTGGATATGGCTCCAGCTTCAATGGAGGCTACGGGAACAGGCCTGGCGCGTACTACGGTAATTCGCAGCCGGCGTATCGCGCACCGGCAGCCAACTTTCAGAGCCACCAGTTTGCCGAGCGATCCTCAGGCGCTTATGGAGGCAAAGGCTTTAACGGATTTTCCAGCAAACCGCCGCACTCCGGCGGTGGCTTCCATCTGTTTGGTGGCGGCCACTCAGAAAAGAGTTTCGGCGGCGGAGGAAAAGGCTTCGGTGGCGGGCATTCCAGTGGAGGCGGTCACGGCTCCGGCAAACATCACCACTAGAGCAGTTTCGTAATTTACTGTGGTCCGATAAAGATCGCGAGGAGTGGTTTTCCTTGAGAGAAAACCACGAAAGGTCTGTCGGTTCGGTCTACACTAATTGCGAAATTAGTCTAAATGGGGGACGCCCGCTGCATTTCAGGGCACCTTTTCCGCCAACTTATCCCCAGTAACAGGTATTCGGGAATGAGCCGCCGGCATTCTATGCTGCAGACAGATGATCCAGAGCCTTCGCCTCCGCACACTGCGACTTCTTCGCTGGCCTGCGATTTGTCTTTTGTTTTGCTGTCTCTCCGTTTTGGGCCAATCTCAGCAAGTCAAATTTATTGATACCCGCTTACCCGATGCACCGTCGGCGAGCATCCTGGCTGGGCAGGACGTCTCCGCCCAAGTCCAACCTGAATCCCTGGGCACCATCAGCGGCACGGTGGTAGACCCGAATGGAAACTTCGTTGTCTCCGCCGGCGTGGGGCTGGCGCGCGAGGGCCAACCCGGGCTGGAAATTAAGTCGAATGGAGAAGGACGGTTTACCTTTACGGATGTTCCGGCCGGCCCCTTTCAGCTCACCATCTCAGCCGCGGGTTTTGCGACCCGGCAAGTACCGGGAGTCCTTCATCCGGGAGAAGCGCTCGAGATGCTGGAGCTCCCGTTACCCATTGCGGCCGCCACCACCGAGGTGCAGGTCAGCGGCGCGGACAATTATGAGCTGGCGGAAGAGCAGATCAAGGTTCAGGAGACGCAGCGCGTGCTTGGCGTCATTCCCAATTTCTATGTCACCTACAATCCCGACGCACTGCCTCTCAGGCCAAAGCAAAAGTTCGAACTTGCCTGGAAGAGCAGTGTGGATCCGGTCACCTTTGCGGCGAGTGGTGTGGTCGCGGGCCTGGAGCAGGCGAGTGACGGGTTCGGCGGCTATGGACAAGGCACACAGGGGTATGCCAAGCGGTTTGGCGCGTCCTATGCCGATGGTTTTATCGGCAACATGATCGGGGGCGCCATCCTGCCCTCGGTTCTCAAACAAGATCCTCGCTATTTCTATAAAGGCAGCGGCGGCACGCGATCGCGGATTCTATATGCGCTGGCGAATGCAGTTGTCTGCAAGGGTGACAACGGCCGCTGGCAACCGGACTATTCCGGCATCTTGGGAAGCCTTGCCGCCGGCGGCATTTCGAACCTCTACTATCCGGCGAGCAGCCGCAATGGAGCGGCGTTGACCTTCGAAAACACATTGATTGGCATTGGGGGCTCGGGGATCGGCAATCTGTTCCAGGAATTCCTCATTCGCAGATTGACGCCCCATGCCCGGGATCCTCAGCCATAATCCATGCCGATGTTTCGATCTGCGGCTCTTCGCTCTTGTACTATGGCTACGTCCTAAGTTACGGCGAGGTTCTGCGAGTGGCGCTGATCAAAGGCAGGAAGAAAAAAGAAGACGACAAACAGCGTGTGCAGGTGGAAGAAAACCGGATCACGGGTCTGTTTAACTTTCTCATCTTTCTGTCCATCGTCGCGATTGGTTACACCGACTGGAAAGTTGTACCGCAGGTTTCGCTGGGCTATCTGTACGTATTGCCCATTGCCCTCAGCGCATTGGTGAACCCGCTGGCGCTTACCAGTCTTCTGGCCTTCGCCTGTGCGGTTCTCGCGGACCTCTTCTTTGGAACGACTCCAGAAACCCTTCACGTGAGGGTTGTCCGCGACGTAATTACCCTGGCCGGGTTTCTGGTGGTGGGGTTTCTGGTGACGCAGGTCGCAAAGCAACGCAATCGCCTGGTTGCAGAAGTACGCCGACAGCGTGATGAGTACGAGCACGACCTGCTGTTGGCCTCGCAGGTGCAGCAGCGGGTCTTACCCAAACCTCCTGTTTGCGCCTCGCTTGAACTGGCAGCGGCTATGCAGACCGCACAACTGCTGGGGGGCGACTATTATGATTTTTTTCAGATCTCCGACGATGTAGTGGACGTGGTGATCGCCGACGTTTCCGGGCACGGCGCTGCGGCATCGCTTCTGATGCCCTCGCTCGCAGTAGCGCTGCGCCTGCGTGCCCGCGAATTAAGCGGACCGGCCGAGATTATCAAGGACCTCGACCAGGTACTGCGGCAGATTACGAATTCGGCGACCTTTGTAACCATGTTCTATGCCCGCTTCGACCAGACCGGCAGAACCCTGCACTACGCCAACGGAGGTCATAACCCACCCCTCCTCATTCGCTCAAAAAATGGCCAATCGCTGCAGTTAGAGGAAGGGGGGCCAATCCTGGGTATTTTGAAAGATGCGGAGTACTCAAATACCGTGGTTGCGCTCGACCAGGGTGACATCCTTACACTTTTCACCGATGGCGTGACCGAACAGGAGAATGAGGCCGGCGATGAGTTCTCGGTTGGCCGATTAGAAGAAGTGGTTCGGAACAAAGAAACAGAGCCGGCGGCCGCCCTGGTCGCCTCTATCACCGACGCCGTCTCCGTCTTTGCGGGACAAAAGCGACAAGCGGATGATCTGACGGTGGTAGTGGTAAAGATTCTGTAAGAGATCTGCGGTTTTCTTTCGGCTCAAGCAGAACACATTTGACAATCGACGATCGCCCCCCATAGTCTTCCCATAACATGGTTAGGGAAGAGAGCGGAGAGCTGATTCAGGGCACGCTGGAGATGCTGATTCTGAAAGCGCTGGCGCGTGGGCCTATGCATGGTTATGCCGTGGCTGAGTGGGTCGAGCAGACTTCGCAGCAGGTGCTCAAAGTGGAGGAGGGCGCGCTCTACCCGGCGCTCCATAGGCTGCAGTTGCGTGGGCTGCTGAGCGCCGAATGGGGAGCTTCTGAAAACAATCGCCGCGCCAAGTTTTACCAGCTCACGGCCGAAGGAAGAAAGCGGCTGAACGCCGAATCGCAGCGCTGGGCAAGGCTGTCGGCAGCGGTCGCATTTGTCATGCAAGCCTCTTAAGGAAACTCGTTATGGCGCTGCACCAATTCCTGCTTAAGATCCAGGCGCTGTTTCGCCGGCGGAACATGGGACGCGAGATCGCCGAAGAGTTGGAGTTTCACCAGGCGCTGTTGCGGGAGCGGCTTTCTCGACAGGGTATCCCTCCGGCGGAGTTAGACGTGGCGGCAAAGCGGGCCTTTGGAATAGCTCGCGCTGGCATGAGCGCCTCACCGAACTGTGGCAGTTTCGGACGCTTGAAAATCTTCTGCGCGACCTAAGCTTCTCCGCCCGGCTACTGCGAAAGTCGCCAGGTTTCACGGCGGTCGCGCTCTTAACTCTGGCCCTGGGTGTGGGAGCGAATACGGCCGTCTTCTCCTTGATCAATGGGTTACTGCTGCGGCCGCTCCCGGTGCCGCAGGCGGACCAGCTGGCGGTGCTGCGCATGGAGGAGGGCGGTCCCGAGCCTAACTACGCATTCTGTACGCCGCTCTTTCGCAGCCTGGAGAGCAGGCACGAGGTTTTCGCGGATGTATTCGCTTACGAGCCGGACGCGCTGCAGGTAAAGGGTCGATCCGCCAACGAGAACATTCAAGGGATGCTGGTCAGCGGGCAATTCTTTCGCGCGCTGCAAACGGCGCCGCTGATGGGCCGATACCTTACGCCGGAGGACGATCGCAGGGGCGGCAGCCCAGCAGGGCTTGCGGTGGTGATCAGCGAGCAGTTCTGGGAGACATGGTTCGATCGCGCTTCCGATGTGGTTGGCCGGAAGCTGATCATCGCCAACGTGCCATTCACAGTCGTGGGCGTGATGCCTAAGCGGTTTATAGGAGCAGACCCTACGCGGAATCCGCAGATCTTCGCACCGCTTTCCGCGGACCCCATCATCGATGCGCCGCAGAACCATATCGATGATGGGATCCACGCATGGTGGCTTACAGTAGGTGCGCGACTACAACCCGGCGTTACGTTAGCCCAGGCAAACGCCTCGCTGGCTACAATTTCCAGCCCAATTCTGCACCAGGCGTCCGACGATGCCAGCTTTATTAGCGACGAGGAGAAAGGGCATTTCCATTTTGTTGCCGAGCCGGGCTCCCGGGGATTCACGTTCGCTCGCCTTCTTTTTCGCCAGCCCCTGGTAGCCATGTTCTCCATGTGCGGAGGAATTCTGCTGCTGGCGTGCCTGAACCTGGCGAGTCTGTTGATGGCGCGCGGCGCGGCACGGGAACGCGAGCTGGCGACGCGGCTGGCAATTGGCGCGACGCGGCGGCGACTGATGCAGCAACTTTTGGCAGAGAGCATGTTGATTGCGATGCTGGGGACAGTGGCTGGAATTTTGATTGCGCCGTTAGTAAGCAGTTCGCTATCTGCGCTCCTTTTGAGCCGCGACAGCGGATGGCGGCTCGACACCTCGCTGGATGTGCGGGTGTTTTGTTTTGCGGTATTGATCGCTGTGACCTCGACAGTGCTGATCGGGTTGGCGCCGGCGCTGCAGGCCACATCGGGCAACGTCAGTGAGCACATCAAAAGCAGCCCGCATTCGATGCGGCCGCGTGAGCGGCATAGGATTGTACCGCGCGTCCTGTTGGCATCGGAGGTGGCGCTGGCCCTGGTGTTGGTGTTCGGGGCGGGGCTTTTAGCCACCAGCCTGGTGCGGCTCTACAAGTCAGGCTTGGGGTTTGATCCGAGGGGTGTGGTGAACATCGCCTTCAGTATGGACAAGCAGCAGCTCGAAGGCGATGCGCTCATGAGGCTATACCGCGAGCTAGGGGAGGGACTGAGCCGCCAGCCGGGGGTCAAGAGCGTGAGCTTCCAGTTCATCGTGCCGCTCTCCCATCGAGGATGGAACGGAGATTACCAAGCGCCGGGCGGACGCCCCGAGCTTATTTATATGAATAGCGTGGGTCCGGATTACTTCGCGACGATGCGCATTCCAGTTTACGAGGGGAGGGAATTCAGCTGGGCCGATACCAACGCCTCGGGAGCAAAAATCACCCTCAACCGGTCGGCAGCGAAGCTGCTCTTTCCCGGCCAGAAACGCGGTCGGCCGGCAAGTGATCCGCAAGTTCGAAGGGACCACGTATCAGGTGGTTGCGGTCGTAGGCGACGCCAAGTATCGGGACATGCGCGATCCTGCGCCGCCAGCCGGCTACGTACCGATCATGCAGGATGATTTGCAGAAGAAACCGTCTCTGAACGCCGTGGTGCGGGTCGATGGACCGTGGGATGCGCTGGCTCTGGCTGCGCGCTCGCTGACGGCCCGGCTGGCCCCGTCGATCCCAGCTCCGGTACTTACTACGATGGATGAGGTGCTGAACCAGTCGATGAGCACCGAACGGATGATGGCGCTGCTGGCCTTGTTCTTCGCCGCCTGCGCCTTGCTGGTGACAGGGATCGGGCTCTATGGGACGCTGGCCTACTCCACTGCGCGGCGAACCAGCGAGATTGGCATCCGCATGGCGCTAGGGGCCCAGCGCACGCGCGTGATGGCGATGGTCTTTGGAGAAAACGCCCTGGTTGCGGCTTTCGGGACAGGAGCGGGGCTGGGCGCAGCCCTCTTAGCCTCCAAAGCTCTGGCGAGCTTTCTGTACGGAACGTCGCCGCGCGATCCCTGGGTGCTGGTAGGGTCGGTAGCGGCGCTGACCGTCATCGCCAGCGCGGCTTCTCTTTTGCCGGCGCTGCGAGCGGCCCGAATTGAGCCTATGGCCGCGATCCGGTGCGAATAGTAACATCCGCATCAATTCCCACAGGGCAGAGAATCGGCAGAAGAGTCCGGACGGCGATAGAATGATTGTGGCATGACCACACGGAACGAAATAATCGCTCAAATTGATGATGAACTAATCCGCCTGGAGCGCGCGCGTGACTTTCTCGCAGCCGCGCTGAAAGGCTCCCCAAATGGTTCGAAGATTGCTTCGACGCTGAAGGCAAAGACAAGAGTCCCGGCCCAAAAACGCAAGCAACAACCAGCCACAACCGCAGTTTCGGCTACAAATGGATTGCAGGGTCGAGCGACTGTTGTCGCTGCTGCTCCTCCTCCGCCGCCGAGGGAGGAACCGCAGGTAAAGCGTGTTCCCCCCAAACGCCGGATGGAACGGCGGCACCTCCAGACTGAAAAGCCTGGCAAGTCTGCTGCCGCATTGAGCGGTTCAGTGCCCACTGGCATCGTGGTAGTTTCGGCGGACGAGGCACGCAAGGTGCAGGAACGGGCCGTGCAGCCTACGCCGGCGACCCCGATCGCGAGCGAGCTGCGCTCAGACATCGGTGCCGAGCGTAGCCTCGGATCGTTGATCCAGGCGTTCGAACGTAGAGCCGGCCTGAGCGGATTAGAAACTCCATAAAGCAGTTTAGCAATTGGTGTAGACCGAAGCGACAGGCCTTTTCGTGGTTTTCTCCCAAGGAAAACCACACCTCGCGATCTTTTTCAGTCCACAGTAATTGCAAAACTGCTCTAAGCGAAAGATCTTTGTGAGCCCGCAGCAAGGATGAAGAAGAGCCGCTCGCCGCTGTACGTCACCACCCTTATCGCGGGCGCCTTCTTCATGGAAATGCTGGACGGCACTATCATTGCGACTGCCATCCCGCAGATGGCGCGCAGTTTCCACACCAGCGCGGTCAGCCTCAACATCGGCATAACGGCCTACCTGCTGACGCTGGCCGTTTTCATCCCCATCAGCGGCTGGGTGGCAGACCGCTTCGGCTCGCGTTCCATCTTCGCCGCAGCCATCGCCACGTTTACCCTCGCTTCGATGCTCTGCGGAGCGGCCCACACGCTTACCCAGTTCACGCTCATGCGCATCCTGCAAGGTATTGGCGGAGCCATGATGGTGCCTGTCGGCCGCCTCATCGTGCTGCGCGCAACGCCCAAGGATAAGCTGGCAGAGGCGATTGCGTACATTACCTGGCCCGGCCTTACCGCCCTGGTCGTGGGGCCGCCGCTGGGCGGCTTTATTACCACCTATGCCAGCTGGCACTGGATCTTCTTTCTCAATCTCCCCATCGGCATCGTGGCCCTGATCCTGACGCTGCTGTGGGTGGAGAACGTTCGCGGCGAAGAAAAGCATTCTCTTGATTGGCTTACTTTCCTGCTTGCGGGCTTCGCTTCCGCCGGGGCAGTGTATGGGATGGAGAAGCTGGGGAGCGAGGGCGTGCCGTGGCAGCTCCCCGGCCTGGTGCTCGCACTTAGCGCGCTCAGCGGGCTGGCCGCGATCGTTGCTGCCCACCGCGATCCGGCCACGTCGCTCATCGATCTGGAGTCGATGAAGCTCAAAACGTATTCGCTTTCTGTCTACGGAGGGAGCGCCTTTCGCATTGCCGTCTCGGTGCTGCCGTTTCTTCTCCCGCTCATGTTCCAGATTACCTTCGGGTTGAACGCCTTCCAATCTGGTCTCTACCTGCTCGCGCTATTTGCCGGAGACCTGACCATGAAGGCATTCGTGATTCAGGCTCTCCGCCGCTTCGGTTTTCGTCGCCTGCTCATCGTGAACGGCACTATTACCGCGGGATCCATGGCTCTTTGCGCCCTGCTCAGCCCGGCCACCGCGATCATCCTGATCATCGCCATTCTCTTCTTCCACGGAGCGTCGCGATCGATGCAGTTCACCTGCATGACTACGCTTGCCTACGCGGAAATTCCGCCCAGCACGATGAGCCGGGCGAATGGTTTCCTTAGCGCTGTTATGCAGCTCAGCATGGGTATGGGCGTGGCCATCGGAGCCATCACCCTGCGCCTGGTTGCGCACGCTCGCGGCCACTCAGCAGCTGCACCCCAACTGCGTGACTTCCAACTCGCGATACTCTGCATGGCGGTAGTAGCGCTCGGCCCGGTCTTCGACAGCCTCGGCCTTCCCCCGGATGCAGGCGCCACCACCAGCGGTCATCGTCAGCCGGAGCTGGAAGTGAATCCCGTCTGAAGCAGTTTCGCAATTGGTGTAGACCGAACCCGGATTTCCTGTGGAGGTTGGTGGAACCGCGGAACTCCATGCGACTTTCCGTGAAGAAAGTCGCACATGATTGTTCTCGGCCAGGGCTGCGCCGCAGGAAATCCGGGGAGCGACAGGCCTTTTCGTGGTTTTCTCCCAAGGAAAACCACACCTCGCGATCTTTTTCAGTCCACAGTAATTGCGAAACTGCTCTAAACGCCATGGTGGTTGCCAGGATAGGGGCCTGAAATTAGGCCGCAACAGCGTGAGGTGGCAGAATTGTTGGATGTTCACCCCGGAAGAGCTTCAACAAGTCAAATTATTTTGCTGCCTCGAAGAGGCCGCACTTCTTAGATTGGCGCAGTCGGCGGCCGATGTACGGCTTAGACCTGGCGAATGGCTGATACGCGAGGGTGAACCGCCGTGGTTCTTCGCTCTTTTCGAGGGCCGGCTGCGCATGGTGAAAGAGCTGCTTGGCCGCCAGCAGGAACTCTTCGAATACGAGTATCAGGTAGGTGATTTCTTTGGCGAAACGCCACTCTTGCTTGGCACGCAGGCTCTCGTCTCGCTGCGGGCAGAAACGCCTTGCCGCCTGGCCCGCCTGGATCGGCAGCAGTTCCAGAATCTGATCAGAGATTCCAAAGAAGCCAGCGCCATGATTCTGCAAACCATGAATGACCGGCTCATGCGCGTTCAGAAATATACGGTAACGGTTCCGTCCTCACGGGTGCTCATCCTGGGCACGAAGTATGATACCGACTGCCACGATATCCGTGGCTTTCTCGCGGCCAATCGAATCCCGTACGACTGGGTTGATCGCGAACGAGAGCCGGAGAGGGTGCCATCGTTCCTGCCCAAGGATCTGGGTTGCCCGGCAGTGATCATTGACGGCAAACTCTTTGACCACGCGCCGAGTGTGCGCGAAGTGGCAGATGCCTTACAGTTGCAGACAAAACCGAACAGCGACAGTTACGACGTGGTCATCGCCGGAGCAGGCCCGGCTGGCATGGCCGCCGGGGTTTATGGCGCCTCCGAGGGCCTTAACGTGCTCATGGTGGAGCGCTCGGCGGCAGGCGGCCAGGCGGGCACGTCCTCGCGCATCGAAAATTATCTTGGCTTTCCGGAGGGCATCTCGGGTGAGGATTTGACTGGGCGGGCCTTAAGGCAGGCTATCCGGTTTGGGGCCGAGATTGCGATGACGCGCTGTATTGAAAAGCTGGCGCAGATCGACGGCGGCTATTGCCTGCAACTCGATGGCGGGCACCTGGTGTCAGCGCGCGCAGTGCTGCTGGCAACGGGCGTGGAATGGCGCCGGCTTACCGTGGATGGCGCCGATCGTCTGCTGGGGCGCGGGGTGTTGTATGGAGCCTCTCGTCCCGAGGCGTACAACGTGAACGGCAAAAAGGTCTTCATCGTGGGCGGAGGTAACTCGGCGGGACAGGCGGCTATGTTCTTTTCGAACTATGCTGCCGAGGTAAAGGTGTTGGTGCGCGGCGAGGGGCTGAAGTTAAGCATGTCGCAATATCTGATTGGCGAGATCGCGTCCAAGGCCAACATCCGGGTGGTTCCATTTACGCAAATTGTTGCCCTGGAGGGCGAGGATCATCTGCAGCGAATTGTGACCCGTGTTCGAGCACCCCATGAGGAAGAGAGGTTAATCACCTATGAAGCCGATGCTCTGTTTGTGATGATCGGCGCCGATGCCAGCACCTCGTGGTTGCCGGGCGAGTTGGAGCGGGATCCGCAGGGCTACATCTGCACCGGGCGCGATCTGACTACATGGAAGCTTGAGCGCGCGCCATTTCCGTTGGAGACAAGCCTGCCGGGAATTTTCTGCGCCGGCGACGTGCGCCATAATTCAATCAAACGCGTATCCAGCGGCGTAGGCGAGGGCAGCATGGCGATCGCCTTTATTCACCAATACCTGGCGCTCAAAGAGAAGGTGCAGGTTTAGGGCGGCTGACGTTTCTGCGAGGTGAATGTACGGACCCTGAGGGAGTGGCTCTAGTCCATCAGCTTGCAGTGTCAAATAAATGTAGTCCACCGCCTTCGTTTCCGCTGACTCCTTCAGGTTCGCTCCAAAGTTGTGTCCGCCTTCGATGATCTCGTAATAGAAGAACGGCTTGTGAAACTCCTCCAGCCTGGCTGCGAACTTCCTGGCGTGGACCGGTCCCGACGCGATCGTCTTTGGTGGTGGTGAAAATCAAAGGCTCGGGATAATTCACGTCGGGCCTGAGCTGGTTATAAGGAGAGATCGATGCCAGAAATGCCCGCTCCTCGGGAACCGAAACCGAACCATACTCGCCTACCCAGGATGCACCCGCCGCGATCTGCTCGTAGCGCAGCATATCCAGCAGTGGAACGCCGATGATCACGGCATTCCACATCTCCGGATGCTGGGTAAACTCAACCCCCATCAGCAGGCCGCCGTTGGAGTCGCCGGTGATGCCAAGTCTGCGCGGGGAAGTGATCTGCCGCGTCACCAGATCCTGCCCCACCGCCGCGAAGTCATCGTAGATTCGTTGCCGGTGTGTCTTCAGTCCCGCCTCATGCCAGGCCGGGCCAAACTCGCCCCCGCCGCGGATGTTCGCCAACACGTAAACGCCGCCGCGCTCCAGCCACAGCTTGCCGATGATGCCGCACTGTAGGACGGCGTGTTCGCGACCTGAAAGCCGCCATAGGCCGTCATCAAGGTTGGGTTGGCTGCCGTTGTACTTCAGATCCTTGCGATGCACAACAAAGTAAGGGAACCATCGTACCGTCCTTCGACTTCGCTTCGAGCTGTTCAACCACATCTTGTGATGCATCGAATTGTGGCTTGAGCGACTTGGCGTTCTTCAGCGAGTCGGTCGCCGGGTCGCCAAGCAGCAGCGACGACGGGGTGAGAAAGCCCTGAACCTCAGAAAAAACCGGTCATCTGCACCGTTGGCCGACACGATGTCCACGGCTTGATTGTCTGGCAGATCAAGCTTCTTCCGCGTCCACTCACCCTTTGCGCTCCTCGTGTATGTGTAAGCACGCCCCTGGACATGCTCGAGCGTGGTCAGTAACAGATGGCCCCTGGTGGCTTGCACCTCTTGCGCGAACTCAACCGCGCTTGGGGTGAAAATCGCCGTCGGTTTCAAATGCGCAGTGTCTTGCCCCACCGCCTCCATATCCATTGAGATAACGGATCCCGTGGGGAATGTCGTGTCCAGGCCCTCGGGCTTCCAGTCCTGGTTCAAAGTGACGATAAGCTGGTTGTCCAGCAATCCCTCGACCTCTGCTTTACCCGGCAAAGCCAGTTTCTTGTTGCCGTCGGATGTCCAAAGGAAATACTCGCCTCGCAAACGTGTTGATCCAGTGGTGGAATAACGTGACATGGTGGCCCTGGCTGTCATTCAGCGTGTCGGCCTCGGCGTCTACGTCGTTCTCGGTTCCGCGAAAAACCTCCTTCGCCTGATCCAGGGCCTGGCCACGCTTCCACAGCTTGACCACAAATGGATAACCCGATTTCGTCATCGTGGCCGGACCCCAGTCCCGGGCGACGAGAAGTGAATCTTTGTCCAGCCAACTGACAGCTTGCTTGGAGTGCGGCAACACGAAACCATGCTCGACAAACTTTCCTGTCTTCAGATCGAATTCGCGTAGGGTTTCTGCATCCTCGCCCCCGGCCGAGAGGGACACCAGGCAGAGGCCGTCGCCTGGATACAGACAGTTCAAACCGTTAGCCACCCACTCCTGCTTGTCTTGTTTGGCGAGCGCGTCGTAGTCGATAACCGTGTGCCAGTGGGGCTGGGTGGTCAGATAGTCGGCCAGTGTGGTGCGCCGGAGGATGCCACGAACATGCTGCGCGTCCTGCCAGGTGTTGTAGACCACTCCTTGTTTCAACACCGGAATGGCTAAGTGATCGGGCGACTCGTACACCTTGAGCGCGGCCTCCTTCAAGCTTGCGAAGCGAGGATCGGCCTCCAGCACCTTGGTGGTGCGAGCGTTCTGCGCCTTTACCCAGGCTAACGAGCGTTCGCCGGTGACATCTTCAAGCCACTGATATTTGTCCGCTTGCTGGACCGAAGAAGGGGAGACCGCTGTTGGTGCAGACGAGTGGCACCCCGTTGCCGCGCTCACGATCCCCAAAAAGATCCCGAAGCAAATTGGGGCGAAGCGCGCCCTCAAGTGAATCATTGGCTATTACCTCACAGCAAGTTTCCACCACGCCAGAAGAGCCAATGCGGATGGAACGGCAAAGATCAGCAGGAAGATCGGCGCTTCGTCTCGAACAGAGTAGCCTGCTTTCGTCACACCAAACCAAAGGTTGATGGCAGCGGCAGCTAACCATACGGGCAGAAAGTAGAGGGCTGCTCGTGATCCATTGCCCAATGCCCGCCCTGTCAGCACAAACGCGGCGAGCACAATGAAACCCAGGAGCAGAATTTTGATCGTGTGCACTGGTTTCCTCTCTCCTCCGGAACGGGAATTGTAACAGCGCCTCGAACCAGGTTACCTGGACAAGAATCGTGACAGGCGTTCGATTCCTGACTCGACCTTTTTCCACTCCGCCGCATAACACCAACGCAACCAGCCCTCTCCTTCGGGCCCGAAGGCCCTGCCAGGTGCGAGCCCCAGGCCAACCTCTTCGATCAGCCGCTTTGCCAGGCGCAGTGAATCTTCTTCCCCGGCGACACGGAGAAAGAGATACATCGCGCCATCCGCCTCGGGTACTGCCAGCCCAGGAAGCTGACGCAGCGCGGCAGATAGCTTTGCCTTTGTGTGGGCGAGTTCGGCTCGGAATTTAAGCACATAGGGTTCCCCTTGCTGCATGGCTATGGTGCCTGCTCGCTGGGAAAATTCAGAGACGCAGGAGACGTTGTATTCGAGCAGCGCCGCGAGATCGGCCAGGATTGAAGGCGGTACGACCATCCAGCCCAGACGCCAACCGGTCATGCTCCAGGCTTTGGAGAAGCTGTTGATCACGATCAACCTATCGTGATCGTCGGCAAGGGGAAGAAAGGATGGAGCCGATCTCATTCCATCGGCGTAGACCAGGCGCTCGTAGACATCGTCGGCGAGAATCCATATGCCGTGACGACGGCAATGTTCGAGAATGGCAAGTTGCTCCGGGCGTTGAATGGTCCAGCCGGTGGGGTTGTTGGGCGAATTGAGTACCAGCATCCGAGTCCCCGGGGTCAGGGCCTGCAGCAGTTTCTCCAGGGGCAGCGTCCATCGGCCGTCCTGCACTTCGAGCGAGACACGTGTGACCTGGCCGCTCACGACCTTCGGTATCTCAACCGCGTTTGGCCACAGCGGCGTGACCGTCACTACGCGGTCGCCTGGTTCGACCAGCAGTTGGCTGGCCAGCATCAGCGCCGAGTTACCCGAAGCTGTCACCGCGATCCGGTCGGTGCCGATGGGGCGTTGATGAAGGTCGGTCAGATAAGTAGAGATAGCCTGCCGCAGGTACAGCCTGCCCAGATTCTCTGAATAGAAGGTTTCCCCGTCGCGCAAGGAAGCGATGGCCGCCTCGCTGATGAAAGACGGTGTCGACTGGTCGGATTCCCCAAACCAGAAGGGCAAAACGTCCTCCCGGCCCATGGCCGCATTGGCCAATTCGCGAATCAGGGAAGGAGAAAACCTTGGCTCAACATGGTGTTCTTTGGTAGTGCCTGACGAAGTGGCTCGATGCAAAGAGAATGCCTCTCTCTAGCATCTTAATGGGGACGAGGCCCTGGAGGCATGCGTAAGAACCCCGGAAAAGAAAACAGTCAAACCTGCCATAGGGGTTGAAGCACAACCGAACAGGCCTCGAGAAGATCCTGGACGTCCTTGTTGAATGCGTTTGGTTCTTCACTTTCGACATCAATTGTCCCGACCACGCTCTTACCTTCTTCATCGAACACCGGAACAATAATTTCCGAGCGCGTCGAGCCGAAGGCGGTCAGGTACCGGGTATCGGTCAACACGTCTCCGACATTGACGATTTGCTTTTGCGCAACGGCTGCGCTCGTGAGTCCTTTGGTCAGCGGGAACGTAGGATACTCAGGCGCGCCGGGGCCGCTCCAGCTTACGTTCCTCACCAGGCCGGTGGCGTGATCCACGTCATACAGGCCCACCCAACGGTAGTTACCAGAAGTCCGTATGAGTGAAGCGGCCTCCTGAAGACCAGACTGGCGATCACGGGCTGCGATTACGATATTCCCAAGATCCGCGAGAAGCGCGTTGCGTCCAGTGTTCATGGTTTCAACATAACAAACAGAGTAGTCTCTTTCGCATGAGGTTCAGAAGTGCAACAGTCTCGGATATCCCCCGGATTTGCGCGCTGGAGAGATTGCCCCAGTTCCGCACCCTGGTTGGTTCGTGGCCGGAGGATGAGCACCTAAAAACGTTAGCGAACCCCGACGCCGCTTACATTGTTGCAGAAGATCAGCAAGGACAGGTCGATGCCTTCGCGATCATCCGGGGATTGCTTTCCGAACACCGATCGATAGAGCTGAAGCGGATTGTGGTTGGCGCTCCCAATCAACGTATCGGAAGAAGGCTGCTGGCCGAGGTGGCTGACCGCGCATTCGGCGAGTATCGCGCGCACCGGTTGTTTTTGGATGTATTCGTGAACAATCACCGTGCCCGGCACGTATATGAGACATTCGGTTTCCAAAAAGAGGGAATCATGCGTGACGCGATCTATCGAGATGGAGCCTACCACTCGCTCGTCCTGATGTCGTTGTTAGACAGTGAGTACCCAGCCAATAGACAGGACGGCACAAATGGCTAAGCGCTGGCTTGTGGCAGCCGGCGGGCATGGCAAGCTAGGTACCAAACAAGGGGACTATGTTCTCGCCTTCGCGCTGCCCTAGTTCGCTCTGCGACGCTTCACGGCCACCACGGCCAGAATGCTGACCACCGCCGTCGCCATCAGGTAAAAGCTGGGCGACGCGTTGTTGTGCGTCGTATCGGTCAGCCAGGTGAAAATTGCCGGGGCGAATCCACCGAAGAGAACGACGCCAAGGTTATAGCTAAGCGAAAGACCCGTGACCCGGGTGCGGGCAGGAAAGAGACTTGCCATCACCGGCGGGAGAGCCCCGAGGTAGGCGACTTGCAGCAGTGCTTCCCATATGAGTGCACCCATCAAGGTGGGCAACCCTGGGTGGACCGTGATGAGGAGAAACAGAGGGTAGAAGGACAGCAACATCAGGATCGCTGCCGGTAGCATCATGCGCGTATGGCCGATTTTGTCCGCAAGGTTTCCGGCGACCGGGCACAGCACCATGGACATCAGCGCAAGAACGATGGTCACGATATAACCTACGGAGGGCGGTAAGAGTAATCGCGTGGTTGCGAAAGTGGGCATGTAAAGGGAGAAATATGTGGCGGCTGTGCCAACGGCAATCAGGCCGGCGCCCAGCAGCAGCCCCATCTTTTCGGTCGCAAACACTTCGAGAACCGGGGTCCGGGTGTGAGTGCTTTGCATAAACTCCGGAGTTTCATCCACTTTGCGCCGGATGTAGAGACCAACCGGTCCCACCAACAAGCCGAAAATGAACGGTATCCGCCAGCCCCAGTTGTGCAGTTGATGGCCATTCAACCCAGTCATGAGACCGACGCCGAAGAGCGCGGCCAGCAGTTTCGCCATGTGCTGGCCGGCAAACTGCCAGCTGGAGAAGAAGGCTTTGCGCTTGGCTGAATGCTCAATCATGAAAGCCGTTGAGCTCCCGAACTCTCCCGCCACGGCGAAGCCCTGCAGCAGGCGCGCTGAGAACACGGCGATCGGAGCAATCAACCCGATCGAGGCATAGGACGGCATAAAGGCCAGTACGGCGGTGCCGATGACCATCAGGCGGATGGAGAGCGTGAGCGCGGCTTTGCGGCCGGCGCGATCGGCATAGGCGCCGAGAACAACCGCTCCAACGGGCCGGGCCAAATAAGACAAGCCAAACGACCCGAAGGTGAGCAGCAGGGAAACCACCGGGTTGGAGTTAGGAAAAAAGACGCCGGCGATGGTGGTCGCCAGGTAACCGTAGATCAGAATGTCGTACCACTCCAGCGCATTGCCTATGGTGGCGGCTGCGATCTGGAGCGCCCCACTGGCCGATCTGGGAGCCGGAGGGACCAACGGATCGAGCATAGTAGTGCTGGCCACGAAGGCTCCTGGGATTGGAATGAGTAGCTGGAGCGTACATGAGGGGAAATGTGGGGGCAAGGCATTTCCCCTCAATGGCCGGTTCTACTCTCGGGCGATAGGTCCGGGCTCTTAGCCCCTGCGGTTTTCTCTGACCGGAGCACAAGTTAATAGGGACTCAGCGCAGCGCTCTCGCGCAGACTCTCTAGCCCGGACACCCTGACAAAGCAGAAACGCAACTATGCTTTGACGGCCGCTGCGGGAGCGCTCACCGAGTTCAGCCTTTCAATCGAGGCGTGATCCAGCTTCAATTTCGTCGCCTCGATCAGGTCGGTCAGGTGCTTGTCACTGGTCGCGCTGGCAATGGGAGCGGTCACGCCCGGTTGCACCATCAACCACGCGAGCGCGACCCGAGCCGGAGTCGACCAGTGCGCGCCCGCGACCTCGTCCAGGACGTGGAGCACTTGAAATCCCCAGTCATTTAAATATTTCGCCACCGTGCCGCCTCGCGCTTTTCCATCGGCATCTTTCTTCGAGCGATATTTGCCGGTCAAAAAGCCCGCCGCCAGCGAGTAGTAGGGAATTACGCCCAGGGTATGTTCCTGCACGACAGGCAGCAGTTGGGTCTCGAATTCCTCTCGCGCCACCATGTTGTACTGCGGCTGCAGAGAGATGTAACTTACCAGCCCATTATCCTTGCTGGTCTTGAGCGCTTTCGCCAGCCGCGGGCCGCTGTAGTTCGAAGCGCCAACATGCCGGACTTTGCCTTGTATCACCAGCTTATCGAAGGCGGCCAGTGTTTCTTCAAGTGGCGTCTCCTCGTCGTCCTTATGCGCCTGGTAAAGGTCGATGTAGTCGGTCTGCAAACGTCGCAGTGAGTCCTCGACCGCCTGCTCGATGTAGGCCGGCTTCAGTCCCTTTTTGCCGTCGCCCATATCGATGCCGAGCTTGGTTGCCACGATTACGTTGCTGCGCTTGCTGCCCTTGGCCAGCCATTTGCCGAGAATCGTCTCTGACTCGCCGCCCGTATGACCGGGCGCCCAGCGAGAGTAAACGTCCGCGGTATCGATAAAATTCAGCCCTGCCTCCAGGGCCGCATCCAGTTGCCGGAACGAATCCGCTTCCGACAGTGTCCATCCGTAGACATTCCCTCCCAGGCAAAGCACCGGAACATCCAAATCAGACTTACCAAGCTTCACGCGCTGCATAGCCAACCTCCTTGTCCAGTGTCCGATGTTTTGCATCGAACACGCAACCGGATCAGCTTTTTGCCGCGGTGAGGATCAGGTCAGCTTTCGTTTTGCCTGGGGGTGGACCACTTTTTTGCCGTGCGTCCTCGCGGAACGTTTGCTGTAGCTCGCGACCCGAAGCGTGGCGGTGGGCCGGCTTTTGGTTCGATACTCTACCGGGGGACGAAGCACCGCCTCCACTCGCTGTTCCGCTGCGCTAGGCGCCTGGTTGTAGTCCGGATCGAACATGGCGATGACGGTTGCGGCCCGGATGGTATATCGTCTGGCCCATTGGCTGTCGATCAGCGTGCGCTGCACTGTCCGCCAATGCTCCGGCTCCGTTTCGAGATAACCGTCGAGTCGGGGCAGTTCGCGGGCCCCGTTTTCATCGTTTAACGCAGCTAGAAACTCGACAAACTCCTCCAGATTTGTGCCCATCTGGAAAACCAACTGGCTCAGCGCCATCTGCTGCGAGCCCGTTAGTTGTTCGAAACCCCGGCAATAAGCCTTCGCATTGTAGACCGCTTGTATGGCGGAGATACGCAGCAGCCGTGTGCCCTCTTCCTCGGTTAGCTGGGGCGTCAGTGTGTGCCTGATGATTTTCCGGCGATACTGTTTCGCCGTCCATCGACTCGAATCACGGTCGAACTGCTCCAGGATTTGCTGTAACCGCTCCGGAGCCAGCCCGGCTGCTTGCCAGAGCTGAGCCGAGGAAGGCTCAACGAAGGGATGCGGATTCAGAGGATCGCGCTGGGGATGCTCCGTTGCCTGGACATCCAGGCTGAACCCTGCGCCAATGAGCGGCCGGCGCGTGTTCGGGTCGGGGTACGCTGCCAGCACCCATCCTTCGTGCTGGTGGTCGCGAAGGATATCCATCAAGTTGCGCAGACTGAACTTGATGTCGGAGTCCTTGAAATCAAGCAATGCTTGCGATCCGTCTCCCGGCAGCAAGAGACCCTGCGGAACCAGCGAATCAGAGGGCGACGCCAACGACTCCACTGAGAGCGAGAGTTCGCTGGTCGCCGGCGGCGCGATTTGCGCGCAAGCGGAGGCTGCCACCGCGAACATCAAGGCTGGAAAAAAAGAACGCATCTCTTTCAGATCGCTAACCGCGGAATCTTCCGTGCCATACACAATGACTCAAAATTCGCAAATAAACAATCACTGAAAAGTGCCAACGGCAGGGAAGGTAGTGCGTCCGGCACTGGCACGAACGGGTATCGAAGACCGTCTGCCTGCGTGGGTCGTGGTGCCTCTCCTGATAACGAGTTTCGTCCTGACCGTGCTGGTGAGGGCGGCGGCTTTCTACCTCGAACGGGTTGAGTCTGGGCGCGCGTGAGGTGGGGCCTAGTAAAGTGAATGCGTAGAAGCTTATGTGCCCCCAGCGCAGTTGGAAGACCGAAGGGAGGGCCTTTTGGTTTTAGAAAACACACCTCGCGACCTTTTTCAGTCCACAGTAATTGCGAAACTGCTTTAAACCCCACCGGCCTCGCGAGCGCCCCGTCGCTTCCCCCCAGCCCGCAGCTGCAAGCAAGCGTCTTCTACCGTGGTTGGTGGCAGTCGCGTTTTTCATGGAGTCGCTGGACACCACGATTCTGAATACCGCGGTGCCTGCCATTTCGGCCGCTCTTCATGTGTCTCCGCTCAGCATGAAGTCGGTGCTGGCCAGTTACACCTTGAGCCTGGCGGTTTTCATTCCAATTAGCGGCTGGATGGCAGATCGGTTCGGAACCCGGCGGGTATTTGCCTCCGCGATTGGCCTCTTCACCCTGGGGTCTTTCCTCTGCGGCATATCGACCAACATTCACCTGCTGGTCGGCTGCCGCATCCTGCAGGGCTGCGGTGGAGCCATGATGGTGCCGGTCGGCCGGCTCACCCTGGTGCGAACCTTTGCCAAATCCGAACTCATCCGGGCCATGAGCTTCGTCGCCATTCCGGGGTTGGTTGGCCCTATGCTGGGACCCGTCGCCGGCGGCCTTATCGTTGGCTACTTTCATTGGCGATTTATCTTTTACGTGAATATACCGATAGGCATTTTCGGTTTGCTGATGGTGTATCTCCATCTGCCGGACTATCGCGAAGAGAAAACTCACCCCCTCGATATTGTCGGGCTCATCCTATTCGGTTCCGGAATCGGCCTGCTGTCGTACGTGCTGGAGATATTCGGCGAACATACACTCAGCGTGCCCGAGATTCTCGGCCTATTGACCCTTTCGCTCGTTCTGCTCGCTGGTTACTTATTGCATGCGAAACGAACTGCTTACCCTTTGCTGCAGTTGACTCTATTTCGCATTCGCACCTTCCGTGCGGCCGTTAGCGGCAGCTTTTTCACCCGCCTCGGCATCGGCGGAGTGCCATTCCTCTTACCGCTCCTTTACCAGGTTGGCCTCGGGTTTAGCGCCATACAATCCGGCCTGCTGATCATGCCCCAGGCCATCGCGGCCATGAGCACGAAGTTTCTCATGCCCAAAATTCTCGCCCGGGTTGGCTTCCGCGGGGTGCTGATTTCGAACACCGTGATCCTCGGCCTTCTCCTCATCCTCTTCGCGACCATCGGGCTGGGCACGCCCGTTTGGCTAATCGTGCTGCAGGCGTTCTGCTATGGGACCATCAGTTCGCTGCAATATACCAGCATGAATACCCTTACCTATGCGGACATCGGCGAAGAACAGACCAGCAACGCGAGTTCCATCGCCAGCACCATGCAGCAGATGTCCATAAGTTTCGGGGTTGCATCGGCTGGGCTCGCTACTGCATTTTTCATTCCCGCTCGCGTTCACGCCGACCGGGGAGAAATGATCCACGGCATACACCAGGCGCTCCTCGTGCTTGGCGGATTTACCATCTTATCCACGATCATCTTCCGCAAATTGAAAAGTGGAGACGGCAGCAGCGTCAGCCAACAGAAAGTTGCCGCCACGCACTCGACCTAAGTGAAAAAGCTTCCTGGAAATGTAAC
>CAWCKO010000067.1:0-66661 GCA_963796145.1 uncultured Acidobacteriaceae bacterium | reverse complement strand
AACTGCTCTAGTCATGCAGAATGACATTGAGCAGCGATTTGTGAACCAGGATGCGGCCGTTGTATTCAATAAAGCCGAGATTGCGAAACCGATTCATAAAGAAGCTGACGCGGGACCGCGTGGTGCCGATCATCTCCGCCAGAGTTTCCTGCGTGATCTTCGGAATGGGTGTTTGCACTTGCCCCGGTTTCCCGAATTCGGCCATCAACAGCAGAATCCGTGCTAAGCGCTTCTCGCTGGAGTTGAAAAGCTGATCGACAAGATCGGCCTGGGTTCGTAAACTACGAGCCAGGAGAAACTTCAAGAACAGATCAGAGAAGGCATGCTCCTCGTGCAGCACGCGGAGTCATCTCCGCCCGATCGATCTTGAGTGCCGTACAGCCGGAAATCGCAGTGGCCGTCGCCAGTCGAAGACCAACCGCTCCGGCGATTGACTCCTCTCCGACAAACTCGCCGGCCGACAGCAGCGTGATCGTAGCCTCTTTGCCGTTTCTCGAAATGACCGTGAGTTTCGCGCGGCCTGACTGAAGATAGAAGATGGAGTCAGCAGGACTTCCCTGTGAAAAGAATACCTGCTTTGCCCTCAATCGGACGATCCGTCGTCCAAGTCCAGCATTCGCCAAAAACGCGGCCGGGTCAAATGAAGTGTTCTTCTCCTCCGCCATGGAAACCGCCCTTTCCCAGACGTCACGAGCTGAAGTAACCAGTGGGGGACACCCTCAATAGTATCAATTCTTTCGCAAAGGTAGAGATCCGGCTCGGCTGCGGTTGCCTTTGAGACGGTCGAGCCTCCGTGGGGAAGATCGCACCATCCCTCTCGTGAGTGGTTCGCCCCTCAAGATAAGAGGCTGTCCGGTCGTTCCTGAGCAAAATTGCACAGCTTTCGCATTCGCATGGCTCGATACTGTCAGTGAGCGCCGTGCCGGAAAATGACGGAGGCAGCGATACCGCCTTGAAGCGGCCGTTCTATGCAAGGAAGGATACCTCTGGAGCGGAGCACGAACAACCGCTTCAGCTGCGGTGAGCAGCTAATTGGGTTTTCTTCCAAAAGAGAAGAGCACGTTCCACAAAAAGGAGTTTTTATGAATACGAAATCTAGATGCGCACATCCTGCTTGCAACTGCGTTCCTGCGGGCGGAAGCAAATACTGCAGTGAACCCTGCGCCGATGCAAAGGGAGTCACGGAACTGACATGCCAATGCCAGCATTCTGCGTGCCAGGGCGAAAGTCTGAAGCCATAGCTAACTAGTTAGCAGAAGGCCAACTCGGGGTATCCAGGACTATTTCCCGGTTTGGCCCGTCGGCAACCGTCCCTCCATTAAGATCGGATACCGAAGAGGCTATCCAGATGACTGAATCAGAACCCACTGAATTTGATCCCGCCGCCTTTCTCGCAAACGCTGGTCTTGGACGGCGGATCGTCGACGTGAAAGCAAAGCATCTCTTCTTTTCACAGGGAAGTCACGCTGACTCTGTTTTCTATCTTCAAAAGGGCCGCGCAAGGATCACCGTGGTGTCGGGAAGAGGGAAGGAAGCTACGATCACGCTGCTCTCCGCCGGGGACTTCATCGGTGAGGAGTCAATGGCCGGAGCGGTTGGGCTTCGACTCGCCACGGCCACTGCCATTACTACCTGTAGAGCACTCAAGATCGAGCGGGCGGAAATGATCCGCGTTATGCATGAGGAGCATGCTTTCTCCGATCTGTTCCTGAAGTTTTTGCTCGCCCGCAGCATGCGAACTCAGGCGGATCTCGTCGATCAGCTTTTCAACTCCAGCGAAAAACGCCTTGCACGGATCCTTTTGTTGATGGCGGAGTTCGGCGAGCCGGGTGAACCGGAAACGATGATCCCGCAGATTACACAGGAAACCTTGGCGGAAATGATCGGCGCCACGCGGTCCCGCGTCAGCTTCTTCATGAACCGCTTCCGCAAAATGGGGTTTATCGAATACGATGGCCGCATCCGCGTGCACAACTCGCTACTTAATGTGATTCTGCACGACCAATTACCGGAACAGAACGCAGAAAAACCGCCCATTATGAGCATGCCGCAGGCCCGGCGGACGCTCCAGAAGCCTGGCAAGCGTGTACGAAAGTGAGGTGTGGGTTCACGATTTATATGCCGTCATCGTATGTGTTTCCTGACGGCCTAAAATTGAGTCCCTACAAAACTCCCTACTCTGGCCTTCGCCCGGCCTCTACTAGATACCTTTAATTTTCAGGCACTTGAGGGAATAAGGTCAAAAGTAGCTAAAAAAAGACAAGCAGAACGCCAATGCCTTTATTCCTCTTAGGCGGGATCAGATCAAGTGAGGAAGGTGAGTCCCAAACGGGCCTACAATTTATATAAATCCGGGAAGTAAGCAGGGGCATCGAAGGGACATCATGAGGCTCAAGCTGAAATACGGATTCCTTATTGCGCTGACTCTGGCGGCGTCGATGGCGTGGGCCGATACATTGGAGTTGAAGAACGGCAGTCTGATTAAGGGCAAGTTCCTGGGTGGCACCGAGACTGAAATCAGCTTCCAGGTCGGCTCGACGGTACAGAAATATAACGTCGCTGACATCGTTTCGCTCAAGTTCGATTCGGAAGGCGCAGCAAGTGCCCCGGTGCCGCAGCCGCAGAGTTCGCTTCCCGACGATCCGGGGACGCTAGCGCATGTCGAAATGAAGTCGGCCTATGTAACTATCCCAGCCGGCACACGAATTTCTGTGCGCACCATGGATGCCATCGATTCCACCTATAACGTCGTGGGAGACCGCTTCCAGGCTTCGCTCGAAGAACCCCTGATGTTGGAGGGCAACCTGCTAGTCGCTGAAGATGCCCTCGTCTATGGCCGGCTGACACAATCGAAGGAGTCAGGAACGTTCACCGGCAGATCGCAGCTACGTCTGGAGTTGACCGGGATTGTGGTGAATGGAAAGTTGGTGCCCGTGGTCACGGGAGAATATGAAGTGACCGGCAAGTCGCGCGGCGCGAGCACCGCGAAGAGAACGGTCGGCGGAGCGGCTCTTGGAGCGATCATCGGTGGCGTTGCCGACGGCGGCCAGGGAGCAGCGGTTGGCGCGGGAATCGGCGCAGGTGCTGGCGCAGGCTCGGAAATCATCACTGGGGGCGACCAGGTAAAGGTGCCGAGTGAGACCCTGCTCGATTTCACGCTGCAGCAAGATGTGTCGATACCGACGCCCCAGAGCTAATTCCGGGCACAGTCACGAGAGAAGCCCAGTCAAACGCTGATCGATGGTGTGGGAATATTGTTGGGTTGAATCTCAATCCACCCCGATCATGCGCTGGTGTTGTGTGAATGAGAAGTTGCAGATTCCCACGGTACACCGCGCTTCCAGTTCCAATTCCCGCAAAACCGGGTTTGAGTAAGTTCGACTCTCCAGGCCCGAGACATCGCAGCCAATTTACCGAAAATGAGACTTTGCGGGCACCATGGAGGGTCACTCCCGGGTCCGTCACTCGGACGCAATCTCGAGAGGGCCGTGGCAATCTGCGCTTCCGACCGGAAGACTTCCGATGAATTCTCCTAACACCCTGCTAATTTCTCGACGATCCGGATTCGAAGGCGATGGAATTAGGGACGGACAGCGCGACTTCTGTTCCGGCCGCGGCGCGGCTCCAAACGCTGAGTCTGGCGCCAACTCTTTCCGCCCGTTCGCGCATACCCGGGAGCCCCCAATGTCCCTCGCGTCCCGCATGCAGCACTTGAGGATCGATCCCGCAACCGTCGTCGCGGACGATTATCCTGAAGCGCTTGGGGGCATACTCAAGCTCGACTTCGATGCAGCTGGCTCGGGAGTGGCGGAATGCATTCACCATTAGTTCCCGGCCGATGTGATAGACCTCGTCGCGAATGAGCGGGCGTAGTTTTCGGGCCGAACCTACCACAATGACCCGAAAATCAATTTGCACTTCGATGCCCAAATCTTGCGGGATTCGGGAAAATGCCTGCCCTAGATCGTCGGAGTCTGAATTAGATGAGAGGATTCCTCGAACCACGTTGCGCCCCTCTTCCATGACGTGTCTCGTCAATTCGAGAACACGGCTTAATCGCAGCGTAGCGGGCGAATTCGCGGGTAGCTGGTCCACCGCAACATGTAGCTGCATAGCTGCGCTGACAATGCCTTGCAGCACTGTATCGTGTGGGTCTTGGGCAATTCGCGTACGCTCTGCCATGCGTTCCTCGAGGCGGGCACGCATCTCCCCGAACGTTGGCCGCAAGCGAAACAGATAGGGGCTTCTATACGCAAGAGGCAATCCACCGAGCCGCATGACATATCCTCCTTTTTGCAAGTGAAGGCCGTCTTCCTGACTTCTTACGCTCACCAGCCTGGAACCCGGGCGCAGCATGAAGCTATCAAGAGCGCCCGTGTTCGAGCTTTGTACTCGTGAGCATGGGTAGATACTGTCAGGAACGTGCCACACAGGTCTTGAACGATTTCGCTGCGGTCGGGACGTTTTTGCTCAATTGTGAGGAAACCGTTTCGCGATGGCCTGGGTCGTGTCTCAGCTCAACGAACGGTTCGATGTATCAACATGCTTTGTTGCGTGCGCAGGTCAACCCCGGCCTTCTCAAGCGCCTCAATCCCCCAGCGGCCGAGAGCGGCGTGTGCTTCTCAACTGCAACGAATGAAAGGACTTATCGTTGTTCCCAGCGGACTACGCTGGGGGACATGCCGGTTATCCGACGGAAGTGTCTGGCCAAGTGGCTCTGGTCGGAGAATCCTGCTGACAGTGCGATCTCCGACATCGGAAGATCCGTATTGCGAAGCATTCGCTGGGCGTGTTCGATGCGGCGTTGCAGTACGTAGCCGTGCGGGGGCATACCAACCGTTTGCTTGAATGCCCGGGCGAAGTGGTGTGTGGACAACCCGGCCATTTCCGCTAGCGCTTCGAGGCTTATGTTCTGATCGAGATTGGAGTTGATGTATTCGCAGATCCGGTGCGTACGCGCCGGCGATAGACCGCCCCGATTGGGAGGCAGAGACTCCGCTATGGGCGCATTACGGAGCATGCTAATCCTCGGCCGCACGTGAATTGCCAAGGCCGTCGCAGAACGCCAACCCCTCGAGCCGCACAGAGGAGGAGTAATCAACACATGCCACCACGCATCCGTACCGACGCGCGTGAAGCGAGCCGCGACATCCAGTTCGCGGTTGCAGCGGAAAATAGACCGATCATGGTCGAAGGCCGTTGATAGCGGCACGCCGCCACTCAGCCTTTCGTCATCTAGAGCAAAAGTCGTGCGCGCGACCCGGTCAGCACCGACGATCCGCAGGTCACCGTCGACAGCCAAGAGCAAAGCTGGACCGCTGTCGTCGGATGGCACCGCCGCAATCGTCCACACGTTGCGAAACCACTCGCGAAATAAGCGTTCTTCCACTGCACGCGCGGCAACTTTTGTCGCAGCCAAAGCCAATGTGTGCGACTGGTTCGACGTCATCGACGAAGCGTCCAGCACCAACGCCAGCCTGCCGGTGGGGTCGAAGATTGGTGCACCCGCACAGCTTAGCCCGATGTGGCGCGTTCGAAAATGTTGGTCACGATGGACGAGAACCGGCCGTTGTTCAGCAATGCACGTGCCGATCCCATTTGTGCCTTCGACGTTTTCCGACCAAACTCCTCCGACCCAGATGCCCCAGTATTTGAACTGTTCGGCCTGCGCTTCATCACCGCGGTGGTGAATAGCTATTCCGTCGGTATTGCACAACAAAACGACATATCCCTCCTGGCGGACGATCGTATAAAGACGATCGACTTCTTCCTGGGCATACACAATTGCTTTGCCGAGCGGTTCGCGAGAGACCCTGAGTTCGCTCTCGGTTACGATATGGGGAGCCGCCCGGCCATCTGGATTGATTAGGAGTTCAGCCGTGCATCTTCGCCAGGAGGCTGACACCTCTTCGAGATCAGACGTCGCTCCTCCACCCTGAACAACCGATTCGATCTGGTCAAGATGTGCCACACGCCGCATCGTAAGCCTGTTCGTGCGTAAAACTCAACATTTGCAATAAGGCTTCGCAATGAATGGACGCGAAGTGCCTCGAAAACGGGGTTATAGGTAAATTCCTGGCCGCGGAAGATTCGAACGGCTCTCGGAACAAATTTGGGATCGTAGGGGGTATTCTTGGGGGTATATATAGAAGCAGTTAAGTAGAAATACCTGATAATAATAAGCTGAAATGCGTGATTCGAATCCCTCTCCGCCGCCAGTCCAATCCAGTCAAATGCATCGCACATGCTGACATCGATCGAAGGGCGCTCGGTTATTGTGACCGGGGCAAGCAAGGGAATCGGGAAGGGCATAGCCCGTGTCTTTGCCGGCCAGGGAGCCCGCGTTCTCATCGCCGCAAGGGACCTTTCCCAAGCCGAAGCAGCAGCTGCTGAAATCCGGACCAGCGGAGGAGTCGCCAGCGCCGTAGCGGTGGATGTTTCCAAGGCGGAAGACAATGCCCGCATGGCTCAGACTGCGGTCGAGCGCCACGGCGGTATCGATATCCTCTGTTGCAACGCGGGGATTTTTCCTGCCGCGAAACTATTCGATATGAGTGAGGCGGATTGGGATCAGGTTCTGGATGTCAATCTCAAGGGAACCTTTCTTTCCGTACAAGCGTGCCTGCCTGAGCTCAAGGCTCGGGGAAAAGGACGCATCGTGGTTACGTCTTCCATCACCGGTCCGATTACCGGCTACCCGGGATGGAGCCACTACGGAGCCAGCAAGGCTGGGCAGCTCGGATTTATACGCACCGCGGCCATCGAGCTTGCTCCCCACAACATCACTGTGAATGCCGTGCTTCCAGGCAACATTCTTACCGAAGGTGTAGAGGCGTTGGGGCCGGAATATATCGCGAAGATGACCTCAGCGATTCCCTCACGCAGGCTGGGATCGGTCGAAGATGTTGCCTATGCGGCGCTCTTTCTGGCCAGCGATGAAGCAGCATTTATCTCCGGGCAAACGATCGTGGTCGATGGGGGACAAGTGCTTCCTGAGTCCCACATGGCGCTTGAAGATCTGGGTTAGCCCACGTTTCGTGCTTTACGGTCCCTTTAGTCATGTGTGCGACAACGCCACCAGGTCCCACAGGAAATACGGGGGGAGCGGAGTGGAGCGTCCACAAAAAGTTCAACGATGGATAGTCACCACCCCGGGTGACTAAACAGCCGTCTCACGGGGTACCAAGGATACGAAAACAAGCGCTCACGATTCATCGAACCGCGATCAATCGGCATCTTAATGTGGTATGACCGGCAACACCATCATTGACCCCACGCCGTGCGAGTTCACAACCGCCGCGCCGGCAGCCTGGGGCACGCAAAATCGACTTACCACTCTTTGCACGCTGTACTCCTTCGCCCCGCCACCGTCCGATCAGCCATGGAACATGAAGAATCAAGCAGGAGGGGACCCTTAATTCGCTTAGTTCGCTTAATTCGCTTAATTCGCACTTTTTCCAACGAGAAATCGCACGATGGTGGTGACGCCAGGCCACCAGCTGGCCGGCATTAGAGCAGTTTCGCAATTGGTGTAGACCGAAGCGACAGGCCTTTTCGTGGTTTTCTCCCAAGGAAAACCACCTCGCGATCTTGTTGAGTCCACAGTAATTGCGAAACTGCTCTAAGGAGACGCGGCATCCGCCTGCCACGCAGCACTGGACAAGGCCGCTTGTGCGCCTCTCCGTGAAGAAAGGCGCATGAAGTGCGACAACGCCAATTTCTACAGAAAATACGGGGGAGCGCAGAGGAGACCTGCTATTTCTTCATCGATATGATCTGAGCTCAGTTCTCTATAGCTGAGCGTATTCCTTCTTTGCCTCGGCGATGACAGGCAGGTCGGAGTCGGCATTCTTCCACTCAGAGAAGAAGACGTCGTAGGCTTTTTTCGCGTTTGGCTTATCACCGGCCATGACGTAGGCGCGGCCCAGCCCGAGAAACGATAAAGCATACGGGCTTCCAGTGTTATACGCAACGCCTTTTCGGCGGGTCGCATCTTGAAATGACGCGATCGCATTGCGCGGGTCTTTAAGCTGCAGGTAAGCAAGACCCCTCAGGTACGGCGCATAAGAGACATTATCGTGGGCTCGAACCCGCTCCAGCAGAGCCAAAGCACGCTGCGCGTCACCGGCCTTGAGCGCAAGCCACGCGCGGGCCTGCGGCACGTATAGCTCTTGAACGAGCGTGTCTTCCGGGTAATGCTTTTCGAGGTCCGAGAGCATCTGGTTCGCGCGCTTCTCCTGATTGCAAAGAGCCAGCGTCATAGCGGCGAAGATGAGCGTGACCTTGCCCTTATCCAATTTCAAAGCGTTTTTAACGGTTTGCTCAGGATCGACGCATCGATCGACCATCCAGCCTGCGTAGGCGGTGTTGAGCAGAGCACCCGCCTGGGCGTCCTCCTCCTTCGCGCTCGCCGCTTGCTCCGCCGCGCGGAGAAGGGTCGTGCGCGCGAGCTGAAATTGGCCGAGCTGGGGAAGGAAACTCCCCCACCAGGCAACAATAAAGAATTGGTCCGGTCGTCCGGCCGTGTCGGCGAGGATTTTATGCACGCTGTTCCAGTCAGAGTGGGCGGCGTAATACCCGGCCTCAATCCCGAACAGGGATGTCCCGTTGAGGCCCAGCCGCTGGGCTTCCGAAATATACTTCTCACCCGGTAGGTTTAGCTGGGCTGCTCCCCCGACCTCGTTTTCCAGAGCGATAGCATTTTCCGGTTGCAGCGCCAGGGCTCGCCGATTGGCGGCCTCGCTCTTCTCAAGTTCGCCGATTGCCGCGTAGGAAACACCGAGATTGATGAAGTTGGAGGGGTCCAGCGGATATTCCTGGGTGGCGACCTGCAGAGTCTCGATGCTCTTATTTTGATCGCCCACGACTGTGGAATAGTAATGGCCGGCGATGTAGAGTTTCTCTCGCTCGCTGACATTGTCGCTGAGCTGATAGGCGCGGGTGAAATTTTGCCTGCCTCGCTGATCGCGCCTGTGTTCAGCTTAAGCACGCCAAGACGTGCCCAAGCCATCGCCAGCTTGGGATCAAGTTCCAGGGCACGTTTGTAATGGTCATACGCTTCGGGAATATCGTTCCCCTTTTGATGCGCTTCATCCCCCAAAGCGTAGGCGCGGAAGGCTTCGAGCGACGGCGTGGTGGCTTGGCCGAAAGGAGCATTCAGTCTCTGGATGCTGGAAAGACTTTCCCCCAGTTTGGCGCGCATGGCGGTCGAGACCTGGTTGAGCGCTTCGAGCACGTGCTCCTTGTCAGGCGCGGTCGCTTCTTCGCTGGCAATATCGTCTCCGTTGGCGGTGTTCTGAGCGTTGAGGGTGAGGACAAAGGCCTTGCCGAGCGGGGCAATGCTGCCCGTGAGGATAGCCTTGACGCCCTCGCGCTCGCCGATTTCGCGGGCAATCTGTGGGGTGATGGACTCATCCTGCTTGCGGCCAAGGTACTGGAGACTCTGGCGAAGGTGCTGCTGGCTGATAATGTCGAGCACCGGAGATTGGCCAAGCTGCACCCGGAGGGCCTGGTTGAGGGTGGTGTCAAAAACCGGGTCGCCGGTCTTGTTGATGAAGTCGGCGACGATGATGCTGTCCTTCAGGGTCGCGGGCTTTGCCGGTCCGGATGGCGTGACCGGCGTGCCGCTAGCCGGGGCAGGGCTGGTGCCCAGGCGATTGCGGAACAGAAAAGCTACGGCTGCGGCCGCCACCAGGAGCAGGACGCCGACGACGATCAGGCGGTTGCGTGGCCGGCGCCGGTCTGTTTCCGGCGCGGGAATCGCAGCCGGAGCTGGCGGAACCTGGGCGGTGGTTGCAGAGCGCGAGTCGGAGCCGGAAATGGCCTCCAGGTCGGCGAGCAGTTCCTCGGCGCTGCGGTAACGCTGATCGCGGTCCTTTGCCAGCAGCTTTGCGACCACGGGGTCGAGAGCCTTGGGCATGGCAGGGTTGAGGCTGCTGACCACGGGTGGATCTTTCATCAGCAGAGCGGCGAAAACCTCGGCGGTGCTGCGGCCGCCAAATGGGGCCTGCCCGGTAGCCATCTCGTACAGCACGCTGCCCAGGCTGAAGAGGTCGGTGCGGGCATCGAGTGGATCGCCCTTGGCCTGCTCCGGAGACATGTAGGCAGCGGTGCCGACGGTCGAGCCAGGGGTGGTCAGGTCCATCGTCCCGGGGGCCGTGGCGGTATCGCTCCTGGTGTCGAAGTAGCGGGAATCCGGAGAGGCTTCAAGGCCCTGCTTCTTGGCCAGGCCGAAGTCGAGAATCTTGAGCTGCTTGCGGTCGCGGCCGCTATCGACCACGAACAAATTGGCCGGCTTGATATCGCGGTGCACGATGCCCCGGGCATGCGCGGCGGCCAGAGCACTGGCCGCCTGCTGGCTCAGGGTGAGTACCTCAGATGGGGAGAGGCTGTGGTGGGTGAGATAGAGCTTGAGCGTCTCGCCTCGCAGCAACTCCATTACCAGGTAGGGTTGCCCGTCCTGTTCGCCGACGTCGTGAATGGCGCAGATGTTGGGATGGTTCAAGGTAGCCGCCGCCCGGGCCTCGCGCAGGAAGCGCTCATGGGAAAGGTGGACCCTGGAGTGAGGAGTGCCGGCGGGCGAAGGACTGCCGGCGCCCGGATCGGAGCCGAGAAAGCTGTCGGAGATGAGCTTGAGAGCGACTTCGCGTTCGAGTCGGGTGTCCAGCGCGCGATAAACGTCACCCATACCGCCCGCGCCAATCTTTTCTACGACTCTGTAGGGCCCAAAAACAGTTCCAGAAGCGATCATCGTCGTCCGAAGCGTTTGGATTCACGTCCCCAGATTGGGAGGCCTGGATGTGTGATTCCTGAGTTTACACGGATGAGAGAGCTACAGATACCACGGTATATTCACCACCACGATGCGCTGATTACCCTTTAACAACAGCAATATCTTCAGTAACTGGACCCGCTGATTGTGCAGCAGGTTCTCCCACCAGTGGCGCACCACCAGTTCCGGCAATAAAACCGCGACTTTCCTCCCCGGGTTCTCTGACTCGAGGCGCAGGATGTAGTCCATCAGCGGCGAGATGATGAAGCGGAAGGTCGAAGGGATGGTTACCAATTCCGGATCGGGAAAGCCGCCCTCGCGAATGGGAGTGAGTATTTTTTCATCCCAATCCTCGTCGATTCCATGGGCTTCATCCGCGGAATGAACGTGGACGACCTTGATTTCTTTTGAAAGCAGCAGGCCGAACCTTAGAGCCTTTTCAGAAATCCGATTCCATCCTGCCATGGGAATCACAACCAAAGGCGGCAGCAGGTTGGTCACTTTCAGCCGGTCCGTGTCCTTGGTTTCCCATTGCACGCGGGTGTAGTGCTTCTTTACGGAATACATCAACAGAATCAGCGTGGGAATCAGCAGGGCGGTTACCCATGCTCCGGCTCTGAACTTGGAGGCCAAAACCACCATGGTCGTGACGCCCGTCGCCACCGCCCCCGTGCCATTCACCAACATGTGCCAGACCCGGCCCTTATGCTCGCCCTCCTGCTTCTTCCAGTGCATGACCATGCCCGCTTGGGAGAGAGTAAAGGCGAGGAACGCTCCGATGGCATAGAGGGGGATTAGCCGGTCCGTCACCCCTTTGAACAGGATCAAAATCAGAGCCGTGAGGCCGGTAAGCGCGTAAATTCCGTGCGAGTACAGCAGGCGTCGTCCTCGGATGATGAATACATGCGGCAGGTAGTCGTGCACTGCGATGGCCCGGGTCAGGCGGGGAAAATCCGCAAACGCGGTGTTCGCGCTCAGTGCCAGGGCCAGCAGCACGCTTCCCATGGTCAGGAAATAGAACCACCCGCGCCCGAAAACGGCGGTGACCAAAAGGCTGAGAAGACTCTGATACCCCGCTCCGTCCGGGTCCATGGCCGTAATTTGATAATGCTTGGTCAGCCACGCGGTGCCGTACAGCAGCACGATCAAAATGCCGATGATGACGGTGAGAGCATATTGTGCGTTCCTGGCTCGGGGCTCGCGAAATGCCATCACACCATTGGAGACCGCCTCCACACCCGTCATGGCGGCACAGCCGCTGGAGAACGCCTTGAGCAACATCCAGAGGCCCAGAAACTGTACTGTCTGTGGCACGGGTGGCGGCAGCGGGATCACGGGCAGCGGATGGCCACCCGCGGCAAACGTCTTGAAGACTCCAACAGCGATGGTTGCCAGCAGGGTGCCGATGAACAGGAATGTGGGCAGGATGAATGCGGAGCCGGTGTCCTTGACCCCACGCAAATTAATCACCGCCAGAATGGCCAGGATCAACAAACAGAGGGCCAGAGTGTGAGGTTGAAATTCGGGCAGCGCCGAGGTCATCGCAGTCACGCCGGCCGAAATGCCCACCGCCGCGGTCAGGATGTAATCGATCATCAGCGCGGCTGCGGCAAGCAGACCTGCTTTTTCCCCCAGGTTCTCCGTTGCCACGGTGTAACTGCCACCGCCGCTCGGGTATGCGGCAATGGTCTGCCGATAGCTAAAAAAGACGATCACCAGCAGGATCAGAATGGCCGTAACGATGGGAACCAGGTACTGTGTCCCGAGCAACCCTAAGGGGATCAACAGCGCCAGTGCAGCCTCCGGACCATACGCTGCGCTGGTGAGCGCATCGAGCCCGAAGATGGGGATGCCGGCTCCTACGCCAATCTGTTCGGCGCGTTCGTCACTCGTCGCCAGCGGTTTACCAAAAATTCTGTCCTGAATCGGCATTCCGATGTAGATACTACACCTGTCAAGTGTTCTGGTTGGCAAGGAGGTTTCGTGCGGCGTCGTGAATTTCTGGGGATCGCGGCAGCAACCCTAGCGGGCAGTGGCCAAGGCGGGGCTTCCAGCAATGATCAGGTGGTTATTGAACGATCCGATGCTAACCAGCCTCATCGCGGGAAGATTTTGGCGCTCATCACGCCTCATCTGGATGATGGGCCGATCTTCGCCGGCGGCACAGTGGCGAAACTGCTGAGCGAGGGTTACACCGGCTACTTTATCCGGACCAGCAACGACGAAAAGGATTCCTACCACCTGACGCTGGGGGAGACAGTGCTTGCCAATGAGCGGGACACGGCGCGACTGGTCAAGACCCTCGGCTTCAAGAAGTCCTACGACCTGGCATATCGCAATCATCGCCTCGATGATGTATCGAGAACGGAACTCCGCGGCCGGTTGATCTTTCTGTTCCGCTTGCTCAAGGTGGACACGGTTCTCAGCTACGATCCCTGGGGCCACTACGAGGAAAATCCAGATCACTACGTAACCGCGCAGGCGGTGGAGGCGGCATGCTGGATGGCCGGTGGGTTTCTGGATTTTCCGGAGCAGTTCGATGCGGGCCTGAAGCCACACTCGGTTTCGGAGAAGTACTACTTCGCGCGTGGCCCGCAACTGGTCAACCGGGTGGTGGATATTGGCCCGTGGGTTCCACAGAAAATCGCGGCTATTGAATCCTGCGAGACGATGATCACGCACATGATCAAAGACCTTGGAGACAGCCTCGCAGAACGAGGTCTGCGTGTCCCTGCGTTAAGCGGGAATATGGAGACGGCGACGCAGGAGTTCATTCAGGCTGCGTTTGTCACTCGGGATCGCACGACTGGAGGGAAGTACGGGCTTTCATCTGCGGAGGAGTTTCACTACATTGGCCCAGATCCGTCGCTGGACGAATACATCGCGCGCAATGCACAGCGGATCTGATCGGCGACCGCTACGTACCAGCGATCCTGCTACACTTCGCGTTAATAAATTCCGCCATCTTCAAAGGTAGATGATGAAACGCAGACGCTTTCTACAATTGGCCGCAACCGCCGCTGCCGGCGCGGTGGATCGCGCTCTGGGCATGGACGCGGACATGACCCGTGCAGATTATCTCAACGGGCGTCCGCAAATGCTGGCACAGCCGGACTGGGACGGGTACAGTGGGGTGGGCGATTACGCCGGCGCGAACGGCAACACTCATGCCGTCATGACTGCGGGCCACGGCATTCGCGATGCGCTTTATACCGGACAGCTCAAAAGCGCACACTCGACCGGAGAGACCTTCGACTGCGTGGTTGTTGGCGGAGGCATCAGCGGATTGGCAGCCGCCCACCTGTACTCTGAAAAAACCGGCCGGTCGAAACGCTGCCTGGTGCTCGAAGACCATTCGATCTTCGGTGGGGAAGCACGCCGCAACGAGTTCATGGTGGATGGGCAGCGGCTTATTGCGAACCAGGGATCGGCCATGTTTTTTCCCTCATTGCCGCTCTCCCTCACGCAAAAGTTCTATGAATCGATCGGCTTCGATGGCAAACCGTTTACCTACCAGGAATGGGGCGGGGGCCAGCCTGAGCTCAAGTTGACCACACTGCCTTACGCGTGGGGCGGCCCGAATTCAGGAATGTTCTTCGGCGCGCGCTTCGGCCATCCCGAGGGAATCTGGTTGATCGATCCGTGGGGCAAGGAGCTGACGGGTGCACCCCTGCCCGAGCAAACGAAACAGCAACTGTTGCGGGCGCGCAAAGGCAATCCAAATTTTGTTCCACCCAAGGCCGACGGGGATGCGGTTGCCCGGGCGCTCGACAAGATGAGCCTCGAGGAGCACCTGATGCAACGCGATGGCCTGAGCCGCGAATTCATTCGTGAATATATGCCGAATGCGGCGGATGGGGCCGGGTCTTCGGCGGATGAGATTTCCGCCTATGCGAACTATGCTCCGGAAGTGCTTTTTCCCTGGAACAACGCCGCCGGAGAACAAATCTTTCCTGGCGGCAACACAGGCATCGCGCGTCTGATTGTGAAAGCGATGATTCCCGCTGCGATGCCTGGACCGGCTACGTTGGCTGGAGTGTGTGCCGAGAGCATAGACTTCGCCAGGCTTGACCGCGCGGGTCAGCCGGTGCGCATACGGCTCGGCGCTACGGTGGCCGAAGTACGGCACGAGGCCGATGGCGTTCGGGTGAGCTATGCGGTTCAGAGCCGTCTTTACACGGTTCACGCACGATCGGTGATCATGTCCGGCGGCTGGACGACCTGGCGGACTATTCCCGATTTGCCGGAAGACTATCGCGTTGCCTACCAGCAGTTCTACCGTATGCCTTGCATCGTCATGAACGTTGCTCTGCGCAATTGGCGCTTTCTGGCGAAGATGGGCATCACCGAGTGCCAGTGGTTCGAGGGCTTAAGCAATTCGTTCGCGGTGCGCAAGATTGCCACGTTTGGTGGCGTTCCGCCGACGATTAGCCCCGACGATCCGACGGTGGTTCGCATCAAGATATCTTTTACCCAGCCGGGTGTTCCTTTAGTGCAACAGGCCGCGCAGGGAAGGATGCGTATGATGAGCACCCCGTATGCGGAATACGAGCGGATGATTCGCGAACAATTTACGCTCATGTTCGCGCGCAGTGGTTTTGATGCGCGCCGGGATATTGCCGGCATGATTCTCAATCGCTGGGGACACGCATATCTGTGTGCCCAGCCGGGCTTCTTCTTTGGATCCGAAGGCAAGGTTGCTCCGCGCTAGGTTATCCGGCGCGCACCGTTCGGAAAAATCGCCTTCGCTAATTCCGATCTCTCCGGAATCATGGATCACCGCGCTTCCATCGCCGAGTCGGATCGCGCGGTGAACCAAGTATTGGCGTAGTGGCATTGAGCCCCGATCGTTTGAGCCACCTCTGCACTGAGTCCCGAAGGGACGGCTGAAAGTAGCCCAGGACGGTAGTCCTGGGTAAACATAAGCCATCCGATCAGTCCCGTGAGGGACGGCTGAATACGGGGTTAAACTTTCAGCCGTCCCTTCGGGACTCAATGCAGAGCTCTCACGCAGACTCTTCAGGCCGTCCCCTTCCAAGACCAGGCCAGGCTAGGGTTTAGGGTGGCGGCTGCGTCATTTCCATCGCCCAAATGCCTGCCGGTCGCATGTACATCGAGGCGCGGAAGTTTCCTGTGATGTCCCAGGCCTCGGGGGTCCGGAACCAATAGCCTTTGGTTTCGTAAATTACATGGTAAAGACCCCAGGCCGACTTATAAGCCTCGTCCTTCATGCCTTCGCTCAATAGCAGGGCGGCAAAACCGAGCGTGGTTCCCGCCCATACTTCCTTGGCTTGAACGTTGTCGATAGCGGAACCGTCCGCGGCCATTCCATTCGCGGCGCCCATCTGCCCGCCGGCAAACTTCATGACATTCACGGCAAATATTTTCTTTGCCGCGGATACCTGCATTTGGTGAGGAACCAGGTCTCCCAGGCCAAGCATGTTGGCGTTCCACTGCCCAGCAAGCTGGTCGGCTTGAATAGCATCCTGGTTTTCGCTTTCCGTGTCATAGCGGAAATACTCCCCATTCCAGAGCTGGCTGACGTAGGTGTGCTGCGCCCTCTTGAACAGTTGGTTATAGGTGTCCGCCGTGGCCTTATCTCCCAGGATGCGAGCAGTTTCTTCACCTGCGCGCAAGGCCGCGAGCCACAAGCCGCCGGAGTAGGCGCTGACCCCGCGCACCACCCACGAGTCGTAGGTCTGGTCAGGATAGCCGCTGTTCTCGGGCACTCCACCACCATGATCGAATTGGCGCAGGTAAGCGATGGCGTCTTTGACGGCCGGCCAGGTCTCGCGCAGAAATGCAGTGTCCTTTCGACCGGTGAGCACGTAGTCACGGTAGACCATCAGGACGAACTTCGAATTGAGATCTTTCCAGTCGTTTGTATCCTGCCAGCCCGGCTGATTCACGGCATAAAAGGATCGCCTTCCGGGACGCCAAGGTCGTGCGGCACCGCTCCCTTCTTTTTCCGTTTGTGCAGAACGGGTTCCCCCGTTTGCTCCGTTTTCCAAACCCACAGGCCCTTCTCCGGCCACTCGCGCGGCACGGTATCGGCAAACTGCCTCAGCACCTGCTTGTCGATGTCAGGCCAGAACTTTAGCAGCGGCAGCGAGGCATAGAAGCGAACGTCTAATGTGGCGTAGTAGGCGTAGTCGAAACACTCCAGCAACGCAAACGACGCAGGAAGCTTCTTGTCTGAGCCCGCGGCCCTGCCCCAGAAGGTACCGCCATCGGCGAGCGTGTAAAGCTCATTGAAGAGCATGCCTCGATACCAGAGCGGCTTGCTGTCGTCGTTGACGGTTGGCGATTGCCAGCGGTCGATTGCGTCGCTCCAGGTTGCGGCATTGACTAGACCGTCGCGGGCGATCTTCCAGGCGTTGGTGCCTGTGATGCCGTAAAAATCTGTGTAGCGGCGGTTCCACTTGCGTCCCTGGCCGAATTGCACCACCGGAAGATCCCAAGAGATCACCATGGGGATGATCCTGGTCTCTCCGGGTTGCAGCGTAAAGCGGATCGCAATAGCACCGGCCAGTTTTTCGCTATCGCTTACCCAGGATGTGTCGCTGTTGGCAAGCCGCCCGTCTTTGGCGAAGGGCGTCCACACTGCCTTTCCGTCCCCCTGCGCGAGGAAGGTGGTTTGATAGGTGACCTCGACGCCCGGGCTTTCGAGAGCGGCAATGGCAAATTGACCGTCCCACTCGTTCAGCGAAGCTCCATCCCGGCCGCGGTCGAAGACAATGCCTTTTATGGTGCCGGCGGATCCGGCAGCTTCACTCACAAACTGGTTGTAGTTGCCTTGGTTGGGCGTGCCGTTGAAGTCGTGAGTAAAGGTGCGAAACCACCCCGCCATATTCGCCCAGGAGAGCAGCACGGAGACCGTCACCGCGTGGTTGGTCGGATTGTCCGCATGCCAGCGGTAGACCGCCACTGGATAGCTTGACTCACGGTAGTTGTTCGGGAGCACGGGAGAGAACTGCTCCAGCACCACGTGAGCGGGAAATTTATCCCACCTGTAGTCGTACCAGGACTTGGGATACAGGGCGGAGTAATCGCCAGCTCCCACAGGATAGTCCCAGGCCCAGCTTGCCAACTCACCGTTCCTGGGATGGTCGGTCATCAAGACCCGCGCTGTTGCTTCGGAATCGCCCTCCGACTTCTGGAACATCGCGAATTCATTCACATACACCGTTTCGTACTTGTGAACTCCGGCCTTGATATGCCAGCGGGAGAAGTCTCCACGATAAGAACGCGAAAAGGTACCGGAACCCATACCGCCGACGGGGGCGCCCGGCCAATAGCCGTCGTCAATGTCGGTCCCGTTTTTCGCTATGCCCGGATTCTCGAGCGGAAGGCCGATGGGGCGACTCCAGGCGGCGTCCGGAACCACTTTCGATGCGCCGCTTGCAGCCAAC
Organism: uncultured Acidobacteriaceae bacterium; assembly: GCA_963796145.1. Taxonomy (GTDB): domain Bacteria; phylum Acidobacteriota; class Terriglobia; order Terriglobales; family Acidobacteriaceae; genus PALSA-350. The sequence continues at coordinate 48,478 of CAWCKO010000067.1, read as the reverse complement.
GCCGCCGATGCGCACGAGACTAGCAGGAACCACACAACCCTGTTCTTCAAGACTCTCCCCCAGCGATGCTCTAACATTAAAACCAGATGTTTGACAGTCGAAGCGCTACTATGGTCCACTCAAGATCGCAACTTATAAAACAAACATTAGAAACTATAGAGCAGTTTCGCAATTGGTGTATACCGAACCCGGATTTCCTGTAGAGGTTGGTGGAACCGCGGCCCTACATGCGACTTTCCGTGAAGAAAGTCGCATAATTGGTTCTCGGCCAGTGCCGCGCCGCAGGAAATCCGGGGAGCAACAGGTCTTTTCGTGGTTTTCTCACAGGGAAAACCACACCTCGCGATCTTTTTCAGTCCACAGTAATTGCGAAACTGCTCCAGAAGGCAGAATGAATAGTGTCTAGTCAGCGCATTGGCATCATCATGCATGGCATCACCGGAAGGATGGGCTACAACCAGCACCTGGTCCGTTCGATTGTGGCTATCAGGGACCAGGGCGGGGTGACGCTATCGAATGGGGATCGGGTCATGCCGGATCCTATCCTCGTGGGCCGCAACCTGGAGAAGGTATCTTCGCTAGCGGTGCGCCATGACGTCAAGCGGGTGGCGAAAGACATCGATGCGGCGCTGGCCGATCCTCAGGACACGATCTTCTTCGACGCCGGCTCAACCCAAATGCGCGTTCCTCTGCTGAAACGAGCCATTGAGGCGGGCAAGCACGTTTACTGCGAGAAGCCGCTCTCAGAAACGCTGGAGGAATCGCTCTCGCTCGCACGTCTGGCCAGCGCCAAGGGCGTAAAGAGCGGCGTGGTGCAGGACAAGCTCTACCTGCCCGGCCTGCGCAAGCTCCGAATGCTGAAGGACGCAGGCTTTTTCGGCCGCATGCTCGCAGTGCGGGGCGAGTTCGGCTACTGGGTATTTGAGGGCGATCTGCAGCCGACGCAACGGCCTTCATGGAATTACCGTAAGGCGGACGGCGGAGGCATCATTCTGGACATGCTGCCGCATTGGCGCTACGTGCTCGACAACCTGTTTGGCGCAGTGCAGGCGGTCAGCTGCATCGGTGCGACGCATATTACCGAACGCGTGGATGAGGGTGGAGCAGTCTATAAGGCCGACGCCGACGACGCGGCCTATGCGACCTTCCAGTTGGAGGGCGGCGTGATCGCGCATATCAATTCGTCCTGGGCAGTGCGCGTGCGACGCGATGACCTGGTGACGTTTCAGGTGGACGGAACCCATGGTTCCGCAGTCGCCGGTCTGACTCGATGCTTTACCCAGCATCGAGTGAACACTCCGCGACCGGTCTGGAATCCTGACCTGCCACAAACCATGGTGTTCGCAGACCAATGGGAAGAAGTGCCCGACACCCAAACCTACGAGAACGGCTTCAAGCTGCAGTGGGAAGACTTTATCCGCCACGTAGTGGAGAACAAACCCTGGCGCTTCGACCTGCTTGAAGGAGCGAAGGGAGTGCAGTTAGCGGAGCTCGGAATGAAGAGCTGGGCCGAGCGTCGCTGGGTCGATGTGCCAGCCTTGTCTTTGAAGGGGTAGAACGCTATGTCATTCGAATCGAAAAATCCTACTACCGGTGAACTTATCGGCACTTATCCGGAGCATACTGCCCACGAAGTTGACCTTCGCCTGCAGAGGGCCTGGGACGGCTGGAAGAAGTGGTCGCGTACTCCGCTCGCGGAACGGACGGCGTTTCTCCTTCGGCTGGCGGATCTGCTGGAAAAGCGCGCAGAAGAGTATGCGCGGCTGATCACGCTGGAGATGGGCAAGCCGGTCGGAGAGGCACTCGGAGAGGTGAAGAAGGCCGCCTTTGGCGCGCGTCATTTTGCTGGGGATGGCACTGCATATATCCAGCCAGAGGCTATTGCTGGGACACCGGGCCGGGTGGTTTATGAATCGCTGGGTCCGGTGCTCGCAATCATGCCGTGGAATCTGCCGTTCTGGCAAGTGTTGCGCTTCTTCATTCCTGCCGCGCTGGTCGGGAACACGGTGGTGGTAAAGCACGCGGAAACCGTGCAGGGCTGCGCGCTGGCGCTGGAGGCGCTGGTTCGTGACGCGGGGGGTCCGGAAGGGCTTTACGTGAATCTCTCGGTTCAAACCGGCGCGGTGCCAGCTATGATCGCGGATCCCCGGATACGCGCGGTGACGGTCACGGGTAGCGTGAAGGCGGGCCGGGCTGTGGCCCAGCAAGCAGGACTGCAGGGAAAGAAAGTGGTGCTCGAACTCGGCGGCTCCGATCCGTTCGTCGTGCTGGAGGATGCGGACATCGCCAAAGCGGTGCAGTTGGGGGTAACGTCTCGCTACTCCAACAACGCGCAGAGTTGTATTGCGGCTAAGCGCTTTCTGGTTGCCGAGCCGGTCGCGGATGCTTTCATCAAGGCGTTTGTCGAGCAGGCGTCGGCGCTCAAAGTCGGAGACCCGTTGTTGCCTGACACCAAATTGGGCCCCCAGGCGCGCGCGGACTTGCGGGCCATGACGGAGCGCCAGGTATCCGAGGCGATCGCGGCGGGTGGACGCGTGCTCACCGGCGGTAAATCGCTCGAGGGACCAGGGTATTTCTATCCTCCGACGGTCCTGGTCGATGTGCCCCATGATGCGCCGGTGGCGCGGGAAGAGTTCTTTGGTCCGGTGGCGCTGGTCTTCACTTTCAAGACCGAGGAAGAAGCAGTGCGGCTGGCCAACGACACGGAGTTCGGACTGGGCGCGGCTGTGTGGAGTAAAGATGCGGCCCGCGCCAATGCGGTTGCGGCGCAGATTGAGGCGGGCGCGATCTTCATCAACGACTTTGTCCGGTCGGACCCGCGAGCGCCTTTCGGCGGCGTAAAGGGTTCCGGCGTCGGCCGCGAATTGGGAGCCCTCGGTGCCCGAGAACTAACGAACGCCAAACTCATTTGGGAACCGGCCTGACCGCGCGGCTCTTAAGCCTTGGTCGCGGTAAAGGTCGCGGCGCCATACTCGCCGAGCTTCACGTCTCCTGAGAAACGGTTGCCCTCCACCACACCGGTGAAGACGAAGGGCACCTGGTAGCCGTTGGCCGCCATCATGCTGGTCAACGTCACATGGTCTGCGTCGACCTTGCCCTGGAAGGTGGCGTTGAAGATCTCGCCTTTCTGCTCTCCCGAAAGTGTGCTGCCGTCCTGCTGCAGAATGAACTGCTGCTCGCCAATACCGCGTACGTATTGAATGGCGACGTTCCATGTGCCGGCAAGGTTGGCAGGGGATCCGGTGTATACCGGCGGGTTCTCGTAGTGGCCCGGATCGCGCATGTATTTTGAAATAGTTTCGGCGACAATTTTGTAATCGCCAGGTTGCATCATGTAAGGCATGATTCCGAGCGAAGAGTCCATCTTATCCGGGCGGGCGCCATGACCGCCGGCGACTAGGATGCGCGGGGTGCCCTTGTCGAGCTTTTCCACCAGCTCTGTGCCGGTGATGCCGACTTTGGCTGCGTCCCAATGAATCGTAAGCGTTGGGGCGCGGTTGGAGAGATCTTCGTCGGGCATCTTGATTTTCGTGGTAACCGACGGAATGTCCTTCACGGCGTCGGCAATATAGGTGTCCCACTCGAGCCATTGCTTTTGTTCGGCGTCGTGGTCACGCTTGTACCACTGTTCGACTGCGGCCAGCATGCCCATAGCCTCTTCTTTGCCTACCTTGAGGGCGCGGCCCCAGTTATGGTGAGGCGCAGAATTCCAAAAGGCGGCATAGCAAAGATCCTTGGGGCCGAGCAATACTCCGGCCGCCTGCGGACCGCGCATGCACTTGCCGCCCGAGTATGCGACAAAGGTTGCTCCCGCGGCGAGATGGATATTGGGGACGATCGGTTCCTCCGCGGCCGCATCGACAAAAACTGGAATGTTCTTCTCCTTCGCCATCGCACATATGCTCTTGATGGAGAGGGGCTCCTGGAAGGCGCGCGGGCCCGAAAGCAAATAAATCATGGCCACGTGCTCGGTGAGCTTGGAACGGAACTCTTCCTCCGTCTCCACTTCGACGATCTCGGGGCCAGACATGCGAACACCGAAGTCGTAGGGATTGCGCGAATACTTGGGGATGATGACCTGGTTGCGCTTTTTGATGTAAGGCATCGCCTGCGAGCGCTCGGGATCTGTGCCGCACACACAGGCAACCGTCGCGGCCGCAATGGCCGCTTCGCACCCGGTGGTAACGATGGCGCTGGGAGCCCCCATGTGCTTGGCGATCTCCGCTCCCACTGCAGCCATCATCTCATCCATTTGCACGTAGTAATGCGAGGCCTCGAACATCGCCTGCTTTACCTGGGGCAACGACTGCGACCCGGAAATGATGGTGAATGTGCCGCGGGCGTTCACGATCGGCCTGACGCCGATGCGGGTATAGAGGTTGTCTGCCGTGGTACCAGAGTTGACTGGACACATTTCCACTGGAGGATCCATCAAGGTAGCTGCGGAGAGCGACAAAGGAGCGGCCGCGGCTGCAGCGGAAAGCATGCCGGTTGATTTCAGAAGGTTACGCCGCGTCAGGTGCATATTGCGAGTCTGATTTTCCAAGGTGAAGTTCCTTTACTTTGATGGCTACGCTTTGCTGGTGAGTGCTTCGCGGATGCGATGGCCGACGACCGCATCCTCCCCCGGTTGCAGCATCCAGACCCCGACCACCAGCGTGTTCGCGTTCGACGGAATGCCCTGGTTGGGCGGTTGTCCGGTATTTGGATTGAGTTCAATCGAAGGCTGGCCCTCGCGCAGCTTGGCCACGATCTGCGTTGTGGTGACGCCTGTTACTGACGGATCGAAGCGTATCAGTAAGTGCGGGACATGGTTGGCTATCCTGGGAACAACCGTTTCCGTGGTCACGGAGGGGATGCCCTTCACCGTGGCGGCGATCAAGTCCGCGCGCTTTTGATAGTCGCCCTGCATGGATTCTTCTGTATGCGAGAGCACCCAGTCTACGGCGGCCACCATGCCGACAATCTGTTCCTTGGCCACTTTCATACCGCGCCCCACGCCTTCCTCGGGGTTGTTGTTCTGCTGCGCAAGATCGGTCAGATGCTTTTTACCCAGCAGCAGACCTGCGTTCTGCGGGCCGCGGATGCCCTTGCCGCCGGAAAAGGCGACCAGGTCGAAGCCCATGCCGGTGTATTTCCAGAGGTTCGAAATAGGGGGCATATCCGCCGCGGCGTCGAGATGGCACGGGATATTGTGTTCGTGGGCAACGCGAAGCCATTCCTCGCGGCCGATCTGAGCCGTGCCGGCTATGCCGTCTTCCTCTTCCGCAGCATTGAAGAAGTTGGTCATGATGGCGTTGCCGGCAGCGCAGGCACGCTTGTAATCGTCAATGGTGACCACCTCGGTGATACGCGCGCCGCACAAGAATATGGCGTGATCGTAACCGTACCGGTGTGCCTTTTGCACGATCACCTGGTTCTTCATGCCGTCGATCGCCTGGGGCATGGAGAGGGGGTCGTTATTGTTGGCGCTTTGCAGGCAAGCGGCAGTAGCCAGGGTGATCGCACCCGCTGCGCCCGAGGTGACCACTGCGCCCTCACATTGCAGACGTTTGGCGAGGTACTCACCCGATTTTTCCTGCAGATCGCGTAAGCGCACCGGGTGGAGTGCCGCCTTTTGCACTGCGGCCACGACCACGGGAGGCATGCATGCGGCAGTGAGCGTCGTGTAGGTGCCGGCTGCATTGATAATTTTCGCTACACCCAGCTTGTTGTAGTAGTCTTCGCCTGCAACCTCTTCCTCTGCGGAAGCGAAGGACTTTGCCGAGGAGAACAACGGCATGGCAGCAAGGCTGGCAGCCATCGAACTGCTCCAGCGAAAGAAGCGCCGGCGGGAAAGGCCGCTGCTCGTGGTCGTGGTTGCTTCTGACATTAGGAAATACTCCGTTAAGTTTGCAATGCAGTGGTAAGACCAGCGCGGCTCGCACCGCGAGACGTGCTTATCTGGCGGCACGAATCTCTCTTGACCAATTCCGTCGGCACAGAGATGCGCTGCGGCTTCTGGCCCGGGTTCCCTATGCGTTGGAGCAGCACTTCCACCATCTGCTTTCCTATCTGCTCGGGAAATTCCCGTATGGTGGTGAGCGCCGGATGTAACCATGCTCCAACCGTATCGTCGCACGAGACGACGCTTATGTCTTCGGGAATACTTAAACTGCTGTCTGCCAGCCCCTTGTAAACCCCGTGCGCGGTGAAGTCACTGCCGGCGAAAATAGCCGTCACTGGTTCCCGGCGGCCCAACAGTGACTTCGTCCCCAGATAGCCAATTTCCGTTGCATCCTCGGAGTCAACATTACTCTGACGCGGGGTCAAACCGGCTTCATCCATGGCATGCCGATAGCCTTCGAAGCAGCGGGCAAACCATGGCAGGCGGGCATTTCCCACAAACCAGATATCACGGTGACCCAGGCGGATGAGATAGCGCGTGATGTCTTTGCCGCCCTGAATATCGTCGGAGGAAACGACGTCCTGGTTGAGATTTGTCCAGTCGCCAATGATGTTGTTGCCAAAAACCGCAAACTCAATCCCTTTGTGGTGCAACAGCTCAAGCAGATTGGTCGAGGTGGTGCCGGCTAAGATCACTCCCTGGACCACATCGTGGCGTTGTACCACCTTGGGCAGGTGCAGTTCCTTCCAGGGAACTTTGGACGAATAGTTGAAAGACAAAAACACAATATCCCAGCCGTGATCGGCGCAACACGCCTCGGCGCCAACCAGAATTCTTGAGTGGTAGGGATGGAGCATGGCGCGATTACTCAGCAGGAAAGCGAGGGCCTTGGTCCGGTTGCGCTGGGAAGGATCGAAATCGAGCCTAGCCGCGGCCTCGAGAACCGCTTCACGAACGCTCGGCGAGACGCGACTGTGTCCGTTGAGAACCCGGGATACGGTCGCGAGACTCACGTTTGCGGCAGATGCGATATCCCGCAACACCAACTTTTTCTTGGCAACTGTTTTCTTTTTCATGCAGGTAGACCCAGCCTCAATACTGAGCCTGGTGTGCAGGTCCTTATCCCTTCTCAAGCCCGAGCCCCATACACTATAGGGAAATATTTCCCACCTGGCAAGAAACTAACTCAAGTGCACCCAGTTCATTGTTCATCGCGCCCGATCAAATGCCGCAGGGGTTTGCGCATGCTCTATTGGACCATGTAGGGCTTTGGAATGTTTCCAGAGAACTGTGAAATTTTTCTGTTGACGGCAAATTCATTCCCGCTTAATGTGCAGATATGCATAGGTCGCCGGCACACCCACGCGCCTCCTGACTCTTGTCTCCTGCACCTTTGCGCAGTCCGAAAGCTACCACCCGGTTAACGACGCTTTTTCTGGGCCCCAATTCACTGAGGAGACCATCGTGCGCAGACTTCATTGCGTTCCGTTACTGTTTCTTTGTTTTGTTGTGACCTTTGCTTGCGCCCCGTTACGCGCACAAACCGTTGATACCTCGATTGGAGGAACGGTGACGGACAGCAGCGGCGCTGTCGTTCCCGGAGCCACCATCACCGTCTCGTCGTCTCGCACTGGAAGCAGCAAGCAGGCCGTCAGCGCCCCTTCCGGCGACTACAACATCACGTATCTCACCCCCGGTACCTACGACGTCACGGTTAATGCCCCTGGCTTCGGTTCTTCGGTGCAGAAGGGCATCGTGCTCGAGATCAACCAGCAGGCTAAGGTAAATATGGTGATGCGGGTGGCCAGCGCCCAGCAAACGGTCGAAGTGCAGGGTGCACAACCATTGCTGCAGACCGAGGACGCCTCGCTTGGCGTGGTGGTGGGGGCGGACAGCGCAGCCAACCTACCGCTCAACGGTCGCAAGTTCAATGACCTTGCTGTCCTTACTCCGGGCGTGACTGTCTACAATCCTGACAATCATTCCTCCAGCACGGACGCTCGGCGGTTAGTGCCTATGGCGGTCAGGTGACCTGGTCGCAGGTGAACGTGGACGGCGTGACCATGGTCAACAATCGCCACGCCTACGTCAACGTGTATCCCTCGATCGACGCGATCCAGGAGTTCAAGGTGCTCACGGGCAACGCGGAGGCTGAATACGGCGGAGGTCCCGGCTCGATCACCAACATCCAGCTCAAGACGGGTGGCAACGCATTTCACGGCGACGTGTTTGAGTTTTTCCGCAACACGGCGATGGATGCCCGTAACTTCTTCCTGGTCGCCCCGGTGCCCAAGCAGGTATTGAAACAGAATCAGTTTGGCGCGACGCTTGGCGGCCCGATTATCAAGGACCGTACGTTCTTCTTTGCCAGCTACGAGGGCTTGCGTTCGGTGGAGCAGAGAGCATCCATTACCAATGTTCTTACACCGGCGGAAGAGAACGGCGACTTCTCTGCTTTGTTGCCGGCAACACAGTTGGTGAGTCCGTATACCGGGCTGCCTTACCCTAACAATCAGATCCCGGTCGACCCGGTGGCGCAAAATATCGCCATGAAGTATATCCCACTGCCGAACACCAATCAGAACGGCCTCAACTATGCTGGGGTTACTTCGGGCGACGAAACAGTGAACCAGTTCCTGGTGCGCCTGGATCACAAGATCAACGACAAAAACCAGCTTGCCTTCCACTTTCTGTATGCCAAGCGCGATTTTCCGTCCTCGGATCTCAATCCTAACTTCACTTACACTGGCACCTATCCCATCTACAACGCGGGCTTGCAATACGTTCACATTTTCAATGCCGCAATGGTCAATGAGCTCAGGTTGGGCACCGATCTGGAGCACGTGAAGCAGTTGAGCACGCTGGCAAACACCAACTTCACTCCCGCCTCCATCGGGATCAACGGATTTGTCCAGCCCAACGGCGCACCGTGGCCGCCACAGGATCAAGGTTTTCCGGTGATTTCGAGCTCAGACCTGATCGACGTGGGCAGCGGCACGGCGGCATCGAACCTTGATGACAGCCGCACGTATCAGATGGTCGACAACTTCACCTGGACGAAAGGGAGGCATACGCTGATTTTCGGCGCCGACATCCGTCACGTTCAGGACGACGCCACTACGGACAACACTCCTTACGGGCAGATCACCTTTAATGGAGCGTTGACCGGATACGATGGCGCAGACTTTATTCTCGGCGTGCCCTCGAGCATCATCACCCCGGAGGGTGTGCCCCTCACCCAGGCGCGCCAGTGGCGCGACGCCGTTTATTTTCAAGACAACTGGAAGGCAACCCCTAACCTGACTTTGAATCTCGGTTTGCGCTACGACCTCTGGGTACCTCCCCACGATAACCTCAACACCTCACGCACCCTCGACTTCAGCACGTCGCCGCCGACGATCGTGAATCTACCCAATCCTATCTGGAAGATCACGCACAAGGACTTCGCACCCCGGATCGGGCTTGCCTATAACTTGCCGCGTCACTTTGTAGTGCGCGCGGGCTACGGCATTACTTACTTCGGCGGACAATTCGACAACATCAACATCCTGCAGCTGAATCCGCCGACCGATCCGAGTTTCACGCTCACCAACGGTACCAATCCGAGCAATCCTCCCACGGCTACAATCGAAAACCCGGTTTCTCCAGATCTTGCAGCTGCCAATGCCAATGTTGCTTCGCTCCCAGTGGACGACCGCCACCCGGATCTCTATCTGCAGACCTATAACCTCACCGTCTCGAAACAGTTCTGGTCGAATGTGATCGATGTTTCCTACGTTGGCGTGAAAGGGACCCACCAGGACACGTCGGACGAAAACTTCAACTCGGGGCCGCCCCAGCCTCCCAGCGGAAATGTGAACGCCAACCGGCCTTTTCCCACCTTCGGCACGATCCGGCTTATCGACTTCAGTGGCGGTGCCTCGAGCTACAACGGGCTGAATGTCCACTTTGAACATCGGCTCTCGCACAATCTGGAATTCATTGCATCGTATAGCTGGTCTCATCTACTCGACAATCAGGGCACGGATATCAACAATGGGAGCAGCGAGACGCAGGTCCCAGCCTCCAAGGAGTGGGCCAGCGGTCTTACCGATCAGCGCAATTACGGAACCATCGCCTTCGTGTGGGAATTGCCAAAACTGTCGGGTGGGGACCGCGCCGTGCGTGCTGTTGTGAATGGCTGGGGAATCAATGCCATTGCTCAGTACGTCAGCGGCAGTCCGCTCTGGATCACTCAGTCAGCAGACGGCGAGAACAATGGCAACCAGAATCAGCGCCCCGATGTGGTTCCAGGTCAGCCATTGCACCTTGCGCATCGAACCAATGCGGAATGGTTCAATACGGCCGCCTTCGCTGAGGCTGACGGCCACTATGGCAGCAGCCCACGCACCCCGGTTACAGGGGTGAAGAACGATCCGATCACGCTGGCTGTCAAGAGAGTCTTCCCCATGCCTTTTGAGGGGCAGCAACTCGAGTTCCGGATGGAGGCTTTCAACGCACTCAACCATGCCCAATTTGCCCCTCCTGGAACCGTCCAGGGATCCGGCACTTTTGGTGTGGTTACTTCGACCCATACGGACAACCGGGATCTGCAGTTGGCTTTGAAATACTTCTTCTAGATATATTGTTCGTGTTAGGTGGCCCAGGTCTTGCTTTTGAGGCCTGGGTTTACCTATATAACCAGTGTGGCCGAAGGAACCCAAGTCTCAGAAGCAAAACCTGGGCCACCCACTGGGGTTCGACCGGTGAGATCTCCATGATGACGCCGGTTTTCCGCATCTCGTTTCGCGGGATATGGAGCCCCACGACACGAAGGACTATTACTGTCTATTTATAGGCGTGTATCAACTCGACGCTGACGCCGCCGATGGAGTCCGTATCCATGTAGTCGTACTGGCCAGAATCCTTCTTGCCCACGTCTCCCCATGCTCCGGATTGCCATACGTGATAGCCGAGCTTCTCGTAGTCGGCTACTGCCTTACTTAAGTCGTCGACCGGCATGCCCAGATGCTGAATACCTTCTTTGTGCGCCTTGAGGAAATCGGCATAGATGTTTGGGGGCGTCGCCGGGGGGATAATCCATTCGTAGCTGAACTGATCGTAATTCTGGTAACCCACGTCAAACGCAAACCACAAAGGTTTGCCGCGGTAGGTCGAATCTTGTCGCGGAGTAGCATGCTCCATGCGGAATGCGGGAAAACCCAGTTTCTGCCAGTAGGCGGAGACAGGCTCGGACTCGCGGATCACAGGTGCGAGGTGGGAAACCTTTCCTGGTGGTCCCGCGGGAGGGGCGCCCCCCGGCCAGTAGACGAGCCCGAGAACAAACTTACCCTGAGGTTCGGTGTCGAAGTAGGTGAAGGTTACGCGTTTGCCGTCGCGATCGAAACTTAATTGCTGCAGCACGCCGACGCCGAGGGCGCGCATGCGGTTTATTTCCCTGGTCATCTCCGCCTGGGACGCCACTTCATGCACGATGGAGAAGATTCCATCACCATGCTTGCCCAGGAAATCGTTCCAGGCGTTTAATTGCCCCTCGGCGGGCTGAATCATGTCGACGGTCAGGTTTCCCAGGTGCCCGGTGATTTCCCACGCCCACATCTTTACCGGCTTGCCGTGGTCTTGCCCGGTCAGCACGACATCCGGGTATTCATGAATGTCGGATAATCCGAGCTGGACCCAACCCTGCTTCGCGAGGTCTACGTTCTGCACCAGCCAGGTTACGCGATTCACCGTCTTATAGCAGCTGGGCATTTCAGCGTACCCAGTGCCCGCCAGCGCACAAACGAGAGCGAAATAGCTTAGGATTTTCATTGAGATTTACCCGACGTAAAAAAGCATTGCCTGACGGTTGAGCCCGGTAGATACTGGATGGCGACATACTAATGAAACATTCCTAATTAATCAAACAGGTCGAATGCCTATGAAGCGGACGCTGGCGATCTTCGCGCGCAGCTGTGCACGGCGGCATGCCTTGTTGGGGCAAATGGCCGGGATGTCGACACCTGATTCGGCTGCCATTCCTGTCACCAAGCCCTCGAACGTGACCTTTACCAAGGATGTTGCGCCCATCGTGCAGCAGCATTGCCAGAGCTGCCATCGTCCAGGTGAAGGCACCCCGTTCTCCATGCTGACCTATGAAGATGCGCGGCCCTGGGCGACGGCGATGAAGCGGATGGTTGTGACCCGAGCGATGCCGCCCTGGTTTGAGGATGGGCACACGGAGAAGTTTGAGAATAATCGCTCGCTGACGCAGGCGCAGATCGATACTATCGCGGCCTGGGTCGATGCTGGTGCGCCGAAGGGAGACCCGAAGGATATGCCTCCGGCTATTGACTTCGTGCAGGGCTGGACCATTCCTAAGCCGGACAAGATCTACCAGTCTGCCTCGCCCGTTCTCGGTCCCGGCGACCGGAATCCTTGACTACCAGTACGTGATTCTTCCCACCGGCTTCACCAAAGATACGTGGGTTCAAGATGTGGAGGCCGCGCCAACCGATCGCTCTGTCGTGCACCATATCGTCGCCTATGTTCGCACGCCTGGATCGAACTATTTCAAGGATCAACCCAAAGAAGAATTCTTTGTCGCTCCGCCGGCCAAGGCGGGGGAGAAGGTAGAGAAAGACGACGTGCCCAGTGACTGGCTGGTGGGCTATGCTCCGGGGCAGCCGCCGGATATGTTTGAGCCTGGCCAGGCGAAGCTTATCCCTGCCGGATCAGACATTGTGCTCGAAGTGCATTACATGCCCGAAGGAAAAGCCGCCACGGATCAGGCCAACGTGGGCCTGGTGCTGGCAAAAGAGCCCCCAAAAGAACGAGTGATGACACTGTCGGCAGGAAATGAAAAGTTCCAGATTCCACCGGGCGATCCGGACTACCGCGTAGACGCCTCGTTTACGTTTCGCCGCGAAGTCACTCTTCTGGGTATGCATCCACACATGCATATGCGCGGAAAAGACATGTCGTACCGGCTGGTATTTCCGGATGGAGAGACGCGAGACATCCTGAACGTGCCGCACTATAACTGGCACTGGCAGCTCTGGTACAACCTGGAGAAGCCGATTGTGCTCCCGGCGGGCACCAGGATCGAATGCACGGCGCACTACGACAACTCCGCGAAGAATCCGGAAAACCCTGATCCCAGCAAGACGGTCACCTGGGGACAACAGAGCTTCGATGAGATGATGGTTTGCTTTTTCAATGTGGCCTTTCCGGCGGACACGCCGTCCAAAGACCTGTTGCCGCTGCCAAAAACCGAAACAGCCTCAACTGCCCCAGCAAAATGATCAGCCGCGTTAGAACCGCGACCGCGTGTCTCGCCATTGCCCTCGCACCCATGTTCGTGGCGGCACAAACGGCTGTCGCAACTGTGGCCGTTGGGGCCACTCCGGTTGCGGTGGCGGCGAACCCGGTGACCCACAAGATTTACGTTGTGAACCACGGCGGCAACTCAGTAACCATCATCGATGGGGCCACGCACGCAACCTCCACCGTAAGTGTCGAAGATCGCCCGGAGGGCGTGGCGATCAACCCGAAAACAAACAAGATATATATAGCCAACGCGGGAGCCGATTCAGTCTCGGTGATTGATGGAGACACTAATGCCGTCAGCACCACTGTTCACGTGGGAACCTATCCCCAGGCGTTAGCTGTGAATTCGGTTACGAACAAGATCTATGTGGCAAACAATTTCAGTCATAGTGTGACTGTCATCGATGGGGCGACCAACGCGACCAGTACCATCCAGGTGGGGCAGGGCCCCCGGGGCATCGCGCTCAATGCAGTAACCAACAAGGTGTACACGGTCAATTATGGCAGTCAGAACGTAACCGTCATTGATGGAGCGACCGGCTCTAGCCGCGCGGTGGAGATCGGAAAGCATCCCTGGGCTATCGCGGTGGATGCCAAGGCGGACAAGATCTATGCCGTAAGCGAAGACAGCGCCAGCGTGGCCATTATCCAGGGGGCAACCAACGCGGCGACTATGGTGAGCGTCGGTGCGATTCCCTTTGCGGTAGAAGTGAATCCGGTGACCCAAAAAGCTTACGTTCTGAGCTACGGCAACGACACCATGGCGGTGATTGACGGCACGACCGATACGGTGAGCAAGACGGTTGATTTAGGAACGCATTCGCAGGCAATCGCGGTCGACGTGAAGAGGGATCGAATCTACGTGGCCAACCAGAGAACGGCCACCGTCACCGTGATCGACGGCAAGACCAATCTCTCCGTCGCCAAGGTGGATGCGGGAACGATTCCTTACGCTTTCGCGATCGATGAGCCGGCTGATTTAATTTATGCCGCCAACTACAGCAGCAACAATGTGACGGTGATTCGAGGTACAGAGCGCTAATGAAATTGTCAGTCTTCTTTTTCTCTCTGCTGGTTTTCATTGCCCCCGTCACCGCGCATGCCGATGATGCGCCCAGTCACCCGGTCAAGTTTCGGGTGGTCGCGATCGCCGAGGCCGTGCACGGTTCGCACAATGATTTCGTCGAGGCGGCGAAGTTGCAACTGCAGCAATTAGCAACCGAAAACGACTTTGCGGTCGACTACATCGCAAACACCGATCAGATCAACGATGCGTTCCTGGCGAAGTACAGGCTATTTATTCAGCTCAACTATCCGCCCTATCGCTGGACCCCGGTGGCCAAGAAGGCCTTTGAGCGCTACATCACTCGCGGAACAGGCGGCTGGATAGGTTTTCACCACGCCATGCTGCTGGGCGACTTTGACGGATACCCCATGTGGCCCTGGTACTCACACTTTATGGGAGACATTCGCTATACCAGCTACATCGCGCAGTTCGCGGCGGCGACCGTAAAAGTGGAAGACCAGACGCACCCCGTGACCAAGGGTCTGCCGTCTTCCTTCGTCATCGATAAGGAAGAGTGGTACACCTGGAGCATGTCGAATCGATCCAAAGTGCATGTTCTGGCCAGTGTCGACGAGTCGACCTACAAACCACGAAGCATGATCACCATGGGAGACCATCCCGTGGTTTGGACCAACGAACACGTCAAGGCCAGGAACGTGTACATATTTATGGGTCATCACCCGGGCTTGTTTGACAACAAGGACTTTACCCAGCTCTTCAGGAACGCCGTCCTTTGGGGTGCCGGCCTGTGAAAAGGTCTTTCGCCGCGCTGGCCCTTTGCCTGGGAATACTGTTTTCGAGTGCCGCGGGCGCACAAACTTCCCGGCCCAAGGTGCTGGTTTTTTATTCTCTGAATGTAGAAAACGATCACGTTCTGTTCGCACTGGATGGACTGCGGTTCTTCGCTGGGCTCGCTCAGAAAGACAACTTCGTGCTGGAGGCAACGACCAATTGGGAAGATCTCAACGATGTCAATGTGAAGCAGTACCAACTGGTGGTATGGCTCAACGAATTTCCCCATAACCAGGCTGAGCGGGATGCGTTCGAGAAATATATGACCGGAGGTGGTGCGTGGCTTGGCTTTCACGTATCCGCGTACAACGACAAGCACACCCAATGGCCGTGGTTCATGACGTTTATCGGCGGAGGGGTGTTTGACGCTAACAGCTGGCCTCCTTTGCCGGCGCAACTGATAGTGGACGACCGGAGCAGCCCTGTTACTCGCGGTCTGCCGGAGAAATTTATCTCCCCCACGAACGAATGGTATCGCTGGAAGCCCAGTCCCCGAGCAGATAGCCATATTCATGTGTTGCTGACGCTTGATCCGGCAAACTATCCGCTCGGCATCAAGGGCCTGCTGACATACGGAGATATTCCGGTCGTCTGGACGAACACCGATTACAAGATGGTTTATATGAATATGGGCCACGGAGACAAGGTCTTTACCAGTCCCGTGCAGAACACACTCATTGAAAATGCGGCGGAATGGCTGCTAGGCAAACTCAACTGAGAATTCCTAAGGGACAGATCTTCGCTTTGGTGATTGGTCTAACGCCTGCAGTTTTGCATGCGCAGGCGTGCAAGAGCAATCCGTTGCCGCGCCGTTCCGATTGGCCGATCTATGGCGGACAGAGTGAAGGCGATCATTACTCCTCCCTATTGCAAATCAATCGCGGCAACGCGCAAAAGCTCAAAGAAGCGTGGAGGTTCGATGCGGCCGAAGAGGGTGGGCTGGAAACAAGCCCGATCGTCGTGGGTCGGACGCTCTTCGCCTATACCGCTTCGCAAAAGGTAATCGCGCTCGACGCAGCAACCGGAAAGCTGTTTTGGAAATTCGATTCCGGCATTCACAGCAGTCAACCGGCGCGAGGCGTTGCCTACTGGAGTGACGGCCGCCATGGCCGGATTCTGGCTGGAGTGATGAATTATCTCTATGCGCTCGACGCGGAAACTGGCGAAGCGATTCCCTCCTTTGGCGAACAGGGAAGGATCGATTTGCGCAAGGGCCTTCGGGGAGACTATCTTGCCCAGTCCATCGCTCTCACCAGCCCCGGAATTGTTTACCAGGATTTGATTATCGTTGGCGGCCGCAATCCGGAGACCTATCCAGCCCCTCCCGGCGACGTTCGCGCCTTCGATGTTCGCACCGGCAGCCTCCGCTGGAGTTTTCATACCATCCCTCGTCCGGGCGAATTCGGCTACGACACCTGGCCTCCGAATGCCTGGAAAAGTGCGGGCGCAGCCAACAACTGGGCGGGGATGGCGCTGGATGAACAACGAGGCATCGTCTATGTTCCAACTGGATCCGCAGTCTTCGATTTCTACGGAGCGGATCGTGTGGGAGACGACCTCTTCGCGGACAGCCTGCTTGCTCTCGATGCCAGGACAGGGAAGCTCCTGTGGCACTTTCAAGGGGTCCATCATGACGTTTGGGATCGAGATTTTCCGTCGCCCCCCGCGCTGCTCTCAGTAAGAAACAACGGCGGTTGCGTCGATGCAGTTGCGCAAACAACCAAGCAGGGATATCTCTATTTATTCGACCGCACCAATGGTAAGCCGCTCTTTCCCATCGAGGAACGGCCTTACCGGCCGAGCGACGTTCCAGGAGAAGTTACATCGCCTACGCAACCTACTCCCGCCGCGCCCGAACCGTTCACCCGGCAGATTCTTACGCAGGATTTATTGACCACGCGTACGCCCGAAGCCCACGAAAAGGCAGTGAAGGCGTTTGCCACGTTTCGCAGCGGCGGCCAATTTGTGCCCATCGGCCTTAACCAGGAAACAGTCGTCTTTCCCTGCTTTCTTGGCGGCGCCGAATGGGGCGGACCGGCGGTGGATCGCACGCGCGGCGTGATCTATGTCAACGCCAACGAGATGGCGTGTGTCCTCGCCCTGACGGAAAACCGGCCAACTGCCAGTACCGGCGAAAGGATTTACCACAATCAATGTAGCCTATGTCACGGCAAGGACCTTGCCGGCTCGCCGCCGCTCTATCCTTCGCTGCTAGACGTGGGGAACCGTCTTACGCCTCAGCAGATTGAAGACAAGATCGCGCAGGGCGGCGGTCGCATGCCCTCTTTTCCCAATCTTCGCGGTGAACACCTCCGAGCGCTTATTCAGTTTCTGACCAAGCAGGTGGAGACAAATGTGCCGGATCCAGACGAGGGAGGGATTTACTCTGCCGCAGCGGACGGCGCCCCCATGAGATACGAGGTCACAGGATCGCGGGATTTTGTAGATGCGGAAGGCTACCCGGCGATTACTCCGCCGTGGGGGACCCTGAACGCAATCGATCTCAACACAGGCCGCTATCTGTGGAAGATTCCGTTGGGCGAGTATCCGGAACTTGCCGCCAAGGGCATGACCAATACAGGTTCAGAAAATTATGGTGGGCCGATCATCACTGCAGGAAATCTTCTGTTCATCGGTGCGACGGCCTACGACAAGAAATTCAGAGCTTTCGACAGCAGGAACGGCAAGCTGCTTTGGCAGACAGTGCTGCCCTTTGCAGGCACCGCAACTCCGGCCACCTACATGGTCGACGGCAGGCAGTACGTCGTGATTGCAAGTGGCGGGACCCAATTTACAAAGGGGCGAACCGGCAGCATGTATATCGCCTTCACCTTGCGGTAACTCTAAGGGCTGGGAAGCAGAACAGAGGGGATCATCTCCAGAGAAATGGCAATTCCACCCCAAAGTACTGAGGTGTTGCCGAGTTTGCCGGCGCCGATCTTGGTGACCGCGAACTCGCTCTCCTGAAGCTGCTTCTGCACTGCGCTGATGAGCGTGGGATGGCTGCCTACTTCTCCCTCCAGCAGAATCAGGCCCGGGATTCAGAATGAGCGACACGTTCACAATGATATCGGCCACGATGCTGGCTCGGTTCTGGACAATCTTTTCGGCGCGAGCATCCCCGGCCTGCGCCAGATTAAGTACCCCTAGCGCGTCCATCTTCTCCTGGCCCTCGGCCGCATCGTGGCTGGGCTTCTTTTTTGCTTCCTGCCAGCTCTCGAGGATTCCAGCGCTGGTCAGCACGGTTTCGAGCTCACCAAACTCATGCAGGGTGGGCCGCCTGCGAGAGGTATTCGGTAAACGAAGATAACCGATTTCTCCTGCGGACCATTGCGACCCGTGGTAGATCTGGCCGCCGAGGACGATGCCGGCGCCAACATTGGGGCCGATGTGAATCAGGATGAATGTTTCCTCTGCCTGGGCGGCGCCGCAATATCGCTCTCCCTGGGCGGCCAGGTTGATATCGTTCTCAATAATGACCAGACAGTCTACGATCTGACTCAGCTTGGCGCGCAGGGGGACGGAACGCCAGTTTTCCAGAGTGCTGATCGACAGAACGATGCCCTCGTCCACATTCGTAATGGCAGGGACGCCGACCACCAGCGCGAGCAACTGTTCCCGCTTCTTCCTGTGCTTGCGTAACATACGCCGCACTTCTTCGCCGATGTAGTTACAAACGGCGTCGGGGGTTGTTTTCCGGTTGGCAAGCGAGATTTCCTGGGTTTCAAGCTCACGCCCATTCAGGTCCGCGAGCAGGAACGAGATGCTGTCGGCGGTAATCTTCACCGCGAGCAAGCACCCGCGCTCTGCCTTGAACGCAATTATGTCCGGGGGCCGGCCCCCGTTTGACTCACCCTCGCCGAGAGGTTTAATCAGGCCGGCCGACAACAAATCGCCGACCACGTTGGTGATCGTCGGAGCACTTAGACCCGAGGCGCGTACCAGGTCCGCTTTGGAACACGAACCGCACTCGCGCAGGAGTTTGAGGACCCGCAGCGCGTTTGTATGGCGAAGAAGTGAGGGCCTGCCTACTGAAACCGATTCGTTCTTCAATGAAAACCGACTTGGAAATCCGGAAGTTCCTTGGGCATACCTTTTATACCACTGATTAAAAAGGCGGGCCGCAGCTGCCCGATCATTGTAACTAAAGATTATGAAGTGTGCTACGATTCACAAATTGCGTTGGCGAGGACCTGACAACTGATGAGAGCCTTCCTATGTGGTCTGATCGCATTTTCAACCCTGGGCGCATCGCTCGGCGCCCAAACCAGGGTGCCAAACCATCCGCTCGATGCTCTCACTACGGAAGAATACTGGACCGTCCACGATGTTCTGAAGCAGAGCGGCCATCTGACTGATAAGACGCTGTTCTCGAGCGTACTGCTGCACGAGCCCGATAAAGATAAGGTACTGGCCTGGAAGCCAGGCGACCCCATCCTGCGCGAGGCCGATGTCATCCTCGAGGATGGGGGAAAGACCATCGAAGCAAGGGTCGATGTTGCCGGGCACAAGCTCGAGTTCTGGAAGCAGATTCCCGGCGTCCAGGCGCCCATTACCGAGTCGGAGCTTGACACCATGAATGACGTGGTCAAGCAGGACCCCCGGGTCATTGCCGCGCTCAAGCGTCATGGGGTCACTGACTTGGTAGGCGTGCGCTGTGAGCCCATCCCCATCACCTGGATGATCTTTCCCGAACAGACAAGCAGCCGTATCGGCTTTGGCGATTGCACCGATTCTCACGGCGTTTATCATCCCTGGGGCCGCGCCATCGAAGGGGTCTATATCCTTGCCGACCTCACCAGCCAGAAGGTCCTCAAGGTGGTCGACAACGAGCCCGTCCCGATGTCACAGGCAGACATCAACTACGAGGAAGGCGAAGCTACGCCCCGCGCAGGCACCAAGCCTTTGCTGGTGACTCAGCCTCTAGGCCCGGGCTATACCATCGACAAGGGCGAGGTGGTATGGCAGAACTGGCACTTCCGCTTTCGCCTTGATCCTCGTGTCGGTCCAGTCATCAACCTGGTGCGCTACCAGGATGGTGACAGGCTTCGCTCCGTGATGTACGAGGGTTCGCTCTCGGAGATGTACGTGCCCTACATGGATCCCGATGAGGGCTGGAATTCGCGCGCCTTTGTCGACGCGGGTGAATTTCTTCTTGGCGGTCTGATTAAGGCCGTCGGTCCCGACGATTGCCCCGCCCATGCCCAGTACTTTACCGGCCTTGTGCCCTCTGACGCGGGTGCCCCGGTGCTGAAGCCACAACTTGCGTGCCTGTTCGAACACGCAAGCGAAAGCCCTGCATGGAGGCACCTCGAAGGGGAGGTGATCAGCGGGCGCCCCAGCCGTGAACTGGTGCTGCGCACAGCTGCGGTCGCGGGCAATTATGACTACCTGCTCGATTGGATATTCCAGCAGGATGGAACCATCCGGGTTGCGGTGGGCGCCACCGGCATCGTCGAGACCAAAGGGGTAAAGGAAGAAACCGTGGCGCACGGGATGGGTGATGCAGGCAAGCTCGAGCACGGCACCCTGGTTGCGCCCAACCTGGTGGCCGTCAATCACGATCACTATTTCTCTTACCGGTTGGACCTGGACGTGGATGGACCGGCCAACAGCTTTATGATCGACCGCCTGGTGCAGGAGCCCCTTTCCGGGCGTACCCGCAAGACCATCTGGGCGGCGCAGTCATCAATCGCCCATACCGAGAAGGATGCCATTCTGGACCTCGATCTGCGTAATCCATCTATGTGGCATTTCATCAATCCGTCGCAGCACGACGCTCGCGGTTACCCCACCGGTTGGGAGATCATGCCGGGAGCCACTGCGGTCTCCAGTATCTCGAATGACGACCCTGCGCAGCGCGTGGGCGCTTTTTCGGGGCATCAGATGTGGGTTACGCCCTACAACCCGGACGAACGCTATGCCGCCGGCACCTATGTCACCAACAACGAAGGGCTTCGCGGACTGCCCGAATGGACAAAGGCGAACCGTTCGATCGAGAACACGGATATTGTGGGTTGGTACACGCTGGGGTTCCACCACGTTGTCCGCCTGGAAGACTGGCCAGTGATGCCTACGCTGTGGCATGACTTCCTGATCCGCCCAGTCAACTTTTTTGATCAGAACCCCACCCTGAACCTGCCTCACGAGCCATAGGAACAATTGGAGATGGACGGGTGTCCCACTTCGCCCTGGCTACTGTTCCATCACGCCGTATTGAAAGCGCGGAGGCAGCCGGCATCCTGTGCGCTCGACCATGGCCAGAGTGAGTGCCTGCGGAACCAGCAGGGACGTGATGCCCTCCCATGGCTCCGGAACCGCTTCGATCTTAATCGGGAACAGTTTCTCAGTGGCGCTCTGCGGCTGGCTTGAAACCAGCACCACCTTGCCGCCGCGGCGGTTACATTCCTGGGCCAGCTTCACGCCGAGTTCGGCAGTCCGGCCGAAAGCGAAAATGATGGCGACATGGGTCGAATCCACATCAAGATTGGGCCCATGTTTAAAGCCGGCGCCGGTGTGCGCCGCGGCGCGATGCCCGCTCATCTCGCGAATACAGAGCGCACTCATAAACGCGCCGCCGTAGGCCGCACCACGGCCGATGACTTCGATGTTTGCTGCACCCCGGCAGAACATCTCCAGATCGCCACGCATGGCGAAGATGGGATCCAGATGAGCGGAGAAAACCTCGGCCGCACGCTCCGCCTCCTGCTTCCACGGAAGCCCGACGATCTCAGACGCGAGAATGATGGCGGCCGCCGTAGCGTTGGTGTAGGTCTTGGTCGCGTTGCCGTATTCCGGCCCGGCCAGAATGGGGAGTTTATTTTTGGCCAGATGCCAGCAGGTGCTCGCCGGGTTGTTACAGATCAGACCAAGCGCCCGGTCCCCGCCTCGCTTGAAGAGTTCCACTAATTCCGCGCTCTCCCCGGAAGTAGTGAGCAGGATAGAGAGGGCCGCATCGTCCCACACCGAGGTTGCATAATGCAGCCATTCTCCGGCATCGACAGAGAACGACGGGCGTCCGTGCGACTGCAGCAGAATCGACCCGCTGATGGAAGAGCAATAAGAAGCTCCCATGCCGATAAACAGCACCGGCCCTTTTTTCGCGGCCAGATCGCGGAATTTTTTCAGCTCAGCTTGAATGGCAGAGTCGCCTGCATAGGCCTGGAGCAACTGGCAAAGCCGTTCCGGCTGTTCGCGGCACTCGATTTCCAGAATCTGGGTCCCGGTTGCGGCGAGCAGTTCTTTGGCCGGCTCGATGCCGCCAACCCAGCGCGGCGCCTGCTTCTGGTTTTCTTCCATGGAAACTCCACTTTGTTAGAAAAGATTCGTTAAAAAGAGAGGCAAAATCAGGTAAAAAGTCTCGTAGATAAAGGTATCATTCGTTAGGTGAAATGTAAGTGAATGAACCCGTTGCTATCCAGCCGTATGTGAACCAGGCTTTCATCCGGAGAGTCTCTTTCATCGCTGGATTGGGAGGCATTCTTTACGGCTTTGACATGGGGGTCATTGCCGCCGCCTTGATCTATGTGCGGGACTCGTTCCATCTTTCGACGGTGATGCAAGAGGTTCTGGTGATCGCGGTGCTGGTCGGAGTGATGATCGGCGCGCTGGTTGGGGGCGCGGTCGCCGACCGCATCGGCAGGCGCAAGACGCTGGTCTGGGGGGCAATCCTTTTCATCGCCGGGTCCATCCTTGCGCCGTTATCCCCGAATGTCTACGTGCTGTTCGTTGCCCGCGCACTGCTCGGGATCGCGGTCGGCTTTACTTCGGTTACGGCGCCGGTATATGTCTCCGAGCTCTCTCCTCCGAAATCGCGCGGAATGCTCATCGGCTTATATCAGTTTGCCCTCACCTCGGGCATCGCCCTGGCGGACCTGGTGGGTTACTGGTTTGCCGCATCGCAGGGATGGCGATGGATGTTTGCTTTCGGACTGGTCCCTGCAGTGTTTTTCCTCTTTATGGTTCTCACCGTACCCGAGAGTCCCCGCTGGCTGTTCGCTCAGAACAGGTCGGCCGAAGCTGAATCAGTGCTCAAGTCATATACGGATGAGGCGGGCGCGAGACTGCTGCTGGAAGACATTCGCGTCAGTCTGATGACTAAAATGGAGCGCCGCTGGAGCGCGCTTTGGAGTCCGGCGGTGCGGGGCTCGCTGTTTATCGCCGTTGGCTTCATGTTGTTGATACCGGCTACTGGTATCAACGCCGTTCTCTATTATGGCCCGCAGATATTCTCGCTCGCCGGGATCAGTTCGAATAAGAGCGCCATCTTCGCCACCTTTCTGGTTGCGATTACCAACGTGCTCGCGACCGTGATCGCCCTGGTGCTGGTCGACCGTGCAGGCCGGAAGCCTCTTCTCTACGTGGGCGTCGGCGGCATGACGGCCGCGCTGTTTGCGCTGTCTGTTTGCTTTTACAGGCAGGCATTGCTGGGGCCGTCCCTGGGTATAATCGCCACCGCCTGCTTGATGTTCTTTATCACGTGCTACGCCTTCAGTATCGGGCCGATCGCGTGGATCCTGGTCTCTGAAGTATTTCCCCTGCGGGTGCGCGGCCGCGGCGTTGCTGCCGCCACTTTGGCTTTCGGCACCTCGAATTTTCTGATTTCGCTTACATTTCTGTCACTCCTTAAGGCCGCGGGAACTTCGCTCACCTTCGTCATCTACGGAGCGTTCTGCATCCTGACACTGATCTTCGTGCGCTATGTCATTCCAGAGACCAAAGGGCGTGAGCTAGAGAGCATTAGCGCGCGGCAAACCGCTGTTGCGCCGTAACGCAAATAAGTAGCAGGGCAGCGCATTTTATCCGTATCCGAGGGAATCGAGTCGATGTTGCAACAGAAACCCTCCCGCGCAAGCGGGAATTCGCACGAGATTGAAACCGGCTATGTCGTAGGTGCCGACATCGGAGGGACCAGCCTGCGTCTTGCCCTTGCGGGCATGGATGGTAAAGTTCTGGCCAAGTGGAAGGTTTCCACCGCGGGCATTCGCGATCCCGATATAGTCGTGGGCCTGCTGCAAGAAGGCGTGGACGAACTGCTCCAACAGAACCGTCTGTCGCGCAGCTTGCTTCGGGCGGTGGCAGCCGGTGCGCCTGGGGTGACGAATGTGGACGAGGGCGTGGTGATTGCCACGTCCTATCTCATGGGTTGGCGCGATGTTCCGCTACGCGCACTACTGGAAGCCAGGCTCGGTGTTCCGGCGGCGGTAGAAAACGATGTGAATACGGCGGCTATCGCGGAAAGTCAGATTGGCGCCGGACAAGGGGTGCGGGATTTTGTTTTTCTCGCGGTCGGCACTGGAATCGGCGCCGGCATTGTGCTCAATGGGCGGCTGTTTCACGGCATGAATTGGTCTGCTGGTGAGATCGGTTATTTGCTGGTCCCAGGAACTTCGGTGAAGCCAGTGGAGACTGGGGAGCCGGGGGCACTGGAGAGTATCGTCGGGGGCGAGGGCATTAAAGCGCAATGGCAGAACCTCTGGCGCGAAGATCTTACGCAGCTTCCGAGAGACCTGGTGGCCACCCAGATATTTGACCATGCGCTTGCGGGCGACGGGCTTGCCCAGAAGGTTCTCAACAGGTCGGCGCAGACCCTGGCCTACGCGGTCTATAACATTGCGGTCGTGCTCAACTGCCCGCTTTTTGTATTGGGCGGTAGCGTCGGCATGCACCCGGCTTTATGGAAATCGACCCAGGAAATTCTGGGACAGAGGGATAAGCGAGTGCAGCCGAAGTTGGTACGGAGTACGCTTGGGCCTGACGCGCAGGTCAACGGAGCTATTTGTCTGGCGCTGGAAGCAGCGAGTTCTCGCGTGCTTGCTACTTGAGTCCTGTGGAGCTGAAGACAGGAGTTTCAACATAATCAGGGCGAAGCGGGATATTTCGACTAGAGAAGCTCCTTTGGGTGCTGTGTTTTGGCTTTGTATCAGGGCACGACTTTAGTCGGGCCGTAAAGCACAGTAACAAAATTGGGCTTCAGCCCCTGCCATGGCGCATGCTGCAGGAAATGCTTGCGCGAAGACAATTCTGAGCAAAGAAGAGCGCAGGGGCTAAAAGCCCAATTTTGTTGCTGTCCTTTACAGCGCAACTAAACAAGCTGCAGAAAAAGTCGCTGTTGTGTAGGTCCGGGCTTCAGCCCGGACACCCATACTCAAAAGCCATTGGCCTTTAGGCCCTGAGGTACGTTTTCTCCTCATCGCTTCTGCGGAAATTCCGTGGAAAGCGTGCCTCAGGGCCTGAAGGCCAAACAATTTGCCGCTTGGCTGTCCGGGCTAAAGCCCGGCCCTACACAACAGCGACTTTTTCCGCAGCCTGCAAAGTCGTGCCCTGATACAAAGCCAAAACACAACATCCAAAGGAGCTTCTCTGGGTCGAAATATCAACCGCTTCCGCCTAATCATGTAGAAGCTACAGCTCTCAAGTGACGAAGGCCTTAGTTGTTTTTCCAGTATTGATTGAAACCTTTATAGTCCGAGGGCAGATTCGCCAGGATCGTACGCTTGAGCTCAAGCATGTCCGCGGAACCCAATTGCTTGTACAGGACTTTGCCGTCCGCTGACAGGAGGATCGTATACGGCACGGCTGAGTCCCACTTAGGATCAAACGCCGTCTGCAGCGCGGTCGTGTCTTGCGAGTCGAAGAGATAGTTGCGGCTGGTCGCATGCTGCTTCTCTAGAAAGCGCAACACGCCCGCCTTCTCATCCGGCATATTCGCGGAAACCGTCACCATCGAATAATCACGCGCGCCATACATACGCAGGGTGTTTTGCAAATCGGCGAACTCGGCGATGCACGACCCACACCAGGTCGCCCAGAAGTCGACCAACATCATCTGATGTCCAGGGTTTGTATGCAGCTTTGCCAGCTCGGCCTTCGAAATCATCTCGACGCTGACAGGTTGTTCATTAATCTTTTCGAGCGCCGCCAGCCTCCCGGCTGACTTTTCCTTCCACTTGGTCGAGCAGCCAAAAA
Source organism: uncultured Acidobacteriaceae bacterium (assembly GCA_963796145.1). GTDB lineage: Bacteria > Acidobacteriota > Terriglobia > Terriglobales > Acidobacteriaceae > PALSA-350. The sequence goes on along the minus strand of CAWCKO010000067.1, from coordinate 22,457 downwards.
CGCCGGTGTGCTTCACCGCTACTTCCTTATGAGCAAGCAGCGCATCGATCGCGTTGCGCGCGTCTTGAGTCTTCACCAGCTCCGTTCGATAGCTGTTATCCATGCGACCTTCATAACGAAGATGCCTTTGCTGGTCGAAAATGAAGACGTGTGGGGTCGCCTGGGGACCATACGCCCGCGCTACCTGTTGGGTCTCGCCGTCATACAGATACGGATAAGTCAGGTGCTTATATTGCACCCGGATCTTCATCTCCGGCAGAGTATCACTCACATCCGACGAATCCAGTTCGTCGATCCGGATAGCCTGGGGATCGTTGGGCTGAATGGCAACCACCGCCACACCTTTGTCCTTATAGTCGGTTGCCAACTGCTGGATCCGGCGCTCGTACATCTGTGCGATGGGGCAATGGTTACAGGTGAAAACCACCACCAGTATCGGGCTGGAAGCGTAATCACTCAGCTTATGGATCTGGCCGTCGACACCAGGAAGCGCGAAGTCAGGAGCAGGCGAACCGAGAGCGAGAATGGGATGAACTTCCTCCGCCGAAGCAGCCCCCAGCGCGACAAATAAAACCACCAGCAACTTCCACATGGTTGATAAACCTCTTGAGATTAGGATAAACCGTTCTTACTTGCAGGCCATATCAGCGGCTGGCGCGGGTTGAGGGGTAATGTCGGCCGACTCCAATCCCATCGCCCACTTGATGGCCTCGGTGTACATCTTCTGCAGCCGCGGATCATCCCAATTCTCTTTCGGGTGACCAAGAGTCGAGTAGTAGACTCGCCCTTTGCCGTAGGACTTCGCCCAGGTGACCGCAAAATCACGATCCTTACGGTGAACCTTGGGATTTGCCAGATCGAGCTTGCAGGGATCGAGACGCATCAGGACGCGAACCTTGTCGCGAGAAAAATCCTTAACCTGGTAAATCTCATCGTTCAGAGTGAATTCGTGGGGCCATTGCTCCATGCCCGGAAAAGCGGGGTCTTCGACAAGGATGGGCGCATCGAACGTGCGCCACGGATGCTCATCAAAATCTCCCCCAAGCATGTCGACAAACTCCGGCCAATCGACCCAGGTGATGGCGGCACTGTGAACCCCGACTAATCCTTTTCCGTCGTCATGGATAAAGGAGAGGAAGTCGGCTTTCTGCTGCGCGTCCATCTCCGGGTTTCCGCCAGTAAACATCAGGATGGCGTCAAAACTGTTGAGATTCTTGGCGTTGAATTCGAGCTTCTTCTTGGTTAAGACTTCCGTGTCGGTGCGGATGGTTGTATCCCACAGGCCCGTTTGCTCACCGAGATGCTCGATGACCGCCATGGCATGAGAGACCGATTCGTGCCGGTATCCCTTTTCCTCGCCCAGCACCAGCAGATGTTTCTTCTGGGTCGCCGGCGCTTGCGCGACAGCCAGGTTACACAGCAACGCCGCTGCGCCGAGCCACGCCAGGCGGACCATCTTCATGCAAAACACTCTCTCACAAAACCGCTCCCGGGCCGTTACGTTGAATTAGAAGATGAACTTGCCGCTAACCTGGCCGACCCGAGCCGGAGCCGTGTTGGTGACCTGACCGAACTGGCCGCTGTTCGGACTGCCCACCGTAGCGCTGGTGAGGAAGTTTGCATGGTTAAAGACGTTGAACATCTCGATGCGGAAGTTGAGCTGCATCCTCTCGTTGATTTTCGTGTCTTTCTCCACACCCGCATCGGTGTTGATCGTTCCCGGCCCGTGGAAGAGGAACTGCCTCGCGCTGCCGGTCACACCACAGACTTCGTAACCGCAGCTGAAACCGCTGGCGAAGGAGGATGTATCGAAGTACATATGTCCAGGAGCACGCGGATTGAGCTTCTTGATGGGAGCTATTTGATTGGGATATTCGAGCCCGATGTTGGTCAAAGCAAAGTCGGCGCCGCTGCCTTGCAAGCTTACCGGGGTGCCAGTGTTAAAGCGGCTGATGCCCGTAATTTGCCATCCCTCGCTATACCGGTGCGCGCCCATAAAGCGATAAAACGGAACATTCCAGTTGTAGCTGGCCACGAAGTTATGCCGCAGGTCGAACCCCGAGAGGCCGTAGGCACGCGTCGGATCGCGAGGGTCATACGCGGCGGAGTAGCTGTCCATTGACTTGCCATAGGTGTAGGAGAGCAGGTAGGTGAGGTCGCGAGCGCGGCGTTCCGCCGAAATCTGCAGTGAATTGTAGTTAGAGATTCCCGAGTTCTGCAGCCAGGTGGCCTGGGCGAAGGCGGTAACGGGACCTCCATTGGAGTTTGTGTAATTCGGGCTGATGGTCTGGTTGTCAATCGCCCCAACCATGGAGCCATAGATGTTTTGGCCGTTCAGCTGGTAGACGCCAGCCTCACCAAAGGGCCCGCAACCGGGAAGCGATTGGCAGAGCGGGGCACTCCCAACGAGGACGTTTACGCCACGTTGGATATGACGTCCCAGAGTTCCTACGTACGACATGGTCAGGACAGTTGACTTGTCGAGTTGCCGCTGGAGGGAGAAGTTATAGTGCTGGGCCCCAAAGGTCTTATTTCCGTTATAGTAGCCCGGCACGTAAAGAGGCAGGAGCGATCCGAACTGGAAATTCGGAAACGGTCCGGGGCCCGATGGGTAGGTGAACGGGAAGTGCTGTCCCTGGCTGACTCCGTTTGCGCGAGTGATGTAGGGGCTCCCGAACTCCGTCGGTTGGGGTGATGCCCAGTAGAGACCCCAGGGAGCATCACCAAGAATACCGAAGTTACCGTTATCCGCGACGCCCAGGTAGTAGATACCGTAAGCGGCACGAACACTGGTCTTGCCGGCCGCGCCCCATAGGCCGCCGGAGGGCGCCCAGGCGATCCCGAAACGAGGTCCGAAGTTCCCATACCGGGTGGGAGAGATGGTGCTTGGAACTGTCGGATCTCCCGGAACGAGATTGCCCTCAGGAGAGTTGGGGAACTTGACGGACTGCACTCCCGGAACAGGTGTGGTCAAACGGCCATAGACATCGCTCCAAGGCCTGGCGATGTCCCAACGGAGGCCATAGTTAAGGGTCAAGCTGGGAGTCGCCTTCCAGGAGTCCTGGCCAAAGAACCCACCGTACCGGCTACGGTTGTCGAGAAGCTGGATAGAGCATTGGACGAAACTTCCCGGAGCGCCGATAAAGTAATCCGAAACGTCCGCACCTGTCTCGATGCCGCTGAACTGGAAATATCCGTTGGGCCCGCAAGTGTTTCGAGCATTCAGCTGGTAGTACCGGAACTCCCCCCCGAAGCTGATGGAATGATTGCCGACCGTCTTGCTCACCGAGTCGCCTACTGTGTAGTTCGTGTCAGGCTGATAGAGATTCAACCAGTTGTTGCCGATCGAAAAGGTGTTGAAGATCAGGGCCGGCACCGACGATGGATATCCAGTTGGCCCGGTGTTGATCAGACCACCTGTGGCGGGGTTGGTATTGAAGCCGTACTTGGAGTAGGAGGAGATCGACGAACTGGTAGAGGGCTGCGCGGTGTGAACGGCGGTACGGAAAAACGAGATGCGCGCAACATTGACCGTGGTAGCACCGATGGTTTTGGTGTTGCTCGCCATGAACAGCTGGTTGCGCGACGGCTCACTGTTTGCAAAGCCGGGCAGATTTTCCTGGCCAAAGTATTGCTGGTTGTAGACCTGATTGACCGCGGTCGCATCGTCGTAGTGATAGTAGAACGACCAATCCCCAGTCTTGTGATTAACGAAGTCGATCCGCTCGGCCATGTTGGTGTCGATGATGGTTCCCACGTGGCTTGAGTCATCAAAGTTGAAGCCGCCGGGCTGATTGGACATCGGAATAAGTGGCAATGTCAATTGACTGACGGGGTCGATATAGGCGGATATATTGCGGCCGGGCACTGAATTGCCGTTGCTGTCGGTGGTCATCACCGGCGTCCCGAGTTGGTTGTACAAGCGTGGGGGTGCAAGCTGGAGGTTGGCACACCCCTCCCGCGCCGTTAATTACCCCGCCGCCGCGGCTCTGGAGGGTTGCCGCCCAGGCGTCACCCTCAACCGGGGTATTCAGAATGGCATCGGAAAAGATACCGTTCCGTTCGTCGTTGCTGAGGACCTGAACCAGTCCAGTGCTGGCTCCGGCATTCTGACGTGTTTGCTGATAGTCGGTGAAGGTGAAAAGCCGGTCCTTCCAGATGGGACCGCCAAGCACACCACCGTACTGATGACGCTTCAACTCCGCCCTGGTAGTGTCAAAGTAGTTGATAGCGTCCAGTTTCTGATTGCGATAGAACTCGAACAGAGTGCCATGGAAGCTGTTGGTTCCAGATTTAGTCACGGTGTTCATGACGGAACCGGTAAACTTGCCGTACTGCGCGTCGAAGCTGTTGGTGATCAGGCGAAACTCAGCCACCGAGTCGGCGTCTGGAATCAGACCGGCGCCCATATTCTTGGTTTCATTGACCTCAGCCCCGTTTACCAGGAAGGCGTTGGCAAACTCAGGCATACCGTCGGTGGACACATTGCCCGACGAGGTGTAGAGGCCGGAAGCGGGCGCACGATCGTTGTAGCCGCTGTTCGTATTCTGGGGATTAACCCCTGGCTGAAGGGAGAGCAGATCAAGGTACGAACGGCCGTTGAGCGGCATGGCCAGAATCTGGGAGGAGGTAATCGTCGTACCCTGGGAGGTGCTTGTGGTCTCGACCTGCACGGCGGTCGCATCGATCGAAACCGTCTGGCTCACGTTCCCGACTTGCAACGTGAAATCAAAGTTGAGCGCATCGTTGACGTTGAGAATGACATTGTCGATGACTCCCTGCTGGAATCCGGCATTCGACGCGGTCAATTTGTAAGTTCCGGGGGGCAAAGCCAGCAGACTGTACTCGCCTGACCCATCACTGGTGGCGGTACGGGTATAACCGGTGGTCGTCTGAAGGGCAGTCACGGTCGCGTTCGGAAGGACGGCGCCGGATTTGTCACGGATATAACCGCGTATCGATCCGGTCACGTCGGCCCGCAGTGGCATGGAGCCCAGCAGCAGGAGCAAACAGAGACAAAGCGAACGGCCAACCAGGGCCGTAAGGGAGCGAACAGGTAATAAGCTTTTAAGCTCTCGGTAGGATTGCATTTCTAACCTCACAGAATTACAGGAATCCCGGGGCCGTTCAGGCACGCGATTGCGGCCTGATTACTTTGTAAAGTTCCATAAGGATGTATGAAAGACCCTGCGTAATGCAACTACTTTTTACAAGCTTTTAAAAATAGCGCAGCCTCCGGACCTGCGGCCGGCTATGCTTTGGCTCGGAAAGACCTTGCCAACCCCCCCGAAAGGGACGACCTGAATAACCGATTATTACGGAGTCTCGGTGTCCCGTCCTCGGCCCACTTTCGGGCCGTCCTCAGTTATCGAGAACCACTTGGGACCGCGACCCCAAGAGTGATTTCTTCACCTCTTCGTCGGCTTGCCAGGGGGCGACGCTGGTGGCGGAGGTTGCGGACATCAATAGAACGCGGCGTTCTTTCGTTACTTCCATCCCAATCTGCAGAATGACCCGAAAAGAATTGAAGGATTCCTCAGAGAGCTTATCGGCGTCAAGGTCGTGAACGGCTTCGGTGAGAATCTTCAGTAACTCCGCCATGTTTCTTCCAGGGGCGCCAGCGAGTTCACCTCCTGCACTCCACTTATCAGCGCCACGACACGCTTGCTGTATTGATCCGCCTGATTCTTCTGCTGCCTTTGCATCCAGCGCTTCAATTCCCAGATCCAGGAGCCGGCCATCAGTCCCACAGTCAATATCAGGCCCACATAGTCCGCATGAGCGAGCAGAAAGGATGGCTTGTCCTTGTCATAAAAGCTGAGCGCTCCAGGATGCAGGGGAGGTCCGAGCCCCGATTGCGGTTGCGGCCGGCGTGCCTGCACAACCAGAAGGCGTACCTCCGTCATGCTCGCTGGAATCTCCTGCATGATCTCCTGCCGTCGCTCGATAAGGACTCCGGTGATGGCCCGTATCGCAGCCGCATTTGCGTTGTCGCGAGCCAGCAGCGTGCGTTGTACCGCCACGGTTGGGAAGTCCTGTGCAGGAATCGGGGGGTTGCCCAAATATGCCCCTATTGGAATCAGGGCGGCCTCAAACGCGGGATATCGGATCTTCATCGCCGCGGCGTGCTCAATGGGAAGAAACCGGACCTTGCCCGATTGCGCCAGCTGCTGAATGGATGGATCGCCGATGGCGCGGACCCGGAAGATAGCGTCTGCACGTCCATTCAGGAAGGCGTCGAACGCCGACTCATCGCTGGTGCCGACGAACTGAAAATCCGCTTGATGGAGGCCGAAATGGTCCGCCACGTGGAGAAAGGACTGAAATTGTCCTCCACTCTGTGCCAGCGCAATGCGTTGTCCTTGCAAATCTACGAAACTGTGCAGCTGCGAATTCTTAGGCACCAAAAGTTGGAACGTGTCGTCGTATAAAACAGCGACCGATCGGGTCTTGGGTCCAGGCAAAATATCAGACTGCGCAGTGGCCATCTGCGCCCGCCCGTCCTCCAGCATTTTCAGGTTCTCGACCGTGCCGCCGGTCTCGAGCAGAGTGATTCGAATCTTAGGGTAGTGCCGCTCCACAACCGTCTTCAGCGCATGGCCCAGGATGTAGCTTTCTCCGCTCGATGCCCCGGCTGCCAGCGTAAGATGTTCCGTTCTCGACCTCTGCACCAGGGCGACAGCGAGAATCGCAACCACACCCAGGCTGAGCGCGACCAGGGCAATGCGTAGAACTCGGTTGTAGTCGATCTTCGCCACACCTCAGAATGCGACCGCGATTGTTAATAGATCGTGAAGAGCCCCAACCACGACTTTGGGCGGACTTATTAAAATTCCGCGTATTCTGGGCTAAGTCTGCCCCCTGACCTTGTATTTGTATGGGGCAGCTTCTAGCATTCGTCTCGAAAGCCCACCCTCCAAGCGTTTCGCGGAAAGTTGGTCAACCATGACCCCTTCGACTCAGCAAGAACCCCTGCAGAATGAAATTGCCCAGATCGATGATGACCGTACCGGCGTCAAAGTTGAAACGCTGAAGCAGGCAATTCTCGAAAACCTGCGCTACGTGGTGGGTAAAGATCCGGACTTCGCCACCGAGATGGACTACTTCATGGCCGTCGCGTACACGGTGAGGGATCGCATCCTTGCTCGCTGGCTTGCGACCAGGAAGAACTACTCCGAACACAGCGTGCGTGTCGTTAGTTATCTTTCCGCTGAGTTTCTCATGGGGCCACACCTGGCGAACAACCTGCTCAACCTCAACATTGAGGATCCCATCCGGCAGGCCACCAAGGAGCTCGGCCTCGATCTGGACCGGATCATCGCGGAGGAGAGCGAACCAGGACTGGGGAACGGTGGGTTGGGGCGGCTGGCGGCGTGCTACCTCGACTCTTTGGCCACCCTGGGCATCCCCGCCATCGGTTACGGTATTCGTTACGAATTCGGTATGTTCCACCAGGAGATCCATGACGGCTGGCAAGTGGAGCTTACCGACTATTGGCTGCGCTATGGAAATCCCTGGGAGATCCGGCGGCCGCAGGAGTCGGTCGACGTGCTCTACGGAGGACACACGGAATCCTGGAAGGACTCGCACGGGAATCTGCGGACACGTTGGGTTCCGGCTTCGCTGGTAAAGGGCATTCCCTACGACACGCCGGTTCTGGGATATGGCTCCGGAGTAGCCAATGACCTTAGATTGTGGAAGTCGGAAGCCGGCGAATCCTTCTACTTCGACAAGTTCAACAGCGGCGACTACGAAGGCGCCGTGGCGGCTAAGACTTTCGCCGAGAATATCTCCAAGGTGCTTTATCCGAACGACGACGTAGAACAAGGCAAGCAACTACGTCTGGAGCAGCAATACTTTTTCGTCTCCTGCGCGCTGCAGGATATGATTCGCGTCCACATGGCCGCGGGCCGCGCGATCGAGACGTTTCACGAAAAGTGGAGTATTCAGCTCAATGACACCCATCCCTCGGTTGGCGTTGCAGAACTGATGCGTTTGCTCATGGATGAACACCAGCTGGGATGGGAACAAGCCTGGGACATTACCTCCCAGACCTTCAATTACACCAATCACACGCTTCTGCCGGAAGCGCTCGAGCGGTGGCCGCTGCCGCTCTTTGCCGGGCTGCTACCCCGCCACATGGAGATCATCTACGAGATCAATAACCGCTTCCTGCATGCGGTGCGCGAACGATTCCCGGGCGACGACGCGCGCGTGGTTCGCATGTCGATCATCGACGAAACAGGGAGCAAGTTCGTCCGCATGGCTTACCTGGCGTGCGTGGGCAGTAAGCACATCAACGGTGTTGCCGAGTTGCACACGCAACTGTTGAAGAACGACTTGCTGCGCGACTTCCACGATTTGTGGCCCAATAAATTCATCAACGTGACCAACGGGGTTACACCGCGGCGCTGGGTGGCCGTTAGTAATCCTGAACAATCAAAACTGATGACCAGCAAAATTGGAGACAGCTGGATCAGCAACCTTGACCACCTGAAACAGTTGGAAACCTACGCTGAGGATTCCGCTTTCCGGGCTGAGTGGCGGAAGGTGCAGCATGACGTCAAGGTCAGACTCGCGCAGTACATCCAGCAGGATACCGGCTTCTCCGTCGACCCCAGCTCCATGTTCGACACCCAGGTGAAGCGGATACACGAATACAAGCGTCAGCATCTGAACGTGCTTTACATTATTACCCTCTATCTTCGCGTGAAGAGGCATCCCAAGCTGGAGATCACACCGCGCACCTTCCTGTTTGGCGGCAAGGCCGCTGCCGGGTATGCGACGGCCAAGCTGATCATCAAACTCATCAACTCCGTCGGCGAAGTGGTCAATCACGACCCCGACGTGAAACACCGGATGAAGGTTTTGTTTCTCCCTGACTATAACGTCACCTTCGGCCAGAAGGTCTATCCCGCCGCGGACCTTAGCGAACAGATATCGACCGCGGGCAAAGAGGCCTCGGGGACCGGAAACATGAAATTCGCCATGAACGGCGCGCTTACGATCGGAACTCTGGACGGCGCCAATATCGAAATCAGGGATGCCGTAGGGCACGAGAATTTCTTCTTGTTCGGCCTCACGGCCCAGCAGGTTGTGGCAACCAAGAATGCCGGCTACCATCCGCGGACCATCTACGAGTCCAACCCCATCCTGCGCGAAGTGATAGACAGTCTCGAGAGCGGCCAATTTTCGCGTGGTGACCGCAACCTGTTCCGCCCTCTGGTCGACGGATTGCTCAATAGCGACCCCTACCTTCTGTTCGCCGACTATCAATCCTACGTTGATTGTCAGGACCAGGTCTCAGCCACATTTCTCGACCATGACAAGTGGTCGAAGATGTCCATCTATAACGCTGCGCGCATGGGGAGATTCTCCTCCGATCGGGCAGTTGGGGAGTATTGCAGGAACATCTGGAACGCAACCAGGTTGGAAGCGTTGCTGGGAAACAAGTAGAGCCATTCGATCAATACTGTTGTTCCCGGGCACGGATGAAGCTTTCCGGCGTACCATCTGCGGGATTCACGAAGATGATGTCCTTGGGGTCGCGTCGCGGCGTGTCGACGGCGAAAAAGACTACCGGCCCCTCAAGGATACTGGGCAACGCATGAACGATCCGGCGCTTGAAGAAGAGTAAGTCGCCGGGAGCAAACTCCGCTCCGTTGGCGGAGTTCCCCATCCAGAATGTCCCTCTTCCCGATAAGACATAAAGATACTCGTCGGAGCCCACGTGATAATGCGCCGGTGTCTCTCGGTAGACCCGAAACACACGCGCGCTCGCGGCCTCCTCGTTGGTAAGGTAGGTATCCAGCAACATCGTCTCCGCAGTATCCGGAAAGGACCGGGCGACCTGATGGAGATTGAAACGCTGGAACGTATGTTCGTCTGTCATAAGGACTCTCTTCTCCCATAATACGTGCGCCGGAGCTCCACGCTCCATGGTCGCCGTCGTAAGCTCCTGAGTTTGCTGGGGTATGCTGTAAGCGTATTCCGGGTGGGCAAGGTTCATGGTGAAGCAAGCGGGAAAGAAGGGAAGGCCGCCGGCGCCAGCGGTGCCTGGCAAATTGGATATCCGCACGGTAGCGCGGTTGGCTAACGTGTCTATCGCCACCGTATCGAGAACCATCAATCGGGTGTCGACGGTGAACCCCAAGATGGCCAAACGAGTGTGGGAGGCGATCGAGAAGCTGGATTACTTTCCCAATACCCAGGCCCGTGCGCTGGTTTCCGGGCGCAGCCGGCTGCTGGGGCTGATCGTTTCGGAAATCACCAATCCCTTTTTCCCCGAGCTGATACAGGGGTTTGAGGATATCGCTGTCGAGCACGGCTACGAGATTTTAATCAGTTCGACCAACTATGATCCCCGGCGCATGTCACTGTGCATCCGGCGCATGCTGGAACGCAGGGCAGAGGGGGTCGCGGTGATGACTTTTGGCGTGGAAAAGCCGCTGCTGGAGCAGTTGGCGGAGCGCAACGTGCCCCTGGTGTTTGTGGATGTGGGTCCGGAAAGGCCGGGCATCAGCCTGCTGCGGGTGGACTATCGCCATGGCATCCAGCAGGGCGTGGAACACCTGGCTGCACTGGGGCATCGGGACATTGCGTTTATCAGCGGGCCTAAACGGCTGCACTCTGCGCAGTCGCGGCTGGTTGCTTTTACCAAGTCGCTCGAGGAGTGCACCCTCAAGGTCGATCCGGCGTGGATTGTGGAGGGGGACCACACCATGGAGGGGGGCACGGAGGCCATGGGGCAGCTGCTGAAATCGAAGCATATGCCCACGGCGGTGATGTGTTCCAACGACATGACGGCCATTGGTGTGCTGCACAAGCTTTACCGGGCAGGGCTCAAAGTGCCCGATGATCTGTCGGTCATCGGCTTCGACGACATCCACATCGCGCAGGTGACGATTCCGCCGCTCACCACCATCCAGATGTCATGTTTCGAGTTGGCGCGAGCGGCGGTAACGGCTCTGCGCGCGCACTGTGAAGAGGGCCTGGATCCTCAACGCAACTACAAGATTCCAACTCGCCTGATCGTCCGCGAGTCTACCGGCGCCCCAAAAGGCGCCAAGTCTCACCTGCGCAAACCAGACGCAAAACGAACTCAAAAATTGCCACCTGCCAGCTAGAGCAGTTTCGCAATTGGTGTAGACCGAACCCGGATTTCCTGTAGAGGTTGGTGGAACCGCGGAACTCCATGCGACTTTCCGTTAAGAAAGTCGCACATAATTGTTCTCGGCCAGTGCTGCGCCGCAGGAAATCCGGGGAGCGACCGGCCTTTTCCTGGTTTTCTCTCAAGGAAAACCACTCCTCGCGATCTCTTTCAGTCCACAGTAATTGCGAAACTGCTCTAAGTATTGGCACCCGAGTTCAAGTCAGCGCAATAGTGAACCGTGTTACAGAAGAGGGCGGCAACGTGAATTGCACAGTTTTCCCTGATACAGTCGCCGTTGCCTTCCTCGTAACCACGGCATTTGGCTGCTCGAACGTATTGTGAGCGTGCACGTCTTCGCCGCCGAGCACTTCCGCTTCAGCCTCCGCGGCGCTGGCTCCTCCCCGCAGCACAATCTGTGCCGGGTGAGACTCGGTAAGATGAGGGTTCACAACCGTAAGGGTCAATGTCTTGCCAGTCAGCGATGCGGAGCCGTTCAGTCCCCATAAGCGCGACTCTGGGCCATCGACGAGGGCCTCGTCTCCAGTAGCACTAAGCCGCTTTTTGACGGCCTTGCGGGGGAAAGTAATATCCGGGACGGAGAATTGGACGCGAACGGCTTGTCCGCCCTGATGATCTTTATACATATCGAATACATGGAACGTCGGCGTGGTGATGAAGTGTTCCTCGTGGGAGAGGAACAGTGAATCGATGCAATTGATGAGTTGCGCGCAGGCTGCGATGGCGACCTTTTCCGGATGACGATTGAACGTGTCGAGCGTGAGCGCGGTCATAATCCCATCGCGGATGGTTAGCTGCTGGCCGAGGACATGCGTGGGATCGAGTTTAGTGTCGCTGAAGCGATACCACGGGCCATATTCATCGACCACCAGCTTGACACTATGGTTCCGGTCGTACACGCCCATCGCCGTCCAGTGGTCCAGCATGATTTTTTCCATGCGATCGGCCAGCTCGTAGCCTGGATAGACGTCTTCCGCCGTGAATTTGAGCGCCTCCGGCAAGTCAGTGTAGTAGTGCATTGACCAGCCAAAGGGTGGTTTGATCCTGCGGCCTGGAGCAAAAATATTTTCGAAAAAGCGCGTTGTCCAGTCCACATCGTCCTGGTTCGGCCCGGAGCCAATCAGCTTCAGGTCGAGGCCATAGCGGGGCAGCCATGACTGGTAGCGCCGGTATTCGCTGGCGTATTCTTCAGGGGAGAAGTTACCTCCGCAACCCCAACTCTCGTTGCCCACGCCCCAATACTGCACGTTATAGGGTTCGGCGGATCCGCCGGCCGCGCGCACGTCAGACCAGGTCGTGCTGCCCGCCGGGGAATTGCAATACTCTACCCATTGGTCGAATACGTAAGGACTCAGGCTGCGAACATTGGCTGCGAGATAAGGCTCGGCGCCACTTAACTTACAGAAGTGCACGAATTCATCTGTGCCGAACTGATTCGGATCGTAGCTGGGCAAGCCTTTCTTCGGCAAATCTTTCGCGTCCGGATCGTCGACCCAGAAGTCGGTGCGGCGCGGGCGCTTATCTTTCGGCCCCACACCGTCGCGCCAGTCGTAGCTGTCGGCGAAACACCCGCCCGGCCAGCGAATGGCGGGGGCTTTGATCTGACGCATCTTCTCAATGAGCGCGGTGCGAATACCGCCGGTATTGGGAATCTTCGATTTCTCGCCGACCCACACTCCGTCGTAGATGACCGCACCCAGTTCTTCCGTGAAGTGGCTGTAGATCAGAGGCGAGATCGTCCCCAGGGGTTCGTCGAGCATGATCTCTATGATTGCGTCGTCAGAGACAGCTGCCGCCAGGGTGCGGCGCAAGAAAAAAGCGGAACCGGCAAGCGCGCTGGTTTTTAGAAAGCGGCGTCGCTGCATACTCGTCCTCGAAAAACGTCGGGTTTAAGTACCGGATCCGCACCATGAGAAAACATTTACTCGCGGCTGTCAACAATGCCTGAGTCGCCTCCGTCGATCCTTGGACATTCTCATTTTGCGGAGAGATAATCGGGGTCGCCAAAGGAACAGGGGAGATATGGGTTTGCAAGGCAGGGAGTCTTTCCGGGTCTGGGGTGTGGCCATTGGCCTGTGTGCCGCGCTGATGGCGCGCGCCCAATCGAGTTTGCCGGACGGTCCGGGCAGGATGGTAGTCGAGCGCATGTGCACCAGCTGCCACGGGGTCGAACAGTTCACTGGGCTGCGGATGACCAAACAGCACTGGTCAGCAACTGTGGCTGACATGCTTACACGAGGAGCCCAGGGAAGCGACAGCGATGTCGATCAGGTTGTCAGCTACCTTACGGAGCACTTCGGCACCGTCGGTGGTGACCGGTGCAGCAGCCATGCCTGAGGCCGGCAGACCCGCTATCGTCACGGAGTCTGCAGCGTACAACGGAGCCAGGGCCATACAAGCCCGCAAGAAGATCGGCGACGAGCTTCCAGGCGTGACCTTCGAGCGCCTGCTGAACGCCAGCAAAGAGCCCCAGAATTGGCTGACCTATGGGGGGACGTATCGCAGCATCCATTACAGTTCGCTCACTCAAATCACCCCGGCGAACGTCAAGGGTCTGGAGCTCAAATGGGTATTTCAGGCCTGGTGGCTGGGCCCCTTTGAGAATACGCCGTTGGTCGTGGACGGGGTGCTATACACCACGCAGGGAGACGACGTGGTGGCTCTCGATGCCATCACCGGACGCTTGTTCTGGATCTCCCCCTACACCCCGGCGGCTGATACCAAGGCATGCTGCGGTCGAATCACCCGAGGGCTGGCAATTCTGGGCGATACCTTGTTCCTGGGGACGGTGGACGCCCATCTGATCGCGCTGGACGCAAGAACCGGGAAGACCCTTTGGGACACGACGGTGGCCCAGACAGCCGCAGGCTATTCGATCGTCGCCGCTCCTCTGATTGTGAAAGACAAGGTAATTGTCGGTGTTGCCGGTGGCGAGTACGGTATCCGCGGTTTTATCGCCGCCTACGACGCGCAGACGGGCCAGGAGGCGTGGCGCTTTCACACCATTGCCGGACCTGGAGAGGCGGGCAGTGAAAGCTGGGGCGGAGACTCGTGGAAGCATGGCGGTGGCTCCATATGGACGAACGGTTCCTACGATCCCGAGACCAACCTGACCATCTGGGGAGTTGGAAATGCCGCCCCCGATTATTACGGAGATATCCGCCCTGGTGACAATCTCTATACCTGTTCCCTGGTTGCGCTCGACGCGGATACGGGCAAGTTGAAGTGGTATTACCAGGCCAATCCGCATAACGAATTCGATTGGGACGCGGTGCAGGTGCCGCTTCTGGCGGACATCGACTGGCATGGTGAGCCGCGCAAGGTCCTGCTTTGGGCCGACCGCAATGGATTTTTTTATGTACTCGACCGGACAAACGGCCAGTTCCTGCTGGGGAAGGCTTTCGTCAAACAAACGTGGAACGCCGGATTCGATGCAAAGGGTCGGCCCATCATGGCTCCAAATACCGAACCCACCGCAGCGGGCACTCTCATCTTCCCCGACAACCAGGGAGGGACTAACTGGTTTAATCCGTCGTTTAGTCCCCGCACAGGACTTTTCTACGTGAATGCCCGTGAGAATACTTCGAATATGTTCCACAAAGGACCGCAGCAATTTGTAGAAGGAGAAACTTACTTCGGCAGGGGTTTGTCGGGGAAAGTGATAAGCGAAACGCCGGTGGTTGGGGCAGACGACGAAAAGTACACCGCCGTCCGGGCGCTCGATCCGCAAACCGGGGACCGGAAGTGGCAGTTCAAATTGAACTCGGGCAACAGCATCGATGCACATAAGGGTGGGTTGACGAGCCGAGGCGCGGCGGGAATTCTGACTACGGCTACCGACGTCCTGTTCACGGGCGGTCCTGAAGGAGACTTTGTTGCGCTGGATGCGCGGAATGGCTCGTTGCTATGGCGGGCGGCACTGGGGGGCGAACTGATTAACAGTCCCATTACCTATTCCGTCGATGGCAGGCAATACGTTGCGGTCGCTGCGGGCACGGTGCTGTTCGTCTATGGCATGCGATAGGAGCGGGATATATGTGGGCAGCGAGAATCGCTATAAGTTTGGGTGCGGGCCTGGTTTTAGCAAGTGGCGTGTCGATCCCTGGAGATCCGGTCAAGGGTCAGGCTATTTTTGAGGGCAAGGGCGGGTGCCTCTCCTGTCATCGGGTTGCAGATGAAGGGTCGCTGATGGGGCCAGATCTCAGCACGATTGCCACCGGGCACACGGTCGAGGAGTTACGCAAAGCGCTGTTCGATCCAAATCCGGATGTACAACCCAGGAACCAGCTCTATCGCGTAGTAACCAGCGACGGCAAGACCATCACGGGACGGATCCTCAACCAGGATGAGTTCAGCCTGCAGATGCTGGACTTTGACGGGCGGCTGCGGGTGTTTCAAAAATCGAACTTGCGCGAATACGGGTTCACGAAAACTCCCCCAATGCCTTCCTACCGGGACAAGCTAACCCCGGAGGAGCAGGCAGACCTGATCGCTTTTCTGGCTTCACTCAAGTGATTCCCTATTACGGTAAATGACACGTCCACTATCTCGGGGGAGCCGCGGGCGCTGGCGAGACAGGGGGGCTTGCGGGGTGGCTGACAGCGTTGGCGTTTCCAGGACCCCCTACCTGCTGCACTACCGGCAGTCTCTGCTCGGCGGGTGGTAAGGGCGGAAAGGGCGCGTGTGGCTCGGTCTGATACCAATAGGCAACCGAGTAGAAATTATCTGAGCGATGATTCGCGTTTCCGTGCTCGATCGTGGCCTTGAAAGATCTCCTGAAAGGTATGGGAGCATCCAGATGAAAACGGTAGACGCTCGACCTGCTGCCCGCCAGTTCCGGGCCTACGACCGGCGCCCCGTAAAGCTGATAGGAGAAAGGCTTGCCTCCGAAATCCCACGCGCCCAGGAAGTAATCCTCTGAGCCGGTGCCATTAATGGCAGGGGTCGCATCGTCATCGATGAAAAACATGTCATCCCCTTCGCCCCACCAGCCGTCCTGGTTTTGCAGAACAGACATGGTCACACCTGCAAACTGCCCGCTCCCCTTGGCTTCCATCCAAACATAGTTATCCTGACCATTCAGGTTTCGTTTGTCATCGACCAGCGGATCGCCATTGGTGGTCCAATTGTTGGTCCATCCATGATTGGGCTGGGCTTGGCGATACTGAGCATGGAAATACAGCGTGCCGGGGGCTAGCGGATGGGAGTCTGTCTGGTAATCGATGTTGTAATAAAAACTCCCGATCGGCTGCCTGCCCTCGTTGGATACCGTAATCCGGGCATGCCGCTGGAAAGGCATGGGGAAAAAGCAGTTGAGGCTATTTTCGCTTCCGACCGATAGCAGCTCAGACTGCCAGGAGTAGTAGTCTCCCAGCCCCAATCCGAAGAAATCACCAATCGGCGCCTCGACACTGGGCGTGGCCTCGCCATCCCAATAAATGCGCAGCACGATGCGTTTGAGGTGGTAGGGCTCGTCGCTCGAGATCGTAAACCAAATATGCGAGACCTGGCCGGGGCCGTCGGTGTCCAACAGGGTCAGCGATGCACCGGGTTCAACCCTGCGGGCATCCGCGTTGGCGCCGGTAGGGTCTGAGCTCGAGGCGCGGTGGGAGGTGTAGGTCTGCAGGCGAGTAAGATCCGGTTGCCATCCACCGTTCTGATCTTGGGCGACGAGCGAAATACTCGTCGCCAGGAATACCAACCCGATGAATCGCCTCACAATAGATGCCTCATGTTGAAAGACAGATTATAACGGGCGCCTCCGCCTAAGCAGTTTCGCAATGGGTCTAGACCGAAGCGACAGTCCTTGTCGTGGTTTTCTCTCAAGGAAAACCACTCCTCGCGATCTTTACCAGGCCACGGTATTGCGAAACTGCTTTAGCTTCCCAGGGCGATGATGTGTTGCAAGATGACTTCACCCGTCCGGGCATCCGCGGTGTTGGAGCGAAAGGCGCGGGCGTTCTTCTCGAATCGCAGATTTCTTACCTCTTCGATCCTTCTCAGGATCGTCAGCTTCCCATCACGCTCGAGAGCTGCGTCGACAGCGCCGGGTTTGCCCGCAAAGAGGCTGTAGGCAGGGGTTCCAAGGATGGCGGCTTCTCGGGCCATGGTGCCCCCTCCGCTCAATACGGCGTCGGAATGCGCCATTAAGCTGAGCGCGTCCACGGCTTTGTCGGAGACCTGGAAAGGGGCCGACCGCATGCCATAAGCACTCTTCAGCTCTTCTCCCTGTTTATGGGTTCGGGGCAGCACAATAACCTGCGAGTCGCGGTCTCCGCGCAGACGTTCGACCAGCGCTCGGAAGAGAACTTCCGAAAAAGGATTCTGATAATGAGCCCAGGTCGCGGGAGGACGGACCGTGATAATCAGCCGGCCGGGATCCAGCTTCAGCTCATCCATCACGCCGGGCGAATTGTGCCAGCCGCTTAGATAGACGTTTTCCTTGAAACCCGGATACCGAAGCACCTTGTTCAGGTTTACGTGTCGGCGCTCGAGCGTCGTGGAGGGAATCGTCTCCGGCAAAAGCAGTTTCGTTGCCATTCTGGAAAATACTTCGGAATCAACGAATTCATAGTCGTAAATGGTCATGACCGGAATGCCCAATAGCCATGCGGCGAGTACCTGGGCACGAGAACCGTGGTTCACCGCGATGGCGGGACGAGTCTTGCGGCCGTACTGCAACAGCCGGGCCGCCCGGATGACCGTAGCCATCGCGCGCGTAAGAAAGAAATGGGGGGTGTGGTGCTCGCCGATGACCACGTAGTGCAGACCGTGGGAGCGCGCGATCTCTTCCACCTGGCCGAAGCGTCTGGCGGTGATCTCCACCCCGTAGCCAGCCTCTTCGAGTCTCCGGATGATGGGAGGGAAGAACTGAACGTGGGGCGAGTTATCGAGGTCAATCCAGATACGCATTTTGCATCCCGGGAGCATCATAATCCAACCGGGGTGACAAAGCTCCCTCCCGCGCGCAGCAGCCTGGCCAGGGCTTGGAGCATCCAGGCTTGGCCCCACCGCATATAAGCGGTGCGATTGGTCCACAGCCGATGGCGTTGAAAGTAGAAGGAACCGTCGGGCGCTGCCATATTTCTCATCGTCCAGTGGAAGGTTTTTGAGGCACGCTCCAGGGCCGAGGGATCGATAGAAGAGAAGGCGATGAAGTGCAGTATCGCCTGCGCGCAAGCGTGAATATCTATGGGGAAAGTCCGGTTGTGAAAGTACCTGGGAGCTCCGTCGCGGGTAAAGAAGGTGGTCTGGAAATAGCGATGCCCCGAGAGCATGGCTTGCTCAAAGGCCGGGTCTCCGGTGATCCGCTGATAATCGAGCAGAGCACAGAGGTTGTAGGAGGTGTGAAAACTGTCGATCCAACGTTGCCGCCGAAGTCGTCCGTAATACCATGCACCAGTTTGCAGCTGGCCCCTTTGGAGGAAAACCATGACTTTGCGCGCCAGGGAAAGGTAGGCCTCGTTGCCGCGCAAACTGCCTGCGCGCGCCAGAAAAACACCAACCAGGGCGCTGCTGTTGTAAATCAATGTTTGGTCGTTTGGCGTGTAGCTGAAACAGACTTCGTCTGCCGATTCGAACGAGCGTTTGAGACGTGAAGCCATGAAGCGCGCCACCGATTCGGCAATCTCAAGAGCCTCGGCGTCTCCAAAAACTTCGCTCATTTCCAGCATCGCCGTGCCACAAAAGTACGAAGCGATGCAGTTTGGGGAGAACGCCGGCAGCCGTGACCCTCGCAGCGAGAGGTAATCCCAGTCGTATCCCCAGCTGTAATCGGATTCGTGCGGCGAGCGGAGGCGAATCAGCTCGCGCTTGAGCCAGGCTGCCTGGGCCGAGACGTCGCAACCGGATCGTGCCAGGTCGCAATATGCCGAAAGACAAAGACCCAAAGCTTTGGGATTTCGACTCGGAGGAACCTTCAGGAGCTGGCGCAACCGCAAACCGCCGAAACGTTTGCCGGCCTGGATAAGAAGAATTCCGGGCAGAGCTTTGCGCGCCCCTGAGCCGAGGGATGACCCGGGGGATGAGCCGAGGGATGAGCCGGGGGATGACCCGAGGAATGGGCCGAGGAATGACCCGCTCAGATAGGGCGAGTTGAGCAGGTCAAACGGATCGTATCCCGCGAACTGCCTGCTTTCCACCCAGGTACGCAATGCTTGAATCGCCTCAACCAGCCCGGGAGGCTCGCTCTGAGTCACAGAGGCACACGCTCCGCGGCACAGGCAGGATCGCTTTGCCAAACTTCTTTGAGAATACGCACAATCCTCGAGGCCGTCCGCCCATCCCACAGCGGGGGGCGTAACCGGGCAGATCTGGCCCTGTTGCGCGGTGCGCTTTCAAGTACCTCCAGGGCAGCGAACAGCAAGTGGCGAGGGTCGCATCCCACCACTCGGTTAGTGCCCATGGAGACGGTGACTGGCCGTTCCGTGTTGTCGCGACAGGTGAGGCACGGCACCCCGAGGAAAGTCGTCTCTTCCTGCACTCCACCAGAATCCGTAATGACCATGACAGCATGCCGGATGAGGTCAAGAAAATCCAGGTAGGAAGCGGGGGGCATCATCCAAAGGCCCGGTCCAGGGAGCGGCCCACCATTCCAGACCCTCGCGGAGCTGAGCCCGGCCGCCTCAATGTTGCGGGCGGTTCTTGGATGGGCCGGGAAAACCACGGCAATGCGCTGGGCTACCTCGGCGATGGCTTCGAGCGTACACCGTAACTGATCTGCGTTGTCCACGTTCGATGGACGATGGAGCGTGAGCACGGCGTAAGGTTTGTCATCCAGTCCCAACAGGGAGCGCAATGAAGATTCCCAGGGTATTTTGAGGGCCCGCACCAGAGAATCAATCATGAGATTGCCGACGAAGAAGACCTTGCCTGGCGCCACTCCTTCGTTGGCAAGATTCCGGTTGGCGCTCTCCTCAGTGGTAAAGAGGAGGTCTGCCAGAGCATCGGTCAGGATACGGTTGATCTCCTCCGGCATGGTCCGGTCAAAGCTGCGCAAGCCTGCTTCGACGTGCGCGACTGGAATTCTTTCCTTTGCCGCTACCAGCGCACAGGCGATGGTCGAGTTCACATCTCCCGCGACCAGCACCATGTCTGGCCGGTCCTGCTGTACCAGCTCGCCAAACTTCCGCATAATCTCTGCCGTTTGCGCATAATGCGTCCCGGAACCGACGCCCAGGTTGTAGTCAGGAGGGGGCACGCGCAGCTGATCGAAAAAAACCTGAGACATGGAGTAGTCGTAATGCTGGCCGGTAT
Source organism: uncultured Acidobacteriaceae bacterium (assembly GCA_963796145.1). Classification (GTDB taxonomy): domain Bacteria; phylum Acidobacteriota; class Terriglobia; order Terriglobales; family Acidobacteriaceae; genus PALSA-350. The sequence continues at coordinate 2,032 of CAWCKO010000067.1, read as the reverse complement.
GGACCAGAATCGGCTCAATCTCCTCATGCTGGCGCAACTCCGCTATCAGCGGGGCCACCTTCATCATGTTCGGCCGGGCGCCGACGATGCTCATAATTCTCAAGCGGTTTTTGCCCATCTGTTCTAATAATCCCACCTGGTATCGGCAGATGTGCGGAATTTCCGGCGTACTGGCATTCAAAAACAGTAACTTCGAGGTGACGGCGGCCTATCTTGCCCGCATGCGGGACACGATGGTCCATCGCGGGCCAGATGGCGCCGGCTCCTGGATTTCACCCGACCGCAGAGTGGGATTGGCGCATCGCCGCCTTTCCATCATTGACCTCTCCAGTGCCGCCTCCCAGCCTATGAGCAATGGGGATGGCTCGCTCGGGATCGTCTTTAACGGTGAGATTTACAACCACGCGGAGATCCGGCGCGAGCTCGAAGGACTGGGGCACCGCCGCTGGAAAACGGACCACTCCGACACCGAGGTCATCCTGCACGCCTTTGAAGAGTGGGGCATCGATTGCCTGCAGAAATTTCGCGGCATGTTTGCCATTGCGCTTTGGGATGCGAAGGCGCGCCGCCTCTGGCTTATTCGCGACCGCGTCGGCATCAAGCCGCTCTATTACAGCATTCATCACGGACGGATTACGTTCGCGTCGGAGATAAAAGCACTTCTTCAGGATCCGGATCAGGCGCGCGCGGTCAATGAAGAAGCTCTCTTTCACTATCTCTCGTTTATAACGACTCCGGCGCCCGACACCCTGTTTGCCGGGATTCATAAGCTACCGCCTGGCTCGTTCCTGACCGTCGACGCGGAGGGGCACCGCCGCCAGGAACGCTACTGGGACGTTCTTGACCACACCACACCCCTGACCCGCGTCAGCGAAGAAGAGATTGCCGAGCGGCTACTGGCAGAACTGCGCACCAGCGTGGCTTTGCGCACGGTGAGCGATGTTCCCGTGGGCGTCTTTCTTTCCGGTGGAATCGACTCCAGCACCAACGCGGCGCTGTTTTCCGAGTGCGCCACGGAAAAGGTAAAAACATTTTCCGTGGGATACGACAAGAACTATCCCGGCTGCCAAAGTGAGTTGCCGCTAGCCAGTCAAATGGCGGCTCGCATTGGGGCGGCCCACCATGAACAGGTTCTCACCCAGCAGGACTTTCTCGACTTCCTGCCGCGCATGGTTTATCTCCAGGATGAGCCTATTGGCGATCCCGTCTGCATGCCGGTTTACTTCCTCTCCAAGCTGGCGCGCGAAAACGGCGTTGTAGTCGCTCAGGCAGGTGAAGGATCGGACGAGCTCTTTTGGGGCTATGAGCACTGGAAACAAATCCTGAATTTGATTCGCTGGAATGAATATCCTGTTCCCCACGCGGCCAGGAAGCTTGGCTTGCTGACGCTGAGCATGCTGGGCAAATCCCGTGGACCGGCGTATGAGCTACTATGGCGAGCAAGCGCGGGGTTGCCGGTGTTCTGGGGCGGCGCGTATGCCTTTTCGCAGCTCGCCAAGCTGGATGTGCTTTCACCCCGCCTGCGCCTCCGCTTCCGGGACGAGACTTGCTGGCAGGCGATTCGCCCCGTTCATGAACGGTTCATGCAAAATGCCTGGGAAAAGACTCCGGTCAAGTGGATGACCTACCTCGACCTGAATCTGCGCCTCCCGGAATTGCTTCTCATGCGGCTGGACAAAATGGGGATGGGCGCAAGCCTCGAGACGCGGGTTCCCTTTCTCGACCACAAGTTCGTGCAGCTTGCCATGAGCGTCCCGGAGCAGGTCATTACTCGGGGAAACGAATCCAAGCACATACTGAAGAAGGCTGTCAGGGGACTCATCCCCGATGAAATTATCGACCGGCGGAAGCAGGGGTTTGGGGTGCCGATTCAGGAGTGGTTCCTTGGACAATCCGGCGAGTTTGCCGGGCGAGAACTGGCGGAGTTTTGCGACAAGACTGACTTTTTGGATCGTTCTGCGGTGATGAAACTGATCCCGTCAGGCCGGGGACGCGATGCGTGGTTCCTGCTGAATCTTGCCCTCTGGTGGAA
>CAWCKO010000066.1:0-87275 GCA_963796145.1 uncultured Acidobacteriaceae bacterium | reverse complement strand
CGAGATCAGCTGGTAAGTCGATCCGGGGATATGGGGGAGAGCTGCCATATCGAGAGCGTTGATATCAATGCAGTCGTACCGTTGATTCGTATGCCAGCCGGTGGTGCGGATGATCCCGGGTAGTAGAAACGCTTGGTGAACCCTGCCTGCTGGTTGACGAAAAGCTCGATCACCGACCCGTCGATGTAGAGATGCAGTTCCATTTCGCCTTGGGACGCGCGTACAGAGAGCGGTTTGTCATCGACCATAACCTGGTCGGGCTTTGCCGGGTCGTAGCCGACGGACAACCATGAATGTGCACTATCCATTTCCAAATCGGCAATAGTTAACTCAAAGGCTGTTGTGCTTAGCTTGGTCACACATAAGATCTCGCCGCAGCAGTCCGCTATGTGCATCGATGCAATTTGGCGCTGGTTTTGCGCCTCGTCTGCGGAGCGCGCGAAGCGTTGCGGCTTTTGCCGCAATGCTTCGGCTTGGTGAGTGATTTGCATATTGAGCTGACCATCGCCATCGAGCGTCAGCATCCGCGGCAAAGACATCATGCCGGCCCATCCAGCAGCACTGTATTGCTGGACCGGCCGCGTCTCCATTACCCATCCCCAAAGTATGCGGTTGCCGGCCTTGTCCAGTTGCGTCTTGGGCGCATAGTAGGCACCCCCATCCAGCATGCCTCGATGCTCAGGATGGAAGATGAGTTCTTCAGGGCTCAGCACACCACTCTGCCAGAATGCTTTGCCCTGGGTGGAGTAAATAAGCACATGCTTGTCGCCCAGCGGAAAGAGTTCCGGGCACTCCCACATATCACCGGAGTCCACCGGATTGGCGCTACGGGCGCCAACGTCTTCTCCACTGGCAACCAGGTGCAGGTACTGCCAATGTTGCAGATCGGTGGACTGATAGAGCAGCACGGCGCCATGCTTGCCACGAATACCTGAACCTACCGTCATGTACCACCGGTCCCCGTGACGCCACGGCGAGGGATCGCGAAAGCCGGTCACGTCCATCCTCGCGGGTGGCGCAGCGATCGCAGGCTGTGGGACCTTGGTCCAGGTGGTCAGATCTTTGCCCGAACCGAAGGCCAGGCACTGCGTTTCCCTAAAGGAATGAACGCCGTCGCGAAGTGTGGCTTCGTTCTCAGGAGCCGCGACCACCCCGGTGTAAATAACAGCGACGCGATCACCGTCCACCACTGCGGTGCCGGAGAAGCAGCCGGCTGCGTCTGGACCACCTGGGGTGGGAGCAAGCGCTATGGGCAGGTGACGCCAATGGACCATGTCCGGGCTGATGGCGTGTGCCCAGTGCATATCGCCCCAAACGGCTGCATTGGGGTTGTACTGGTAGAACATGTGATAGTTGCCGTTCCAATAGATGGGACCATTCGGATCGTTCATCCAGTTGGCCGCCGGCAGCAGGTGATATTGCGGTCGCCGCGGATCGGAAGCCAGTCTCTCTCGCGCCGCGGCATCATTGCGGGCGAAAGTGTTCAGAGCCGGCAGGGCGGCTGTCCCGGCAAGCGCAGCAAGAAAACTCCGGCGGTCAATATTCATGGATGGAAGCCTTGGGAAAACAACGAGCCGGTATCGCTGACTGTCACTCTTCCATAGAAGAGCGCAACCCCTCGGCCCGATCTACAAGTCTATTCGAGACCGCTAGAGCATTGTCACTTCTGGTGTATACAGAGCAACCACTCCCGACGTGGCTTTTCCTCAAGAAAAGCCGCACTTCGCGGCGCTTGACTGTGCAGAGTAGAAGTGAAAATGCTCTAAGTACACAATGTTCAGCGCCTGAAGGGAATATTGTCGCCGCGAAAGGGTTCTATCACCGTGATTTCCTAATTACCGGTGAAAGGACAAAGCAGGTGTCTTCAAACAGTCCCTGGCTCCAGCCTCAACTCATGAATCTCGGTGCTACGCTGCGTCAATCCGCCGCGAGACACCCGCAAAAAACCGCGCTCATCTGCGTCGAACAAATAGTTTCCTACCAGGCGCTGGACCAATCCACGGATGCTCTGGCGCGCTGGCTCCTTCGGCACGGGCTGCAATCCGGCGACCGCGTGGCCATTCACTGGTGCAATTCCGTAGAGGTGGTGAATCTCTATTTTGCCTGCTTTAAGGCAGGGCTGATCGCGGTGCCGGTCAACAACCGGCTGAAGGCCCCCGAGATCGCCTATATCCTGGGACATTCCAAGGCTAAGCTCTGTTTCAGCCAGCCTGAAATGGCTCTCCTGTGCGAGCAAGCTCGCACAGACTGTCCTGATCTGCAGCGCATCTACACCTCTCTTCCCCCGCTCGAAACAATGGAATCAGCGAGCGTGTTGCCCGAGGTCACTCCCGATCGGGTAGCAACAATTTTGTATACCTCGGGCACCACGGCGCGGCCTAAAGGTGTCATGCACACACACATTTCGCTCATTGCTTCCAGCGGTTTGGTTTCTTCCCTGGGCCTGAACGAAAACGACACCCTATTGGCGCTCACGCAGATGCTGCACATGTCGGCGCTCGTTGGCGTTCTCCTCCCGGGAATATCCAGCGGCGGAACGGTCGTTTTACTCCCTGCATTCGATGCTGCCCAGTCGCTCGACTTAATCGAACGTTGGCGCTGCTCTTACCTCATTAGCTTGCCCGCCATGCTGCAGATAGTAGTCGAAGAACAGAGCTGTCGTCCGCGCGACGTCAGTTCTCTCCGTCTGTGCTTTGCGGGCGGCGATACCGTGCCGGCGGCTCTGCAGAAACGCTTTCTCGCTCTCTTTGGAGTTTCGGTCCGAGAGCTCTTTGGGATGACTGAGACTGCGCCTGTCACCTGCATTCGCGAAGGCGCGCCCCGGGTCGGCTCAGTGGGGCCCGCGTTGGACATTGTGGATGCACGCGTCGCGGATCCGAACGGCAAGGTCGTGGAAGACGGCCAGGTGGGCGAACTGCAGGTACAAAGCCCCGCGAATTGCGTGGGGTATTGGGATGACCCGCGAGCTACCGCGGTTACCTTTGACGACGGCTGGTTGCGCACCGGCGACCTGGTGAGACGCGATGCGGAAAATTTCTTTTGGTTCCAGGGACGCATCAAGCAGATCATCGTCCGCGGCGGCTCCAACATCTCGCCGCAGGAAGTGGAGGAGGCCTTGTATCACCATCCTGCCGTTCTCGAGGCTGGTGTTATTGGCATGCCCGACCCGATTTACGGTGAAAAAGTGATTGCGTTCGTTGCCTTGCGCGACGGGTTCGCCGCCAGCGAGCAAGAGATGCGGGACATGGCGCGGGGTCGCATCGCTGACTACAAGGTCCCGGAGCGCATTTTGTTTCTACCCGTCCTCCCAAAAGGGCTGACCGGCAAGGTGCACCGCCGCGCATTGCAGGATCTCGTCTTGGCGTCCCCGGAAGTGTGCCTGGCCTCCGTGTCAGTCCCGTAGAGCCTGCCCTGAGCTTGTCGAACGGGGACGGCTGAAAGTAGCCCAGGACGCCAGTCCTGGGTACACATCAAAAAATCTGAAAAGTCCCGTTAAGGACGGCTGAAGACGGGCATGCAGGATTTCAGCCGTCGCTTCGGGACTTTAGACAGACTCCAAAGGTAAAGCTGCGAATTGTCATATAAAGCTCTTCAAGGGCGATGACGCTGCCCCACGCCTGGAAAGAGAGCGTGCAGGAATTGTGACTGCTTTAACAGCCCGCATCAGACGCGCCCAGAACGCCAGGAGTGAAGGTCTGTTAGCCACCGCCGCGTGCCTTTTCGGCTTTGGGCGCGTGAGAGCTCTCTCTGTTTTTTTGGCAGGTTGCTCCATGAGAGCAGCAACGAACTCAGGACCGATATGAGGAAACATGTAAGTTCTCCGCAGATGTGTTTGTCGAGTTATTCCACGTGGACTTACAACAAACCCAACGCAGATTTATTCCCCACTTAGAGTCTCGTCTCTGCCCGCACTCGAGCTCTCTTTAGTGGGAATAGCAAACGCGGTCTGGTGTTTTAGTTGGCGAGAACTGCAGAAAGCGGAAAACTCAGGATCTCAAACCCAGACCCTCGCCTGGAGTTTGATTCCGGCCATCTGTGCCGACACCAGTTGGCTAGAGAAGGCGGCACGAAAAACAGCGGGGGCCTGATCCTCAAGGAGATTTGTTCAATGAATACCGTATTGCGCATCGTTGTCTACTCAGCGTTCGCACTAGCCATCGGTGCCGCTGCTTTCGCTCAGCACTACACACAGACGAAGCTTGTTTCCAACACCTCGGGGGTCGCTGCGGTGACAGATCCACAGTTGGTCAATGCCTGGGGATTGGCACGCACCTCCGGCAGCGCCTGGTGGGTTTCCGATAATGCAACCGGCGTAGCGACACTTTACAACGGACCCGGTATGAAACAGTCTCTGGTCGTCACCATTCCGGCGGCAGATCCGACCAATAAGAAAACCGGCGCCCCAACGGGCACCATCTCCAACAGCAGTACGACCGATTTTCTGCTGGCGCCGGGGAAGGCGGCGGTCTTCATCTTCGCCACCGCTGATGGGACAATTGCCGCCTGGAACCCGAACGTCGCACTGGCGCAGGGAGCAGCACCTCCCTCGACGCATGCAGTGACCGTAGTAAAAACCACCGATGGTTCAGCCTACACCGGACTCACCAGTGGATTCATCGAGAGCAAGCCGTACCTCTATGCCGCCAACTTTGCCAAGGGCCGTGTCGATGTCTACGACAACGCATTTCACCCTGTTGATCTGGACGGGGAGAAGGAACCTTTTGTAGATGAGCTTCTGCCCCGTGATTTCGTACCTTTCAACGTACAGAATATTGGTAACGACATTGTTGTAACGTATGCGTTCCATCAGCCAGGAGCGCAATTCGAGACCGACGGACCGGGGCTAGGCTACGTGGATATTTATTCAACCACCGGACAGCTCCTACAGCGTCTGGAACACGGCAATTGGCTGAATGCCCCGTGGGGTGTCGCTCTGGCTCCGCTCGACTTCGGTCGCTTCAGCCACAACCTGCTCGTGGGCCAGTTTGCGGGTGGCGGGACCACGGAGTCCAGTGGCTTTATCGCTGCCTACGATCTGGCAACCGGTAAATTCGAGGGGCTCTTACAGGATGCGAGCGGAGCAACTCTGGCCATCAATGGCATCTGGGCGCTCAGCCCCGCGAATGTCAGTCCCAGCAGTGCGGATCCAGATGCAGCTCCCGCCGCGGAGGTTTACTTTACGGCCGGACCCAATAAGGGGGAAGGCGGCCTGTTCGGCTACCTGAATGCGGTTTCCGCGGACCTGACCGAGGGCAACGACCAGTAGCTGCATTGGTTGAACATCGCAATTCGGGGTTGGAGTGCACATTCAAAATCTGTGCATTCCAGCCCGGATGGACCAGCTGTCAGGAAAGCCTTTATGAAGCTGACACCTATTGGACGCTGAAGCGGCCGCCATTCGCCATATCCTGGTGGCACACCATGCAGGACTGCCGTCCAGTACCAGGCAGAGACGAAACCAGAGCATAAGTAAGCCCGTGAGTGCTCCAGGTAATGACATTGAAGTTCGCTTGCTTATGATAGTGAAATACGATCCCGCCAGAAGGGACTTCCTCTCCTCCTGCAACCACCGCGGACTTGCTGGAAGCGACGAGAAGGCTGATCTTTTGCTGCTGCATCTGGTAGGCAACCAGTGCAGCATGCGCGCCTTTGTAGTTCACCAGGCGTCCGCCAGTGAGCCGATAAAGTTTGCTCATGCCCCATCGTTTCCTGAGGAGTGGGAAGGCGGAAAGTGAAAGGCACTTTGCCGGCAAACCACGCTGTGACTACGCTGGGCGAGTCCGACTGGACCTCAAGGGGAAGACTACCGCTTAGAAAACCTGCGGTGAGCTGCAATCGCGGTCTCGATGTAAACATCGGCGCGCGATTGCAGCAAAATATTTCGCCCGGCCAGAAGCCCCACAACAACAAGAATAGTTGCCGCGATCGCTGCCGGCCAATGGAACGTGCGACTTCGGATGCGGGCAATTGAATATGTGGGGGCCGAAGGAACCCGTCCAGCAGCTGCTCGAATGACTCGTTCGCGCAGACTATCCGGGGCGGCATACAACGGCCGTGTTTGATGCAACAGGCCGGATAACTCCTCTTCTGCCGCAAGCTCAGTCCGGCAGGCTTCGCATCCTTCTAAATGAAGCCGAAAATCCTCCTGGTCTTCAGTACTCAGTTCCTTGTCGAGATAAAACTGGATGCTCGCGCCATAGGCATCGCAACCCTTCATTTGGTTCCTCTCACTCCTGACGAATCGGATCCAATCAACGTTTCTGAAAGTAGTGTACGAAGCTTTGCTCGTGCCCTCCCTAAACGTGACATCACGGTTCCGACAGGACAGCCCAGAACGCTCGCAATCTCCTGATACGAGAGATCTTCGTATTCTCGCAGCAGGATAATCTCGCGAAAGTCCGCTGGCAGCTCCTGAATCGCCGCCCGTACCTGGGCGGTCTCCAACTTGCTCACATAGAGATCATGTGAGTTTTTGGATGGCTCTACGACGATGTTCGCATCGCCATCCTCTCCCTCGATGGGAACCATTCGCGGGCCATTGCGTACCTTTCTCAACTGGTTAAGCCAGACATTCCTCAGGATAGTGAAGAGCCAGCTCTTCATGTTGCTGCCTGCGCGGAAGCTCCCCATGGCCTGTATGGCGCGGACATAGGTTTCCTGTACCAAGTCCTCTGCTTCCGCATGGTTACGGGTCAAGACCATGGCGTAGCTGTACAATCCGTCGAGATACTCGATGCCGGATGGGTCGGCTCGGCCCTGTCCGTCGTGGTTCCATGACATTTTTATTCACCCACTAGGAACACGCCAGCGGGAGTTTTATTCCCGCAGCGGCGATTTTTTCGTCAGCCCTTGGCAAAATTGCCTTCTATTGGAAAATGCGCAAAACGATCACAAACTCGATCATCAAAATTGCCCGGTTCAGAAAGTTCCAGGGGAAGACCAGACGTCAACCACCCTTCGACGCCATCGATCAAAATACCGATGTCGCCGTCTCCCTCGCGAAGCAGAATGCTCGCTGCCGTCGTAGCGCGAAACCCCTCGCGGCAGTACACAAGACATTGCTTCGACGGATCAATAGCTCGTTTTTTAGGGTCGAGGTCGAGCAAAGGGATCGAGATGGCGCCGGGCAAGTGGCCTTTTAGCCATTCGGCATGGCTACGAGCATCGACTAACTGCAAAGCGGGATCGATCTCTAAAGTCTGCCGGACATCTGCGCAATGCAGTATACGGATGCTGGCCAGATCGATATTTTCTTCACGCCATCGTCTCTCGTCGACGAGAGAATACCCGATCACGCCTTCCAGGCCAACTCTTGCCAATCGAGTGTCCGCTTCTTCGGCAGATGGTTCATCTTCGGCAACCAGAATAAGCTTTTGGTCAGGTTCGATCAGGATCGCTGCCCAGCTTGCGAAGGACCCCACCAGGCCGATTTGAATCGCTCGCCGGATGTGAAGTGAAGCAAACTCCTCGGCAGCTCGTGTGTCGAGGATAAGGGCACCCTTGCGTTGTTCCTCAACCAAGTCTGCTGGTGTTAAGAGCCGAAGTTTCGACGATCCGGACACGTAAATGATCTCCTGTAATGAATGGCGTAATTCGCCACCCATTTCGATCATTTTGTTGTCCGGAGCAGCCCTTCCACTTTGCGCCGTTCCATTTCGCTCTCCGGCGTAGCAGCACCGCGTCTCCTCCACTCATCCCAGACCGCGGCGCTCTTCCAATACCATTGGCGTGCATTTGCCTGAGCCGTTTGACCCTCCGAAGAGGAAATGGGCTGGCTCCTCGCTATCTCTCGTTGCACATTGCCTATGCCCTCGTAACAGAGGCCGAGCTCGCGCAGGGCGAGCAGGCTGGGCGAGGTAGGACTGAATTGGCTCAGAAACGGCAGCGCAGCGTCGGCGTATTGCCGGGCTCGGGACAAGTTTCCCACCCCCAGTTCCGCGTCGCTCAGCTTGCAGTACGATCCCATGAGATGGATTCGGCCGTGAACACTGGTCTTCGCCAATTCCTGCCTGACCGGGTTCGCTTCCTGCAAAAGCCGAAGTTTTTCTTGTGCTTGATTCCTGTTGACCAACACCTCGGACAGTCCCTCGTCCCGTTCTGCAATCCAGTGCCGTCCCTCTGCCCCGTACAGGGGAGCCAGCTCCTTGGTCAACGCAATAGATTTTCTGTACCATCTGCCCGCCGTTGCCGGCTGAACCAGACGGAATGAATCGCCCATCCCCGAGTAGGCGAGCGATACATCGTAGCGCGCCTGCACGTTCTTCTCGTCGCTTGCCGCTATTGTTTCTGCGATCACAAGCGCCTTGCGGGCGTAGACCTGGGCCTGGGCCGAGTCACCCACGTTCATCATGTCTCTGCCCGCCAGCACCAGGATCATGTTCACATAAGTGGTGAAAAGGGTTCGTTGCAGTTGTTTTGAGGACGGAGATTGCTGTGCCAGTGCCTCAGCGATCGCTATGGCTTTGTGGACATTCCCCAGAGCTTCTTGCTGCAGGCCAAGCTCGTTGAGCGCTCTCGTCAAACGGATATAAAGCGCGACCAATGTTCGATCATGATCTTCGTTGCCGTTCGGTTCGTTGCCGAATATCTCGAACGCCTTGCGAAAATTCTCCAGCGCTTCGTCCGGTTGCAGGCTGGACAGCTGCACATCTCCGATCCCACCGTAGTTCATTGCCAGCAGGCGCTTGCGCATAGGATCGTCAGGCTCTTGTTGCCCGAAGTCGAGGGCTAAAGAGAGGGACTTGCGGTAATTGTCTTGTGCTTGCTGTACGTTTCCCAGGAAGGACTCCATCCCGCCAAGCCGTTGATACGCTTCAATCACCGCCCTTGTACTTGCCTCCCCGGGCATTCGGGCATGGGCTTCGATTGCGGTGCGCAGAGCTTCCTGATAACTGGCAACCGCGGTTCCAGAGTTGCCAAGATTGGCGACAAACGGAGACCCCTCAAGATCACCGACGCGTTCATAGGCTTTCGAAAGCTCAAGCAGAAGGCGAGGATCGTTCCCGGAGCTTTGCCTCAGTTGGTCCAGGTGCTGCAGCGCGCTGTGGAACAGCGATGCCTGCGTTTCTACCGACGCCGGAGATTCCTGCAGCTTCTCTGTCATGTCAGAGATTGCAGAATCGGCAAGAGACGCCACTTGCTTCACCTGGCGGTCCGCCCGCCGGGAGCGCCAGGAGTCAAAGAGGACAGCGCCGATAATCACAACCAGGGTAGCGCAAGCCATCAGGGCAATCGTCTTATGACGTTGCACAAACTTGCCCACCCGATAGATCGCGGTGGCCTTTCTGGCAAGGACTGGCATCCCTTGCAAATAGTGAAGCAGATCGTCGTCCAAATGCTGCGCGGAGAGATAGCGTCTGGATGGATCGTGTTCCATGGCCATCAGAACAATCCTGTCCAGATCTCCCTTCAACTCCGTTCTTGTTCTCTTGGAAAGACCTTCGACCGAGCTTGGTTTTCGGTTTTCTCCTTGCAGAAGGAGTCTTTCCGCTGCTGCGGGCGAAAGGTCACGAAGGGTGTAGGGACGCGAACCAGTTAAGAGTTCAAAGAGCAGGACACCCAGAGAATAAATGTCGCTGGTTGTAGTCAGCGGCTGTTCGAAAATTTGCTCAGGGCTGGCGTAGTCAGGGGTCATCAACCGCTGACCGCTTTCGGTGAGGGGAAGTTCGCCGATAATAAGCTCATGAGCTACGGGCTTCGAAATCCCGAAATCGATGAGTTTGACGACGCCTTCTGGCGTCACCAGCACATTGCTCGGCTTTATGTCGCGATGAATAACCAGTTTCTGATGAGCGTAGTGAACAGCGGAACATATGGATCGGAACAGCTCAACGCGCTGACTGATTGACAGGCCACGGCTCTCGCTTGCCTGGGTAATCGGCTGACCCTCTACATACTCCATTACGATGAATGGACGCCCGTCCTCAGTCTCTCCGCCGTCGAGGATGGCCCCGATATTGGGATGGTTTAGAGTTGCCAGGATCTGCCGTTCCCTGCGAAACCGCTGCACCAGGTCGGGCGACTCCATGCCCCTGCGTATCATCTTTATCGCGACAATCTGAAAGTATTGGTCATCCGAGCGGACCGCCAGATAGACGGCTCCCATTCCTCCGCTGTCTAGCTCGCGCACCAGGCGATAGGGGCCTACCAGCCGGCCTGCCTCCCCAGACCTTGAGTCTTGCGCCAGCCCCTTAAGGTCGTCCGCCACCAAGGAAGAAAGCACATGTTCCGCACCCTCATCGCTTTTCAGTAAGGACTCTATCTCGGCGCGCAGCTCCGAGTCGTCGCCACAAGCGTTCTGCAGGTATTGCTTTCGCTCGGTGAGTGGCCGTTCAAGCGCACCCTGGAAGATCTCTTCAATCAGATTCCAGCGATTGATTTTCATCATGGGCCTTCACAGCGGAGAACGTGACATTTCGCGTCGCAACCAGGCTTGCCCAAGGCGCAGCTCGCGTCCGACGGTTGCGACGGAAATTCCCAGAGCCACGCCGATCTCTTCTGTGGTCATCCCGCCGAAGAACTTCAACTCGATGGCGCGGCTCTTCCTTTCATCCAGTTCCGCCAATTTGCGAAGTACATCGTCTAATACTAAGGAATCTGCATTACGTCCTTCAGCAAAATCCATCCCGGTCTTCAAGGTGACCCTGACACCGGCGCCCCGCTTCTGCGCCTTTCGCTTCCTCGCGTGATCAATCAACACACGTCGCATGATATTGGCGGCCACAGCATAGAAATGGGCACGGTTCTCCCATTGCAGTTTCGTTTGATCCGTCAGCCGCAGATAAGATTCGTGAACCAGCGCGGCTGGTTCGAGCGTGCACTCGCGATATTCGCGGTTTAACCGTGCCTTGGCGAGGCGCAGTAAGTCATTGTAGATAATAGGAGTCAGCCGCTCTAAGGCCGAATAGTCTCCCTTACTCCACTGAAAGAGGAGACTTGTAACCTCCCCCTGATCCTTGGCAGACAATCCGTCGAGATGCTCGATGCCAGATGGGTCGGCTGGACCCTGTCCGGCGCGGTTCCATGACATTTGTTATTCACTCACTAGAAACACGCCACCGGGAGATTTATTCCCACTCCGGAGCTCGTTTTCGTCCGCGTTTCGCGAAATTGGACTTGTCGATATCCCCAAAAAATACGGGATTGGGTCGACTCAGATGTGAACTCGCTGCCGAAGGCAACCACAGATTCGATGCTTTGTCGCGCCAAGCGGTCGCAAATTCCTCGATTTAGGGACGTTGCCCATACTCACGCAGCTCAGGCCCAGTTCACGCAGGGGCGAGATGGCCGCCATTTGCTATGGAGGTTTCTAGACCAGGCCGGCAGACGGTACACAAGCGTCAGAGAAGAGGCTGCCCCAGGAAGCATCGAGGTAAAGCCAGCGCTGGGTGCTGAACCAGCTTGTGGGAAGCTCGGGAATATGCAGCAATCCGTGACCGCCGGCGCAAATTAACTCCGTGCCGTTCCAAGCCAGGAAGTTTCGCGAAGCTTGTCCAACGCGGGCAGGATTAGAGAGCACCCGAAGGCATACCGGGCATCGCTTTCGTTGATCCTGAAGTATCCATCGAAAGCCGAATAGAAATCCGAAGAACGAAAGCGCGAGCTGGATATATTGTGCCGTGGTCGCACTTTGGACGTGAGCGCCATAGGCGGCATCGACGGAGGTGAGGTAGACGAGTGGCACGACCAGCACAAACTTGCTCCACAAGAAGATCCATCGTCTCGCTCTGCCGGCCCAAGGGATGCGCCCGCTATGGCGTGGGTACTCGCCAAGCGGCAAAGGAGTGGTCGCTGGCAACGCCATCAAGGCGACGATGAATGTGAACAGGAAGATGGAGAAGGGCAGTCGGGCTCGCTGCGCCAGCGATATGCAATCGAAGCGATCACTGCCTCCATCCTCGCTGTGTACAGTCATGTACTGCCATCCGTCCATTCGGGGTAGAGACCCCGCTTTTCGCACGTGCGCAAGCACGAATCCTCTGGACTTCAATGGCAGCATCGCCAGGTGCCGCTCGTCCTCGAGCAGCCACGCATCCACTCGGCCCGGCAGCTGCCACGAGTCTTGCGAGACAACACCTGCAATCAAGACGCGTCGCCCCGCAATCTCGGCGACGCTTCCGATGACGTGAGGATCGCCGGCGAAATTCCCATGCCAGGCCGCCTGGCTTAAAAACAGTCTACCCGCGTACGGGCCGTTTGACGGATTCGCCCCACCAGGAGGGATCGACAGGCTGAGCAGTTTGAAAAGATTGTCGCTTGCCCGGCCAACGGAAAGTTCTGCGCCACGATATCCCGCAATATGGACTCGTTTGAGTATTGGTTGATAGAAGGCAACGCCGGTAAACAACTGCCGGGTGCTGGTTTTCCACGCCTGATAATCCCCAAACCTTATGGTCGGGGACTGCGTGCCGGAATAGCCGCCACTGGAAATCATCACCAGCCCGTCCGCATCCCGATAATGCGATGGCCGTATCGCCTCGCTGGCGCCGGGCAGGTACAAACAGATCAAGAGGCTGATTGACGTCCACATTGTCAGGGAAAGCGAACAACGTGACGCAGAGCCGATGCGTAAGAACCGGCGCGGGATCGAGCGCGGATTATTCCATCTAAGCCAGAAAGCGTCACGGAAAGCGCCCAGACAGAAATCGGTCACTTCCTGACCGCCGCGGAAGCGCCCGCGCGATTTGCGACTGTATGAGTGCCATACATGCCAAAGCTCCGCCTCCCACTCTGCCAGCCACTCTGCCCGTTCTCGACCGGGCGCCAGCCTTGAGGCACAACGGAGAATGAACAGGGATACCGGAAGAGAGCGGAGCAGGAGGCGGAGGTTCATGCGTTCTTGACCTCCGGATCGGAGATCATTTTTTGCAGCAGCGGATAGCGTTTGTGCATGGCTTGCAGCGTTGCCACGCCGGCGCGCGTCAGTTTGTAGTACTTCCGCAAAGGCCGCTGCTCGGCGTCGGCAATCGATTGCTGTTCCCACTTCGAGACGATGAGGCCGTCCCGTTCCAGGCGCCGCATCGCCGGATACACCGTCCCGCTGGGTAGCCCCGTCGCTTCCATCACGCTGAAGCCGTAGATCTGGCCGGCATGAATGGTCTGCAGAATCATGGCAGCGGTATGAGAGAGTTTGGGCTCGATAGCCATGGCAAAGATTCTACCTATGTAGCATACTGATTGACCAGTGAAAGATAGTATGCTACATAGGGTATGGCGATCGGGGGCCGGGTCAGCGCAAAGTTCAGCGCAAATCAAGAAACGAACGCCTTGGAGGAACGCATCGTGGATCCAATCAGTGGCAGGAAGAGGTCAGAGCGGCGCCGCAAGGCAATTTCGACCATCATGGGAGTTCTACTGACAGCGGCCGCATTCATCGCCGTTCCACAGCTCTCTACTTTACCTGCTGTTGGGCAGGCCGCGGCCGCCCCTGGCCTGGACGCCTACGTTGGGATCTGGAGGATGTCTTTCCATGGCAAAAGGGTGGGGATCCTCGAATTTATGAAGTACAAAGATCAACTCACCGGCAGTCTCACGAACGCCCACGCAGCTATCGGCGCCGACGGCATCGTCAGCTTGTATCAGATTCCCGGCAGCGCACCGGTGGTTGAGACCGCGATATCGGAAGGCACTCTCCACTTTGTTGTCGCGGAACCATCGGAAGCGACGCTGGGTTTCCAGATGACTCTCAAAGGATCTGATAAGGCCTACCTTCTGTTTAATAGGAAGGCACCAAACGGCCAAACCATGGATTTCGAGTTAACCAAGGTTTCCTGGGACGAGAACGAGACCGACGTTGCACGTTAAATGCCGCCATCACGCCCATGATCGCCCACGGAAAAGTCTACGGCACATGACGAAAGGTATTCGTCCTTGCTCGTAATGAGTCCGCGGGCAATTCTTTTTGATGGCCAAGGTGCGCGCTTTTCCTATGTCGCATAGTAGTTGACTTTTCAAATAGTAGTATGCTACATAGGGTATAGCAATCGAGGGCCCCGCACCGTGCTTCAACTCGAGAACGTTTCCAAAAGCTATCGCGGTATACCGGCGATCTCGGACGTGAATTTCCGGGTCAATGGTGGCGAGGTTGTCGGCTATCTGGGCCCCAACGGCTCAGGAAAATCTACCACCGTCAAGATCATTACCGGACTGCTGCAGCCAAATGAGGGCCGGGTGCTGTTCCAGGGCAGGAATATCCGTGACGATCTGGTAAGTTTTCGCGGAATACTTGGCTACGTCCCGGAAGAAGCGCACCTATACACCTATCTGTCAGGAATCGAGTATCTGCAGTTGGTAGGCAGGTTGCGGGGACTGCGGGAACGACTGATTCAGACCAAGGCCACAAAACTACTACAGCTGCTTGGCCTGGAGTCGTGGCGGCATTCGCCAATTTCCATGTATTCCAAGGGGATGAAGCAGCGAGTGCTGATTGCCGCGGCGTTGATGCACGACCCGAAACTGCTGATATTCGACGAGCCGCTCTCCGGGCTGGATGTCCTTTCCTCCCGCCTGTTCAAGGACTTGCTGCTGGAACTCACAGCGGCCGGGAAAGCCGTTCTCTACATTTCGCATGTTCTCGAAGTAGTGGAGCAGATTTGTAGTCGAGTCGTCGTCATTGCCAAGGGGAAGATTCTGGCCGATGCCAGCCCTTCCGAGTTGACCGGGCTTATGGAGCTCGAGAATCTCGAAAGTGTGTTCGCCCAACTGGTCCAGCAGGAAGACACGAGATCACTCGCCCGCGAACTGGTAGAAGTTATCAAGGTGCAGAATGCTTAAAGCAGTTTCGCAATTACTGAGGCCTGATAAAGATCGCGAGGAGTGGTTTTCCTTGAGAGAAAACCACGAAATGGCCTATCGCTTCGGTCTACACCGATTGCGAAACATGCTTAGCGGCATCCGCATCTTCGCTCCGCCCGAATTTCCGGTCCTGTCTCTTGAAGTGCGGGCGCAGCTGCCGGTGGTGGACGCCCGGGAACGAAGTCAATTTCACCTTCTGGTTCGCCACTCCCTGGAACGATTTTTTAACAACGACATGGTTTCGGCGGATGGTGAGACGAAGGCGCGGTTTCTACAGGTGGTGTACGCGATCGCTCTTCCTGGAATGGTCGTGGCGCTGTTCTTGTTTCCTCTATATCATGCGCCCGTTCCCCGGCCCTTCTGGTCTCAAGTGAGCGATCACTATTTTTATGTGACGTATTCGTTTGTAGCGGTTGGAGCGGTGAGCCTCTTTGCCTGGGACTTGTTCTTCCCGGACCTGCTTGATCTCTTCGTTCTCTCACCTCTTCCCATTATCGACAGAAGATTGTTTCTGGCCAGAATGGTGGCTGCCTGCCTTTTTCTCGGGTTATTTCTGGTCGGCACCAGTGCGCTTGGATCCATATTTTTCCCCTTGCTATCGGAGCCGCCCGGTCTGGGGCGCCACGTGTTCGCGCATCTGTTGGCAGTGCTGGGAAGCGGCACATTTGTTGCAGCGTTTTTTCTCGGCCTGCAGGGAGTGATGGTGACGATTTTGGGCGAACGCCTCTTCCGTGCTATTTCACCTTTCCTGCAGGGCATCTCCACGATGATGCTGTTAGCCATCCTATTGCTTTTTCCCGTGTCGTCCCAATTCCTCAAAGAGCTGATGAATGTATCAGCCGCCCGATATTTTCCGCCGTTCTGGTTTCTGGGTATTTACGAGAGCCTCCTGGGCGGGTCTGCATCTGTGCCTGTTTTCAGTGGCCTTGCGAAAACAGGCTGCCTCTCGACGGCCGCCGCGCTCGTCCTATCGATGGTCTCCTATCCGCTGGCCTATCGCCGGAGAATGCGTTACCTGGTCGAGGGGGCCGGTGTTTTCGATACGCGGAATTCGGCCACCGCACCGGTCAATCGTCTGCTCCACGCAACCTTGTTACGAAACCGGGTGCAGCGGGGTATTTATCACTTTATCAGTTACTCTTTGCTGCGGACGCAGCGGCACCGTGTCTACCTGGCGATGTATGGCGGCCTCGGCCTCGCTCTGCTGGCTGCATGCGCAGTGCTGCTGAAACTCGGGCATGGTCATCTCAGTTTCGCCCTATCGCCAGATGGTTTGCGAGCTGCAGTCCCGATTGCAGCCTTCTGGACGATCGCTGGATTGAGGACCGCATTCCTTTCCCCTACGGATAAGAGGGGCAGCTGGGTTTTTCGCGTGATCCTGGGCAGGCCTGGCGCAGCCCAACTCGAGACGACCACGCTGTGGATACTGCCCTGCGCATTGGTTTTGACGCTCGGGCTCGTCGTGCTGACAGGCCTTATGGGGCCTCCCGAATTGCTGGGATGGAGGTCCACCATGAGCCAGGTGTTGGTGGCAGTTGGCATGTGCCTGCTGTTGACAGATGCTCTGTTCCTCAAGGTGACGAGCCTACCCTTCACTGGCGAAGCGAGAGCGCCGGCTACCAACCTGGCATTCATCCTGTTGCAATACTTCGGATTCTTTCCGCCCCTGGTGTTGCTCACGGTCGGTCTGGAACCCTGGTTGGAAGCGAGTGTGTGGCATGTGGTCATCACGGTAGGAATCATAGTTGCGGCGCATATCGCGATGCGCAGGCTTCACAGAAAGAATGCCGAGTACTACGCGAACCTCATTGACCTGGATGATTACGAGGAGGAATTTCCCCAAAGGCTCGGCCTTCGCTACTAGTAGCGAGAATTCTGGAACTCTACTCCGCCTGCTTGCGTATTTGCCATCATGGGTCGGCCGAAGTATCAAGTGTTCGACAGCGGACATCCCTGCCCATTAGTGAACAGAAGGCAGGAGTTTCAGACATAGTGGGTGGGGTACCCACATGTCTGCAGGTTGGACCTTCAAGTGCAACCATTATCTCGGGAATTGTGGAAGGAAGCTGACAATGATGAACCTCTTCCCACGAATTCGCAGCTTACTGCTGCTCCTGCTCGTTCTTCCATCACCTGTAGTCGCCCAGTCGACGGGGAGCCTTCGAGGACAGGTATTAGATCCTAGCGGAGCCGTAGTACCCGGAGCATCCGTCACCCTTACCCAAGGAGCCACCGTGTTGAGCGCACAGTCCGGCAATGACGGCGTCTACGCCTTCAAGGCGGTACCTCCAGGCTCCTACAGCCTCGCGGTGCAAGTGACCGGATTCGCGACCTTCTCCAAAACCGGCATTGTGATCGCGCCCGGTCAGGCTCGCCAACAGAATGTATCCCTTTCCATTGCCGTTCAGCAGCAGGACATCACGGTCACCGACCAAAATGCCGGCGTGAGCGTAAACCCTGATGAGAATGCGAGCTCGCTGGTAGTGAAGGGAAGCGACCTCGATGCTCTCTCCGACGATCCCGACGAATTGCAAAACGAACTCCAGGCACTGGCCGGCCCGGCAGCCGGGCCGAGCGGGGGCCAGATCTACATCGACGGTTTTACCGGAGGTCAAATTCCTCCCAAGTCGTCCATCCGGGAAATTCGCGTAAACCAGAATCCTTTTTCAGCGGAGTTCGACAAGATCGGCTACGGAAGAATCGAAATTCTCACCAAACCTGGCTCGGATAAATTTTCAGGTCACGTAACATCGCTGGGCAATGATTCGGCATGGAACACAGCCAATCCGCTGGTCCAGGTGCAGCCAAGCTACTACCTGTATTTCATCCAGGCGGATGTCAACGGGCCTCTGACCAAGAGCGCCTCGTACTTCTTTAGCCTGTTTCACTTTGACCGGCAAAACCAGACCATTATCAATGCCGTCAACCCGGAAGATACGAACAGCAGCTTCAATGAAGCTCTGCCCAACCCATCCTCTCTCCTTGTCGCCAATCCCCGCGTAGACTTCCAGCTGGGCAAGAGCAACACCTTGTCAATCCGCGACTCATACTTCCGCTCCGTCGCAACCGCAAATGGTCCCGGTCAACTCAACCTGCCGGAACAGGCATTCAATGTAAACAATCAGGAAAATGCCATCCAGGTCAGCGACACTGTGGTGATCAACCCTCGCGTGCTCAACGAAACCCACTTCCAGTGGCGTCGAGTCCGGAACAGTCAAGTCGCCTCCTACTTGACCCCGACGGTTACGGTTCAAGGAGCCTTCACCACCGGAGGAAGCAACTCCGGGATCGCGCGAGATCACCAGGACATCTTTGAATTGCAGAATTATTCCACCGCTACCGCGGGGAGCCACACCATACGGTTTGGGACCCGTCTGCGTGCCTATCGCGATGCCAACTATTCCACCTCCGGAGCCAACGGGAACTATCTATTCACCTCGATCGATCAGTACCTGGCACAGACGCCCGCGCAATATCAGGCCACGGTCATCCAGAATCCGTTAGCGCGGGCGCTTCTATTTGATGGGGCTCTCTTTTATCAGGATGACTGGCGCGCGAAACCTAACCTCACCCTGAGCTATGGCTTACGCTTTGAGACCCAGAACCGGATTCACGATCGCGCTGATTGGGGGCCGCGCTTCTCCTTGGCCTGGGCGCCTGGCCATATGGGCAAGACTCCTCCCAAGACGGTGGTGCGGGCGGGCTATGGTTGGTTCTACGATCGGTTTACCGTGCCCAACTCGTTTAACTCTTCCACCGGGACGCCCTACATCATGCAGGCGATCCACCAGAATGGAGTCAATCAACAGAGCTACGTGATCAACGATCCTGACTTCTATGATCCGAATGCGGCGGTATCGCCGAGCACCCTGGCGGAGACCGCAACGTCCATTCCATCCTTCTACAATATCGATCGCCACTTTCACGCAGCTCTCAGCATGCAGGGCGGGGTCGGAGTTGATCGGCAGATCGGCAAGAATCTTATGTTCAACGCGACCTATCTGTTTGACCGAGGCGTGCATCAGTACCTCACCAACAACGTGACCGCGCCGGAATTTGATCCATCGACGTACACAGTGGTGGGCCCACTCCCCGCGGTATACAACTATCAGTTCCAGTCCGGCGGCATTTATAAACAGAATCAGGTGATCGTCACCGCCAACACTCACCTCCGTCATCTGTCGTTGCATGGTTCCTACACCTTCAACCAGGCCAGGAGCGATACGCAGGGCGTTAACTACGTGCCCTCGGTGGCCCAGGATCCTGCTCTTGATTACGGCCGTGCGGGCTTCGGTATCACCAATCGTCTCTTCTTACTTGGAACCTACTCCGCGCCTCATGGAATCGTCCTTGCGCCTCTGATAGCAGCTCAGTCCGGTACACCCTATAACCTGGTGATCGGCGACGACCTCACCGCAAATAACCAGTTCAATGCGCGGCCTACGTATGGCACCTGTGGAGCTGCGAACGTGGTTTCCACCCCTTATGGCTGTTTGGATACGGATCCAGTGGGCAAGGGAGAGAAAATCATTCCCTATGGCGCCGGCATTGGTCCCGCCAATTTCGTGATGCATATGCGGGTCAGCAAAGTGATCGGGATTGGCCCAAGAATCGAGGGTTCGAAAGGCGCAGGGGGGATGCAAGGAAACAATGGCAGTGTGAATGGCCGAGGGCTGAGTGGTGGGCAAGCCCAACCAAAGCTCGATGCCTCGGTTTCCCGCAAATACAGTCTGACCTTGATTGGCGGGGCGCTCAACATCTTCAACATTGTGAACCTGGGCACGCCCAACGGCACTCTGGCCTCGCCGCTGTTTGGCAAAACGCAATCCCTTGCCGGCGGCCCGTTCGGATCACCGACACCCGGCAACCGCGCTGTTTTTGTTCAGGCTATTTTTACCTTTTAGAGCAGTTTCGCAATTACTGTGGTCTGATAAAGATCGCGAGGAGTGGTTTTCCTTGAGAGAAACCACGAAAAGGCCGATTGCTTCGGTCTACACCAATTGCGAAACTGCTCCAGGCGCCCTCGGTTTGCGCGCAAAGATGTAGGCCCTTTGGCTTTGATGTTCAACTTCCGGGGCGTAAGGTCCCCGTTCGATAACCTCTTCAATCTCCAGGCCCGCAGCTTCCATGTACCGCCGGATCGCGGACGGTTGGAAGAAGAAGAACTCCATGGCCACTGACCGTCCCCACATCTCTTGCACCTGGACAACCTGATCTCCTATGTGGAATGCGAGCAACAGCAGTCCACCTGGTCGCAGCACCCGATGCATTTCTCGGAAGACGACAGGCAGAGATTCTTCAGGAAGATTGACAATGGCGTAGAAAGCCGTGATCCCAACCAGGCTCTGGTCCTCCAGATCCAGAGCCAGCACGTTGCCTTCACTGAAGCATAGGTCAGGGTTGAGCTTTCGTGCTTGTTCTAACATCCCCGGAGAAAGATCCAGGCCAAACGCAGTCACACCCGCGTCGTGCATGTAGCGGGTTACCTGGCCAGGGCCGCAGCCCATGTCACATACTTCGCCTCGTCCCTTCATTTCCGATGCGAAGCGATGGAGAAGTTCCTGGTCAAGTGGCTTGTTTTGAAGTTCCCCGAATAGATGGGTTGCATACTCGTCCGCCAGTCGATCGTAGTTGTCGCGGATCGAGGTCGTAAGTTCAGCATTCATGTTTTCTGTTCGTCAAAACCACGTCGATATGGCGAGATCAGACTGCCACCGAACTACGCGTCCGGACGATTGCTCCGCCTAGAACGACCGCGAACGAATCGGTGAAATACCAAGCCAGACTCCACAGAACCGCGTAGTCGCCAGTCCTGGTCACATTCGCCACGGAACCAACGACAGCCATCGCAGCAAAGATGAGACCTAGCGTCACCGTAGCCGCCATCTCTCTTCCCTTGGCCCCCAAGGCGACGACCCAGCCCACGAACAGGAACGTGATAACTTGTCCGATGTCGATCCCGGTTGTGGCGAAGAATACATAGGCGCTGAAGTGATTTTCCGGAATATGGTATTTCTCAAGAACTGCAAATATCGCGCGCCCGGGCAGGCGGGCGAGAAGCCCCCGAAGTAAGAATCCGCCGGCTACGGCGGCAGACGTCGACCACGGAGCGACACGGTAGGCTGAGCAGACGAGATGTGTGATGGTTTTCAGAGTTTGTCGCCAATACCATCGTCGGGCGAAAGCAACTCCCGATTTGGCGGCAAGGTGGGAGAATTCCTCAAGCAGGTCCCCCAGGATCGCATCAGTATCGTCCGGAATGGCGAATAGGTTGACGAGCCACATGGCAATACGTGGAGGCTGAACGGAATACGGTTGAGACGTCATGAGTAGCTCCGGATGAGCCCTAGGCCTTCGGTCATGCTCTGCAGTGCTCGGTGGGTGCGGCTTACAGCTGCCACTCCTTTAGCGGTGACGCGGAAGAACCGTTTCGAACGGCCGCCACGTTCCGGCGTAGGATCGCCTCGGTGGGACTTGACGTATCCCTTTGTCTCCAGACGATCGAGGGTGGCGTAAACGGCGCCGATTGAGACCTCGCGCTGAGTGCGCAATTCGATTTCCTGCCGCACGGTGACGCCATAGGCGCGATCTTCCAGCCGCAGGAGTGCCAGGACAATGATGTGTTCGAATTCACCAAGATAGTCGCGGCCTGACATTATCTATACAATATAGAATAAATATCCGGTTCACGGTAAATTGAAGACGTGATCTCCCCTCGAACCAGGACAGGTGTCAAAGAGTCACTATTGAACCAGGGGGACTGTATCTGGTGAGATCGACAACAGGTGCCGAAAAGGGCAGAGCCCCTCTATTTGGCGGGGTCTGAAGCGTGGGTGGGCTGTTCGATGGGGGTACCGCGACCGGGTGAATTAAATAGCCAGACGCCGATTGCCAGCACCAGCGTCACCACGATGACCACGCTGAGCAGCAATCGGGTGATATTGGAAGCACAAAACTCTCCGACACGCGGCATATCACAATTATATCCAGCAATAAGGTGTGTGGACGCACCGTGCCTTAAATATCTCGCTGGTTACGTTCGACTGCAGGGAAATTCTTCGCCTGGGCGACCTTCGCCCTGCTTCGCCGCATCTACCCTGACAGCCTAGGCTCGTTGATTGGCTCAATTTTATCCCGATAGTTTTGGATCCCATGACCGCGCACCAACAAATTGGCAATTGGTTTGCCCATGCTGCGACTGGATTCGCCGTTACCGATGTGCACGGCAACGTGATTGACGCGAATGAAACTCTGGCCAGAATCATCGATCGAAGCCCAGGGGAAATTGGCGACACCAATCTATTCGAGCTGACGCATCCCGACGACCGATCGCGGCACCGTAGCCTGCTCGAGAAACTGCTAGCTTCTCAGATTCCGGGATTTGTTATCGAGAAGCGGTATTTACGTCGCGACGGCAGTGCCGTATGGGTCCGCAACTCGGTAAGCCTGGTAAACGATGAGCAGTCCAAGTCACGCCATCTGATTTCCATCTGCGAAGACATCAACCAACACAAACGGGCGGAGCGGGCTCTCGAACAACAGGAACAGATGGCCGCCATCGGGAGATTGACCTCTTCGATCGTTCACGAGATCAACAATCCATTGGAGGCGGTGGTCAATCTGATTTTCCTGGCCCAGAGTTCGGGTGATCTCAATCAGGCGCGGTTTTACCTGAAAGATGCTGAAGAGGAGCTTGGCCGTGTCTGCGAGATTACTATGCAAGGGCTGCAATTCCACCGTCAGGCTTCTTTCCCAGCCTCTACGAACGTGGTCGAGATCCTGCAATCGGTTTTGGCTCTGTTTAAGGGAAAATTCAGGATGGCCGGTGTACAGACGGAAGTGAAGATAGAAGACGCGCCTGAACTTATGTGCTTTGCTGGCGAAATGCGCCAGGTGTTTGTGAACCTGATCGGCAATGCGGTGGAGTCGATGCTCGTTGGAGGCCGGCTAACGATTAGGGTAAGGCCCGGCACTGACTGGCGCACGAATGATCAGGGTGTTCGGATAACCATTGCGGACACCGGCTCCGGCATGAGCCTTGAGACTCGCCGGCGCATGTACGAAGCGTTCTATACCACAAAGGGCTCAGCAGGGTCGGGCCTCGGCCTTTGGGTCACGGCCAGCATCGTCCGTAAGCATCAGGGGTCTATCCACGTCCGTAGCAAACGCCAGGAGCGATTCGGCGGCACTGCGTTTACTTTGATTTTTCCCTATGCAGGGGCTGCAGGCAAGGCTGCGGGCTTTCAGGACCACGCTGCCTGACTGTCCCGCATCTAATGCATGCAAGTGAGGACGCGGTACGGCTTTGTTGCCGGGTCGCAAGCTCTTGTAACATTAGCAAAACAGTTCACTTGAATCTCATCGCCGCACGACCGCAGCGACCGCATCTAACCAAATGGAGGCTGTCTGGGCATGCGAACGCAAAAGCCGTCTGTCAAACTCGAAGACTGGGCAGTTGTGCCAAGCGCGAATACTGGCACCTATCAGGAGTTGCGACCAGGAAATTTGCTGGTGGGAAGAGCATTCGGCCATCATCGGATTAAGAGTGGGATGTTCATCTTCACCTCGCCGATCGTGCGCGTCGATGCGGAGAACAAGATTGTGGAAACCAGGAACACTTCTTATTGCCTGGGCGAGGCTAGTCGCGAATACAAGGCCTGGAGTCATATGCAGGGGACCGCAGCATAACTGGGCTAGAAAAGCGGCGGAAGTACCACCGTGGCCGGGCCGAGAAGGATGTCATCGAAGGCGTCGGAGTTGAGAGGTTCCTCCGGACCCACATAGACGGCGTGGATACCCCGCTGGTTCGCGATGTGGACGAATCCCGCGGCAGGATAAACGGAACCCGAAGTGCCCACAACCAGCAGATGAGTTGCGCGGTCGAGCTCACGATAAATGCCGTCCATATCTAGCGGAATCTCGCCGAACCAGACAATATGTGGGCGCACCGGCGCGTCGCACTTCTCACACGCGGGTAGCTTACCAGCGGTCTCGTACAGTTCCTGATCGCCAAAAGGCAATTTGCATTGCACGCAGCGCGACTGAAACAGGCTTCCGTGCATATGGTGGACACGACGCGACCCGGCGCGCTCGTGCAGATCATCGACATTTTGCGTGCACAGATAAAAACGATCGCCCAGCTTTTGCTCCAGCTTTGCCAGGGCAAGGTGTGCGGCATTCGGCTGCGCAGCGAGAGCATCGCGGCGGCGCATGGAATAGAAGCGCCACACCAGTTCAGGGTCGGCTTGCCAGGCCTCCGGCGTTGCTACCTGGTCCACTCGATAGCCGTTCCACAAGCCTCCTGAGCCCCGGAAGGTAGCAAGCCCGCTCTCCGCTGAGACACCGGCGCCGGTGAGAACGAAGAGCCGGTCATGCTGCGTCAGCTTCATGATCGGGGTCAGTTAGCTGTTGCCGAGACGTGCGCAGGCACGGCGACAGCAGCCCTCGCTCCGCTCCCTGTGCGCCTTGTCTTGGCTTCTTCCACCGGCGGCGTTCCCTGGCGGCATGCCGCAGGCACATTCTTCATCTGCTTGGCGAACACGAGGTAGCTTGCCGTGCTGGGCCGCAGAGTAACCCAGTAGCTTGACGAGGACAGCAGCGGCTTCCTCTGGGTTAGCATCTGGTTTTCCATAATCTTCACGCCACACAACAAGTTATTTCTTGGTTGCAATATCGTCTTTGCCGGATCTTTCTCCGGGAGCACCTTATCCTGGTCCCAATTGAAATCGCAGCCATAGCGCTCGGCGTCCATATACGTTAGCTGCAGCAGTCCTTCCTGTCGCACCGTCCGCCTGGTAACCGTGTCCTTTACGGCTACTTCGGGTTCTGTATGGCGGACGTTGGTCGTCGGCTTCAAGCCCGCCTCAGCGCCGGCAAGCGCCTGGAACGTATACGCCCAAAACGCCCGTTTATCGGCCTCGCTCATGGAAGCGAATCGCGGACAATAGCTTCTGACGCCGCGAGCGACTCTCGGCGACAGCATTTCCGGAGACAACGCCTGCTCTACAATTCCATCCCACTGCGGGTCCCACGATTCTTCCCCTAGCTCGTCTTTCTTCTCCGCAATCGGGGTAGGCGGGGCCTGTTTCATCGCCGGCTTAGGCGGTGGAGCCGGCTGCTGGGCAACTTGTTGTTTTCCGCAGCCCGCCAGCACAAGCACTGCACAGAGTGGCGCTCCGGCCATTCTGAACCTGGTCGTCGAAGAAATCATAACCTATACTACTTAGATGCCGATTCTTCGAAGCCGAACAGACGCGAACATGCTTTTTTACGGCATTTGCAGGAACTCGCCCTCCGTCCAGTGCCCGCCGCGTGAATCGTGCCTCAAAGATCGCGCCCTTGAAATGGTCTTTGAGATTAATTCGGACCCCCACGGACGAATGGCCTGGCCGCTGCGGGGCCAGTTGCACGTCACCCTCACCCTGCAACTCATCGCCTACATAGTTGCTGAGCGTCTTCCCGTTGTAAACCGCCGTGACTCGATACCACTTTCCGAGAGGATGCAGTTTCTCGCAGTTCAGCAACGTCTTCGATTGACCATCCGCCATGGCAAAGCTGTCCAGGCACCACTGCCCGTTGACAATCCGTATCTCAAACAGCAGCCGGTCATTGGCGTCCTTTCCCGTTGCCGGATCCAGGACCGATAGATGGAAGAACCGCTGTGCCGCTGCGCCATCCGCATCGGGCCTGAAGATCACGTCCCACGTCCAGGTCTCCGCGCCTGCCAGAGGGTGCACGGCAACAAACAGCGCATCATCGACTCCGTTAAATTGAACCGCCTTGCCAAAGGGCGTCTCGATCACCGCCGGATGCCCGAGCACGTCCGTAGCATGACCGCCAAGGGTGGAGGTCTGATCGAACATCCAGACTTCCGTGTTCTCGTTTCCCGCAGGCTGGCCTATCAGGAGCGATCCCGCCAACGCGAATAGTGAAAGTACAGCTGCCGGCAGAATTCGCGCGCGCATGGTGTCCAGTTGTTTCCGGTTGAGTCAGCTTGCTCAGAAGTAGAGTTTCCCACCTAACTGAATGATACGGGTGGCATATTGCTGGTTGATGCCGTTGCCGATCCGGCCATAGTTAGCGTCGTTGAGGCCGACGTCAATGGATGACGCGGTGGCGTTGAAATGCCTGAAGGCGTTGAAGAAATCAGCGCGAAACTGCAGGTTGCGTGACTCACCAAACTTGAATCCCTTGGTTGCTGAGAGATCGGAGTCGAGGTATCCCGGTGCCCGGATATCCAGACGGGGTGCGTTGCCGAAGGTTGCAACCGCTGGATTCTTGAATGCGGCCGTGTTGAAGACTTCAAGCGGCGTTTTGTGACTGAGGCTCACCTGCTGCCCCGGCACTACATCCGCGCGCGTAGTGATTGTGCTGGCGTTCACCGATGGACCGGTATAGCCGGGGCTGAGAAGATCGCCCGATATAGCAGTGACGATGGTGGAAACCTGGAAGCCATCCAGCAACAGCTTGGTTACGCCCGTGGTGTTGCGGAAGAAGGGAAGATCGTAAAGAGCCGTGACCACGAAGCGCTGGGGAAGGTCATAAACCGAACGCGACCGGTCTCTGCGCGGATCATATGGATCGTACGCCTGATAGCCGGCAAGGCCACCGCCGACCAGTCCACCAATGTCGCCCGGTCCGGAAATGGATTTGGACCATGTGTAGGACGCGAGGAAATTCAATCCATTGCCGACCCGGCGTTCCAGCCTGGCCTGGAGGGAGTTATAGCTCGAAGAGCCGGTGGACAGGTCTCCCAATATTCCGTAAGCGAAAGCCGGGTTAGCACGCCTCGAATTGGTGCTGCCCAGTCCCGGAGTAGCCGGATTGACCGGCGGCGGGGCATTGACGTCGCTATAGTACTGAAAAGTGTGCGTTCCTCGGGCTCCCACGAAGCCGATCTGCCCACTCACTTTTCCCGGGAACTCCGTCTGTACTGTCAGGTTGTACTCCTGGTTCATCTGGTCCTGCAGATGTTGAGAGAGTTCGGGAGTCGTAAGATAGCTGGGTGTGGAAGAGGCCACCGTACCTGGGTAGGGGTTGCTCCAGGTGAGGTTGGGTATCGTCTGCCCGGCGATGCCGTCTCCCAGGTTCCCGCTGGGGGATGCCGCGTTTGCCTCCTGTGCCCCTTCCGCCATCTGGTAGAAGACGTTTGCGATCTCGGGAGTGTAGTAGATTCCGTAGCCGCCACGGACTACAACCTTGTTCAGCCCGTAGGGCTGATAGGCAAAACCGACTCGGGGACCAAAATCATGGTAAACCGGCTGGATCAGTCCGCGCCCGTACGATGAATTCGCCGGAGTGACGATTTTTTCTGGAATGAATCCATTGCGGTCTCCCTGCACATAGACATCAGAATAGAGGTTGTTTGCCTCCACCCAGGGCGCGTAATGATCCCAGCGTATGCCAAGGTTCAGTGTCAGCGTCGGGGTCACGTTCCAATTGTCCTGAACGGAATACCCCTGAATCCAGGAAGAGATAATGTCGTTGGTCTGGGTGGGATTGATGCTGTCCGTCCCGATGTAGCCGAGCAGGAAGTCCAACAAACCCGAACCTGGAACACCCTTCGAATACGGAGCAGTAAACCGGCCATCGAAGGTGAAGGTTCCGCGGGGATCGCGAGCCAGGTTGAAATAGTCCGCGCGCTTGCCGATATCCGCGCCAAACTTGAGGAAGTGCCTCCCCTTCTGAAGGGAAAGATTCTCTACGAACTGGTTGATGCCGTTGGATCGATTGCGGGGACCGATCGTTCTTTGCAGATTAAACAGGGTATACGCTGTGCCTGGTCCGCCGATGGTTATATTCGGTGGCCCAAAGTACCTTGGGTTCGAAGAGGAAAAGGGAATCTGCATCATTCCGTTGGCAATGTTATAAGCCGCGGTGTTTGAGGTCCCAAACAACTCAATTTCTACGAAGTTACTCCATCCATAGCGGAACTCGTTGACCAGCGAAGGCGAGAAGACGTGGGTTTCCGCAACCACAAAGTGCTTCGAGGTCGCCTTATTGTTGTCGTTGTTGTTGGCCCAGGTTGCGGGTCCATTGCTGTAAGTCACATCGAAGATATAGTGTCCGCTGACTGTGTCCTTGCTGCCAATCACCTCGTCGCCGCGGCCGATATAGTCATGCTGGTAGTTGTTGGTTTTGGTGCTGGGGTAGTCAAAATTGTTCGTCGTACCGGGGGCGGGCGTGATGTTCGGAAGCGGGGTGATGGCGGGATTCAACATTACGAGCGATTGGGGGGCGACGGTAATCTTTTGTCCGAGAACGAACGGCTGCCCCGTGTAGGGATTAACGAGAGGCCTGGCTCCGTTGCTCGCCGCATTCGCCGCGCTGATGAGCTCGTCGATGTCTCCACTGCGCACCGCGGCATCGGGAACAGTCGTGGAGGCTTGAAGAACGCCGTTTAGCAGGTAGCCCGTCTCTGCGTTGAAGAAGAAGAAGGTCCTGTTGCGGCCATCGTAGAGGTGTGGGATAAACACGGGACCGCCCACATTCCCTCCGAATTGATTCAGATTCAGACGCGCTGGCGTTGCGCTCTTGTGCGCGAGGGCGTCCCAACTTTGCGTGAATGCGTTGTTCCGGTTGAACTCCCACAGGGTGCCGTGCAGGTTGTTGGTGCCGGATTTAATGATCTGGTTCACGTTGGCGCCGGCCGCCGCGCCCACATCGGTGCCGCTGGTGCTGGTGTCAACCCGGAACTCGGCGATGGCATCGATCGAAGGGGAGAAGTTATAAGTAAAGCCGTCGTAATCCATCGACTCAATGCCATCGATGGAGAAACGATTTTGCGTATCCCGCGCCCCATTTACCTGCAGTGCAGTAGTGCCATAGGTAGCATCGCTGGTGGCAATGGAGCCACGCGCACGGCGATCCGTGATGGAGTTTGCGGCTCCTGCGTTTGCGCCCGGGATCAGCTGCGCAAGTTGTATAAAGTCCCTGCCGTTAAGCGGCAGGTCGACGATCTTCTTGCCGTCGATAACTCCGCCGACGGTCGCGTTTTCTGTTTGCAGCAGGGCAGCAGCGGCGCCTGCCTGGATGGTCACTGTTTCGTTCACCTGCCCGACCGTTATCTTGAAATCCTGTCGCGCTGATTGACCCGCATCAAGAACAATGGAGTTTGTGCGTTGACCTTGAAAGCCAGTCATCTCCACGTCGAGTGCGTATGTTCCCGCTGGCAGGGATGGGAGCGTGTATTGTCCGGCGCTGTCGGTGACCGTAGAACGAACCGTGTTGGTCAGCGTGTTGGTGGCATGCACCGTCGCACCCACAACGGCGGCGCCTGAGGTGTCGCTTACGTTGCCCGCGATCGTACCCGTTGTTTCCTGCGCCTGAACGACGAAGAGCGAGCCCAGCACCAGCAACAGATACCCTACAAATTTTGCCCAGTTAACTCGATGTCCCCGCAAATGGGACGTGGCCCTTGCGTGTAGTTTCGCTGCCTGCATCATTTCGACCCCCTAAAGTTGGAACACTTTGGTTGCAGGTAAATGTTTTCTATTTTTGGCTACGGTCGGGATTCTTCCAGCCGTAACTTACAGGTGTCAAGAGCATAGTGACCCCTTCGTTCCGCCTTGCGGGACACTCACGGAGTTAGTTACACCCTTGACACGGTTGAAAGTGGGTGAAGAGAATGGCTGCCTGTCCATTTATCGAATAGCCGAGGCAAAGGAAGCGTATGCAAGAGCGTGACGGTGTTTCTCTACTATCCCGGCGCCATTTTCTCGTGGGCTCAGCCGCACTTGCAGGTTCGAACGCTCTCTTCGCATTCGATGCCACGCCCGCGGGCACCGATACCGCGGCTCCGCGCGGAAAGCAACGCAATCTCCTGAGCAGCGCATGCGGCCCGGATAAGCTTAGACAAGCACTCCTACCCCAGGATAAATACCGCCCCTTCCCCACCATTCACGACCGCGGCGCCTGGGAGGGCCTGCGCTCGGAAACCCAGGCCGACCTGCTTGCAGCTGGGGAAAAATACCTGCACTACAAGTGGCCTGAGATGCCGGCGACGGTCTTCCTCGAATACGCAAGAAACGGAAATCGAACCAATTACGAAAGCATCCGCAATGCGCGTATGCGAGCACTGCAGGCTCTGGTATTTGCCGAGTGTATTGAAAACAAGCGCCGCTTTTTGGATGACATCACCAACGGAGTGTGGGCCACATGTGAAGAGAGCTTCTGGGGCGTACCCGCACACCTCTACATTCAGCAGGCCGATTTGGGGCTTCCGGATCCAAGAGATCCCATCGTCGATCTGTTCGCCGCGCAAACCTCGGCGTTACTGGCTACCGCCGTGTATGTACTCGATTCGACACTCGATACGGTTTCTCCTCTCATACGCGAACGGGTCTATTTCGAGACCGGGCGCCGCATCCTCGATCCGCTGCTGGCCAACAACTTCATGTGGATGGGTTTGCCGGGCGGCAAGCCGCGGCACGATCTTCCCTGGATCGAAGTTCCAGAGGGCAAGGTGCAGCCGGTAAATAACTGGGATGCATGGATATGCTGGAACTGGCTGACGACAGCGCTGTTTGTGGATAGAAACGAAGACCGCCGCTACAAAAGCGTGGAGAAGGTCATGCTTTGCCTGGATAAGTTCATTAATACTTACCCTGACGACGGCGGTTGTGAAGAAGGGCCTGGATATTGGAATGTGGCTGCGGGCGCGATGTTTGACGCGCTCGAGCTTTTGTACTCCGCGACCTCGGGAACGGTTGACATCTTTGGTCATCCGCTTATTACTCAGATGGCGCTGTATATGAATCGCGTCCACATAGCGGGGGATTACTATCTCAACCAGGGCGATGCCAGTCCCATCATCCATCTGGACGTAGACAAGATGTATCGCTTTGGCAGAAGGCTTAAAGATCAGGATCTGATAGCGCTCGCCGTCTCCAGCATTCCAGCGCAGTATCATCCCGACACGCTGCCGGCGATATTCAACGAGGCGGAGCTGCGGGCGCAGCCTCCCACTCAGGCAAGACTGCTGCGCGACACCTGGCTACCGGACTCCCACATCATGGCAGCAAGGCAAAAGGCAGAATCGACCGAGGGGCTTTATCTGGCGTGCATTGCAGCTGACAACGGCAAGAGTCACAGTCACAACGACACCGGAAGCTTCTGGGTTTACTCCCAGGGATTGCCTGTGCTCATGGATATGGGCCAGGAGACCTACCAGAAGAAGAGCTTCGATGCCCACCGTTACGAAATCCCGTCGACGCAATCCGCCTATCACAACCTGCCGACGATCGGCGGCGTTCAGCAGGGAGTGGGGCCAATGTTCTGTGCCACGGACCTTGCCTACGAGTCCAACGACCGCTCGGCTCAGCTTGGGATGGAGCTGCTCAAGGCATATCCGCCGGAAGCCCGCTTGAAGAGCTGGCGCCGCACAGTAAGGCTCGATCGCACCAGCAATGTAGTCGAGATCAACGATAGTTACTTTCTGACCCAGCCAGTGTCAGACATCACCTTGAACCTGATGACGTCCTGCACCGTAACGGAGAGTGGAAAGGGGCAGCTGACATTAAACTCCGCGCAGGGCGCGCCGCCTACCCTGATTTCGTTTGACCCAAACTTGTTGACGTCGACCGTCGAAACCATTCCCCTGGAGAACGCAGAGCTGAAACGCAACTGGGGCAATCAAATCTACCGCATCCAGTTAAAGACTCCAGGCGCAAAAACCGCCGGCCGATTGAAACTGACAATTACGTCCAAAGCCGCGGACTGAGTAAACCGACTAAATGAACGGGTGCCCCTCGTTCCCCCGGATTTCCTGTGAGGCTTTGTGGAATCACGGAACTTCATGCGGCTTTCCTTAAGGAAAGCCGCCACCCAGGACTACGTCCTGGGCCTCAAGTTTCTACATTTCTTGAGTCGACGCGTAAGAAAACCTCTTTGATTTTGGGTTTTTGCTTTGTATCAGGGCACGACTTCAGTCGTGCCGTAAAGGATCTAAACAGAGTTGGGCTCTAGCCCCTGCATCTTTTCTTTACCACGCTGGTGCAGCCAGGGGCTGAAGACGGGGTGAAGCGCAATTCTCTTTCAGTCCTTTACGGCACGACTAAAGTCGTGCCCTGATACAAAGCCAAAACACGGCATCCAAAGCAGCTTCTCTTGTTCAAAATGTCTTACCCCTCGTCTCTGAAATGTAGAAACTTCATGCGGCTTTCCTTGCAGAAAGCCGCACAAGTGGCTGTCAGCCAGCGCCGCGTACGGGAAATCCGGGTCGCCCCAGGGTACGTGGGCCGAAAAAGATGGGCGGAGCCCCTCCATTGCCTTATGTTTGGTTGCACCACGTGGTTGCAATCGGAAGCCAAGGATCGAGATCATGTTGAAATGGATGGTGAGGGCGGTGCTCTTGATGAGCATCCCGGTCGCAGCGCAGGTGCAGGGAGCGCTGCTGGTGGTGACCAAGCAATCGCATGCGCTGGCGATCGTCGATGGAGCGACGCTTCAGGTGCTTGCCCGCGTCCCGATCGGTGAAGACCCGCACGAGGTAACCGTCGGGCCCGATGGAAAGACAGCGTATGTATCGAACTACGGGGAAGGCACGCTGCATACCCTTGCAGTGGTAGACCTGGTCGGCCAAAAACCGCTGCCGTCGATCGATCTGACTCCACTACGAGGTGCTCACGGGTTAACCCTTCATGACAAAACCCTCTGGTTCACCGCCGAGGGATCGAAGGCGCTGGGAACCTTGAATCCAGCCACCGGGCATGTAGAGACCGTGCTCGGTACCGGGCAGGACAAGACTCATTTGGTATGGGTGTCTCGAGACGGCCTGAAGGTTGTGGCCTCAAATGCAGGGTCAGGCACGATGAGCGTCTTCGATCGGACGAAGGTGAAGCCGGTGACGGTCCCTGGGGCGCCGCCTCGCCCCGGCAGCGTATACCGCACCAGGTTGGAGACATACTCTGATCCCGGTGGGCAAAGCAGCCGAGGGCTTCGCTGTTTCCCCGGATGAACGCGAACTCTGGGTAGGCAATGAAGATGGCACCATCGCAATCATCGACCTCGCAGCGGAAAAAGTGGAAGCGTCCCTTGCGGCGGACGTGCGCGGCGCCAATCGTTTAAAGTTCACCCCCGACGGGCGTCTGCTGCTGGTGACAACCCACACCGGCAAAGACCTGGTAGTGATCGACGCTCATACCCGTGAAGTAGTCAAGCGTATTG
Organism: uncultured Acidobacteriaceae bacterium; assembly: GCA_963796145.1. GTDB lineage: Bacteria > Acidobacteriota > Terriglobia > Terriglobales > Acidobacteriaceae > PALSA-350. The sequence continues at coordinate 54,317 of CAWCKO010000066.1, read as the reverse complement.
CCATCGAACAGCGCGGCGCCTCGGGGATCACAGGTACAGCCCGATGGCAGCCGTGCGTTTATAGCCTGTCCTCGAGATCACTATGTTGCGGTTGTCGACCTGCACCGGTTGGCGATGGTCGGCGAAGATCGACGCCGGGCGGGAGCCGGACGGGCTTGCATGGTGGGCTCGCTAGAGCATTTTCACTTCTATTCTGCACAGTCCAGCGCCGCGAAGTGCGGCTTTTCTTGAGGAAAAGCCACGTCGGGAGTGGTTGCTCTGTATACACCTGAAGTGAAATGCTCTAACGAGGCGGGGCGTAGTCTTCGCGGTATGGAGTGAAGATATCCAAAACCTCCGAGTCTTCCAGTGCCGAAGCCTGATGTACGACGTTGCCCGGAACCAGGAAGCTGTCTCCCGCCTTCGCCTCGAAGACTCCCTCCGGGTGCTCGAACCTGAGACAGCCGCTGACGATATACACCATCTGCTCGTGCGGATGGCTGTGCCTGGCGCCGACCCAACCCTTCTTCATCCTGTGCCGGACCAGCATCATGCTGGGACTGTAGGACATGACTTGCCGCCGGAGCCCGGGCTCGGGATTGGACATGGTTTCATCCTGCGAAGGCACGACCTCAACTGCGCTTAGCGGCATGAATTCTCCTTAATTCAGTTGTACACGATTGTTCATTTGGGTGATCTCGGGCAGCTGTCCGGTCGACTCAATGCTGACGCTTCCGCCTTTCCAGTTTGCACCCGCTGGTAATGAAATAGTGACGGTGGCGATCTTAGGAAATAGATCAAGAGGCGCCTTAAGGGGAGGAGTGTTCCCTGTAGCAATAACCTTTCCTTCGCCATCGCGAAGCACCACCTTGGCTGCTGGCGCGTCGACCGCGCCCAGGCTGTGCACGGTTACGCTCATGCGCGAGCCGCTTACCTTGATGTCATCGCGATCGATACCCAGATCAGGGCGGGACCAGTAGGGAACACCGGGCTTCACCAGCTTCAGCTCAAGTTCGGTGGTCGTGCGGGGAGCAAATGTGAAGGTAAGATCACGGCTGCGCTCGAACTCTTCGGTCCGCGTGCTAGCGCCCTGGGTGATCTCCCACTTGCCGGGATCAATCTCCCAGCCGGTCATGTGGGCGGTCACAGGTTGCTGATCGAGGTTGTAAGCGGTTATCCGGATGTGGTCGGGAGTTCCCTCGGGGACCAGGATAGCGACACTCTGGTCGTTCGCGGGAGCATCGAAGCGCCAGCTCACGACATTACCGGGATAGACATAATTGCGCATGAGTGCGACCCCGCCCAACCGGGCGCGCTGCAGCTCACCGTTGTTGAAGTAGACGCGATCGATCCACAGGCTGCCTTCCCTATTGATGAACTCCCGATCGACCGCAGTCTCTATCTGTGAGGCATAGAGCTGGTTGAGATAGTCGGTGTTGCCCGTGACCTGCCAGGCAAAATGGAGTTTGGTTTCCTTCGTATTTCCGGCGTCGTCCCTGCGGTCCGGAGCGCTTGACTCCACCACCTTCTTACCCCATGTGTCGCGAACATTGAGGATGTCGAGCGCATCCGAGTTGATCGAACGCAGTGACCCAACCGGATCGTCGCCGAACGGAACCACGTACTTCTTGTCTCCGGTCCAGCGATAAGCCGCCCACAGGATGAACGCCGGCTCCTGGCTGCCGGGCAGATCTTGGTTGGTGTGGAAGTTGACCGTGTAGTGCATGCTGTACTTCCCGTCGGGGTCGGGATGGCGGTGGGCGAGAAAACCATCGGCAATCTCTTCAATCATGGTGCGCGTCCGTGGCGTGCCGTTGAATAGCACCAGCGACAGCGCAGGATGAAAGACCATGTAAGAGCGGGACTTGCCCCAGCCCCAAACGCCGCCCTCCGCCATCTTCGAGCCGCTGTAGTATGCGGAGCGTACCTGGCGCTGGCCGGCGGAGTTGATGCCCGTCAACCATTCCAGGCGGCGCGAGCTTTCCATCGCACGCTCAAGTTGTTTGGGACTGCCGAAGTCGAGCATCATCGCCTGGCCGAGCACGTTCAGTCCATCCTCGTAGCTATGCAACTCGTCGTATTGCGCAGTCGCCAGGCCGTTGGTGAACATATTCTGGTCGTACATGGTATCCAGTGTCCTGAGCAGAGACGCTTTGAGTTTGTCGGGCGTCGCGCCCATGAATGCAAGTCCTGGCCACCAGTTGAGAAAGTCGCTGTCGTCGGAGAGACCTCCTCCAAACTCGCCATTCGAGATCTGCCGGTTATCGACATACCAGTTGATAAGACGCTTGAGATAACCCAAATCCTCAACCTGCAGAAAGGCCCACTGGGGAACGCCATCGGGCGTCGCAGGCAGAGTGAACGGCGGCCCCGGCTGCTCGGGATTCATCTCGTGCCAGTATTTCCGCCCCAGGTCATTCTCCGGATCGACGCGCAGTAGATCCGTAATATCGGCATCGAAGCGGTTGAAGATGTTCAGCTTTCGCGAGCTGACGCTCTCCTCCACCAGGTTGGCGTAGTTGTCGCGCACCTGGGTCAGGCGGTCGAGGGTATGCTCGGGAAGGGCGTCTTTCCAGGGCTTGAAGATGAGGCGCAGATGCGCTCCTTCCAGTGACCTGGGTCCAAACTCCGGGCTTGCCGAGGCCAGCGTGAGATAGAGACTCTTGCCGTTAGGAAGAATGCGATCGCGAGTATCGAGAAAGATGGTATACGGTTCGCCTGGCTTGATCGAAAAGCTGAAGTCAAGCATATCGCGCATGGGCCAGATCGGATCTTTGACCTGGATGTTCATGGGCACATAGTCACCGTGCGTCGGCTTGAGGTTGAGTGGTGGCAGGTCGATGGCAATGCCGTCCAGGCCCGCGTGCAGGTTCTCCCAGTCATAAGCCAGGCCGCGGCTGGTTCCCGTCGGCAGCGCGCGATAATCCGCGGGAATGAGAATGTGCACGATGGGCAGAGATTCTCGCTCATCCATCGTCCTCCCTGTTACGGGCCCTGGCGTCGCCACCATGGTGGCGCGTTGATCCGCGGGGAATCGTCCATGGATGTAATCGACCAGAGGCTCGAGCGACGGGTTGTCTTGAGCGCCACCAGTGGCGAGGTTATAACGCAGGACGGCGACACCGGCGGGTGGGTCGCCCGCATGAACGTAGTACGCGGCGAATTCGCCAATGGGCCACTCTTGCTCTGCATTGGTAAAGCGGACCTTTTCGCCCGTGATTGGCTGATCGAACTGGTGCGTAGTGCGCTCCTGCCCTTTGGGCCTCTCGAAGAGCGTCTTCGCCAGCAGAAAAGAAGTATCGTGCTGGTCACTGTCGGCGATCGCTTCCGGCTGCCCCTCCCCTGGCGTCAACAACGACACGTTCCCCCATGCCCCTCCCTGGATCTCCAAGTGATTCCAGGGCTCGTTCGGCATATAGAAGGTCACGGACTTGCCGGAGAGCGAGTAGCAATCCCAGTCAGGAAGCTGGAAGTAGTCGAAGCGGCCCACCAGGCGGGAGCGGTTATACACGCCCGGCCATGTAGTTTCACGGATCCCATCCGTGCCTTTCCACCACCAGCGCTTCAAGTCATAAGCGTCATGGATCTCAACTTTTCGGACTACGGTGTGGGCAGCGGGAAGCGGAGCGGGAATATCGCCGGCGCGGTTCCAGCCATAGCGGAACAACCAATCCTTCTGCCAATCCTGTTGCCCAACGGGAATGGGTGGAATCGATTGCGGCGTCTCGTTTTTCGCCAACGACGCGATGTTAGAGTCTGACAGCATACGGTCATAAATGCGAAGCTCATCGATGTCTCCGCCGCGATCGTAATTGTAAGAACTCTCGACCCCTGTCGGGCCGATGATCCGGGAGTGAGGGCCGAACTGGTCGAGCGCGGAATCGAACATGCCGGTCGCAGCTTTCTCGCCCGCGAGCTTGCCGTTAACGTAGAAGCGAATGCCACGCGTCTCGTCCCACTCGAGCGCGAGGTGCACCCATTCGTTACCTTTGGGAAAATTGGGCATGGTGTAGGAGACGCGGGTGCGTCCAAGGTTGACATCGGTAACAAAGGCGTCGAAGCCGTGGCCGTTGTAGTCAATGCGGAGCCACACCATGTCCCAGCTGGAGTGGTCGCCGTACCCGACGCGGAAGACAGGAAACTCTGTGGCATCGACTGGATCTCGTGAACGCCAGAAGAAGGAGAGAGTTCCGCGCTGGGAGTAGATGTTGCCCGGAGCCCAATAAGAAAGCAGCTGATCGTTGCCGCACTGCAGGTAAGAGCCCTTGGCCCCGCCGGGAAGTATCTTTACATCTTTGAGGAAGTTCGGCTCCGGCTCGCCTCCGGCAGCGTAGTCTGCGCGGAAGCCATGATCGCCGGAGAGATAGAACAACAGGCCGGGCTCGTCTGCGGCAAACATTGCGGCGGGAAACATCCACAACGCGAAAAGCAGCGACAGGTAGCGCATCATTTCGACCCTTTCCCCTGAACCATGGTGGGTGCCCCAATTTCCTGTAAACTTGTTGGGATCCGCGGACTTCATGCGCCTTTCCTTATAGAAAGGCGCGCACGCGGCCCTTGCCAGCGCCGCGTGCAGGAAATTCGGGTGCTACCGTGCCATCCAGCCGCCGTCCACCACCAACACCTCACCCGTAATGTAGTCGCTCGCCGGCGAGGCCAGAAACACGGCAGCGCCGGCGATATCTTCCGGCTCGCCCCAGCGCGCGGCCGGAATACGCGCCAGGATTTGGCTGTTGCGCACCTCGTCCTCCCGCAGCGCGGTGGTATTTTCCGGTGCGAAAGTATCCCGGAGCGATTGCGTTTACCTGCACATTGCGCGGCGCCCATTCGTTGGCCAGGGCCTTCGTCAGTTGCGCAACGCCGCCCTTCGACGCCGCGTAGGCCGGCACCCGAATGCCGCCTTGAAATGACAGCAGCGATGCAATGTTGATGATCTTGCCCTGCCGTCGCTCAAGCATGGGGCGGCCGGCTAGCTGACACAAGCGAAAAACACTGTTCAAATTCACCTGCACCACAGTCATCCAGGCCTGTAAGTCGTGGTTCTCCGCCGGCTCGCGGTAGATCGTGCCCGCATTATTGACCACGATATCCGGCGCGCCCATGGCCGCCAACACCGCTTCAAACAGTGAATCCGCACCGTCGGGTTGGCTAAGGTCGGCAGCGAAACTGCGGGAGTCATGACCAAGCGCGCGAATGGCTTCACTGGTTTCATCTGCGCGGCGGCGATTCCCATGGCATGCCACCGATGCTCCAGCCTCAGCCAGTGCAATCGCGATCGCCGCCCCAAGCCCAGTGGCAGAACCCGTGACCAGCGCAAGCTTTCCCTCGAGACGAAACCTATCAAGAATTCCCATCGTTTACCGATGAGTATTCTTTGGTGTCAGAAAGAGATTGTCAACGTCTGCACGGGCGAGAATCGTCCCTGGTCCCGGCATGTGGGACAATATTTTCAAGCAATATGTCCGGACTCGTACAGATCGGTTCTCAGCCTGCGAAAGCCAACCCGGCGCCGTGCGCACCCGTTCGACGTTCCAACGCTGTTCTGTGGCTTCAGATTGTAACCCTGGCATGGATGCTCATCGAATGCGGCTTATCACTGTATGCAGCGGCGAGGGCACACAGTTCGGCCTTGTTTGCTTTCGGTTCCGACAGTCTTGTGGAGCTACTATCCGCCGGGGTGGTGCTGTTGCAATACGGCTCACCCTCGTCTATTTCTCAACGTAATGCGGGGCGCATCGCAGGAGTCCTGCTTTTCGTTCTTGCCCTGATCGTCGCATCCACGGCTCTGCTCTCGTTGATTTTTCATCTGCGGCCTGAGACGAGTTTTGTCGGGATGATCGTTACCGTCGCTGCTCTGGTCGCGATGCCGGTTCTGGCGTGGCTAAAGCGTAGGGAAGCGCGGCGTAGCAACAATGTTGCGCTCGCAGCCGACGCCGTTCAGTCAGCCACCTGCGCCTACCTGGCTCTCGTTACCTTGGCCGGCCTGGCCGCGAACGCTGCATTCCATATTCCATGGTTTGATTCGCTCGCTGCTCTAGTCGCGATCCCGATCCTGGTTTATGAAGGACGTTCGGCTTGGCAGGGCCACACCTGCGGCTGCTGCTGAGCGGCAGCCTACTTCACGTCCCCGCAGGAGTCGCTGACCCATTTCCCTTGTATCGTGCCGTCGGAAACCATAGTTTGACCTGCGCGCGTTATCTCGATGTGGGTCTTCCCGGTTACGGTCTCCTGATTGAGCGCCTGGTAGTGGAACGTCATCAGCGTCTTCCCCATGTCACTTGTGCACTCCTCGCGAACCTCCAGCACTGTCGGAGTGTTTGTGACCACCGTCCGTGTGCAGTTAGGGCGGTCTGGGTCGAGTCCACGATCCATCTTGTCCCGCGACATGCAAACCTTGATCGTGTGTGGCTGCGCTGCGCGTGCGCCTGAGGCTGCGATCGCCGCTGCCAGCCTTTCTTGCTGCTCCGGCGTGAGTCGCGCCTTCATGTCGTCGGACATAGGTGGGGTGCCGGTGGTGTGGGACACGCTCGTACCTTCCCAAAGACCGGGTCTCACATTGAAGCTGGCTTGCTGGAAAAACCCGGCCAGCAGGGGGATGGAGCTCAAGGCCAGGGCACACCGTAAAAAATGTTGCTTTTGCATGGTCTTACCCCCGTCTCGTACATCGGGTTGAAACGAAAACATTCTGCGCGTTCCAGAAAGAGATTGTCGATCAAAAATTAATAGCGAAGCTGGAGAAGCTGGGGTAAACTACATCAGTCTTTCAGGAAAAGTGCTATGGCTATCAACTCTCAAACCCGTAACCTCGCCTCAACAGTCCAGCCTAAGGGCGTATCGGACTTTTTCGGCTTGAAGGAAGTAGGGCGCCCCTAGCGCACTTCGTTTGTAGATTCACGAAGGCCCTGAGGCGCACCCTCAGGGCCTTTTCTCATTCCCTGGGGACAGCTTCCATCACGATCTAACCGTTGTTGATCTATCCGTTCTTTTGGATGAGTGATCTATGCGTGTTTCCCGAAACAGCAACAACGCAATGCGTGACGTGCTTGCTTTCCTCCTCCGCCACTGGCGGCGCGAGGCATGGCTGGTGACTGGTATCGCCCTCTCTATGGTGGTAGCGACCATTGCCGATCTGTTCATGCCCGTCTTCGCCGGCCGCATGGTGGATGCGGTTGCGATGCACGCTGGAACCCACCGGCAAGCATTGCGTGCCGCATTATCGGCGTTGGCCACCATGCTCTTGTTGGGCGGCATCCTTGTCACCGGCCGCCACTTATCTCTGATGGGCATTAGCCGCCTCACCATACGATTGATGGCGCGCCTGGCCGGTGACGCGTTCTACCGCGTGCAGCGCTTCTCCACTGACTGGCACGCCAACAACTTCGCCGGTTCCATCGTGCGTCGCGTTACCCGCGGTATGTGGGCGGTGGACCTGATGGACGACACCCTGCTCCTGGCCTTGCTGCCGGCATCGATGGTGCTGGTGGGTAGTGGGCTGCTGTTGGGGTGGCACTGGCTGTCGATGGGCCTTATCGTGGCCACCGGTGCGACCCTTTATGTCGGTCTTTCCATCGCCCTGTCGCTGAACTTTGTTTCCCCCGCGGCGCGGCTGTCGAACGCACAGGATACCCGCGTAGGCGGCTCCCTGGCCGATGCCGTGACCTGCAATGCGGTGGTCAAATCTTTCGGCGCCGAGGCCCGTGAAGATGCGCGTCTTGGCCGGGTGCTCAACAAGTGGAGCCGCCGTACTTATCGCCACTGGACCAACGGCACCTGGAGCGGAACCACGCAGATGATCGTGTTGCTGGGGCTAAGGGCCTCGGTGACCTCGTATGCCATCTGGTTATGGTGGCAAGGCCGCGCTACGCCGGGCGGAGTCACCTTTGTGCTCACCAGCTACTTCATCGTGCACGGCTATCTGCGCGACGTCGGCCAGCATGTGGCGAACTTGCAGCGCAGCGTGAACGAGATGGAAGATCTGGTCGAGATGAACGTGCTGTCGCTGGGCGTGGCAGACCGTTCGGATGCTGAACCGATCCGAATCGACAAAGGCGAGGTGGTCTTTGATCGCATCACCTTCTGTTATGGTGCGCATACAGAGCCGCTCTTCAAGGACTTCACGCTGCGCATCGAGGCGGGCGAACGCGTGGGCCTGGTCGGCCACTCGGGGTCCGGCAAGACGACCTTCGTCAAACTGCTGCAGCGGCTTTACGACTTGAATGAGGGCCGTATCCTGATCGACGGGCAGGAGATTGCCCGGGCTGCTCAGATGTCTTTGCGGTCGCAGCTTGCACTGGTGCCGCAGGAGCCGTTGCTCTTCCATCGCTCGTTAGCGGAAAACATCGCCTACGCTCGCCCGGAAGCAACGGCGGCGGAAATAGAGCGTGCGGCACAGTTGGCCAATGCCCACGACTTTATCATTCGTCAGCCGAAGGGCTACGCCACTCTGGTTGGTGAGCGTGGGGTCAAGCTATCCGGAGGAGAGCGCCAGCGGGTCGCATTGGCGCGTGCTTTCCTGGCAAATGCGCCGATTCTGATTCTGGACGAGGCGACCTCCAGCCTGGATTCCGAATCGGAGGCGCTCATCCAGGAGGCAATGGCGCGCTTGATCGTAGGCCGCACGGCCATTGTGATTGCACACCGCCTGTCGACCGTGCGGATGCTGGATCGCATTCTCGTTTTCGAGCAGGGCCGGGTGGTCGAAGAGGGCACGCACGCGGCGTTGGTGCGCAGGACAGAGGGCACCTACAAGCGCCTCTTCGAACGGCAGGCCTTGGGATTGGTCGTCACGGAGTCAGCGATCGCTGAAGTGGAAGAGCTCCGCGCATGAAAGGAGGGAATCGCTCTAAGTGATTGATTCTATGCCAGGCACAGTGCTATGGAACCGGCCGCTGCCCCATAGCGGAAAATATGCTACTTTCATGGACTTCCCTGAATGCCTGCAAACGGCTTAAGCTGTTGAAGGATTGAGGACTTAGTCATTCTTTGTCCGGTTTGAGCTAATGATCTGCCGTAAGGATACCGATGCTACCCGGTGAGGGACCTGTGGAAACAGTTGTAGCCGTTCTTGAGGACTCCAGGAAAATCGAGCAGGCACCATCTCGTTTCTACCGTCCAGAGCTGGACGTGCTTCGTTTCCTGGCGTTTACCATGGTCTTCCTCGATCACGCACTACCCTATGACGGGGTCTTCGCCGATGGTCGCTTACTTGGGTCCTTTCGCTATGCAGGAGGTTTTGGCGTCTGCGTTTTCTTCATGTTGAGTTCCTTCCTCATTACAGATCTGCTGGAGCGCGAGCACGCGGTCACACACACCATTCAGCTCAGAGCCTTCTATGTCCGTCGCATTCTGAGGATATGGCCCCTCTACTTCGCATTTCTCTTCTTCGACTTTTTCCTCCAGCAAATTCGTCACACCAACAGCTTCCCCGTTGGGAAGTTGCTCGCCTTCCTTCTACTTGCTGGAAACTGGTGGGCCGGCCGGTTTGGCGATCAACATTACACCCCCTCGGCGCCGCTATGGAGCATCTCGGTTGAAGAGCAGTTCTATCTCGTCTGGCCTTCTTTTCGCAAGTACGTCGGCCGGCAGGGCTCTATCATCCTGGCGGCAGCGATGCTCGTTGTGTCGTATGTCGTACTGGCCAGGCTTTGCCATGCCGGTGCGCAAAACATCTGGCCAAACACGTTTGTTCAGTTTCAATTCTTCAGCACAGGTGCCCTCCTCTCGTTTGCTCTTCGCGGTCGAACTCCTCAGCTTTCAACGGCGGCTCGCCTGGCTCTCTTCGCAGGCGGCATAGGAACGTTAATCGCTTCACCTCAGCTGTTCCTGACCCGTGGGCTAACCTTCGCACACTTCGGCCCTGGGTACTTCCTGGTCAATGTCGGCTGCATCCTGATCTTCCTGAGCTTGTTGGGAGAGTCGCGCCTGGGCAAGTGGAGAATACTCACGTATCTCGGCCGGATATCCTACGGCCTCTACGTGTTCCATTGGATGATTTTGCTTGGGACACAAAAGGTCAGTGTGGTGCTTGTCTCTCACCATCTCGTACCGCCCGCCGTCGCACTGGGGCTAAGGATGATTCCTGCTTTCCTTCTGACCGTACTCCTTGCCGCTTTGTCCTACCGTTTCTTTGAAGCGCCAATACTGCGTTACAAGAAGCGTTTCGAGGTCATTCGTACAAGGCCTGTGTAAACCTTCAACCTCCCACCAGGCGATTCCCCTCCCGGTTATCCACATCATTATTTGATCGCCCTCTGGACGACAGTCCCTGATCGTCGTTAACGTGACAGTAGGAAGCAATAGATCGATGCAAAGTGGGCCGCAGTCATGCGTCTGCATGATTGTGGGCATCGGGCTTGGGCTGTCGCGGTACAAACAGAATGATGGGCAAGATGATCAAATAAATTGCTTGAGCATCTTGAGCATCTTGACGAAACAAAGGACTTATTTGGCAACCTTGCCAAATCACTTTGAAAGACATTTGCTGGAGAGGCCGAAGAGACCGCTGAACTGCAGACCCATCCACGCGGGTCGCCGCTTGCCAAAGAGTTGCCCGCACCAGCCCAAAAAGGGGCTTGAATGGGCCACCCTCCGGCGCCGCCCACGGAGTGAAGCGTACGGGCCTGTAAAGCCCTGATCATTTTTGGCTTGTAGTGGCGCGGCTAAGCCATGCCAGTCGTGCCTTAAGTTCAATTAATTGAGTGGTTTAGCCACTGCGAGATGGTTTTTAAATGGTCAATTCTTTCTGCATCTCCAGGGTATTGAGTATGCATCCACCTCGCTCGGGACGGGTGTCCCATCCATGTAATTTAGAGTACTAGTGGACTGTAACAGTTGATTCAGTAGTAGAACCAAATCTGCGAAAATGCGCGACTCTTCTAGGGATCGCGATTCTCATGCTTTGTGTCAGGGCCTGACTTTAGTCGGGCCGCACAGGGCCTGAGAGAGAATTGGGCTTTAAGCCCCTGCGGCACTACTGAATCAGCTGTTACAGTCCACTAGTGAGACATTCTTCGAAAGCAAGCCCGGGTTTATCAGGTAAAGGCGCGCAACAAAAGTAGTAGCGAAATGATAAACGGCGCCCGTTAGAATAGCCGTAATCTGCATCTGTCCGTTCTCGCAAGGGTGCTCACTGCAAACAATATTGCGGAGGGTGATTTGTATCAGGATTTAGAGTGGCTACCCGAGCGTGAAGACTGGGCGAGCCTGGCGGAGGCCGTCCGTCACCAGGAACCGCAAGAGGCGCTACATAGCCTTCGGCTGCTTGCCAACAGTCGAATGGACTTCGTGCGCGCCTGGCGGTTGGATAAGACACTTCAGCGCTATCGGTCTGAGCACGATCTGACTTCTTTTCTGCCCCATTTACGGCTGGCCCTGATCGGATCATCCACTCTCTCCCACCTCCACGCGGGTATTCGCCTGGCGGCGCTCCGCCGCGGAATTTTAGTGGATATCTATGAAGGAATCTACGGCATGTATCGCCAGGAACTGATGGATCAGAGCTCTGGCCTGCATAGCTTCAGACCAGACGTGATCCTGATAGCGCTGGACGCCCATCATCTGGCGGAGGCTGAAAACGCCAGTGCCGAAAGTATTCTGGCCATGCTCCGGTCCTGTTGGGACATGGCGCGAGAATCGCTTGGCTGTGCCGTAATTCAGCAGACAGTGTTACCAGTGTTTCCTCCTCTGCTGGGCAATCAGGAGTCCCAATATCCAGCGTCCCCCGCCGCAATCGTCACAAAACTAAATACTCTTCTGCGAGACGAAGCTCCGAAGGTCAACGTCCACTTGCTTACCGTGGACGCGTGGGCCGCAGAGAATGGAATTTTCGAGTGGTTTGATCCCTCCCTGTGGTATCGATCCAAACAGGAAATTCACCCCCAGGTTTCCAACCTCTATGGGGACCAAGTGGGCCGGATCCTGGCCGCTCTACGGGGAAAGAGTTCCAAATGCCTGGTGCTGGACCTGGATAACACACTCTGGGGCGGGGTGGTTGGCGACGACGGTGTAGACGGGATTGTGATTGGCCAGGGAAGCGAAAGCGGAGAGGCCTTCGTCGCGCTGCAGCGTTACATCAAGGGATTAAGCCAGCGGGGTGTGATCCTTGCCGTCTGCTCCAAAAACGATGAGGCAAACGCACTTCTACCCTTTGAGAATCGATCCGAGATGATTTTGCGTCGGACGGATATAGCCTGCTTTATTGCCAATTGGCAGGACAAGGCTACCAACCTTCGACATGTAGCCAAACAGCTGAATATAGGCCTTGATTCGCTGGTTTTCGTCGATGACAATCCTTTCGAACGCAACCTGGTTCGTCGTGAACTGCCCATGGTCTCGGTGCCTGAGCTACCGGAAGATCCGGCCGCATATGTGCGCCTGCTCTCCGCCCCAGGATATTTTGAGACGCTCTCCATCACCGAGGAGGACCGTGAGCGGAGCCTCCAGTACCGCGCTAACCTCGCAAGGGAAGAGTTGCGGGAGAAAGCAACCGACCTGCAAGGCTTTCTCAAAGCTTTGAAGATGAAGCTTATCTGGAGCCCCTTTGCCGCGAAAGACCTTAAGCGGGTGGTGCAGCTCATCAATAAAACGAATCAGTTTAATCTCACCACCCGCCGCTATTCCGAGGAGGCTGTGCGCGCGCTGCTGGCGGATAAAGATGTGCTCACTCTGCAGCTTCGGTTGCTCGATGTATATGGTAACAACGGCATCATCGCCCTGCTCATCGCGAAACGAAACCCGGGCGCGGAGCTGGAGTTGGACACCTGGCTAATGAGTTGCCGCGTCCTTGGCAGGCAGGTAGAGCAAGCTACGCTCAATATCCTCGCGGAAAAAGCAAGAGAAATGGGCTGCTCACACATCATCGGCCACTATCGGCCTACAGCGAGTAACTCCATGGTTCGCACCCACTATCAAAAGCTTGGCTTTGACTTGCAGGACACGGCAGAGGATGGCAGTACCCGTTGGAAGTGTTCTTTAGACCGAATATCTTCCCTGGCAACGGAAATAGAGATACTCGAGGAAGATGAATATGGCGTCGCAAGAGATTTACAAGCAGCTCACTGAAATTTTTCGAGACCTGTTCGACGATGACGGGATTGTTCTCACTCCTGAGACCACAGCGGGCGACGTACCCGGGTGGGATTCTATGATGCACGTCAATCTCGTCCTCGCGGTGCAGATGCGCTTCAAGATCAAGTTCAAGACTTCCGAAGTGGAATCTCTCCACAACGTAGGTCACTTGGCGGACATGATCGAATCCAAGCTTGCTAAAGAGCAGCGTCCGGCACATGCGTAAGCGTCTTTTGTTGAAAGCTTCAAAATTTACTAGTCAATCGGAATACTAGCCGATGCTATTTAATTCATATGCTTTCATCTTGGGTTTTCTGCCCATCGCGCTGATTGGCTATCAGATAGCGGCCCGCTTCCATCGGCGCGCAGTCGTCATATGGTTGTCGGTCGCATCCATGGCCTTTTACGCCTATTGGCGGCCTGCGTTCCTTCTTCTTCTTGGCCTCAATTCTGTTTAACTACAGTCTGTCTCTGCTTATCAGCCGGCGTATTCCGACAGCAATTTCTACCCGGCTGCTTCTGTGGTTTGGCATAGCTGGCAATTTGGCTGCCCTTTGCTATTGCAAGTACCTCTTTCCCATGCTCAATTGGTTCGCCCATGCGACCCATAGCGGCAGGCACTGGGATGATGTATTGCTTCCTCTGGGAATTTCATTCTTTACCTTCACCCAGATCGCCTATCTGGTGGATCTCCAGGAGGGCTCTGCCAAGCAGCAGGACTTCGCCAGCTATTGTGTCTTTGTCACTTTCTTTCCTCATCTCATCGCCGGACCCATCCTGCATCACGCGGAAATGATGCCCCAATTCCAGCAAGACCGGGACTACCGGCTGCGCTCGAACGATCTGGCCATCGGTTTTTCCTGGTTCATCATGGGCCTTTGCAAGAAGGTGATCTTAGCCGACCAGTTCGCGAAACCGGCAAATGTTGCCTTTCATGCACCAGGCCATTTAGCCCTTTTGTCGTCCTGGGCAGGTGTGCTTGCGTATGCTTTGCAGCTCTATTTCGACTTTTCCGGATATTCGGATATGGCGATGGGTCTGGCGCGGATGTTCTCGATAGATTTCCCGCTGAACTTCAGTTCTCCGTATAAAGCAGCCAGTATCATAGACTTTTGGCAGCGTTGGCATATGACGCTGACCCGCTATATCACCGTCTATATCTATAACCCTGCCTCGTTTGCGATCAACGGCCGGCGGCTCGCGAAGGGTAAGAAGGTATCTCGCAAAGCTTTCGCCACCCCCGCTGGTTTTATGGATATGGTGGTCGCCCCAACCATGCTGACTCTTTTGCTGGCTGGCATTTGGCATGGAGCCGGGCTGCAGTTCGCCATCTTCGGCATTCTTCACGGCACTTACCTGAGCGTCAACCATGCCTGGTTGATCTTTCGCAAACCGCCGAACCCTGAATCCCAGAGTTGGATTCAACGGCGCGCCCGCCATGTCTTCGCCGTTCTGCTTACTTTCGCGGCGGTTTTGGTGGGACAGGTATTCTTTCGCGCAAACAACACCAGCGATGCTCTTGTTTTGCTTGGCGGAATGATCGGCCTTCACGGCTTTGGGTCTTTGTCTTCCTTCAGGGGTAGCCTGACCACGCTTGGCGGAACCTTGCCAGGCGATTACGTGGTCACACTCCGCGACGGTGTCGAGCTTCTCGTGGGCTTCATCATCGTGTGGGCTTTTCCCAACACGCAGCAGATTCTGCTCAAATTCAAGCCTGCGCTTGAGGTCACCAAGGCCGATCTCCAGGCCCGGCTTATCCCTATCTTCTGGAACCCCACGGCCGGATGGGCTGTCGCCTTGGGGGCAGCTTTTTTTGCAGCACTTATTCGTCTGCAGGACCCAAGCACTTTCTTGTATTTCCAGTTCTAGGACGATGCAGCACAACGCGCTTTGTGGGACTTGTTGTGAGGTCAAATGCAAGTAGTTCATGAAGGAATTCCAGCAGTCGAGAGCAGCGGCACAAAGCGCGAGGGCACCTTTCGCCGATATCTTGCCTGGCTTTTGCTCCCGTCCCTGGCCGTCTATCTGGCCGGATTTGCGCTGGTGCGCCTTCCCTCCTACGAACGTTGGGGAGGCAGCAGGTGGGCGCCAACCCTCGAATATGCCTTCCAAACCGCAGGCCAGAATGCGGACATAGTGATCTTTGGGGACTCCAGTGCCCTCTATGCAGTTGATCCCGTCCAGATGGGCAGGGATCTCGGCCTGAAGGCCATCAACCTTCCAAACACCATGGGCAGTCTACCAGTGCTCGATGATTTGTCCCTGCAGTTCTACCTTGCCCATAATCCTCCGCCCAAAATAATCGTTTTCTACATGGGTTCCTGGAATCTCGATTATCGGCATCCCTGGGGTACGCGCCTCTTTGAGGGAGAAGAGATGTTGGTGCGGCACGGTTCGTGGAGTCAGATCCTGCAATATGCCCTTTATCATCCCTTCGAAACGTTTTACTTTCCTTTCCGCGTTTACAGTGGCCTCGGGCCTGGCGCCATCAAAGATCTCCTGCGCCCCTCACATGCAGTGCCCGAGGTCGTCCCTTCCCACGGGCACATAACCAACGACTTGCCTGTTGGGCCGCTCGCCGGTGACTGCAAATTTCCCCCTGTTCTTACCGATCAAGATCGGACTGATTCCGTTCGAGCCCTGATAAGCAAATACTCAACCCCACAAACAACGACGATGTTGTATCTGGCCCCGGTACCTGGCTGTCAAAACGTCAAAACGCTGCTTACCACCATTAGTTCGAACATCACCCACGAACTGCCGGCGGTTCTTGCGCCCGGCGATTTCAGCGCTGACTCGATGTACGCGCATCTCAGACCGAATGCCGTACCTGCAGCCACTGAGCTTCTCACCGCGGCAGTACGCTCGCGTCTGAATTCAGATTCAGGAGCTCAAGGTGTCCGTTCGCCTTTTGGGTTGAAGACAGCGACTCCGACTCGAGAATCAGCGCAGCCGTAATAAAGAAACCACTCATCGTGGAAAAACACTAAGCCTTCCGCAAAGGTCGTCCCCGCAGCATACTGACCGCTTTGTTCCCACGGTTCCTCGGGCTTGAAAAACGGCTTGTCTGTGCGTCCCAAAAGCTTTCGAGGATCATCGGCCGAGAATAGAGCTTGTCCGTCGGAGTAGGCATTGGCAGCAATTCCAGGCGCCCCGTCAACCGCGGCATTCTTGCCGTTGTAGATGAGGAGAATACCGTGATCGGTGAGCAGCGAAGGCGGCCCCACTTCCGGGAACGCGCTGTCGAAGTGCCGCGGCCGGCGGCGGAGCAATACGATTGGCTTGCCTGACGAATCCTCAATCGGTGTCCAGTGGATCAGATCGGGCGACGTTGCCAGCCGCACCTGTATCTCTCCCCAGTACATCCAATATTTCCCCTGGATCTTGGCCGCGATAAGGCGGCCATTCGTAAGCCGGGTTACGATGCTGGCCGATTTGTAATCAAAGTGCTGGTATTTTTCACCCACCAGAGCGGGTCCTTGCTTTGCCCAGTGAATCAGATCCGTCGATGTTGCAATTCCGATATCGGTATTACGGCGATTCCACTGGGTGTAAGTAAGAACATAGGTACCGTCTTCGCGCTCCACCAGGCGAGGGTCTTCGACACCTCCCGGCCATTCCCTCTCCTGCTGGGAATCAACGTCAGGATAAAAAACCGGAGTCGGCTCGGTGGTGAAGTGGATACCGTCGTTGCTCGAGGCCAGGCCCAGGCGAGACGTGTGCATGCCGATGACCATGGTGCCGGAGTCGTCCTCGGCACGATAGAAAACATAAACCTTTCCCTCGCGCACGATGGCCGCAGGATTGAAAGTATGCAGCGCCTCCCAGCGCACAGGTTTCTTGGTAATCGGATCGGTAAAGACGGATTGCGGGTCGGGCTCGACGATAGGCGCATTCACCGGGCGCACGAAAGGCCCTAGTGTCCAGCTAAGATTCTGCTGGGCAAGCAGCGAGCTAGCCGCTAGCAAAAGAATGGGAAAACTTGCCTTGCGCATTGGGAAAGTCCCTCACCGGCTAAACCGGAATGACCTCCCTCAATTCAAGGACGATGAAAACGGCCGACCAGAACAGCCTTCGCCACAATGTGTCCATCCATCGCCTTCATCACATCCGCCTGGGTCGCGTCGGCCCCCAGGCTCAGCTTGGTATCCAGCGCGAACAGCTCGTAGGTGTAGTGATGATACGGTCCAGGTGCCCGCGCGCCCATGCCCAGATAGCCGACCTTTTGCGCCCGGTTCAGAGCCTGGATAGACCCGTCAGGCAGCTGTGCTTGCGCAGGCTCGCCTTCCGGGAGTCCCGTCGCCGTGCCTGGAATATTGAAGACCATCCAATGCAGAACCTCGCTGGTGGTTTTATTCAGCGCCGTATCCGGATCATGCAGAATCAGTGCGAAACTAACCACGCCATCCGGCACATTCGTCCAGGTGAGCTTGGGGGAAACCGGAGTGCCGTTCTCCGCCGCCTGGGTGTACTTGTTAGGAATAATCCCGCCATCGTCAAACGCCGTACTCGTCAACGTCAGACCAGGTTTAGCCATCGGGGGCGGCGCGGCCGGGGTCTGCGCAACGGCTCCCATGGTTGTCATCAGCACCGTGATCAAAGCGTATTTTTTCATCATCGCTCCTTACTTTCTTTTGCGATAAAAGACGTGCCAGACTTTTCCGTCCTGGCTGTCGGTAATAAAGATAGTGCCATCGGGAGCCTGAGCCACACCGTCGGCGCGCGCCAGGGCATCGGTAGGAGCCATGAGCGGATCCTTACCCGCGAAGCCGCCGGCAAAGATCTCGAACTTACCTGATGGCTTTCCGCCCGCAAACGGCTGGAAGGTCACATTCGAAGGCGCCTGGGGCAGAGGAGCACGGTTCCACGAACCATGGAAGGCGATGAACGCCCCACCCTTATAGCGCGCAGGGAACTGGCTGCCGGAGTAGAACATCACATCCACCGGAGCCCAGTGAGCCGGATAGCTGGCGACAGGAAGCGCAAATGCGCTGCAGCGGCCCACGATCTTGCCGTCGCCTCCATATTCGGGGTTCAGCAGCACCTTCTGTTGGATGTAATCGAAAAAGCAATAAGGCCAGCCGAAATTAAGTCCCTGGGTTGCGCGATACATGGGCTCGGCAGGACGGGTGGCATTCTCTTCTGCGGTAAATTTGCCTGGCCACAGAACATCCAGCTGGTCGCGGCTATTCATCACGATGTAGAGGGCGCCGTCATGCCACGTGATCGCCGGCTCCTGGCGCAGACCAGTTACGAACATCTGCCCATCAGCCTCTTTCTGGTGCAACTTGTTTTCATCAAATTTCCAGATGCCGCCGTGTGTTTCGAGCAGCGGGCACGGGTCTTGGCCCACGATGCCTTTCTGCCGGTCCAGGGACTGGCAGGCATTGGAGGGAGAACCGATATTGATGTACAGCGAGCCTTTGCCGTCGAACGCGATGCCCTTGTCGTGATGCTCATGTTCCTTAGGCAGATCCTCGACTATCACCTCGGGCGGCCCTGCAGGCTTCAGTTGCCCGGGAGTCATCTTCCAGCGCTCAACCGATTCCACTTTGGCCACGTACAAATAGCCATTGCGCAGCGCGATGCCGGTGCTGCTTCCGTCTCCAAAATATTCTTTGGTCTCGAACCGGCCGTCGCCGTTTTCATCACGCAGTGCTACCACGCCGCCGGTCTTGCCCTTGCCACTTTGCAGCGCAACATACAAATCGCCATTGGGCGCCACCACGGCATGCCGTGCCGTACCCAATCCATCCGCCGCCACCAGCGCACAGAACCCTTCGGGCAGAGTCAAGCCGGCGTTATCTGGATCGCAGGCAAGGGGTGTGGCTGCATGCAATGGCAGGCTCGTCATGCAACACCCTGCGGCGACAAGCAATCCAATAGTCAAGCGTTTTGGCGTCATTCCCTCTCTCCGACATGGATGTCCAGTACGATCAGGGTAGTGTAATCTTTCTGAGGAGACTAAGCGGTGCCTGCGAAAAAGAACCTCCTACTTTGCCTCGGCCTTATTCTAAGCGGATTCTCGTACCAGGCTCTTTACAGCCAATCGGATGCAGCAGCAGGGGATGGCATATACACCGCCGATCAGGCCAAGCGCGGCGAGACGGCGTATAAGAAGCAGTGCACCTCCTGCCACGGCGACGCTCTGGATGGCGTGGGTCCGTATCCACCGCTCAGCGGGGACGACTTCCTCTCCAAGTACGAGGGCCAGCCTGTACTCAACCTGTACGACATGATCCAGAAGCTAATGCCGGCAACTGCACCCGGTTCCCTCACTCGTCCGGAAGCTGCCGACCTGCTGGCTTACATTCTCAGCTTCAACAAATTTCCCGCCGGCAAAACAGATCTGCCGAGCGACGAGGATAGCCTCAAAAAGCTGACCCTGCCAAAGCCAGCCCCCAAAGCTTAATCCCGCGATCCGATGCCGAGGAAGGCGCCACCCTCCCCTTTGTCATCCCGACCGAAGCGCAGCGTAGTGGAGGGATCTGCGGTTCAGCGGATCTCTCGTGGAGATGTTTTTCGACAGAGGAGTCATGGGCCTGCGGCCCACCCAAGGTGATGAAAAACGCCTTCTGTCCAGCAACCGCTCTCCATGGAAGCGTCGCCTTCCCCTTTGTCATCCCGAGCGTAGCCGAGGGATCTGCAGTTCAGCGGATCTTTCGTGGAAATGTTTTTCGACCGAGCGGAGCTGAGGATCTGCGGTTCTCTCAACCTGCATCAACATCTAGACAAATAGCCGTCTACCTAAAGGTGATACCAGTGGTCGGCGCCAAACACCAGGCCGAGCGTGATCAAGGCAATCACGATTTCCCCCACCGCCCCCACAATAAACGGCCGAGCACCTTGCTTACTAAGCTCCCGCAAGTTGGTCCGCAAACCCACGCCCGCAAAAGTGAGCAGAAAAGCCCAGCGTGAGAGGTTTCCCACCGCGGCCAGTTGCGTCTTGCTGAAAAACCCCACTGTGGCAAGCAGCGAAATCAGCAAAAATCCCAGCACAAACTTCGGAAATTTGCGCCACAGAAAAGCGCCCTTATTCTGCACCTCCGCCGCCTGGCCTTTCGAAGCCCAGTAGATCGCATATCCCAGAACGATAAACCCGATGGTGGCATTGCGGCAGGTCTTAGCCAGCACTGCAACCTTGCCCGCCGCGTCGGAGTAGAGTGCCCCGGCAGCGGTAGCCTCTGCAGTGTTATCCACGGCGAGCCCTGCCCATAGCCCGTAAGCATGATCGCTCAGGTGCAGCATATGTCCAATGAGCGGAAAGAGAAAAAGGGAGATAGCGCCAAGCAGGAGAATCGCGGCGATCGCGTAAGAAGAGTCTTCTTCGTCGGCATCGATCGCACCCTGGGCAGCAATAATTGCGGAAACTCCGCAAATAGACGATCCCACGGCCAGCAGGCTAACCAGCTTGGGTTTGAGTTTGAATGCGCGGCCGAGGTAAGTCATGAACGTGAGAGCCAGCGCGAGTTCAATCGCGATAAGGACCAGCGAAACGCCGCCCAGCCGGCGCACATCCCCCAGCAGAAAGCGCGCGCCGAGCAGCACAATCCCCGCCTTAAGCCAAAACTCATAGGTCGCGACCCCGGAGCGGAAAATCGCGGGAATGCCGACTGTGTTGGAGATGACTAAGCCAATGAGGATGGCCCAAAGCACATATTCAATATTCGGCAGCACCAGGTGGTGCGCCTTGCCGTAGTGGGCGATGAATTGTTCAATAAATTTGCCTGCGTAGCCGACGACGGCGAGCAGCAGAATCCCTGGTATAAGGCCGGCGGCGCCAGCCGGGGTTACAGCTTGCGTCTGGGCTGCCGGGGCAGATGTTCGAATGGCGGAGCTGGCCAT
This sequence comes from uncultured Acidobacteriaceae bacterium, assembly GCA_963796145.1. GTDB lineage: Bacteria > Acidobacteriota > Terriglobia > Terriglobales > Acidobacteriaceae > PALSA-350. The sequence continues at coordinate 33,428 of CAWCKO010000066.1, read as the reverse complement.
GGTCTTCCTCTTTCAAGCGATCGCGGTTACCAGGGAATGGTTTTGAGAACGCCAAAACGGACCAGCAAAGCTGCGGCGAACGCCAGCAGAACGGCCCAGGTGTCGAGGGAAACGCGGTGAAGCGGCGATGGGTTGGACATATGGGAATGCTCCTGTGCCTGCGGCTGTATTAGAAACTGGGGTCAAATCTCAGCGAGGAAGGGAGAAGAAACTAGCGACAACAACAGGCGGAGAGCCTGTTCATGATTGTGCGCGCTAGGTTGTGTATGGCTGGGTACACACAATTGACGGTAGCATAGCCGCTAATGGGATGCAAGAAGCTCATCCCATTCACATAATCGGCACCAACGCGGTCGTTACACCCCTAGTTAGAACTGATGGAGTAACGCACCACCAGGCCTTCGACGTAAGTTACATTCACGCGGCGATCGCCGGTCGAATATTCAAAGATTTGTGTTTTCAATCCGTCGCCCGAAACAGATTCCGAGGTCTGCTTTCCTGGACCGAACAGGTTCGTGACCTCGTCTATCTTCATGCCGCGCTTGAGTTGAGCCGTTGCCGGAATAGCTCCATCGCCGGCGGTGTTTTGCATCGCGGGTGGCGGCCCCGCCTGCTGTTGGGGACCAGCGAAACTCACGTAATCCACGAGCAGCTTCATCACCGCATCGGGGTTCTTTTGGTCCGGAGGTATAGAGCCAGACCAGCGCAGGTTAAAGCGCGAGCCGCCGCGCAGGCGTTGGTCTGCGACCTGTTGTGCCTTGATCTGGCTTGCCACCTGTGCAGCGGCCCGGTTATTGGCCTCCTGGCGTTCCCGCCGGGACCGCTCGCGATCGAGGTCCCGCTGTAGTTGGCGTCTGCGGTCGTCATCGGTGGTGTCCGAGATTTCTTTTTCCAGCTGCTTCTCGTAGTCGCTCTTATCGACTGTCTTGGGAGTGACGGTCGTGGTGCTGTCATCTCCAAAAGTGCCGAACCCGCCTCCATCCAGTTGAAACTCGATCCGGTCATCCTTGATGACGAACGCGGTTATCCTGGCCGTGTCGCCTTTGTGGATAGCGACGCCGGCGCTCTTGAGACGATTGGAGTACTCTTTCCAGTTCATGGGAGTGTCTTTATTGAAGCGCAGATCGACCCCTTGCTGGGTCCCTGGCATGTCGATCTTCAGCACTACTTCCTTGCCGACGAAATAGCTTGATAGCGAGTCCTGATTTTGTGCGCTCAGTGGCCAGGTACAAAGCGCCATAACCAGAAGAACCACGCTCTGTGCTGATCGAAACACGGCTGTCTTCTCCTTGGTGACGGCATGATGATATGCGAGCTGCGGTCAACGCTTAATAAATTAGTGTGCCAGGAGGTAGACCTCCGAGCCCGCGAGCAGAAATGCCCCGGTACCAAAAACATAGCTCGATGCGGCTTTGTAATCGCCTGGAGCGGCCCCGATCGGCTGGATACACCCCAGCCTGCCATCCTGGTAGATGTGCGACAGCAGTCCCCGCCAGGCTTTCTCCACCACGGGTTGGTATTTCGCGCGCTCCAGGATGCCGTTGTTGATTCCGTAAGCAAAGCCAAAAGTAAAGAAGGCAGAACCCGAGTTCTCCGGCAGCGGATAAGCAGCCGCATCCAGCAGCCCAGGCCGCCAAAGACCATCCGCACCCTGCAGCGCGGCCAGTTCCTCTGCCATCTCTTTGAATTGGGCTACATATTTCGGCCGCGAAGGATAATCTCGCGGCATCTCCGCCAGCACTCGGGCCAGGGCGGCAAAAACCCATCCATTGCCGCGGGACCAAAAGATACTGCTGCCATTTGCCTCGTGCTTGTCCAGAAACGACTTATCGCGAAAGTAGAGATGGTTCGACGGGCTATAGAGCAAGTGAGACGTGATCCACCATTCGTGGTCCATAAAGTCCAGATACTTGCGGTCCCCGGTTGCCCGGCTCAGTTTTGTAAGCACCGGCGGAGCCATGAACAGCGCATCGCACCACCACCACAGCGGCTTTTCCGGGTTATCGGGCAATGCCATCACCGCATCCATGCGCTCCCGGATGGGCGCCATCATGGCCGGATCGTGATAGCGGAAGTACAGGTCGAGGTAGGTTTGGCCGACCGCTCCATCGTCGGCATTGGGCACGCGTGGGCCGGGTTGCCAGTGAAACTTCCGCCCCATTTGCAGCATCGCCTGCTGATATTTCTCGCCATTGGCCGCTTTGGGTACTGCCATGAAGCCGACGTAGAGAGCGGCAAAGGTCCAATCCTGGTTAAACCGGGGTTCGGCCTGGGCCAGCTGCCAATCGGCAACTTTCTCTATGGCGTGGATAACGTTCGTTCGCGTCAGCTGGGGCGATAGATCGGTCGCCAAAGGGGGTGCGACCGCGGGCGTGTCTCCCACCCAGGGAAGCTGCTCAGCAGCCGTGAGTTGTCCCCATAGACCTTGGGGAATGAGCAGGATAGCCGCGGCGATACCCAGCCGCTGTATAAGCCAGAGCATAGCGACCAATTCCTCTGGCGAATCTTACATCACCAGCAACTAGTCGCCACGGCGGGGGTTCTTTCCTGTGTTGAGGTGGGTCTTGGATAAGGCGCCTGGTTGGACGACGAGTCGGCTGCTGATCTCCGCCCTGTTGCTGACGCAGGTGTGCCCAGCGGCTAAGAAAAAAGATCCGCCCCCGGACCATACCGTGATGGTCAAGTTGCCCCCGCCCCCCAAACTAAAGCAGATTCAGGGTGACGACCGAATCTTCCATGCGCTCGACCGGTTGACCTTCGGCCCCCGTCCGGGAGAGGTGGAAGAAGTGAAGGCCATCGGTCTCGATGCCTGGATCGCGCAGCAACTCCATCCCGCATCCATCGACGACGCTGTGATGGAACAGCGGCTGCAACAGTTTCCCGCCATGCGCCTGAGCGAAGAAGATCTGACCCGGAAATTCCCTCCCGGCAGCATCATTCGCCAGGTTGAGAATGGCAAGATATCCGTGCCCTTGTTCAACGGTACGGAACGAGCCATTTATGAGAACCAGGTAGTCACCGACCGGAAGAAACAGGAGCAGGACAAGGCCAAGGCAAAAAATCCACCCGCCGTGAACAACCCACCGCCACCGCCCGAACCGCCCGTCCTATCTGCCGAACAAGTAACGGCGCTACTGAGCCTGGCTCCCGCGGCGCGCATGGCCAAATTGCTTTCGCTGCCTGCGGGCGAGTACGGCCTCTTACGCCACCAGCTCTCGCCTGTCCAGCGCACCGCTCTGGAGGAGGGAATGGCTCCGGACCAGCGCGAGACGCTGATTGCCTTGGATAACCCCCGGCAGGTGGTGCAAAACGAGCTCCTGCAGAGCCGGGTCCTGCGTGCGGTCTACAGCCAGCGTCAGTTGCAGGAAGTGATGACCGACTTCTGGCTGAACCACTTCAATATCTTTCAAGGCAAGACGGGCGAAGAGATATACAGCCTGGTGCCGTACGAGCGAGACGTGATTCGTCCCAACGCGTTGGGTAGTTTCGAAGTACTGCTCTACCAAACAGCGACCAGCACCGCCATGATGACGTATCTGGACAATGCCAGTAGCACCGGCCCGCACTCATTCAACGCAATTGGCCCCCCAGGGCGGCCCTTTCCTCCCAAGGGTGGACAGCCAAAGGGTTTGAACGAGAACTATGCGCGCGAGCTGATGGAGCTGCACACGCTCGGTGTCAATGGCGGTTACACTCAGCGCGATGTAACCGAGGTGGCCAGGGTCTTTACCGGATGGACCATCGAGCAACCGCCCAAGGGTGGGCCGCGTTTTGTGTTCGACGCGAGCCGTCACGAGCCTGGTATGAAGCGCGTGCTCGGGGTCAACATCAAGGAGGACGGTTTCAAGGAAGGTCTCGAAGTGTTGCATCTGCTGGCCACCAGCCCGGCGACCGCGCACTTTATCTGCCGCAAGCTGGCGGTACGCTTTGTCAGTGACGATCCGCCGCAGAGCCTGGTTGACCGCTTGAGCACTGTGTTCCTGGCTTCGAATGGCAACATCGGTGAAGTGATGCGCTTTCTGGTGCAATCGCCGGAATTCTGGTCCGTTACTTCTTATCGTGCAAAGATCAAAACCCCTGAGGATTTCGTGATCTCGGCCGTGCGTGCGGGTGGAATCGATGTCCAGGATCCGGGCGTGGTGGTGAAGGCCATCGCCGACTTGGGGCAGCCCCTCTACGGGCGGCAGACTCCGGACGGTTATTCGATGCAGTCGACTCCATGGATAAACAGCTCGGCGTTGCTGGAGCGAATGAACTTCTCGCTTGCCTTGGCCGGCAATCGGCTCAGCAAAGGAGTGACGGTGGACTGGCTGAGCCAACTTGGCGCGGCGTCGTTGGTGCCGGACTTAGAGGAGCGCCAGATAGAGAATCTCTTACTGCACGGTCAAGTTTCAGAGAACACGCGAAATTTGATTTTGCAGCAACTGGGGAGTGCTGCTCCGCAACCGTCACAGGGAAGCGCCAAGCCAGTTGTGGAAGTAGTCGGAGGCCCTCCACCGCCAATCTCGGGCCAACCGGCGACGGCAGCGCAAGCCCATCAGGCAGCGGACCGCGAAGCAGCACTTACCGCCGGATTACTATTCGGATCGCCCGACTTCCAACGCCGCTAATAACCGAAAAAAGAAACCAGGGATCTGCGGTTTCTTTTCTCGGTTTCCACGCAGAACCCATCACTACTCATCTGTCTAACTTCAATATGTAGAACCGCACTCCGGAGAGGGGATTATCATTAAACCTGCCAGTCTCCTCAAAACCCAGCGATCGATAGAGTTCGCCTGCCTCCGGCATGGCCTCGTTCACGGTATCGAGCACCACCGCCTCGCATCCATGCGATCGCGCCCACGTAATCGCGGCAACCACTAATCCGCGCCCCAGTTTGTACCCACGAAAATTTGGCTCTACCCACAGCCGCTTCATCTCCGCGGAGAGCACGCCGTCCTGCAGTACTCTCTGCGTAATTGCAACACAACCCGCTCCCTCGCCCTTAACCCGCGCCAGCAACAGGTCTGCCTGCTTTTCCGCATACTTCCCCGGCAAAGCGCGCAGCTCCGCTTCATAACCAATAAGGCACATACCCGCGGCGCCCACAGGGGAGGCGGTCAGGAACTGTCCGTAGTGGGTTAGCAGCGTGCGCGCCTGCTCCGTATCCTCCGGCCAACGAGCAGGTGCGATTTCATATTCGGCCTTCCTCGAGGTCATAAGCACTTCCAAGCTTACATTGCACCCGGCACTGCGCTATCCATACAATTGCAAGCATGAAGATATCAGCCCGTAATCAATTGCGAGGCAAGGTAGAGTCGGTCGTTCTTGGAGTCGTCACGGCGAAGGTGGCTGTTCGCGTGGGCGAAAATCTCATCGAGAGTGTCATCACCCGGCAAAGCGTGGAGGACCTCGGCATCAAGGTCGGAGATGAGGTCACGGCCGTGATCAAGTCAACCGAAATCATGTTGATGGTGGACTAGAGCATTTTCACTTCTACTCTGCACAGTCAAGCGCCGCGAAGTGCGGCTTTTCTTGAGGAAAAGCCACGTCGGGAGTGGTTGATCTGTATACACCAGAAGTGAAAATGCTCTAGCGAATCGAAGGATAAAGCCGGTGGCCTCGGTGGTCGCGATCCGCAGAGCGCAGGTAGAAGAGGTGGGGAGTATCTGCACCTGCCTGGAATCTGCCTTTGAACCTTTTCGGTCTCAATATACCCCCGGCGCCTTCCAGGATACAGTTCCGAGCCCGGAAGCCGTTCGACAACGCCTGATATATATGACGGTATATGTCGCGATCACGGCCAGTGGAGAGATCGTCGGCACGATTGCCTCCAGCATGGCGGGGGAAGAGGGTCACCTGCGAGGCATGGCAGTTCGCCCAGCATGGCAAGGGCGTGGGATCGCAGAACAACTGCTTCTTACGGCTGAAACGGATTTGCTTGCCAGTGGATGCGCACGGGTCACCCTCGACACGACCATGCCACTTCAACGAGCGATTCGGTTCTATCAAAAGAATGGCTTCGTCGCTACGGGCAGGGTCACCGATTTCTTTGGTATGCCCCTGTACGAGTATTCGAAGCCATGGCGGCAGCCACCCGTTGCTACCTCACTTACATTATTCTGATTCCACATCTTCGGCACCTGCGGCACACATCTGAGCGCGCTCCACGAGCATGGTGCGCTCGCGCGCATTACGAGTGAGCGCGGCCGCCGCCTCGAATTCCGCGCGCGCCTCGCCGAAGCGGCCCAGCTTGGTGAGGAATTCACCCCGTACACTGGGCAAGAGGTGATAGCTCTTCAGCGACGCCTCGGACGTTAGCGAATCCACCAGGTCCAGCCCGGCCTGCGGGCCGAACGCCATCGCCACCGCCACCGCGCGATTCAGTTCGACAATAGGAGAAGGTGCGATCTGCGCCAGGGCGTCGTAGAGCGCAACAATGCGCGGCCACTCCGTATCTTCCGCCGTGACCGCCCGCGCATGGCAGGCGGCGATCGCAGCCTGTATCGCGTACGGGCCAGGGGCACTGCCCAGCTGCTCGGCTCGCTCCAGTGCGCCCAGGCCACGACGGATGAGTAGTTGATCCCATTTCCCGCGGTTCTGATCCAGCAGCAGGATAGGTTCACCGGTCGGTCCCACCCGCGCCCTGGATCGCGATGCTTGAATCTCCATCAGGGCTACCAGCCCGTGAACCTCAGGCTCCTGTGAAGCACACTCCGCCAGGATTCGCCCCAGGCGAAGTGCATCCTCGCACAGCGCAGGCCTTAACCAGTCCTCACCAGAGGTCGCCGAGTACCCCTCGTTGAAGATCAGGTAAATCACCTCCAGAACCGACGACAGGCGGGCGGCGAGTTCCGTTCCGCGGGGCACTTCGAAAGGCACCTGAGCCTCGGTAAGGGTACGCTTGGCGCGGACAATCCGCTGTGCAATGGTGCGCTCCGGCACCAGGAACGCGCGTGCGATCTCTGCCGTGGATAGCCCTCCCAGCAAGCGCAGGGTGAGGGCAACCCGGGCTTCGGTCGAGAGCACCGGATGGCAGGATATGAAGATCAGGCGCAGCAGGTCGTCCCCGACGTCGTCGTCCAGCGCGCTCACCAGATCCGGCACAGCCATTTCCTTGGACGCGAGCTCACGGCCGACCTCATCGAGCTTGCGTTCCAGCCGCGCGCTGCGGCGGAAGCGGTCGATCGCACGATGCTTTGCTGTGGCCATCAGCCAGGCGCCCGGATTATCCGGGACGCCCGACTGCGGCCACTGCTCCAGCGCGGCCACCAGGGCATCCTGGGCAAGGTCCTCGGCGACGCCGACGTCGCGCACCATTCGCGTCAACCCGGCAATAAGCCTTGGCGACTCGATTCTCCAGACCGCATCAATTGCGCGATGGGCGTCCGTCACAGCTACCCATCACATCATCTCCAATCCGCCCGCGCAAGCCGCGGCAGTTTATTTTCTTGCGTTCTCACCCCCACGTAACAACTCGGGAAATCCAGCTGCGGCTTCTTTCACGTCGGCAGGAAAATCGGAGAACTCCTGCACTTGGCGCACCTCGATGACGCAGTCATCACCGGGGCAGCGCGTAGCCCATTCGATAGCTTCCTCTCTTGACTTCACCTGGATCATCCAATAACCGCCAAGCACCTCCTTAGCCTCGGCAAAGGGCCCGTCGGTTACCTTTGCCTTGCCGCCGGAAAACGTAACTCTGGCCCCCATTGAGGGCGGGTGCAGCCCATCAAGCGCGAGCAGCACGCCCGCCTTTTGCAGGGACTCGTTATACTTCATCATTGCCGCCACCGCCTCGGCGCTTCGGCATAGTGCCGGGCTCGGCCTTCTCGTATCCCGTGGGGATCATCAGCATCATGAATCGCATGGTTTTTGTCATCTCCTGTTTCCCGAATTTCTGACTCTACTGGAACGTCGAACAAGTGAGACTGAAATCGACGCCGGCAGCATTTTCCTGCGAAAATTTCCTCAGGCCTTGAGGAGGGTGCACATGCTTTATGCGCGTTTAGGAAAGACCGGCCTGCTGGTCTCCAAATTAGCCTTTGGAGCCATGACCTTCGGTTCGACTGAGGGCCCAATGGCAGCGGTCGCTAAAGTCGGACAGAAGGGTGCTGACGAAATGGTGGGCAAAGTCCTGGATGCTGGAGTGAACTTCTTTAACACCGCGGACGCGTACACCGGGGGACAATCCGAACAGATGCTGGCAGCTGCACTGGGCAATCGACGGAAGGATGTTGTGATTGCCACCAAGGTTGGGTTCCGCACTGGAGAAGCGTTGATCCACACCGGCTTGTCGCGGCAGCACGTGATCGCATCCGCTGAAGAGAGCCTGCGCCGATTGAAAACGGATTATCTGGATGTTTACCTGGTCCACCGGGTCGACAAGTACACACCCGTCGAAGAAACGGTGAGCGCGTTGAACGATCTGATGCGGGCCGGCAAAGTGCGCTACGTCGGATTTTCCAACTGGCCTGCGTGGCAGGCAGCCAAGGCTCTGGGAGTACAAAGAATGAATGGCTGGGCCGAGTTCGAGGCAGCGGAGATGTACTATTCGTTGCTGAGCCGTGATATTGAGCACGAGGTTGTCCCGCTGGCGCTGGATGCCGGCATTGGCATCATGGTGTGGAGTCCGCTGACGGGCGGCTTTCTGAGCGGCAAGTATTCCCGTGAAAATCCGCAAGGGGATGGAGGACGGCTGACTGGTTTCGACGTGTTGCCCTTTGATCGCGAGCGCGGCTATGCGCTGATCGATGTACTGAAAGAGATTGCGTCAAGCCACAAGGTATCCCCTTCACAAGTGGCGATTGCATGGCTTCTCCCCCGGCCTGCGGTTGCATCGGTGTTGGTGGGCGCAAACAAGATGGAACAATTAGAGGACAATCTTGCCGCCGCCAACCTGACCCTGACTCCTGATGAGTTGAGCAAGCTGGACGAGATGACCAGGCCCGCGCCGATCTATCCAAACTGGTTCAACACCAACATCTTTGATCAGCAGGCAAAGAAGGCCCTGGAGGGCTGAGGGACGCTTCGATCATGTTGCCTTCTTCTCCTGAGTTTTGGCCGCCGCAATTTTTTGATGCAATAGCTTCTTGGCGTCTTCGAGCACCTTCAGCCGGTGTGCCGGCAGGTTCTTGCCCGCGCGATTCATGTAGAACGTCAACATGCGCATGCCTGAAGAAGGTCCCTTAGGCGAAACCTTCTTCGATGAAAGCTCACGGGCGATGGTCCTGGCGTCCTTGTTGAATAGGCCCTCACGAGGGTGCGTGGAATCAGTCGTCACGGCCGCAGACCATTTCTGTGTCCCATGAGAGTTTTTGTGAGCGTCGCTTTTGCAGCCGGGCATCCCCACCTCCACTCTCGCTCAGATGCAGGCCAGCCGCAAAGCGCTGACTGGCCGAGTTGCGAATGCGCGAATTCCATTCCTATTCGAAGACCTGGCGCACCTCAGTTTCACCGTCACCCGCAACTTTGAGGAACTCCTTGATGTGCTCGATGGCCTCCGCCTTCGACGCTGCCTGGATCAAGGCGAAGCCGCCGATCACTTCCTTTGATTCGGTGAAGGGGCCGTCGACTACCTTGAACTTTCCCCCGGACAAGCGAATACGCGCGCCCAGGGCACTCGGCAAACAGCCCTCGGATGCGAGCAGCTTGCCCGACTTCGTCCACTCCTCAATAAGCTTTCCCATCGTGGCCATTTCCTGTTCGGTGGGAGGGGTGCCCTCTGGTTTAGCGGATTTATAGAGACATAAGAATTTCATGGTGATGTCCTCTCCTGCTTTTTAGTCGGTTTCGCAGGTCGCGGAAAAATCCAGTTTTTTATCAGGGCGCGACTTTAGTCGTGCCGGAAGTGCTGCAAATAGTAGAGGAGGCTTCACTGGCTGCGGAACCCCCAATGTTTTGAAGGGTACGACCTTTAGGTCGTACACAAACTATTGCAAACAGGTGCGGCTTTAGCCGCTGAGGGAACGACTCTCGCCCCCTCCAGGGTTTTCCGCAGCCTTTGAATCCGGCTCTACATACACATCGAACCAGGCGCAGGCAAATCGACACAGGTTCAACAATTTTTTTTGCAGGCATGCCTTAACCGCCGGCCACGGCCCCGATGACCAGAAAAGGCTCGGCCTCACTCACCACATCGTCAGGCAGCGGAGCATCCGGCGGTTCGTGCGACAGATCCTCGGCGCAGGCGAAGAATCTCAAGAATGGCCGGCGCTGTTTCGTGACATGATCACGGATCGTTCCCCGCAGCATCGGGTAGGCGGCCTCGAGCGCATCCAGGACCGAGCGCTGCGTAACCGGTCCCTCAACCTGCACCCTCACCTCGCCATTGACCTGGGCCAGCGTTCGAAGATGTGCCGGGAGCGAAACTCGGATCATGACAAGGTCTGTACCTCGACCGACAGGACGGCGGGGAGATCGCGGACGATCGGGGCCCAGCTGTCGCCGGCGTCAGACGATGCATACACCTGGCCGCCCGTCGTACCAAAGTACACTCCGCATGTGTCGAGCGAGTCGACGGCCATCGCATCGCGCAGTACGTTCACGTAACAGTCGCGTTGCGGTAAACCCCTGGTCAACGCCTCCCACTCGTTTCCGCCTGTCCGGCTGCGATACACGCGCAGCTTTCCATCGGGTGGGTAGTGCTCAGAGTCGCTCTTGATGGGCACCACGTAGATCGTTTCCGGCTGGTGTGCGTGCACATCGATGGCAAAGCCGAAATCTGTCGGCAGGTTCCCGCTAACCTCCTGCCATGATTCCCCCGCATTATCGCTGCGCATTACGTCCCAGTGCTTCTGCATGAACAGCACCCCCGGACGCGACGCGATGCATGGCAATGTGGTGGACGCAGTGGCCGACCTCGGCTGTGGGGTCGGGGATCTGTCCGGATTTAAGTCCGCGATTAATGGGCCGCCAGGTCTCGCCTCCGTCATCCGTTCGGAAAGCACCCGCCGCGGAGATGGCGATGAAAATCCGGCCTGGGTTATCAGGATCCAGCAGGATGGTGTGCAGGCACATTCCACCCGCGCCCGGTTGCCAGTGGGGGCCTGAACCGTGGCCGCGAAGGCCGGCGAGTTCCTGCCAGCTTTGTCCGCCATCGGTGGAGCGGAACAGGGCCGCGTCTTCGACTCCTGCGTAGACCGTATCCGGATCGGTAAGCGACGGTTCAAGATGCCAGACCCGCTTGAACTCCCAGGGATGCGGCGTGCCATCGTACCACTGGTGAGTACCGGCCACACCGTCGTACACAAACTTGTTATCCACCGGTTGCCACGTCTTGCCGCCATCGTCGGAGCGTTGGATCAGCTGGCCGAACCAGCTGGTCGATTGCGACGCATAGAGCCGATTGGGATCGGCGGGCGACCCTTTCAGATGATAAATCTCCCAGCCTCCAAAGAAAGGACCACTCACGTCCCATTGATCGCGCTTGCCGTCTGACGTCAGAACGAAAGCACCCTTGCGAGTGCCAACCAGCACCCTCACCTTGGTCATCATTTCCTCCTTAGATGTCTGTTACCGCCAATTCCAAGCTCCCGATCTGGGCAGCAGGGGAGTCGGGTCCCGTTCCCTCCACCGTCGCCGAACTTCCGCCAGAACCGCTTCCCGGTTGCTTTCCATGGTCTCGATCACCGCACAGGGCGCCTCGGTCTTCTCGTGCCGTGCCCCCCAGATCAACAACTCCAGCAGCGCCGGCGCCAGGTCAATCCCTTTCTCCGTGAGCCGGTAGTGCGCGCTTCTTCCATCCGTCTCCACCGGCTCGGAGTCGATGATCCCCGCTGCTTCGAGCTTCTGCAGACGGCCGGCCAGAATGTTGGTGGCGATCCCTTCGCCGGCCTGGTGAAATTCCTTGAATGTCCGATAGCCGCGAACCATGAGGTCGCGAACGATCAACAGCGACCAGCTATCTCCAAAGACCTCGAGCGCGATACTCACCGGGCAACCGGAGCGGTGCTTCGAGTTCGGTTTCCCACGCATGTCGAAGACGCTATCAAGATCACTTGCTAATTGCAAGCGAAGTTACATTCTCACAATTTTTCGTTAACACGGCTGGTCAACAGTTGACGCGACCTGATACTATCCGGCTGCATTAGTTTGCGACTCGTACATTAAGGGATTTCAAAACATGATGTTGTTTCCTTTCGGAGGCTGTAATGCACCAACAAACACATTCGTTCCTGGAGCTGCCTAGGCGCGCTCCCTGGGTGTTGAGCGCGGTATTAGCGTCGTTGGCCTTTTTGCTGACCCCACTTTCCCGGGGGCAGGCAGTATCCGCCACGCTGTTGGGCAATGTGACCGACAACACCGGTGCGGCGGTGCCAAACGCACCCGTCCAGATCCTCGAAAGCGCCACCGGCATCTCTCACGCCGGGGTTACCAACGAGAGCGGAAACTTTACCTTTCCTGATCTGACCCCGGGTACCTATTCGGTCACCGTCCAATCCCAGGGGTTCAAGAAGGAGACGCGCGACAGCGTGGACGTAGTCGTGAATACCACCACGCGCGTCGATCTGGTCTTACAGCCCGGCAGTGTCTCCGAAAGCGTCATAGTGACCGCCGCTCCGCCCATCATGCAAACCGACCGCGCCGACGTGAGTGCAAACATCGAGTCCCACACGCTGGCGGCCATGCCGGTGTTGGTCAATCAGAACTTCCAGAGCCTGCTCACGCTGGTGCCGGGGGTCGGGCCTCCGGTCTTCCAGCACTCCCAATTTTTTAACGCGGCAAGTTCCATCCAGACGGAAGTCAACGGCCAACCGCGCGAAGGCAATAGCTTTCAGATTGAGGGCATCGATGACGATGAGCGGACGGGTCTTCTCCAGATCCTGATCCCGCCCTTACAGTCCATTCAAACCGTGGACGTCTCCACCGCTAACTATGAGGCCGAACTGGGCCGTGCCGTGGGCGCCGTGACGAATGTGATCATCAGGTCCGGCACCAATCAGTTTCACGGCTCGGCCAGCGAGTACCTGCAGAACAGTGAATTTGAGGCGCGGTCTTATTTCAACACCGGCGTCGGGCATCTGGCCTATAACTACTTCGGCGGTGGGGTCGGCGGCCCGATCATCAAAGACAAGCTGTTCTTTTACGGAGACTACTATCGCTCTCCCGATCACGAAGCCAACTCGAATATCCTCACCATTCCGCCGCAGCAGTGGTATACCCCCAATGCGGCCGGCTTTATCGACTTGAGCGGCCCCCTGCAAAGCAGCGGTAAGGGGCAAATCTATGATCCGGCAACCGGCACCGCATCTGGAGCGGGCCGTACGCCTTTTCCCAACAATCAGATTCCTATCTCCCGCGTGAACCCCGTATCCCTCGCGCTGCTGAAGCTGCTGCCGGCGCCCAACACCAACCTTTCTACCAGCACCACCGCGCCCATCAATAACTTTTCCATCAATCTTCCGTTCCAGAAGACGACCACCCGATACGACGTCAAGATTGATTATCAAATTACCTCGAAGGACCATCTCAGCGGCCGATACAACAAGGACGATATCAAGATCTTCCAGGCGCCGGCCTTTGGCCCCGCCGGCGGCGGTGCTGCGCAAAGCGCCTTTGCCGGAACCGGCACACAAAACACCTACAGCACCGGCATAAATTATGACCGGGCTTTCTCCGGGACCCTTCTCACCGAGGCGCGCATCGGTGTCGCTAATTACGGCAACAGCGCACTTCCCACCGGGTATGGAACCGACTATGCCACCCAGGCCGGCATTCCCGGCGTCAACATCGACGCTTTCACCAGCGGCCAGGTGGGCATCTTGTTGCAGGACTTTACCAACAGCACCTCCACTCCATTTATCGGCTACTCCGCTTCGCTCCCCTGGGTACGTTCTGAAACCAACATCGATGGCGTAAACCACTGGACCAAGATCGTCCGCAATCACACCTTCAAATTCGGTGCCGACGTTCGACGAGTTCATGACGATCTGCTCCAGGACCAAACCTTCAGTGCGCGCGGAGCCATCACCTTCGCGGAAAATAATACCTCGGAGCCAGGCGCGCAAACGAATGTTGCCAACGAGATGGCGAGCTTTCTCCTGGATGTGCCCCAGCAGGTAGGACGGGATCTCAATACCTATTCCCCTGCCTACCGGCAATGGTGGTTCTTCGCCTTCGCCGGCGATAAGTGGCAGCTCACGCCTAAGTTGACGACGGATCTGGGAGTTCGCTGGGAATTCTATCCGCCGGCCACTCCCAAGATGGCCGGAGGCTTTTCCAATTACGATCCGACCACCAACTCCCTGGTGATTGCGGGCATAAGCGGGAATCCGTCGAACCTGGGTTTGCAAACCCGCTATACCTACTTCGCCCCGCGGGTTGGTTTTGCTTATCGAGTGTCGGAACAGACGGTAGTTCGGGGAGGCTTCGGCATCAGCTACACGCCATTTGAGGATAATACCTACGCCTACAACTACCCGGTGCGCGCGAATAACAGCTACCAACAACTCAACTCCTACGGACCCGCCCTGCTTTCCGATGGAACCCCGGCAACCTTTCAGGCCGGCTTTCCAGCGCCCTCTCCCATCGTTATCCCCAGCAACGGCATCATCCCGGCCAACACACCTTCTCTCCGTAGCCAGGCTTATTTTGTTATCCCCAAGAACTATCGCAACCCTTACGTAGAATCATGGAACGTGGCTGTGCAACAGTCGTTGCCACTGCAGTGGACCTTTCAAGTAGGCTACGTTGCCAATCACGGCGTTCACATAGGCGCATCTCAAAACATCAATCTGCCTTCCGCGCTCGGTCTGGGCGCAGCGGGCCAGCCGGAAAACATCGCTTTCGGGCGCACAGCGAACACTACCGTTTATTTCCTGGGTTTCTCATCCAACTATCAGTCTCTCCAATTGCAGCTGAACCGCCGCTTCAACGGAGGTTTGGGCGTGATTACCTCATTTACCTGGGGAAAGGGTCTGGGCTATCAAACCGCCGACGATGGCAATCTTTTGTTCTGGATTGATCAGCGTCACAACTATGCACCCAACGATTACGATCACCGCCTCAACTTCGAGGAGAGCCTGAACTACGTGTTGCCGTTCGGTCCTGGTAAGCGGTGGTTGAATTCCGGTATCGCATCTTCGTTGATAGGCGGTTGGCAGCTAGCGGCCATTGTTTCTCTTTATTCGGGCCTGCCCTTCAATGTCACCGCGAACAATGGCACACTCAACGTTCCATCGACGGGGCAGACGCAGATGGCCAATCTGGTAGCTCCCTTCCATGCGCTGCATGGTATTGGGGCTGCACATCCCTGGTTTGATCCCTCGAGCTTCGCCCAACCCGCCGGCTGCCCCAAGACGGGCGCATGCCCGATAGCCTATGGAAGCGTCCTGGGCAATGTGGGGAGAAATGCGTACTATGGCCCGGGCTATATCCAGGACAACCTGTCAGTCTTCAAGACCTTTGCCATATGGGAAAGCGTCTCGCTGGAAGCCCGTGCCGACGCTTTCCAGCTAAGCAACAGTCCGCAATTCGCCAGTCCCCAGGGCTCCATCACCAGCACCACCTTTGCCAAAGTAACCAGCACGGTAGGCAGCGGTACTGGGATCAACGGAATAGGAGGCGGCCGTTCGATCCAACTCTCCGCAACCGTAAACTTCTAAGAAGCTATCTGTACCACGAACCTCAACCCCACATCTGGCGTTTTGTGCCAGATGTGGGATCCTCACGAATCTCGCGGTTACCGCGAAGACTCACCCACCGCAATACGGCGAGGAACCGCGCGCGAAGAAGCAGGACTGAAATGATGCTGCAACACCAGGGCTAGCGCCCCGCGCAGGCGGGCCATGCCGCAATCCGCAGTAGTGATGATCCGAGGTAGCTTCGCATTGAGCGTTTTCGCCTCTTCGGTGAGCACCCCGGAAAAGTAAGGCCACACAGCTACGATATCTCCGGCAAACAACACCACCTCGGGGGATAGCCCCGCCAGAATTGTCTGCAACCCGCGCGCAATCTGCACGAACTGATACCGCAATGCAGCCATCGCCTCAGACTTCTGATCCTCAGCATCAATCAACAGATGCCGGTAGGTGAACGAAACGGGAACCTTCCCCTTCAGCTTACGGTAATGGCGGAGAGCAGCCTGGTTGGAAGCAACCGTCTCCCAACAACCGCGATTGCCGCATCCGCAGAGAACTCCTGCGGCTTCGACCGGCATGTGGCCGAACTCGCCCGCCATACCGTTCCAACCGGAAATAAGATGCCCGCCGGCGAGAATGCCGGTTCCAATTCCTTCCGACACGTTAATTGCCACCGCATCCTGCACCCCCGAGAGGCTGCCAAACCAACGCTCCGCGAGAATGATCAGGTTGGCTGCGTTCTCGATCTCCACCGGCAACCCGGTTCCATCCGCGATTGCCTTCGCAATATCGAAAGGTCCCCAGCGGAGGTTGGGCGCAAAAGCCAATTGCCCGGTGAGGCGATCCACCCGGCCCGGAACGCTGATGCCCACGCCCTGAATCGCCTTCTTGGGTTCAGCGCTGGAGACGCGTTTGATGGCAGCCAACAGCTGCGTAATGGACCGTTGAGGTTCGGAGGAAATAGGGACGTTTTCCTGTACCAGAAACCTGCCGCTGAAGTCTGAGAGGGCTACGATGGCGTTGTCAGGATGGAGATCCAGGATCACCACGCCCAGCTCATTGTTCACTCCCAGCATCAGCGGTCTACGGCCGTGTTTGCTGAAGCCGGTTTCGCCCTCGCAAATCCAGCGGGTCTCAAGCAGTTCTTCTACGATGGCGGAGACCGTGCTCTTCTGCAGGCCCGAGAGGCGTGCCAGGTCGGCGCGCGAGACTGCCCCGGCAAGCCGAATCAGTTCCAATATGATAGTTCGGTTGGTATCGCGCGCGGTCTCGCTGCTTGAGGCTTGGATCGCCAATCGCGGAACATGCGCTAACTGACGGAGTGCGCGTTCGTTCATGGAGCCAAACTCATGATTCTGCCACGGTTATTCTAACCCATCCCGACTCAGCCAAAAGCTTGGGCATCATCTCACCCCGTCCCAGCGGGCGCCCCGGATTTCCTGCCACGCGGCTCTGGCCAACGGCCACGGGTGCGGCTTTCATTGAGGAAAGTCGCATGCAATTCCCCCGAAGCCCAACAAACGCCACAGGAAATCCGGGGTAGCGTAGTTGTTTACTGTCTCCGTTACATCCATGCGATGCCTCGCCATTGCTATATCCTTCTTTTGGCGGGAAAGCCGTACCAGAGTCTTTCTCCGGCGAAACCCACACAGGAGAAATGCTCCAGGCATCGATTTTGACAAATATCGTTTGCGCTGTGCCCTTCGTAATGACTACGGTGTCTCGGCTTGCCATGCGCGGCCAGTCACCGCAATATACAGACCGGCCGCGCGGCGCAGAGTCGCCGTTTCCATTGCCAAGGCTCGTTTACGTGGGGCTTCGTCTTCGCGTATGACACCCGTCCGTTTCATACCGTCGGCCTTTCTCCTGGTTTTGCTGTCCGCGGGTCCTTTCCTGCCCGCGCAAACAGCCGGTGTGCCGCTAACCCTCCAACAGGCCATCGCCCTGGCACGGGCAAAGAATCCGACTCTTCTTTCCGGCCAGCAGCACGTCATCGCCATGAAAGCCGGCGAAGTTACCGCCGGTCTACGTCAGAATCCAAACTTGACCCTGAGCGGCACGGATGTGACGCTGCCCGCCAACAACCCCGGCAATCCGTACTCCTATGCCGCCAACCTCTCCCGCCTCTTTGAACGCGGGCAGAAGCGGCGGTGGCGTCTTGACCTCGCACACAGCACCACCGAAGTTACTCAAAGCCAATACCAGGACATCGAGCGGCAGACCATCCTTGCTGTCAAACAAGCCTTTACCCAGATGTTGGCCGCGAAGGCCGGCTTGAAGATTGCGGACGACAATCTGCAGGGTTACCGCAAGACTGTCGATTTGAGCAAGCAACGCCTCGATGCCGGTGACATCAGTCCTACGGACTTCGATCGCATCCAACTGCAACTGGCTGAATTTGAGGCCGACTACGACGGCGCGAATCTCAATCTTGCGCAGTCCGGCGACCAGCTCAAAATGCTGCTGGGGATCGACACCCCGGCGCCGGCATTTGATGTCACCGGTACCCTCGATCCTCCTCAGATCACCCTGACCGTGGCGGAGGTGGAACAGCGGGCGCTCGCCGAACGTCCTGACTACCGCGCAGCGCAGCAGTCTCTTCGTCTGGCCGAGGCCAACGTCAAGCTGGCGGAAGCCTATGGGACCACCGATCCTACGTTGGCCGGTGAGTATGACCGCTCGGGCAACGACAACTCGGGCGGATTCCAGATAAATTTCCCCCTGCGGATCTTCGATCGCAATCAGGGCGAAAAGGAAAGAACCCGCTATGAGGCGCAGTCCAGCCGCTTCGCTGAGATGGCTGCACGCAACCAGGTGATCAATGACGTGGACCAGGCCTGGGCTGCATACCAGACCGCGCTCATACAGTCGCGGCGCTACAACGGCCGCTATCTTGGATTAGCTTCACGCGTTCGCGACAACCTGGAGTTCAGCTATCGCCATGGAGGCAGCACTCTGCTCGACTACCTCGACGCTCTTCGCGACTACCGTCAAACCAATCTCGACTCCCTGAACGCCAATGTGCAGGTCTGGCTTGGTCTCCACCAACTCAGCTATGTCGCCGCATCGGAGATGGCCCCATGAAGAATGGCTGGATGGAGCAGTTTCGCAATTGGTGTAAACCGAAGCAACAGGCCTTGTCGTGGTTTTCTCCCAAGGAAAACCACACCTCGCGATCTTTTTCAGTCCACAGTCATTGCGAAATTGCTCTAGCTGCCCTTGTGCTTTTGGCCTGTCTTGGCTGCGGTGACAAAGCGCCCAGGTCGGCCGGGGGCCAAGATGCGCCCCAGAAACCGCCGATCGAGGTCGCTTCCGTCCATCCGCAGTCGGTTACGGATCGCCTGGTGCTCGCCGCGCGGGTGGTGCCCGACCCGACGCGCGTGGTCCACATCTACTCTCAGATCACCGGTCGTCTGGTCGAATTGTATGTTCGGCCCGGGCAGGAAGTGACCAAGGGTCAAACCATTGGCCTTATCCAAAGCAGTGAGATTGCTGCTGCGCGCGGCGATTACGATAAAGCGAAAATCGAGGTAGCACGATCCGACCGCCAGCTGGATCGCGCCAAACTTCTGCTGCAGCACGAAGTGATGGCGCAACGCGATTACGACGACCTCGAAGCCGCGGATCAGGCGGCACACGCAGAGCTTACGCGAACCATCCAGCGAATTCACATGCTGGGCTTCCCGCCCGAAGGGTCATCCGACTCAGTGGCCCTGCGCGCCCCCATTAGCGGCGCGGTACTCGACATCGGATCGGCAAGCGGCGAAATGCAGCGCTCGCTGGATAACGCGAATCCTATCGCCACCGTGGCCAACCTGGACTCGGTCTGGATCCTCGGCGATGTCTTTGAGCGGGATCTTAATACCGTCCGCGCGGCTCAGTCCGTCGAAGTGACCCTCCCGGCCTATCCGGGCGAGACGCTGCACGGCACCATTTCCAATATCTCCGATGCCCTGGATCCCACCAGTCGAACCCTCAAGGTGCGCGTGGTCTTGCCCAACCCCAGGCATCGCCTCAAACCCGAAATGTTCGCTAATCTCTCCATCGCCCGCACCACCGCGCCGGAATTTATCCTGCCCACCAGCGCAGTCGTTCACGACGGTTCCTCGAGCTTCGTCTTCCTGGAGGCAGCTCCGGAAAAGTATGAGCGGCGCCAGGTGACCACCGGGGCTTTGCGCGGCAAAACGGTGGTGGTGACCTCCGGACTGAAAGACGGCGACCAGGTCGTCACTGCGGGAGCGGCGCTGTTGCGCGCGCCCTCCGGAGACTGAGCATGAAGGCGTTGATCCGAACCCTGCTGGATTACAGCTCCATCGTGCTCATCCTATTCGTCGTGTCTTTGGAGGTCGGCGTCTACGCGTTTTCAAAACTCGACATCGAGGCTTATCCGGATCCTTCACCTCCCCTGGTCGAGATCATCACCCAAAACCCCTCCTGGTCTGCCGAAGAGATGGAGCAGCAGGTTACGGTTCCGGTAGAAGCCACATTTGAACGGCACCCCGCACCTCGATCAGGTGCGCTCCATCAGCATCTTCGGCCTTAGCGACGTAAAACTCTACTTCAATTTCGATAGCGACTATTTCCGCGACAAGCAGGAAGTCCTGAACCGTCTCCAGACGCTGTCCTTACCCGGTGGATTGCAGCCTCAGCTCTCCCCCTGGTCGCCTATCGGCGAGATCTACCGCTATCAGCTCACCGGCGGAGGCTATTCGCTCAATGAACTTAAGGCCACCCAGGACTGGCTTGTCCGCCGTGAGCTAAGGCAGGTTCCTGGCATTATCGACATCACCACCTTTGGCGGCACAACCCGTCAGTATCAGATCGAAGCCGACCCCAACAAGTTGCTGGCGATGAACGTTACCCTGCCCCAGGTTCTCAACGCCATTCAGAACAGCAATGCCAACGCCGGAGGCAACTATCTAACTCTCGGCGATCAAAGCATCAACGTGCGCGCTCTCGGTCTATTGAAGAATACCGACGACATCGGCTCCGTGGTCGTCGCCGAACGGAACGGAGCCCCGGTGCTGGTGCGCGATCTGGCCGAGGTGAAGGAGGGTTTCCAGCCGCGGCTGGGAAAGGTGGGCCGCAATGGCGAGCCGGACGTCGTGCTGGGTATCGTCTTGCTGCAAAAGGAAGAGAAGTCCCTGCCCGCACTCGAGGGCCTGAAAAAGAAAATTCACGAATTGAACCACGGCAGCCTGCTGCCCCCAGGCATGCACATCAGCACGGTCTATGACCGCACCAACCTCATCAACACCACCACGCGCACCGTTCGCCACGTCGTCTTCACCGGCCTCTTTCTCGTGACCCTGGTGTTGATCTCCATGTTGGGCGACTTGCGCATCAGTTTCCTCGCCGCGGCCACCATCCCGTTTGCTGTTCTTTTCGCTTTTTCCATGATGGTGCTCACCGGGCAGTCTGCCAATCTGATCTCCATTGGCGCCATCGACTTTGGCATTCTCGTGGATGCCTCAATCGTCGTGCTGGAAAGCATCTATCGCAAGCTCTCACGCGGCTCGGAGGGCGAAAACAACGTCGATCTCATCATTGAAGGCGCCAGCAACGCCGCCAAACCGGTGCTTTTTGCCACCTTCATCATTCTCGTGGCGTTCATTCCCCTCTTCACCATGCAGGGAGTTCCCGGCAAGATCTTTGCACCCATGTCCGTAACCTATGGGTTTGCCCTGACCGGTGCTCTCATTTTTTCCCTCATCTTCGCTCCCGTGCTGGCCAAATTGGTCGTTCCCTCCCAAATCAAGCAAGAGAAGCACGAAACATACCTGGGAGCCTTTCTCCGCCGTCGTTATGACAACGGCCTTCCCCGGGTCCTCGCACATCCCTGGCTCGCATGGAGTTTTGCCTTGGTATGCCTGGTTGGAGCCGGCATACTCTTCACCTTCGTGGGCGGAGAGTTCATGCCTCCCCTCGAAGAAGGCAACCTATGGATCCGCGCCACCCTGCCGCAGGACATTTCTTTTGACGCCGCCGCAAACATTGCCGACCAACTCCGGGCGCAGATTGCCAGGTCTCCCGAGGTCATCCAGACCGTCTCCCAAATGGGCCGCCCTGATGACGGGACCGATGTTGTCACCTTCAATGACGTTGAGCTTTCCGTCGCTCTCAAGCCGCCCGATCAGTGGCGGCCGGGTCTGAGCAAGAACAACTTGATCGATGAGATGAACCATCGTCTCTCCCGCATCCCCGGCATGGACTTGAATTTTTCGCAGAACATCCAGGACAACGTCGAAGAAGCCATGTCTGGCGTTAAGGGAGAGAACTCGCTCAAGCTGTTTGGTGACGATTTTGATACCCTGTCGCATCTCGCCAACCAGATCTCGCAGGTGATGCAATCGGTAAGAGGCGTCGCGGATGTAGGCGTCTTTCGCGTTGGTGGCCAGCCCAGCCTGCTCATCCGGATCGACCGCGCCAAGGCTGCGCGTTATGGCCTCGCCGCGGCTGATGTCAACGCCACCATTCAGGCTGCGGTCGGTGGCGCAGCCCTCACCCAGGTCATTGAGGGCGACCGCAGGTTCGATTTGACCGTCCGTTTTCCGGAACGATTTCGCAATGGTCCCGATGCCGTTCAGGGCATCCTGCTGCCGACGCCTGACGGCGGCCGGATTCCCATTGGCCAGATTGCCGACGTAGAGACTCACGATGGCGCATTCATGATCTATCGCGAGAACGGCCGCCGCTACATTCCCATCAAGTTCAGCGTCCGCGGTCGCGATCTTGCCACCACCATTCAGGATCTGCAGCGGCAATTGGCCAACAAGATAAAACTACCGTCGGGTTACAACTACACCTGGGCCGGAGAGTTCGATAGCTTACGCAAGGAGCAGCGCCGCCTTGCCTTCATCATCCCGGTGAGCCTGGTTGCGATTCTCGTCCTGCTTTATATCCAGTTCCGCACCTGGAAGGATGCGCTCATCGTGCTCGGCACGTTGCCGTTCGGAGCCATCGGTGGCGTGCTGACATTGTTCCTCACCCGCACACCATTCAGTATTTCAGCCGCAGTTGGGTTCACTTCGCTTACCGGTGTTGCCACCCTGGGCGCGGTCGTTTTCCTTTCGGGCATCCGCCGCGCCCAAAACGAAGACGGCTTTGACGCCGGCCTGCAGAAAGGTTGCAGTGACGAAATGCGGCCGGTTGTCATGGCGTGTATGGCCGCCGGCCTGGGCCTGTGCCCGGCTGCCCTGGCCAACGGCATTGGCGCCCAGGCGCAGCAGCCTCTGGCCCGCGTGGTCGTCGGGGGCATGGTCACCACCGTCCTGGCAATCCTGTTTGTGATGCCCCTGCTCATCCGCGGCCTGCGCACCAAGAGCGATCTCTAGCGGACACTGCACATCAACCAAAACGTTGGGATCAAGTTCAATCCTTTGGACGATGGCGGTCCACTCAGGCTCACATAGACTTGTCGCTTGCCGCAAATGGCTTCGGGTGAGGCTGCTTTCCAGATCGACTGCGATCCAGGTAGGAAGCTGGTCGCCGCTGACGTAAGCTAGCGTGGGAGAGCTGCTCGCGAGTATAGGGCCATATGTGGAGTGGAAACTGTCGGACGTGGGGGGCGGCCGCGCTCGCATTACTGCTGAGCGGATGCCATTCCCCCGGGCTGCCTAAGCCCGCAACCCAGGCATATCTGGATGAGGTTACCGCCTTCTACGTGGGCTTGGCTGCGCTACAGGTGGGAGACGATGTGCGCGCTGACAGCACCCTGGAACGAGCGACCCAACTGGCGGAGGGAGAGCCTGCAGGCTGGGCGAACTGGGGCTTGCTTGCGTTGCGCCAGGGAAATTTCGATGCGGCCGCGCAAAGGTTGGGGCGAGCCCAGAAGCTGGCGCCGCAAAATGACCAACTTCACTATCTGACAGGTGTGCTCGAAAGCAAGCGCGGCAATCCGTCGCAGGCTATCGTCGAGCTGCGCCAGGCGGAGCAGATCAACTCCCGTAATCTACGCGCCATGTATTTGCTGGCGCAAGAAGTTGAGCGGCAAGGCGACGCCGGCGGCGAGCGAGAATTTCAGCAATTGCTGGAGAAGATTCTCGCCGCACAGCCGGATAATCCGGCGGCTCTTCTGGAACTCGGTCGGATGGCGGCTAAGCGGGGCGATGCGCAGACCCTGCACTCCGTCGTGGCACACCTGAGTGCGCGCGCTGCAACCTGGCCCCCGGAAGTGCAACAGCAGTGGATCGCCCTGCAGGCTGCGGCCGCCGGCCCCGATCCGCGCGCGGCGGCCGTTCGCATCGCTTTTCTGCGCAACTCGTTAATGCGCGTACCGGACTTCCGGCAGAGCCTAAACGTAATCCAACCAACCGCAGGCAACGAGGCCACGCCCTTCACTCATTTTCTGCTGTTGCCCTCGCCAACCTTCACTCCGCCTCCGGCCGACACGGCGATCAATTTCCCGGTCGCGCCACTGACCGCCGCGGAAGGGAGCTGGGTTGGGGCTGTCTCGCTCAATGGCACAGGTGCTCCCGTGATCACCGTGGCCAATAGCCACAGCGTAAAGCTGGCGACGGGAGCGGAGTTTCCTTTCCCTGGCGGATCGGCGCCGCTGCAGCCCGAGTCCATCTTGCCGGTCGACTTTAATTACGATTTCAAAACCGACCTGGTGCTGGCCGGGGAAGGCGGCGTCCGTTTCCTGCGCCAGGAGAGCCCAACCTCTTTTACCGATGTGACTGCACAAACCAAGCTGCCGCCGGCATTGCTGAATGCCCCCTACACCGGTGCCTGGGCCATCGATATCGAGGCCGACGGGGATATGGACATCGTGCTCGGCACCCAGGCTGCGCCAGTGGTATTGAGAAACAACGGCGATGGAACGTTTGCCGCCATTCATCCCTTTGCCGGGATCTCAGGCCTGCGCGGCTTGGCCTGGATCGACCTGGATGGCGACGGCAATCCCGATGCGGCCATGATCGATGGCGCGGGCGTGCTCCATTTCTTTCATAACCAGAGAGGCGGCGTCTTTCAGGAGCTTGCCCTGCCCGGCAATCTGCCCCCGGTGAAAGCAATAGCGGTCGCCGATGTGAGCGGCACGGGAACGCTCGCTTTGGTGGCGGTGGAAGAGACGGGCGCCCTGGTCGCGATCACCCGTACCAGCGAAGAGTGGAACGTCGCCCAATTGGGGAACGCGCCCCAGCTTCCGCAAGAAGTACGCCTGCACGCCGCGGACCTCGACAACAATGGAGTAACAGATCTGTTGATCACCCTAGTCGCGCTCAAGCCGGGAGATCCAACCGGCGCCTTGTTGTGGCTGGGCAATGGCAGGCAGAAGTTTACTCTGCTGCCTGCGCCCGTCGGTCCCGCGCGGGTGTTCGATGTGGCCGACCTCAACGCCGATGGAAGACTCGATCTGCTGGGACTCTCCACGGACGGGCAGGTGCAGCAGGCCCTCAACCACGGAAGCAAAAAGTATCAGTGGCAGATACTTCGCCCACGAGCACGGGTAGCGACCGGCGACCAGCGCATCAACTCCTTCGGTATAGGAGGGGAGATGGAGCTGCGCGCTGGCCTGCTGGTGCAGAAGCAGCCCATCACCTCACCCCAGTTGCATTTCGGCCTGGGAGAACAGACCGGCACCGATGTGGTAAGAATCCAATGGCCCAACGGCATGGAAAACGCTGAGTTCGCGTTGAAGGCCGATCAGGAAGTGCTGACAGAGCAGCGTCTGAAGGGCTCGTGTCCTTTTCTGTTTGCATGGAACGGCAGGCAGATCGGCTTCGTGAAGGATGCGGTGCCCTGGGGTTCGGCGCTCGGTCTGCAAATCGACTCGGTGGGTTCTTCCAGGATTGCGGCCACCGAAGAGTGGTACAAAATCGGCCGCGATCAACTTGTTCCCCACCATGGCTACTACGATCTGAGGCTCACCGGAGAGCTATGGGAAACCTACTACTACGACTACCTGAAGTTGATGGTGGTCGATCATCCGGCCGGCACCGAGATTTTTACCGATGAGCGATTCGTCGTTCCGCCGGTCAAGCTGGCAATCACCACCGTAGCGCCCCCCCATGCCATCGCGAAAGCCATCGATGATCGAGGCGCCGACGTGACCGCGATCGTTAGCAAGCTCGATGGCCGATATCTGGATACCTTCGGACGAGGTCAATACCAGGGCCTTACTCGCGATCATTTCGTCGAGGTTGACC
The DNA here is from genome assembly GCA_963796145.1 of uncultured Acidobacteriaceae bacterium. GTDB lineage: Bacteria > Acidobacteriota > Terriglobia > Terriglobales > Acidobacteriaceae > PALSA-350. The sequence continues at coordinate 7,723 of CAWCKO010000066.1, read as the reverse complement.
TGGGCAACGACATACCGGCAACCGGGCCGTTGTGGCTCATTGCCAATGGATGGGTGCACCCTACAGACTCCTCGGTAAACGTCGCTATCAGCCAGGGACATCACCAGAAAGCACAGCCTCTCAGCCTGGAAGTCCCGGATGGGCACGGCGGATGGCGCACTGCCCAGGCGAACCTCGGATTTCCCGCCGGCCGCAAGAAGACCTGCCTCATCAATTTGGAGAATGTCTTTCTCCCCGGAACCCCGCGAAAGCTGCGCCTGCGAACCAACCTCGAAGTCTACTGGGATTCAATCGAGTGGGCGCAGGGCCTCCCCAGTACTCAGCTCAAGGTCACGCGATTGGCTCCGTCCCTCGCCGATCTTCACTACCGCGGATATTCCGTAGTCCAGCAGGCCAATGCTTCTTCTCCCGAGCTGCCCGACTACAACCGCATCGCAGCCAGCAAGCAGATATGGCGTGATCTCGAGGGTTACTACACTCGCTATGGCGATGTCCGTGAATTATTGGAAGCCATCGATGACCGCTATGTGATCATGAACGCCGGTGACGAAATTGTCTTGCACTTTCCCGAGCAGGCTCCGCCGCTCAACGGCTGGGTGCGGGATTATGTGATCGCAGGTGACGGCTGGATTAAAGACGGAGACTACAACACCGTCTACTCTCGAACCGTGCAACCCTTGCCCTACCATGCAAAAGCTGACTACAACCAGCCTCCAGGCATTCTGGAGAAGGAGTGGGTATACCGCCAACATCCGGAGGACTGGCAGAACTACCACACCCGTTACGTCACCTCCGAGCCCGTCGATGAGGCACTCGTCGATGAGGCATTAAGGAGCGGTGCGACACAATGAAGGCGAGCCGCAGCACGAGAGTCTTACTGGCGATTGTCTTCTTTGGGCTATTATCCGCCCCGCTCGCCATCAGGCAGGTTTCCGCGCGGCGGGAAGAGGCCCAGGCAAAGCTGGATGAGGGCCAGGCGTTGGCGCGATACGGTTTCCATCTGCAGGAAGTCGCGCAACAGGCCGGCGTTCATTTTGTCCACCAGGCGCCGGCGTTGGACGCCAAGCTGGAGGGCATCATGCCCGAGGTCGCCTCGATGGGCGCCTCGGTCTCCATCGTCGATTTCGATCGCGATGGCTGGCCCGACATCTACGCCACCAATAGCGCCATCGGTAGCCAGAACCACCTCTACCGCAACCTGCACGATGGTACCTTCCAGGACGTCGCTGCGCAGATGGGGCTGGCCGATGTAAACCAGGCCGGAACCGGCGTCTCCATGGGGGCGGTCTGGGGTGACTATGACAATGACGGTTACGAAGACCTCTTTTTAATCAAATGGGGAAAGCCCGAGCTATTTCACAACGATCAGGGCCACGGTTTTACCCGAGTATCCGGCGCCGCGGGCTTACCCCCTTGGATCAACGCCAATACCGCGGTCTGGTTTGACTACGACGGCGACGGACTGCTCGACCTGTTCGTCGGCGGCTACTATCCCGAAACCCTGGATCTCTGGCATTTAGATAACACGCGCATGATGCCGGAGAGTTTTGAGTACGCCAAAAACGGCGGCCGAAAGTTCCTGTTTCACAACCTGGGCAATGGCAAATTTGAGGAGGTCAGCGAAAAGGCAGGGATCAAGAGCACCCGGTGGGCGCTTGCCGCTTCTGCCGCGGACTTGCGCGGCACCGGACATCCCGACCTCTTCATTGCCAATGACTACGGAGTCTCCGAGCTGTTCCTGAATGATGGAGGACATTTTCACGAGGCAGGCGAAGCAACCGGCGTAGGATTCGCACCCAAGAGCGGCATGAACGTCGCCTATGGAGACATTCTGAACCAGGGCAAGTACGCCATTTATGTCTCCAATATCTCTCAGGAGGGAGTGCTGATCCAGGGCAACAACCTCTGGGTACCCGCGGGAGGGGGAGTCCAGCCTGAAGTATGAAAACCTCGCGCGGGATATGGGCGTGGAACTAGGCGGGTGGAGTTTCGGTGCGCAATTTGGCGACCTGAATAACGATGGCTACCTGGATCTATATCTCACCAACGGCTACATCTCCCTGAGCCGGACAAAGAGTTATTGGTATGACTTCTCCAGGGTGGCGGGTGGAAACAGCAAGATCATCGCCGACGCAGCAGACTGGCCGGCCTTCAATGGACGCAGCCTATCGGGGTATCAGCAAAAGAAAGTCTGGATCAACGATGGGGCGGCCAAATTTGTGGATGTAGCCCAGGCTGTCGGAGCGACTGATATCTATGACGGGCGCTCGGTGGCGATGGCTGATTTGTGGAATCGCGGGGCGCTCGATGTCGTGGTGGCCAACCAGCGCGGCCCCTTGCTGATCTACAAAAACACCGTAAACCCAGAGAACCAGTGGCTCGAGTTTTCGCTGGTTGGGACCAGGAGCAACCGGAGCGCGATCGGTGCGCAGGTCACTCTCTATTGGAACGGCCAGCAACAAGTACAGCAGGTTTCCGGCGGAAGCGGCTTTGCCGCGCAGAACGATCGGCGGCTGCATTTTGGGCTGGGGAAGAATCCGCAGATCGAGAAGGCAGTCATCCGTTGGCCATCGGGCAAACTGCAGACGGTCGAGAACCTGCTCCCTGGAAAGCTCTACAATGTGACGGAGGCTGAATGAGTCACGGCGTTGGTATTGGGCAACCGGTGAAGCGGGAGGCGGCGTGGAAGCGATTCTTCAGCCCGTCCAACCGCTATCTCTCCCCACTCCTGATCTCCTGCGTCCTGCTGGTAGGCCAGCTCTCCTACGGCATCCTGGAAAGTTACACTCGTACCCTGCTGGCGATTGCCACCAGCCTTGTCGCGGAGCTGATTCTGTCCCGCATTTACTTTGGCAAGTGGCCCAACCTCGCGAGTGCATACATCACCGGCATCAGCGTAGGGATTCTGGTCCGTTCCCCCGCCTTCTGGCCCTATGCTCTTTGCGCGCTGATTTCGATTATGTCCAAGTACGTGCTTCGCGTCCACGATCGGCACATCTGGAATCCGTCTAACTTTGGCATCGTTGTCATGTTCGTTCTTGCTTCCGGCACGGTGGCGGGCTTGAGCATTCAATGGGGCAATTTTGTCTGGCCGATGGTCGTGATCTGGACGTTAGGCTCGGCGATCATTTGGCGCCTGCGCCGTTTCCATATTAGTGCAACCTATGTGGTTTCGTTTTTGGCGTTCGCCCTGCTTCGTAGCTGGATCACCGGAGATCCGTGGCGGTCGGAAATCTCTCCCATCACCGGGCCGATGTATCAGCTGTTCATCTTCTTCATGATTACCGACCCCAAGACGACGGTGCGCTCGAAGGCCGGCCAGTGCCTGGTGGCGTTTGCCGTGGCTGCGGTTGAGATGCTGCTGCGCCTGCACCAGGTGGTCTATGCTCCGTTCTATGCCCTCTTCATAGTGGGGCCCACGGCCATGCTTCTGGAAATGTGGATGGACGCGCGCCGTGCCCGCCTTCTGGTAGCGCATGCCTGAACGTCTGTGCCGCTGTACTATTTTTTGTCTGTTGCTGAGCATCACAGCTGGAGCCGCATCGACGCAACGGCCTTCCGGCCCCATTCGTTTTGTCGACGCCACCGCTGCTTCGGGCATTTCCTTTCGCCACCACAGCGGTGCTTTTGGCAAGAAATACCTTCCCGAGACGATGGGCAGCGGCGTCTGTGTGCTGGATTACGACAACGACGGATTTCAGGACATCCTCTTCGTGAACTCCATGGATTGGCCAGGTCATGGCTCCTCCAAAAACTACCCCGCCCTTTACCACAACAATGGAAATGGAACCTTTACTGACCGCACCAAACAAGCGGGGCTGGCGGTCGAGATGTATGGCATGGGCTGTGCGGTCGGTGACTACGACAACGACGGCAGGGACGACATCTACATCACCGCCGTGGGATCGAACCACCTGTTCCGGAATCTTGGCAACGGCCGCTTCGCCGACGTGACCGCCCGCGCGAAAGTGGGAGGCGGCGGCTTTTCGAGCGGCGCGGTATGGTTCGACTACGACAACGACGGCAAGCTGGACCTGTTTGTAGCCCATTACGTGGAGTGGTCACTGGCCAAGGATCAATTCTGCTCGCTGGACACGAAAAATAAGTCGTACTGCACGCCCCAGGTTTACAAGGGCGAGAGCGCGAGGCTTTACCACAATCGAGGAGATGGGACCTTCGAAGACGTAACCCAGCGCGCCGGGTTGTACGACGCCGGCAGCAAGTCACTCGGCATCGCTCTGTTGGATTACGACGATGATGGCTGGATGGATTTGCTGGTAACCAACGACACCCAACCGAACAAGCTTTATCGCAATAACCATAACGGCACGTTCACCGACGTTGCCGTGCAGGCCGGCGTGGCCTACAGCGACGCAGGTGCTACCCGTGCAGGCATGGGGGTAGACAACGGTGATTATGAGAACGTCGGCCACCCCGGCCTGGTGATCGGCAACTTCACCAACGAGGGCATGGCGTTATACCGCACCGACGGCTCAGGTTTATATACCTCCGCTTCCGAAGCGACCGGGATTGACCGCTGGTCCTTGCAGTCGCTCACCTTCAGCACCTTCTTTTTTGACTACGACCTGGATGGCCTGCTGGATGTACTGGCAGTGAATGGACATGTAGCTGACGACATCAGCGTGACCCAACCGCACCTGAAGTACGCGGAGCCCGCATTGGTATTTCGCAATCGGGGAAAGGGCCTGTTTGAAAACATGTCCACGCAATTAGGTCCCGCGTTGCAGAAGCCAATTGTAGGGCGCGGCGCTGCCTATGGAGATTTCGACAACGATGGTGATCTGGACCTGGTGATTACCGAAGCCAATGGCCCGGCACGGCTGCTCCGCAACGAAAACGGCAATCAGAACGACATGCTGAGGGTCAAGCTGACCGGCACCCACTCCAACCGCGACGGCATCGGAGCCAAGCTAACGCTCCAGGTCGATAAGAACCTGCGCCTGTTACGTATGGTAAAGACTGGTTCCGGCTATTTGTCACAAAGCGAGTTACCCGTGACCTTCGGGCTAGGCAAACCCGATCCAGGAAGAAAAATGCGGTTGACCATCCTGTGGCCCAGCGGCCAAAAGGACGCTATTGAGAACATCGCGCCCAACCAGGCCATCACAGTGCAGGAAGGGAAGGGAATCGTAGCAGCGCATGCAATCGTTTTCCAAAAAGCGGCATCACCGTAGGTTTGACTCTTCCCAAACCATACCGAGGTTCCCAAACATAAGTGTCCTATAACCCGCCACCTAGGAGGAATCATGGGTCTACGCGCCCACCCCAAGGTGATGAACAAAGCCGCCCTTGTGTCTCAGCGACCGATCAATCCATGGAAGCGTGGCCCTCCCCTTTGTCATCCCGAACGTAGCCGAGGGATCTGCAGTTCAACGGACCCAACTAGAAATGTTTTCCGACCGAGCGAAGCGGAGTGGAGGGACCTGCTGTTTCCCGCTCAAGCATGAAAGCCCGTCCTCTCCAACATGGCAATAATTTCCTCCTGGCTGGCTCCCAATTTAGACCGCGCATTCATCAGGTCCTCCGCGCGAACCGGATAGCAGTTACGACACGAGGGATCACCGAACCGGCCCAAATTAAAGGGTTCGATCAGCCGCAGTACCTCCTCCGTGAACGCCTCCGTATCAGCAGCCCCATCCAACTCGTAAGCACGCTCAAGCAGAGCCTGCGCTGCCGGCCCGAAACCAGCATGCTCACGCAGAAGAAACCCAGGCGCCAACTCCGGCTTGCCCAGCCGCTGTGCGGTCTCAGAGAAGCTGACAGCAGCAAAGTATATGAGCGACACCGCGGTAAACGCGGGGAAGTTGCCCATCGTTGCATACAACGCGCCAATCAGCCGATTAGCAGCCAGCAAATCACCTTCGGTTTCCTCAGCGTAGCTTTTGAGCTCACAATCTTTGTCGATGACCCGCGCAAGTCTTTCGATACCCATCAACGTAAGAGGAAATCCGGTCGAGAGCAGCGGGTCAACAAAACCCGCCGCCGAGGGCAACATCGCCCACTGCCGGCCCACGATGGTACGGCTGCGAAAACTCATCACCGGTATGTGCCGGAACGGTTGGCAGGCCGCGGCCCGCTTGAACTGAGACTGCAACGCAGGCATCCGATCCAGAAGCCGCCACCACGCAGCCTCTCCTTCGCTCAGCGCCAACTCCTTAGCAACATCCTGGGTAGCTGCGACCCCAGCGCTGGTAACTCCATTGTTGAACCGAAGCACCCAAACCCATCCACCCTCAAACACGTGGTGCACGGCCGCGTCATCAACGGGATAAGGGGGTGTCTCAGCGCCACCCTCCGTGCGCTCTACCCCGGTGAAATGGCTGTAGAGGCCCTCTGTAGCTGGCAGCCCAGGCAACGGAGACTCCGGGATCCGCAAAGCCCGGTGCAGAAACCCGCGCGGCCCGGTAGCATCGATCAAAAACCTGGCACGAAGCCGCAACGGCGTATCGCCTGCACGGCCAATAAGAGTAACGCCATCCTCCGCAACATCCAGCGTCTCGATCCGCACGCAGTCACGGTACTCGACTCCGAGCCTCTGCGCCTCCATAACCAGGAAGTGATCCACATCCGCCCGGTACCAATGGGTGTCGGCGATCTCATCGTGCGGGCTCGCTGCCACCAGCAATTGTCCCCCGCTATCGTGGAAGAAGCTGAACCCGCGCTTCAGTCCACAGCCGATCTGCGGATAAGCCCGTTGCCAGCTGCCCCATTTCGCCAGCGGCGCAAGCCGCGGCAGATCATAAGTAGCACTGAGCCGTTCCAGCAGCAGATTGCTAAGCGGGGTAGTAGATTCTCCAATCGTCATGCGAGGATGCCTGCCCTGCTCCAGCAGCACCACCGAAAGGCCGAGCCGATGAGCGATCATCGCCATCAGGCTCCCGCCGAAACCGGCGCCCACGACTACCAGATCAACTTTCACCACGGCACCGGATGCAGGGAATCCTCTCCAGCAACACCTGCTGCAGATTCATCTGCTGTAGACGAGCGGCGCGCTGTGCATGGCAGCTCGCACATGACTCGCGCAATCCCCAAAGGTCAGCAAAGACTCTGCCCGCCCTGAGACCCAAGCCATACTCCATCGCCGCTTCCAAAGTCTGCAGAGTGGGAGGCGCAAATTGCCCCCTGGTCATGAGTTCTTCCATGACCCCGTTTCCCGCGCGCGTCGGGATCAGGACTGCGGCCGAGGCGCCATGCTCCATCGCGAAATCCAAAGATCGCGTAGCCCACGCGAGCGCCTCGCCCGCCGGCATATAAGGAGGCTGCACCAGGATAAACACCCGAAGATCGATCCCATTGCAGCGCAGAAACCGTGCCGCACTCGAGAACTGATCGAGTGTCATGCGCTTATTAAGTCGGGCGAGGACCCCGGGATGCGCCGTCTCCAGACCCATGGCAACCTCCAGCCTGCCGTTAAGCCGGTCGCGGAAGCGCAGGCAGGCATCGCCCACCAGTGCGGGATGATTCTCAACGATCAACCTCTCGAAGTCATTGGCCCGCTGTGCGATGGCGCCGTGCTCTTCAACAGGAATTGCCTTGGGATCGAAAAAACTGCCGCTGTTATAGAGCTTGAGCTGACGCGCCGGAGGAAGATGCCGAAGCGCATGATCGATCTGTGCAGCAATCGCCCCCACCGGCACCGTCTCCGTGAGCGTGTTGCGCCACAGGTCGCACATCAAACAGCGAAAAGGGCATTCGCGATTGG
>CAWCKO010000065.1:0-13833 GCA_963796145.1 uncultured Acidobacteriaceae bacterium | reverse complement strand
ATGCGGGAAGGATAAATTTGACGTAGAGAGTGGCTGGGGCGATCATCGCGCACCGCCGACTGGGTAAAGCTGCCGATGACGCGGGCACACCCCCAAAGCGGCGTTCTCTCCGACGGAATTCTTCCAGTGCGGCATCCAGATCGTCGGTGTCAAAGTCCGGCCACATACGATCGGTGAACCAAAGTTCGGCGTAGGCGCACTCCCACAGCAGAAAGTCAGAAAGGCGCTTCTCTCCGCCGGTGCGGATCAGCAGGTCCACCTCGCCGCTCTCTCCGGTCAAGGCGTGAGCGAGCATCCCTCGCAGCAGTTCGGCCGATGGGCGCTCATGCGGAAGGCTGTTTGATAGACCAATGGCAGCGCGCATGATGGCATCGCGCGAGGAGTAATCGATGGCAACCCGCAGGATGAGCCGCCGGCCTGCGGCGGTTACAGATACCGCCTGGTCAATTTCGCGCAGCAACAGTTTGGGCAAGCGGTCGCGCCGGCCGATCACTTCCAGCCGCGCACCGGCCTGTCTGAGTCTCTCCCTCTCCAGCCGCAGGAACGCTCGCAGCAGCCAGAAAATGCTCTGGATCTCGGCTGTCGGCCGGCGCCAGTTGTCGGAAGAAAACGCATAGAGTGTCAGGCGTCCAATGCCTACATCCGGGGCATGCTCCACAATGCGCCGTACGGCCGCCACTCCGGCACGATGGCCTGCGACACGGGGCAATCTGCGCCGCGCAGCCCAGCGGCCGTTGCCGTCCATAATGATGGCCACATGCAGTCCCTGGTGCTTTTCACTCTGCACTGTAAAGTTTTTGGATGTGAGTACACTTTGCACTGTAAAGTTACCTCGCAAAAAAAAGGTTCAGGCTCTGGTGGGCGCGAGACTGCGTATCAAGCCTGATGCGGGCTCGTCTTTGGTTACCCTGGCAGCATCTCGAACCACCTGCTCAAGCGTGGAAAGGTATTCGAGGTAGCGCTTGCGGCCAGATGCGGTAATTCGACAGGTCGTCTGCGGACGATTACGATCGTGTGCCTTCACCATGTCAACCATGCCTTCTTTCTCCAGAACCTGGAGATGCCGGCTCAAGTTGCCGTCGGTCAGCCCACACAGTTGTTTAAGGTCGACGAATGTCAGTCCTTTGGGATTTGTGATCAGATAAGTCAGCACGCTAAGGCGAGCGCGTTCGTGGATCACGCGATCCAATCCCTCGTAAGCGAATCGTCCTTCGTTGGACGGAGCTTTAGCTTTCATCTTCACCCTCGTGCGTGCCAAAGAGCAGAATTCCTGCGACCAGCAGTTGTCCGGTTCCATAGGGAATACCCATCGCCCATGGGGAGAGCGCCCGGCCTCCGGCGAGCGCGATACAGGTCAGGCCCGTCAGCAGGTACCACACGCCCGCTGCCAGCATCGGCCGGGGTAGAAACGACACGACGAAAACACGCCCAGGCTGAAAATGACCTGCCAGATTCCCGGGAGCATCCAGAGAGCCGCCGGAATATAGCGCACCAGCACGATCGTAATAAGCAGTCCCGCTGCAACAGAGGGGAGAAACTGCTCCACGGCCGTGTGCATCATCTCCTGCGACATACCTGAATGGATGCGGCGAGTGCGGGTGTACATCTGCACCCCAGTCAAAGCGGCCGAAAGCACGGCGGTGCAGATCCAGATGCTCAAATAACTGGAAATATGACTCGACGGATCTGGCAACCATAGCGCCTGGAACGTCGCGGCCAAAACCGCGATAAGACCCGTGGCGGCGAGAGTCGCCGGGCCGTAGCCACGAAACTCCGTGCTGCGGGCCATCTGCCTGCGGATGCTGCTGATGTCGCCCAGGGCTCGGTTCAGGTCATTCATTCGTTTTCACTTTACACTGCAAAGTATCGCGAAGGACAGGCGTTTGTCAATGATCCCGGGTATTGGAATATTAGAGGGACTTGAGCATTTCGGATTCGAAGAGCGCAGGGTGGTTAGGAAATGGCTGAGAAATCCCGGTCAGGGTGAAACCACATTTCTCGTAGAAACGGATCGCTGTTGCATTTGTGCTTGTAACCATGAGACGCAATTCGTGGACTCCCAGGTTTTGTGCCCATGATTGCACCGCGCTCACCAGCCTGGACCCGAGACCAGTCCTCCTGTGCGTAGGCGCCACCCACATCGACAGCACGTAAGCCCGTTGCAGATCATATTCATCGCATTTGCCGGCTATGATTCCGCATGGTGCACCCTCATCCATCGCGATGTAGCACGTGGACCGGTCGCTATTCCAGGTGGAGGCACGTGCGAGCCAATCTTCATCGGAAAGCTGAGATTCCCTGGAATATGTACTTTCGAATGCAGTCGGTGTGTCTTCGAGCGCGCTCAAGCGGACCATCTTGAGGTGCCTGACCAGGCGCGATGACAGTTCTTCCACAGTGACCATGGTCGGAACCATTCTATTGTCTAACAAGAAGCCCCAGCGGATGGGCCACGCGGGGAGGTCCACCTACGGTGAAACTGCTCGAGGCGGAGTGGGGTGGTAATCGCGCGCGAGGGCGGTGGCGGCTTCGGTTTGCTGCCGGGCCCCTTCGTGGTCGCCCTGCTGCTCCAACAAACGGCTCAGTTGCGTATGGACCTGGAAAGCGGGCGAGCCAGCTGATTTGTTGGGCGATTCCAGATAGAGCCTGAGTAGCTGGACGGCGAGTTGCGGATCCTGGTTGTTGCGGCTAAGAATGGCAGCCCCGTCCACCAGCGCGGGCCCGTGCGGTCTCACAGCCTTTGCATCCGCATCAATCCCTGCGTGCAACGCCTGCAGCATCTGGTCCCATTGCCGGTGACGGGAGTAGAACGAGGCCAACTCCATCCACGCGTCGGCAGCGTGGTTGGAGGCTTCAACTGCGGCCTTGAACTCGCTTTCCGCCAGCGCGTAATTCTTATCCTTCTCCGCCAGCCGGCCTTTGAGCTGATGAGCCTGCGCCGGCCCATAAGATTCCAGTGCCTGGGCTACGCCCTGCGCCTTTTTCTTGCCGCCGCCAACAATACCCGGGGCAGCGGTGTAGAACTCGCCGAGGTCGGAGAGGGCGTCTACATTTGCGCTGTCGAGTTGGACCGCCCGCTCGAATTCATCCCGCACCTTTTTCGCCAGTCCGTAGGCCTTGATGGAATGGATTTTGTCGGCTTTTTCACCATAGGCACGCCCCAGCCAGAGGTGATATCCGCTATCCAGCGGCATGAGCCGGACCGCGGTTTCGCACTCGCGGATGGCGTCATCCCATCGTTCTTCCTGGTAGTACACGCGGCAAAGCAGATTGTGCGCCTCCGCGTCTCCCGGATTGGCGGCAAGCGACGAGCTCAGGCGCGAAATTGCGTCGTCTGCCCTACCCGCATTCAGATCGGCACTTACCGGCTCGAGGAGATTGTTTGGAATGGAAGCAGCATAGGCTGCCCGTGCTTGCATTACGCCGAGCACGGCTAGAAACAGAAGAGAAAGCGCTGAAGAGCGGAGTATTCGCACGGTATTACAGCAGGAGCCGTCGACACTTACTATCATCCAGCCGACATTTCCGTTTCCTTAGTGTTGATGTCCGGAACCGGGTGGAAGATTCGCCCAAGTGAACGTGAATTCGGCCTTCGTCGCGGGCGCAATAAGAATCGAAAAACGAGTACACCGGCCGCATTTTCTCTGAAACGATTTGCCTGCACCTGTCACCATCCAGGAAAGCGTTTATCGAGAGATTCGCTTTTACCGAAGACTGCCTGGACCGTTCGGGGGGGCGGGCCAGGCGTCTTAATAGGCTCGGACGAAATGATTTGCGGTGCTGTCGCCGTGTTATGGCCCGCTACTTTGTGCTTACCTCCCGCGCCCCCATCATTAGCTCCACTACGGTCCCAAACAGCCGGTTGCGCGTCTCCAGCCGTACCCCTGCCCGGGTTACATAGCGGACCACGATATCCACACCCCCGCCCGCCGGCCGCATATCGACCGAAGGCGTCGCACTGAATTGGGGCAGACCCTCCTCGTGGGTCACGCGTTTCCATTCCTCTTCCGCCATCTTCGCGTCCGCCTCGGTCGCCTTGACCGCTGCTTCGCGAATTTTATCGATCAAGGGATAAACCTCGGTTCCCGGCGGAATGCTCACCTTGATCTCGTCCCACATCCATTGCCCTGCGGTGGAGAAGTTGAAGTACTTGCCATGAATCGCATAACCGTTCAGGAAGGAGACCCGCCGTCCGGTTGGATGGCCATTCGCCGTCCAGTTTCCGGTCTCCAGCAGCCAGGTACGGAACACCCCAATCTCCACCGCCTCGCCTCCAACCCCGTCGATCTCCACCCAGTCGCCCACGCGTATTCCGTTCCGCCCCATCAGCACAAACCACCCACAGAACGCCAGGATGAAGTCTTGGAAGACCACGGTCAATCCGGCTGTGGCCAGCCCCAGGATGGTTGGCGTCTGCTGCGGAAGTCCGAAGATTACCAGCAGCACCAGCAGCAACCCGACGACTTGTGTCCCCAGGTTCAGAATGATGCGCAGCGTCTGCCGTTGCCGCCGGTCGCGCGATATGCGGTCGAAGACCACCTGCAAACCCCAGCCAGCCAGGATCGTCAGCAGGACAACGGTCGCAATCAAGGTTAGCGACTGCAGCATTAAATGGAGCATGATCTTGTGTTGCAGCTGTACCTGGTTGCCCCAGCGAACGTAGAGCGCCACCAGTTGCTGCTGTGCCCCCAGGCGATCGTCGAGGATGCTCAAAATGGTTCGTTGCGAAGCCAGGCCCTGCAGGTCCTTAACCCGGGTCGAGTTCGACTCTCCGGCCGCTTTCCCGGCTGCACTGGCAACAGCGGCCTGCGCCTCCCCCTCCAGCTTGGCGAGGTCCGCCGTCAGTGCGGCAACATCCGCCGTGGCCAGCTGCTCCGCCTGCGCGATCAGTTGCATCCGGTTCCGCTGTGCCCACCACTCCGAGATCTGCCCCGCCAACGTCTTGTACTTCCCCGCCAAGACCACCGCAGTCTGTCCGTCATCCCCGACCGCCTGCAGGGTGTACTTTTTGACTTCCGCCTGGTGCGCCGTTAGCTCCTGCTGAATTTTCCCGCGATGATCTCCAGTGGCCCGCGCCAGATCCTCCATTGAATCGGCCAACTCTTCCTGGTCGAGGCTCAGCTGTGCCTTGGCAACATCCAGGTCGTCCCCGGTCGGGGCGCCTGAATCGGGGACCGCACCTGTTGCGGAACCAGGCTTCGCGGTCAAAGCTGCTACCCGTTCCTGGTCCTCCTTGACTGTCTGCTGCAGTTGGTTGACCCGCTGCTGCAGTGCGAGTGCCTGGCCCGTCAGCTCACGGGTTTCCGCGCTCGCCTGGCGCAGAGATTGGGCAAACGCCTGGTCCACTTCGTGGTCCGCCAACCGCTCCGCCTCGCGCGCAAGCTCCAGCTCCTCCGCCGATACTGCCAAAGCTGCCAGCGTCTTCGCCGTCTGCCAGGGTCGCTGGTCCACGATTCCATACGGCCGCGGCACGGCGTTCCAGCCTGCTTTTTGCCCATGCAGGAAGGGTAGATGCTCCATAACTCCCCTGGTCATGAAGGTCCCGAGCATACACAGAACCACCACTGCCAGCGATACCGCCGCAGTTATCTTGTGACCGCGATTCATCCCAGCCAACCCCTCATTCCGGCTACCTGTTCAGCGTAAACCCAACCTGGCTGTCATTTGCTCAAAAGTCCCTCTTCGGGGAGTCTGGACTGGAAACAGAAAATGCCCCTGAACCCAAGTTCAGGGGCATTTCTCTGAAAACACCTTGCGGCAAGATTTCTAGGCGCGAACGGTCACTACGCTGGTTTCGCTTACAACCTTCGCCACCCCGGGAGCGCGGCCGTGTCCGGAAATGTATCCCTTCCGATGGCCGTTCCGGCAGACGAACCACTGCTCATAAATCCGGTCGGAATGCTTGGGGACGCCTGGGAGGTTTACCGTCTCATATGCACCCGGTTGCTCGGTCATGATCTCACCGCAGTGTTTGCATTTTTCAGTAGGCATTATCCTTCCTCCTGCACCATTTATATGAAATGGAACAGTAGTTCGGCTACATCTGCGGTGTCTAGTTCGAACTTTGGTAACTGTGGCAGGCCTCATATTTTGGTAGCCGGTACGGGCTTATCGTCTGGCAGGAGCTAAGTCCTTTGTTTGTGAAGACTCTAATTTTGCATAACTCCGGCAAGGTGGTCATGTTACCAGGTGATAGGCTAGCGGATCCCTCTTCGGTGAAGGGGCTGCCGGGCATTTTTGTACCGGCTGTGTTCACTTTTCACCATGGGTAGGATATTGCCACCCTAGAGTTTCTACATCTGACAGCGGCTCGGATAGACCCAAATATACAGAATGCGTGAGATTTCTGGAGTAACAACGTGATGCTTTGCATCAGAGCACGCTTTAGTCGGGCCGTTAGGCCCAAGAAAGTTCTGGGCTTTAGCCCCGGCCAGCGTTTCTTAACGCCGCAGGTGCAGCCGGGGCAAAAGCCCAATTCTCCTTCAGTCCGTTACGGCCCGATAAAAGTCGTGCCCTGATACAAAGCGAATCGCGGCATCCCAGCGGCTTCTCGTGTCAAAATGCTTTCCGGCGTCCGCGAAAACTAGAAGCTCCCTGTTGCAGTAAACAGCGATCTTTTGCGGTTTGGCCTGTCCTGTTAGCCGCATGATCCTTATCGTGGACATCTGTTCCGCCCTGGCGCAGCAGGCTATTCGTCGCTGTCGAGGAATAGCTTTCTTTGAAAATCTTCCCGCGCGTGTGCGGCGGGTTGAAGAAGATAGCCACACTCCTTGGCAAGCTCACGCAGAAGTTTTTCCTTGTCTTCTCTGGGTAGCCCGGCGACAACGATAGCACAGGCAGAAGTTAACGCATGTGACGGCATAGGGGACCTCCGAACCGACCTTGGATAGGTTGATTTACGATGATTATCCTTGGAGCTAATTACAACAGTCAATGTGACTTTTTGGCGTCTGACATTACCCTTTCACGGCCGCTTCAACGCACCGGTACCCAAAGACGACCACATGAGCGCCGGCCGCTCCCACCATCGATCAGTCGTCTGACGCTGAAGCGGCATGGCACATGTTGGCCATTGGTATAAGCGGGGACCCGGCCTCGCTTTCGGGGGTAGACCGCTTGGGCGGCGAGGGCAGTATAGAATTGCAGGCGAGGATCCCAAATGGTTTACAAAAAGATCAACCTGGAACTGATCGTTGTCGCGGAGGATGCCGAGTCAGTCATCGCGGAGTTGAACGCGACTCTCGACCGGCTGGAAGAGGGGCGCACGATTTTCGGTGGTGGGATCGAGAGTGTCTCCGTTGAGCATAGGGGAACACGGAGGAAATCGGCGCTCACGCATACCCTTGCGGCCGGAGAAACCGCGGCGAACGCGCTCAGGCTGGCGGGTGAGAAGGTGGCTGGCGCGTTCAGGGTAATCATTTGACTTAGCCCGCGACACTGGTCAGGAACGATGACCTCCGGATAGCAGTGCGTCGCTCTCGATGACCTCCGATGGCGGGCGTGTGAGATATGCGCTGTAACTACCTCGATAGCCAAGGAATCGAGCTATTGGGGCGAGCATGGAGAAAAGAACGCCAGGAACAAACCTCGAGGGTTTCAGAAAGCGAATGACATCATCGAAGTCCTGGGCCAGAACCGCCAGCTGGAGAAGGTTGGGCATTCCCATCGGATCGGTCTTGCCGTCCTGAGCCAGGCCGAAGATATTACGAATGTAGTCTTCGAAACGAGCGGCGGGTCGAATATCCATCGTCACTCTCGCCTCATAGATCCCGGCGTTCCACCAGCGGTGAGCCAGACCTGGGGGAATCTCTATTGTCGAACCCACCTCAGCAATCGATGTCTTGCCGTTCAGGGATAGCCCAACGCGTCCGCTCATAACAGTCAATCGTTCATAGATGACTGGATGCATATGCAGGGGCGACCCGGCGCCACATTTTCGCACGTAGAGGTCGACAATCAACTGCTCACCATTTGTTTCCCAGGTGCCGACCCGCACGACTAACTTTATTCCAGTGACCGGATTCTCATAAACCTCGCCTCGTCTGAGCATGACCATACTCCTAAGGCTCGTTGAGCCATACGGGGGTTGTTTGTGTGAGTGCGTCATCAAGGGCGTTTGGGAAGGCCGGCTTGAATGGGATTCGAGCAGTCAGGCGACCAAAATCAGCTGACCAGCTTCTTCCGGACCGCGTAGAGGACGATCTCCGCGGTATTGTGAATATTCAGCTTCTGCATCAGTTTGGTGCGGTGGCTTTCAACCGTATAGGGGCTGACGTCCAGCAGGATCGCTACTTCCTTGTTGGTTTTTCCTTCGGCCAGTAATTGGAGCACTTCTTTCTCCCGTGCAGTCAAGAGGTCGAATGTATCGGAGAGACCCTCCTGCTTAAGGACACGCATGTAATCCTCAAGCAGCGTTTCGGTGATAGCGCGGCTGAAAAAGGGCTTTCCGTTGGCCACGGCTCGTATTGCCGAGAGCAAATCTTCTTCCGCCGATTCCTTTAGCAAATAACCCTTTACACCGACGTGGAGTGCCCGCAACAGGTAGCTCTCATCTGCGTGCATGGTGAGCATGATGACGGCCGCCTGACCGTTCAGCTTTAATATCTGCGTAGCCGCTTCAATTCCATTCAGCAGGGGCATGGCGACATCCATGACCACAACCTGCGGAGAGAGGTTCGCGGCCATGGCGACGGCGTCCCGGCCATTGGCCGCTTCTCCAATCACCACCAGCTCTGGATATTGCTCGAGAAGGAGCCGCAGACCTTTGCGCACCACTCCGTGGTCGTCTGCGATCAGCACTTTTAATCTCATGCTTCCTTTCACCTTCTGCAAGCCATCGCCATCTCCAAGTGTAGGCGCGTTGTCGCTGTGGACGATGTCCGAAGCAGATCCTGAGCGTCCCCCTCGTTCAAGACTTGGAACATCGTCCACAAAACCACCATAACGGGAAGGGGAGGCCGTACCAATCCCGTGGAAGCTTGATTCACAGGGGAAAAGAAACAGGAAGTGAGCCAGGAATAGTCAGCCGAGAAGGAGGCCTTGGGGTTTTCTCCAAGGAAAACCACACCTCGCGATCTTTTTCAGTCATAGTAATTGGAAACTGCTCTAACCAGCGCGATCGAGCCGATTGGCCGCAAGCGGCACTTCAAGACTGATGAGCGTGCCTCGGCCCGGTTCCGAGGAAACAGTAATCACCCCTTGTAAAGCGCGCACCCGCTCGCTCATACCAACCAGTCCAAGGCCATGAGTTTCGAGACGAAGTTTATCGAATCCCCTCCCATTATCCTGCACCGATGCGGACACCCGATCGTCTTCATGACGTACAGTCACCGTGACGCGGCTGGCATCGGCATGTTTTCCGCAATTTGTCAGCGCTTCTTGAATGGCCCTGTACAGGCAAAGGCGGAGTGCCTCGGGCAGGCTGTCGAGCCGGCCCTCAATGGCCAGGGCAACAGGTATTCCGCATCTGCGCGAGAATTCTTTGGCCTGCCACCGCAGCGCTGGTTCCAGCCCCAAATCATCAAGCATGGAAGGCCGCACCAGCAGGGCGAGGTTTCTTACTGCGCGGAGCGCTTCTTCCGCCAGTCGCTTTACGCTATCCAGGCGCTGCCGAAATCCCTCCTCTGCTTCGTTAGGAGACAAAGTTCCGAGCTCCATTCTCAAGCCTGTCAGAATCTGCCCGACTTCGTCGTGTAGTTCTCGCGAAATCGTCTTTCGCTCATCTTCCTGCACGCGAACCAGCTGCTGCGATAGCCGTCGAAGCTCAGATTCCGCTTTCTCTGCCCGCTGCCTCTCAGCCTCGGAAATCCTGTCCAGCCGAGCCATGTATGCAGTACTGAACAGCGCAATGGCCAGCTCCAGCAGGAGAAGAAGAAGGGTCGCCGCAATGGCGACTCGCCGTAGCTTATTTTGCTGATTTTCAACCTCCTGCTCTTCCCGGGCGAGGCTTCCCTGATTGAGGGCATCGATGCGCCCAGCGAGTTCAAGGGCCCTTTTCGGCCGATTCTCTAATTCGCTGAAGAATGTTTGCTGCCCGTGCTGCGTTCTAGCCGCAACAAGAGTCTGCTCGATGGAGTTCCAGTACTCGACCAGGCCCTGCTCCAAAGCGGCTAGTTGCGTCTTCTGTTTGGTACCGAGCAGGACTGATAGCGTTGCGCAATCCTGATCGGTGGCGCGGCGGAGGTCGGCGATTCGGCTTTGGGCGGAGAGAATTTCACCATTGCTGGAACCGCCTTGCTCGATCAGAGCACCCTTGTTAATGTTTGCCTGGATATCGGAAATAGCGTCATCTGCCTTTTGGTAAATCTGGCGCGCGCTCTTGGTATGTTCATGGATCCGGGCAGCCTCGTGCGAGACCAGCCAGGTGAATAGGGGCAACAACAAAAGCAGAGCCCCAAATGACACGGCAACCGCTGGCCAGATCCGTGCGCGCATAGGACAACCTACCTTCTAAGATTGTAGCCACCCAAACGCTTAACTAGCGGCGAATCCCGTCGTAGTGTGTTTTTTGCCCCGGTTCTACCGTCAGGGCTCTATAGCAATCACCGTTGCCCGCATCTAGATTGATGGTTCGAAGATACCTTGCACCGATTCGCGCTAGGAAAGTATTCTGCTGATCTGCCTTGGGCTCCTCTCGCAAGAAGTGCGGGTTTTGCCTTCCGCGGTGAGTGTTAAGGAGCAGTCCTACCATGAGTATCAATCCGGACAGATTGGACGCTTTGCTGGGCAAAGCTGTAGTGGACTTTGGCGCAACCTTTCATGCCGCCCTGGTGGGGGTTGGGGACAGACTCGGCTTATACAAAGCGCTTGCCAAGGGGGGGCCGCAGACCCCCACAGAGCTAGCGAAACGTACCGGGACCGCGGAGCGTTACGTACGCGAATGGCTCTGCAGTCAGGCGGCAGGGGGATATGTGACCTATGACCCTCTTGCCGGTAAGTTCCACCTGACCGAGGAACAAGCATTCACCCTCGCGGACGAAAATAGCCCGGCATTTCTACCCGGCATGTTCCAGGTTGCTTTAGCGGCAGTCAAAGCTGAGGGACAAATTAGCGAGCGATTCAAGACCGGCGAAGGGATGGGTTGGCACGAACACGACCCGGGGCTGTTCGTCGGTACGGAGCGTTTTTTCCGTCCCGGTTATGCAGCAAACCTAATCAGCTCATGGATTCCTTCACTGGAAGGGGTGGAAGAAAAGCTTGCCCAGGGAGCCATCGTTGCGGATGTCGGTTGCGGCCTTGGCGCCTCGACCATCCTGATGGCAAACTCCTATCCGAAATCTAAATTCTTCGGATTTGACTATCACGATAAGTCAATCGAAACCGCCAAAAAACGCGCTCAGGATGCCGGCGTGGGTGATCGAATCCAATTCAAAGTTGCGAAGGCGAAAGACTATCCGGGGGCCGACTACGATTTTGTAACATTCTTTGATTGTCTGCACGATATGGGCGATCCGGTGGGAGCGGCAGCCCACGTTCACAGCACAATGAAAAGGGATGGAACATGGATGATCGTCGAGCCTTTTGCCGGAGACAAGATTGAAGACAACCTGCATCCGATCGGGCGAGCCTTCTACGGGGCCTCGACGCTCCTGTGTACTCCGGCTTCGCTGTCGCAGGAAGTGGGTCTCGCTTTGGGTGCCCAGGCGGGCGAAAAGCGACTGCAGGAAGTGGTCTCCTCGGGAGGCTTTGCACGTTTCCGACGGGCGACCCAGACGCCGTTCAATCTCATATTCGAGGCGCGGCCGTAGCTTCACCAACCGCCTCGCAGGCCGTTATGTAGCGGTTGCGCAGATGGCGTGCCAGCAGGAACATGCCTGCCGCAAGCGCCAGGTAAATTGCCGAGGTGGCGCTGAGACAGGCGGCAAAACCAAAGTGCGTGGCGGCAAGAGCGATGCCGACAGTAGCGACTCCTCCACCGACCCAAGCCAGGGAATTCATGGCGCCGACGGCCACCCCTCGCTGGCTAACGGGAATGACGTCGTAGAGCGTCGCCCAGATATTGGCGTCGTACATACCCTTGCCCAGACCGAATCCGATGACGGCAGCGACAACCGCGCCCAGGGTGTGTACCCAACCAGTCAGGAAGAGAAAAGGGGTACCCAGCAAAAGGCCCCACGCCTGGGCGAGTAGACGGCCACCTCGCTGCCGCCGGGCAAGCCGGTCAGCGACCCACCCACCCGCAAGCACGCCAAGGATAGACGACACCTGCAAATAGACGACCCCGCTAAATCCGGCCAGGCTCAGCGTGAGGTGGAAGCGTTCGTAGAGGAAGGTGGGGGTCCAGCTCAAGAAGATCATGGCCACGAAGTTGGCGCCCAGGAATATGGCGGCCAACGCCAAGGCAGATCCGTTGGTCAGCAGGGAAGTCCACGGTCTGCGTTCTTCGGCCGGCATGCGGGGAACGTCCGCCGGTCCGTCCATGGTTCCTCGCGGACGCTCACGCAGGGTTATCAACAATACCCACGCGAGCACGACACCTGCCGCGCCAAAGTAAACAAACGGAAGCCGCCAACCATGCCGTTCGCCGATCCATGCCGCCAGCCAGCCTCCGGTCATACTGCCAACGTACACGCCGGACTGGTGAAGAGACATGGCGCGCGAGCGGGTCGCTGTTCCGTGATAGTCGGCGATGAGGGAGAGAGCGGCAGGGAAGTAGAAAGCCTCGCCCAGCCCACCCAGAGTGCGCACCAGCAACAGGCCACTATAGCTTCGCACCATCGCCGTAGCTGCCGTAGCCAGCGACCAGAAAAGAAGTGCCGACAGGATGGTTCGCTTGCGGTTCACGCGATCACAGAGCCAGCCGGCAATTGGACCGCACAACGCATAAGCCCACATGAAGGCGGTCCCGAGGACGCCAAGCTGCACCTTGGTCAGACCGAAGTGGGCTTGAATCGGAGGAAAAAGGGAGAAGATCGCCTGCCGGTCGGCGTAATTCAGCAAACAGACCAGCCACAGCATGCCGACCAACCACCAGCGGTAACCACTGCCGGAGACCTCCGGCTTCACTTTGAGTTGGCCTCAAAAGGGAAGCCTTCAGGTAAGTCCCGACTGAGACTTCCGCTGGCGATCTTGTGCCGGATGTAGGCATACGCCTGCTCGCGTATGGACTGGTCCGCGAAGGCTGGCTTCGGCCGTGCGCCAGCTTGGCGTTGACGATCGCGCCGTTTGGTCGAGGTGGGCATGGTGGTATGGCGATCCAGAACACTCTACATGGTAGAACTTCGGTAATCCGTCGGCGAATATCTCGACTGGCAACGTGGGCACAATTATCGCCGCGTCCTTCGATAACAGAGACCTTCAATTTGCATTGAAGCTGTTGTGGTAAATGGAAAGGGGGTTGCGCGGGGAAATCCTCTGCCATCAAACAAGTTTTCGCATCAGTATTCCTGGGCCGAAACGAGTCTCAGCCGTTCCGGCCACTTTGAAACCACATGCCTCGTAAAAGTCGTACGCATGTGGATTACCGACAACGCAGAGTGCAGAGGATCCTTGGGCGCGTGCAATTTCGGCACAGTGCTCGACCAGTGATCTTCCGATACCGCAACGCCGGATCTTCGGCTCGACGAACAGCCCGTCTAATTCGGCCTCTCCATCCGCCCTGGGCAGCACTGTGGCAAACCCGACGATTGTGCCGTTTCGCTCCGAAACAAACACCGCGCCCGCGGTGATCTGATCCATCGGTAACTCAATGGCATCGGGATGGGCGAGTAACGCGTCACGATCACCAGCATTGGTAAAGGACGCACGTAGTTGTAGGGCCTCAAGCTCTTTCTGCTCAGAGATAACGGCGCGGCGAATGAGGCAACCATCCATAGCCCATGGAGTGTAGCATCC
>CAWCKO010000064.1:0-23576 GCA_963796145.1 uncultured Acidobacteriaceae bacterium | reverse complement strand
CTGGAGCGGTCACGATTCCAATACCGCCGGATTTTCCCGGGCCAGACAGCGTGTCCCTGCGCAAGCTAACCTGAGCGCCTCGCAGGGTCGGCAACCACCGCCTCCGCGGCCCGCCTGCCCGAGGCCAGGGCACCCTGGATCGAGGCGGTTTCCCGGTAGTCCCCACACATGTAGACACCCCCCGTGCCACCCAACCGCACCGGGGCCTGCTCCCACTCCGCATGCCGCTGCTGTGGGAGCGCCCGCGCGAGAGGATAGGCCTTAAGCATCCTCCACGAGTCCACCGTCGGGCCAAACCACTTCCTCATATGAGCTCGCAACGCCTCATCCAGTCGCATCAGGGCCGCGTTCTCCGCCGGAGCTTCCCCCACCACACTTGCCACCACCAGATGCGCTCCCGGGGGTGCGTACGCAGACGAAACCGCACTCATCACAGCCACGTTGTTGACCGGCCCCGCCCTGCGCCCCTCCCCGTTTAACAAGATAACGGGCTCGTTTAGCGGCGCCTGCTGCGCGGCATAGCAGAACGCCGTTGTCTTATTCCAGCCCCGCACTTCAGGTACGCTCCAACCACCAACTCCCCCCAGCAGGGCGTTGCCTTCGTTGCCCCCCACCGCCAGCACCACGGCGCGCGCTTCCAGCTTTTCCCTGCCCTCCATATCCACCCGGAATGATTGCGGGCTTCGTGTCACCTTAGTCACCCGCGCACCGGTCACCAGGGTACCCGCCCGCAGCCTCGCCGCCAATTGCAACGGTATCTGTTGCATACCGGCGGCCGGAACCACCGTGTCCCCGGCGGCGAACATACGAAAGAGAAATTCGAAGAAGCGGCTCGAGGTCACCAGTTCGCGCTCCAGAAAAACGCCGCCGAAGAAAGGCTCGAAGAACCGCTCGATGATCTCGGCGCTGAACGGAACTGCCTGCAGATAATCGCGCGTGGTCTTCTCCGGGCGCGTAAACATCTCTTCCGAGCGTTCCCTGCTGCACCCGCGCGCGAAGCTTGGCCACCTGCAGTTTGTCTTTCCAGGACACGATCGGGTCAAAGAGGAACCGGACCGCGCCCGAGGGATCGCGAAACGGATCGGCGAAGCGGTGAAATTTTCCTCCTTGCCATACCAGCGCCCCGGGCTCAAATTTCTTCAACTGCAAGCCGGTGTAATCGAGCAGCCGTCTCGCTTCCGGATAGGCCGTCAGCATCACCTGAAATCCGCGGTCCAGTCGAAAGCCTTCCACCATGTCGGTGCGCACTCGTCCACCCGGTGCGTCACTCGCTTCCAACAGGGTCACGGGCACGCTTGCATCTTGCAGCGACAAAGCGCAACTGAGCCCGGCCAGCCCCGCTCCGATGATCACAACTTCGGTCATCTCTGTCCCGTTTCCATTTCGTAAGCTACCCGCGCATCGCCGCGCGTAGACGCAGCCTTGCTCACATGCGGCAAAAATGCGCTCATAAGGCGAGAGTAAGGTGTTTTACCTGATGACTTGCGACGCCGCCGCGGAATGATGTTGACAGAGGTGAAATGCGAAATCAGAATCCCATGCCCGCGGAAGGAGTTGGTTCGCTACGCAACCTTAGCCACTGAGGTACGCTTTTCGAGATCTGCAGGCTAAATCTCTCTTTTGGCAGCCTCCGGCGAAGCTGAAGTAGGGTTCTTCAAGGTAGCTCTCCTTGAACCTAGAAAAATACCTCAGGGGCTAAAGAGTTTGCGTGAGAACTCCCCTTGTGTCGTCCCTTCGGAACTCGATTTGCGTGAAATCCTACCCGGCACTCCAGTGCCGGGCTACAGATTGTCCCGTCCCTTCGGGACTGATTGCGTCGGGTGACCTGCGGTTCTTTTCTACCCCCTTAAAGCCCATACGCTTCCGGGAAAAAAGTACCTCAGGGGTTTAAAGCCGCATTGATTCCACAGTTGTTTCGTACGGGCTCAAAGCCCTCAACGTTTTCACGATTTACGGCCCGACTAAAGTCGTGCCCTGATACAAAGCGAGTTTCCCCAACTTGTTTAGCCAGCGCTAAAGCGCAGGATCGAGTCGAGACCGTTTCCCGGAGCGCTGATGCGCTCCTTCTCCCGCATAAATGCGGGGGCTCCCACCGCGAATCCTGAAGTTTGCTGTTCTCACACACACTCTAAAAGCCCTCATCTCCCCGGCCCGGTGCGCCCCGACTAAAGAGGCTGCGAAAAAAATCCTGGAGGGGCGAGGGTCGTTCCCTCGGCGGCTAAAGCCGCACCTGTTTGCAAGAGTTTACGTACGACCTAAAGGTCGTACCCTTCAAAAACATTGGGTTTTTCCGCAACCCATAAAGTCGTGCCCTGATACAAAGCGAGTTTCCCCAAGTTGTCTTAGCCAGCGCTACAGCGCAGGATCGAAGTCGAGACTGTTTCCCGGAGCGCTGAAGCGCTCCTTCCCCCGCATAAATGCGGGGGCTTCCACCCCTGTTCATCCCCCACCGTACAGCCCCGCGTTGCTAAAACAGCATCACCGCAACCTTATAAGTCGTAAATCCCTGCCCAGGATTACCCGAAGTGCAGGCCCCTACCGCGGCCTTATGGTACTGCCCGGTTGAAATTTTCTGCTCCAGCACATCCGGAAGCCGGGATAAATCCGTCCCCTCCCAGCGCATGATGAACCGGGGTTTCGACCCACCGGCTGCGCCGTGCTCCATCTCGCAGGTCTGCCGTGCATCCTGGGACATCCCCGCAGGCTGTAGCCCTCGTTGCTGCAGCAACTGTCCGATCTTCTGCTCGACCTGCTCCGGACCAAGCTCAGCCACGGATGCGGCGAAATCCTCCACGGCGTAGTAATTCCCTCCCCGCCTCACCAGGCCCACACCCATGGTGTCCATGCTCCCGTTCAGGATATTGGCCCGATGAAGAGGCGAGTTCATCCACTCCTGTTCCAGCGCCTGCGGGCTCGGCGCCAAGGCGACATTTTCCTCGATCGAACGGAAATGCGCGCCCGCCGCGCCACAGCGGGCATCCAGGGCCGGTTCTCCAGGATACTGGTGAGACAACTCAGGCTGCTGCGCCATCAGCTGCGCATGCGCAGCCGCCGCCTGGGCCAACGCCGGATCCCACTTGAGCGGCGCCAGCCCATGCTGAGCCCGGTCCGCATTTGCCAGTTCCATCACCTGCTGTTCGGGTGATTCCTGCGCCCACGCGCGCCCTGCAAACATCGTCGCCGCCAGCGCCATCGTCCAAAGCCATTGTTGTTTGCGCATCGCTTTGTCCCTCATGGTATCAACCCTCCCTGAGCAAACAATATGCGATCATGGCCATCGATGGCCTTCGCTCGCACTCTCCGCCACCAGCCGCTCGGAGTCATTGGCATCTTCCTCCTGCTGCTCTTCGTCACCGTTGCTGTACTCGCACCCGCAATCGCACCCTACGATCCCGCGGCCATCGACCTCTATCACCGCCTGACCCCACCCTCGCATACCCACTGGTTTGGTACCGACGAGCTCGGCCGCGACATCTTCTCCCGCATTCTCTCGGGTGCGCGCCTCTCGCTTATGGTTGCCGTGAGCGTAGTAGGTCTGTCGCTTTCCCTGGGACTCGTCCTTGGCGGCCTGGCCGGCTTTTATGGTGGCCGGGTCGATACCCTGCTCAACGTCTTTGTCATGAATGCCTTTCTCTCTTTCCCCGGCATTCTGCTGGCAATCGCCTTTGTCGCTTTTCTCGGCCCCGGCCTGCTCAACCTGGTCCTTGCTCTGGCGATTGGCGGATGGGTCGGCTACGCTCGCCTGGTACGAGCCCAGGTCCTCGCCGTCAAAGAACGGGAATTCGTCGAAGCCGCCCGCGCCCTCGGCGCCTCCGATCTGCGCATCTTTACTCGCCACATCCTGCCCAACATTCTCCAACCCATCATCGTGCAGGCGGCCATCGGCATGGCAGGAGCCGTTCTGGCCGAAGCTACCCTCAGCTTCCTGGGTTTGGGCCTGCCGCCGCCCGCGGCCAGCTGGGGCGGCATGCTCAATGACGCCCGCTCCCACCTGTTCGACTCTCCCCACATGGTGGTCTTTCCCGCCATTGCCGTCATGCTCTGCGTGCTGTCGTTCAACTTCATCGGCGACGCCTTGCGCGATTACCTCGACCCGCGCACCCGGCTCCTCATCGGCCTATGAGCGCAACACCCACCTCGAGGATTGGCATTATTTCCGATACCCACGGCCTGCTCCGCCCCGAGGCAATCGAAGCCCTGCGCGGCGTCGACCACATTCTCCATGCCGGCGACGTCGGTGACCCTGCGATTCTGGATACGCTACGCAGCCTCGCCCCGGTCACCGCCATCAGCGGCAACATCGATGTGGAAGGTCCTTGCGCCCACCTGCCTGCCACGGAAGTGATCACCCTCCATGGCCATACCTTTTATATGCTGCACGACCGCCACGCCCTCGATCTCGATCCCGCTGCAGCGGGGTTTGCAGCGGTCATCAGCGGCCACTCCCACCGGCCGCTCATCGAGTGGCGCCACGGCGTTCTCTACATGAACCCGGGCAGCGCCGGACCTCGCCGCTTCTCCCTGCCTATTTCGCTCGGTCTGGTGACCATTCGTGCTGGTTCCCTGCAGCCGCAACTGGTGACTCTGCGGGGAGCATAGGCAAAATAAGCCCCTGCAGCTGGGCCACCATGACGTTCACCGGCGAACGGTCCGGCATGGAGAACCATTGCTTTACCCCTCCACTGATGGCCGCGCTCGCCGCCGCCGCAACCAGCTCGGGCGGTACTGCCGACGGCTGTGGGGCCGCCCGCAGCCCCTCCATCAGCAGGCGCCGGATGGCGCTCACAATGGCAGCTTCCATCAGCGGTTCAAACGCCGTCTGCCGCTCGCAAGCAACGCCCCCCGAGTGAGCCCGTATGAGGAAATCGCAGGTGGCCTGGATAATCGCCCCTACCGCCGCGGGACAACCGGCGTTGTACTGGACGCGACGCTCGTCTAGAAATTCATGGAAGCCACCCGCAACCATTGCCTCCAGAAGAGCAAACTTATCCGTGTAGTGGTCATAGAAGGTAGCCCGGTTCAGGGTAGCCGCCTCGGTAATATCCTGCACCGAGATCTCGTCGAAGCTCTTGCTCCGCAACAGGTTACCCAAGGCCCCCTGGAGCAGCTTCCGGGTGCGGCGAATGCGCGGATCGCGAACTTCACAGTCAGAAATCGGTGTCATCACTGCTATTAGAGCGTATCCAGCACAAAAAAGAATCGGCAAAACAACGACTGTCGTCTATACATTTAACAACAAGCGAAGCATAACCAACGCCTGTTGTTCAGGAGATTTTCTATGGCCACACTGTTACATCTGGATTCAAGCCCACTCGCCGGCTCCGTCAGCCGCGAATTGACCCGCGAATTCGTCAGCAATTGGAAGAAATCCCATCCAACTGGTCAGGTTATTTATCGCGATCTGGCTGCCAATCCCCCTCAGCCGGTCGATCAGGCCTGGATCTATGCCGCCCATACTCCGGCAGACGCGCTGGGACCAGAACAGAAAGCCCTGCTGGCCAAATCAGAGGAGTTCATCGCTGAACTCGAGCAGGCAGACGAATACGTGTTCGGCGTGGCTATGCACAACTTCAGCATCCCCGCCGTGCTCAAGATGTGGATCGACCAGGTCGTCCGCGGCGGACGCACCTTTGCGTATGGGCCGAACGGCCCCAAAGGCCTGCTCTCGGGCAAAAAGGCCACCATTCTTGTCGCCAGCGGAGGAGTCTATGAAGCTGGAACTCCCATGGCCGCGCTAAACTTCATCGACCCTTACCTAAGTACCATCCTCGGCTTCATCGGGATCAAGGATCTGAAATTCGTAAACGCCGGTGGCACGGCACAGCTCAGGTCAGGCAAAGATCGCGGCGAATTCCTCAAACCCCATTTGGAACAGGTTCGAAGCATAGCAGTCTAAAGGCCAACGAATCCTGGAGGGCGAGAGTTGTTCCCTCAGCGGCTAAAGCCGCGCTGTTTGCAATAGTTTTACGTACGACCTAATGCTCGCTGCGGCGAAATAGGTCGTACCCTTCAAAAACATTGGGTTTTTAGTAAGGAGAAAAACCATGAAAATTGCGGTTCTGATCGCACGCATCTTACTGGGTCTGATATTTGTGTTCTTCGGACTCAACGGGTTTCTAAACTTCCTGCACGCGCCGATGCCCCCTGGCCCTGCCGGCCAGTACATGGCCCTGCTGGGCGGCACGTTTTACATGAACTTCATCTTCCTGGTGCAGATCGTAGGAGGGGTGCTCCTGCTATCCGGCCAGTTCATCCCGCTGGCGCTGATTCTGCTCGGCCCGGTGATCGTCAACATCCTGCTTTTTCACATAACCATGCAACCTGCGGGATTGCCGCCCGGGTTACTGGCGACAATCCTGTGGTTCATCGTTTTCATCGGGGTACGACGGGCCTTCGCCGGCATCTTCGCCCAGAAGGTGGATACCCGATCTTAACTCCGGATTCTGGGATTGGCCACGGTGTACAGCACATCGGTCAGCAGGTTGACCAGCACATAGGTCAGCCCGACGGCCAGGATGCAGCCTTGCACCAGCGCGTAATCGCGGTTCGAAATAGCTGAAACCGTGAGCCGGCCAATCCCAGGCCAGGAAAAAATAGTCTCGGTCACGATGGCGCCTGCCAGCAGGGCGCCAAATTGCAGACCCACCAGGGTCATCACCGGGATGATTGCGTTGCGCAGCGCGTGCCGGTAAACCACCACGTGCTCCGGCAGACCTTTGGCGCGCGCCGTACGAATGTAGTCCTGGTTCAGCTCCTCCAGCATCGCGGTCCGCACCATGCGGGTAAGAATGGCGGCCAAACTACCGCCCATGGTGATGGCGGGCAGCAGCAGGTGGGCGGGCGAACCTGCCCCTGAGACCGGCAGCCATCCCAGCTTGATCGAGAACAGCAAAATCAGGATCGGGCCCAGAGCAAAGCTGGGAAACGAAAGCCCCAGCAGGCTCACCACCCCAACCACACTGTCTTGCCAATGGGCTCGACGCAAGGCGGCCAACACGCCCGCCGGAATGGCCAGGACCAGGGCCAATACCAGCGCGGCCACGGTCAGCTCCAGGGTATAAGGGTAGCGGGTCAGCACCAGGTGCGCGACCGAATCGTTCAGCCGCAGCGACCTCCCCAGGTCTCCATGCAGCACTCCACGCCAGTAGCGCACATATTGCGCACCCAGTGGCTCATCTAGTCCATATTGATGACGCAGCGCCGAGAGGTCCGAAGCAGTCGCGCCCTCTCCCAGCATCTGCTGCACCGGGTCGCCCGGCACCAGGTGGATGAGCAAAAACACCATCGACACCACCAGCCAGATGACCGGCAGGATATACAGCAACCGCTTCAGCAGCGCTACCAAGTCAACCGCCTAACCCTCGCTCTTGGCCACAGCGGCCGACTTTTTGCTGCTGCCCTTTTTCGCATCTTCGGTCGCGTTCTCCAGCCGCTCCACGCGCACCTGGCTGATGCGATGATCGCTCATTTCGAGCACCGTAAACCTTCTGCCTTCAAAGTCCACCGTCTCTTCACCGGTGGGGATCTTCCCCAGCCGCGTAAGCAAGAACCCGGCCAGCGTCTCCACCCCGGCGCTGCGCGGCAGGTGCCAGTTCATCTGCGTCTCCAGGTCGCGCAGGTTCACGCCCCCGTCCAGCACCACGGCGCCCGATGTTGTATGCACCGCAGCCCTGGGCCCAATGTCAAACTCGTCCTCCACCTCGCCGATAATCTGCTCAATCGCATCTTCTACCGTGGCCAGGCCTACGGTCGAACCATACTCATCGACCACGATAGCGATATGCCGTCTTCGCTGCTGAAATTCGCTCAGCAGATCCAGCACCGGCTTGGTCTCCGGCACCACCAGCACATCATGCATCACCTGGCCCAGCCGCAACTCGGTAAAAGGAGCCCGTGCAAACCGGGTTTGCGCCGACATGCGGAAGTGCATCAGGCGCGACAGGTCTTTCGAATACACCACGCCTACAATATGCTCCGGACCGCGCGCGGGGTCGTACACCGGCACCCGCGAGTGCTGCTCCTCCACCACGCGTGCGTTTGCGTCCTCGATCAGCATGTCCTGGGGCAGGGCGAAGATGCGCTGCCGCGGGGTCATAATCTCTCGTGTGGGCACGTTGTTCAGCTCCACCGCGCGGTGAATGATCCGCTCCTGATAAGCGGGAAGCATGCCCATTCGGCGTGACGCCGTGGCAATCAGCTTTAGCTCTTCCGGCGAATGCACTTCGCTCCCCTGCATCATGTCCATGCCAAAGAGCCGGAGCACCACGCGCGCCGACCACTTCATAAGCCGCACCACCGGCCGCGTCACCCGGATAAACACATCCATGGGCCCCGCCACCGCGACCGCCAGCACATCTGCCTTGCGCAGCGCCAGGGACTTCGGCACCAGCTCACCCAGCAGCACATGCAGGTAGGTAATCAAGGCAAAAGCAATCGGCACTGCCATCAAATGAGCGTAGACCCTGGCGTGCGGCATTCCCTGGAACCAGTGCTCAAAAAGGGCGGCCACCGCCGGCTCCCCAATCCAGCCCAGCGCCAGGCTGCACAGGGTCACGCCCAGCTGCACCGCGGGCAGAAAGTCTTCCATGTTTTCCTGCAGCCGGCGTACCGCCCGCGCTCCCGGCCGCCCCAGGGCAATCAAGCGCTCAATTCGGGTCTCGCGCACGCTCACCAGGGCAAATTCCGCCGCCACAAAGAACCCGTTCGCCAGGATGAGCAAGGCGACGGAAACCATCCGAAAGAGCATCAGTTCAATCATTTCGCGCAGAAACCGGGTATTAAATCATGATACCTGCGCCGCGTAAACATGGAACCTTCCCCCCGCCTGCTGCGTATCAATCACATCGGGGGGTTTGTGGCCGCGCAGCGCAAAAGTAAACGCATCTGGATCTGGAGCAGTCTGCTGGCCATCGTCGTGGTTGCGGGACTGGTGATTATGGGCATGCGCCGTGGCGGGACCCACTTCGACCCCAGCCGTCTGGACAAAGTCACCCGTGGGGAAATCGATCAGAGCGTGGTCGCCACCGGCAAAGTCCAGCCCATTACCAAGATTGAATTGAAGTCCAAGGCCAGCGGGATCGTGCAAAACCTTTACGTGGATATCAATCAGCACGTCCACAAGGGCCAGCTACTGGCCCAGCTTGACCGGCAGGAGATTACGGCCGAGGTCGACGCCCAGCGTGCGACGCTGCAGGCCGCGGAGGCCAACGTCAAAAGCGCCGCAGCCAGCATTGAGCATGATAAGGTCGATGCCTCCGCCCCCGATCTCCCCATGTACCTTGCCACCCTGCAACGCAACCAGGAAATGGAGAAGGAGGGCATCGTCTCCCAACAAGGCATGGACAATGCCAATCGCGACTATCTCTCCGCGCTCAACAAAAAGAATGTGGCCATCGCCCAGATCGACGTCGACCGCGCCAAGCTGCGCCAGGCCGAGGCCCAGGTGGCGCAAAACCAAGCCAGCCTCCAATCGCTTGAAGAGCAGCTCAGCTACACCACGCTCACCTCTCCGATCGATGGCGAGGTGCTCTCCCGCGATGTCGAGGTGGGCGACGCGGTCAGCTCCATCCTGGTCCTTGGTTCCACCGCCACCCTGGTCATGACCATTGGAGACACGCGCCAGGTCTACGTGAACGGCAAGGTCGACGAGGCGGATATCGCCGCGGTCTACCTGGGCCAGCCGGCCCGCATCCGCATCGAATCGTTCAAGAACAAGACCTTCGCCGGCAAGGTGACGCGTATCGCCCCGCTGGGCGTGGAGAAAGACAACGTCACCACTTTCGAGGTACGGGTCTCGATTGACAACCCGAATCATGAGATCAAAGCCAACATGACGGCGAATGCCGAGATCCTGAACCAGGAGCATAAGAACGCGCTTTCTGTTCCTGAGCAGGCCCTGGTGTACGACAGCAAGAAGAACGCCTTCGTCGACGTGCCCGACAGCAAAGCCCATAATGGCTTGCGCAGAGTTGCCGTCAAGGCAGGAATTGCGAACGGCACCCGCACTGAAATTCTCTCTGGCCTCAGCGAAGGTCAGACCGTTTATTTGCAACCCTAGAGGAGGGCGACGATGCAAACCCGATGGAATCTATCCCGCAAAGCGGCAACCGGCATCCTGGTTGCCATGACCATGTGTCTCCCGGCTGCATTCGCCGCGGAGAAGTCTTTCGACCGCACGCTAACGGTGAACGGTCCGGTGACGCTGCACGTCTCCACCGGCTCCGGCTACATCCATGTCTCGCCCGGCTCGGACAACCAGGTCCACATCATGGGTCACGTCAAGAGCAACAACAGCTGGTGGGGTGGTGGCTCGTCCGACGACGCGGTTGCGAGGGTGGCCGACAATCCCCCCATTGATCAGGCAGGCAACATCATCCGCGTGGGAGAAGACCACGGCAACGATTTTGCCCGCCATGTCTCCATTGACTACGAGATCAAGACCCCAACCAACACCATGCTTGTAGCTGAGAGTGGCTCGGGCGACCTGCAGCTCTCCAATCTCAGCGGTACGGTCAAGGCTCATACCGGCTCCGGCTCCATTCGCGCGGACAAGCTGGGCGCGGGCTCCAAGCTTGAAACCGGTTCGGGATCCATCGACGCGAGCAACCTCATGGGTTCGACCTCGCTGCAGACTGGCTCGGGTGAAATTCACGCCCAGCTTGGATCGGCGGGCGACGTAATCGCGGGCACCGGCTCCGGCTCCATAAAACTGGAAAATGTACAAGGATCTCTAAAGGCTGAGACCGGCTCCGGCTCGCTTGAGATCAGCGGTCAACCCATCGCACCCTGGAAGCTGGAGACCGGTTCGGGTGACATCTCCCTACGCCTCGGCAACGCCCATTTCACCCTGGATGCAGAAACCGGCTCCGGTTCCGTCAGATCTGATCCGCCCCTCACCATAACCACCCACGGCTCCATGGACAAGCATCACGTCAGCGGAACCGTAAACGGAGGCGGCCCAACCATCAAGGCCAACACCGGCTCCGGCGACATCCACATTCAATAGACCTGCTGTTTGCTTGAGGCAACGCGGAGCAAGATAGGCTGGGAAAAATTTGCTGTTGGGTAGGTCCGGGCCTTAGCCCGGACACCCATACGCAAAACCCATTGGCCTTTAGGCCCTGAGGTACGGTCTGTTTCTTCATCGCTCTCCGGAAATTCCATGAAAAGCGTACCTCAGGGCCTGAAGGCCACACATTTGCCCGGTTGATGTCCGGGCTGAAGCCCGGACCTACCCAAAAGCGACTTTTTCCGCAGCCTGTAAAGCCCAGCCCAATCGAACTAAACCGCACCCCCCGGCATCGAAGAAAACTGCGTCTCGACTACAGTCCGCGGAAAAATTCCCCTTCGTCGGGAAAAAGCATTAACCTTTTCATTCGCGAGGACACAACATGGCACGTCCGCAATGGATTTACGGCACCGCATTTGCGCTGGGGCTAGCGCTGGCAGGATGCAACGGATTCAAGGCACCCACCCCAAAGAACCTCACCGCCGCCCTGAACGCCTATTACAGTAACCACGACGATTGCCTGTTTCCCAGCTCGCTTCGTTTTCCTTACGAGGCGGGCACCACCGGCGCCGAAAAGGACCCTAACATGAAGGGCCTGGACGCGCTGGAGACTGCAGGATTGCTCAAGTCGCTGGAAGACAGAGACATCCACGTCAAGCGCTACGAACTCACGACCTATGGCAAGGGCGTTCCGCCGCGCTTCTGCTACGGACACCGCGTCGTGACCAGCATAGACAGCATCACCCCAACCGCCGCGGTCGACGGAATGAGTGCGAATCAGGTGACCTACCACTACAAAATGATGGATGTGCCAGGGTGGGCCGACTCCGACCAGATGCGCAAAACCTTCCCTGCCTTTGCCAAGGCTACGTCACCAGACGCGCAGGACCACACCACAGTGGTGCTCACTCAGGTCGGCTGGCGTGTGCCCGGGTAGGACCGGCGGAGTGCATCGACTATCTTAGAAAGATGTTCAGGATCCTTCGCCCTATTCCGGCGGGTTCGCTCCGCCTGCTGGTATTTGACCTTGATGGCACCCTCATTGATTCCGGAGCCGACCTTTGTGCATCGATAAACGCCATGCTGGAGCATTTCGGCCGTCCGCCGCTGCCTCAGGCAGTGATCTCTACCTACATCGGCGATGGCGCGGCGCGTCTGGTCAGCCGTTCTCTGGGCGAGCCTGAGGACCAAGCCTTTCTCGACTCCGCGCTCACCTACTTCCTGGACTACTACCGCGAGCACAAGCTCGACCACACCTACGTGTACCCGGGAGTCTTTCCATCGCTCGACGGCCTGCGGTCGGCGGCCGCGCCGCGATCCATGGCCGTCTTAACCAACAAACCGATCGGCGCTTCATTGGCCATCTGTGAAGCGCTCGGGCTCAGCCCGTACTTTTTCCGCATTTACGGGGGCAACAGCTTCGCCACCAAGAAGCCCGACCCCGAAGGCCTGTTGACGTTAATTCGTGAGGCGGGAGTAAGCGCGCAGGAGACTCTGATGATCGGCGATTCCGACGTGGACATCCTGACCGCCCGCAGTGCAGGAGTCTGGAGCATGGGCTGCTCCTACGGCCTTTCCCCGCACACGCTGGCGGAGGTTCCTCCGGATTGCCTAGTGGAATCGCCCAACGACTGGCCTCTCGCCCTGGCCGGCGATTCGATAAAGGAAGAAACAGATACGCTTTCCCTCTCCTGAATCTAGTCTTCAGGCGGAATGGCTTAGTCCCGGAGGGACGGTTGAGAGTAGCCCAGGACGCAGTCCTGGGCACAACCTGGTTAACTTTCAGCCGTCCCTTGCGGGACTGATCCGTCGCTATCTGCATGGTTCCCAGGACTGCGTCCTGGGCTACTCTCAGCCGTCCCTCCGGGACTAAATCGATGAATGGCGGGTTCTCGCACACACTCTGAATCCTTTGAGGGCGCGCGCCTCCATCCGACGAGAAAAACAAACTCAACTCCTAAGAGATTAGTTGACAAACCTCCCCAGGCCGGCGTTAATCTACTAATTGCTTAGGAGACCACGCATTGCCCTACAAAAATCAAAACCTGACCCCCTTGGAACTGGAAATCATGCAGGTGCTTTGGAAATCGGGACCCTGCACGGTAGCCGAGGTGCAGCCGAAATTACGGACGGAGCTCGCCTACACCACCGTGCAAACCATGCTCAACGTACTTCTGCGTAAGAAGAAGGTCAAACGTGTGCAGGAGGGCCGTGCGTATCGTTACCGGCCGGCTGTCAGCCGCGAGCGCGCAACCGGCACTGCCTTGAGCGACTTGGTGAAGCGTATGTTCGGTGGTTCGAGCGAGGCGCTGCTCATGGCCATGGTGGATACGCAGCAGATCAGCGCGGAAGAACTGGCCCGAATCGCCCAGCGTCTGGCCGCCGCCGAAAGCAGCGCAAATAAAGAGAAGCAATGACGGGAGAAGCAATGATGGAGCAAGCGATAGCCGAGTACATAGTAAACGCCCTGTGGCAGGTTCCCCTTCTTGCCGGCGGCGCCTGGTTGTTGCTGCGGATGGTCCGACCCGGTCCGCAGATACAGCATGGGGTATGGCTGGCTGTTCTGGGATTGGCAGTGCTGCTGCCCCTCCGTGGCATGAGGACCGCCAGTGCACCAGCCCAGCCGCAAACAACAATCGTAGTTACATCAGAGCGAACAGAGACCCGCGAAGTTCCGTTAAGCCTGAAAAAAACCGGGTTCACTCATACCGTGCGCTTGAACGCCACCGCCACCCGCTGGCTGGTAAGGGTGTACCTGGCTGCAGTCGTTTTCACGCTGCTTCGCATTGCGCGGTCATGGCATGCCGCCCGGCATTTGGTTGCCCATGCGCAAGAGACCTCTCTGCACGGCAAAGCGCTGGCTCAATACAGCCGGCGGTTCGGGGTCAAGCTGCCTCAACTGCGCCAGTCGGCAGACGTGTCGAGTCCCATGATCGTAGGTGTATCGGCGCCAGTCCTATTGTTGCCTGAGGGTTTCGCGCGGTTTTCTGAGGACGAGGTCGCAGCCGCCCTGTGTCATGAACTGGCCCACATCAAGCGCCAGGACTATTTGATGAACCTGGTCTGCCAGGTGGTCGCGTCGCCGCTGGCCTGGCATCCGGTGGTGGATGAGGTGCAGCAGCGGATCCGCATGACGCGAGAGATGATCTGCGATGCAATGGCGGCACAGGAGATGAAATCTCACATCGGATATGCGCGCTGCCTGTTGGCCATGGCTCACAGCATGTTGGGAGAACGCGTGTTGGCAGAGCAGGCGCAATTTCTAGGATTGTTCACCCGCCACACCCTGGAGGAACGAGTGATGCGACTGATGGACACAACAACCATGAGTATGCGGGCGCGAGTAGTTCGAGCAGCGAGTGGTGCGGCATTGATGATCGCTGCAGGCTCGTTGGCAGCCATGTTTCATGTCACGCCGACGATGGCAGAGTCGAGAGCAGGCGCCCCGCCACAAGCAACCCAGGCCGCTTCGCAAACCCCGTCTGCCGTGACCGTGCCTGAGCCTCCCGCCCCACCCAAACCGGTCCAGCAAAAACACAAGGGCCACACGGTTGGTGGGCAAAATCTAGATCAGAAGACCGGGCAGCAGATCGAAGACCTTGAGCGGGACGTGGCAAAGGCCAGGGCAATGAGCGAAAATCCGGAGTTCCAACACCGGATGGAAGAGGCACAACGCCAGATGGCAAAGGCTAAAGAAATGTTTGCCAGTCCCGAGTTCAAGCAGCAACTCGAAGACACTCAGCGGGATATGACAAAAGCCAGGGCAATGATGCAGAGTCCCGAGTACAAGCAGCGGATGGAAGAGGCACAACGCCAGATGGAAAAGGCTAAAGAACTGTTTGACAGTCCCCAGTTCAAGCAGCAACTAGAAGACACTCAGCGGGATATGGCAAAAGCCAGGGCAATGATGGAGCAGCAGATAGAAGATGCGCAGCAGCGCCAGATGGCAAAGGCAAAGGAGATGTTTGACAGTCCTGAATTCAAGCGCCAGATGGATGAACTCCGCGAGCAGATGCAGAATGGCGCATGGAAGCGCGGGGCAGAGGAAGATAACCGGAAACTGAACCAACCGTCTTCGCCAACGGAACCAGCGCCAACCAACTAAACATGGAAAAAAATGTTCTAAAATTGAGCGTCAACTGGGCTCTGCAAAATCGGTTTCGTCCTGCGTTTCAATGGAGGTCCGATCCGAATGATGAGGCGACCGTTCACGGGTATGATCCTCCTCGCCGTCCTCTCCGGTCCGGCGTTCGCACAGTCCACCGACGCACCACCCACATTTGAAGCCGCGGATGTCCATGTGAGTCCTCATCGCCTGTTTCCTTTCATGGATGGGGGCATCCTGCGCGGTGACCGATATGTTGTGCGGCAGGCGACCATGGTTGATCTGATCGCTAGCGCCTACGGTGTGGACACCGGCTATGTGCAGGGAGGCCCGACCTGGCTGGAAACGGACCGGTTTGATGTAATCGCCAAGGCCGCACCCACAACCCCGCTGCCCACGATCAAGCTAATGCTTCGGTCTCTACTGGCGGATCGATTCAAACTCGTGGTCCATAACGGCAGTACGCCTATGCCGGCCTTCGTGCTCACGACCGGAAAGGGAGCGCCGAAGCTGAAGCCGGCGGAGGGTTCGGGCGATGCCGATTGCAAATTCCAGGAACCCCCGCAGAATCCCGCCCCCGGCACGGTGATTTCCATTGGATTTTCCTGTCACCACACGACCATGGAGGAATTTGCAAAAAATGTGCACGAGTGGGCCGGAGGTTATTTGACGGACCCGGTGGTCGACTCCACTGGCCTGAAAGGATCCTGGGATTTCGACATAAAGTGGACCCCACGCCAGCTGCTCCAGAAAGCCGGCCCCGACGGCATCTCTATCTTCGACGCTGTGGATAAGGAACTGGGGCTGAAGCTGGATCGCCAGACCGCTCCCCGACCGGTGCTGATCGTCGACAGCGTGAATCAGAAGCCGTCCCCCAATGCGCCCGGTCTGGAAAAAATTCTTCCTCCGTCGCCACCAGCGCAATTTGACGTCGCAATCATTAAGCCCGGCAAGCCGGACGCGGAGTTTCGCGGCAGAATCAACGGGGGCCAGGTCAATGTGGAGGGCTCCACGCTCAAATTTCTGATCACCTTTGCCTGGGATCTCAACCCAAACGATGACGAAGTGCTGGTGGGTGCGCCCAAATGGCTGGATTCGGATCGCTTCGATATCTTAGCGAAGGTGGTGACCGACGCCCCGGTAAGCGGTGGGCCTAACGCTCCGCGGATAGACATTGAGGACCTTCGCCACATGCTACAGGTGCTGCTGGAGGATCGCTTTCAGTTGAAGGCCCACATGGAAGACCGGCCCGTCTCCGCATACACTTTGACCGCGGTAAAGCCGAAACTCACCCCCGCCGATCCCTTGAGCCGCACTCGATGCAAAGAGGGTCCCGGCCCGGACGGAAAGGATCCGCGGATCGCGAACCCGGTGCTCAACCGGCTGGTTTCCTGCCAAAACATGAACATGGGGCAAATTGGAGAAGAGCTGCAAAGAATCGCATCGGGCTATATCTATAGTCCGGTGTTGGATTCCACTGGAATCAAGGGTTCCTGGGACTTCACTTTGAGCTTTAGTTCCGCCAATCTGACGAAGCCCGGAGGAGGCGCGAGCGGAGGCCCGCCGCCCGGCGCATCCGCAAGCGGTGCGTCTGCAACCGGCGGGTCCGCAACCTCGGACCCAAATGGTGCCATTTCGTTATTCGATGCCGTCAGCAGGCAGCTCGGGCTGAAACTGGAGAAACAGCGGCGTCCAGCACCCGTGCTGGTGATCGATCACATCGAAGAAAAGCCGACCGAAAACTGACAACCATAGTCCCGAAGGGACGGCTGAAACTAGCCCAGGACGATAGTCCTGGGTAACTGCCACGAATCTGGACTAGTCCCGCCAGGGACGGCTGAGAATTAGCCCCATGTTCAGCCGTCCCTTGCGGGACTGATCGAATGGCTTATGTTTACCCAGGACTACCGTCCTGGGCTACTTTCAGCCGTCCCTTGGGATTCAGTTGACGCAAACAAACGTGTGTAGTAGATATTATTACGAGTGTAGGAGTGCGGGTTGTCCGAACCTAAATTGTCCAGGCTGGAGTTTCAGATCATGGAGGCCCTGTGGACGCAGGGCGAACTCTCCATCCGTGAGATACAAGAGGCCTTTCCCGCCAAGCGCCGGCCGGCCTACACCACCGTCCAGACCACCGTTTATCGGCTCGAGGCAAAAGGCAATGTTCGCCGGGTCAGGAAGCTCGGTAACTTCCACATCTTTGCCGCCGCGGTCTCCCGCGATGCTGCCCAGCGCAGGCTTATCGACGACCTGTTGGCCCTTTTTGGCGGACGCTCCCAGCCGGTGATGGCCCACCTGATTGAATCCGGCAAGCTCACCATGGACGACGTAAAGGAAGCAGAGAAAGCCCTCCGCAAGCTGGAAAGAAAGGAAAAGCTATGATCCCCGACAATTTGTCTGCAATAGAAACGGCCATGGCCAATCACTTGTGGCAATCGACACTTTTTGGATTATTGGCAGCCATCCTGACACTGGCATTGCGAAAAAACCAGGCGCGGCTCCGCTATGGCCTCTGGCTGGCAGCGTCGATCAAGTTTCTGCTTCCTTTTTCGCTGCTGATTGACCTCGGAAGCCATCTGGCAAAGCTAAACCATGCGCCGGAAACGCAGCCTGTCTTTTATTTTGTGATTGAGAAAGTGAGCCAGCCCTTCAACCAGTCTCCTGGTTCAAAGGGTCTGCTTGCTTCCCTGCTCCCGCTTCTGCCGCCCATCGTCGCGCTGCTGTGGCTGGTTGGCTGTGTCACTGCCATCGGTCTATGTTGTGTGCGCTGGCGGCGCGTTGCGGCGGCCAAACGCTGCGCCGTGCCCATGTCCCAGGGGCGCGAAGTGGATGCGCTGCGCCAATTGGAGTGGGCTGCAGGAATGCGGAGGCCAATCGCGTTCTGGTCGTCGCAAAGCTCGCTCGAGCCAGGTGTCTTCGGGATCTTCAGGCCGGTCCTGCTTTGGCCCGCGGGGATCTCCAAACACCTTGAGGACGCGCATCTGGAGGCTATTCTTGCCCACGAAATCCAGCATGTGCGGCGACGCGACAACCTGGCCGCCGCGATGCACATGGTGGTGGAAGCCATCTTCTGGTTTCATCCGTTGGTTTGGTGGCTGGGGGCACGACTGGTTGACGAACGTGAGCGGGCCTGCGACGAAGCGGTATTGCAGCAGGGCAATGCACCCCAGATCTACGCCGAGAGCATTTTGAAGACCTGCGAATTCGGCGTGGCATCGCCGCTGGCTTGTGTCTCCGGAGTCACCGGCGGCGATCTTAAGCAGCGCATTATTCGTATCATGTCGCCGCGCTCGGCCGACACGCTCGGCTTTCTTAAGAAACTCCTCCTGGCTGTGATCGGCATAGGAGCCGTGGCCGCACCCGTCGCTGTCGGTCTATGGAAAACGCCGCTCGCCAGCGCACAATCCTCGCAGGGAAATTCAGGCTCACAAGAAATTACGTTCGATCGTGCACCGCAGCCCATCGGTACATTCCAGGAGCACCCGGTCTACCGTATTGGAGGAGCCGTTTCCGCACCTAAGCTACTCTTCGCGCCTGACCCCGAATTCTCTGCTGAGGCTCTGCGGACGCACTACCAGGGTGTCTGCGTTGTCTCCTTGATTATTGACACGCAGGGCAAGGCCCAACGTGTTCTGGTAGTACGTCACCTGGGAAGGGGCCTGGACCAGAAAGCTATTGAGGCAGTGCAGCAATACAAGTTTTCGCCGGCGACGCTACACAGCAAGCCTGTTGCAGTACAAGCGGACATTGAGGTCAACTTCAGACGCTATTGAGACTCTGCTCCCAGCCTGACGCCGTCTTAGGACGGAAAAGACGCTGCGGGGACTTTCTCTGAAGGAGAAGCAATCATGATGTTTTCGGCATTCTGGACCGCTGCACTGTTCAACCATCTCTGGCAGTCGACAGTCGTGACCCTGATCGCATGGCTGCTCGCACGGATGCTGAGAAGCAATCAAGCCCGAACCCGCTACTGGGTTTGGATGATCGCTTCTGTGAAGTTCCTGCTTCCGTTCTCGCTCCTCATTGCTGCGGGTGAATCGCTGCGCTCGACTCTCTCAACCCCTATCGAGAGACCCGCATTCGCAGCCGTGATGGAGCAGATCACGCAACCCTTCCCACAGACTGCATTCCCCATCGCCGTGGATGATTTCACGGCAGTGCCCGCTCGCTGCCCCGCACCACAGCGATTTGCTGCCAGTGATCCTTGTTGCGATCCTGGTCGCGGTCTGGCTCTGCGGTTTTCTCGCCATTGCGTTCTCGTGGGCTCGCAGCTGGTGGCAAATCCGTACCGCGGTCCGCGCCGCTTCGCCGATGACGTTGTTGGCCGGAGTGCCGGTTCTCTTGTCGCGCGGCCTGCGCGAGCCAGGGGTTTTCGGCATCATTCGTCCGGTGCTCCTCCTGCCAGAGAACATCAGCGACCGCCTCTCAGCAGCGCAGCTTAACACCATCCTCGCGCATGAGATGTGCCACATTCGCCGGCGCGACAACCTCACCGCTGCAGTTCACATGGTGGTAGCAGCCGCCTTCTGGTTTCATCCAGCGGTGTGGTGGATCAAAGCCCGTCTGCTTGACGAGCGCGAGCGGGCCTGCGACGAAGCGGTGCTGCATTCGGGCAACGGAGCAAAACTCTATGCGGAGAGCATTCTCAACGTGTGCAAGTTTTATGTTGAAGCTCCTATGGCCTGCATGTCGGGCGTGACTGGATCGGATCTCAAGCGGCGCATCGTCCGCATCATGTCGGAGCAGGCTGCACGCAAGCTCGATTTAAGCAGGAAGGTTTTGCTCTGCGTGGCCGGAATCGTCACAGTCACGGCGCCCGTAGTCTTCGGCTTGGTGCACATAACCAAGGTCCGTGCCCAAGCGGTCCGTGCCCAAGCCACGACAGACAATAAAGCCCAAGGCATCGCCGACACCTGGCAAGGCACTCTCCACGCCGGCAGAGATCTGCGCACCGTGGTCAAGATCTCAAAGGCGGATGATGGCGGGTACAAGGCGGTCTTTTACAGCATCGATCAAGGGGGAGACGGCTTTACCGCCAGCAAAGTCACGCTGGATGGCCCCACCCTGAAGATGACCCTCCCCTTCGGCACGTATGAGGGCAAGCTGAGCCCGGATGGGAAGACGATCACAGGCACGTGGACCCAGGGACCCAACCCACTACCTCTTATCTTTAGCCGCGCCACGCCGGACACGGCCTGGACCATTCCCCCACCGGAATCCAAGATGGACCCGAATGCCAATCCCAGCTTCGAGGTCGCCACCATCAAGCCAAGTCCTCCTAACCGGCCCGGCAAGGGATTTGGTTTTAGAGGCGGTCATTTTTCGACCCGCAATACCAATCTGAATGATCTGATCGGCTTTGCGTATGGCATTCACATCAAGCAGATCGTGGATGCACCCGCATGGTTCGGCACCGATCTTTACGACATCGAGGGCAAACCCGACGTAGAAGGCAGGCCAAACCCCGGCCAGACGGAGACCATGGTGCAAAAACTGCTGGCAGATCGCTTCAAATTGACCTTTCATCATGACAAGAGGGAGCTTTCCGTCTACGTGTTCAGCGTTGCCAGCGGCGGACCGAAGATGACCAAGAGCACGGCCGATCCAAATGATCCCGGCGCCTTCTTTTTCAGAGGGCTTGGGGATCTGACAGTGAGAAACCAGAGCATGACGGATTTTGCCAGGTGGATGCAGACGGTGGTGGACAAGCCGGTAGTAGACCAAACTGAGCTCTCTGGCAAATACGATTTTCAGTTGAAATGGACTCCCGACGACTCCCAATTCGCGCAATTCAGAGGGGTCGGCGCGGTCGTGCCGCCGCCGACCGATGACCCGAAAGCACCACCAGGCCTTTACACCGCCATGCAGGAACAAATCGGGCTGAAGATGGGACCTGCAAAGTTTCCCGATGATGTGATCGTCATCGATCATGTCGAGAAGCCTTCCGAAAACTGACGCTAAACGAACATCGGGGAACCATAATGGCCTGGCAGCGAGCACGAAGAGTCTTCTATCTGGTTTGCACGCTGGCCGCGCTGACATTTCCCAGCCTGGCCGCGGCTTCGGAGTATCGCGGTCAAGTCACCTTGGGTGGCTTGCCTCTCCCCGGCGCGACAGTGACGGTTACGCAAGGGACAAAGAAGTTCACCGCCGTCTCGGATCAGGGAGGCCAATCTCAAGAAAGGATTGCCCGTATCATGACCGAACGTGTTGCGCTAAAACTGGGCTTCCGAAGAATACTGTCCATTATCCCTGGAGCGGTGGCCCTTGCTGTGCCGCTCGCATTTGGCCTGGTATATGCGACGCCAAACCGAGGGGAAACGCAGCGGGAAGACACAGCTGCCAAGCTACCGGCCTACGATGTAGCTGCGATCAAACCCGACAAATCCGGCATGGGCCCCAGAATACTGTTCTCTGCCGACCGGCTCACGGCAACCAGGGTCACGCTCAAGTTCCTGATAAAGATGGCCTATGGGGTCGAAGACGATCAGATCCTAGGAGCATCGAACTGGCTCAACTCCGAAACCTACGATATCGAGGCGAAAGTCGACAGTTCTGAAGTAAGTGAGGTGAGCAAGCTTAGCGACAATCAGCGGATGGTCATGTTTCAGCGCCTACTAGCTGACCGCTTTAAACTTGCCCTCCACCGCGAGACAAAGGAACTCCCGGTGTACGCGCTGGTGATTGCAAAGAACGGTCCTAAGCTGCAAGAGGCAAAGCCTGGTGACACTTACCCTAACGGAATCAAAGGCCCCGACGGTAAACCCGCGGGACATGCCGGCATGATGATGTGGGGAAGGGGTCGTCTAACGGGCCAGGGGATTCCGATCGCGTCCTTGGTGCCGCCTTTATCGCAGCAACTAAGCAGAACTGTCCAGGATCGGACAGGGCTGACAGGCAAGTATGATATCGAGCTACATTGGACGCCCGATGATGCCGCAGACCCGATGACGGGGCCACAAGGAGACCGGCCCACCTCTGAAAACGGAAACTCGGCCGAATCTCCGGAACCTTCGTTCTTCACCGCGATTCAAGAGCAGCTCGGATTAAAGCTGGATTCACGAAAAGCTCCCGTGGAGGTCCTCGTCATCGATCATGCCGAGACGCCTTCGGCGAATTAGGTATACAAAGGACGACGGACGGGGATGACAACAAATATAATTCGTGCGGTCGAACAAAATTGAGAAGTAGGAACGTCTTATATTCAGCTTTCCACTTTACATGCGTTGACTTAGTGTCCGGACTTGCAGGGGCCAATCTCAGAAGAGGATTCCGGAATCATGGCTGACCGTGTTGCGCGCAAACTGAATCTCACCAGAAAGTTCTTGCTGCGTGTGGCCGGATGGTTGACCGTGGCCGCGGTAGCCTTGTTCGGCTTGGTAGATGCAGCGCAAAGCCGGGCTCAGTCCCCTGCAGAAAATAAACCCCAGGGCATCGAAGGCACCTGGCAGGGCACCCTGCACGCAGGCCACGACCTGCGCACGGTAGTCAAGATATCCAAGGCCGATGATGGCGGGTACAAGGCGGTCTTCTACAGCATCGACCAGGGAGGTGACGGCCTTCCAGTGACCAAAACCACGCTGGAAGGCAGCACCTTGAAGATGACCCTCCCCATGATCAATGGCACCTATGAGGGCAAGCTGAGTTCGGATGGCAATACGATCACAGGTACTTGGACGCAGGGACCTCCCCTCCCTCTTAACCTGACTCGCGCCACGCCGGAGACTGAATGGACCATTCCCCCGTCGCCACCCAGGCTGCCGCCAATGGACGCCAATGCATCGCCCGGCATTGAAGTTGCCACCATCAAACCCACCAAGCCAGACGAGCAGCGGTTCATGCTGATGTTCAGGGGAGGCCGCTTTCAAACCACTAATGTCTCCTTGAGCAAGCTGCTCGCGTTCTCGTATGGTGTCCAGGAGAAGCAGCTCGTCGGCTTACCGCCCTGGGCGGAGACAGACAAATACGATATCGACGCAAAGCCAGACATGGACGGCGCGCCCAACAAAAAACAGTTTCAAGGGATGGTGCAGAAGCTGATTGCCGAGCGCTTCGGCCTTATCTTTCACCACGATAAAAAAGAGCTATCGGTTTATGTGCTCTCCGTCGCCAAAACCGGTGCAAAACTCACGACCGAAAGTCAGGAAGGGCATCCAGGCTTTGGCTTGCGTGGGCTGGGGGCCATAACGGTTCATGACGCCAGTATGAGCGATTTCGCCGCCATGATGCAGGAGACCGTCATGGACCGACCGGTCATCGATCAGACCGGACTTGCCGGAAGATACGAT
Organism: uncultured Acidobacteriaceae bacterium; assembly: GCA_963796145.1. Classification (GTDB taxonomy): domain Bacteria; phylum Acidobacteriota; class Terriglobia; order Terriglobales; family Acidobacteriaceae; genus PALSA-350. Next base: position 175 of record CAWCKO010000064.1, on the reverse strand, counting down.
TTCGCCCTGAACTGGACACCGGACGATTCGCAATTCGGCGGCATGGCAGCCAAGCTACCTCCGCCAGCAGACAACGCCAGCCCGCCACCAAATCTGTACACCGCCATCCAGGAGCAGATCGGTCTAGAGCTCGACGCTACCAAGGCTCTCACTGACGTCATGGTCATCGACCATG
>CAWCKO010000063.1:0-29397 GCA_963796145.1 uncultured Acidobacteriaceae bacterium | reverse complement strand
GGGCCCCCGTATCCTGCTGCGGGAAAAACCCTTTGGAATCTTGATGATAGACCACGTTCAGCGCGATGGTCAGTAACAGCACGATCAGCATCAGCCTGGATTGTCCAGCACCCACAGCGAGTGCCGGTAAATGTTCAACATCCCGTCGAAAAATCGTTCGCTGGTGCGATAGACGGGCCCTGCTTCTCTGCTTTGTGCGCTTTCAGCAGATGGGCGCACATCATCGGCGTGGTGGTCAGCGAAATCACCATCGAGACGATAATCGCCGCCGAAAGCGTCACCGCAAATTCACGGAACAGACGGCCGACAATGCCGCCCATCATCAAGCAGCGGGATGAATACCGCAATCAGCGACATGCTGATGGAAAGTACGGTGAAACCAATCTCCTTGGCGCCCTGCAGCGCCGCCTGCATCGGCGGCATCCCTTTTCCAGGTAGCGCGAGATATTCTCCATCACGACAATCGCGTCGTCCACCACGAAGCCGGTGGAGATGGTCAGCGCCATCAGCGAAAGATTGTCCAGGCTGTAGCCGAACAGATACATCACCCCGAAGGTCCCGATCAGCGAAACCGGAACGGCAACGGCGGGAATCAAGGTCGCGCGCGCATTGCGCAGGAAGACAAAGACAACCAGAATCACCAGCACGACGGAAATCATCAGCGTCGACTCGACATCGTGACCGAAGCCCGGATGGTGGTGGTCCGGTCCAGAATGACGGTGACCTTGATCCCCTGGGGAATCACGGCCTGCAGCGAAGGAAGCTGCCGCGGATGCGCTGGTTGGTCCCGATGATGTTGGCGCCGGGCTGGCGGAAATGATGACGGTGACCGACGGCTTGCCATTGAGATAACCGGCCGTGCGCATGTTCTGCGCGAATCGACCACATCCGCGACATCCGACAGCTGCACCGCCGCTCCATTGTGATAGCCCACGATCAGCGGCTTATAATCCTCCGCTTTGGATATCTGGTCGTTGGCCACAATGTCCGCGGTCACCTCGCCGTTGGTGATCTGGCCGCGAGCCAGGTTGGAGTTCTGCTGGCCCGCATCGACTGGACAGTCGCCAGCTCAATCCATAGCGTGCAGCTGGGTCGGGTTCACCTCCACGCGCACCGACGGCCAGGACGCGCCTCCAACCTCACCTGGCCGACGCCCTGAATCTGCGAGAGCTTCTGCTCCATGATGGTGGAAGCTTCGTCATACAGCCTCCTTGTCGTACTTATCCGAAGTGAAGCCGATGATCATGATGGGCGAATCGGCCGGGTTCACTTTGCGATAGGTCGGATTGGCGGGCAGGTTGGCCGGGAGATAGGTCCGGGCCGCGTTGATGCCCGCTTCCACATCGCGAGCCGCCGCATCGATGTTGCGGCTCAGGTCGAACTGCAGCGTGATGCCGGTGGTGCCCAGAGTGCTGGACGAAGTCATTTCGGTGACGCCGGCGATGTGGCCGAACTGCCGCTCCAGGGCGTGGCCACCGAAGACGCCATGATCTCGGCGCTGGCGCCGGGCAGGCGGCGGAGACCGTAATCGTCGGAAAATCGACCTGCGGCAGCGGAGAAACCGGCAGCACCTTGAAAGCGATTCCGCCGGCAATCGCTATCGCCACCGTCAGCAGGGTGGTGGCTACCGGCCGGCGAATGAAAGGAGCGGACATGTTCATGCTTCACCTGCCGGCTGCGGCTCCGGGCCACCGCCATGCCTGGCCGCGCGAGCGGGGAATCGTTGCGCCAGGTTGTCGAAGAAGATGTAAATCACCGGCGTGGTGTAGAGGGTGAGCACCTGGCTCAATATCAAACCGCCGACCATGGCGATGCCCAGCGGGCGGCGGAGCTCCGAGCCGATGCCCGTGCCTAAGGCCAGCGGGATGCCGCCCAGCAGCGCCGCCATGGTGGTCATCATGATGGGCCGGAAGCGCAGCAGGCTGGCCTCGTAGATCGCATCGGTCGAGTTCTTGCCTCGCTGCCGTTCGCCTTCCAGGGCGAAGTCCACCATCATGATGCCGTTCTTTTTCACGATGCCGATCAGCAGGATGATGCCGATGATCGCCACCACGCTCAAGTTCTGATGAAACAAAATCAGTGAGAGCAGCGCGCCCACGCCGGCCGAAGGCAGAGTGGAAAGAATGGTGATGGGGTGGATGAAGCTCTCGTACAGCACACCGAGCACGATGTACACCGTGACCAGGGCAGCGAGAATCAGCAGGGCTTCGTTGGACAGGGAATTCTCGAAAGCCGCAGCCGTGCCCTGGAAGCCGGTCTGCACGCTGGCCGGGAAGTCCATGTTCTTCGCGGTTTTGTTGATCGCGTCGATGGCCTCGCCCAGCGAGGCGTTGCCCGCCAGGTTGAACGAGACCGTAACCGAAGGGAACTGGCCCTGGTGGTTGATCGACAGCGGTTCCGTGCCTGGTTCATGTGGGTGAAGGCGCCCAGGGGAACGGCGTTGCTGGGGGTGGAGCTGGTGTTGGTGTTGGCGGAACTTGACCCGCTGGTGGTGGTGTTGGTCGCCAGGACATTCGCGGGCGGCGTCAGTATCCCGGATGAGGGCGTATAGAGCGCGGATTCGCTGGTTGCATTGGTCCCGGCCGTGGCGGACGCGGAAGCGGAGTAGGAGGTGCTGGCGGCCGCTCCGGAGGCCCCCGAGGATGCGTTGGCCTGGATGTAAATCTTGTTCAGCTTGCCCGGATCGTTGGCGAACTTCGGCTGCGCCTCCATGATCACGTGGTACTGGTTCAGCTGGGTGTACATGGTGTTGATCTGGCGCTGGCCGAAGGCGTCGTAGAGCGTTTGATCGACGGTCGAGGGCGCGATGCCCAGCCGCGACGCGGATACCCGGTCGATGGCCAGCGACACCGTCAAGCCCCCGGTCTGCTGATCGGTGGCCACGTCTTCCAGTTGCGGCAGCTGTTTCAGCTTGTCCACGAACCGGTTGGCCCAGCTATCCAGCTCATTTACGTCGGGATCCTCCAGGGTGTACTGATATTGCGTCCGGCTCACCCGGTCATCGACGGTGATGTTCTGCACCGGCTGCATGAACAGCTTGATGCCGTTCACCTGGGCCAGGCTGTTGTTCAGGCGGCGAATCACGTCGGAGGCGCTGAGATCGCGCTGGTCGAGCGGCTTCAGATTGATCGACATGCGTCCGCTGTTCAGCGTGGTGTTGGTGCCGTCCGCCCCGATGAACGAGGAGAGGCTTTCCACCGCCGGGTCTTGCAGGATGATCTTGGCCAGATCCTGCTGCGCCTTGGCCATGGCGGTAAAGGAGATGGATGCGGGCGCCTGCGAGATGCCCTGGATCACGCCCGTATCCTGCACCGGAAAGAACCCTTTGGGAATGACGATGTAGAGAAAGATGGTAAGCACCAGTGTGCCCAGCGCAACCAGCAGGGTGAGTCCCTGGAATCGCAGGACCACCTTGAGCGTGCGGCCATAAAAGCCGATCATGCGCTCGAAGACACGTTCCGACGCCTGGTAGAACCGTCCCTGCTTCTCTTCCGGGTTGTGGCGCAGAATGCGGGAGCACATCATCGGGGTCAAGGTCAGCGAGACCACGGCGGAGATGATGATGGTGACCGCCAGGGTCACGGCGAACTCGCGGAAGAGGCGGCCCACGACATCTCCCATGAAGAGCAAGGGAATGAGCACGGCGATCAGCGAGACGGTCAGCGAAACGATGGTGAATCCGATCTGCTCCGCGCCCTCGAGCGCCGCCTGCATCGGCGTATAGCCTTCTTCCAGGTAGCGGGAGATGTTCTCGATCATGACGATGGCGTCATCCACCACGAAGCCGGTGGAGATGGTCAGCGCCATCAGGGAAAGATTGTCGAGGCTATAGCCCAGCGCATACATGGCCGCGAAAGTGCCGACAATCGACAGCGGCACGGCGACGCTGGGAATGATGGTGGCGTACAGGTTGCGCAGGAAGAGAAAGATCACCATCACCACCAGGGCGATGGTCAGCATCAGCTCGAATTCAACGTCTGCGACCGAGGCCTTGATGTCGGTAGTCAGGTCGGTCAGGGTGGTGATGTCGATGCCCGACGGCAGATTGGCCTGCAACTGCGGCATCAGCAACTGGATACTCTTGACCACGCTGATGGTGTTGGCGCCCGGCTGCCGCTGCACGTTGAGAATCACCGCCGGCGTCTGGTTCATCCAGGCCGCTTGCTTGGTGTTCTCCACCCCATCCACGATGTTGGCGACGTCGTGCAGAAAGACGGGGGCATTGTTGCGGTAAGCGACCACCACATTCTTGTAGTCGGCGCTGGTGATCAGCTGATCGTTGGCGTCGATCTGGTAATCCTGGCGGGGACCGTCAAAGTTGCCCTTGGCCTGGTTGACGCTGGCAGACACCAGGGCGGTGCGGACCGCTTCCAGGTCGATGCCGTAGTTCTGCAGCTGGCCGGGATTCACCTGGATGCGCACGGCCGGCTTCTGGCCGCCGCTGATGCTGACCAGGCCCACCCCGTTGAGCTGGGAGATCTTGGGCGCCAGGCGGGTGTCGACCAAGTTCTCCACTTGCGACAGGGGCAGGGTTTTGGAGGTGATGCCCAGGGTAAGAACGGGCGCGTCGGCCGGATTGGTCTTGCTGTAGATCGGGGGCGCGGGCAGGTTCGCGGGCAGGAAGCTTTGGGCGGCGTTGATGGCCGATTGCACCTCTTCCTCAGCGATGTCGATGTTGAGCGAGAGGTTGAATTGCAGCACCACCACCGAGGTGGCCCCGGAGCTGGTGGAGGTCATCTGGCTCAGACCCTGCATTTCGCCAAATTGCCGTTCCAGCGGGGCGGTCACGGTGGTGGCCACCACGTCGGGGCTGGCGCCGGGATAGAACGTGAGCACCTGGATGGTCGGGTAGTCGACCTCAGGCAGAGCGGAGACCGGCAACTGCGTGTAGGCGACGATCCCTACAAGCATGATCGCGGCCATCAGCAACGAGGTCGCGACCGGCCGCAGAATAAATGGGCGAGACGGACTCACGGGGCATCGCTCTCGTTATTCGAAGGAAGAAGCACTTGTTTGGTGATGGTGACCTTGGAGCCGTCCTGCAGCTTCTCAAAGCTGCTGTCGGCGACCACGTCTCCCGGGTTGAGTCCCTCGCACTTCGGTCATGCTGGCCTCGCTGACTCCCGGCTTGATGTTATGAATATGCGCGACGCTCGTTTTGAATCAGGAACACAAACGATTCGTCGCCGTTGTGCTGGATCGCCGAGGAGGGAATCAGGACCACGTTTTGCAGGGTTTTCAGCAGCAAACGGGCATTGACGAACTGGTTGGGAAAGAGGGCGTTGTCTTTGTTGTCGAAGAGCGCGCGCAATTTCAAGGTTCCGGTCGTGGTGTCGATCTGGTTGTCGGTCGCTTCCAGCTTTCCCGAGTGCCAGCTTGGTCTCGTTGGTGCGGTCCAGAGCGTCTACGTCAGCGCCTTGCCGTGCCGCATCTGCTGTTGCAGCTGGCTCACGTTGTCTTCCGGAATGGTGAACACCACGGTGATGGGCTGCAACTGGGTGACGACAGCCAGGGCTGTCGCGCTCGAGGCCACGGCGAGATTGCCCGGATCGACCAGGCGGAGACCGACGCGGCCGTTAATGGGCGAGGTGATGTTGGTGAAGCCCAGTTGCACCTGGTCGTATTGCAGGGTCCCCTGGTCGGCTTTGACCGTGCCCCGGTCCTGCAGGACGAGCTTCTCCTGGTCATCCAGGGTCTGTTTCGGGATGGCATTGCGCGCCCAGGCATCCTGGTAGCGCTTGAGGTCCATTTCGGCCTGGGCCAGCAGGTTGGTGTCGCGCTCCAACGCCCCCTGGGCAGTGAGCACGTTGGCCTGGAAGGGCCGTGGATCGATCTGGATCAAGGGTTCGCCGCGGTGCACCAACTGACCTTCGCGGTAGCGAACCTGGCTGATGACCCCGGTTACCTGGCTGACCAGGGTGGTGGTATAAACCGGGGTGACGGTGCCGATGGCATCCAGGTAGACACCGATGCTGCCCTTTTTCGCGGTCACGACGTTCAGGGTGACGGTGCCCCCGGCAGCGGCTCGCCTGCCGCCGCCTCCTGTCGCCGCGGGAGCCTGGCGGTGGTGCATGACCCACCAGAAGAGCAGGCAAAAAGGAGCAGAATAACCACCCAGACCAGGATGCGGACCCCGCCGGAGCGCTTGGGAGGGGGTAATTGGTGGTTGGGCCCGATGTGCGTTTCGGTAGCGCGCGGCTCCGGTTTGTCTTGCCTGTCTCGGGTGTCGCGAATGTCGTCTTGCATCAGTTGACCTGGTGTCCTCTTTCTTGCTGCTTTTGCCGTAATGGCAGGGTGGGAGGAGTGGCTCAGCCCCAACCTCTTTCCGGCAAATCAAGCCGGGGAGGGTGATTCGCCAGACGTTGTCAGAAGATTTTGCATAATCACCCAAGGAAACTGACGCCACCCGCCTGCAAGCGGAAATACTCAAGACTCTTCGGCACGATGAAGGGTTAGACGATGGCCACGCTCCGTGAGACGCACAGCGGTCTCTCCCCGTGGACTCTCTGCGTGCTCTGAGGTGAGGATAACGCAGGCGGGGCGGCGGCGAAAAGGCGCTGAGGATGGAGCGGGTCCTGCGGTTGAACCTGAAGGCCCGGGCCAATGCATCTCATCGCTTGCGGGCTCCGCATCTAAAGTGCGATCAAGGGGTGGCGATCAAGGGGTGCTTTCAACGATCGCCGATCGTTACGTTTTCCCTATCCCGGCCAACTGCCATTTCGGGTGAGTGCTGGTGTGACGCGCGCTCTAGCTCGCGGCCGTGGCGGCGGCTTTTTTCTGGCTCTTCACTTTGGCCCAGCGCTTGCGCTGTGCCTCTGCGATGGCACGGCGTGCCTTAGCGCTTAGTGTGCGGCGAGGCGCCGCCTTCGAAGCTGCGACGGGGGAAGCTTTCCTGCCCGTCTTCCTGGCAGCCGGGCTGCCGCTCTCGGCGAGGATGGCGCGGGCCTGGCGCAACTTCGCAATCTCTTCATCAATGGCGTTCAATATGTGGTCGTTCAAGCGTGTTCCTTTCGGGCTGGAGGGAAGCCGCAACACACACTGGCACTCCCTCAAAAGAATAACAGGTTCGCTACCCGCAATGGTCATTGCGGTCCGCACGGATTTCACCGGGGAACTCTTCGCCATGAAGGCCTAAGAAAGGCCGCTCTCGACAGGGCGCTCGCTTCCTCTCCGGATGCAATAAGAAACTGTAACTGTTATATTTTGAGTGGTCACCATTGGCGCGGTTACCGTGGTGCATTGCAGTAATGGCGCTAAAGTGACACCGCTCGTTCGGTGCGCTACCCGTTTCGTAAGATGGCGTTCTGGCGAAACTGAAGTAGTCTCGTTCTTGCAGGAAGTCGCAGTGAAACCAGGGGGAACGATGAAGCGGTATACCAAGACAATTCAAGTCGCAATGCTGGCGGCGGCATGCGCCGTGGTCTCGGCCGGTTGCGGAGATACAAGGGTAGCGAACAAGGAGAACCTTGCTTACGCCCTCAACCACGATTACTCGGCGAGTCAGGATTGCCTGTTCGCCAAGCCCATGCCTTTTCCTTATGAAGTTTCTGTCAATGACAAGCTGCTCGGGGAAACGCGGCGCCGTTTAGATGCGCTGGCCGAAGCTGGCTTGCTGGAACGGGAACAGAGTCTTGTTCGCGGCGAAACCATTAACCGCTATGTACTGACAGCGGAGGGCAGCCGGACTGAAGGTAAAGGCCGCTTCTGCTATGGCCGCCGCCAAGTGACGAGCGTGGAGAAGTTCACTCAGCCAGTGGATTATGACGGCAAGCCTTTGACTAAGGTGGAATACCACTTTGTGCTCAAGAACCCGCCGAGCTGGGCCAAGCAGGATGAGGTGCGCAACGCCTTTCCCATGGTGAAGAAGGCCACGTCGGAAGAGCCGGTCGATGAGGCCACGCTGATGCTGACCCACGATGGTTGGGTTTTAACCTACTAAAAGACTCCTCGGCGCTCATATCTGCAGGTTGTTGGGGGCAGATATGAGCGCTTTTTTTTCTTTAATTTTGGACCCAACCGTTTGGGTGCCCCATATCCCCGATTTCTTGTAGAGCTTGTTGGGTTCCGCGGACTTCATGCGCCTTTCCTTATAGAAAGGCGAACACGCAGCCCTTGCCAGCGCCGCGTGCAGGAAATTCGGGGTATCTCGCGTTTTTGCGAGATGTGGGATGGGATGCAGGTTGGACCTATGCCTTCCATCCCGACTCCATCTGGATCGTCCCCACCTCGCCCGTTGCGTAATAACGATGACTTGACCACTTCCAATCTGCCTCTGTTTCCACCAATCCACGTGTCACCGGATTGCGATGCATGTAGTCAAGCTTTTCGGCCTGTTTGTGGAAAGTAAAGACGTTGAAGTCGTAGTAGCGACGCTGCCAAAATGGTTTTGCGGGCAGGAGCCTCGATACCGAGATCTTGACGGCCTGCAGGATGCGGGCGAGACCTTCCTCCGGCGGCTCGGTAAGCAGCAAGTGGACGTGTTCCGGCATCACGACGTATCCGACCACCACAAACCCACACTTCTGACGCATCTTTTCAAGAGAAAACTCAAAGGTGTCTTTTGCCGCGTCGTCAGCCAGATGCGGCTTCCTGCCATAACAGCTGAAGGTGACAAAGTGAAGATCTCCGCTCTCCTGGAAACGTTTCAACCCGAGGGGCATGGCAGCCAATATACATCCGATCCCACATCTCGCGAAAAACGCGAGATATGGGGCACCCACTATTCCTTAACCCACAAAACCTTGTTACCCCTGGGGAAGTTCTCGGCCAATATTTTTCTTAACCCACAAAACCTTGTCTCCTCCCGGGAAGCTCGCTCATCCCGCGCTTAGCAGGATGCGGAGGTCGCGCAGGTTGTTGTGGGTGGGACCGGTAACCAGTGTGTCGCCCAGCGCGGTGAAGAGCGGGTAGGCATCGAAGCGGGCGAGCGCAGTCGCGGCATCGATCCCCAGAACGTGGGCCCGGGCCACGGTGGTCGCATCGGCAATCGCGCCCGCGGCGGCGCTGTTTCCATCGATGCCATCACTGCCGGCGCTGAGCACAACCAGCGGCGCTTCGGGGTCACGCCCGGCAAGCGCGAGCGCGCAGGCCAACGCGAACTGCTGATTGCGGCCACCAGCACCGTGCTCGTGTCCCAGACGCACCGTCACTTCGCCGCCCGAGAGCAGACATAGCTTCGCATGTTCGCGCCGCAGATGGTCGAAGCGACCCAGCAGATAGCGGGCGGCATCGGCGTAGTCCCAATCGTCACAGCTGTTGTCGATTACCACTTCATATCCCAACGTCCGGGCCAGCGCGCGGGCGGCGTCGAGGAGATCGTCGCTCGAAAGCAGGGTTTCCACAAGGTCGCCTGGCAGGCGCGGCGTCTCGGGAAGGCCAGGATCATCGAAGAAGGCGCGCACCGCAGGGGGGAAGCGCTCGGAAAGACGGTAGCGGTGGAGGATCTCGCGGCATTCCGCAACCGTAGAGGAGTCAGGCAGCGTAGGACCAGAAGCCAAGGCATCAAGATAACGAGGCGCCACGTCCGATACCAGCAAGGTGAATTTCGCGGCCTCCGGCGCGGCCGCCGCCAGGCGTCCACCTTTGACCGCGGAGAAGTGCTTGCGCACGGTGTTGATCTCCGAGATGGTGCCGCCTGAACCCACCAGGGCCTGGTAGAGGGTCCGCGTATCCTCGAGCGAGATGTTGGGGTCCAACGGCAGCTCGAACATGGCAGAGCCGCCGCCGCTAATCAGAAAGAAGATGAAGTCGCGAGCACTTGTGCTGCGCAGCAGCCGTAGCGCTGCACAGGCGGAGGCAAAGGAGTCCCGGTTAGGCAAAGGATGGCCGCCAGTATAGTACTCGACGCCACCCACGCGCTCCTCGGGCAACAGGGGCGCGCAGCATACCCCGCCAGCGAGCTTGTAAGGCAAGCGGGAGTGCAAGATGTCCAGCATGGGCAACGCAGCTTTGCCCACAGCGATGGCATGGATCCTGTCGTAGCGGTCCAAAGGGATAGAGTCGAGGCGAAGCCGCCGGTCGAAGGCGGCGGGAATGCTTGAAGAGCGAAGCGCATGGTGAAAGATGCTGCGCGCCGTTTCCGCGGGAGTCATTGCGCCGTCACCGCGGGCAGAAAGTAGGTTTCAATCCAGGCGCTCAATGCCAGCTGCATCTGCTCCAGTTTACCGGCGAAGAAATGATCGGCGCCTGCTACCCACACCAGCTCCGCCGGGGGAGCGGCGCTGGCCACTATGGCTTCCACCGCCGCCTGGGGTCCGTACTGATCCGCAGTCCCGCTGATGAAGAGCTTAGGCTGGTGGCAGCCGGTGAGTAAGCGGTAGTGATACTCTCGTCCCCCGGCAGTGACGGGAAGCCCCAGGGCTGCGATTCCCTTGACTCGCGGATCGCCGCAGCAGGCGCGCAGACCCACACTGGAGCCGAAGGAGAAACCGGCGAAGAGTATGGGCCGGTGGTACTCCCGCTCCAGCCAGTCAAGCGCGGCACGCACGTCGTCCACCTCGCCATGTCCATTGTCATGCGCACCCTCGCTCAAGCCGGCGCCGCGAAAATTGAAGCGCAGCACCGGCAGCCCGTAACCCTGGAAGGTCTTCATGGCGTGATACACCACCTTGTTGTGCATGGTTCCGCCGAAGAGCGGGTGCGGATGGCACACCAGGGCTGCGTAGCCCGCATCGTGCTCGGGGAGGTTCAGCAGCGCTTCGATCCGGCCTGCCGGTCCGCGCAGATCGTCCACGCTGCGCAGCAGGGAAGTGCTGGGGTTCTGGCTCATGGCGGTATCCTAAAGTATTTCCCGCCGCGGCTCATTTATGCTGAACACGATGAAGCCTCTTGATCCTGTAGACCTGACGCGCCGCCTGGTGGACATTGAATCGATCACGTACAACGAGGGGGCGGTAGGGGAGTATCTCGACGGCTTTTTGCGCGAGCGCGACTTCGCGGTGGAACGGACGGCGGTTCCTCAGCCGGCGCAGAGCCGTTTCAGCGGTCCACGCTTCAACCTGTATGCCGGTGATGGAGAGCGGCCGGATGTGGTGCTTTCCACGCATATGGATACCGTGCCTCCCTTTATCCCCAGCAAGGAAGACGATCTCTTTCGTTTATGGACGGGGGGCCTGCGACGCCAAGGGAATTATTGCCGCGCAAGTGGCGGCCGCCGAGCGGCTGCGCGAGGCCGGGGTGGCGACTGGATTGCTGTTCGTCGTGGGTGAGGAGCGTGATTCAGCAGGCGCGAAGGTGGCCAATCAGCACCCCAAAGGCAGCCGCTTTCTCATTAATGGTGAGCCCACCGACAACCGCCTGGCGTTGGCCTCCAAAGGAACGCTGCGGGCCGAAATTCGCGCCCGCGGCACCATGGCGCATTCCGCTTACCCGGAGTTGGGCGACAACGCCGTGCACAAACTGGTCAGTGCGCTGCATCGGCTGCTGGCCATCGATCTGCCCCGGGTGGAAGGCGTGGGCCCCAGCACGCTGAACATCGGCTTGATCGAAGGGGGCCGGGCGCCGAATGTGATCTCCGATTTGGCCGTGGCGCAGGTCATGGTCCGGCTGGTGGGCCCGTCGGAGGAGACGCGCAAGGCCATCGAGCAGGCGGTCGGGGACTTGGCCGAGGTGGAGTTCACCCTGGAAATTCCCTTTGTCCGCATGCGCCAGGTGGAAGGACTGGAAACCATGGTGGCGGCCTTCACTACGGATATTCCCGCGCTGACCAACTGGGGTGAGCCGCTGCTGCTGGGGCCGGGCTCGATCCATGTGGCGCATACGCCGTTTGAGAAGATTGCCAAGAGCGAACTGCTGGCGGCCGTGGACCTGTACTACGACGTGGCGAAGCGGCTCGCCGGATGAGATGAACACGTTCGGCTGGAAGACGCGGCTGAAATACGGATTGCTGGCTGCAGGGGCAGGATGGCTGGCCGGGTGGGTGATCAGTTTTCCCTTCGAACTTTCTCTCGCCTGGCGCTACGTGGACGGAAACGCCCGCCAGTTGCCCGGTTCTCTGGCGAAGGGATTGGTGGTGTGGGCCGGCTTCAGCCTGTTCATGGCCATGGCAGGATTCGCACCGCTGGTGCTGCCGGCGGTCCTGCTGATACCGCCGCGCTGGATCGTGCGCTGGCGCTACATCCTGATCCCCGCGGCGCCGCTGGCGGCCTTTACCGCGATATACCACCGGATGGGGTTGTTGCACGTTTATTTTTTCCGTCATACCCGGGCTCTTCGTACTTTCTTCTTTACCGCGCCCAATTTCTTCGTCGTGACCTTCGCCCTGGTGGTGGTGTGGGTGTATGTGGTGTTAGCGAGGAGAGGGCTGGAGTCAAGCGCGGGCGGCTCTAGGTAGACTGAACGCAGATGACTCTCCCGACCAACGCTCTCGCCGAAGCTTCATCCTCTTACTTGCGGTCTGCCATGCACCAGCCGGTGGAGTGGCACGAATGGGGAGCAAAAGCCTTTGCCCGCGCCGCCGGAGAAGACAAGCCAATCCTGCTCGATATCGGCGCAGTATGGTGCCACTGGTGCCATGTGATGGATCGGGAGAGTTATGAGGATCCAAAGCTTGCCGAAGTGATTAACCAGAACTTTATCGCGGTCAAGGTCGACCGCGACGAGCGTCCAGATGTGGATACGCGCTATCAGGCCGCGGTCGCGGCTATCAGCGGGCAAAACGGATGGCCTTTGACCGCGGTGCTTACTCCCGATGGAAAACCGTTTTTTGGGGGAACCTATTTTCCCCGGGACGAGCGCTACGGCCGGCCGGGATTCGAGCGCGTGCTGCGCACCATGGTGGATGCGTGGAAGACGCGCCGGGACGAGGTGCTGGAATCGGCGGGCAGCGTGGTGGAAGCGATCGAGTATAACGAGAACTTTGCCGGGCACTCGGGCAATTTGAGCATGGGCATCGTGGACCAGATGGTGGCGTCGGCACTGGATAAGTTCGATCGCCACCATGGGGGCTTCGGTTCGCAGCCCAAGTTTGCCCATCCCTCCGCCATCGATCTGCTGCTCGACGTGGCCGGACGCACGGGCAACCGGGCGGCGCTGGAGGCGGCTACGGTGACCCTGGAGAAGATGGCCCTGGGCGGGGTCTATGACCAGCTGGGCGGCGGGTTCCATCGCTACTCCGTCGATGAGGCCTGGGTGGTACCGCACTTCGAGAAGATGCTGTACGACAACGCGGAATTGCTCAAGAATTATGTGCACGCCTTCCAGAGCTATGTGGATCTGGAGTCGGCGCGGGTGGCCAGGGACATCATCCGCTGGATGGACGACTGGCTTACGGACCGCGACCGGGGCGGCTTCTATGCTTCGCAGGACGCGGATATCAACCTGGATGACGATGGCGATTACTTCACCTGGACGCGGGCGGAAGCTGCGGCCGTGCTCACGCCGGAAGAGATGGAAATTGCCGCGCCCTACTACGACATCGGCGACCTGGGGGATATGCACCACAATCCTGCCAAGAACGTGCTGCATGTGAAGCAGACCCTGGACGCCGTGGCCGGCCGTGCGGGCAAATCTCTTGTCGAAGCTGGGTGGTTGTTAGCGGCGGCGCGCGACCGTCTGCTGGCGGCGCGGGAGGAGCGGCCTACGCCCTTCATCGACACCACGGTGTATACCAACTGGAATGCCCTTGCCGTTTCCGCGTATCTCGAAGCGGCGCAGGTGCTGCGCCTGCCTGAAGCGAAGGAATTTGCGCTACTGACGTTGGACCGCCTACTGCGCGAGGGCCTGCATGCGGAGCGGGGGCTGGCGCACGTGATTTCTTATACCGATGGGGCCGAAACCAAGTGGGTGGCGGGCATGCTGGACGACTATGCCTTTCTCACCCACGCCTGCCTGGATGGCTGGCTGGCGACCGGCTCGGCGCAAGTATTACCACGCCGCGCTGGACCTGGCCGAGCGCATGGTAGCGGAGTTCTATGACCCTACGGGCGGAGGCTTTTTCGATGCCCTAGCCAAGGGAGATGAGTTGCTGGGGGCGCTGACGGCACGGCGTAAGCCTTTGCAGGACTCGCCTACGCCGGCGGGAAATCCTGCCGCTGCCGCCGCGCTGCTGCGTCTGGAAGCGCTGAACGGAAGAGTCGACCTGCGGGAGAAGGCGGAGGACACCCTGGAGGCGTTTGCCGGGGTGGTGACCCATTTCGGGCTCTACGCGGGTACCTACGGTTTGGCCCTCGAGCGCCTGCTGCTGCCTCCGGTGCAGGTGGTGGTGATTGGCGAGGATACCGCAGCCGATGAGCTGGAGGCCGCCGCCCTGGTGGGCTACGGGGTGAACAAGAGCGTGATCCGTTTGACCCGGGCGCAGGTTGCCGACCCACTGCCCCCCTTGCTGGCAGAAACCCTGCCGTTGCTCCCCGATCTCAATGCGGGGCACAGCTTCGCCGTGGTCTGCAAGGGAACTTCCTGCCTGCCGCCGACGGGAGAGCCGAAGCAACTGCTGAAGTTGTTGCAGGGGTAGTCTCAAATGATTTTCGGGACGCGTTCATTAGTCGAACCGAAAGTTTAGGACTCGCCCGTAAAGGGGTTGGTTTCGTTGGGCTTAGCGGTCGTTGGATCAGGGGCCGCCTTGGCTCCCTCGGCCTCGCGGGGGGCGGTCGCCCCCTGCCCGGAGCCGCTGAGCACGCGATAGGGGCTGCCGGGCAAAATGTTGTGCTCCTCCAGCGCCAGGCGGATCCGCCGCTGCATCTCGCGCATGGCGTCGAATTGCTTCCGCGGCAGGGTCCTGATCTGGATGGGGTAAATGACCTCGGTTCCCTTGATGGAATCCACGCCGAAAACCACCGGATCGGCGACGAACACGTCTTTGAACGCCGGCTCGTTGCGCACCTCCAGGGCAATCTGCTTCAAGAGCGGTATCACCTGGTCAGGATTGGCGGAGAAGTCGACCGAGACATTCAGGGTAGAAACGGAAAAATCGCGGCTCTGGTTGGCGACGTTGGTGATCTGACTGTTGGGAATGATGTAGAGCGTGCCGTCAAAACCGCGCACCGTGGTTTTGCGCAAGGTCATGGAATCCACCGTGCCGGTCATCCCTGCCAGGGTCACCACATCGCCGACGTTGTATTGGTCTTCAACCAGGATCAAAATACCGTTCAGCACGTCTTTCACGATGGTCTGGGCAGCCAGGCCGATGGCGACGCCAGCGACCCCCGCGCTGGCCAGAAGCGGCGACATATTGAAGCCGAGAACTCCCATGATCTGGAGAAATGCCAGGATGGCCACGATGACGACGCCGGTGGCGCGGATGACCGAGGCCAGGGTGCGGACCTGGGCACCACGGGCGGGCCCCAGGCTGTCGCGGCGCTCGGCGACCTTGATGACCCGGCCGGTAATGAAGTTGACCAGCAGGATAAGAGCCCAGGTGTAGGCGGCAATAATCAGCAGCTTGGGCAGGTCGGTACGAATGAATTCCCGCACATCGGAGAGCCACTCCTGGTTGAGAGCGCGTAGTAACGAAGGTGTCGGCTCGTACTGGCGGATAAGGGCGGTAAGGGAGAAAATGGAAGCGTACACTGGCACCCTATGATGCTACTCGAGCGATGGGTGATTACGGCAATTCTCGGGTTGACCATGCCCCTGGTCTCGACGGCTGGCGGTGTCTCCGGTCCGCAGCAGAGCGGGGATAACCAAACCACGCAGCCAGCAAAAAACGCGGACGACCAGGACGCTCCGCCGGCGAAGATTGCGGATGACGAGGACACTCCGCCGGCGAAGACTCCTAGATCAGGACACTCAGCCGGCGAAGACTGGCGATGATCAGGATGCCCAGCCGGCGAATACTGCCGATGATCAGGATGCTCAGCCGGCGAAGACTGCCTGATGATCAGGATGCCCAGCCGGCAAAGAATGCCGATGATCAAAGTGCTCAGCCGTCCAAGGCTGCGAACGACCCGGATGCTCAGCCAGCCAAGGCTGGCGATGATCAAGTAGTCCAGCCGCAAAAGACGGTTGAGGAACAGAAACCGCAGCCCGCGCAAGCCGTCGCGCCTGCCATCGCTTCGCCGCCTATGACACCGGAGCAAGTCAAACAAAGAAAATTCTATAAAGACAGTGCCGAACTGCTGCATTTGATCCAGGAGTTGAAAGTGGACGTAGAGAAGGCCGGAGCGAACACCTTATCGCTGGACGCTCTGCGCAAGGCGGATGAGATCCAGAAGCTAGCCAAAGATCTCAAGGAAAGAATGAAAGAAGAGGGGCAAACGTTTGCAAGCAAACCGTGATTGTGCGGTTTATCTCAAGGGGATGTGAGGGCTGAAGTGAGCGACTTATCGCGCACAAGTCGGCGGGCGGTGCGAGGGGCCCTGATCGGAGGAGTGACGTTGGCGGCGTGCGTGGCTTTAGCGGCGCCGCAGTTCAATGGTCCTATCAATCCGAACACGAGTGGACAAATTGAACAGCTGGATCGCTCGCACACGGCGGATGAACAACCATACGTGGCCAGGGAGATGCAGGCGCGGCAGTTGAAACGGCTACGAGAAGAGCATCAGAAGGAGGTATTCGCCGACACCGACCGGCTGGTGCAGTTGGCGACCGCGCTGAAGGCAGAAGTCGATAAGAGCGATGCGCCGACGCCCGACGCCCTCAAAGATGTGGACGAGATCGGGAAGCTGGCCAAAAGGGTCAGCGAAAGAATCAAGACGCAGTAATGAGGCATTCAAAGCAAGGTATTGAACCTTACCGACTGGGCACCTAAGTCATTCCTCGCGTTGCGGGATTACAACGGGAGGAAATTCGGCGCGGACCTGGCGGCGGGCGTCACTGTAGGTCTGGTCGCCCTGCCGCTCTCGATGGCATTTGCCATCGCTTCCGGGGCGCCGCCAGAGGCCGGTCTGTACACCGCGGTCGTAGCCGGGTTCGCCATCTCCGCCCTGGGCGGCTCACGCAACCAGATTGGTGGTCCGACGGGCGCATTTGTCGTGATCATCGCCGGCATTCTGGCCCGCTATGGCTTCAACGGTCTGCTGCTGTGCACCATCATGGCCGGGTTCCTGCTCATCCTGCTGGGAGCCACCGGCCTGGGGGCGGCGGTCAAGTTCATTCCCCGCCCGGTGGTGGTGGGCTTTACCAACGGCATCGCCATCCTCATCGCCAGCACCCAGATTAAAGACTTCTTCGGGTTGCACACCGGACCGGTTCCCGGGGATTTTGTCGGACGCATGCGAGTGGTGCTGGGGAGTGCGCAGACCGTGTCCCCGACCACCACCCTGCTTTCCTGCGCTTCACTCCTTCTTATCGTGCTGACCATCCGCTTTCTCCCCCGGGTTCCGGGGTACATTGTGGCGTTGCTCGCAGCTACTCTCGTGGTCTATTTACTGCATCTGCCGGCAGAGACGATTGGGACGCGCTTTGGTGGCATTCCTTCCGGCTTCCCCCGCTTCCACGTACCAGTCTTCGAATACGCCACCGTCAGGACTCTGGTCTCTCCCGCTATCACGGTGGCACTGCTGGGAGCGATCGAGTCTTTGATGTCCGCCGTGGTTGCCGATCGGATGAGCGGGGATCAGCACAATCCCAATGTGGAACTTGTCGCGCAGGGCATCGCCAACATTCTTTCCCCCCTCTGCGGCGGTCTGCCGGCAACTGGCGCTATTGCCCGCACGGCGACCAGCATTCGCTGCGGGGCGGTGTCCCCGGTTGCGGGCATGGTTCATGCACTCACCGTGCTTGCAGTGCTGCTGTTTGCCGCGCCGTTGGCCAGGTTCATCCCTCTGGCCGCTCTGGCCGCGATCCTGCTGGTGGTTTGCTACAACATGGGGGAGTGGCACGAGATCCCGCAGATTCTGCGGCTCTCGAAACTGGAGATCGGCGTCTGGCTGACGACGCTGCTGCTTACTGTGTTTGCCGATCTGACAGTAGCTGTGGAGGCAGGCATGATTCTGGCGGCGCTGGTGTTCATCCGCAAGGTCACGCTGACCACCACGGTGACCCGGGTGACCGAGGACGACCTGGAAGACGGCCGCATGCATGTGCTGCAGGGCAGGGATATTCCACCCTACGTTGCGATTTTTCGCATTCACGGCCCGTTCTTGTTTGGGGCCACGGAAAAGATTGACGAGATTCGCCGCCAACTACCTACGCTGCCGCCGATCGTGGTGCTGCGGCTGCGCAATATGACGGCACTCGACTCCACCGGTCTGCAGGCCCTGGAGCGTCTTGCGCTCGAGGTCCAGGGCTCCGGTCGAACCCTGTTGCTGTGCGGCGCCCGGGAGCAGCCGGCACGCTTGATGGCGCAGGTTTCATTTGCCCAGCATGTCGGCCAGGAGAATATCTGCGCCCATGTAACCGCAGCGCTGGTGAGGGCCAATGCCATTCACGACCAGAGCGGAGTACCGGCGACCTAGCCATGGAGAAGATTTATCTCGGGGTCGACGTAGGTGGGACAAAGACCGCGGTGATCCTATCTGCGCAACCGCCGGAGAGCTTGGGCCGAATCGAGTTCGCAACCTTGCCGGAGCAGGGGCCGGAGCGAGCTCTTGATCTGATCGTGCAATCGGCGCGCAGCCTGCTGGCTCAGCATGGCTTTGGGGAGGAGTCGATTGCGGGCATTGGCGTAAGCTGCGGCAGCCCGCTTGATCGGGTGCAGGGAATCATCCTCGCGCCGCCCAACCTCTCCACCTGGGTGGATGTGCCCATCCGCAGGTTGCTCGAAGAGGAATTCCATACCACTTGCCGGGTGGAGAACGACGCCAATGCGGGTGCGGTGGCGGAACATCGATTCGGCGCCGGCGTGGGCACGGAGCACATGGTCTTTCTTACCCTCGGCACCGGGCTGGGCGCGGGCATTATTGCCGCCGGCAGTTTGTACCTGGGGGCCAATGGCGACGCGGGCGAGATAGGTCACGTGCGGCTTAGCCCGACGGGGCCAGTGGGCTACCACAAAGCAGGATCCATCGAAGGATGGGCCAGCGGCGGCGGCATTGGGCAACTCGCTGTGCGCATGCTGGCGCAAGCGGAACGGCGCGGCCGCGCAAGTGTATTGCACGCACAGCTGGCGAGTGGGGTGACGGCACGCGACGTGGGCCGCGCGGCGCAGGCTGGGGATGCGGTTGCGCTCAGCATTCTGCGCAGCTCAGGAGCGCGGCTGGGGCAGGCGCTTGCCATGCTGATCGATGTGCTCAACCCGCAGCGTATTGTGCTCGGGGGACTGGCTTGGCGCATGGGCGAGAATCTGCTTGCGCCGATGCGCAAGATGATTGAGCGTGAGGCCTTGCCGCAATCGTTACGGGCGTGTGAGATTGTTCCCGCAGCGCTGGGAGAGAAGATCGGCGATGTTGCCGCACTTTGCGTGGCCATGTGGAGCAAAGGGGACATGGAAGCGCGAAAGGGGCACCGCTTACACGACTGACATTCCGTGCCGAGCAGGTCCTCTAGCCGCCACAATGACGGGATATGCGTTTTGCATGCAGCTGGATTAGAATCGGAAGTTGTTGCGAGAAGGGTGAAGCATGAGTGGAAGGTTGGCGGGCAAGACCGCTGTGGTCACGGCCGCGGGACAGGGAATTGGACGGGCGACCGCGATCGCCTTTGCCCAGGAAGGCGCCACCGTGTGGGCGACCGATATCAACCAAGCGGCACTCGAAAACACTCGCCGCAGAGCAGCCGCAAATGGTCTGCCGCGAACTCGATGTGCGCAACCCCAAGGAGATCGAAAACTCGCGCGCAACAGTTACCGGAACCGGATATCTTGTTCAACTGCGCCGGCTTCGTCCATCACGGCACCATCCTCGATTGCAGCGAAGAGGATTGGGAGTTCTCCTTCGACCTCAACGTCCGCTCCATGTATCGCACCTGCCGCGCTTTCCTGCCCGGCATGTTACGCGCAGGCCGGGGCAGCATCGTCAATATGGCATCCATTGCATCCAGCATCCGGGGAGTGCCCAATCGCTTTGTCTATACCAGCTCCAAGGCCGCGGTGGTGGGCTTGACCAAGGCGATTGCGATCGACTTTGTGCGCCAGGGGATCCGCTGCAATGCCATTTGTCCGGGCACCGTACAATCGCCTTCGCTCGAAGGGCGCATCGCCGCGCAAGGCGATGTGGAGCAGGTGCGGAGTGAATTTATTGCGCGCCAACCCATGGGCCGGCTAGGCCGCCCGGAGGAGGTCGCCGCCTTGGCGGTATATCTCGCATCGGATGAGTCCAGCTTCACCACCGGGCAGACGCACGTCATCGACGGCGGATGGAACATCTGACCATAGAGGCCGCTGCTATCTTCTCCGCCAGCGCGGCCACGTTCTCCGGTTAGAAAGGAATGTTACAGCTGTATGAAGCAGCAGCAGGTCTTGATTTAGACCGCTGCCTTTCTTGCTTTCGCCCAGCGCTTCCGCTGTGCAGCCGCGATCTTCTTACGAGCTTCCACGCTCAGTACGCGCTTGCCCTTGACCTTAGGCGCTGCTGAACCATTGATGGAGCCTGCACTCCCTGCTGTGACCATTCGTCGATCCTTGCAATAAAGCCTTCACCTGCTGCAGACGCGAAATTTCACCGTTGATGTGTTCTAAGATCTCTTTAGTGTTCAAAACGCTATTCTCCAGACGCAAAAAGTCGTCCGCAATAGAATATCAAATCCTATCCCTGAGACGTACCACGGACCTATCTCTGGAGTTGATGGAAGAAATAACCGCGTGCCTAAGTGGAACTGGGTCCACTTTGGCTACCGCGAAAATGCTCCAACAGAGGTACCTGCTTGTTCATGAAAGCTTCACTTAACCGGCTACGCGGCAAGTCCATTCTCGACCCCAGGGCAGCCGCGGCGGAGCAGTTATTTCTCGCTCCGCCGTTTACCGAAGAAGTGGTGGCGGCGATTCGTCTTATTTCCACTCGCCTGCCGCTCAAGGCCGACGAAGCCTCCCGGCTGCTGTGGCAGCAGGAAAGTAACGCCGCCTCAGAAGCGGAGTATGAGGCTCTGCTGCCGCTATTCGAAAAAGTCGAGAAACCGAAGCGCGTTCTGGAGATTGGTCCAGGCTTTGGCCGATCCGTGGTCTTCTTCAGCAAGAAGGGGCTCTTAGCGGGCAGCGAGATCAGTCTCTACGACGCGTAACGGAACCAGCACCAGGTACAAACAAAAATATTATGAGCATCCTCCCCGATGGCCGGATATTTCCTCTTTTTGCGGGAACCTCCCGCTCTTAGAGACCATGCTGGACTACAACGGAGTGAAGCAGTATCAAATCTTTGATGCGGAGCAACTGCCGCTTGCGGCATTGCCCGGACCCTATGACTTGATCTACGGGTTTTACAGCATCGGCTTTCACTGGTCGCTCGAATACTACCTTGACGACCTGGAAGCTTTGTTGCATGAGCGCACTCTGTTAGTTTGTACCCTGAACAAAAACTTTCGCCCCTTTCCTCGGCTGGAGCAATTTTCAACCCGCGTTCTCGAGTGTCGTGAAGTGAAGAAGAATGCCAACCCGCTTCGCCTGTTGGTGTTGAGCAAGGAACGGCTGCCCGAGGTGGGGCGATCTCTGGCCCAGGCGTTTCCTCGATAGGTATCATCGAGCTATGTGCGGCCGTTATGTGCGTAAGTCCACCCGAAGAGAAATTGCGCATGGTTTGGCGCCGAGGATGTGGATACGGTGGAGTGGGGCGCCAGCTACAACGTCGCCCCCCAGACCTTTCAACCCGTGGTGCGCCTGAATCGCGACACCGGTGAGCGCGAAATCGCCCTCATGCGCTGGGGCTTGATTCCCTACTGGTCCAAGGACGCGAAGATCGGTTTCTCTACCATCAATGCCAAGGCCGAGACCGTTGCCACCGCTCCGGCTTTTCGCGAGGCCTTTAAGCGCCGCCGCTGCCTGGTACCCGCGGATGCATTCTATGAGTGGCAGACGCTGGACCCTAAACACAAGCAGCCATTTGCCATCGCGCTGGCCAGTCGCGAGCCCTATGGCTTTGCCGGGTTGTGGGAGCGGTGGAAAGATCCCCAGACCCGCGAGTGGCTGGAGACCTTCTCCATCATCACCACCGATCCGAACCAGGTGGTGGCCCCGCTGCACAATCGGATGCCGGTAATTATTGAGCGCAAGGACTATGCCCGCTGGCTGGGTAGCGGCGATTCCGGGCAGCCGCCGCTCGACTTGCTGCGGCCTTTCCCCGCTGAAAAGATGATTGTCTGGAAGGTGGACAAGGCGGTGGGCAACGTGCGCAACGACACCGCGCAGTTGCTGGAAACTCCGCCGGAAGAGCCAACTTTGGGGTTTGTTGCGGATACGCAACAGTGATGACGCTCGATCGACCGCCTCTCACTCTGTTTCGCGAGCGGGACAAACGGCTAATCCACCAACGACTTCGGCCCTATTTCGTCTATTTACGGTTCCCGATGCGCAACAACACCAGCTGCGGACCCCCGGTATTTGCGCGGGTTGCGTGAATAGATAACAAGCAAGGTTACATACAAAAAAGAAGCAATAAATATTTCTAGCACATGTTACTTAGGACGTAACAAAAATAGTGCTTATGATTCTTGCGCGATATCAAATACTGGGGCATACTGCACTTAGTTAAGTCGTAACTATGACAAAAATAGTTATGTTTTGAAGGGTGTTCCGCCGCCCTCCCCGGCCGTCCCTTCTTTTTTGCCCTTGGTTCCTCCCCCAAGAAAATCGGAGATTGCTATGAGTCCTCTTCGGAGACATGGCGGCGGGCGTCCTCGCTCTGCCGATTCCATTCTGGACGTCGCCGAGCGTTGGGGTATATCGGAAAAAGCTGCGCGCCGTTTGGCGGCGCGAAAGCTTGGTGACGAAGCGATGGCCGTCCTGGTGTACGACAGCAAACGCTATGCGGCTGCGCAGCGGCGTGAAATCGCAGCCCAGGGAAGATACACCGGCGGCATGAGGGCCCTGGGCATGCGCAGCCGCGTTCCAGCAGGCCGTGCATGAGCCGGGAATCCCCCTTGTGGCCTGCCCGCCGGAGGCAGGTGAAAGATTACGCTCTGTCGCGGTTCGGACTGGAGGTAGGGAAGGAGATGCGGCAGATCCTGATCCTGCGCGTGCGCAGGGGGGATGTGAAGTATGCCCGTAAACTTACTACCTCACGCACCGTGATTGTGCTCGATTACGCCGGCGGTGAGATGGCGTTTCTCTATAGCAGCGCAGTTAAGGACATCATCAGCTTCCTCGGCCCCGATGCGCCGGAAACTGCCGACTGGCGTCGCTTGCAGTCCGCTGCTTTGGCATTGTTTTGTTGCCGTCACCCGGGGCTGGATGGGGCGGGCCAGTGAGCGGCACGCCCCGTCCACTTGCCCGCCAACGTGGCCGCGGAAATGGCGATCCTGGGCGCCATCCTGCTCAACAATGGCCATTACCAGGAGGCAGCGGGGCGCATCGAGACTGCGGACTTCTCCCTCGATTCGCATCGCCGCGTCTTTGCCCGCATGGGCGAGCTGATGAGCGAAGGCCAGAGGGTCGACATCGTGACTCTGGCCGAGCAACTGCAGCGTCACAAGGAGCTGTCGGTGATCGGCGGAGTGGCCTGGCTCGCTGGGCTTACCGAGGGTCTGCCGCGCAGGCTATCCATTGAAGACTATGTGCGCATCGTTAAAGACAAGTCTCTCCTTCGGCAAGCCATCGCGGAGAGCGACCGGGTAGGAGTGCTGGCCGGCGACCAGTCGGGCTCCGCCGAGGAGGTGCTGGCCGAGGCCGAGTCTGCCTTCCGCAGGATTGCCGGCAAGGCCATCACCTCCGGCCTGACTTCGGTGGCCGAGTATGTCAGGGGCCACTATCCCTGCATCGACCAGATCTTTGAGCATAGCGCCCGGCTGACCGGCATTCCCTCCGGCTTTTGGGGTCTGGACAATCTCACTGCGGGCTTTCAGCCGAAGGAGTTGACCATCCTGGGCGCGCGGCCCTCGATTGGCAAGACTGCGGTCGCCGGCAACATCGCCGTACATGTTGCCATGTCGGGGAAGACGGTGGCCTTCTTCAGTCTGGAGATGCCCAGCAAGGCGCTGATCGACCGTATGTGCTGTGCCCGCGGGCAGGTGGATTTGCAGGCGCATCGCCATGGAAAGTTGAGTGAAGTTCAGAAGCAGCACTATCTGCAGGCGCTGGCCGAGATTATCGATGTGCCGTTATACATCGATGACCAACCGAGGCAGACAGCAGCATCGATCGAGGCCAAGGCGGCCCGGCTGCAGGCGAGTACCGGTCTCGACCTGGTGTTGGTGGACTACCTGGGATTGATGGCGGCCGAGCGCAAGGGCCTGGAAAACCGCGAGCAGGTGGTGGCGGCGATCAGCCGCGCGATGAAGGGATTGGCCAAGCGTCTCAACGTGCCCGTGATTCTGCTGTCGCAATTGAACCGCGAACTCTATAAGCGGGTGGATAAGCGGCCAATACTCTCCGACCTGCGCGAGTCGGGGGCTATTGAGCAGGATGCAGACATGGTGCTGTTTCTGCATCGCGAGGAATACTACAACCGCGAAGACCCATCGTTAGCCGGGAAAGGCGAATTAATCATTGCCAAGGCGCGCAACGGACCGCTGGGGACGGTGCAACTGCACTATGACGCGCGCATCTGCAGGTTCTTTGAGTGAAAAGGAGTGAGGGCGAAAAAAAAGGTGTATCTAATCACGACAACAGTGATCCAACAAATAGGGGCACGAAAAGAAAAGATACTATTGCGCCATCATTTTTTTTCATTTTGTGGAGGACCTTTTTTCTACTTTAGGAGTCGTATGAAAGGCCATCGTCAAGCGCTGGCATTTGCCACCGCAATCTTAGCTCTACCACTTTTTACCTACACGCAAAATGCAACTGCTCAGGAATTCAAGCAGGCTGTTCATCAGGAGGCTACGTTGATGAAACCGGCGAGCGCCGTCCTGGTGGATAGCCTTGATTCCGTTAGAGATCAATCAGGTCATACCGTAAGCGCCAAACTGCAAGGGAAAGTAAGTTTGAGCGATGGAACCGAATTGCCCAGGGGCACGGTGCTGCTGGGAAAGGTAACCACGGATGACACACAACAGCAAGGCACGTCGAAGCTGGCGCTGCGCTTTGACCAGGCGCGCCTTAAGAACGGTACAACTGTACCCATCCGAGCGACGATCGTGGGCTTCTACGCCGCGGATGCCGGGGACATCGTGGGACGGAAAACCTTGACGCTGTCCCAAACGATTGGACGGCAAAGACGGTGCAATTGGACCAGCTGGGTGTTGCTCGCGGCGTCGACCTGCACAGTAAGATTTCCAGCCAGAACTCAGGCGTCTTTGTCTCCACCAGAAAAGACGACGTTAAACTCAGAGCAGGCAGTCAGATTCAGTTCGCCATTGCTCCTGCAGAGTAACGGACAAAATGGAACGACGGCTGGCGGGCAATCGTAAATAAAAAATAGAGATAGCTGTTCTCACCGACCCCTACTGCGCCGGCTTGATCCCATTCTGCGCGTAGTGGGGATCGGTGCGTCTTCCCGGTCCAGCTCCTCTGCCTTTTGCTGCCAGCGGATGGCGGCGGAGCCCACATCCAGCCCGCGCACCGCCTGCTGCAGCACTAACTCCCGCGGCGTGGTTGCCTGCTGCACAAAGGTGTACAGGGCATACCTCGTCTCATCGGCTACGTCATCTAACGGGTCGCCGGCGATCTTGCGAATATCTCCCGGTCTTGTATCGTCATGCATGCGCGTGCGCAGAGCTTCGAAGCTTCGGGGACACACGTCGGTAATTTCGAACTCGCCGGTGCGCAGCATGCGATACAGCAGCTGCCATCCGCCCAGCCGGTCATTGGACGCCCGCTCGCAGGTTATCTCCCATGGGTCTAATACTTCGTTGATTTGATCGGCGATGGTGTGCCCGTCGCCAATATCTTTGAAGTTGGCGGGATCGAGATAGGCAGCCACGATGCGCCGCCGTTGACCGGTTTCATCCGGCTTTATAAAAGCCTCGACCACCATTTCAGCCAGCTCGTAGGCGGGCACGTGGGGCACCACCAGCTCGCCGATCTTGCGGATGCGGCCCTGGGGAAACTGCGGGCTATTCTCCTGCGTCAGCCGGCTTGATTCGACGCCGTGGATTTCTATCTTGTGTGGCACCTCTGCCGGGCCACGGACGTAAAGCCCCACCGAAGAGGAAGATTTGCCATAGCCGTAATCAATCGACAGGAAGTGGTTGTGCCACCACTCCACCCCTGCCTCGGCCAGCGGGCGCACCATGCCTGCATTCACGAAAGGGAAGTAGGCTCCCTCGAGCGTGCACCAGCAGCCCTGCTCCATGGCCGCGGCTGCGCCGCCGGACATCATGTGCAGGCGCCTGGCATAATTTGCGTCCAGCAGCTGGTGGTCGGAAAGTTTGCCTGGGATGAAGGCTACGGAGAAGGGAATGGCCTCGCCATCGGAGGGCCAGCAGCGATCACGGTAGAGCTGGCCTGGCTGGGCCGCGTCGTGCTGGTTATGCACCGGGCAATGGCCGCGCAGAAAAAGCGCCTGGTGCCAGGCGGCGCCCACATTGCCGGGGTTCGAGGTCAGCCGCATGCGCAGCCGCAGGCTGGCATCGGTCGAGCTCAACCGGCCCAGAATGTTGCGCACCTGCTTTTCTGTGTGCAGCGTCGACTCATCGAAGCCGATGAAGGAATAACGCGGGCCGAGGTACTTCCACACGTCGTCATCCGTCTTCATGTAGGCAAAGCGGATGGTGGCTCCGGAAGGAAAGCTCCACGTCCATTTAGGCGAACCCACGAAGACGCCGCCCATGGGCGTGTAGAGGCGGCGGGTCTTGTCGATGATGTCGGTCATCTCCACGAAGGAGGAGCGGAAGACGATGGCGCGCAGGTTGGGGTTTTCATACTCCTGCCACCGCGTCCATGAGCATGGTTTCGGTTTTGAGCGAACCGGCGGAACCGCCGAAGAGCAGGATGTCCGCTTCTGAATCGAGCGCGGACTTTTGCGCCGCGGTGGCCGGCATCCAACGATAGGCGGCCTCCTCCGTCATCGCTTAGCCGCCGTATCGGAACTGGACGGGTGCCCCACGTTCGCCGTAGCGTACGTGGGCCGGAAATGATTTTTTTCGATCGCTTTTCGCCCGGCCGTCACATGTTACCCACGCCTTGATGATGGGGCTTTGCCCCGTCTTTTTCGGCCCACGTACGCTACGGCGAACGTGGGGCACCCGCCGTACCACTCAGCCCCCACTCGACTTCGTCCTACCACTCGAGCCGTCCTACTTGCTCCACGTCATGATTCTTTGCGAAGCCAGTCGGGCTGGTAAATGTGCACAGCGCGCGGGGTTTGCCTGGGTTTCCCGGCTTGTGTCTGGGCCAGTTCTTCGCAGAGAGAATCGAGTGCCTTGAGTTGGCCGGTGATGTTTCCCTTGGTTGGTTCGAGTCCAGGTTGGCCAACGCCCAATACCTGTTCAGGATCTGATCGCGGTCAAATTGCGGGATTTTATTTTCTGGCGGCATCCTTAGCACCTCTTTGGGGTATGTTCGTGTAATATTTGGCTTCATGGGAAGCAAAGATAAAGGCAAAAAAGAGACCAAGAAGGCACCTAAACCTAAGCCCAAAGTAGAGCCTGGACGCAAGCGGGGCGAAGACACCCGCCTTGGGGGACCGCCGCCCAAGGTCGGATCAAGGCCCTGATCAGGAAGACCCACGCAAATCTTTGTGGCGCACGGTAATGTTCCGTCCGTCGTCGGTGCGTACGCGCGCGATCCGCATGTTCGGGTCCACGTAGACGACTCTGGCCACCGCGCCATCGGCCAGCCTGACCCGCGACCTTTCTGAACCCGGCCCTTCTGTATGCGGGCCTGGACCAGCGCTCCATTTCTGGAGTTGAACCGGTCCATCGCTGAATCGTTGATGGCCGCGCGGCCGCCTTTGCCGGCTCGGCGTCCTGGCCTGCGAGCTCCGCGTTGCGCGCTTGCTTATAGTCGTGGTGCTCCTCCCGGTTGGCCTCCAAGACTTCCTCAGGAACAATCTGCACTCCTCCGATGCGCCATTCGGCATCTGCACCTGGAGTGAATAGCTGCGATAGTGATATTCGGGATCGCCGAGGGCGAAGTTATCCTGCTGCCGCAATACCGTGAAATGCTGTTTCACGGCGGCCACTACCGCATCTTTCGCTTGCGGCGAGTCGACCGCGATCTGCGCCGCGCCGTAGTCGCTTACCGTCTCTGCCGGTTGCCCCTGCTGCTCGATCTTTTCCGCCAGGCGGTGTGGGTTCTTGGCATCGCGGCTCCCCGCCAGTCTCGCTCCGGGGATGTGCCGGATCGCTTCCAGCAACCGGGCCTTGTATGCCGGCATGGCGTCGGTGGCCAGCCCCTGGTTGATTGCGGGGTTATTGGTCGGCTGTACGATCTTGCGGCCGGAATCGGGTTCTCTCATGCCCACCGGCTGTGGGCGCACGATCCTTTGCGGTTCAAAGCCGAGGTCGGCCAGCGAGGAGGTTAGGGGCTCAAAGCCAAGCGTGTGTAGCGGGTGGGTGACCATGGGTACCTTCGTAAAGTGGTTGCCTGCAACGGAACAAATAACGGCAGATTATGTTCGAAACCTTTCGATTGGGGCGGGGTTTGCACTGTATGAAAGGTGTAGTAAGGAGAGAACGATGAAACAAAATGGATAGCTAGCGCAATCTTGGCTTCGGCCCTCACGGTGCCGGCTTTTGCCGGAGTTGGTGTCTATATCGGCGTTGCTCCGCCGCCTTTGCGCTATGAGGTCCGGCCTCCTATCCCGGGCCCGGGTTATGCCTGGGTCGACGGCTATTGGAACTGGTACGGGGGAAGGTATGTGTGGGTCCCCGGAGTATGGCGCCGGCCTCCCTTTGCCGGCGGGTATTGGACACATCCTCACTACGACCACTACGACCGCGGTTGGGAATACAACGAGGGCCATTGGGACCACGATGATCACCGTGACCACCACGACTGGGGACATCGGTAATCTATCCATCAGAGGCCCGGCCCCAATGGCCGGGCCTTTGTGCGTCTAGTCTTCGCTTAATACTTTCAGGTTGCTGTCTATCTGTTGAGCCAGGAAAAGATTGGCTTTGGGCAGATAACCCACCCGGCCCTTGGAGTAAATCTTCACATATTGTGGATCGCTGCTTCGATCCGGCGTGGATGGCGGGCCGCCGGCAAAGTATCCTGCCAGGCCCTGGCTGACGGGGTTGCCTGCGACGGCGGTTTCGCCAGGCTGCCGGTTACCGGAGTGGACTCGGCCGGGCCGCTTACCGGAGGATGGTTCGGTGGAGGCAACACCAGACTCTGCGCCTCTGCCGGCGAGAGAATTTTCTTGAGCAGCCTGCTGGCTTCATCTTCCTGATCATCTGCCATTGTTATAGTTTCTCTCCGTGGCTCGATTCCCGGCTACGCTGCTGCCGACCTCGTCCCAGAAGCTGGGGACTTTGGCCGCCTGCGTCTCATCGCCCAGAACGCTATCTCCGGCGTTGGAAGATGTACCGTAGAGCGATTGGTTGGCGCTGATG
>CAWCKO010000062.1:0-37028 GCA_963796145.1 uncultured Acidobacteriaceae bacterium | reverse complement strand
CCCGGAAACACATGCGTACGGTACGGCGACCAACAACGTGGTAAACATTACCAGCCCGCAACTGTTTGGCAAGGTTGCCAGCCAGTCCTATAGTTTTTCCAACTGGTATACACCGAACGGGAACCTGGTCGGAGTGCTGCGAATCCAGTTTTGAAGGCGGTCCTTCATAAGGCCGACGAAGGTTCAGGACTAGACACTCAATGGATAATGTTTTGTGATGAATAGAAGAGAAGCTCTCATCGGCCTGGCGGGGTTCCTGGCGCAGGCGGCGCAGCAGCTGCCGGCCAACCGGAATGTTAAATGGGCTCTGGGTTCCAATCTATGGAACTCTTTTCCTGGCAGCCGCTTTACCGACATTCTTGACGTTATGCACGATACCGGTTTTATCGGGCTTCGTCTGACGCAGTATCCACAGATTCTCACCAAGTACGACATCACACCAGAGCAAATGGAGAAGGAACTCTCCAAACGCGGTCTCCACGTCGTTACCATTTCATTCAACGGTGCGGCGGACGATCCAGCGAAGCACGCCGAGATCCTGGCCAACGCGCGGACTGCGATGACGTTCCTCAAGCGCTTTGGCGCCGATCGATTGGTTGTTTTCTCGCCGTCGCGCGGCAAACCAGAGGAAGCGTTTGCCACCATGTGCCGCTTCTACAATCAACTCGGAGAAACCGCGGGCGAAATGGGATTCAAGGCCGGTCTGCACAATCATCTGGGGCAGATGGTGCAGACTCCGGAAGAGATCGACCGATGCATGGCAATGACCGATCCCAAGCTGTTCTACTTCTCTCCCGACACGGCTCACGTGTATCTTGGTGGCGGGGATCCGGCAGTCATCATGGAGAAGTATAAGAACCGGCTGATGATGGCCGATTACAAAGACGCCAAGCGCGCCGGCCTGACGGCAAAATACATTACCAACACCTACGATCTCGGCGACGGGGAAATCGACTTTCCCGCTTGCCACCGGGTACTCCGCAGCATCCGCTTCAAAGGTTGGCTGTGTGTCGATCTCGACATCGCGAGAAACGGTCCACGCGTCAGCTATGACCGATGCGGGGCCTACGTGGTGAAGACCCTGGAACCCATTTATGTATGAGATTACCCGGCGGAAGATGCTGAAGATGACGGCCGCTGCTACGATATCGAACTATCGCATTCTGGATCCACACGTTCATGTCTGGAAACACGATCCTCAATTTCCCTTTGTGCCGGGAGCCAAGGTTCCCGATTACGATGCCACTCCGGAGATGCTGCTGGACCTCATGAAGGCGAACGGGGTGGAGAAGACCGTGATTATCCAGGTCATCCATTACCGCTACGACAACAGCTATCTGGCGGCCGTGCTCAAGCAGTATCCGCGGTTCTTTCAAGGCGTGTGCCGGGTAGACCCGCTGGATCCCGCCGCGCCCGATCATCTGTCGCAGATTTCAGCGCAACCAGGCTTCCGAGGCGTGCGCCTGAGTCCGGCCGGCGATGCGGGCGGAGATTGGATTCGCGGCCCGTTGATGCCTCCTCTTTGGAAACGCTGTGACCAACTCAAGGTTCCCATGACGTTGCTGGTGCCGATCAGCCGGGTTCCGGACGTCCAGAAACTGATCGACAAATATCCCGATTTGACGGTGGTGATCGACCACATGGCGGATTGTCCTGTGGACCATCCAGAGCAACTGGAGTCACTGGTGGAACTGGTGCGCTATCCGAAGGTGTTTGTAAAAATCTCGCACACCTGGTCGCTGTCAAAGCAAGACTATCCCTGGCTCGATTCACAGAAGCTGGTGAAGCGCCTTTATGATACGTTCGGACCGCAGCGGATCATGTGGGCAACAGACTGGCCGATCGCAAAGGAGCGAGCCAGTTACGCGCAGAGATTGACCGTCGTCCGAGACGACATGAAATTTCTCAATGCCGACGATAAGAGCTGGATGCTCAGCAAAACCGTTGAACGGGTGTGGCCGTTTTCATGATTCATTGCGAAAGGGTGGTATCTGGTTGAAGCGCCTCAAAGCCACAGACGTAGTTGTAATCGGCAGCGGGTGGAGCGGCCTGGTGATGGCGAAAGAGGTAGCTACCCGAACGGCTCTGAATGTTGTCGTGCTGGAGCGAGGCCCGGCGCGCAATATTTCGCAATATGCCAGCGGGATGGACGAGATTAACAACCGCCGCGTCGGCCTGGTGCAGAATCCAGCAGAGCAGACCATCACCCATCGCCATTCGATCAAAGATCCAGCTGCTCCGATTCGCCAATACGGAGCGTTTCGACCGGGAACCGGAACCGGAGGTACCTCGGAACACTGGGGCGGTATATCCGACCGGTATCTGCCCGACTTCTTTGTCCTGGCTAGCCATCTGCGCGAAAAGTTCGGCGCTTCCCGCCTTTCACAGGATTGGACCATTCAGGACTGGGGTATCACCTACGACGAATTTGAGAATTATTATTGGCGGGCGGAACAGTTGATGGGAATCAGCGGGAAGGCTGGGAACTTACAGGGCAAGCTGATCGAGGGGGGCAATATCTTTGAGGGTCCCCGCCAGCATGAGTACCCCACACCGCCTTTGACGGCGACCTATACGATGGGTTTCTTTCACAAGGCAGCGACCCAGTTGGGCTATCACCCATTTCCGCTGCCCGCTGCCAACCTGAGTACGGCGTATACCAATCCGGACAAAGTCTCACGGCCGGGCTGTGTCTTTTGCGGCTACTGCCCGAACTATGGCTGCATGATCGGCGCCAAAGCGCAGCCGACGAACACCATCATGCCGGTGCTGACCACCCGGAATAACTTTTCCCTGCGTAACGACTGCTGGGTGCGGAAGATCGTGCATCGAACGGACACGCGGAAGGCGTTGTCTATATGGACGAGAACGGCGAGGAAACCATGCAACCCGCCGACGTGGTCGTGCTCTCGGCCTGGACTCCCAACAGCATACGCCTGCTGCTTCTATCGGACATTGGCGAACGGTACGATCCAGTCACCGCCAAGGGAACACTGGGTAAGAACCTTACCCACCAGGTCACCAGCGGAGCAGGGGGGATGCTGGTCTTCAATGAGCGGCTGAATCTCTTCATGGGATCGGGCGCGGTTGGTTACGGCATCGCGGATCTCGATGGAGATATCAAGGAAGAGGTGCCGGAGAAAATTTTGCGCGGAGGCGCCTTCCTGCGCGGAGCCGCGACGGGCGAAGGTCCCGCCGGTTCCTTCGGCCGAATTCCCAGAGGCGAAGCTCCTCGCAATTGGGGCTCGGCATGGAAGAAGGCGGCGATCGAACACTGGGACAGAATCGGTCCCGGGGTCGAAATGCGAGGCGACCATTTTGCCTACCGGCAAAACTTTATGGATCTGGATCCTACGTATACCGACAAATGGGGTGATCCGCTGCTGCGGATGACGTTGGATTGGACGGACTACGAGATGCGGCAGATGGCATTCGGGGCCCGCATCGCCAATCAGATCATCGAAGTAGTCGCGCAGGTGTCTGGAGCGAAGCTGGTCAAGGGAGGCTTCGGCAACCGTGGAGATGGCGCATTCCACCATTACAACGCTTCCGCTTACACCACCACGCATATTCAGGGAGGGGCCATCATGGGTAGTTCTCCTGAGCGAGGCGCCGTCAACACCTGGCTTCAACATTGGGACGTGCCCAATCTTTTTGTCGTTGGCTCCTCGAGTTTCCCCCAAAATTCATCGGCGAATCCAACCCTTACGATCGTTGCCGTGAGCCATCGCGCGGCGGATGGTTTGATCGATCATTACTTGAAAAAACCTGGCCCGTTGGCTTGAGAAACGAGAGATTGTGAAACGGCGCGACTTTATTCTGGTTCCGGCAAAGGCTCTCAGTGGGATGGTGCTGTACTCGCTGGTAGGCGATCTGATTCCTCTGGCTGCGCAGGATGCGGTCAAAGTACCCTTGCGCTTCTTTACCGCGGAGGAGGCGCGCGTGATTCAGGCGGCTGCGGAGCGTATCTTCCCCACCGATGAAAGCGGGCCGGGTGCCACCGAAGCAGGAGTGGTCATCTACATCGACCGGCAGCTCGCCGAGCCCTTACGGCAAAGACAAATATCGCTATACAAAAGGCCCGTGGATTCAATCGATTCCAGAGCACGGCTATCAGGGTCAGGAAACGCCCCAGCAAATTTATCGCGCCGGTATAAAGCTGCTGGGCGACAACTTCGCCGGCTTGTCACCGGAAGAACAGGATCAGCATCTGGAAAGCATTGAGTCGAGCTACTTCTTTCAACTCTTGCACACCCATACGGTAGAAGGCATGTTTTGCGATCCATTGCATGGCGGCAATATTGGGATGGCCGGTTGGAAGTTAATTGGCTTTCCCGGCCCGGCGATGAGTTACCGGTATCAAATCGACAAATACTACGGCAAGACCTACAGCGCGGCTCCCAAGAGCCTGGAACAGATCCTGCGTCATCCCGTCAAAGGTGTCGAGGACGACACGGAGTAAAGCAGTTTCGCAATTACTGTGGTCTGATAAAGATCGCGAGGAGTGGTTTTCCTTGAGAGAAAACCACGACAAGGCCTGTCGCTCCCCGGATTTCCTTCGGCGCTGCATTGGCCGAGAACAATTATGTGCGACTTTCTTCACGGAAAGTCGCATGTAGTTCCGCGGTTCCACCAACCTCCACAGGAAATCCAGGTTCGGTCTACACCAATTGCGAAACTGCTGTAGCGGTCGCTCTACGCGCTGAAGAGCTTGATCATCTTGTCCCGCGAAGCATCCACGTGCGCCTGCATGGTCAGGCGAGCTTCCACCGGCTCCCGCCTTTCGATTGCCCGCAGGATATCTGCGTGCCCAATCCAGCCGGGGACAGTCTGGGTACAAAGGGTATCGAGGCGGGTCACGTAGCCGAGCGTCAGGCTGAGCTGGCTGGTTACCCTTTGATTTCCGGCCAGCTCGCTCAGGCGGAGATGAAACGCTTGATTGGCGAGCAGAATCTGCTCCAGGCTGGCTGCGGGGTCTTTCTCCGGTGCGACGATCGCGGCCAGTTCCTTGATCTGGTCGTGGCTGGCGGTCTGGGCCAGTTTTTCCGCTGCGTAACACTCCAGCAGCTTTCGGTAGTCGTACATGTCCACGATGTCGCGCACCGAAATGGGCGTCACCATGAAGCCTTTCCGGCGGATCCGGGTTAACCAGTGGTCCTGCATCAGGCGGGTGCAGGCTTCGCGAACCGGGGTTCTGCTAGTGCCGCATCGTTCGGCCAGATCGGCTTCGGAGAGGAATTCGCCCGGTGGCAGCTTGGCCGTGATCAGCCACTCCCGCAGGATGCGGTACACGCGCTCCACTTCTCCTAGCTTGTTGGCCTTGGCTCGGGTTGGCTTGGTCAATCGGCGATCACCAGGATCTTTCTATTGTCCACCATTTTCTCTCGTGGCCACCGCGCCATCCCGGCTCTTAGCTGTTTCGCAATTGGTGTAGACCGGAGTGACAAGCCTTTTCGTGGTTTTCTCCCAAGGAAAACCACACCTCGCGATCTTTTTCAGTCCACAGTAATTGCGAAACTGCTTTTGCCCGCGTCTGTCATCATAGTGGGGAACCCACTTAACAGGAGTTGCGCATGGAGATCCCGGGGATCGAGCGATTTTGCAGGCAGGCCAGGCAAGTTGGGGTGCTTTGCTTTACCGTAGCTGCGTCCGCAGCCCTTGCTCTGGCGCAAGCCAAGCCGGCCCAGCCGCCAACCCCAGCCGATCGACTTCCGGATTCGTACCAGATTTACTCGCTACTGATGCCCGGCCAGGTGTTCACGGATATGGATCAAAACCAACCGTGGGCCATCAGCGACACCACCATCAATGAGGATGACATGGATCCCAAGCTGGCGCCCGAGGCTACTCTCCAACCGCCGGCCGACAATGTGCGCGCATTTAAGGAAGCAGTGAGCGACTACAACCAGCGCAAGAAGGAACGCCTTGCTTTGACCCACCGCTTTCAGCTGAGCCGCCCCTACATCTTGCTCAAACCTGGCGATGCCGAGCAGTTCAGGGCGGCGAAAACCTCGCTGAACGCCACTTCAGATATTCAATCTACGTATAACAATTACCTGGGCATCACCTATTTCAGCGAGGTCTATTTCAATGTTGCGCAGACGGCGGCGCTGGTCTATATCCTCGATTGGTGCGGCAACCTGTGCTCCCAGTCGGAGTGGGTTTATCTGGAAAAGCAAAATGGTGTTTGGGTACGCAGGTCCGGCAAGGCGCCCGCGCAAACATAGAATTTGGGAGGCGAAATGCGGCTTGCTGCTTTCGTGATGGCTTACCTTGTCTGCGGCAGCGCTTTTGCCCAGCAACAACCAATACGCGTCGCCATTGTTGGGCTCGAACATGGGCATGTCGCCGGCTTTCTGAAGCAGTTCCCAACCCAGCACGAGGTGCAGCTGGTGGGCATCGTGGATGCTGACACCGAGCTCTCGCACCGCTACGCACAAGAGTTTCACCTCGATCCCAGTCTTTTTTATGCGCAACTGGATGCGATGATCGCAGCTCGCCATCCCCAGGCCTTGCTGGTCTACACGTCGGTTGGGAAGCATCGTGAGGTGATCGAGGCAGCGGCCCAGCACGGGCTGAGCGTCATGGTGGAAAAGCCGCTGACCATGTCGCTTGAGGATGCACTGGCCATTCGCCGCGCGGCCCGGGAACACCATATCCAGGTGTTGGTGAACTACGAGACCACCTGGTACGCCAGCAACCGCGCCGCGTATGACGAGGTGGCTAAGGGCGCCCTGGGTGAGCCGCGCAGATTCGTGGTGCACGATGGTCACCAGGGACCCAAAGAAATAGGCGTGCCGCCGGAGTTTCTCAAGTGGCTTGAGGATCCGGAAGCAGAACGGCGATGGAGCCTTATACGATTTCGGCTGCTACGGCGCGGACCTGGTCACCTGGATCATGCACGGCGAGTCTCCGCTGAGCGTGACCGCCGTTACCCAGACGGATAAGCCCCAGATCTACCCGCGTGTAGCGGATGAAGCCACGGTCATCGTGCGGTATCCGAAGGCTCAGGCAGTGCTTATGGCGTCCTGGAACTGGCCCTTTAGCCGTAAGGACATGGAGGTATATGGGGCGACCGGGTATGCCATCACGGTTGGGCCGGACAAGGTGCGCCTGCGGACTAAAGGTCAGGATCAGGAGAGCGAGGAAGCCGCTCCGCCGCTGACCTCGCCCAATGACGGCTCGCTCCACTACCTGGCGGCGGTGCTCAACGGAACCCTCAAGCCGGAGGGGGACCTTACTTCGCTCGATACGAATGTGGTGGTGATGCAGATTCTGGATGCGGCACGGCAGTCTGCGCGCGAAGGCAGAACCATCAAGCTCGCGCCTTTGCCGAAATAATCAGCGGCCTCTGCCGGCCGAGGTGGGCGGCGACGGGGCCACGTCTCCCGTTTCGCCGAACCACAAAATGCGGTCTGCCATGGATCACTTCCGAGGGCAGATATCTACGCTTCTCTCCGCATAGGGAGCACACCACGAATATGGAGCCGGCAGGGAAGCTGTCGGTTCCGGTTAATACATCGTGGCCGCATTTCTTGCAGCAGACCACGCAGCACTTGGGGAAAGGCAGAGCACGCATGGGGACTACTATAGGAGAATAAAAGGAGAAGATCAAGGCTCGTTTTTGAGTTCCCCAGATTTGCGATACGCACAACGATGCTGGTCCTGGAACGTGCGACAGCAGGTCCCGCAATGTCAGGGCATCCGAAGCGCACCGCTAATCTCAAGTAACGGTTATAGAAATTTATCCAATTCAATCAAAATAATGGCTTTCCTAATTGCCAACGGCAACCTGCCCGGCGCCGTTTTGCGCTTTTATCCAGCTGTCGGTGCGGGCTTCGAGTAGATCGAGGGTCAGGACACCGCCGCTTAGCATCTCGTCATGGAATGTTCGGATGTCGAATTTAGAGCCCAGTTCCTTGCGGGCTCGCTCGCGGAGTTCGAGGAACTTGAGC
Organism: uncultured Acidobacteriaceae bacterium; assembly: GCA_963796145.1. Lineage (GTDB taxonomy): Bacteria > Acidobacteriota > Terriglobia > Terriglobales > Acidobacteriaceae > PALSA-350. The sequence continues at coordinate 29,073 of CAWCKO010000062.1, read as the reverse complement.
TGCCCCAGCTTGTAACTCAAGGCTTGGCCCGGCCAGGCAATGTAGCGATCGGTCTCAGTCTGGATCATGGGCTCGTCAATGGTGTGGGATTTGCGAAAGAAATCGACCACTTGATCGCGGGTCCAACCCTCGGAGTGAATGCCGGTATCGACCACCAGACGTACCGCGCGAAAGCGCTCACTGCTAAGCCGGCCATAGTCGGACACAGGATCCTGGTAGAAACCAACTTCTTTGCCCAGCTGCTCGGCATAGAGCGCCCAGCCTTCGATATAACCCGAGTTGAAGGAATGCTGGCGGAATTTGGGCAGGCCCGTCATCTGCTGCGCAACAGACAACTGCATGTGATGGCCAGGGATGCCTTCATGATAGGCAGTCGCTTCATCGTCGATGAGGCTGCGATGGGCAAAGTCGGAGGTGGCGACGATTACCCGGCCGGGCCGCTTGCCATCCGGAGTTCCGGTTTGGTAGTGGGTGGCCATCGCTGATTGGAATGATGGAATGGCCTCGACGGTTACGGGCGCGCCAGGGATGTAGGTAAACAGCTGCGGCAGCTTGCCCTGCATCTGGGCGAGGTAGCGGCGGTAATCATCGAGAATCTGCTCGGCAGAGGTAGGAATGTACTTCGGATTCTTCTTGAGAGAAGCGTCGAAGGATGCTAGATCGGAAAATCCTTCCTGATGCGCAATGGCGAGCATCTGGCCTCCAATGCGATCCATCTCCCGCAGACCAAGCTGGTGGATCTGGCCGGGGGTCAGATTGCTGACCGTGGTGCGGCTGCGGATGTAGTGCCGGTATCGGGTGTCGCCGCCCGGCAGCGAGGTTATCGAGAGCGTGGTACGACCGTGAGGAGCGTATTCAGTGGCAACAAAGCCGGCGAAAGCCTTGTATGCGGGCAGGACCTCATTATTGACGGTCTCCGTGATCTGCCGGGTGAGGCGAAGTTGATCGGCGGCGGAGATGGTGTTGGGGAACTTCTTTGTGGGCAGCAGGAAGGGGTCTTCGGCAATGACTCCCTGGCATTGACCAGGGATTTTCTCAAGCAGAAAGCGCACCGGCATAAGGTTGTCTTTCATGCCCGCGCGAAGCACCTCTTCAGTCTGCGTGAAGACACGCGGAACCTGATGCAGGCGCGCGATGTAGTCCTCGTAGTACTTGACGCTGCTGAAGGGGGAGGAAAGGGGAAGATCAGCGAGGTAGGTGTGCGGGCCGCTCATCTGGGAAATGGGCATCTCGAAATCCTTGAAGGCGTAGTCCTCATTGCGCTGCTCGAGGGTGCGGACCAGGAGTTCGTGGGAAAGGATGTCCTGCTCGGGGAAGCCAGTGGTCGAGATGGCCTTGAGGCGAGCGAGGAATTTCTCGTCGGTGGCGTGCTCACGGTTGGCTTCGGCCAGGGAGACGTCGTCCAGCTGGTCGTTGTAGCGATAATCGCCGTAAGAGGTCGCGGTTTGCGGCGAGGCTTTCAGGTCGGACTGATATTGCTCTTCAAAGAGCGTATTCTGCGCGGCAACGCGCGATGCGACGGAGGGAGGCAGGGCGGCCAGAGAGGTTGCAGCAGAAAGGCAGAAGGAGGCAGTGAGGGCGAGCCTCAGAACATGGATGCGCATGTAGAGGAAAGACTAGCAGAGGCGCAAAATGTCACCCTTCTACCAGCGTTGATGTACCAGCGGGCGAATCTTTTCGTCGTAGATGCTACGGATGTTTGCCATGACTTCCGGTGTCAGAGGCGGTAGCTCCGAGGCTCGCGCATTGTCGGATACCTGGCTGGGGCGCTTGCCCCCGGGAATGGCACAGGTGACCGCGTCGAACATGAGGATCCAGCGGAGTGCGAACTGGCTCATGCTCATTCCGGCAGGCACCAAGGCTCGTAGTTCTTCAACCGCAGCCAAAGCCACCTCGTAGTCAACACCGGAGAAGGTTTCGCCGACATCGAATTGCTGCCCCCGGCGATTGAAATTGCGATGGTCGTCGGTGCCAAACTTGGTGTCGGCGCGAAACTTACCCGTAAGCAGACCGCTGGCGAGAGGAACGCGCGCCAGGATGCCCACCTGCTTTAGCTTGGCCTGGGGGAAGAAGAGCTCCGCCGGACGCTGGCGGAAGCAGTTGAAGATGATCTGGACGCTCTGCACGTTGGGGTACTCCATCGCCTTCAGCGCCTCTTCTACGCGCTCCACGCTTACCCCGTAGAAACGGATCTTGCCCGCCTGCACCAGGTCGTCGAGCATAGCGAAGATCTCGGGATGATAATAAGCATCGGTCGGCGGGCAATGGAGCTGCACCAGGTCGAGAACCTCGGTATTCAAGTCGAGCAGGTTGTAGTCGACCCAGGAGGTAAGGTTGGCGCGGCTGTAGCCCTCGACCGTCTGCTTAGGCAGACGCCGGCCCACCTTGGTGGCGACGATGATCTCTTCCTTGCGAGCCTTCTTGAGCTTCCCGATCAGGCGGTGGCTGCGGCCGTTGCCGTAGACATCCGCGGTGTCGAGAAAGTTGATGCCGGAGTCGATGGCCTGGTTGAGCGCGGCGAGCGACTCCTCATCGCTTACCTCTCCCCAGGCGCCGCCAATGGCCCAGGCGCCAAAACTGATCTCTGAAACTTTCCAACCGGTACGTCCAAGGGGGCGATAGTTCATAGCCGGATAGTATCAGGCCCGGCGATGGAGAAGGGCCAGTGCAGCGAGCAAGAACGATGGTGATATCATCCGGCTGTTCCGCGGTGCCAATCCAATCCGCCACTGCGCCAGACACAATTTCAGTGATGCGGGGCAGTGGCTTGTTGCGATGCTCCTGGATCAATTCGATCAGCCGCTCCTCGCCGAATTCGCCAAACTCATTCTCAGGTTCAGTGACACCGTCACTGTAGGCGACAAAGATGTCGCCCGGCTGCATCACCAGCGTCGACTCGTCATACGTGACCCCGTTAAACAGACCGACCACCGTGCCGTTGACCGTAAGCCGGAAAACTTCGCCCGTCGCCCGCAGAATGATGGGCGGCAGATGGCCGGCATTGCAATACGTCAGCACCCGCGCCTTGGCGTCGTAGCAAGCGAGAAACATGGTGGCGTATTTTGCCGCGGGGGTGCTGCGATAAAGCTGGTAATTCAGGGTGGTCATCAGCATGGCCGGCGCGACTTGCGATTCTGCGCTGCCATCCCCGCGATAGTACATGCGGGGATCTTCCTGCGATCCGTAGGCTAAGGAGGCGGGCATCAGCGCCATCTCGGGTTCGAGCGAATAGGCACGAACGAAGGCGTGCACCGTGGCCATTAAGAGGGCGGCCGAGATTCCTTTTCCGCTGATGTCTCCGACGGCCAGAACCAGCCGGTCGCTGCCCAGGGGGATAAAGTCGTAATAGTCGCCACTGACGGTGCGCGCAGGAACGCAAACACCGTGGACCTCGAGCGAGGGCAGGTCCGTGACCTGGCCAGGGAACAGCAACTCCTGCACCTCGTAGGCGATGCTGAGTTCATTCTCCAGCCGCTGTTTCTCCTTCTGCTCATCAATCAGTTTGGCCAGGGATCCCGTCATGGAGTTGAACGAGTGTCCCAGCGCCGCCATTTGATCGCGCCCGTGAAGCTGTATCCGGTGGCTGAGGTCGCCCCGGTTCACGTGTTCGGTTGCGCGATAGAGTTCCGCTACGGAGGCAGTCATGCTGCGCGAGAGACGAATACCGATGTAGAGCGCGACAAACTCAATGACCGCAAAGAAAATAGCGATCGCGAGCAAACCGTCGCGGAAGAACAAATAGTTGTCTCCCAAGGTGGCGAACAAAGTCGCATAGAGCATGGAGGGCCTGGTGCCCACATCGATAAGTCCTGGCTGCTTGTTTTTTTCCATTCTGCCAGTCGACCACATCGAAGAGCGTCGGAAAATTCAGGATTATGTCAAACCAATGGGAACGAGGGGGCACTTGGCCGGCCCTTACGGGCCGGATATCTGCCGGGCCGAGGTACTGAACGGTCCCTTGCCGATCAGGCGGAACCAACGTTACTCGACCCAGGCGATCCGACGTCGGCAACAGCAGATTGGGCGTGATTGGAATATCGGAGATCAAAGCTATGCGCCGGCTACCAATCCCGTTAAGCTTGATCGCGCGCAGATGCAGGGCATCCTGATCGACAACGAAACCAGTGAAGTCTGCGTTGATAAAATCAGGGACTTGCGCCGGAGGCGTGGTGAGGAGCTCACCTCCGGTCGAAAGGACAAAACCCTTTCCGTTACGCGATACCGTAACGGTCCGCCCAGGAAATCTCTCGTCCGAGGCCCGGGTGAACTCTCCCGCGATCTTTTCGTTCAGTTTGCCCGAAGCCTCCAGCGGGAACAGCTGCGCAGCCAGCGAATCATTGGCCGCTTGCAGATGTTGCAACTCCGAGTGCAAGTCAGAGAAGGCAACATAGGTGGCGAATTGGCCGGCAAATAGATAGCCTGCAACGCCGCCCATGAGCAACAGCAGCAGGATCGGCATAACGCCGATGAACAGGTAAGTGACGATCAAGCGGTTGCGCAGCCGCCACATGAGCGGACGGTAACCCCAACGGCATGCCATCGATCAGGGCAAAGAATACGAAGACAATGGTGGTAAAGGCCGCCCAGCCGCCCACCTTCGCTCCGAATATATTGGCAATCCAGAGCAGCAGGCTTAATATGCCCAGCCAGACGGTTGCCCGGCCCCACTTGGTGGCGGGGCGGAGTATCCGCATCATCCGGGCCCTGACATCTCCGGAAATTGGTAGCTTGCTCGCCATACGCCGTTTCAGAAGGACAAAAGCTATAGTCCCGGGGCTCCTCGTAGTATAGGCCAGTCGCAGGACCGGCTCTTTATTTGCGATGATGAAGAGATGCTGGTGAAAGAACAGTCTCGCCTTCTCTCTCTTATTGAAAGCGGCTTTGCAGCACTTCGGGTCCTGGTGATTGGCGACGTGATGCTGGACCGCTCCATCTGGGGCGATGTCGACCGTATTTCGCCCGAGGCGCCGGTCCCGGTACTCCGCTCGGTGCGTACCTCCAGCGCGCCCGGGGGCGCGGCCAACGTGGCCATGAACCTGGTTGGCCTGGGGGTGAAGGTGGCCCAGGCAGGCTTCTGGGGCAACGATGGGGAAATGCGTGAATTGAGCGCATTGCTCGCCCCCGCCGGTGTGGATTTCTCAGGCATGATCGTCTCCGGCCACTCCACTATTTCCAAGACCCGGATCGTCTCCCGCAACCAGCAATTGCTGCGGCTGGATGTGGAGAGCGCGGAACCCCATCCGGCCGCCGACCACCAGGCATTGCTCCAACGGTCGCTCGAATTGGTGCGGGCGACCGACGCCGTGATTCTCTCCGATTACGACAAGGGCGCGTTGAGCGCGCAACTTTGCCAGGCGGTCATTGCCCTGGCTCGGGAGCGAAGGATCCCCGTGCTGGTCGATCCCAAGGGCCGGGACTTCGGCAAGTACGCCGGCGCTACTACCATCTGCCCTAATCTTCAGGAGCTTGGGCTGGCCACCGGCATCAGCAGCCGCAACCTGGTGGAACTGCTGGCGGCGGCACAACGGATGGTTCGGCAGCTGGGCATCGATTACATGACCGTCACGATGAGCGAGAAGGGCATGCGCATTCTCTACGCTGATTCCTTTTTTCATTCCCCCACCCGCGCGCGCGAGGTGTTCGATGTTACCGGCGCTGGGGATACGGTTATCGCTACCCTGGCGGCGTCGCTGGCCGGCGGTCTCGATGCGGAGACTGCCGTCACGCTGGCGAATATTGCCGCCGGGATCGTGGTCGCCAAGACGGGCACCGCGCCTATCTCCCGCAATGAACTGGTGGCCGAGTTTACCGCGTCTCCCCAGATGAAGGGCCCGGACAAGATTCTCGATCTCGAACACCTGCTGGTTCGTTTGGCGGAGTGGCGCGCGAACGGTAATCGTATTGTCTTCACCAACGGCTGTTTTGACATTCTGCATGTGGGCCACATTACGTTGCTCGAACAATGCCGCGAATTCGGCGATAAGGTCGTCATTGGTGTGAATAGCGACGCCTCCGTCCGAGGGCTGAAAGGGCCTACACGGCCCTTGGTCGGCGAGAAGGAGCGGGCGCGCGTTCTGGCTGCGCTGGGCTCAACCGACGCGGTCGTCATCTTCGATGAGGCTACGCCGCTGGAGCTGATCCGTTCGCTGCGCCCTGACGTGCTGGTGAAGGGCGGGGATTACACCACGTCGACCATTGTTGGCGCCGACGATATGACCACCTGGGGCGGCCGGGTCGAAATTGTGCCCACTGTTAACGGGGTGAGCACCACTAACACCATTCGCAAAATGACGGCACGGTAGCTGGGAGGGAGAAACAGCAGGTCCCTCTATTCGTTTCTCAGGGTCTCCATCGGATCCACACCGGCCGCTCTGCGCGCCGGAACCCATGCCGCGAAGAGAGCCAGCAGGAGCATCACGGCGGGCACCGCACAAAAGGTCAGCGGATCCAGCACGCTGACGCCGAAAAGGAAACTGCGCAAAAACTGCATCAACAGGGCAGCCGCCACCAACCCAGCCACCGAACCGCCCACGGCAAGAAGCAGGCTCTGCTTCACAATCGCGCCCACGATCTGCCACCGCATCGCGCCCAGCGCCAGCCGAATGCCGATTTCCCGGGTGCGCCAACTCACCACGTAGGCGATCAAGCTGTAGACTCCCACTCCGCCGATCAGCAGCGCCAGAGCGCCGAAGGACAGCAAAAGAATCGCCAGCGACCGCGGAGCCGACACCGACGCCGACACCACCTCGTTCAAGCTGCGGACGCGCGTCACCGGCACCAGATGGGTCGACTTTCTCCACCACCCTGCGCAACCCCGCTGCCGCTTCCGAAGTACTGGCACGCGTACGCAGCAGGACGTACATGACCGGCTGTTCCCGCGCCGAGGTCATCGGCAGATAGACTTCATCGCCGAATCCGCCTGCAAGACTGCCATCGTGAGTGTTGCTGACCACGCCTACCACGACAGATGCGGCGTCGTTATTCCACACCGCCGGCGTTGGCTCGTCGCCCACAGCGATGAGATGTCTCCCCAGCGGATCCTGGTGTGGCCACAGCCGCTCCGCCATGCTCTGACTGATGACGACAGCGCGGCTTGACCCGGACTCATCCTGATTGGCCAGCATGCGGCCCCGCAACAACCGCATCCCCAGCGTGGCAAAGTAGTCCGGCGATACGGTGCGTCCGGTGGCTAGTAATGCGCTCTGCCGCGCATCCCGGGGGTGGCCCTCAGCGTCGTAAACATAGTTGTCATCCTGCCCGCTGAGCGGCAATGAATCGGTGAGAGCGACAGCTTCCATTCCGGCGATGCCTTGTGTACTGTTCAGCAGGGTGGTAAAGAAGCCATTGCATCGGCCTTTCTCCCGGCATGCCGTCGCATCCAGCGACACTTCCGCCGTGACGATTCTCTCGGTACGAAAACCCGGATCCACCTTCAACAGGCTGTAGAGACTGTGCAGCAGCAGACCAGCTCCAATAATCACCACCACCGATAACCCGATCTGGCCCATCACAAGAGCCATCGACACCCGGAACTGTGATGCTTTGCCCGCCACGCCGCGACTGCTCGCGCGCAAGGCTCCCTGCAGGTTGGGCGATGCCATCTTCAGTGCAGGGATCAGTCCAAAGATGAATCCGGTCATCAACGATGCAAGCGCTGCGAACAGAAATACCCTCCAGTCGAGCGATATCTCGTTCAGCCGTGGAGTATCCGCCGGCAGCAACCGCACCAAACCCTGGAGACTCGCACCCGCCGCCAGCAAGCCCGCAATTCCGGCCAGTGCACCCACCAACACGCTCTCCGACAACAACTGCTGCATCAATCGACCCGAAGAAGCACCCAGCGCCCCGCGAACTGCCATCTCACGCTCGCGGCCGGCGGCGCGGGCCAGCATCAGATTGGCCACATTGGCGCAGGCAATCAGCAGGATCAAGACCACCGCTCCAAACAGCAGCAGCAAGCGGGGCCGGGTCGCGCCCACTTCGGACTCCAGCAGCGGTACCACGGTTAGATCTGAGGCCCAGCTATCCGGCATCCGCCACGGAAACAGCGGCAATAAGGCCGCGTGCAGCCGGTGCAACTCGGCCTGTGCCTGCGCCGGCGTCACTCCGTCTTTCAGCCGCCCAAAGATCCGCAGGTCGAAATTTCTCCAGGGATCAATGGGATCGCCGCCTTTAAATGCCACCGGGGTTACAAACTGGGTGTCGGCATAGGGGAACCGTACTCCGGCCGGCATGACGCCGATGATCCGCCGCGAAATGCCGTCGATGCGCACCGTCTGTCCGATGACGTTGGGATTCTGTCCGAAGCGCTGCTGCCAATAGCCGTAGCTCAACACCACCACAAAATCGCGCCCGGCTATCCCCTCCTCCGGGGTAAAGAAGCTGCCAAGTGCGGGATGAATCCCCAGGGCGTCCAATGCGTTGGCCATCACCTCGGCGCCAAACACGCGGTCTGAGGAGTCGGCGCCTGCCACATTCGATTCCGCATCCGCGCCAAATCCACTGATCGCGCTGAACGAATCGGAATGATTCCCCAAGGCACGAATCCAGCCCTTGGGAAAAAAGCTGACCTCGCCGGTGCTATATTCGATCCGCGCCAGCCGGTCTTGCTGCGGAAAGGGAAGCGGGCGCAGCATGATCGAGTCCACCAGCGAGAAGATCGCGGTATTAGCGCCGATCCCCAGCGCGAGCGTTAACACCGCTGTCAGCGTGAATCCCGGCGACTTTTGCAACTGGCGCAACGCGAACTTAAGGTCATTCAGCATCTCGCCCTATGAATTGCACGCTGTTGGCCATAGTCAGCCAATGCCAAGTCGCCGAAAATAAATGGCTAAGGCGGAGATATTCCTTCGGCTGTTGTCCGCAAGCGAAATATTTTGTTCGAAAGTGAACACTCCTCAACGTGCGATGAGGCTGGTAATGCGGGAACGGTACCCTCGGCTTACGGGTAGCTTGTGCCCGTCAGACATGGTGACAAAGCACTCTCCCTCGTTTCCGTCGGTTCGAAATTCCTTAACGTGCTGCAGATTCACGATTGAGGAGCGATGAATGCGCAGAAAAACCTCGGGATCCAATTTGGTCTCGAAATTAGCCATGGTATTGCGAAGCATATGGCTCTCCTTGCCCGCGCAGATTCTGACGTAGTTTTCTTCCGCGCCAATCCAGCGGATATCCGCTATGGGCAGAAAGAGGATGCGCCCCTTGGATCGAAACACCAGGCGGTTGGTGTATTCCTTCTTTTGCGTGGACTTAACGGTCCCGTTGACTCGCCTTCGCTCCCGCTGTTCGCGAGCGTGCTCGAGTGCGATCCTCAACCGCTCACGGGTGAATGGCTTCAGTAGATAGTCGACCGCATGCACCTCGAAGGCCTTCAAGGCGTACTGGTCGTGTGCGGTGGTGAAGATGATGCTGGGAAGATCCAGGGGAGAAGAACAACTGAGGGCTGAGATGACATCGAAGCCATCCATGCCTGGCATGCGAACATCGAGTAACAACACATCGGGCTGCGTGAGCTGAACCAGGTCGATGGTTTCCGCGGCGTTGGCTCCTTCGCCCACCACTTCAATGTCTGGTTCCTCTCGCAGGAGTTGTAAGAGTTTTTGCCGGGCGAGAACTTCATCATCCGCGATCACTACTTGAAGCGGCATACCAGGACTCCGCGTGGTCATTGCTTGGACTCTTGTCGATCTCCAGGGGTAGCCGGAAGAGGGCCGTTACATCGCCCGGGGCTACCTCCCGGATAGTAAAGCTTTGCCGGCTTCCATAGTGCAACTGCAAACGAGCCTTTACATTCGCGATGCCGACGCCCTGTTTTTTCGGGGCATCGTCGAAAGAGCCTGGAACACAGCCCGCATTGCGGATCGATATGCACAGTGTATCTCCTTCGATGGAAGCATTGATGGTGATCGTTCCTTCTTCGAGAGACTTCGAAATTCCATGGACATACGCGTTTTCGACAATCGGCTGCAGAATCATTGTAGGCACGAGGGCATCCCATGCCTCAGGTGCGACTTCAATGCGGTGGCGTACTCGATCGCCGAAACGCAATTGCTGTATCGAGACGTAGAGTTGAACCACATCCATTTCCTCTTGCAGGCGAACCTTTTGCGCGTGGCCTTTTGCCAAGGTCATACGCAGCAGGCTGCTTAGTCGCTCCAGCATTTCGTCTGCGCCGTCAGGGTCTGAACGCATCAGGCTGGAAACGCAATTCAGGGTGTTAAACAGGAAATGGGGGTTGAGTTGCATTTGCAAGGCCTGCAGCCGGGCCTGGACGAGCTGGCCCTCGAGGCGAGAAGCCATCTGCTCTCGTTCGCGAAACCGCTGGTAGTAGCCAACGCCGCGGAAGAGGGTAAACACCAGCCAGAAAATGGCTACATCCGTGACCAGCTCGGAGGACAAATAGTGTTCGACCCGGGCCAGATAGGTGAGGTGTTTGCCCGGATGCTGGTAACGAAAGATAGCGGCGTAGCTCGATTCGACGAGGATGCTGACGAGAACACTCAGAGGCAAATACTGCAGGAGCATCTGCCGCGGGGTGGCGTTTTGTATGCTTGCCCGCAAGAAGTGCCACAGAGCCAGGCAGATCAGACCCCATAACAAAAAATCAAGTGTCCAGGAGGCGAAAGGCTGCCAGAGCGGAACCTTCCAATCGCCAAAAGACATTTCCACGAGTTCCTGGAAGCCAAATAAAAGCCCGAGCGCCACCCAACCCAATAAGAAGATCAGCGGGTGCATGAAAAAGGGGCGGCTTGAGTCTTCGTCTTGCTTAGTCAGGCTCTTCAGTTTGATTCCCAACCTCGTTGTTGACCGTCGGAGCATGCGGCGTAGCATACACCTCCTGGACGGGGAAATACTTTGGGGTTAGTTCATTCCCCCAGACGAACAGATCATGGTGTGGATGCATTTGCAGCCACTCTGCAGCTTCCTGTTCTACGGAAGCCTCATCGGTAACGGTCTTGGCCATTCGCTTGAGCTCGGGACGCAGATAGGTTTCCGCGGCGCTGCCGCCCTGCAAAACTGCGATGTGGAACCAACGATAAGCCGCTCTTTGATCTTTTGGCAAAAGCCTGCCATCACGGGCCAACAGTCCCAGGGCCGCGGAGGATTCCCAGGAGCCAACTCCAGCGGCAAAAAGCAGCAGGTTTGTCGCTTCTTGCGGCGCTTGCGGCAGACCGGGATTATTGACCAGAAGCATGCCCAGGCCATGGATAGCGGGCAGATAGCCGGTACCCGCAGAGAGCCGCAAAAGCCGGGCTTCCGCAGCAATATCTGGCACCCGGCCTGGTGTGTTGGCGTCCAACGCTGCCAGGAAACATTCTGCTTCAGGGTTGTTCCGTTTCACTCCCCTCTTGAACGAGGCTTCCGCTGCAGCGAAGTCGACGGGGACGCCCGTTCCCATGTAGCTGGCTAACCCAAGATACGCATCAGCCCGGCCATCCCCCTTCTCAGATGCAGATCGCAGCAGCCGCAGTGCTTCCTGCATATCCTGCTTGACCCCGTCACCGCGCATATAGAACGCCGCCAGGTTCACCTTTGCTTCCGGGTAACTTGAGGATGAGGCTCGTGTGTACCATCTAATCGCCTCAGCGTTATCCTGGGTTACACCGATACCAACACTATACATATAGCCAAGGTAGACTTGTGCGGCCGGGTTTCCCTGCTCTGCCGCCTTCCGATACCAATAGGCTGATTGAGTGAGATCTTTTGGCACTCCTCTGCCTGCGAAGTAATCGGCTGCCAATTCCAGCTGCTGCTTAACAAATCCTTGCGCCGCCTTCGTCTGTACCTCAGCTACAGTAGTCGGCTTGGTTTCAGCGCTCATCGTGTGCAATAAACAAAGCATCACCAGCAACGGTATCAAATGACTGGGCAACCTGAGCAAGGTAGGTAATGGCATAACAGCACCTCACATTGCCATACTTACTCATCCGCACAGGCCTTCAAGGCGTGCACATCGCCCGATCTGCGCTGCAGATATACGATAAGCCGACCACTCGTCCCGCTCTCGCAACTCCTCGTCACATATTGCGTAATTTCGTTCTTAGCTGTTTGGAATTGTGTAACAGTGGGGGGCCAAAGCCGATATAGGGAGATTGATAGGAGCGAGTCGTCATCTAAATGGAACGGTTCGTCAGCGGATTGCTACAGTCCGTCACTTTTTCGGCAGAGCGTACGGCGAAGGATTGTTTGCCCAGCACGGTGCGCGCTGTTGTGAGTTAATGGCTTGGCTTCAGCTTACCGTCCTGAAACAGGTACGCGTTCTCCGCGGTACCGGCAGCTTGATAATCGCCACCGTCGTTGCACTTGGTGGGCGTCGCCGTCCGCAGCAGGATCTCCTTGCCCTGGGGAGAATCACGGAGTCCCTCGAGCAGTGAAGCGCCTCCTGAGCGAAACCGAACCCGGAATGTCGGTAAACGGCAGGCGATAAATCGAATCTAGCTACTTCGCAAGCTGAAGTGGTTGAAAAAGCGACGTCCTTCGGCCTCGCATCCTCTTGGAGCGGCGATCTGCAAATGATCGATATCCGTTACCAACATCCGTTCATTATCCCACGGATCGATCTCACGCCTGCCTGCGCGCTTGGTGCGACAATCATCAAATGGATTCGGACATTGGCATGTTGCCTATTCGCGATCTCTTCGAAAGCCATTTGACCGTCACTGACCTGCGACGTTCCATGACCTTCTTTGGCCAAACTCTGGGTTTGGAACTTGCGGAGGTGTTTTGGGAGCGGAAGGTTGCGTTCTACTGGATTGGTGGGCGCGGCAATTCGATGCTCGGTTTGTGGGAAGGCGGGGCCGGTCCCCAAAGGTTGAGTCTTCATCTTGCCTTCAAGGTAGATCTCCAGGACTTGGAGGAGGCACCTGCGCGCCTTCGGGCAGTAAGTATTGTCCCGCTCGATTTTTGGGGGCAGCCGACGGAGGAGCCTGTGGTTCTGGCATGGATGCCCGCTGCATCGATCTTTTTCCGCGACCCGGATGGGAATCTTCTCGAACTGCTGTCAATGCTCAGTGACGCCCCTCAAACCGAATTGGGGGTCGTTAGTTGGAGTGGCTGGAAACAGAGTCGCGAATCCGATCAACGTAAGCGGATTGGATGACTAACGGCAGGCCCTCGGAGGGTTAGCCCGCATTTCTCACGATGATGCTGCGAATTTGGGTTAGGGGATTTGAAAGGGGGTTGGAAAGGCCGCTTATTCATGGCATAACTGCGTTGTCGAGACGTAGTGTTTGCCGAGCGGAGGCGGCCTTTCTGATGACAGAGTGTAATCAAGAGACGTTTGCATTTACAGCTCATTTTTCTCGCCGCGTGGAGGCGGGATTTAGCGCTGGTCAGGTTTCCAGCGACGGCGGTGCGCTGCTGCTGCGTGAGGTGGACCGCAAGATCAACCTGCTGGGTCGTCTGTCGGCCAGCTTTGTCGATGGCCGATCGCCGTTGCTGATCACGCACCAGCTCTCGGAGATGCTGGCGCAGCGCATCTTCGGTCTGGCGCTGGGCTACGAGGATCTCTGCGATCATGAGCAGTTGCGCTGCGATCCGTTGCTGGCATTGCTCAGCGGCAAGAGGGAGTTGGACGAGCCGCTGGCCGGCAAGAGCACGCTGAACCGGCTGGAACTGGTTGGCCGCAGCGGTCGCTATCACAAGATCAGCTACTCGGCGGAGTCTCTGGATCGCTTGTTGGGGGACCTGTTTGTGGAGTCTCAACGCAGTGCACCGGAACAGGTGGTGCTGGACCTGGACGCCACCGACATCCCGCTTTACGGCCATCAGCCGGAGCGCTTCTTCCATGGCTATTACGGCAGCTACTGCTATCTGCCGCTGTATATCTTCGCCGGCGACCAGTTGCTCTGCGCGCGCCTGCGGGCGGCCAACCAAGACGCTGCCGCTGGAGCGGTGGAGGAAGTGAGCTGCATCGTTGCCCAACTGCGGCAGCAATGGCCGCAGACACGGATCGTGTTGCGCGCCGACTCCGGCTTTTGCCGTGAAGAGTTGATGGGCTGGTGCGAGGCCAACAAGGTGGATTACCTGTTTGGCTTGGCGCGCAACAAACGATTGCAGAAGATCATCGGTGCCCAGATGCAGCAAGCGCGTGTTCTTCACCAGAAGACTGGCAAGCCGGCGCGCGTCTTTACCGGCTTCACCTACACCACCCACCACAGTTGGTCGCGCTCCCGTCGCGTGGTGGCCAAAGCCGAGTATCTGGACAAGGGCGAGAATCCCCGCTTCGTGGTCACTTCCCTGACTCCGGACCAGTGGCCCGACCAGGCACTTTACGAAAAGTTCTACTGCGCCCGCGGCGAAATGGAAAAGCCACATCAAGGAACAGATGTGTCTGTTCGCCGATCGGCTCTCCACCGACGAAATGAAGGGCAATCAGTTGCGCCTCTACTTCTCCTCGCTGGCCTACACCCTGATGGAAGCGCTGCGCCGTCTGGGCCTCGCAGGCACGGAGTGGGCTCAAGCTCAGGTCGATACCATCCGTCTCAAGCTGTTCAAGATCGGCGCTATCGTGCGCATCAGCGTGCGCCGCATCATGCTTGAGTTCAACTCGGCCTATCCCTGGAAAGACCTCTTCGCACAAGCCTTCCACGCCCTACGCTGCTGAAACCCGCAGCCAACGCCCCAACTACACTTCCACCCTGACCCATGGCGCCGGTCTGGCGGAGCCATGGAAAATGTCTATCCGCTAAACCCCAAACAGCTTGGCACCTACCAGAAACGACCCCAACCGGCCAACCACTTCACACAAAGCGCTGGAAAAGACCTCATCACACCGCAAACCTGGCGCAAAACCGGCAAGCGTGTGGAGTCGAGATGTGGCGCGGTAGTGTAGGTCCGGCCTATCTGTTTCCGGCCCTTTCGTCTGCCGGTGCCTCATTAGCCGAACCCTGCTCCGTTTCCACATCCCGCTCATCGAACCGGACGTGCGCAATTAACGCATCCGGCTCCCGGAGGAAATATCACGATTTCGCCCACGAAAAGCTGTGCGTGCGCTCCACTAACCGGGTCAGGCCCTAGGAGCCATCAGGGATTCGTCCGGGAACCTTCCGGTTCCTGGCCGAGACACCTTGTGCTTGTGACACAGCCACCAACGCAGCCGTCTGCGAGCGTGTTGATCCACGGCCCGATAGGCTTTGCTGACTGGCCCGAGACAGAAGTAGTTCGCCCACCCATTCATCATCCGGTTGAGCTTCCCCACCACTGTCGCATGGTCTTGCTGAGTCGTACTCCGCCTGGTCTCGCTGCGGATCGCCTGACAGAGGCGCATCACGCGCTTCTTGGCCGGGACCGTGCCCAGATAGGCCCGCCCGGTCTTGGGCGAGTAGCAGCGTCCAAACGAGTAACCCAGAAAATCAAACCTCTCTCCCGGCAGTTTGGCGACCCGCGTCTTGGTATCGTTGACCGTCAACTTCAGCTTGGTCATCATGACTCGCATCGTGATCAGAGCCTCTTCTGCCCCGCTCCGACAGCAAATCACCAGATCATCAGCGTAGTTGACGATGCACGCTCCCAGACGCCGCTCGTGTCCGAGTTTCTTCCACCCGAGCACGAACCGGCGCATGTAGAGATTGCTTAGCAGTGGGCTGATCGGAGAGCCCTGAGGCGATCCCCGACCCTCGTCCCGATTGCGTGTATTTCGATGCTTCTTCCCTCGCTCATCCGTTTCCTCGACCGGCGCCCTCAGCCACATCTTGATCAGACGCAGCATGGCTCCATCGACTACCCGGCGAGCCACCGACTTGAGAAGTTCGGAGTGTGGAAGAGTGTCAAAATACGCGGTCAGGTCCGCGTCCACGATTTCTACATGTCCGGTGTTGATCAGCTTGTGGACATGCCTTACGGCGTCCAGCGCGCTGCGGTCGCGCCGATAGGCGTACTGTTCCGGTTGGAGATCGGCCTCCAAGATAGGGTCGAGCACCAAAACCGCCGCCATCATCGCACATCTGTCCCGAATGGCGGGCACCCCTAACGGTCGCTGCGTCTTCCCATCCGGCTTCGGTATATACACCCGCCGCACAGCAAGTGGTCGATAGGTTCGATTCTTCAGTTCTTGCGTCAGTTCGTCCAACCACTGCTCAACGCCATACGCCTCGATGGCCGCGAACGTCTGTCCATCCACCCCGGCTGCTCCGCCATTGGCTTTCGAGCAGGCGTAGGCGAACCTCAGCACGTCCTTTCGGTACACCTTGTCATACAGTGCATAGAAACGAGAGTTGGGCGATTTCTTCGCTTTGTCGTGCAACGCCGTCTGTAACTTCTGAACGCTTTCTGGGGTTGCTAGGCTCATCGCCAATCCCTCCCTCTTCGTCACTTCTTGCGTTTACTGCCAACTGAGGCTCCTTCCCTCCCCCGGCGTTACCCGGCTTCCTCGGTACTATGAGCCTCCCCGACACCCCAAACGGCCCGGCCTGTCTCTCACGAGATTCCGGTTGATCCCTACAGCAATCACCGCTGGGGCTTCCCGTGTTGCGTCTGGTCCCCTTTGCATACATGCCGTCGCCAATACCCCGGCAGGACTGGTGAGACCGATTCGCTCGTGCTCTCTCCCCAGCATCGGCCTTCCCTCGTTTCTCGGCGGGTCGGCTCCTGCATCACCCATTTCGAGGCCTGCTCAGCGTTTACTCACATTACGGCCTGCACGCTCGCCAAGTCGCCTTCGCGACCCTCTACACCGGAGGCTTCAGCGTTTCGTTGCCTCCACCACTGCTCCGATTGCTACCGGGTGGAGCGATCCAGTTCCCGGCGGACTTGCACCCACTGTTGACCAGCGCCTTTCACGGCGCACGAGAAATGCGGGCTAGTCTCTTCCTCAGCGGAGGGTTAGTCTACTTCCTCAGGCTCCGAACCACACCGGCGACGGCGGCCGTGAGGAGAGAAACGGTGGTGACTATCCGGAGAGCTCGCATTGCGTGATAGCGCTGGGGCTGCTCGAACTCCGCTCCAAGCAATGGCGTCGCGAGGGGTTCACCGGCGTAGGTATTTTCGCCCCCCAGGCGGACGCGCAGAGCGCCAGCCATTGCGCTTTCAGGTTGACCGGCGTTGGGACTTTTATGTTTTTTGCCATCTCGCCACCAAATGTGCAAGGCTGATTTGCTTTCCATGCCAGCAGCCATCACGATGGCGAACGCCGTAAGGCGCGAGGGGATATAGTTGGCCAGGTCATCCAGCCGGGCGGCCGCCTTGCCAAAGTGGAAGTAGCGTTGGTCGGCGTGGCCAATCATTGAGTCCAGCGTGTTGACAGCCTTGTATGCCATCGCCAGTGGGACGCCGCCAATCGCCATATAAGTTAAAGGGGCCACGATGCCATCGCAGGCGCTCTCAGCAAGGGTCTCGATCAGCGCGCGATGAACCTCTGTGTCGCTGAGAGCCTGTGTATCGCGACCGACGATCCTCGCCAGCCGCTGCCGCGCGAGTGCCGGCTGATCGAGGGTACGGAGGACCGCAAGGCTTTCATCGACCAGGTTGCGTGATGCCAGGCAGGTCCACGCCAGCAAGATCTCCATGCTGTTGCCCCAGCCCTGGCGATGCGCCCACGCGATCGCTTTCGATGTACCCAGGTATGAGACCCCGACCAGACCGGCAGTTAGCATTGCGCCCGCGATTAACTCCTCCTCTGCACTTTGGCCCGGATGGCGCAGCAACCGTTCTGCAAGCTGAGTGCAGTGCCCCATCAGCCTGACGGGGTGCGGGAACCACTCGGGATCCCCGGCGATCCAATCGAAGAGACAGGCAGCGGCGATCATGTTCATTCGTACTTCAGCCCCACCCAGGCAAAGATGCGCCGCATATCGAGCGAGGTGCTCACCTCGTGTGCAAGTCGATTAAGAGACTCCTCGCGTTGTGCCTTCCATGGATTGAGCGCGGATGGAGGGGCCAGCTTGCGAAAGCTCCTGGCCGCGGTCAGGAATTGGTGGCGAAAACAGTCCTCGTCAAAGATGCCATGCAGGTAGGTGCCGAGCACGCGCCGGTCGGCGCTGATACATCCGTCCCGCTCCCCATTTGCTAGAGTAGCGAACGGCTCTGATCGGTCCAGATAGAGAGTCTTGCCAATATGAATCTCATACCCGGCAATGCGATCATCTTCTAACGCCTGGCCGAAAAGAGAGCTTCCCTGAATGGTGCCGGAGGATAGTCGCGTCACCTTGTCCGCCTGCATGGTAGTACTGATGGGGAGCAGGCCTAGCCCTGCCATGCAGCCCTTCTGCTCGATACCGGCCGGGTCAGCCAGTTCCTGGCCAAGCATCTGCATGCCGCCACAGATGCCCACCACCAGACCAGACCTCGCATGCAGGTGCACCGCTCGATCGAAACCATGCGCAAGCATCCACTCCAGATCACTCATGGTCTGTTTGCTGCCGGGCAGGACCACAACGTCGGCATTCGCCAGAAGCTCGGCCGAACGGCAGAAGAGCAAATCGACAGATGATTCCATGCGTAGCGAGTCGAAATCTGTGAAGTTGGAAAACGAAGGCAACGCCACCACAGCGATGCGCAGGGGGCGGTCTGGCGTGTTCGCGGTTGTCGACCAGCCTGCGCGCGCGATCCTTGGCAGGCCGACGCTATCTTCTTCTTCCAAAGCGAGAGCGGGCAGGTAGGGAACCACGCCGAGACAGGGTTTTCCCAGACGCTCTTCCATCATGCGAACGCCCGGTTCCAGCAGGCTCAGGTCACCACGAAACTTATTAATGCAGAAGCCGCGGATGCGATCGCGCTCGGCTGGATCCAGCAGCTCGATCGTGCCAAGCAGGGAAGCGAAGACTCCGCCGCGATCGATGTCACCCACTAAGAGGCATCGGGCATCCGCCATTTCTGCCATGCGCATGTTAGCAATGTCATGCTGTTTCAGATTGATCTCAGCGGGGGAGCCGGCCCCTTCCAGAACGATCACTTCAAAGCTTGACGCCAGCGTGTGATAGCTTTCGCACACTACCGGCATCAGCTCTTCCACCCGCCGCTGATGATAGTCGGCAGCGGAGATCTGCCCCCAGATCTTGCCCCGCACCATCACCTGGGACGAACAATCTCCCGAAGGCTTAATGAGGACGGGATTCATGTGCACCGACGGCGCGATGCCGGCGGCTTCGGCCTGCAATGCCTGGGCACGGCCGATCTCCAGGCCCTCGATGGTCGCGGCCGAGTTCAGCGACATGTTCTGCGATTTAAATGGAGCGACGCGGTAGCCCTGTTGGGCAAAGATGCGGCAAAGCGCCGCCGTCAATAACGATTTGCCAACGTGGGAGCCGGTTCCAAGAACCATGATGGCGCGTGCCTGGCTCACTGTCGGAAAACATTTCCACGAAGGTCCGCACTGCAGATCCCTCGGCTGCGGATGAAATTGGTGGCGTTGGCGAATTCATGCGTACTGGGCACCGCGACCGTTCCGGCGCAGCGTGCGAATCCGGTAGCTCGGGATGACAAAGGGGAGGGCGACGCTTCCATGGAGAGCGGTTGCTGGACAGAAGGCGTTTTTCATTAACCGTAGCGCAGTGGAGGGACCTGCTGTTCGGGTTGTTGTTTCCGAGGGGTCCTCACCAGGCTCGCGACCATTTCGGACCGGGCTTGGTTCCGTCGCGAAGGCGCGCATCGACACCGGCGTTCAGCTCGATTAGCCGGCCGAAGAGCCAGATCAGGTCAGAGAGGCGATTGAGGTAGGCCAGAACCTCCGGCTTGACCTCTTGCCCGCTCTCGGCCAGCCGCACCGCGTTGCGCTCCGCACGGCGGCAGACCGTACGCGCAACCTCATAGGCAGCGGATTCGGTGTGCGCGCCAGGCAGCGACCAGTCGGCAAGAATCCCCTCTGTGGCCTCGATCTGGTAGACCAGCTGGGTCAAGAAGTCAACATCCTCCGCGGTGATGAAGGGCTGCGGCTTGCGGCTCTCCGGAGGCGTGGCCATTGCGGAGCCAAGCCGGAAGAGCGTCTTTTGAATCTGCTCCGTCCAGCCGGCGATCTCCTGGTTTTGGCAGATGCTGCGGGCGAAACCGAGCACGGTATTCAGCTCGTCGACGGAACCATAAGCCTCTACCCGCAGGTCTGCCTTCGAAATGCGAATGCCGCCGGCAAGCCCGGTCTGTCCCCTATCTCCATGTTTGGTTGCAATACTCATTTGTTTTCTCCTTGTGCTTCATAGCGCACGACGCAGCAGTATGGCCGGGTTTGCTGCCAGGCCTCCTGGTCAGAGCAGCCGAACAGATGCCGCAACACTACGCGCAACACGCCGGCATGCGTGACCACGGCAATGGGGCCCGGGTTGTGTTCGAGAAGATGGTTTACTTCTTCGAGAATACGTGCCTCAAACGCCTGGAAGCTTTCTCCTGAGGGCGCGGGCAGGTGGGGATAGGCAGCCATCCACTCCTGCGCATACTCGGGATCCAACTGCTCAATCTGCTCCCAGCTCATGCCTTCCCAATCGCCGAAATCAATCTCGCGCAGTGCCGGCCGCAACACCTGGGGAATGTTTCTTCCCGCGGCAATCGCATGCGCTGTGCTTCTGGCACGGCGCAGGTCGCTGCTGTAGACAGTACCGAACGGCTCTGCGGAGAGCAGATGAGCCAACTTCGTGAGCTGCGCGCGTCCTTGCGCGTTCAGCTCGGGGTCGGAATGGCCGCAATAACGGCCTGCCATCTCCGTCTCCGCATGACGAATGAAGACGACGCGGCTCAAGGCTTCCACACTCCGCAAAGATACACAGCTATCTCGGTAAGTTGAGTGGTTGCACCAAAGCAGTCGCCGGTGATGCCCCCGAAATTGCGCACGTATAAGAAGCTGGTGAGCAGAGGCACAACCATGGCCACAAGCAGCGGACCAATCGCGGCTTTATGAAGAGCTACCACCACAGTGGCAATGGTGAAGACCGACCCTGCGATCAGAGAGGAAGCCGAGGTCAACCTGGCAATCCGCGCCCCCTGGCCCTCGCTTTCGCGCGCCGCAGGAAGATAGTAGCTGAGGGGCAGAATAGACCAGCGGCAGAGCACATGGGCAGACACCAGGTAGGCGGTGAAATGCTCGAGCGGCAACCCGGCGAGCAGCACGGCGCGGCTAAGCAGCGAAAGCACCAGTGCTGCTACGCCATAACTACCGATTCGGCTATCACGGAGAATAGCCAGCCGCTGTTCGCGGGTCCAACCGCCCATGCTGTCGGCGACATCGGCGAGACCATCCTCATGCAGACAGCCGGTGATCAGCACCAGGTACAGCAGCACCGCCACCGCCGAGGCGGGGCGGCCGAGATGAGGCGACAGAACTTTCTCGAGCAGCGCCGCACCCGATCCAATCACCAGGCCAACCAAGGGGAAAAACTTGACGGCGCGCGCCAGGCCGTCGGGCGCGAACACGACCTGAGGCACCGGCAGCCGAGTGAGAAATTGAAAAGCTACCGCGATGTCCACCGCAAATCGCGGAGCGCGCAGGCTCATGCAGTTGCCCCGCTGATGCCCGCCGAGGCGAAGGTGGCCATCTCCTGATAGATGCGCATTGCGGCTTCCAGAATGGGCATGGCCAGAACCGCGCCGCTGCCTTCTCCCAGGCGCATATCCAGGTCAAGGATGGGCTCGATGTCGAGATGGGCAAGCAATACCCTGTGCCCTGGTTCCTGCGAGCGATGTCCGGCGAATAGATACGCGCGTACCGCGGGGGCAAGGCCGCAGGCGATGGCCGCGGCCGCGGTGGAGATGAAGCCATCCATGACGACGGCGATATGGCGCCGTGCCGCGCCGAGGATCATGCCGGCCATGGCGGCGATTTCCAGGCCGCCCGCGCAGCGAAGAATCTCGCGGGGGCCGGTGGATTGGCTAAAGTGACGGGCAACGACAGCTTCGACGACGCGGCATTTATGCGCATACGCCTCGGTGTCGAGGCCGGTCCCTCTACCGGTGACCAGGGCGGCCGGCATGCCGGTGAGTGCGGCGGCCATGACGCTGGCGGCGGTGGTATTGCCGATGCCCATTTCGCCCACCGCGATCAGATTGTTTCCGTTAGAGTAGGCAGCTTCCGCCAGCGTAAGGCCAACGGAGAGCGCCGCTGCCAATTCTTCTTCGCTCATCGCCGGTTCGCGCAGCATATTTCTGCTGCCCCTGCGTACTTTCCATTGCGCCAGCCCCGCATGATCGGTCAGGTCTGCGTCCACCCCAACGTCAACCACGTTCACTTCCACCTGGTTGAGGCGGGCGAGCACATTGATGGCTGCACCTCCGGCAAGGAAGTTGAGCACCATCTGTTGCGTTACCTGCGCAGGATAGGCACTTACCCCTTCGGCAGTAATGCCGTGATCGGCGGCGAAGACGTAGACCGCCTTGTTTACCGTGCCGGTGACGTTTCCTTGACGGATGGCGAACCATTGCGCCGCCAGATCTTCCAGACGGCCCAGACTTCCCAGCGGCTTGGTGAGCGCGTCGAGGCGAGTTCTGGCCAAGGCCAGGAAAGCATCTGGCGGAGCAGAGATGGAGTCGATCACCTCTTCGAGGTGGAGTATTTCGGTATTCATCGGGCCTCTTTCCGGTATAGCTCGGCGCGTTCGATGAGTAACGGGTGACGGTCCGGCGGGCACTGAAAGGCTCGCTCCAGGATCGAAGGTTTCAGCATCTGCTCCGGGCTCCCGCTGGTTAAGGGCTGTCCCGGGCTAAGCAGAAGCACGGTGGAGAAATTCTTATCCACCAGGTGTAGATCGTGGATGGAAGCCAGAATGGTGATGCCCTCGTCGCGCAGAAAATGAAGTAGATCGATCAGCTCCACCTGCCTGCCGATATCGAGGTTTTGGGTTGGCTCATCCAGCAGCAGGAGGCGAGGTTGCTGAGCCAGTCCCAGCGCAATCTTGACCCGCTGGCGTTCGCCTCCGCTGAGCTCGTTGAAAATTCGATTACGAAGGTCGGAGACATCCGCCAGGTCGAGAGCTCGATCGACGGCTATCCGATCGCTCCGCCCCGGCCCCCGCAGCATACCGATGTAGGGGGTTCGGCCCTGCTCCACTACTTGTTGCACTGTGAAGTCAAACGGCAGCTCCAATTGCTGCGGCACCAGCGCGATGGTGCGCGCCACCTCTTTCAAAGGGATCGTCTCCATGTGCTGTCCGCGCAAGCGAACGCTCCCCGATGCGGGGCGCAATACCCCGGCAATAATACGCAACAGTGTCGTTTTGCCGGCACCATTGGTGCCGATTAGCGCGCTACAGCTACCTTCTTCGAGATCGAAGGTTGCCTGGCGGAGAACCTCTTGTCCCGGGTAGTCAAAATGCACGCCGTCGACGCGTAACAGGCAGCTCATACCGTGTAGCCCCGTTTCATTTTGCGCAGCAGGTAAAGGAAGAAGGGGCCGCCAACAAAGGCTATCAGAACGCCTACCGGAACCTCTGAGGGAGCAAAGATCGTCCGCGCCAGGGTATCGGCAAGCATCAGAAAGATGGCTCCGGCCAGCACCGTTATCGGCAGTAGGCGAACGTGATCGGGACCCAGCAGCAGCCGTGCGACGTGGGGCACGATCAGCCCGGCGAACATGATCATGCCTCCGAGTGAGACGGCTACGGCGGTCAACAGCGACCCTATTAGAATGATGAACACCCGCGCGGACTCGACCCGTATTCCGAGTTGCTGGGCGTACTCATCGCCCAGCGCCAGGGTATTGAGTGTCCTCATCAGGGGAAGCGCGGCCACGGCTGCCAAGGCGATCAGAGCGGCGCTTACCTCTACTTCGGTCCAGGCAGGTATGCCGATGACGCCATGTAGCCAGGAGGCTAGAATGCGGTTGTCTGTGCCCGTCTTATCGAAGAGCTCAAAGAAGTAGCTTGAATTGGTAAAAATGGCGCTGATGCCAAAGCCGGCCAGCAGAAGGGTCACAACGTTGGTTTTGCCCGCCGAGCGAGCCAGCGAATACACCAGCGCCATGGTAGCCGCCGACCCGGCGAAGGCCAGCAGCGCGGTAGCGCTGAAGCCGAAGATCGACCACTGAGAAAAGAAGACGATCCCGATGCAGGCGCCAAAGATCGCGCCTCCGGACGATCCGATGACGTAGGGGTCGGCGATGGGATTGCGAAACAGTCCTTGAAAGAGGAGACCGGCAAGCGCCAACGCCGAGCCCACCAAACCCGACGCCACCACGCGCGGCAGACGGACGTGGAACAGGATAATCCGCTGCATCGCGGTAAGCGGCCGATGCCCCACCATGGCGGCAAAGATGGCCCGTGGAGAGATCGGCACGGCCCCGGTCGCGAGCGAGACCAGCGTGACAACGCCCAGCGCCGCCGTCAACAGGATGATGAGAGAGCCCAGGCCAGGTTTAGGTCGTTCGTGTCTGCCGGCCCTGGGTGGGCTGCCTTCGCGGAGGCTGGATACGGTGGCTATTTCAATCGCCAAGATTCCCCTCCAAAGCTGATTTTTACCCCGGCCCGAACGGTGAAGGGAAGCGCGGGGAAACCGAATGCTTCGCTGTAATGCTCGCTCAAGAGATTCTGCATATCAGTGTAGGCCGTAAGCGATCGAGTGAACTGATATCCGCCGCCAAGTTCAAGGCGTTGGTAAGCGCCATCCAGGTTGCGATTCGGCAGCAGCAGGCTATTGCCGAACTCTGCGTCGGTAAGAAAGTCGCTGTCGTCACGCCGGCCGACCAGCGTGCCGGTAAACGAGCCATACCATTTAGATCGGTTGTAGCTAAGTCCAAAGTAGCCGGAGTGTGGAGCGCGGCGGAACGGCCTCGCGCCTACCAACGGAGAAAAGGCGCCGATCGGGATGTTGGGAAAGCTCGGGTTGTAACTGGGCAGGGATTCACTGGAGAAAGAGCGCTGCACCACCGCGTCCAGATAAGTGTAGCCACCGCGGGCAAAAAGATAGCTGCCAATCTTATACTCGGTGGCGACCTCCGCACCCTGGGCGCGGAAGGCCTGGGAGTTGACCGCGGCTCCAAATTCAACCGCAGGATCGCTGGCCGCCGGCAGGCCAAGCTCGAGCAAAGCCGACTGCGGTACAAATTCCACGCCATTGGTAAATTCATTGTGAAAGTAAGTCAGGCCGACGCGGACACGGCCGTTCCAAAGCTGCTGATCGACGCCTCCGTCGTAAGTGCGGGAGGTCTCGGGCCCAATGGGAGAGACGCCATACTGCTTGATCAACTCGCCGCCGTTGGGCGCCGCGGCCAAAATGTCATAAAGAGAGATGCTCTGATAGTAGATGCTGGGCTCTTTGATGCCTTTGCCAAAGCTGAAGTTTAGTTTGGTCCCACTCAGAAAGCCGGCGTTGCTGGGGCGAAAGAGATAGTAGGCGAGGGAAGCCCGCGGAGTGGCCGCAAAACCGAAGAGACCGTTATCTTCAAGCCCGCTGCCCACTGTGTAATAGAGGCGGTTCCATATGTCGCCGGCGAGCTGAACGGTGTAGCTGTAGTTGCCGCGCTCGATGGCGGTAGGGGTTCCCCCGGAGGTGAGTGTCGAGCCGCGCTCATCTTCATACTTGAAAGCCCCCAGGGCTACGATGTGCGGATTGATCCGGTAATCGGACTGGGCATAAACAAAGTCCCGCTTGCTAGGCGCCAAATAATCGTTGGGATAGGTAGAGCCGTAGCTCGCGCCGTATTGAAAGATGGCCTGTCCGCTTACGCGATAGCCATTGGCGCCTTGTATGTTGACCGGGGCACCCAGATAAACGTCCTCTTCCGGGTCGTAAATTCCTGTCGCCGCAAAGTCGGTGTAGTTGTAATTGAGGCGCAAACCGCCATAGCGAATCTGGTTGTGCCATTTTTCGGTGGTCTGGGTGTTCCAGGCGGCACTCAAGTAGCTGTCTTGCTCCCTCACGGTTGCGTCATCGGGAATGCCGTAGAGCAGGATGGCGTTGGGCTGATCGGCTGCGACGGTAAGATGGCGCACGGTAAATCGCAGATCGTTGGCGGTGTTCGGTGTCCAGCCAAAGTTGCCCGCATACGTCCCGTTGTGGAAGGCATCGTTCGGCAAATTGTTGCGCGTGTCGGTGCGGGCAAACGCAGAGTAGTAGTCAAACTGGCGAAAAGTACCGCTCAGCGTACCGACCTGGCGGAAGGTATTAAAGTTTCCCCCATCGCCGGAGTAAGTCAGCAAGGGAAGCAGGGCGGTGCCGCGAGCTGTAGTGAGGCTCACCACACCTGCCAGGGCATCGGAACCATAGAGAGCGCTGTTCGGCTCCCGCAGGACCTCGACTTTATCGATGCCGACGGTATCGATATTGGCGAATTCCACCGCCCCACCTATGTCGTCGGCCGGGACCCCGTCGATCAGCACCTTATTGGCATTGATGTTACCGCCTCGAATGGACAAGCCTGTGGTGCCACCCACCTGGCCGGTCTGGGTCACCTGGACCCCCGGAATCAGCCGCAGCGGATCCTGCACCTCGGTCGAGTAGCGGTATTGATCCGCGCTCAGCACACTTACCGGTGCGCCCACCTGGGCTTCGGGCGTAGGTGTGCCTGTGGCGGTTACCGTAATTCGCTGCGTTAATGTCTGCGTAGCCAGGGTGATGTCCACCTGGGCTTTCTCCGCGGCCGTCACAAAGACCGCGTTGCTGGTGGTGGACTGGAAGGTGGGCGCAACCGCCCGAACCTGGTAGCGGGCGGCCTTCTCGAGATGGAAGGTATAGTTGCCGGAAGCGTCGGTGGTAGTTTGTTGAGCCACGGATGTGCCTTCGAGCAGCTCCACGGTAGCCGAAACAATGACCGCGCCAAGCGGATCCGTCACGGTTCCGCGCAAGGTGCCGCCCTCGGCGCCAAGTGCTGTTAACGGCGCGAGCATCAGCACCGCGATTAGCAGCGGCCTCAGAGAAATCGAGAAGTCGAACATTTTTAACCCCCTCGGGTGGGTGAAGCAAGGCCGTTCTCCTGACTTACGCGTCAACAAACCTTGGCTGCCTTCCCAGGGACTCGTCCCAGTGGCTTTGATCGTCCGTGCCGGGTTCTCTGCGCTTACAGTTACGGGGTAGTGGCGGACTTGCACCGCCTTCTCGCTACCTTGCCGTGGTTATTGGTTAACAACTATGGGAAATCTTTGCGAGATCCCACATCTCGCAAAAAGCGCGAGATATGGTGCACCCATGTTCGCGGTGCAACCCGCAAACTAAGGATGAAATTCCCTGGCCAGTTCCTCCAACGCGTCGATGGCGACTGGACTTGGTTCCTGAATGCCGCTGTCGACGTAATAGACTTTGCCTGCCTGGATCGCCGGCAAACTGCTCCAGCCTGGTCGGCTCCGCAGCATGTCGATGGAGATCTTGCCCCCGCGGATGAGCACCAGCGCTTCCGGCACCCGGGCGATGACTGTTTCCATGCTGATCTGTGGCCAGTCGGGGATCAGATCGTCGGTCACCGATTTTGCTCCTGCGGTCTCGACGATCTCCGTAATGAACGCGTGCTTGCCGATGGTAACGATCGGGTCATACCAGACCGGAACCAGTACTTTCGGCGCTGGCTTGCCTGCCGTTCGCGCTCTGACCGCCTCGATACGCCGGGCAATGTTGGCGTTGAGAGCCGTCGCCTGGGACACGCGATTGAGGGCTGCTCCGACACTGTCGATCGAATGCAGGATGCCGGCAATGCCGTGGGGATCGACGAAATAGACCGGTATACCAGCCGTCTCCAATTGAGCCGCGGTTTCCGTCGAACCCGGAATGCTGGTTCCCAGCACCAGGTCGGGATGGAAGGAGAGGATGGTCTCGATCGAAGGCTTTACCAGGCTACCGATGCTCGGCTTCTTGAGCGCTGCGGAAGGATAGGTGGTGTAGTCGCTTATCGCAACCACATCGTCGCCCGATCCGAGTGCGAAAACCGTGTCGGTGACACTCGGCACCAGGCAAACCACCCGATGCGGGTGGTCGGGTATTGTGACCTTGCGTCCGGTTTCATCGGTCAGGACGCGGCTTGCCTGGGCCGTCGTCATCAAGGCCGTGGCGAGCATGGCGAACACCAGCAAAGCCCTTCTCAGCCCGGTCATGGGTTGACCTCCGCCTGGCCCTTGAGGGGCAAAGGCAGACCGGCAACGAGCAGAAGCACATTGGACGCTACGCGGGCGACGCTCTGGTTCATCTCGCCCAACAGATCGCGGAAACGCCGGCCCGACGGATATTCCGGCACCACGCCGCTGCCTACCTCATTCGAAACCAGCACCACGGAGCAGCCCGGCGCCTCGAGGGCGAAGCAGAGGGCGTCTATAGACCTTTGTGCATCACCCGGCGCGTCGAGCAGGTTGGCGGCAAAGAAAGTGAGGCAATCGATGATCATCAGGTCGCAAGTGGGGCCGTGATGGGCGATTGTCTCCGCCAAGGCCAGAGGTTCTTCGACGGTTTGCCAGTGCTGCGGGCGGCTGCCGCGGTGACAATCGATTTTGCGCCGCATTTCGTCATCGTCCGTCTGTGCTGTGGCCACGAAGACGACCCGTCCGGCGCGCTCCCCAAGCCGCTGTGCGTAGTGGCTTTTGCCGCTGCGCGCGCCTCCGAGCACCAGGGTCACGGTATTGCGTTGGTTTGACTGCATTCGTCGCCTCTGGCGCAGGGCACGGCCCTGGCGCGAAGCGGGATCCAATAAAAAGGCAGCGTCCGTACTGACCAGCAAACTACGTCAGCGAGGTTGCTTTCCAGCTCTCCCATCGAAGCTGAAAACGGCCCTGGAGGGCATCTGGCCGGTCTCCTGACTTACGCTTCCTCAACCTTGAACCAGCCTTCCCAGGACCAATCATCCCAGTGGCTTGAGCAATTTGGGTTCAAGCTCTCAGCGCTTACAGTTACGGGGTAGTGGCGGATTCGCACCGCCTTCCCGAACACCAGATGGGTCAACGATAACGCGGACATTACAGTGCGTCAATGATGATCCTATCAAAAACTCTTCCAGGCCCGTCGTTGCTACCGGATGGGTGGATCCCAGGGGCCTGGCTGCGACCGCAAAGCCATAACCGCAGGTAGAGGCAAGGTCACGCCTCGATGGCGATCGGTTCGACGGTTGCTTCGGTAAAGGCAGGCAGAGTGAGCGATGGCAGGATGCTGGCGATGGCGGCATAGACCAAGAGTCCGCCGTAGAGCTGGGGACTGATGGCAAAGTTTTCGCGCAACAACTCCGCTATGACGAGGGTGAAGATCAGCGTG
>CAWCKO010000061.1:0-36067 GCA_963796145.1 uncultured Acidobacteriaceae bacterium | reverse complement strand
TAAAATCAGCGCATGAGCCTTCCTGCCAAGTCAGCGATTTCTACTCCCAATGCGCCTGCGGCCATCGGTCCTTACTCCCAGGCGGTGCAAACCGGGGAAATGATCTATACCTCCGGGCAGGTTCCGCTCGATCCGGTAACCGGACAGCTGGTCGAAGGCGGCATTCAGGAGCAGA
The DNA here is from genome assembly GCA_963796145.1 of uncultured Acidobacteriaceae bacterium. GTDB lineage: Bacteria > Acidobacteriota > Terriglobia > Terriglobales > Acidobacteriaceae > PALSA-350. Next base: position 35,892 of record CAWCKO010000061.1, on the reverse strand, counting down.
CCGTTCGCGTGCTCGAGAACATCAAAGCTTTGCTGGCTGCGGTCAAGAGCGACCTGCAACATGTCGTCAAGACAACCGTGTATCTCAAGAACATGAGCGATTTTGCGGCGATGAACGAGATTTACGCCAGTTACCTGGCCAGGGACGGTTGGGTCGCGCCGGCGCGGTCCACGGTCGAAGTGGCGCGGCTGCCCAAAGACGCGCTGGTGGAAATCGAAGTGATCGCGCTACGATAGGCCTCGCGTCGTTCACCGGGCACGCGGCATCGAATCACCCAGGAGCAAAATCATGGAAAAAGAGCAAGTCGCGAAGTTGGACAAAGTAGAAAAGACGGACGCCGAGTGGCGGGCCGAACTGACCCCGGAACAGTACTACATCATGCGGCAAAAGGGGACCGAGCCGGCGTTCTCCGGAGCTCTCTACCGGAACCATGCCGACGGAACGTACCGCTGTGCGGCCTGCGGCGCTGAGCTGTTCAGCTCCGACACCAAGTTCGAGTCCGGGAGCGGATGGCCCAGCTTTACGGTGCCGGCCAACACGGAAGCGGTGAATCTGCACGAGGATAAAAGCTACGGGATGACCCGCACAGAAGTCACCTGCGCACGCTGTGGCGCCCACCTGGGGCATGTCTTCCCGGATGGCCCGGGGCCCGGCGGACTCCGTTACTGCATCAACTCTGCGTCGCTTGGTTTTGATCCCAAACACGCCGGGGAAAAGGAATAAACCTATCCGTATCGCCCCGAGAGCGACTTTTTCCGCAGCCTGTTTGGTCGCTGAGGGCTAGGAGGCCTTCACGACTTTACCGGCTTTGATACAGCTGGTACAGACGCGGATCCGCTTGTTTCCGCCATTCACTTCGGCCTTAACCGGACGAAGATTGACGTTCCAGCGGCGCTTGGAGACATTGTGCGCGTGCGAGATCTTATTACCGAACTGCGGGCCCTTGCCGCAGATTGTGCAAACCTGAGCCATGACAAACTCCAGATACCTTAAGCTTTTCGCAAAAACATGCGGCAGTCTTACTCTATGCACGGAGCACAGGACAGGCACACGCACCAAAGTCGCGAACTTTCAGTATATCCGCACCTGACGCCTACGACAACCGCGGAGAAGGCCGGCCCAGGACACTGTACGAGGCTGAAAATTCCAAGTTGATAGAATCGCAGCGCAGTGACTGCCACCTCCCAGAGATTCCGTGCCCCCTGGTCGATCTTCTGGGCGGCCTTCGCGGTGCGCGTTCTCTACCTCACGCTGGCGCATACCTACCGCATCCGGCCGTACGACGATCACATGCTGTTTGGCGAGGAGATGGGGCGGATCGCCCGGGCGCTCGCCACTGGCTTCGGCTTCGCCGACCCCTTCCGAGGGCACACCGGCCCGACCGCGTGGGTGGGACCGCTCTTCCCTCTGCTGCTGGCCGGAGTCTTCAAGCTCTTCGGCGTCTTTACTCCGGCGTCCGCGTGGGTAATCCTCACCATCAACAGCCTGTTTTCGGCTCTAACCGCACGCACCACCTGGGAAATCGCAGCTCGCTGCTTCAACCGTAACGTCGCTATCTGGTCAGCGTGGATCTGGGCGCTCTACCCGGCAGCCATGCAGTATGCCGTCCGCTGGATATGGGACACATCGCTCACCACCTTCCTGTTTTCCTGGGTGCTGGTGTTGGCCCTACGCCTGCGTTCCGACAGTTCCCTCGGGCGCTGGGCACTCTTCGGCTTGCTTTGGGGCTTGACCGGCCTCAGCAATCCGGCGCTGTTGATCTTCCTGCCTATTTGTGGACTCTGGGTGCTGGCCGGAACGCCCAGGCGCCAGATCTGCGGAGCGTTGCTGGCAGCCGTGGTCTTCGCCGCTTGTCTGGGACCGTGGATCTGGAGGAATTGGGCGGTCTTCCACCACTTCGTTCCCACCCGAGGGAATTTCGGCGCCGAGCTATACCTGGGCAATGGACCAGGAGCCACGGGGTTGCTGATGGAGTACGACCACCCTATACAGGCGCCCGACCAGCTACGCCTGTACACCAGCATGGGCGAAATTGCCTATTCCAAAATGCGCGGAGATCAGGCGCTGGCAATCCTGCGCGCGGACCCGGTTCACTTTATCCGCAACACTTTAAGGCGGGTGTTCTTCTTCTGGGCAGGGGTCCCTCACCCAGCGAGTGCTACGCCGTGGGTGGAGTACGCCCGCAATCTGAATTTCGTCTTTGGCAGTGTTTGTGGTTTGCTCGGACTTGCCCTGGCCCTCCACCGCAAGGCTCCAGCCACCGGGCTGTTCGCATGGGCCTTTTTGCTCCTGCCACTGGTTTATTACGGCGTTGCTGCCCACGCACGGTTTCGTCACCCGTTGGAGCCGTTGATGGTAGTTTTCGGGGTTTACCTTTTCCAGTCCGCCGAGTTGACCAGAACCGGACGGAAACGTAAACTTAGAGAGCTTGGGATCTAAGCCTGCGTCTGCTCACCCTTGGGTTTGAGCACATTCGGCAATCCATTCTCAGCCCAGTTAGCTTTGTGACGCCGGTGTGGTTCGGCGTGTGGAGGTTTTATGTACGCGGTGATCCGCACAGGTGGTAAGCAGTATCGCGTCGCCCCCGGCGACGTAGTCAAGATTGAAAGGCCTGCGGGCGAATCCGCCAATGAGGTGGAGTTCGATGATGTGCTGGCTTTCTCCGACGGAGTTTCGTCCATCGTGAAGCCGACTGACGCCAAGGTCCTGGGCACGGTCGTCAGCGAAGGGCGCGGGGATAAGATCCTGGTCTTCCATTTCAAGCGCAAGAAGCAATACAAGAAACTGCAGGGACATCGCCAGTCCTATGCCGAAATCCGGATCAGCAGCATCGAGGTCAACGGACTCAGCTATGGCAGCGAACAGAAGACTTCTGATCGAGGATAAGCAATGGCACATAAAAAAGGTTTAGGCAGCTCCAAAAATGGTCGCGACTCCAATGCACAGCGGCTGGGTGTAAAGATCTTCGCCGGCCAGGTGGTCACCGGCGGTTCCATCATCGTGCGCCAGCGCGGTACCAAGCTGAAGCCCGGTCTGAATGTCGGCCGGGGAAAAGATGACACCCTCTATGCCGAGATCGCCGGCCGGGTGCACTTTATCGACCGCGGCAAGACCGGCCGTTTTGTCTCCGTGGAACCTGTGGAGACTCCCGCTCAGTAACGTTTTGCGGTTCAGACAAGTAAAAAGCCATAACGGAAGAACCGTTATGGCTTTTTTGCTTTTGCTCAGGAGGGTTTAACTCGCTACATGAAGTGAGTTTTTGATCAGGATGCGGTCAACCACCTTTTCGACGTCCTGGAGGAAGAAGTTGCTTGCCGGGACGGGAACCACGGGAACCCGCGGTCCGCTATGGCCGAGCGTGGTAGCAATTTCGTTCCAGCGCGCCAGGGGCGAGGAGGGGTCGAGAACGGCGGCCTGACGAGCCGGCTCACGCTGCATGAAGTAGCCAGACCACACACCCAGAGTCAAGATGCTGGCGCTGGTGGTGACCACGCTGATTGTCGAGGTCATCATGTTGTGTCCGAAGTGCAGGAAAGTTGCGGAGACTATGAGATCGCCGGCCGCCATAATGCCGAAGCCGAAGCTGATTCCAAAAACCCTGCTGCGATAGGAAAGGCCGAGTTTTCCCGCTGCCAACATAAGGAAGAGCAGAAGGCTAAGGATGAAGATGCTCTCGCAGCGCATGATCTGGGCGACCATGGCCAGTAGAAACTTGTCGCCCTTGCTTCCCGGCGTCAGCAGAGCAGCCGCCGCAGCGACAAAGGAAATGCACGCGACCCAACGGAAGGCAATCGTACCCAGCCACTTCAGGCCGGGGAAAGGATCCATGGACGACTGGAACATTTCCTGAATGACCATGAAGACGATGACGGCGCCGGCCACATAGGTCAACCAGTAGCTGTAGAAGTACCAGGCGTAAGCTGCCCTTTCGCTGATCGTAATCACCCGGTGAACCTGCAGCAACAGGTGGAGAACCACCGAGGAGCCGAGCCGAAGAGATACGTAAGCGAAAAGTGCCGGGAAGCGCCGCTGTTCCCTGGACCTGAGCAGAGCCATCATGGCTATAACCATGAGGAGGGGCTCCGCCGCGTACAAGATGGTGAGGGCTACGCTCGTCATCACAACACCCCTTCCGAGTCTTGAGAATAGCTCGAAAAGGGGTGGTGCTCAACTCAAGAAAACCGCCAGAGCTGGCACTTTTGTGCTATACGTGCATCGTTTGAGTACTGCCGGGATACGCGTTAGTACCCTTTTATCGCCGTTAGTTCGCGCATCCTGTGTTGGGGTCGCAGCTGGGAACCGGCATCGCGTTGGAGATAACGCATCCCGTATTGGGGTCGCAGCTCGGCACTGGCATGGCGTTGGAAATAACCAGACTGTGATTCGCATGGATGAGGGTTGTCGGCTTGGATGTTAATGCGCTGGCCACGAAACCGGCAAATACTACGGAGAAAATCGATGCGTTCACGATGAGCTTCATTTTCTGGTTACCTCCGGGTGTCTTTGTTACTATTTGTGGTGACAGATGGGAACTAATTCGAGTATAGTCCGCCAGCCGCCTAAACCGCGTTAATTTAAAGACATATAGATGCTATCTACTCTTCGCATTACCGCGGTACCCCATTTGACTTTCCCTAGAGTACCCCATTTATTGGTTACTTCAGAATCCTTCCAAAGATGCACCCCGATCACCTAGGTACCTGAACAGCCGTGTTTTCGATAAAAAATTATTCACCCCGGCGACGGGGGAAACGTACCCCTTTTTCCACCCCTCGCTGGGCATCCAGCAGCGGGTGATTGGACCCCGAAACGTGTTAAAATTGAGGCAGTCGAGTGCAGCCAACCCCTGCACTTTCAAGATGTTATTTCCCCTCGGTCCCTTCATGCCGAGAGCCGCTCACAGAGCTTTGCTGTCCGGAGTTGCATGTCCACCAAAGAACTTCCCGTTTCCGCCGCTCTTCCCCCCGCAGCTATTCGGGAGACTTTGCTCCCGGAACGCACTTATACCGGCGACAACATTAAGATTCTTGAAGGTTTGGAAGCCGTTCGCCTGCGTCCCGCGATGTACATCGGATCGACCGGCGAACAGGGTCTGCATCACCTGGTGTACGAGGTGGTGGATAACTCGGTCGATGAAGCGCTCGCCGGCGAGGCGACGCGAGTAGACGTAACCATCCACATCGACAACTCCATCACCGTAACCGACGATGGGCGGGGAATTCCGGTAGACGAGATGGATGTCCCAGGGGGCGAGCGGATGCCCGCCCTGCAGGTGGTGCTCACCAAGCTCCACGCTGGGGGCAAGTTCGATTCATCCAGCTACAAGGTTTCGGGCGGACTTCATGGTGTCGGCGTCTCCTGCGTCAACGCGCTCAGCGAAGAACTCGACGTCGAGGTCTGGAAAGACCAGCACACCTATGAGCAGACGTACGCCAAGGGAGCTCCGGTTACCAAGTTGCGCCAGACAGGGACCACCAAGAAGCGGGGCACGAAGATCCACTTTCTCCCCGACCGCTCCATCTTCACCGTAACCGAATACAACTTCGACACCCTGGCCCAGAGGCTGCGCGAGCTCGCCTTCCTCAACAAGGGACTGGAAATCAAGTTAGTGGATGAGCGCACCACCGACCCCAAAACCGGAGAGGCCAAGCGATCTGACTTCAAGTATGCCGGTGGTATTGCTGAGTTCATCAAGCACCTGAATCGTGGCAAGCAGGTGCTCCATGACAAGCCCATCGTGATGGAATCGTCCCGCGATGGAGTGGAGCTGGACATCGCGCTGCAGTACAACGACAGTTATTCCGAATCTGTTTTCAGTTTTGCAAACAACATCAACACCGTCGACGGCGGCACGCATCTTTCCGGCTTTCGCACCGCGTTGACACGCACCATCAACACCGCCGGGCAGCAGATGGGGCTGTTCAAAGACGTCAAAGAGAATCTCTCCGGCGACGATGTTCGCGAAGGACTGGTGGCGGTGGTGAGCGTGAAGCTGCCGCAGCCGCAATTCGAAGGACAGACCAAGGGTAAGCTCAACTCCGATATCGCCGGCACGGTGCAGGCTTTCGTTAATGAACGCCTGGGCATGTTCTTCGAGCAGAATCCTCCCATCGCCAAGCGGATCATTAACAAAGCGATCGAAGCAGCACGCGCTCGTGAGGCGGCCAGGAAAGCACGCGACCTGACGCGGCGCAAGGGTGCGCTCGACGGCGGTGGCTTGCCGGGCAAGCTGGCCGACTGTAGTGAGCGCCAGCCGGACCGCTGCGAGCTGTACCTGGTCGAGGGTGAATCCGCAGGCGGCACCGCCAAGCAGGGACGTGATCGGAAATTTCAGGCGGTACTGCCGCTCAAGGGCAAAATCCTCAACGTCGAGAAAGCCCGCTACGACAAGATGTTGGGTCATGAAGAAATCCGGGCCATGATTACCGCCCTGGGTTGCGGTATCGGGAAGGATGACTTCGACCCGGCCAAGCTGCGTTACGGCAAGATCATTCTGATGACCGACGCCGACGTCGACGGCTCCCACATCCGCACCCTGCTCTTGACCTTTTTCTTCCGCCACATGGTCGATCTGATCCGACGCGGACATGTGTACATTGCCCAGCCTCCGCTCTACCGCATTAAGAAGGGCAAATTCGAGCAGTACATCAAGGATGACCGGGAATTTGTCCGGGTGATGATCAAGCGCGCCTCCGAGGGTATGGGCCTGCGCTACGGAACGGCCGGCAAGAGGCTCGAGGGTGCGGCGTTGACCAAGTTCATGGGCCAGCTCAACGATTACCTCTCCGTGTTTGAGAAAGCCAACAAGCACATGCGCAACGAGGAGGTCACGGAACTGCTGCCCAGGTTCGAGCTTCTGCGGCGCTCAGACTTTGAGGCTGAGGGTTCTGTGCCCCCGAAACTTGCCAAGCTGCACGCCGAACTGCAGAAGATGGCCAAGCGCTTCCAGTTCAAAGGCGTGGGGACGCCCCGGTACGAGGAAGAGCACCGCACCTGGTCGGTGAGCTTTACCGACAGCCAGGGGGCTGAGCGCCGAGTCGACTGGACCCTGGCCTCATCTCCCGAATACCGGCAGATGATGGCCAAGTACTCCCTGATTCGTGAGGAGCTTCAGCCGCCGTTCGTGATCGAGTACGCCACAGCCGCTGAACCTGAGGAGACTGAAGCGGAAGCGCCGGCATCAGAGGCGGCCGCCAAGCCCAAGAAGGCAAAGCGGGTCACCGCGGATCCCGTGGCCAAACAGTCGGCCCGCGAGGTCTTCGAATATGTGATCGAACAGGGACGACGCGACTACGACGTTCAGCGGTATAAGGGCCTGGGCGAAATGACTTCGACCCAGCTGTGGGAAACCACCATGGACCCCGACCGGCGCACCCTGCTCTCAGTCAAGCTCGAAGATATCGCGGAAACCGAATCCATCTTCAGCACGCTCATGGGCGAAGACGTGGAAGCGCGGCGCAAGTTCATTGAAGACAACGCCTTGGACGTGAAGAACCTGGACATCTAAGCGCCGGAGACGGAAGCCTCGAATCTCTCCGCTACACCTAAAAGCCGGAGGGTAGAGATCTACGGTTGCTCCGTAGACTGCAAGACACCCGCGGCTGCTACCATCCGGCCATGGCCCTGCTTGAAGTAAACCAGCTCACCAAGAATTATGTCCGTCACGCAGGATGGCGGGGTGCGCGCCAGGAAAAGTGTGTGGTCGACCGGGTCTCCTTCTCCATCGCCCGCGGAGAAACCCTGGGACTGGTGGGCGAATCTGGTTCCGGCAAGAGCACGGTCGCGCGGATGGTCCTGGGCCTGATCCCTCCTTCCTCCGGAACTGTCTCTTTCGATGGCCAGCAAGTCATCTGCGGCTCTTCCAACGCCAGGCTGCGCGACCTGCGCCGGCGGATGCAGCCGGTCTTCCAGGATCCCTTTGCCGCCCTCAACCCGCGGATGACCGTATCTGAAATCCTCGCCGAGCCCTATCGCATCCATCGCCAGGACGGCGCCAAGAATGCCCGGGAACTGCTGGCCGAAGTCGGCCTGGACGAGTCGGCCCTCCCCCGCTACCCCCATGAATTTTCAGGGGGCCAGCGGCAGCGGATCAACATCGCCCGGGCACTCGCCCTGCGGCCTGAACTGCTCCTGCTGGATGAGCCTGTCTCCGCCCTCGATGTCAGTGTCGGAGCCCAGATCATGAACCTGCTGCGGCATCTACAGCAAACATTCCACTTGACTTACCTCTTCATCTCCCACTCCATGCCCCTGGTGCGCTACCTCTCCACCAACGTCGTGGTGATGCGCGCCGGCAAGGTGGTGGAAGCGGGAACCTGCGAGCAGATTTGCCGCTTCCCGGGCGAACCCTATACGCGGACCCTGCTGGAGGCCACACCAGAACTTCCTAAATAAATATGATGTTAATACACTCATATTTTATGATTCCTTTGTGCTATGCTTAGCATCAAACCAATAGCAGGCCGAAGAACCGGCCCGCCTTCGGAGGAGATGTATGGCAATTACTCGTTTTGAAACCTATCGCGATGTTCTGGCTCTGCAGAATCGTATGAATAGTCTTTTTCAGGATTTCTCCCGCAACGGAGAAAACGAGCTAGTGACCGCTGCCGGCTTTGTACCCCCGGTCGACATCTATGAGGACGAGCACAAACTGGTGCTCAAAATTGAAATCCCGGGCATGCGCCAGGAGGATCTCGATGTCCGCATGGAAAATAACACCCTGACGGTGAAGGGCGAGCGCAGCTTCCAGAGTGAGGGGAAGGAAGAGAACTTCCATCGCGTGGAGCGCCGCTACGGCAGCTTCTATCGTGCTTTCACAGTTCCCAGCACCATTGACCCGAATAGCGTCAAGGCGGAATATGATGCCGGGGTGCTGCGGTTGGAGCTGCAAAAGAAGCCGGAAAGCAAGCCCAGGCAGATCAAGGTGAATGTGGCCTCAGCCAGGGAGCTGAACCAGAACCAACAGACAGCAGGCGAAACCGTCAAGACGGCGTGACATCAGCGCCGCAGGTTGTGTTCACCCCGGTGAGTCCGCTCGCTGGGGTGAATTTCACACACATTTCTCTTCTCCAGATTTTCAAAGATCAAAATAGGAATTAAGCGACCAGGCTTTTCGGCATCCAAGCTATGCCACTTGCTTTCGCAGTACACGCGATTCAGGATGATCTGGTCAGTGAAGGATGAACTTATATGGCAATTCGTTGGGATAAATTCACGCTGAAATCACAGGAGGCGATTCAGAAGGCCAGTTCGCTGGCAAATGAGAACGGCCAACCCGAGGTGCTGCCGCTCCATTTGTTGATGGCGCTGGTGGAAGACAAAGAAGGCATCATCATCCCGCTGCTGCAGAAGATCGGCGTGCCTACGGAGCAACTGTTAGCCAGTGCCCGCAAGGCCATCGACGGTCTGCCTAAGGTCTCAGGCGCTGCGGCCTCAGAACCGGGCCTCTCTTCCAGCATGCAGAAGGTATTGAATGACTCCTCGAAGGAAGCGCAGGACTTCAAGGACGAGTACGTATCGACCGAGCATCTGTTGTTGGCGCTGGCGCAGAACAAGAAGGATCCGGCGCAGCTGCTCCTGACCTCGCTCGGTGCAACCCGGGAGGCGATCCTACAGGCACTTACCTCGGTGCGCGGCAACCAACGGGTGACCGATCAGAATCCTGAAGGCAAATACCAGGCTCTGGACCGTTACGCCAAAGACCTGACGGAGCTGGCGCGGCGGGGAAAACTGGACCCGGTCATCGGACGGGATGAAGAGATTCGCCGGGTGATCCAGGTGCTTTCTCGCCGGACCAAGAACAACCCGGTGCTGATCGGCGAGCCTGGCGTGGGTAAGACCGCTATCGTCGAGGGTTTGGCGCGCCGCATTGTCTCCGGCGATGTGCCCGAACTGCTGCGCGACAAGCGCGTGATCTCGCTCGATCTGGGCTCCATGCTCGCAGGAGCGAAGTATCGCGGCGAGTTTGAAGACCGGCTCAAGGCGGTGCTTAAAGATATTGAGGAATCCAATGGCCAAATCATCCTCTTCATCGACGAATTGCACACCCTGGTAGGGGCAGGCGCGGCCGAAGGCGCGATCGACGCTTCGAATATGCTGAAGCCGCCGCTGGCGCGGGGCGAGTTGCGGGCCATCGGCGCGACCACGCTGAATGAATATCGCAAATACATCGAGAAGGATGCGGCGCTGGAGCGGCGCTTCCAGATTGTGTTCGTGGGCGAGCCCAACGTAGAAGACACGATTGCGATTTTGCGCGGCCTCAAAGAGCGGTACGAGGCCCACCATAATGTCCGCATCAAGGACTCGGCCATCGTAGCCGCGGCCCAGCTCTCGCACCGTTACATTTCTGACCGCTTCCTGCCTGACAAGGCCATCGACCTGGTCGACGAGGCGGCGGCATCGCTCGCGATCCAGATTGGCTCAGTACCGATGGCCATCGACGAGCTCGAACGGCGCATGATCTCGCTTGAGATCGAGCGCATGGCGCTGAAAAGGGAGACGGACAAGAACTCAAAGGAACGGCTGGAGGCTGTGGTAAAGGAGCTGGCGACGCTGAAGGAAGCGGCCACGGGATTGCGTGCGCGCTGGCAGACGGAGCGCGATGCGATTACGCGGCTGACCGACGTGAAGAAGAAGATTGAGGCGCTGCGCTTTGAGATGGAAGAGCAGACACGGCGCGGCAATCTGGAGCGCTCGGCGGCTATCCAGTACGGCGAACTTCCCCAGCTCGAAGCCGAACTGAAGCGGTTGAACGCCAAACAGGACGGTAACGGCCAGGGTGCTCGCCTGCTGAAAGAGGAAGTCGACGAAGAAGACATTGCCAAGATTGTGAGCAAGTGGACCGGCATCCCGGTAGACAAGATGCTGGAAGGCGAGGTGCGCAAGCTGGTGGAGATGGAAGGGCGGTTGCGCGAGCGGGTGGTTGGGCAAGAGGAGGCGATCGAAACTGTCGCCAACGCGATTCGCCGGTCACGTGCCGGGCTGAGCGACCCCAAGCGACCCATTGGCTCTTTTCTTTTCCTGGGACCAACTGGCGTGGGCAAAACGGAAACTGCGCGCGCGTTGGCGGAGTTCCTCTTCGATGACGAACAGGCCATGATTCGTATCGACATGTCGGAGTACATGGAAAAGCATGCCGTCGCCCGGCTCATTGGGGCACCGCCTGGATATGTGGGCTACGACGAAGGCGGCCAGCTGACCGAGGCGGTGCGCAGGCGCCCTTATTCCGTGATTCTTTTCGACGAGATCGAGAAGGCGCATCCTGATGTCTTCAACATTCTGTTGCAGGTGCTCGACGATGGGCGCCTGACGGACTCGAAAGGTCGCACCGTGGACTTCAAGAACACGGTGCTGATCATGACATCGAACCTGGGAGCGCATTTGCTGCAATCAGAAAACCTGGACAGCGAAGCCGCGTTTGATGCGGCACGGGAGCAGGTGATGCAACTGTTGCGGCAGAGCTTCCGGCCGGAGTTTCTGAACCGCGTGGACGATGTAGTGATCTTCCGTCCGCTGGGCGAGGAGCAACTGGAGCACATTGTCGATCTGCGCCTGGCCGATCTGCGTAAGCTGCTGGAGCCACGTAAGATCACTCTTGAGTTGACCTCAGCCGCGCGCCACCAGCTGCTGTTGACCGGATACGACCGGCAGTACGGAGCTCGTCCGCTAAAGAGAGCCATCCAGCGACTGATCCAGGATCCCCTGGCTATCAAGATTCTGGACGGCGAAGTGCTTCACGGCGATCACATACGGGTCGATGCCGACCCGCTAAAGAATCGGCTGCTCTTCGAAGTGCAGGGACGAACTGTCGAAGCCTGACGTTGAGCAGACTCCAGTCCCCGGACGTGCCAGACAGGACGACCGCAGGTCTCTCCGACGACGCTGCGGTTCTCCGTACCGTATTCGAGAGGATCCGTAGCGTAGTTTGCCTGCTGTCTCTTCAGAATGCCCACTCGCCTTTACGCATCAGCGGCTCCACGCCGCCCGTCGCCGTGATGCCATCCAGGTCGATCTCGCTCGACCCGATCATCCAATCCACGTGGATCAAGCTCTCGTTTGCGCCCCTGGCTGCAAGCTCGTCATGGGTGAGCTGATCGCCATTCTTCAGGCAGGTGCTATAGGCCTGTCCCAGAGCAATGTGGCTGGCCGCATTCTCATCGAATAACGTGTTCAGGAACAGCAGCCCACTACTGGCAATGGGCGAAGAGTGGGGCACCAACGCCACCTCTCCCAGACGACGCGCGCCATCGTCGGTATCAATCATTCGCTGCAGCACCTCCTGCCCCCTGGATGCCTTCGCGTCGACGACACGACCTCCCTCAAAACGCACCGCGATCTTCTCGATCAGCGTCCCCTGGTAGGAAAGCGGCTTGGTGCTGGTCACGGTGCCCTCCACACGATCTTTGTGCGGCGTGGTAAACACCTCTTCGGTAGGCATGTTCGGGATGCAATACGCACCCGTGCCCGCCTTCGTGCCTCCGCCCATCCACAGATGGTCGTCCGCCAACCCCACGCGCAGATCGGTTCCAGGACCACGGAAATGAAGCGAGGCGTAACGCTTCTGATTGAGCAGATCCGCGCGGCGATGCAGTCCCGCATCATGTTGCTTCCAACGCGCAATGGGATCGTCCACGTCCACCCGCGATGCGGCGAAGATCGCGTCCCACAGCCTGGTCATCGCCTGCTCGGGCGGCAGGTCAGGAAACACTGCTGCCGCCCATGCCGGCGTGGCACAGGCAACAATGGTCCAGTTGATGTCATGCCGGGTGATGAGTTCGATCGCTGGACGATAAGCCTTCGACACTGCGCGGTTTGCCCGGCCAACTTTTTCCGGATCTTCCTTGGACAGCAGTGAGGGATCTCCCCCGGCAATCGCAAGCCGCGCTGCGCCGCTGCGGAATGCCTGTGCCATTCCTTCGAAGAGCCATCCCGCGGCCTTGTCGAAACCCGGATCTTCCGCGTAACGGTAACGCAACAACATCGACTGCTCATCGGTGAACAAGGTGGTCACCAGCGAGGCTCCGGCCTTGTAAGCATGCTCAGTGATCAGGCGGGCCAGCGGCAAAGCATCGAGCGTCGCCGTCATGACCAGCTCCTGTCCGCGCTCAAGACCCAAGCCCGCGTTCACCGCGACCTGGGCCAGGCGATCGAGTTTCTGTTCAAAAGTCAGAGATAGTTTCGGAAGCTCCGTGATCGTGGCCATAGATTCCTCGTACTTCCCATTGTACAAATCAGGCTTGCGCCTCAACCACTCGAGGGATGCCCTGCAGATCGGGAAGAAATCTGACCGCTCGCCAGCGGCTGAGCAGTGCTTCCAGAGCCGGCTGCTGTCCATGGCCGATCTCAAGCACCAGCCAGCCTTGAGGCTTCAGCACTCTGCGGGCCTGCGGAATCAGGCGCTCATAGACTTCCAATCCTGTAGGCCCAGCATAGAGCGCGGAGTGGGGCTCGTAGTTGGACACTTGCGGCTCCAACAATTCTCCGTCGGCGATGTACGGGGGGTTCGATACCACAGCGTCGAAGTCCGCGCTGTCGATGGCCGCCAGCAAATCCGAATGCAGCAGCCTCACCCGCTCCATCACCCCATGCCGCTGCGCATTGCGGCGCGCGACCTCCAGGGCCGCGGAAGAGACGTCCACCGCCGTCACCTGGGATCGGGGCAAGGCGTGTGCAAGTGCAACCGCGATCGCGCCCGAGCCCGTGCCCACGTCAACGATACGCGCATTCGCTTCACGGCCGAAGCGCTCCAGAACTGCTTCCACCAGGTGTTCGGTTTCGGGCCGCGGGATGAGGACATCGGGCGAGACCTCAAGCAGCAGGCCAAAGAACTCCTGAGCGCCGGTGAGGTACTGGATTGGCTCCGAAGCCAGGCGCCGCCGGAGCAAGCTCTCAAACCGATCTGCTACCGCCGGGGAGAGAAGGCGCTCGGGATGGGTAAGCAAAGCTGCCTGATCCCACCCTAGCACGTGGGCCAGAAGCACTTCGGCGTCGCGTCGCGGATTTTGGGAGGTAGCGGCAAGGCGAGCGCGAGCCGCTTGCAGTATGTCCCCGGCGCTGGCCGGCACTTTACGCCACAGTGGCTGTTTCAGCCTTGAGACGCTCGGCCTGGTAGTGTGCGATGAGGGCGTCGATGGTCGGCTGCAGCCTGCCTTCCATCACTTCCGCGAGCTGGTGGTTGGTCAAGCCGATACGATGGTCCGTAAGCCGGTTCTGAGGAAAATTGTAGGTGCGGATCTTCTCGCTGCGATCGCCGCTCCCCACCTGCTGCTTGCGCTCTTTGGCCAACGCCTCCTGTTGCTTTTCCATCTCCACTTCGTAAAGCCGGGCACGCAGCACGCGCATCGCCTTCTCGCGGTTCTTGATCTGCGACTTTTCGTCCTGGCAACTTACCACCGTATTGGTGGGAAGGTGGGTGATGCGCACGGCGGAATACGTGGTGTTAACCGATTGTCCGCCGGGGCCGGAAGAGCAGAACGTATCGATTCGAATATCCTTGGCCTCGATCTTCACATCGACCTCTTCGGCCTCAGGCAAAACAGCGACGGTAATGGCCGAGGTGTGAACCCGGCCCTGGGTCTCGGTGGCGGGCACGCGCTGCACCCGATGCACTCCGCTTTCATATTTCATCTGCGAGTACACCCGCTTGCCCTCGATAATGGCGATCACTTCCTTGAGCCCGCCAACGCCGGATTCGGATTGGGAAAGAACCTCCACCTTCCAGCGATGCTGTTCGGCGAAGCGCGAGTACATGCGGAAAATCTCAGCCACAAAGAGCGAGGCCTCGTCGCCGCCCGTTCCGGCACGGATCTCGAGGATGACGTTCTTCTCGTCGTTGGGATCCTTGGGCAGCAGCATCACCTTGATCTCTTCTTCCAGGGTGGCAGCTGTACTCTCCAGGCGAGTTAGTTCCTCCTGGGCCATGGCTGCGAGCTCGGCATCGCCCTCGTTCAACATGCCGGTGGCGTCGGCAATTCCCTGCTGCGCCTGCTTCAGCTCGCGGTACTTTCCCACCACCGCTTCCAGGTCGCGATGAGCTTTGGCGGTCTTATGGTATTTTTGCTGGTCGGTCACCAACTGCGGGTCGGCCAGCTGGCGTCCAAGGTCTTCATAACGGGTTTCAATCTGTTGTAAACGATCCAACATGATAAGGTTCCTTTCCGGTCAACTTTTGTGTTTCGGGACGAGACACATACGGCGGCGGGAGCCGCTAGGAAAGAGCGTGCCGGACAGGAACCGTATTGGCGACGCGATGAACCATCCCTCGTATTTTATCAGGTCTGGACAGCGTCTGCTGGTGGTGCACCAGCCGGGTACCGTCAGGATAGTCGTCACAATGGCCGTAGATAGAATTCAAGGCGTATGCCATCGGGGTCGTCAAGCCAGAGGAACTCCTTGCCCCCATAGCGGTCTATGGCGATTCCGCTATGGAGAATTCCGGCGCGAGTTAACTGGGTCTGGATCTCCTGTAATTCCTCCAGCGTACGCACGCCAAAGGCAAGATGATTCATTCCTATTTGTTCCTTGTCATAGACTCCGGGAGGGTTCTGGTGACAAGGGGTGAAAAACAACCGCGTAGCACCCACCTCGTACATCACGCTGTCCTCAGTTCGATGCGGGGGTTCACCGAGAAGAGCCGTGTAGAAGCGTTCGGTCGTGTTCAGGTCTCTGACGCGGAAGACGACGTGATCGACAAATTGTGGATAGAGCATAGGCTTTTAGGCTAGAGCATTTCTCATGATGGTAATGCCTGCAACGGTGGCCGAATTCGCAGAGCTGTGCCAGCGTCTGGCCGGAACCGGCAGCAAGCTGGAGAAGCGCGCGCTTATGGCTGAGTATCTGCGCGCACTCCCTGTTCCCGAAGCCGGGCTGGCGGCGCTGTACCTTGCCGGAGTTCCTTTTCCAGAAACGGACGGGCGCGAATTGAACGTGGGCGGCGCGCTTCTGAGCCGCGTCCTCGCCCAGCTTTCCGGAGCCAGCCAACCCGCAATGCATGCTGCCTACCTGCGCCATGGCGACCTGGGCGGCGCTGCACAAGACCTTTTGCAGGCGCGAAGAGTCGACGGCAGCCTTCTGCTGCCGGAGGTAGCCGAGGCCTTTGCAGCTATCGCACGGGACTCCAGGCAAGCTGCCAAACAGCAAAGTACCCTGGCCCTGCTGGAAAGGGCCACGCCGCTCGAGGCCAAATACCTGATCAAGATCATCCTGGGAGACATGCGCACCGGCATCAAGGTCAGCCTGGTGGAGGAGGCGATCGCGGCGGCGTATGGCGCCCCCATCGGTGAGGTTCGGAATGCCCGGATGCTGAACGGCAATCTCCCCGAAGTACTGGAGTTGGCGGCCACCGGGCGTCTGGCGGAGGCACGGATGAAGCTCTTTCATCCTCTTGGCTTTATGCTCGCCAGCCCGGTGGAAACGGTGGAGGAAGCCTTGCAGCGCTTTTCCACTGAGGTGGCTGAGGAAGGGCTCGCGGGACCGGTCATCAAAGAAGCGCAATTGGAAGATAAATACGATGGCGTTCGGGCGCAGATCCACTGTGGCTCGCCTGAGCATCCCGGGCGTGTGGCGCTCTTTTCCCGGTCGCGGGAGGACATGACAGCCAGTTTTCCTGAGCTCGTCGAGGCCTTTGCCGGTTTGGAGCAACCGCTGGTGCTGGACGGCGAAATTCTGGCCTGGAGCAGTAAGGAGGACCGCGCTCTGCCATTCTCCTCTCTGCAGGCGCGGCTGGGGCGTAAGCGAGTGACCACGGAGATGCGCGAAGCCGTTCCGGTGGTTTTCATGGCTTTCGACCTGCTTTACGCCGGCGGTGAAATGATGATGGAGAAGCCGCTGGAACAGCGGCGCGGGGCGCTGGAACAGCTGGTAGCGCAGGAGCGCGAGCGAACCAGGGTGGGCAGCCGCTCGACTGCGGCAGGACACCAGGCTGAGCTGCTGTTTGAACCGGTGGCGGCGACGGACAGCTTCGCCCGGTTGGTACTCGCGCCCGCCGTCCAACTGGAAAGCGTGGCCCAACTGGAGCAGGCTTACGTGGACGCCAGGGCGCGGGGTAATGAAGGCGTCATGCTGAAGGCCCGGCACAGCATCTACCAGCCGGGACGGCGTGGTCTCGCATGGCTCAAGCTGAAGCGGGAACTGGCCACGCTCGACGTGGTGGTAACGGCCGCCGAGTATGGTCACGGGAAACGGGCCGGCTGGCTGAGCGATTACACCTTCGCGGTCCGCGATGGTGACCTACTGCGCAACGTGGGCAAGGCCTACTCCGGCGTGACCGATGCAGAGATTGCCCGGTTGACCCAATTCTTTCTGGAACACACGCTTGAGGATTACGGCGGTATCCGGACCGTGGAACCACTGGTGGTGTTGGAAGTGGCTTTTAACAACGTGATGCGATCGGATCGACACGACAGCGGTTTTGCCCTGCGCTTCCCCCGCATTCTACGCATTCGCGACGACAAGCCGGTCAGCGAGATCGATACCTTGGCGCGTGTGGGCGAAATCTACCAGTCGCAGCCAGATAAGCCCGTCGAGGCCGCGGAGGATGCGTAATTACCTTTACTCTTTGATTCGGTCGCCGATTTAAACCAGAGGGTGTTGAGCGATGTCGAAGATCGCGAAAGCAAAAATCTTCAAGAGTGGCGGGAGCCAAGCCGTCCAAATCCCGGCTGAGTATCGCTTCGCTGGAAATGAAGTGTACATCCGCCGCGACCCGCACAGCGGAGACGTGATCCTATCCGAGAAGCCCGGCGGATGGGATGCGATTTTCGCCGCTCTGGATAGTGCCGGTGTCCCAGAGGACTTCTTGGCTGATCGCGCGCAACGCGCCCCACAGGCGCGAGACGAGCTATCGTCACCTCGGGGCCCTGAAAGGCACAAAAGAGGTGGGCTTTAAAACCCCTGCGCTTTTCTGATCTCAAGAACAATTTCACAGGGCGATTCGCCTGCGTGTGAGCTCCATTGAGTCCCGAAGGGACGGCTGAAAGTAGCCCAGGACGATAGTCCTGGGTAACCGCCACGAATCTGGACTAGTCCCGACAGGGACGGCTGAAATTCAAGCCCCATGTTCAGCCGTCCGTTGCGGGACTGATCGAGTAGCTTATGTTTACCCAGGACTTCCGTCCTGGGCTACTTCAGCCGTCCCTTCGGGACTCAGTGCAGAGCTCTCACGCGGACCTTTTAGCCCCGCTATTAACCTGGCCTGAGTGAGCGGCTTTTAGCCGCGGAGGGAGATCTCTAGTGAGAGTGAGCGTGCGAGTGGTCGTGACCGGAATGGTCGTGTTCGTCCATCTCGGCGGGCGGATTGCAGCCGTGGGCAACCTCGCATTCGGCACATTCGAACTGGATGGTGGAGTGGTAGATGCGGAACTTCTGCCGTAGCGTCCCGTTAACCTGCTCCAGAATGTGGGCGCTCTCCGATGGCGGGATGTCGGCAATGGTAATGTGCGTGGCCAGGGCGTGAGTCTGTGAACCCAGACTCCACACGTGCAGGTCGTGCACATCCTGGACCCCTTCGATAGCCTGAAGCGAAACCCGTATCTCCGCCAATGAGCATCCGCGGGGCGTACCCTCCAGCAGGATGTTGAGCGTCTCCCGCACAATGGACAGCGAACTCCATAGAATCAACGCAGCGATGAAGATGGAAAGTACCGGGTCAATCCAGTTGTGGCCGGTGAACATGATGGCGGCGCCCCCGACAATCACGGCCGCAGTCGAAAGCGTGTCTCCCAGCATGTGGATGAAAGTGCTGCGGATGTTGACGTCGCGCGAGGTGGTCCAAAGCAGTGCGGCAATGACGCCGTTCATCACCACGCCGGCCGCAGCCACGATCATCATCAGCCGGGGTTGCACTTGAACCGGCTCGCTAAGGCGATGAATCGCAGCAATCGCGATCCAGATAGCGATCAGAACCAGCGTAAGTGCGTTGAGAAACGCAGCCAGAACCCCGGCGCGCTGATAACCAAAGGTCTTTTGGTCTGTGGGCGGGCGAGTCTGGAAGTAGACCGCGACAAACGAAAGCAACAGCGCCAGAAAGTCGGAGACGTTATGCCCGGCTTCTGAGATTAGGGCAAGAGAATGAGCACGTACGCCCGCAACGAAGGTCAACGCCACATAGGCAAGCGTGGCCAGGAGCGAGATGCGTAAAATGCGTTTCGTCTTCTCCGACGCCCCGCCATGCATGTGCATATAACTATTGTACTAAAGCAATTTCCTATTACTGTGTTCTCTCTAAAGCGGCGATGTGCGGCTTTTCTTGACAAAAAGCCGCGTTTACATCGTCTCTTCGGTCTACACCAATAGGAAAATGCTTTAGCGCAGCGAAGGAGCCGCCGCGCTGGAGCGCCCGTGAAGAGGGACGGAATTGGCCGTATCGCGTAAGCCGCTCCAGCTCTCGGCCACGATCAACGAGTTGCCGGGATTGTGCGGGTCGTAACGCACGGATGCGGGAAAGCCCAGCCGGCAGTCGTAGATGTTGACCAGGTGGCGCAACATGGTCACGTCCTGGGAACACTCATAGACCACTCCTGCCGCTTCATACTTGTAAAGAATCAACTGCATCCCGTTGGGTCGCCCACTCTCTTCGGGAGTGAGGTCGGAGATATCGATGACCGTGGCATCGATGATGCGCCCCTGTTGGACCAGCAGATCCCGGCGCTTGCGCTCCAACTCGTCGGGGCTTTCCCGGCGACGAAGCAGCGCATAGGCGGCTGCGCCCCCAAGGCAGACGCCAACGGCGGCAAGCGTGCCGAAGATCTGGGATTCGCGCAGAGGCAAGCCGTTCATTGGGACTCCAGCCAGAGATAGGGGTACACCATGCAGGATATCGCAGGGCGAAGCCTCCTGCGGCTGCGCCGCAAACGCTGGACCGCATTCGGCAACACCCAGACCCATGGCGCCCATCCGGTTGCGCCGCACGGCCCTGCGCTATACTTGCAGGAGATGTCAATCCGTTCGTCTGTTGTCTCAGGCTCGACGGCGACCGCCGCTTCGAGGTCCGCTTTTAACGCAAATTCCCGCTCTAAACACCGGCGTATTCGCTCCACTACAGTTCTGTGTGTGCGCAGAGACTCGAGTGTCGTGATGGCAGCCGATGGCCAAGTCACCTTGGGCGAAAGTGTGATCAAGCATTCAGCGCGAAAGATCCGCCGGTTGTATCAGGATAAGATCCTGGCTGGATTTGCCGGCTCGACGGCGGATGCATTCTCACTTTTTAGCCGCTTTGAGGCCAAGCTGGAACAGTACGCCGGTAACCTGGGCCGCTCCGCCGTCGAGTTGGCCAAGGACTGGCGCACGGACAAGATGCTGCGTAACCTGGAGGCCCTGCTGGTGGTTGCCGATCTTAAGCAGACATTCCTGATCAGCGGCTCAGGCGACGTCATCGAGCCCGATGAGGGGATCGCAGCCATCGGCAGCGGAGGAAGCTTTGCCTTGGCGGCGGCCCGCGCCCTGGTCGAGAATTCCGATTTGCCGGCCCGCGCCATTGCAGAGAAGTCCTTGCGTATCGCCGGCCAGATCTGCATCTACACCAACGATCAAATCACGATTGAGGAATTGCACGGCTAGGATCATCCCCTAAGGCTGCTGGCCCCAGAAGGAGGCATATGGCGATCTATCTACCAGGAACCGCGGAAGAACTGGAACTGTCCCTTGAAGACCTTACGCCAAGGGAAATCGTGGCCGAACTGGACAAGCATGTCGTGGGGCAACGCGCCGCCAAGCGGGCCGTAGCCATTGCGCTGAGGAACCGTATGCGCCGGCAGAAGCTGCCGCCGGATATTGCCGAAGAGATCATGCCCAAGAACATCATCATGATCGGCCCCACCGGCGTAGGCAAAACGGAGATCGCGCGCCGCCTGGCCAAACTCACCAATTCGCCCTTCATGAAGGTGGAAGCCTCCAAGTTCACTGAGGTCGGCTATGTTGGGCGCGACGTGGAATCGATGATCCGCGACTTGGTGGAGATCGCGGTCGACATGGTGCGCGAAGAAAAGCTGGAAGAAGTGGAAGACAGGGCCGAGCTCAACGCCGAAGAACGCTTGCTCGACCTGCTGCTGCCACCCTCCCCTGGGCCTGCGACTTCTACTCCCGGGCCGGTGGTGGTGGATGGCAACAGCTTTCCCCCGGCAAGCCAGGAGAGCCACAATCGCACCCGGGAAAAGCTGCGGCAACAGTTCCGCGAAAGCAAGCTGGATGAGCGCACCGTAGAAATCGATGTGCGCGAGCGCAGCACGCCCTCGTTCGAAATCATCTCCAACCAAGGCATTGAGGAGATGGATATTAACCTCAAGGACGTGCTGCCCAACCTCTTCGGCCAGCGCACCAAGAAGCGCAAGATGAAGGTCGGGGAGGCCTTCGAATACCTGGTGCAGGAGGAAGAAACCCGGCTGGTCGACATGGACCAGGTGACCCGGCTGGCGGTGGAGCGGGTAGAGAACTCAGGCATCATCTTCCTGGACGAGATCGACAAGATTGCCGGCCGGGAAGGCGGCCACGGTCCCGATGTATCGCGCGAGGGCGTGCAGAGAGACATTCTCCCCATCGTCGAAGGGACCACTGTGAATACAAGGTACGGAATGGTGCGGACTGACCATATCCTCTTTATCGCGGCGGGTGCGTTTCACGTTTCGAAGCCCAGCGATCTGATTCCCGAGCTACAGGGCCGTTTCCCGATCCGGGTCGAGCTGCAGTCGCTGACGGTGGAAGACTTTGTCCGGATTCTTACCGAACCGAAGTCGTCGCTGACCAAGCAGTACACGGCGCTGCTCGAAACCGAAGGCCTGAAACTGAGATTTACCAAAGAGTCTCTGGAAGAGATGGCGCGGTTCGCCTTCCGGGTCAACGAGACCACGGAAAACATCGGCGCCAGGCGGCTGCACACGATCATGGAGCGGGTGCTGGACGAGATCAGCTTTATGGCGCCCGACATGATGAAGGGCCATTCCGGCGAATCGACCCTTGAAATTGCCGCTTCGGCTGTGGAAAACGGCGCCACCGTGCCGTTCCCTATAACCGAAGTGGAGACGGCAGACGGCCGGGAGCGGGTGGTCCTGATCGATCCGGAATACGTGCGGGCCATGGTAGCGTCGATCGTCAAAGACCAGGATTTGTCCCGCTACATCCTCTAAGGAAACAGCAGGTCCCTGCTGTATCTCGAGCGCTAAGAAACGTGGACCGGGCGGACGTCAAAACGAACATTGGGCAGTTCTTCTACCGCGCGGCGTAAGGCCTGCTCCCATCGGGCGTGCATCAGATCGAGCTCGGGATCGTCCTCCTCGAAGCGCCGGTAGCGATCGAACTCCAGCTTGTCGTTCTGGTACAACAGGACTTCGAGCGGAGGCCCCACAGTCACATTCGAGCGCATCGCGGCATCCAGCGAAAGCAGCGCGTAGGTCCCCGCGACCTCCAGGCTGGTGGAACCAAACTCGATGCCGCGATCAAGGATGGGCCGGCCGTATTTGACTTCACCGATCTGCAGGTAAGGAGAATCCTCGGTCGCACTCAGCGGATTTCCCTGGGGGTAGATGAGGAAGAGGTTCGGCTTTTCCCCCTTGACCTGGCCGCCGAGCAGGAGATGGATATTGAATTTGAAGTCATCCTTCTCGAGCGCGACGCGGTCCATATCGGAAACGCGGCGAACGGTATCGCCCACAGCGCGCGCGGCGTCGTACATGGTTTCGGCCTTCGCCAGGCCTTCACCGGCCGAGAAATCGTTGCGCAAGAGGGTGATCACGGACTGGGTAAGGGACAGGTTTCCACTGGTGAGAATGACGAAAGCACGTTCTCCCGGTTGAAGAAAGGTGTACATCTTGGGGGTCACGTTCACCTGGTCGAAGCCGGCGTTGGCTCGTGAATCGGACGCCATAACCAATCCTTCATGGGTCATGATGCCCAGACAATAGGTCATTATTGCTCTCCAAACTGAATGCTAGAGCATTTTCCGCATGAACCGATCCCGATTGTCTGTTAGTTTTTCAGCATCATAATTTTTGCGACAAGGACCTTGTCGTTCCTGTCGAACCTGCCTGGGGGGAACCCCGGGCACTTCGCTTCAGGGCTCGATCGAGGGGTGCAATGCTTATTCGCTTAGGTTATGACATTGGTTTCAACGTTCCCGCACCCGTGACCATCGTCGCGATGCTCCATGTGCATCCGTCGCGGGAGCCAGATCTGCTCGAACCAGACGAATTGAAACTGGACCCTAACGTCCCCATTACCAGCTACATCGACACCTTTGGCAATCGCTGCTCAAGGTTCGTGGCGCCCACAGGCTACATAAGGCTCAGCGGTTCTACCCTGATCGAAGACTCGGGCATGGAAGATCCCTCCCCGCTCGATGCGACCGAGCATCCGGTTGCGGATCTGCCCAACGAGACGCTGATCTATCTGCTCAACAGCCGTTACTGCGAGGTCGATCGGCTCTCCAATGTTGCCGTGGAGCTGTTTGGCGACGTGGCGCCAGGTTGGGGACGGGTGCGGGCCATCTGCAGCTGGGTTACATTCCAAGGTGGCTTTTGGCTATCAGCATGCCCGTTCCACCAAGACCGCGCTGGATGTGTTTACCGAGCGGGTTGGCGTATGCCGCGACTTTCAGCACCTGGCGGTGACCTTTTGCCGCGCGGTCAACATCCCGGCGCGCTATGTGACCGGATACCTGGGAGATATTGGCATACCTCCGTCCTTTACTCCTATGGACTTCAGCGCCTGGTTTGAGGTCTATCTGGCCAACCGCTGGTGGACCGTGGACGCGCGGCACAATCATCCTCGCATCGGCCGGGTGCTGATGGCCGTGGGCCGGGACGCTTCAGACGTGGCGATCACCACCTCGTTCGGGATCGCCAGTCTCACCCACTTCAGCGTGGTCAGCGACGAGGTTGCGACGGAAACCGCGTCAGGATTCAGGAAATAATGGAAATAGCCCGACCCAGCACGTTCGGCAATCCGCTTTTGAAGGACTACGTCCTCGACAACACCTACGACGAGATGTTCAGCGAGGAAGGCCTGGTAAGACCCCACTACGCCGAAGTACTGGAAACGTTCCTGAACCTGCCGCCGGATGAAATCGCCCGCCGCAAGCGCTCGGTCGACTTGTCTTTCCTCACCCAGGGCATCACCTTCAACGTGTACGGGCATGGCGAAGGAACGGAGAGAATCTTTCCCTATGACCTGTTGCCGCGGGTCATTACCGGGGCGGAGTGGCAACACATCGAAAAGGGGCTTACCCAGCGAATCACCGCCCTGAATCTCTTTCTGCACGATGTTTATAACGAGGGCAAGATTCTCAACGACGGCCATGTGCCGCGGGAGATCGTGTACAGCTGCCGCCAGTTTCGCAGGGAGATGCGCGGTCTGCAGGTGCCCCGCAATGTCTACATCACCGTCACGGGCACGGATCTGCTTCGCCTCAGCAGCGGGGAATTCGTCGTTCTGGAAGACAATCTCCGGGTGCCCAGCGGCGTCTCGTACATGCTTACCAGCCGCCGGGTGATGAAGCGGACCTTTCCTCAACTCTTTCGGGATTACGGCGTGCAGCCGATCGAACATTACACCCAACTGCTTCTGAGCACGCTGCGGTCGCTGGCTCCGGAGGGGCGCCACGACCCGTCGATTGTGCTGCTGACCCCCGGCGTCTACAACTCGGCCTATTTCGAGCACACTTACCTGGCCCGGCAGATGGGCATCGAGCTGGTCGAAGGACGCGACCTGTGCATCCACGACAACGTGGTCTACATGCGGACCACCGCCGGCCTGAAGCGGGTGGATGTGATCTACCGCCGGGTAGACGACGACTTTATCGATCCGCTGGCGTTTCGTTCCGACTCTATCCTGGGAGTGGCCGGGCTGTTCAACGCCTATCGTGCCGGCAACGTGACCCTGGCCAATGCTTTCGGAACCGGCATCGCCGACGACAAGGCGGTTTACGCCTACGTGCCGGCCATCATCCGCTACTACCTGGGCGAAGATCCGATTCTGAACAACGTGGAAACCTATCTCATGACTGACCCCAAACAGCGCCAGTATGTGACTGAGAATCTCGACAAGCTGGTAGTGAAAGCAGTAGGGGAGTCAGGCGGTTACGGAATGCTGATCGGACCCCACAGCAACGCCGAGCAGCGGGAGGAATTCAAGCACGCGATCGAAGCCAACCCGCGCAACTATATCGCGCAGCCCACGCTTGATTTCTCCCGCGCCGGCTGTTTGACCGAAAACGGAATCGAGCCCCGGCACGTCGACTTGCGGCCTTACATCTTGTATGGCGACAAGGTGCGCATCGTTCCCGGGGGACTGACCCGGGTCGCCCTGCGGCGGGGCTCGCTGGTGGTGAACTCGTCTCAAGGCGGGGGCAGTAAA
Source organism: uncultured Acidobacteriaceae bacterium (assembly GCA_963796145.1). Classification (GTDB taxonomy): domain Bacteria; phylum Acidobacteriota; class Terriglobia; order Terriglobales; family Acidobacteriaceae; genus PALSA-350. Next base: position 10,554 of record CAWCKO010000061.1, on the reverse strand, counting down.
GATACCTGGGTTCTGAATGACTGAGGGAATATGCTTTCTCGCGTAGCAGACAGCCTTTATTGGATGAGCCGTTATCTGGAGCGCGCCGAGCATACGGTGCGCATGCTCGACGTGAACATGGGTCTCATGCTGGACAAGTCCAGCACCAGCGCCGAGGGGAGATGGAAGCGGGTGCTGGCGGCCCTGGGCAATGCAGAGGACGTGCGCTGGGAAAATGACTATTACCAGCTGGTCCACACCCTCACCTTCGACGCGGACGTTCCCGCATCCGTCACTTCCTGCCTGATCGAAGCGCGGGAAAATGCGCGCCAAGTGCGCGACGAGATCAGCTCGGAGCAGTGGCAGCAATTGAACCGCATGTACCACTGGGTGATTCAGCCCCATTCGGAGTTTGGATTGAATACCCGCCTGGCCGATTTCCTCCCCGCGGTGATCGACGGAATCCACCTCTTCCAGGGGGTGACCGATACCACCATGAGCCACGGCGAAGAGTGGCAGTTTATCCAAATGGGCCGCTACCTGGAGCGAGCGGCCGCCATCGCGAATCTGCTCGACCTCTATCAACCCGAAATTCTTCATACCCCTGAAGTCGCGGCCGAAGGGCAACAATACCAGGAGTGGGTAGGCTTGCTGCGCTGCTGCACCGCCTTCGAAGCGTACTGCAAGGTCTATACCGCGGACCTCACCGCGGATCAAATCCTCGAGTTTCTGCTGCTGAACCCCCAGTTTCCCCATTCGCTAAGGTATTCGGTCGATTGTCTGCGCCAGGCCCTCGTCGCTGTGCAACACGTCCAGCGGAAGACCGCCGGTGGACGAATTGACCAAGATCTCCGGCAGGCTGCAGGCCTCGCTGAGTTTTGTCGAGGTTTCCGATATTCTCTCCCAGGATCCCGGGGCCTACCTGCGCAACATCCTGCAGCAGTGCCGTCAGACGCACGACCTGATTTACCGTTTCTATATTCAATACTCGGTGGAAGCCGCTCTCGCCATGTAAAGGCGGAGCAGGGAGTGCGATGGATTTCTATCTGATACGGCACCTAACCAAGTTCCTGTATAAGGACCAGGTGAGCGAGAGCCTCATGGAGGCGCGCATGCACCCGCGCAGCGACAATAATCAACGCTGCCTCTCGTTTTCCTTGTCCGTAAGCCCGCGGTGCCGGGTTTTCTCGTATCGCGATCATATGGGCAACAACGTTCATCACTTTGATATCCCGGGGGAGCACTCGCAACTGGTGATGGTGGCCGAGGCGCTGGTGGAACAGCAGCCGTTGCCCGAGATTCCGCAAACGCTCCGGCCGGGAGCGTGGAACGAACTGGACTCGCTTGTGGCCTTAGGGGATTTCTCCGAGATGCTGCTTCCGAGCGAATTCGCCAAACCGTCGCCCGCCCTGCTCGATCTGGCGAAATTATTGGATGTCCGCCGGCGCGACGATCCGCTGGTGCTGTTGCGGCAGTTGAATGCCTCGCTTTATCACTGGTTCGACTATGTACCGCGCAGCACCCACGTCAACTCTCCCATTGACGAGGCGCTTGAATCCAGAAAGGGCGTATGCCAGGACTTCGCCCACACCATGATTGCGCTGGTACGGCATGTGGGCATCCCCTGCCGCTACGTGAGCGGTTATCTCTACCATGGCGAGGAGAACACGGACCGGTCCACGTCCGATGCGACCCATGCCTGGGTGGAAGCCTTTTTGCCCCAGGTGGGGTGGGTAGGCTTCGACCCAACCAACAACCTGCTGGCGCATAACCGGTACATCCGGACAGCTTTGGGAAGGGATTACGCGGATGTGCCGCCGACGCGCGGCATCTACCGCGGCAGCAAGGAAAGCGAGCTCTACGTCGCGGTTAAGGTGTCGAAATACGTCGACATGCCTCCGCTGGATCGCGATATGCCAGTTCCGGAGGATTGGTCTATCCTGGTAGAGCGGGCGCAGGAACCGCCACCGCCACCGACCCAACTGCTGCATCTTCAGCGAATGCAACAGCAACAACAATAGAGTCAGTAGGATGCGAAGGAACTTCAGCTTGAACTGACGGGTTAAAGCAGTGAAATTCCACAGCTCGCAAAAGCGCGAGATATGCGGGACCCTTTTTCGCGGTGCGACTACAGTACCCCAACACCGCATAAGGGGCCTGACCAAACGTAACCTCGAGGTTTTTTTCCTTCTTTTCCTGCACAGGCAGGATCACGTAGCTTATCAAAGGTGACTTATGGAACAGGACCTCGGTTACTTTTGCCGGGCATATGTAGGCCAGGACGTTCAGGCTAATGTAATTGCCCGCACCCTCAGGGAAGCCGAGCAGGAAATTACCCGCATGATCCGCGGCGGAGCCATGACTGCGCACGCAGTGCCGCACGGATGGCCCGACCATGAGCCGGTGCTGGTCGCCAGCGCTTACGGCGGGACGGCGGATGGAGAGATGTGGCGATACCTGCGGGAGAACGAGGGACCGGAGTTCGACCGCTGGCACGCCGCCTTCCGCTCAAAAACCAAGATCCTGGACGATCGCTGGGTGGTGATCGAGCTCTCCGTGTCCGGAATCAAAGAGTACAGCGCCTTCGGCAAGGCGGTGCGGGCAATATGGGGAACTGCGACCAACGCGCCTGAGCCCATTCGCGAGGGAATTTCTCTCCCCGAAGCGGAAAGCACCGCGAAAGGGCCCACCCGGGCTCATCTTATTAAGACCTTCACTTCAAAAGCTGGTTAAGAGCTTGCGCTTGACGCAGTGTGCCTGCTTCTCCTAAGGTCAGGAGTCGCCAGTAAACGTTTGCGTGCCGCGTCTGTTATTTTGTCTCAAGGTTTCTATGCCTAACGCCACAAGTGCCCTGGACACGCTGAAGCAGCAGGTGCTCGACGCCAATCTGGAACTGGTTCGCCAGGGTTTGGTTCTCTTCACCTTCGGCAACGCGAGTGGCATCGACCGCGATCAGGGTCTGGTAGTGATCAAGCCCAGCGGCGTGGACTACGCAGAGCTGGCTCCCTCTGACATGGTGGTGACGGACCTGGACGGAAAGATAGTCGATGGCCGGCTCCGGCCGTCTTCTGACCTGGCGACCCATCTCCTACTCTACAAAGAGTTTCCCGGCATCGGCGGGGTGGTGCACACGCATTCTGAATATGCCACGGCATGGGCCCAGGCAGGGCGGGAGATCCCCGCCTACGGCACCACGCACGCGGATTACTTCTATGGCCCGGTTCCCGTAACCGAAGAGCTGACCGCGGAGGAAATTGGCGGCGAGTACGTTTACAACACCGGCATCGCGATTGCCCGCCGCTTCCAGGGGCTGGATCCGCATGCGATTCCCGCCGTTCTGGTGGCCGGCCACGCCCCCTTCTGCTGGGGGAAAACGCCGCACGACGCGGCGCACAACGCGGCCGTTCTCGAAACTGTGGCTCGCATGGCCTACTACACGGCTACGCTGCGACAGGGTTGTACCGGAGTTTCTCAGGCGCTGCTGGACAGGCATTATTTCCGCAAACACGGCGCCGCAGCGACTTACGGACAGGAGAAAGAATGCACCTAGAGCAGTTTCGCAATTACTGCGGCCTGATGGAGATCGCGAGGAGCGGTTTTCCTTGGGGGAAAACCACGAGATGGCCTATCGCTTCGGTACACATCAATTGCAAAACTGCTATAGCGGCCTTGGCGGCTTCCACCCAGCTTGCCCGCCTCAACTGGATCGATATTTTGGTGATCGCGATCTACTTTGCGATTGTGGTCTTCATCGGCTTTTATCTGAAGGGCTCCTCCAATACCAGCGAAGAGTTCTTTATGGCCGGGCGCGAGATGACCGCCTGGATTGCCGGCCTGAGCTTCGTTTCCGCCAACCTGGGTTCGCTCGAGCTGATGGGCTGGGCCGGCTCCGCCTACCAGTACGGGATCCTGGCCATGCACTGGTACTGGATCGGCGCCATTCCGGCGATGCTCTTTCTGGGCATCGTCATGATGCCGTTCTACTACATCTCGAAAACCCACTCCGTCCCCGGTTACCTGAAGCTTCGTTACGGTGACGGGGCGCGGGCCCTCTCCGCGGTCAGCTTCGCGTTCATGACCATCCTGATGAGCGGGATCAACATGTACTCGATGGCGATTGTGATGAAGGTGGTGCTGGGCTGGGACCTGAACTTCAGCATCTGGGTTTCCTCGGCCACGGTGGCGGCGTATGTTGCGCTGGGCGGGCTTAAATCGGCGATTTATAACGAGATTCTCCAGTTCCTGCTGATCTGGGCGGGCGCGCTGTTGGTGCCGATTCTGGGTCTGATCGAAGTGGGCGGATGGACCAACCTGCGGCAACAGATCGCCACCAACCTGGGACGCTCCGACTATGTGCACCTGTGGTCGACGCTGGGCCACTTCAACACCAACCCCATGGGGGTGAACTGGTTCGGCATCGTCTTCGGGTTGGGTTTTGTGGTGAGTTTTGGTTATTGGACGACGGATTTTCTGGTGGTACAGCGCATCCTATCGGCAGACAGCATTCGTTCGGCAAGGATGGCTCCGGTGATCGGCGCCGCGTTCAAGATGGCCGTGCCCTTTATCGTGATCCTGCCCGGGCTGATCGCCCTTTCCGTATTGCCTTTCAAGCTGGTGGCGCAAGACGTGGCGGTCACGACCGGCCAGCATAGCTTCAACGAGGTGCTGCCCCTGATGCTGGTGCGCTACTGCGGGCCCGGACTGCTGGGGCTGGGCGTCACTGCATTGATCGCCGGCTTCATGTCTGGCATGGCGGGCAACGTGAGCGCATTCTCGACCGTCTGGACCTATGACATCTATGGCGCCTTTTTGAACAAGAAGGCGACCGACCGTCACTATGTAGCCATGGGCCGCTGGAGCACCCTGATCGGCGTTCTGGTCTCAGTGGCCACGGCGTACCTGGTACAGCATGCAGCCAGCATCATGGATTACGTGCAGCAACTGTTCAGCTTTTTCATTGCGCCGCTGTTTGGAACGGTCATCCTGGGCATGCTGTGGAAGCGCGCCACTAAGGAGGCCGGCTTCTGGGGGCTGCTGGCAGGCACGTGCACCTCTATCGGCCTTTGGCTGTGGGTGAAGAATGACCCTTCCGCCCTGCGCTACGTAGCCATGTCTCCCGACGCGAAAGATATGGCGGAAAACATTTATCGCGCCTTGTGGGCGTGGCTGGTGTGCGTTGGGGTCACGGTGGCGGTCAGCTATATGACCAAGCCTCGTCCGGTGGCGGAACTGGAGGGGTTGGTCTACGGCGCTTCCGTCCTCCCCAAGGAACACGACGACCACTGGTACCAGCGTCCCATTGTGTGGGCGGGGACAGTGACGGTGATCTTCATCATTCTGAACATAATCTTTTGGTAAGGAGCCGGACTGATGCGAGAGTCTTTTTCTATCTGGTGGTTTGCAGGCATCCTGATGCTGGCCTATGGGGTGGTGATTCTCACCACCGGTCTCTGGGAACTGAGCCACCCCCTGATCAATCCTCCGGTGCTGAATAATCTTCACGCGCCCATATGGTGGGGCGCGTTGCTCACGATTTTCGGCCTGGGCTACACCATTGGTTTTCGTCCCCGGCATACGGCCGGCAAGGGAAGGAAATAGCAATGGCGAAACAGATGACGTTCGGCGTGATCGTCGGCAACCGCGGCTTTTTTCCCGATCACCTGGCCAAGACGGGCCGCGAAGAGATGTTGAGAGTGCTGGAGGCAGCCGGCATCCGCACCATCGCCCTGAGCACGGAGGCATCGAAGTTCGGCGCGGTCGAAACCCCGACCGAAGCGCGTTTATGCGGCGACCTCTTCCGCAAGCATCGGGACGAAATCGACGGAGTGATTGTTACACTTCCCAATTTTGGCGAGGAGCGGGGGATTGTCGATGCCCTGCGCCACTCTACCTTGAAGGTGCCGGTGCTGGTGCAGGCTACTCCTGACCGGGCGGCGGACATGAAGATCTCCCACCGCCGCGACAGCTTTTGCGGCAAGATGTCGGCCTGCAACAACATGATGCAGTACGGCATTCCCTACTCGCTCACCGCGCAGCACACGGTGCAGCCTGACTCCGATGATTTCCGCAAGGACCTGGCGTGGTTCTCTTCGGTCTGCCGCGTGGTGCGGGGTTTTACCAACCTTCGCGTGGGCGCACTCGGCGCGCGGCCTGCGGCCTTCAACACCGTTCGCTACAGCGAGAAGCTGCTGGAGCGGAGCGGCATCTCGGTGGATACGCTCGATCTTTCCGAAGTCCTGGGCCGTATTGAACGGCTCAAGGACAACGACGATGCGGTGCAGGCCAAGCTTGCGGCTATCCAGGCGTATGTTTCCACCAACAATATTCCTCTCTCCGCACTGATCAAGATGTCCAAGCTGGGGGTGGTGATCGAGCAGTGGATGCAGCAGACCTATTGCACCGTCAGCGCCATTCAGTGCTGGACTTCGCTCGAAGAATACTTCGGCGTGGTGCCCTGCACAGTGATGAGCATGATGAGCGATAACCTGTTCCCCAGCGCCTGCGAGGTGGACATCTGCGGGACCATCAGCATGCATGCCCTGGCGCTGGCTTCCGAGACGCCGAGCGCGCTGTTGGATTGGAATAACAACTACGGTTCGGATCCGGACAAGTGCGTCTGCTTCCACTGCTCCAACCTGCCCAAGCACTTTTTCAAAGACGTGGTGATGGACTTTCAGGCGATCATCGCGGGCACGGTAGGCAAGGAGAATACCTTTGGCACCTGCGTTGGCCGGGTGAAGGCCGGCGCCATGACCTATGTGCGATTCTCCACCGACGATTTTCACGGCAAGATCCGTGGCTACGTCGGGCAAGGGGAGTTTACCAACGATCCTCTGGAAACCTTTGGCGGCGCGGGTGTCGCCAGGATTCCACGACTGCAGAAGCTGCTTCGACTCATCTGCGAGCAGGGCTTTGAACACCACGTCGCGGCCAATTTTTCCCAGGTGGCCAGTCCGGTGTACGAAGCGGCCGTGCGCTACCTGGGCTGGAGCATGTATAACCACGATCTCGAATAAGAAGGAGAGCTCCCCTTGAAGACGACTTACAAAATCGATCCCGCTCACTCCCACGCGCAGTTTGTTGTTCGCCACATGATGATCACCAACGTCCGCGGTGGATTCAGGAAAATGGAAGGCACGGTGGTTTACGATGCGGAGAATGCAAGCGCATCGAGCATGGATGTCACCATCGACGTAAATAGTCTCAGCACCGGAGAGGAGGATCGGGACACGCATCTGAAGAGCGCGGATTTTCTTGATGCCGGGAAATATCCCACGATTACTTTCAAAAGCAAGACCGTCACCAAAGACGGTGCCGACCTGAAGGTGAAAGGCGACCTGACGATTCATGGCGTGACCAGGGAAGTGGTTCTGGAGGTAGAGAGCCCGTCGGGGGAACAAAAAGATCCGTACGGGAACGCGAGAATCGGCGCGTCCGGTGTGACCAAGATCAAACGGAGCGACTTCGGCCTGACCTGGAATGCCGCGCTCGAGACTGGCGGAATGCTGGTTGGCGACGATCTCAAAATCGAGTTGGATGCTTCGTTGATCAAGGGGTGAGGGGTGAGGGTGGCGATCGTCGCGGGGGTTGATTTCGGCACACTGAGTGTCCGGGTCACGTTGTTCGACAGTGGACGGAGCGACAAGGGTGGATTAGCCACTGCGTCGGCGTCTTATCCGCTGAAGCGTAAGCGGGAAGACCCGGATTTCGCTACGCAGTCGCACCAGGATCAGATGGATGCACTGGTCAGCGCCATGCGGGCGGTACTGGCCAAGGCCGGGATCCCGGGCGAGCAGGTCGAAGCGATTGCACTCGATACCACGGGGTCGAGCGTGGTCCCCGTGGACGCCGGGCTTCAGCCACTCGATGACTACTATCTGTGGTGCGACCACCGCGCCAAGGGCGAGGCGCAGGAGATCACCGAGCTCGCGCATCGCGAGCATCTGGAAGCGATCGAATGGTGCGGCGGGGTTTATTCCCACGAGTGGGGATTTGCCAAGCTGCTGCACTGGCTGCGCCACAACCCGGAAAAGCGTGGCCGGCTGGCAAGCGCTTTCGAGCACTGTGACATGGTGGCGGCGACTCTGTGCGGGATTACCGATCCCAAGCTGGTGAAGCGCAGCATCTGCGCCATGGGCCATAAGTGGATGTGGAACCCGAAATGGGATGGGCTGCCATCGCAGGCTTTTCTCTCCGATGTGGATCCGCTGCTGGATGGCATCCGCGAAAAGCTGTCGGGGGAGTATCACACCTCCGATGCACTGGCCGGTCATCTTGCGCCCGCATGGGCGGAGAAGATGGGCTTGCGAGCGGGCATTCCTATTCCTGTGGGCGCTTTCGATGCCCACTGGGATGCGATCGGCGCGGGTGCAAGCAGGGCGATGTGGTCAACGTGGTCGGGACTTCGACCTGCATCATCGCGATGCAGGGTAAGACCACGCTGATCCCGGGGGTGTGCGGAGTGGTGCCCGGCAGCGTGCATCCTGGCTATACGGGGATCGAGGCGGGGCTCTCGGCTACCGGCGACATTTTCGAAGCGATTGCGCGGCGAGCCAATGTCAAGGTCGCGGAGCTTAGCCGTGGGCTTGAAAGCTATCGCCCAGGACAGACTGGCCTGCTGCGGCTGAGCTGGGACAATGGCGACCGCACGGTCCTGGTCAACCCGGAGCTGGGGGGCATCACCCTGGGCTGGAACCTGGTCAACACAGCGCAGGATGAGTTGTTCGCCGCGATCAAAGGCACCGCCTTCCATACCCGCATTATCCTCGAGCGGCTGGCCGAATATGGGGTACCGGTGGAGCGCGTGATCAATGGGGGCGGGGTACCGCAAAACAATCCTGTGCTCAACCAGGTCTATGCCGATGTGCTGGGCAAGCCGGTGCTGGTGTCTGATGGTGTTCCTACCAGCCTCGGCTCGGGTATCTTCGCGCTGCTGGCGGCCGGGGCCTTTTCCTCGGTGGAAGAGGCGCAGGCGAAGATGTGCCTTCCTCACAAGACCTATGCGCCGGAGGCTTAAGGCTGTGGGTGTGTATGAGGAGCTTTACCAGCTCTATCGGAAGGTGTATTTCGCTTTTGGCCAGCCTGGCGGCGTGGCGGTGCAGTTGGGGGATGTTTTGCCCAAGCTGATCGAGGTTCGATCCTCGGTGCTTGGCGGTTGAGACGGGCCTGCTTTTCATCTCTAGCGAGAAAACGTCCTCAGGGGCTTAAAGCCCCAGACTTTTTTTTTGAGCCATTTTAATTTTTTTAGGCCCGACTTAAAGTCGTGCCCTGATACAAAGCGTGTTTTCCGCAAGCTGGAGAGGCACGTGGATAAGAAACAAGCAGATCCCTCAAGGAGGCTAAAGCCGGACGTCGACCAGCGCTAAAGGGACGCATGATGAAAGTTGAGACCCTTTCTGCCAGGAGCGCTGCGAAGCGCTCCTCCCCGCATGAATGCCGTGTGGGGCTGACCCACCCTCAAGGTGCTCAAGGGTCAGCCGCTAAGTCCTTTGTTTCGTCAAGGTGCTCAAATTTTGGGTAAATAGCCGCCCCTGCGGTATCCCACTGTTTGCTTGACCAAAAAGACAGGCGTTTGTTAATTAGATTCCGATTCGGGGTGGTTTCGTGTCTAGTTGGAGAGGGTTATTTTGAGGTGCTTGGTTGGTAGAACGCCCATCCGGTGTAGTGCTACAGCATCATCTCAGCAATGATATGAGCAGCAAGTCCTTATAATCGAATCTGATTCAACCCGGGGCAGAACCGATGCTGAATAACAAGAAAGTCGTCGTGGTGTTGCCCGCCTACAATGCGGCCCGGACCTTGCGCCGCACCGTCGACGAGATTCCCCGCGAGATCGTCGACGAGGTGATCCTTACCGATGACGCCAGCCGCGACAACACCTTCGACCTCGCCCGGGAGATGGGCCTGATCACCATCCGTCACGACCACAACCGGGGCTACGGCGGCAACCAGAAGACCTGCTACCGGGCTGCGCTCGCGCGGGGCGCGGATATTGTGGTGATGCTGCACCCCGACTACCAATACACGCCCAAGCTGGTTTCCGCCATGGCCTCGATGATCGCCTACGGGGAATACGACGTCGTTCTGGCTTCGCGGATTCTCGGCGGAGGCGCGCTCAAGGGCGGCATGCCTCTCTACAAATACATTGCGAATCGCGGGCTGACGTTCATCGAGAATATTCTGCTTTGGGAGAAGATGTCGGAGTATCACACCGGCTATCGCGCATGGAGCCGCGAGTTGCTTGAGCGTCTGCCGCTGCTGAGTTGCTCCGACGATTTCGTCTTCGACAACCAGATGGTCGTGCAGGCCGTTCATTTCGGCTTTCGCATCGGCGAGATCTCCTGTCCGACCAAATATTTCGAGGAAGCTTCCTCGATCAACTTCCAGCGCAGCGTGAACTATGGATTTGGCGTGCTTGGCACGGCAATGAGTCTACGGTTGAAGCGCTGGGGCCTGGCCGAGCCCGCGTTCCTCGCGGATTTGCCTTGTGAGAGGCTGCAGCCGGATCGGCTGGAGGCACACGCGCAGCCGCTTTCGAGTAACCCCGGCTAAACGATCCCAATGGAAGCAGTCCGC